>NZ_PHRF01000026.1 GCF_004151105.1 Streptomyces sp. L-9-10
ATCGGTCACCAGGTCCACCGCCATCGCCTCGCGGCGCAACCCCGCCACCAGAGCCCGCCCCATCAGCGGCTCGTCCTCCACGACGAGTACGCGCACGTGCTCTCCCTCCCTCACCTCTCCGGTTCGCATCGGGTCGACAGCCGGGGGCCACGACCGGATGGCAGGGCTCACGGCGCCATCTCATCGCATGGGTTGTTTGGCGGGTGTATGCGAAATTCCTTATCCTCACCACATACGACGCCGGAGAGCCCATTGGTCAGACCATGCGTTGCACGGCGACCATCGCCACGTCGTCGGTGGGCCGCGCGCCGACGTATCGCAGCAGGTCGGACCGTATGGCGTCGAGCATCTCCTCCGCGTCACGGTCGGTCCACCGGGCCAGCCGGTCGGCCAGCGGGTAGAAGCGCCCGGCCGCGTCGCGTGCCTCGATGACACCGTCGGTGTAAAGCAGCAGCCGGTCACCGACGGCCAGCTCATAGGTGTCCACGTGCTGCTCGGCGGCGCGGAGATCACCGAGCCCCAGCGGCAGTGCGGATTCCATGGGATCGAGTGGGAGTACCTCGTCCCGGCGGATGAGCAGTGGCGGCGGGTGGCCCCTGTTGGCGATCCGGACCACGTCCTCCTCCTCTGCGAACTCCACGATCACCGCGGTGACGAACCCCTCCAGCGCCCGGCGGCGGGAAACGGAATCCGGTGCTTCGCCGGAGGCGGCCCGCACGTCGACGAGATCGTCGCGCAGGCTGCGGTCGAGGAAGTCGGGCAGCTCCGCCAGCGTGGTGCCGTTCCTGGCCGCCTGCCGGAAGGCCGTCAGCAGATAGACGACCACTTCGACCGCGCCAAGCCCTTTTCCCTGCACGTCACCGACCATGACGCGGACGGAGCGTGGTGTGACGGCGGCCGCGTACACATCGCCGCCGATATTGGCCTCCTCCTCCGCCGCGATGTACACGGAGGAGATCGACAAGCGGCCCAGCCGACGGGGAAGCGGTCGCAGCACCAGGTCCTGCATGACCGTGGCGACCCAGCGCGACTGGGCGAGTTCGCGTTCGCGCCGTTGCCGCAGTGAGGCCGTCACGACGGACGCGACGCTGATCAGCGCCACGGTGGCGAACGAGATGGGGAAGGCCTCGGTGCCCAGGGTGTCGTTGTTCACCGCCGCGACGGCGACACTGAGCAGCGTCAGCAGCACGACGAAGAGGACCTGCCCCGGGGCCAGGAAGGTCGCCGAGAGTGCGGGCACCGCCACCATCAGCCCGCCGATCCGGATATTCGGGTTCGTCAGCAGGTCGAAGCCGAGCAGCCCGGCCAGGCACACGAGCGCCGCCGCCAGCTTCACGTACGGCCGGCGCAAGAGGCGCGACGACGTGGCTGCCCCAGTCGTGCCCATGACCCCAAACTACGTCGCGACGGCCCGCCCCGCCTCCCACGCCGCTGCCTTCTCCGCGCTGCCCGTCCAGGGCGCTTTTCGGACGTTCCCCGGCGAGCCGCCGGGATGCGGCCTGCGCGGGGCACCCGACCCCTATGCTTCTACACGCGTGTAGAAAACACGAGGGGTTGCCCGGGTGTTCCCGGCTGCCCCGCGGGCGACGGGCAGTCGGCCGGAAGGGTGCCGTGCGCCATATCGAGCGGGGCATCGGCCACCGGAGCAGTGCGTCGCCCGGATCATCCATCGTTTCCCTGGGAGGGCCGTCGTGGCTTCGATCGACCTGGACAAGGTGCTGGACAAGGCGTGGACGGACAAGAGTCTGCCGGAGATCCTCGCCGCGCCGGTGGCGGCGCTGAAGGGAGTCTCCGACCGGGACGGCGAACTCCTCCAGGAGGCGTTCGGCGTCAAGACCGTCGCCGATCTGGCCGACTTGAAGTATGCGCGCTGGGCTCAGGCCCTGGCCGCGCTGGACACCTCCGCCAAGTAACCCTGGCCCGTGCCCTGGTGGGCTCCACCCCCTTCGGGGCCCACCGGCGGCGACGGAAGAACCACACGTACACATGAAGGAGTGAACGCCACGATGGTGTTCAAACGGCTGCTCGGCTCGCTCGGCGTGGGCGGGCCCACGGTGGACACGGTCCTCGCTCCGGGCGCGGTACTGCCCGGCGGCGCCCTGAGCGGGCAGGTCCATCTGAAGGGCGGCGACACCGACTTCACGATCGAGCACATCACCCTGGAGCTCGTGGCCCGCGTCGAGGCGGAGCATGACGGCGGGGAGTCCGAGGGCGCGGTTGTCTTCGACCGGTTCAGTGTCGGCGGGAGTTTCCGACTCTCCGCCGGCGAGCTGTACAGCGTGCCCTTCAGCGTGACGCTGCCGTGGGAGACCCCGGTCACCGAACTGCACGGCCAGAGCCTGGGCATCGTCCTCGGGGTGCGCACCGAGCTGGCGGTGGCCGGCGCGAAGGACAAGGGCGACCTCGACCCGCTGGCGGTGCGCCCGCTGCCCGCCCAGGAAGCGATCCTGGAGGCGCTGGGGCAGCTCGGCTTCGGCTTCAGGTCCGCGGACCTGGAGTACGGGCACATCGGCGGCACCGGCCAGCAGCTGCCCTTCTACCAGGAGATCGAACTCGCCCCGGCCCCGCGGTACGCGCACCAGGTCAACGAGATCGAGGTGACCTTCCTGGCGAACCCGGGCGTACTGGAGGTGGTCCTGGAGGCCGACAAGCGCGGCGGCTTCTTCTCCGGGGGCCACGATGCGGTGACCCGCTTCACCGTCAACCACCATGGCGTCGAACAGATCGACTGGCACGCCGAAGTCGACTCCTGGATCCGCCGGCTGGTCGAGCACCACGCCTCCTCCGGCGGCCACGGCTCGTACGGGCACAGCGGCTCGTACGGGCACAGCGGCTCGCACCACGACGGCCACTACGGACACGGCGCCCCCCACGCCGCCCACAGCGGCCACACCCACAAGGACGAGCACGGCCACGGCGAGCACCACCACGACGGCGGCCACCGCTCCGGACCCGGCATGGGTACCGCGATCGCGGCCGGCGCCGCGGGACTCGCCGTCGGCGTGGTCGGCGGCATGGTTGCCGCTGAAGTCATCGACGAGGTGGGCGACTTCTTCGAAGGCGACGACGAGGAAGAGGGGGATGAGGGCTGAGACGTCCTCGCCCCCCCGGATAACTTCTGCATCACCGTAGAAGGAGTGGCGGTCCGGGCCGTTTCCCTTTCGGCCCGGACCGCCTCCGACACGTACGGAGTCCAGACGAAAGCCCCTGGATCCTTCCGCACGGCGGCCCGGCTATATCGGGGTGGCCGCGTGCAGGATGAGGAACAGCGTGACGGCGGAGTTCGCCGAGGACAGTGCCGAGACGGTGGTGCCCGCGGCGGCTCCCCAGGCGGCCAGGCCCACCGTGGTGAAGACCGGCGGCCAGATGCGCCCGGCAGGCGCCGGGCCGAGCAGGGCGGCGACCCGACGCGGCACCGGGCCCGCGGTCGCGAACCCCGCGAGCGTGGCGATCGGCGCGCCCCGGGAGATCAGCGCGGACTTGCCGATCGCCAGTGCCACGGTGCGCCGACTGCCGATGTGGGTGGCCGCTTCCTCGTCCGCCCACCGCTCGGCGCTGTAGGCGACGGCGGTACGCAGCGGCCTCAGGAACGGGTTGGCCCGCGCCGCGAGCTGCACGGTGAGCAGGAACCGGTGGTGACGGCGGGCCAGATGGATGCGCTCGTGGGCGAACAGGGCGCGCCGCTCGCCGGCGTTCAGCCCGGCCAGCATGCCGGTGGTGACCACGATGCGGTCCAGCGTTCCGGGCAGCGCGTAGGCGTACGGCATCTCATCCGGCAGCACCGCCACCTGTGTGGCCGGCAGCCCCGCAAGGGCACGCTCCGCTCGGCGGCGTACGCGCTGATGTCGCCACGCCGCCCGCGCGCACGCGGCGAGCACGGCGATCAGGGCGGGGATGGCGGTCTTGCCCGCGATCTCGTCGTGGGGCACGGCTTCGCGTACCTCCGGGTCCGACCAGGCGTCCGGCAGCGGATTGCCCGGTAGTTGGGCGGTGCCGACCACCACCAGCAGGGCCAGGCACAGGGTGCTGCACACCGCGAGCACCCCGGCGACCCCCGTCAGGAGCCAGGTCGCGGCCCGCGGGTGCAGATGCTGTTCGGCCAGGCGGGCGATCGGCCAGGCCGTCAAGGGCAGGACCAGCGGCAGGAAGACGAAGACCCCCATGGCGTCAGTCTTCCCCCTCCGCGGGTGCCAGGGCCAGCAGGTCGCGCAGCAGTTGTTCGTCGCCCGGCGTCAGGGCGGTCAGGAAGCTGGCCAGGACCGCCTCCCGGTCCGTCTCGGCGTCCAGGACCTTGCGCATCCGCAGCGCCGCCAGCCCGGCCTCGTCGGCGACCGCGGTCCACTCGAACGACCGGCCCGACCGCTTGCGGGCGACCGCGCCCTTGGTGTGCAGCCGGGTCAGGATGGTCATCACCGTGGTGTAGGCGAGGTCGCCGCCCAGGCGTTCCTGGACCCAGGCCGCGGTGACCGCCCCCGGGGCCTGGCGCAGCGCGGCGAGCACCTGCGCCTCCAACTCGCCCTGGCCGCGCCGACGCGGCTGCTGCTCCAGACCGCCCTTGTTCTGGTCCGCCACGTCCGTCTCCCTCCCCGCCCAGGTGCCCCGCACGCCGTCGCAGGGTGGTTCATCGTACTGAGTCGCGGCCCGGCCACCGGTCGGTCCTCCGGCGTGCTCACGGGGTCCGGCAGCACGGCGGGACACGAGCGGCCCGGGGCGTGTTCCGGCCAAGTTTGTTGCGCATTGAACGAATACGGGCCGTGCTCCGTACTCACAAGTGGCCCGGGCCCCACCCGGATCCGGGGCGGGCCGGGCCGGATCCGTCCGTACTCGATGGGAGAACTCGCCGTGACTTCTGCCGCCTCCTGGCGCACCCGTACCGCAGCCGTACTCCTGACAGCGCTGACCGTCGCGGGCTCGGCGGGAACATCCGCTTCGGCGGCTGCCGTACCCGTGGTCACCTGCCCCTCGTCCTCCTGCACGAATCTGGTGACCGGCCTCGGCGAGCCCGTCGACGCCGCGTACGACACAGGCGACAACGCCTACCTCACGTACCAGAACGGCGAACTGCGCACGGTGAATCTGGTGACCGGCGCGCGCTCCACCGTCGCCACGGGCCTGGGCAATCTGCGCGGCATCGCCCTCGACGGCACCGGCAGCGCGTACGTCGGAGACTTCGACGGCAACCTGCGCGTGGTCGATCTGGCCACCGGACAGCAGCGCCTTCTCGCCTCCGGGCTCGGCGCACTGCACGCCATCGCCCACAGCGGCACCACCCTCTACGCCACCGGTGGCAGCGGCAAGCTGTACGAGGTGAAGGAGAGCGGCACTGTGCGTGTCGTCGCGTCCGGCCTCGGCCTGTCCCAGGGCATCGCGATGGACGGACGCGGCGGCGCCTACACCGCCGACATGTTCACCGGCCGGATCCTGCGGACGGACCTCACCACCGGGGCGACGAGAACTGTCGCCACCCAGTTCTACGAGCCCACGTCCATCTCCGTGGCGGCGGACGGCCAGGTCTACTTCGCCGTCGGCAACGAGGTCACGCGTCTCAACCCGGACACGGGCGTGGGCACGCAGGTCGCCAGTGTGCGCGGCCTCAACTTCTTCGCCTTCGAGCTGGACCGGAACGGCAACGCCTACACCACGCAGGTGACCGGCACGGGCTCGCTCTGGAAGATCGCCAACCTGGTCCCGCAGCGCTGATTCCCGCCGCCCGGGCCTGACCGCTGAACCGACCGCACCCGAACCGACCGTACTCGACCGCCGCCGCCCACCGGTGGCCCGCCACAACAGAAGAAAGGACCCCTTCTGACCTACGTTTCCGCAGGTCAGAAGGGGTCCATAAGAGTGGAGCCTAGGGGAGTCGAACCCCTGACATCTGCCATGCAAAGACAGCGCTCTACCAACTGAGCTAAGGCCCCTCGACGGGATGGTACGACCGAGCCGCGCGAGAGCGCTCGTCCATCACCGGGACCAGGGTACCGGGTGTACCGGGTGATCCCGCAAAAGGATTGGGACTCCCCGTGCACGACCACGCTCCGTAAGATGCCCCACGAGGTTCGCAGCAGCGAAGCTGCCGCATTGGGGAAGCGATGGGGAGACGCGCATGGACGCCGCACAGCAGGAATCGACTGCCAGAGCCAGAGAACTTCAGCGGAGCTGGTACGGAGAGCCGTTGGGGGCGCTCTTCCGTCGTCTCATAGATGACCTGGGCCTGAACCAGGCCCGGCTCGCGGCGGTCCTCGGACTCTCCGCGCCGATGCTCTCCCAGCTGATGAGCGGTCAACGCGCGAAGATCGGCAACCCGGCCGTGGTCCAGCGGGTCCAGGCCCTCCAGGATCTGGCGGGGCAGGTGGCCGACGGAAGCGTCAGCGCCGGGGAGGCCACGGACCGGATGGAGGAGATCAAGAAGTCGCAGGGCGGCTCCGTCCTCACCGGTACGAGCCAGACGACGAACAGTTCGGGCGCGCCGACCGTGCGCCGGGTGGTCCGCGAGATCCAGTCCCTGCTGCGCTCGGTCGCGGCGGCCGGCGACATCATCGATGCCGCGGACTCCCTCGCACCGACCCAGCCCGAACTGGCAGAGTTCCTCAGGGTCTACGGCGCCGGGCGCACCGCGGAGGCGGTCGCCCACTACGAGGCGCATCAGAGCTGACGGCGTACGGGACGACGGGGAGCGAGCGCGGCGCATGGGTGAGGTCTTCGCGGGACGGTACGAGCTGATCGACCCGATCGGACGCGGTGGTGTCGGCGCCGTCTGGCGCGCCTGGGACCACCGGCGCCGGCGCTATGTGGCGGCGAAGGTCCTCCAGCAGAGCGACGCGCACACCCTGCTGCGCTTCGTACGGGAGCAGGCGCTCCGGATCGATCACCCGCATGTCCTCGCCCCTGCCAGCTGGGCCGCGGACGACGACAAGGTCCTGTTCACCATGGATCTGGTGAGCGGCGGCTCGCTGGCGCATCTCATCGGCGACTACGGGCCGCTGCCGCCGCGCTTCGTCTGCACCCTGCTCGACCAGTTGCTGGCAGGTCTGGCCGCGGTGCACGCGGAGGGGGTCGTGCACCGCGACATCAAACCGGCCAACGTCCTGCTGGAGGCCACCGGAACGGGCAGGCCGCATCTGCGGCTGTCCGACTTCGGCATCTCCATGCGCAAGGGCGAGCCGCGCCTGACGGAGACCAACTACGTGGTGGGCACGCCCGGTTACTTCGCGCCCGAGCAGATGATGGGCGCCGAGCCGGATTTCCCCGCCGATCTCTTCGCGGTCGGTCTCGTCGCGCTCTATCTGCTCCAGGGTCAGAAGCCGGACGCCAAGGCCCTGGTCGAGCATTTCGCCGCGCACGGCACCCCCGGGGCGCCCCAGGGCATCCCCGAGCCGCTGTGGCAGGTCCTGGCGGGCCTGCTGCAGCCCGACCCGCACGCGAGGTTCCGTACGGCCACGGGCGCCCGCAAGGCGCTGACAACGGCCGCGGAGCTGCTGCCCGAACCCGACATCGACGACGAGATCGTCGAGGTCTTCGACCAGATCGGTCCGCTCCCCTCGGCGTTCGGTCCCGAAGGCCCCGAAGGCCGCGTCGGCCCCGTAAGTCCCGCCGGTCCCGTAAGCCTCGCCGGTCCCGCCACGGATCCCCACACCGGCGGTCACACCGGCGGCCACACCGGCGCTCCGTACACCGACGCCACCGGCGGCCCGTACACCGATCCGCGCGGGGCTCGGCCGCCTGCCGGACCGGCGACGGCCGCGTCATCCGTCACCCCGCCGCCCGTCACGCCCCCACCCGCGCCGTCCCCCACTCCGGCGCCAGGGCCCGCCTCCATGTCGGAGACCGGCAGCTTCCATCTCCCCCCACCGCCCGGCCGGGACCACGTGTCCCAGCAGACCCCGCACCCCCAGCAGGCTCAGCACCCCCCGCAGCCTCAGCCCTCCCCGCAACAGGCCTACGTCCCGCCGTACCCGGCGCAGCACATGCCCCCTCACTACGGCTACGGCACCCCGCCCGACCTCTCCCAGGCGGAGACGGCGGCGGTCCGGCACGAAGAGCAGCCCCACACCCGCCCCTACACCGCTCAGAGCCCGCAGATCCCCTTTCAGCAGCCCGTGCCCGCGGTTCCCCCTCCGCGGACACCGGCCCACCACGGCCCCGGCAAACGCCCGGGACCGCCCCCGAAGGTGACGGTCCCGGTCCTGCTGCTGGCGCTGGCCTGTTTCGCCGTGGGCATCTGGGCCCTCACCCAGATCCGGAACTGAAGGCCCGGACCCTCAGCCGGGTCCCGGTGCCGCGCGCCGCCGCGCGAGCAGCGTCCACACCCCCAGGCCCACCACCAGCACGGTGCCCGTGCCGATCCCGCCCGCCGCGACCAGCGTCATCGTGCCGTTGTCCGCCGCGGCGGTTCGGGTCGTGTCGTCGCCCGTCGCCGCCTGCCGGTCGTCCGGGCCCACGCTGAAGTCGCCGGCGGGCCCCGCGTACGCCGGAGCGCCCTTCGGGTCGCCCGTGACGTCGACCCGCAGCGTCAGCCCGTACGGCCCCGGGCCGAACTCCTGGCCCACCTCCGGGCTGAGGCTGACGCGCAGGTAGTACCAGCCCGCGAACCTCATCTCCTTGTCACCGGTCCGCGAGCCGAAGCGGTTCTCATACGCCACCGGGGGCAGCGCGTCGAGAGCCGTCGTCTTCTGCTTCCCGTTGTACGAGAGCGAGTTGCTGGTGTCGATGAGCCCTCGCGCCGGGTTGTAGAGGGCCATGGAGAACGCGCCGCTCACAAACCCCGACCCCGCCCCCGATCCCGCCGCGCTGCCCAGGTCCGCGCCGGCGAAGATCTGCTGCCCCCAGTCCACCGGCACCCGGTAGAAGAGCGAGGCGCCCGGCTCGATCTCCGCCGTCCACTCGCCCTTCCCCAGCTCCGCCGCGTCGTAGAAGCCCGTACCGCCCGCCCGCGCCCGAGACTCGCCGCCGACCGGGTCCGGCGAGGCGCTGGGCCACCCCGAGGGCGCCTCCGACGGACCGGGGCTCGTGAGCTCCGGCTCCGAGACATGGCGGATCTCCAGCTCCCACGGCTCGGGGGTGGAGGTGTCCTCGCCGGTCCGCTCGATGACGACGTAGTACGGACCTGCCTCCTGGCAGGAGTACGCCCCCTTTTCGACCAGCCGGTAGGCATAGGCCGCGAGCGGCCGGGGGTATTTGCTCGCCGTGCCGAACTGCGCGTCGTTGGAACTGCAGTCGCTGCCCCGGCTGTTCTGCACCGAGATCTTGATCTTGTCTCCGTAGGCGACCGTCGACGCCGCCCCGGGCACGGCGACGGCCGAGACATAGGCGTTCGTCCGCGCGTCGAGGTTCAGCCGGTAGATGAGCGTGCCGCCCGGCTCGATCGAATCGCGGTAAGTGCCGTCGGCGTCAAGCTGTTCGGCCCCGCTCGTGGTCGCCGCTCCGCTGATCCGCTTCGCGCCGGGATCGAAGACGTACGGGCTCGGCTCACCGTCCGCTCTGGCCTGGCCCGGCAGCGCCGCCAGCACGCACACCGCCGCGCCCACCGCCGCCGTCCTGGCCGACGCCGCCCGCCCCCTGCTGCGCTGCCACTTCACGCGCTTCCCCTCGCCCTCTCGGCCCGCCTGGCCCCCGTCCGGTCGGTCCATCCTGCCCCGGGGCTCCCACCGCTGTCTGCGGGGTCCGCACGGTCAGCCGGATCACTCCCGGTCCACCCACCCATTCTTTGCGTAAGCAAGTCAAAGATTCACGTAAGTGAACCCTTCCGGTGGGCGCACGGAGCCGGCCCGCACGAGTCCGGACAGTACCGAGCCGGACCGCACGGAGCCGGGCGACACAGAGCGGGACAGCACCGAGCCCGGACAGCACAGAGCCCCGACCGCTCGGCGGCCGGGGCTCGTATCAGGACTACTGCGTCTCACACACCCGAACCTGCGGGCACGGAGTCGGTCTCCTCCGTCCACAGATCCTGCTCGGCGCGGTCCGCCTGGATCTGGCGGTACACGAGGAGCCCGCCGATGGCGGCCAGTGCGACCAAGAGAAGCTTCTTCACCGCGCGACCTCGTCTTTCCTTGACGTAGGGGACTTCTGGCGCCCGACTATACACACCGACCGATACCGATCGGTGACCTGCCCGCAACGCGAGGCGGGGCCGCCACCCATAGGAAGAATCGCGAAAAGCAATCGGCTCGTACGGAGCGATCCGTACGAGCCGATTGTCGCGGTGGGGCTAACAGGATTTGAACCTGTGGCCTCATCCTTATCAGGGATGCGCTCTAACCAACTGAGCTATAGCCCCGCGCTGCCCCTGAAGATTAGCGCACTTCAGGGCCAGCCCCAAAATCGATACCCGGCCCTCACTCGTCCTCGGCGAGCGTGAGCTCAACACCGCCCACAAAGCCCGCGGACAGGTTGTAGATGAAGGCGCCCAGCGTCGCCAGCGCCGTCGCGAGCACCACGTCGATCACCGCGATGACCGACGTGAAGATGATCACTCGCGGCAGCGACAGGAACGACTGAAGGTCGAAGCCGTTGCTCTCGTTCGAGCCCGTGGCCTCACTGATCGTCCCGCCCACCGTGGAGAAGACGCCCATCGCGTCCATGACCATCCACAGCACGGCGGCCGCGACGATGGTGCACAGACCCAGCGCGATGGAGAGCAGGAAACTGACCTTCATCACCGACCACGGATCGGCCTTCGCCACCCGCAGTCGCGCCTTGCGGGTACGCGGAGTCGTCCGCGCGCCCGTCCGCGGCCGGCGCACCGCGGAAGCGGAGGAAGCCGGCGAAGGACCGGTCCCACCGGAAACGGCAGATGTCACGGGAGCCCCTTGCTGGATCTGCTGTCCGCCCTGACTCGGCCCGCCGCCCTGTGGCGACGGATACGCCTGCGGCGGGTGGTACGGCTGAGCACCCGGCTGCGGCTGCTCGGGGCCGTACGTCTCGTAAGGGGGCTTCTGCCCCCGGGTGTCGGTCACCGTTACCCCCTGGGAGTCCGTGGCAGGGCCACGGGCACCGTTCGCTCCGGAAGCGGCCGATCCGGCGCCCGTGGCTCCACTCACGCTCTACTCCTCGTGCTCCCCGGCCGAGGGCTGAGTGCCCTCGGCGACGACCTCGGCCGTACCAGCCTCTTCGGTCCCCGGGTCATCCGTCCCGTCGACCTCTTCGGCTTCACGTCCCGCCTCGGCGTTGCGCGCGATACCGACGACGGCATCCCGCTTGCCCAGGTTGATCAGTTGGACACCCATCGTGTCACGGCCGGTCTCCCTGACTTCGTTGACTCGCGTGCGAATCACACCGCCGCCGAGAGTGATGGCAAGGATCTCATCCGTTTCCTCCACCACCAACGCACCGACGAGAGAACCCCGATCCTCCACAATCTTGGCGGCCTTGATACCCAGACCGCCACGACCCTGGACGCGATACTCGTCGACGGCGGTCCGCTTCGCGTATCCGCCATCTGTAGCAGTGAAGACGAAAGTACCGGGCCTGACGACATTCATCGAGAGCAGTTCGTCGCCCTCGCGGAAACTCATGCCCTTCACGCCTGAGGTGGCGCGCCCCATAGGCCGCAGCGCGTCGTCCGTCGCCGTGAACCGGATCGACTGCGCCTTCCGGCTGATGAGCAGCAGATCGTCCTCCGCCGACACCAGCTCCGCGCCGATCAGCTCGTCGTCCGCGCCGTCGTCCGTCTCCCGGAGGTTGATCGCGATGACACCGCCCGAGCGGGGTGAGTCGTAGTCCTTGAGCGGGGTCTTCTTCACCAGACCCGCCTTCGTGGCCAGCACCAGATACGGCACGGCCTCGTAGTCACGGATCGCCAGGATCTCGGCGATCTGCTCGTCCGGCTGGAAGGCGAGCAGATTGGCCACATGCTGACCCCGCGCGTCGCGCCCGGCGTCCGGCAGCTCGTAGGCCTTCGCCCGGTAGACCCGGCCCTTGTTCGTGAAGAACAGCAGCCAGTGGTGGGTCGTCGAGACGAAGAAGTGGTCGACGATGTCGTCTTCCTTCAGCTTCGTACCGCGTACGCCCTTGCCGCCCCGCTTCTGCGAGCGGTAGTCGTCCGTCTTCGTCCGCTTCACATAGCCGCCACGCGTGATCGTGACGACGATGTCCTCCTCGGCGATCAGGTCCTCCATGGACATGTCGCCGTCGAAGGGCACCAGCTTCGAACGCCGGTCGTCGCCGAACTTGTCGACGATGACGGCCAGTTCGTCATGGACGATCTGGCGCTGCTTCTCCGGCGAGGCCAGGATCGCGTTGTACTCGTTGATCTTCTGCTGGAGCTCGTCGTGTTCCGCGACGATCTTCTGCCGCTCCAGGGCCGCCAGGCGGCGCAGCTGCATCTCCAGGATCGCGTTCGCCTGGATCTCGTCGATCGTGAGCAGCCCCATCAGGCCCTCACGCGCGATCTCGACCGTGTCACTGCGCCGGATCAGCGCGATGACCTCGTCGATCGCGTCGAGCGCCTTGAGCAGACCGCGCAGGATGTGCGCCCGCTCCTCGGCCTTGCGCAGCCGGAACCTCGTACGCCGGACGATGACCTCGATCTGGTGCGTCACCCAGTGCCGGATGAACGCGTCCAGCGAGAGCGTACGCGGCACGCCGTCCACCAGCGCCAGCATGTTCGCGCTGAAGTTGCTCTGCAGATCGGTGTGCTTGTACAGGTTGTTCAGGACGACCTTGGCGACCGCGTCCCGCTTCAGGACGACGACCAGGCGCTGGCCCGTACGCGAGGACGTCTCGTCGCGGACATCCGCGATGCCGCCGATCTTGCCGTCCTTGACCAGGTCGGCAATCTTCTGAGCGAGATTGTCCGGGTTGGTCTGGTACGGCAGCTCCGTGACCACCAGGCACTGGCGGTTCTGGATCTCCTCGACCTCGACCACCGCGCGCATCGTGATCGAGCCGCGGCCCGTGCGGTAGGCCTCCTCGATGCCCTTGCGCCCCACGACCAGCGCACCGGTCGGGAAGTCCGGGCCCTTGATCCGCTCGATCAGCGCGTCGAGCAGCTCCTCGTGGCTGGCCTCGGGGTGCTCCAGCGCCCACATCGCGCCGGCCGCCACCTCGCGCAGATTGTGCGGCGGGATGTTCGTGGCCATACCGACGGCGATCCCGGCGGAGCCGTTGATCAGCAGATTCGGGAACCGCGCCGGCAGAACCGTCGGCTCCTGGTTACGGCCGTCGTAGTTGTCCGTGAAGTCGACGGTCTCCTCGTCGATGTCCCGGAGCATCTCCATCGACAGCGGCATCATCTTGCACTCGGTGTACCGCATCGCCGCGGCCGGGTCGTTGCCCGGAGAACCGAAGTTGCCGTTGGAGTCCACCAGCGGCATCCGCATCGACCACGGCTGCGCAAGCCGGACCAGCGCGTCATAGATCGAGGAGTCGCCGTGCGGGTGGTACGTACCCATGACGTCACCGACGACGCGGGCGCACTTGTAGAAGCCCTTCTCGGGCCGGTAGCCGCCGTCGTACATCGCGTAGAGCACGCGCCGGTGGACGGGCTTGAGGCCGTCCCGTACGTCCGGCAGCGCGCGCGACACGATGACGGACATCGCGTAGTCGAGATACGAGCGCTGCATCTCCGTTTCGAGCCCGACCGGCTCTACGCGCATCGCGAGACCCTCGACCGTCTCGACGGCCTCCTGCACCACAGGGGTACCAGGGGTGCCGGGCGCGCCGGAGCTCTCGGGGATATCAGGGGTGTCAGGGGTGTTCTCGTCGGCCATTGCTGGTCAGTGTTCCTTTCGGCCTTGTCGAATCCGTCAGCTGAGACCGACTCAGATGTCGAGGAAGCGGACGTCCTTGGCATTGCGCTGGATGAACGACCGCCGCGCCTCGACGTCCTCGCCCATCAGCACCGAGAACAGATCGTCGGCCTGGGCCGCGTCGTCCAGCGTGACCTGGCCGAGCACCCGGTGGTCGATGTCCATCGTGGTGACCCGCAGTTCCTCGGCGTTCATCTCGCCCAGGCCCTTGAAGCGCTGGATCGAGTCCTCGCGGATGCGCTTGCCGTTCTGCTTGCCCAGCTCCACCAGGGCGTCGCGCTCCCGGTCGGAGTAGGCGTACTCGAAGTCGTCCCGGCCCCACTTGATCTTGTAGAGCGGCGGACGCGACAGATAGACGTGCCCGGCCTCGACCAGGGGGCGCATGAAGCGGAAGAGGAACGTCAGCAGCAGGGTGTTGATGTGCTGGCCGTCGACGTCGGCGTCCGCCATCAGGATGATCTTGTGATAGCGGAGCTTCTCGATGTCGAAGTCCTCGTGCACACCGGTGCCGAACGCCGAGATCAGCGCCTGCACCTCGGTGTTCTGGAGGATCTTGTCGATCCGCGCCTTCTCGACGTTCAGGATCTTGCCCCGGATCGGCAGGATCGCCTGGTACATCGGGTTACGGCCCGACTTCGCGGAACCACCGGCGGAGTCACCCTCGACGATGAAGATCTCGCACTTCGACGGGTCGTTCGACTGGCAGTCGCTCAGCTTGCCCGGCAGCGACGCGCTCTCCAGCAGACCCTTGCGCCGGGTGAGGTCCCGCGCCTTACGGGCGGCGACCCGGGCCGTGGCGGCCTGGATCGACTTGCGGATGATGTCCGCCGCCTCGTTCGGGTTGCGGTCGAACCAGTCCGTGAGGTGCTCGTGCACGATCTTCTGGACGAAGGTCTTCGCCTCGGTGTTGCCGAGCTTCGTCTTCGTCTGGCCCTCGAACTGCGGCTCGCCCAGCTTCACCGAGATGATCGCGGTCAGACCCTCGCGGATGTCCTCGCCCGCCAGGTTGTCGTCCTTCTCGCGCAGGAACTTCTTCTCGCGCGCGTAGCGGTTGACCAGACCGGTCATCGCCGCGCGGAAGCCCTCCTCGTGCGTACCGCCCTCATGCGTGTGGATCGTGTTCGCGAACGAGTACACACCCTCGCTGTACTGCGCGTTCCACTGCATCGCGATCTCGACCGAGAGCAGCCGCTCCTTGTCCTCGGCCTCGATGTCGATGACCGTCGGATGGATCAGCTCGCCCTTGCGCGAGTTCAGGTACTTCACGAAGTCGACGATGCCGCCCTCGTAGAAGTACGTGACCGTACGGACGGGCTCCTCGCTCGTGCCCTCCGTCGCGTCCGTGCCCGCGACATCGGCGCCCACGACGGCCTTGGCCGACTCGCGCTCGTCGGTCAGCGTCAGCGTCAGACCCTTGTTGAGGAAGGCCATCTCCTGAAAACGCCGCGACAGCGTCTCGAAGGAGTAGACCGTCGTCTCGAAGATGTCCGGGTCGGCCCAGAACGTCACCGTCGTACCGGAGTCCGAGGTCTCCTCGTTACGGACCAGCGGAGCCGTCGGCACACCGAGCTTGTAGTCCTGCGTCCAGCGGTAGCCGTCGGTCTTGACCTCGACCGAGACCTTCGTCGAGAGCGCGTTGACGACGGAGACGCCCACGCCGTGCAGACCGCCGGAGACGGCGTAACCGCCGCCGCCGAACTTGCCGCCCGCGTGCAGCACCGTCATCACGACCTCGACGGCCGGCTTGTTCTCGGACGGAACGATGCCCACCGGGATACCGCGGCCGTTGTCGACCACGCGCACCCCGCCGTCGGCCAGGATCGTCACGTCGATGGTGTCCGCGTGGCCGGCCAGGGCCTCGTCGACGGAGTTGTCGACGACCTCGTACACCAAGTGATGCAGCCCACGTTCACCGGTGGAGCCGATGTACATACCGGGCCGCTTGCGGACCGCGTCCAAGCCCTCGAGCACGGTGATGGCACTGGCATCGTACGAAGCGGTGACCTCGCCGTTCTCTCCAGTGGCGGTGGACGGAGTCTTCTCATTGGGGTTGCCGGAATCGGCCACGAAGCGCCCTTTCTGGCACAGCACAGGCCGTTCTCCGGCGAGCGGGAGCGGCTGCGTCGTTCGGCTTGTATCGACGGGTCCCGCAAGCAGAGCGGGATTTTCCACCAGTCTACCGGTAGCGCCGACCCGAATGGGGGTTTGCCGGTACCTGAGTCCGCATGTGCCGCCCTGAATGAGCGCCCACCGACTCCCCATATTCGGGAAGGGGCTCCAAGAGGCTCACACCGGCATTGAGCGCTTCGGCCTGTCAACCTCCCACTACGGTGAGGGACACCTCAGTCTCCACAGGCGTCCCACCAGGACATCCCGGAGTCGGAGAGAGGGCCGCGGCAGCCGGACGACCGGCCCGCGGCGGGCCGCGCGAGGGCACGCCCGACCCGCCGCCACGGAGCGGACGGCGGTCGGCAGCCGCGTCCCGTCGAAGCCGAAAGACCTGGTCAGAGCCTTCTTCCAGCTGTCAAGACGGAACCGGCGCCATCAGCCGTACGTGTCACCCGGGCCCTTGCTGCCCGGCGCCCGCAGCCGGCCGAACCGCTGCGGCGGACCACCCGGGCCCAGCACCTTGATCATCCGTACGGTGCCATGCCCCAGGTCCTCGTTCAGCCGCGCCACCAGTCGCGGCGCCAGCAGCCGCAGCTGAGTCGCCCAGGCCGTCGAGTCGCACTGCACCGTCAGCACCCGCTCGTCATTGCCGTCGTCGTACCGCTGCGGCACACAGTGCTTCGCCACGTCCTCGCCGACGATCTGCGGCCACCGGCCCATGACCCCGCCCACGGCGGCCGGCGTCTCCCAGCCCCGCTCCGTGATCAGCCGGTTGATCGCCGCACCCAGCGGCAGCGGATCACGGCCGTCCGCGCGTGCGCCCGAACGCAGCCCGCCGCCACGCCTCGCCTGCTTCTTCTGCTGTACGGCGGCGCCCCGCGCCCGTGCCTGCTCCTTCGCCGCGCGCAGCGCGACCCGCGCCAGATCCACCCCCGACGACTCCGCGGGCGACGGCGCACCCGGCGCTCCGGGACCACCGGAGACTCCGGGGGCAGCGGAGACCGGGCCGGAGCCCGGCAGCTCGGCGGGCCCCCTGGATCCGTCGGCCCCGGACGGCCCGGCCGCGCCGCTCGGCCCGGACGGCCTGCGGGAGGTGCTCATACGCGCTCCACCGCACCGTCGGCCACCGCGAACCGCGCCCCGGCCAGCACCCCCGGCACATCGTCGTCCACGGCCGCCGTCACCAGCACCTGCTCCCCCGGAAGCACCAGCTCCGCGAGCCGCTCCCGCCGCCGCGCGTCCAGCTCCGCGAACACGTCGTCCAGCACCAGCACCGGCTCATTGCCCTCGGCGCGCAGCAGATCGTACGAGGCCAGCCGCAGCGCGAGCGCGAAGGACCAGCACTCGCCGTGGCTGGCGTATCCCTTCGCGGGCAGCCGGCCCAGCTTCAGCACCAGGTCGTCGCGGTGCGGGCCGACCAGCGTCACCCCCCGCTCGATCTCCTGCTTGCGCACCCCCGCCAGGGCCGCCAGCAGATGCGCGTACAGCTCATCGCGCGACGTCACCCCCGGGGCGACGAGCCCGTCGGCGGCCCCGGGCCCGGAAGCGTCATCGCCGGAGGCGCCGGGCGCCCCCGGATCACCGGGATCACCGGGATCACCGGCGGAGGAACGGTACTCCAGCGCCACCGGACCGCCCCCCGGCGCCAGTTGCTCATATGCCTTGTCCGCCAGCGGCTGGAGCGTCGCGATCAGATCGACCCGCTGTGCCAGCAACTCGGCCCCCGCGCGCGCCAGATGCTGGTCCCACACGTCCAGCGTCGACAGATCCATGCCGCGCCCGCCGTGCCGCCGCGCCATCGCCGCCGACTTCAGCAGCGTGTTGCGCTGCCTGAGCACCCGGTCGTAGTCCGACCGCACCCCGGCCATCCGGGGCGAGCGCGCCGTGATCAGCTCGTCGAGGAACCTGCGCCGCTCACCCGGATCGCCCTTCACCAGCGCGAGATCCTCCGGCGCGAACAGCACCGTACGTACGATCCCCAGCACATCACGCGGCCTGACCTGCGAAGACCGGTTGATACGGGCCCTGTTCGCGCGGCCGGGATTCAGCTCCAGCTCCACCAGCTGAGAACGCTCGCCCTGGGTGACCGCGGCCCGGATCACCGCACGGTCCGCGCCCATCCGTACCAGCGGGGCATCCGACGACACCCGGTGACTGCCGAGGGTCGCGAGATAGCCGACCGCCTCGACCAGATTGGTCTTCCCCTGCCCGTTCGCCCCCACGAAGGCGGTGACGCCCGGATCGAGCGGTACCTCGACCCGGGCGTAGGACCGGAAGTCGGCCAGCGACAGATGCGTGACGTGCATGGATGTACGCGGGCCTCCCCGGCTCAGGGCTCTACTTCTTCGGCTTGTTCGTCTCGACCGCGTGGCCGCCGAACTGATTGCGCAGCGCCGAGACCATCTTCATCTGCGGCGAGTCGTCCTGCCGGGACGCGAACCGCGCGAACAGCGACGCGGTGATCGCGGGCAGCGGCACCGCGTGGTTGATGGCCGCCTCGACCGTCCACCGGCCCTCGCCGGAGTCCTCCGCGTAGCCCTTCAGCTGCTCCAGGTGCTCATCCGCGTCCAGGGCGTTGACCGCCAGGTCCAGCAGCCAGGAACGGATGACCGTGCCCTCCTGCCATGAGCGGAAGACCTCACGGACATCGGTGACCGAGTCGACGCTCTCCAGCAGCTCCCAGCCCTCGGCATAGGCCTGCATCATGGCGTACTCGATGCCGTTGTGGACCATCTTGGCGAAATGGCCCGCGCCGACCTTGCCGGCGTGCACGGAACCGAAGTTGCCCTCGGGCTTGAGCGCGTCGAAGACCGGCTCGACCTTCGCCACGTTCTCCGGGGTGCCGCCGTACATCAGCGCGTAGCCGTTGTCCAGGCCCCAGACGCCGCCGGAGACACCGCAGTCGACGAAGCCGATGCCCTTGATGCCCAGCTCGACCGCGTGCTTCTCGTCGTCCGTCCAGCGGGAGTTCCCGCCGTCCACCACCACGTCGCCGGGCGACAGCAGCTCGGCCAGCTCGTCGATCGTGGCCTGCGTCGCGGCACCGGCCGGAACCATCACCCACACCACTCGCGGACCCTTGAGCTTGCTGACCAGCTCCTGGAGGCTGTGGACATCGGCGAGGTCCGGATTGCGGTCATATCCGATGACGGTGTGGCCTGCGCGGCGGATACGCTCGCGCATGTTGCCGCCCATCTTGCCGAGACCGACGAGACCGAGCTCCATCAGGTGTTCCTTAAGCGTTGAGGCGATTCGTACCCGGGTTTGTACCCGGATCCGAGCCTACGCCCGGACCCGGCCACTCACCTGTGGGGTCAGCCGCTCAGGCGTACCGGCATGATCAGGTACTTGTACGCCTCGTCCGCCTCCGCGTCGACGGCCGGGCGACCGCTGAGCAGCGCCGGCTTCGTGGACGTCGTGAAGGAGAGCTGCGCGACCGGCGAGTCGATCGCGCTCAGCCCGTCGAGCAGGAAGGTCGGGTTGAAGGCGATCGAGATGTCATCGCCCTCCAGCTGCGCGTCGACTCGCTCCACAGCCTGTGCGTCATCGCTGGAACCGGCCTCCAGGATCAGCACGCCCTGCTCGAAGCTGAGCCGCACCGGGGTGTTGCGCTCGGCGACCAGCGCCACACGCTTGACGGCCTCCACGAACGGGGCGGTCTCGATCACCGCGACCGAGTTGAACTCCGTCGGGAAGAGCGTGCGGTACTTCGGAAGATCACCTTCGAGCAGCCGGGTGGTCGTACGCCGCCCGGCGCCCTCGAAACCGATGAGCCCCTCGCCGGCGCCCGCCCCGGAGAGCGCCAGCGTGACCGTGTCACCGCTGGTGAGCGCCTTGGCGGTATCCAGCAGCGTCTTGGCGGGCACCAGCGCGACCGCGGACACGTCGGGGGCTTCCGGCTTCCACAGGAACTCACGGACCGCGAAGCGGTAGCGGTCGGTCGAGGCCAGGGTGACCGTGTCGCCCTCGATCTCGATCCGTACACCGGTCAGCACCGGCAGCGTGTCGTCACGGCCCGCGGCGATGGCGACCTGGGAGGCGGCCGAGGCGAAGACCTCGCCGGGGACGGTGCCCGTCGCGGTCGGCATCTGCGGCAGCGCCGGGTACTCGTCCACCGGGAGGGTGTGGAGCGTGAAGCGGGAGGAGCCGCAGACCACGGTCGCCCGTACACCGTCTGTGGAAATCTCCACCGGCCGGTTCGGCAGCGCGCGGCAGATGTCGGCGAGGAGCCGGCCGGAGACGAGGACGGTGCCGTCCTCCTCGACCTCGGCGTCCACCGAGACCCGTGCCGAGACCTCGTAGTCGAAGCTGGAGAAGCTGAGAGCGCCGTCCTCGGCCTTCAGCAGAAGGCCCGCGAGTACGGGCGCCGGCGGACGGGCCGGAAGGCTACGGGCCACCCAGGCCACCGCCTCCGCGAGTACATCGCGCTCCACCCGGATCTTCACCGGAACCGCCTCCTGCTGTTGCTGGCTCGCCCTGCTGGCCTTCGTCGTCGGCTGTGATGCCGGGGACCAGTCTGACGTACGGCGCCGACAGTCGGTGCGGCTGTGGGTCAAGTCGGAGCGGCGGGTGTCGGAGGCTCCGGGGCCGAGTTGTGCACAGGGCCTTCTTCGAAGCGGATTCCCCGTTAACTCTGAGTGGGAGTAGTAGTAGGGCCTGTGGAAACCGTGGATAACGTCATCCGCGCAGGTCAGACCCGTTTTTTTGTCCACCGACCCTGTGGGCGCCGTCCGTGGACAACCCGGTCGTTCTGTGGACGGGCGAAAGTTCTGCACAACCGATGCACAGGGCACAGGGACTTCTCCCCAGCCACGTCCCCAGCTTTACCCACGTTCCCCACAGCCCAATCGACCTCCTTGGTGTGATGCCTTTCACTCGACTCAGCGATCCCGGGCGTTTCGTTGCCGAACAGTGGACAGGGGTGTGGAGAAGCTGTGGGAAAGAGAGGCCTGCCTGTGGGCCGCCAGTGGACAACAGCGACGGCGCCCTGTGGAAGAATTTTCCGTCCACAGTCTGTGGAGCAGCGTCGACCACAAATCCACAGGGCCCTGACCTGGGCTGATCCACTTCCGCTCGGTGCGCCTGTGGATGCGATCTGGACAACTTCCCGGTCCCCAGGCTGTGGACGGAAGATCGCGAGCCGATCTGTGGAGAAGACCCCTCCACCCCCAGGTATTCGAACAGCCAGGGCCGGGCGGCGACACGCGGACCCCGGCCGCCCCGGGGTCCGTACAGCGCGAAAAGGCGCTCAGGGACCGTCGTGGACGATGTCCCTGAGCGCCTCGGCAGCGGGCGGAGAGCCGGCTGTCAGCCGTTCTTGATGCGGTTGGTGAGCTCCGTGACCTGGTTGTAGATCGAGCGCCGCTCGGCCATCAGCGCGCGGATCTTCCGGTCCGCGTGCATCACGGTCGTATGGTCCCTGCCGCCGAACTGCGCGCCGATCTTGGGCAGGGAGAGATCGGTCAGCTCACGGCAGAGGTACATCGCGATCTGCCGGGCGGTCACCAGCACCCGGCTCCTGGACGAGCCGCAGAGGTCCTCCACCGTCAGCCCGAAGTAGTCGGCGGTCGCCGCCATGATGGCGCTCGCGGTGATCTCCGGGGCCGAGTCCTCCCCGCCCGGGATCAGATCCTTGAGGACGATCTCGGTGAGCCCGAGGTCCACCGGCTGCCGGTTGAGCGAGGCGAACGCCGTCACCCGGATCAGCGCGCCCTCCAGTTCGCGGATGTTCCGCGAGATCCGGGAGGCGATGAACTCCAGTACCTCGGGCGGGGCGTTGAGCTGCTCCTGCACCGCCTTCTTACGGAGGATCGCGATACGCGTCTCCAGCTCCGGCGGCTGGACGTCGGTCGTCAGGCCCCACTCGAAGCGGTTGCGGAGCCGGTCCTCCAGAGTGATCAGCTGCTTGGGCGGCCGGTCCGAGGAGAGCACGATCTGCTTGTTGGCGTTGTGGAGCGTGTTGAAGGTGTGGAAGAACTCCTCCTGCGTCGACTCCTTGCTCGCCAGGAACTGGATGTCGTCGACCAGCAGGATGTCGACATCCCGGTACCGCTTGCGGAAGGTGTCGCCCTTGCCGTCGCGGATCGAGTTGATGAACTCGTTCGTGAACTCCTCGGAGCTCACATACCGCACGCGCGTGCCGGGGTAGAGGCTGCGCGCGTAGTGCCCGATGGCGTGGAGCAGATGCGTCTTGCCGAGCCCGGACTCCCCGTAGATGAAGAGCGGGTTGTACGCCTTCGCCGGGGCCTCGGCGACCGCGACCGCGGCCGCGTGCGCGAACCGGTTGGACGCCCCGATGACGAACGTGTCGAAGAGGTACTTGGGATTCAGCCGGGCGTGCGGCTCTCCCGGACCGGGCGCCGGGGCGGGCTGGGCGCCCAGCGGCCCCAGCGGTCCGCCGCGCGGACCCCCGCGGCCGACATTGGGCCCGCCGCCGTGGCGCGGTGACGGCGGCTCCTGGAGATCGTGCCGTTCGGGACGCTGCTCGTACGGAGAGTGCTCGGGCCCCTGCGGCTGCCGGTAGTCGTGCTGCGGCTGCTGCTGATGAGCGGTGGCGTACGGATCACGGTCCTGGTAGCCGCCCAGCCGGGGCTGCTGCCAGGACAGGTCCTCCTGGGTCCGCGGCCAGGCGCCGGGGTCGGGGCGCTGCTGCTGATAGTCCGGGTACGCGGGCCGTACCGACGGCATGCCGTCGTCCGACGGGCGGTGCCCGTAGCCGTCGTATGTATCGCCCTGCCGCTGTTCGTCATGGGACGGCCCCTGGTAACGGTGCTGCTGGGGCACGGGCGGGGCCGGCGGCGTGGGCTCGGCGGCCGAGTCGTCCACGGTGATGGCGATCCGGATGGGCCGGCCGCACTCATGGCTCAGCGTCTCGCTGATGAGAGGGGCGAGCCGGCCCTCCAGGACCCTCTTGCCCCATTCATTGGGGACGGCGAGCAGTGCGGTGTCGGCGACCAGTGCGAGAGGCTGACAGCGTTCGATCCACTGTTTGTCCTTGGGCTCGACGCCCTGCTGGCCCTCCCTGAGGAGCTGCTCCAGCACTCGTGGCCACACTGCGGCAAGATCGGCAGGTACATCAGCCACAAGGCACGCTCTCTCGCAGGTCCTGGTCCCACGAATGTGTGGTTCTCGGGACGGGATGGGAAGACCGGCAGGAAATGAAGCCGGAGTTCAGCCACGGTAGTCAGGGCGACCCGCGCGGTTCAAGTTGTTGTCCACAGCCTGTGCACAATGGAACCCGGCCTGGAACTGGTTTGACCGGATGGCGTAGCCGCGCGTACCGTGACCAGGTCGAGTTGTCGATGGCTGCTGCCGCCTGCCTCCGATGGGCAAAGATCACGATCTGTGGTTATGAAGCGGTGCACTCGAGCGTGATCGCGAGCTTCTCAGGTTCTCGTGGGCGCACGGTGACAGCCAGGCGATGTCCCGCCGTCCACACATCATTTTCTGGAGCCCCCGAGTGAGCAAGCGCACCTTCCAGCCGAACAACCGTCGTCGCGCCAAGACCCACGGGTTCCGGCTGCGGATGCGTACCCGTGCCGGCCGCGCGATTCTCGCGACCCGCCGTGGCAAGGGTCGCGCCCGTCTGTCGGCCTGATCGCCTGATCGCCAACAGGTCATGACGTGCTGCCTACCGAGAATCGGCTGAGGCGGCGCGAGGACTTCGCGACCGCGGTACGCCGGGGACGCCGGGCCGGACGCCCGCTTCTCGTCGTCCATCTACGTAGCGGTGCAACGGACCCGCACGCGCCTGGGGAGAGCGCCTCCCCGACGCGTGCGGGTTTCGTCGTGAGCAAGGCCGTGGGTGGAGCCGTCGTCCGTAACCAGGTGAAGCGGCGACTGCGTCATCTGATACGCGAACGACTGTCCGAGCTGCCCCCCGGTAGCCTGGTTGTCGTACGGGCGCTGCCCGGAGCAGGCGACGCCGAATACGCACACCTGGCCCGAGACCTGGACGCCGCCTTTCAGCGGCTGCTGGGAGGGGGCACACGATGAAATACCCGCTGCTGGCTCTGATCAAGCTGTACCAGTGGACGATCAGCCCGCTCCTCGGGCCCGTCTGCCGGTACTACCCGTCGTGCTCGCACTACGGATACACGGCCATCGACCGGCATGGCGCGGTGAAGGGCACGGCGCTGACCGCCTGGCGCATTCTGCGGTGCAATCCGTGGTCGCCGGGTGGTGTGGACCATGTCCCGCCGCGCAAACGCCCGCGTTGGCATGAATCGCTGCGCAATGCCTGGCGTGGCGATAAGGGCGGACACTCCGCCGCTGGCGTGCCCTCCGGGGGATCGGCCCCCGACGCCCCGAGTCCGGCCGCAGAGACCTCGCCCAAAGCTCAAGGAGCCTGATTAGTGGACACGATTGCCAGTTTCTTCAGTTTTATCACCACACCTGTGTCATGGGTCATCGTCCAGTTTCACTCGCTGTACGGGATGATTTTCGGCCCCGACACGGGCTGGGCCTGGGGACTGTCCATCGTGTCCCTGGTGGTACTGATCCGGATCTGTCTGATCCCGCTGTTCGTCAAGCAGATCAAGTCGACCCGGAACATGCAGGTGCTCCAGCCCAAGATGAAGGCGATCCAGGAGCGCTACAAGAACGACAAACAGCGTCAGTCCGAAGAGATGATGAAGCTGTACAAGGAGACGGGCACCAACCCGCTCTCCTCCTGTCTTCCCATCCTGGCGCAGTCGCCGTTCTTCTTCGCCCTCTACCACGTGCTCTCCAGCATCGCGAGCGGCAAGACCGTCGGCGTCATCGATGACCAGAGGCTGCTGGACAGCGCGCGTCAGGCGCATATCTTCGGTGCCCCGCTGGCCGCCAAGTTCATGGACAGCGCCGACAAGGTCGCGTCCCTGAACGCCTCCCTGACCGATGTGCGGATCGTCACCGCGATCATGATCGTGATGATGTCGGCGTCGCAGTTCTACACGCAGCGCCAGCTGATGACGAAGAACGTCGACCTGACGGTCAAGACGCCGTACATGCAGCAGCAGAAGATGCTGATGTACATCTTCCCGCTGATCTTCGCCGTCACGGGTGTCAACTTCCCCGTCGGTGTGCTCGTCTACTGGCTGACCACCAACGTGTGGACCATGGGCCAGCAGATGTATGTGATCAACCAGAACCCGACCCCGGGCAGCAAGGCGCAGGACCAGTACCTGCAGCGTCTGCTGAAGACCATCACCACGCACAGCGAGGTGCGGTCCCGCCGTAAGCGCACGATCGTCCAGGCGATCGTGGCCAAGGGGCCGGATCGCAATGACAACGAGCGTAAGTTCGTCACGAGCCTGGCCAAGGCGGGGCTGGCCGCACAGCCCGACGGAACGGTGATCAAGAGCGACACCGCCGCCGCCGAGGCCGAGTCCGGTGCCGCGGCGAGGCGGCACCAGCCCAAGCGCCAGACCAAGGCGAAGCGGCAGGCCGCCGCCACCCCGTCGGGTACGGACAAGCCCGAGCAGCCCAAGGACTCCGAGGCCGCTGGTGAGCCGGCGAAGACTTCGTTGCAGAAGGGCGAGCCGCAGGACACCGCGTCCAAGCCGACGGGCAAGCCCGCCGCCGGTTCCGCACGCCAAGCCAAGTCGGGGCAGCGTAAGGGCCAGCAGCGGCCCAAGCACCCGTCCAAGAAGTAAGAAGGAGTCCATCCGTGACGGAAGGCACCATCTCCGCCGCCGAGTCCGCCGACGAGGGGGGCGACACCCTGACCCGCCTGGAGCAGGAAGGGGAGATCGCGGCCGACTACCTCGAAGGTCTGCTCGATATCGCTGATCTCGACGGCGATATCGACATGGACGTCGAGGCCGACCGGGCCGCGGTCTCGATCATCAGCGACTCGGCACGGGACCTGCAGAAGCTTGTCGGACGCGACGGTGAGGTGCTGGAGGCACTTCAGGAGCTGACTCGGCTCGCCGTGCACCGGGAGACCGGGGACCGCAGCCGGCTGATGCTGGACATCGCCGGCTTCCGGGCCAAGAAGCGCACCGAGCTGGCCCAGCTGGGCGCCAAGGCCGCGGACGAGGTGAAGAGCACCGGTGAGCCGGTGAAGCTGAAGCCCATGACGCCCTTCGAGCGGAAGGTCGTGCATGACGCGGTCGCCGCCGCGGGTCTGCGGAGTGAGTCCGAGGGCGAGGAGCCGCAGCGCTTCGTCGTGGTGCTCCCTGCCTGAGCGGTCCATTCTTTTCGGCCCCGTCTGTTGCGCAGACGGGGCCGAGTTTTGTCAGCCTGATAGTCAGCCACCGGCCGGTGGTTCGGTATGGAAGGACGGTTCCCGTGACGGAGGCAGCAGAGCTTCCCCCCGCACCGGATGAGGCGCGCACTGTTTTCGGTGAGTTCTTTCCGGAGGCTGTCCGCTACGCGGAACTACTGGCGGACGCGGGGGTCAAGCGTGGCCTGATCGGCCCGCGTGAGGTCCCGCGGCTGTGGGAGCGGCACCTGCTGAACTGTGCGGTGCTCTCCGAGGTCGTGTCCGAGGGCGTGACGGTCTGCGATGTCGGTTCGGGCGCGGGGCTCCCCGGGATTCCGCTGGCGCTGGTACGGCCCGATCTGAAGATCACGCTGCTGGAACCGCTGCTGCGGCGGACGAACTTTCTTCAGGAAGTCGTCGAGCTGCTCGGTCTGGACCATGTGACGGTGGTGCGTGGCCGTGCCGAGGAGGTCCTCGGCACCCTGCAGCCGGTCCATGTGGTGACGGCCCGCGCGGTGGCTCCGCTGGACAGGCTGGCGGGCTGGGGGGTGCCCCTGCTGCGGCCGTACGGCGAGATGCTGGCGCTCAAGGGCGACACGGCCGAGGAGGAGATCAACGGGGCCCGCGCCGCACTGAGCAGGCTCGGTGTGGTGGAGACCTCGGTCCTGCATGTCGGTGAGGGCATCGTCGATCCGCTGGCCACCGTGGTGCGTGTGGAGGTCGGGGAGAGCCCCGGCGGTGTGCGGTTCGCCACGAAGCGGGCCAAGGCCGCACGGGCCGGCCGTGCGCGGCGGCGCCGTTGAGCCGTACAGTCCGTACTGCCTATCAGTGATGCTCCATACAAGCTGCCATACCTATGCAACGCGGAGTGTCGTGACGGTGTAGCTCTGCGGCCCGTGCATCGTGTTTCACGTGAAACGTCGCTCACTGCTGCAGGGAATCATCGGCCGTGGCCGCGCTGCTGCTACACCGCGCGGCCGAAAGCCCCTCGCAAGGGGGACGGAGTTGTCCACAGTGATGGATTCCTCCACAGAACCACGGGCCTCGCTGGTTCACGACCCCGAAAGCATGGCAGGCTCTGTCCATTGCGAGTCTGAAGTCGAGGAGAGTGAATCCTTGCGGTCCGACGCCAACATCGCGGGACCGATGACCGATCCGGTCCCCGGTCCCCGTACCGAGTCGGCGGGGGAGGATGTTTCACGTGAAACACCGCCCCCGATGGACGACACCCCCATTGGCCGTGCGGCCCAACTGGCGGTGGAGGCACTGGGCCGCGCCGGTGAGGGTCTGCCCCGCCCAGAGCAGACGCGTGTCATGGTTGTCGCCAACCAGAAGGGCGGCGTAGGGAAGACCACCACCACGGTCAATCTCGCCGCCTCGCTCGCGCTCCATGGCGCGCGCGTGCTGGTGGTCGACCTCGACCCCCAGGGCAACGCCTCCACGGCGCTCGGGATCGACCATCACGCCGAAGTTCCCTCGATCTATGACGTCCTGGTGGAGAGCAAGCCACTTTCGGAAGTGGTCCAGCCTGTCCCGGACGTCGAAGGTCTCTTCTGTGCCCCGGCCACCATCGATCTCGCCGGTGCGGAGATCGAGCTGGTCTCGCTGGTGGCACGGGAGAGCCGACTGCAGCGGGCGATCGAAGCGTACGAGCAGCCGTTGGACTACATCCTCATCGACTGCCCGCCCTCGCTCGGCCTGCTGACCGTCAATGCGATGGTCGCCGGCGCGGAGGTGCTGATCCCTATCCAGTGCGAGTACTACGCGCTGGAGGGGCTGGGTCAGCTGCTGCGGAACGTCGACCTGGTGCGGGGGCATCTCAACCCCACACTGCATGTCTCGACGATCCTGCTGACCATGTACGACGGCAGGACGCGGCTCGCCTCGCAGGTGGCGGACGAGGTACGGAGCCACTTCGGCAAGGAGGTGCTGCGGACGAGCATCCCTCGTTCTGTACGTATCTCCGAGGCGCCGAGCTATGGGCAGACGGTGCTGACCTACGATCCGGGGTCCAGTGGCTCCCTGTCGTATCTCGAAGCCGCCCGTGAGATCGCGCTACGGGGGGTCGGGGTCCACTACGACGCCCAGCAGGCCCATGTGGACAGTCAGAACAGTCAGCAGAGTATGTCGGAGGGGATCCAGTGAGCGAGCGACGCAGGGGATTGGGACGTGGGCTCGGTGCGCTGATTCCTGCCGCTCCGCAGGAGAAGCAGGTGACCTCTCCAGGAGCGGCCGCTGCCACTCCGGGGGCGGCTCCCGTACTGACCGCAGAGCGGGGTGTGGCAGCAGCGAAGGTGACGTCGCTGCCACAGGCCGCCATGGCGCCGGAGGCGGAGACGGTGGCGCCGGAGTTCGAGGCGGCGCCCGAGCCGGCGGCGGCAGGGGCGCACTTCGCCGAAGTGCCGATCGACTCCATCACACCGAACCCCCGCCAGCCGCGCGAGGTGTTCGATGAGGACGCCCTCGCCGAACTGATCACCTCCATCAAAGAAGTCGGCCTCCTCCAGCCCGTGGTCGTACGGCAGGTGGGCTCCGAGCGCTACGAGCTCATCATGGGCGAGCGGCGCTGGCGGGCTTGCCGGGAAGCCGGACTGGAGCGTATTCCGGCGATCGTCCGCGCGACCGACGACGAGAAGCTGCTGCTCGACGCGCTGCTGGAGAACCTGCACCGTGCCCAGCTGAATCCGCTGGAAGAGGCCGCGGCCTACGACCAGTTGCTCAAGGACTTCAACTGCACGCATGACCAGCTGGCCGACCGGATCGGCCGCTCACGTCCGCAGGTCTCCAACACGCTCCGGTTGCTGCGTCTCTCTCCCCCGGTACAGCGCAGGGTCGCCGCCGGTGTGCTCTCGGCCGGCCACGCGAGGGCGCTGCTCGCGCTGGACGACTCCGAGGAACAGGACCGGCTGGCGCACCGCATCGTGGCCGAGGGGCTCTCGGTGCGCGCGGTCGAGGAGATCGTGACCCTGATGGGCTCGCGCCCGCAGAATTCCTCCAAGGCGAAGGGTCCGCGGGCCGGCGCCCGGCTGTCGCCGGCGCTGACTGATCTCGCGTCACGTCTCTCGGATCGTTTCGAGACCCGGGTGAAGGTGGACCTGGGCCAGAAGAAGGGAAAGATCGTCGTCGAGTTCGCTTCGATAGACGATCTGGACCGGATTCTCGGCACCCTCGCCCCCGGTGAGGGGCGCGTCCTGGACAAGGGACTCGCCGAGGAAACCGGGGAAGACGACGAGAGCTGAGGCCCTCAAACGGCCTTTGGGCGGGCCGTGTTCCACGCTTACCGGAACACGGCCCGCCCTTTGCTGTCTCGCGGTGTGCCGGACATCTTCGGGTGGATACGATGCGTTCTGGTATGGCGCATCCACCTTGATCCATCCCGGAAGGAGCGCGGGGCCATGCGATCGGTGAGCCGCAGTCGGCTGGTATCGGCTGGACTGGGTCTTGGAGTGCTCGGCGGTTTCGTCGGCAGCCTGCTTAGGGAGCGGAGCGCGTTGACGGCCGCCCGCGGCGCGGCAGGCGAAGGAAGTGAGGAACAGCCTCCATGGGGCGTCGGCTCGTACCGCTCACGCTGGACAACCTTTCCGACCTCCCCAAGCGCTGCCGAGCGTGTGTCTTCTGGGAGCTTGATCCGGTCAGCGGAGAAGCAGCGGTAGGGGCAGGCCGAGCCGAGGCGGAGAAGGAAGCCTGGATCTCGGCGGTTCTGCTGGAGTGGGGATCCTGCGGCCGCGTGGTGTATATCGACGATGTGCCGGTCGGCTTCGTCCTGTACGCGCCTCCGGCGTATGTGCCGCGGTCCATGGCCTTCCCGACGAGCCCGGTCTCTCCGGATGCCGTCCAACTGATGACCGCGTGGATGATGCCGGGGTATCAGGGGCAGGGACTCGGTCGAGTGATGGTGCAGACCGTGGTGAAGGATCTGCTGCGGCGGGAGTTCAAGGCGATCGAAGCCTTCGGGAACGCCCGCTGGAAGGAACCGGCCTGTGTGCTCCCCGCGGACCATCTGCTGGCGGTGGGCTTCAAGACCGTACGTCCGCATCCGACGTATCCACGGCTGAGGCTGGAGCTGCGGACCACGCTCTCCTGGAAGGAAGACGTGGAGCTGGCGCTGGACCGGCTGCTGGGAGCCGTCAAGAAGGAACCCGCGCTACGGCCACTCTGAGCCGCGCGACGGATGCGAAAAGAGAAACGGGCCGACTCCCCCGTGGGGAAGTCGGCCCGTTTCACGTGAAACATCGGGGGGCCGACGGCTGCCGACTTACTGGCCGATGAAGTCCTCAAGGTCGCGGACGAGCGCGGCCTTCGGCTTGGCACCGACGATGGTCTTGGCGACCTCGCCGTTCTGGTACACGTTCAGCGTCGGAATGGACATGACGCCGTACTTGGCTGCCGTGGCCGGGTTCTCGTCGATGTTGAGCTTGACGATCTCGATCTTGTCGCCGTGCTCGGCCGCGATCGCCTCGAGCGACGGGGCGATCTGGCGGCACGGTCCGCACCAGGCGGCCCAGAAGTCCACCAGTACGGGCTTGTCGCTCTTGAGTACGTCGTCGTCGAACGACGCGTCGGTCACATGCTTCAGGTCGCCGGCCACGGCGGCCTCCTTAGATTCGCGGGGTGTGGGTCGGTACAGCTGGTCAGACGGTGGCGGTCTTCTCCGGCTCGGCGTTCTCGCTGTCGCTCAGCGCGGCGAGGAAACGCTCGGCGTCGAGAGCGGCGGAGCAGCCGGTGCCCGCAGCGGTGATCGCCTGGCGGTAGGTGTGGTCGACGACATCACCGGCGCCGAAGACACCGGACAGGTTCGTCCGTGTCGACGGGGCGTCGACGGTCAGGTAGCCCTCGGGGTCCAGATCGAGCTGGCCCTTGAACAGCTCGGTCCGCGGGTCGTGGCCCACCGCGATGAACAGACCGGTCACGGAGAGCGCGGAGGTCTCGCCGGTCTTGGTGTTGCGCAGGGTCAGACCGGAGAGCTTCTGCTCGCCGTGGATCTCGGCGACCTCGCTGTTCCAGGCGAACTTGATCTTGGGGTCGGCGAAGGCGCGGTCCTGCATCGCCTTGGAGGCACGCAGGGTGTCCCGGCGATGGACGATCGTGACGGACTTGGCGAAGCGCGACAGGAAGGTGGCTTCCTCCATCGCGGTGTCGCCGCCACCCACCACGGCGATGTCCTGGTCCTTGAAGAAGAAGCCGTCGCAGGTGGCGCACCAGGAGACACCCCGGCCCGAGAGCGTGTCCTCGTTGGCCAGGCCGAGCTTGCGGTGCTGGGAGCCGGTCGTCACGATCACGGCCTTGGCCTGGTGCACGGTGCCGGCCGTGTCGGTGACCGTCTTGATGTCACCGCTGAGGTCGACCGCGACGACATCGTCCGGGACGAGCTCGGCGCCGAAGCGCTCCGCCTGTGCCCGCATGTTGTCCATCAGGTCCGGGCCCATGATGCCGTCGCGGAAGCCCGGGAAGTTCTCCACATCGGTGGTGTTCATCAGCGCACCACCGGCGGTGACGGCGCCCTCGAAGACCAGCGGCTTCAGCGATGCACGCGCGGTGTACAGCGCGGCGGTATAGCCGGCGGGCCCGGAGCCGATGATGATCACATTACGGACGTCGCTCACGGGTTTCTTCCTCGTCTCTGCAGACTGCCTACTGGGGCCGGATCAACGACTTTCACCCCATCCAACGGATCCTACGGGTCCCGCATTCCCGAGGCGTCCCGGCTCCACGAAGGGGGGTCGTCAGTGGCGGAGGTAGGCGTGCTTGAGGAGGACTTTCCCCTTGCCCGAAGGATCGCTGTCCACGCAGGCCGCGTCGATCACATAGGCCTGCACACGGGTGCTGTCTGTGGCGTCCGGCAGCACGACGAGGTAGGCGCTGCTGCCCCGGTACGTACCCGGCTCGGCGGCGAGGGCGGGCACGGTGCTCCCCGTGCCCTGTCGAATACAGGGCGGGATCTCGGGCTCGGGCTGGAGCAGCGGCGAATTCGCCGTGCTCCGGTCACCCCCGGTAGCGCGAGGCTCCTCGGCTTGTGAACCCTTGGACTCCTTGACCGTGGCGCCCGGGGCCAGCAGCGCGTCCACGCGGCTCTGAAGATGGGCTTCCGAGAGCTCATTGCCGTTCCCCGCGGCGCTGGCCGCAGAGTCGGCCACGGAGCTTTTGGCGCTGTTCGTCGCCCCGAGCGACCCGAGCGACTGGATCAGGAGAACGCTGACCCCTACGGCCGCTGTGCCGAAGACGGCACCCAGGACGGCGTTGCGACGGCGACGGCGGGTGTGCCCACCGCGGCCGGGACCGGTGGCTGCCCTCGGACGGCCGGCGGGTCGGTCCGTCCGTACCGAGTCCGCCGAGGTGGACTCGGTCAGGGTCGTCGGCGGCCCGGCCGGTTCGGCGACGGACGGTGTCGCGGGCGTGGGGGATGAGGACGTCCGGGACGAGGGCGGTGTTTCACGTGAAACATCCGCGGTCTCATCGGGGGCAGTGGCGTTCAGGAGCGCTTCCGCCGCCAGCGCGGCATCGATACGTCCGGCGACATCGGCAGGCATCCGAGGCGGTCCGGGCAGTGTGCCCAGGAGTCCCCGGATCTCTTCGAGCGAGTCATGGACATCCGCGCACAGAGCGCAGCCGTCGAGATGGCGTCGTACAGCGGCGGTACGGGACGGCGAGAGCAGCCCCTCCGCGAGATCGGAGATCTCCGAGACATCCGGGTGCTGAGCCGTGTCGGTCGTAGATGTCACGCGCGCCCACCTCCGCCCTTCACTCCAGCAGGATCACTCGGTCCTGGGTCTGTTGGTTCCGCTGCCGGTGGGACGGATGCCCCCGGCGTCCGGTTCCTTCCCCGGCCGAGACCGCTGTTATCCCTGGTGGCCCCGCGTAGATGCGTGAGCATGGGCAGCAGTCTGGCCCGGCCGCGTGCGCAGCGGCTCTTCACGGTTCCGGTGGGCACGCCCAGTACTGCGGCGGCCTCTGCCACGGGGTAGCCCTGCATATCGACGAGAACCAGGGCGGCCCGCTGGTCGACGGGGAGTTTGGCCAGCGCCGCCAGCAGTTCACGGTGGAGATCCTGGCGCTCCGCGGGGGCCTCCGCCGACTCGTGGGGCTCAAGGAGCTGCTCCAGCCGCTCGGTGTCGTCCACGGGGGAGGTCCTGCGTGAGGCGGCCTTACGGGCTCGGTCGAGACAGGCGTTGACGGTGATGCGGTGCAGCCAGGTGGTCACGGCGGACTGCCCGCGGAAAGTGTGGGCCGCCCGGAAAGCGGAGACCAGCGCGTCCTGGACCGCGTCGGCGGCTTCCTCCCGGTCACCCAGCGTCCGCAGGGCCACCGCCCAGAGCCGGTCCCGGTGGCGGCGTACCAGCTCGCCGAAGGCATGAGGGTGGCCCGCGACATGAGCGCTCAGCAGGTCCTGGTCGCTTGAGTCGCCGAGTGCGGCATCGTCCAACAGTGAGCCCCCCTCCCCTGATCCCTCAGCCGGTGAACGTGATCTCGGAGATTCCCCCGCGGAAGCGGTCGGCAGACCCGTCCGTGGGCAGTTCGGTGATGTGGATCAATACGTACCGGGTTCGCACGGGCTTGTCGAGAGTGGTCTTGAGAGTTCCGCCCACAGTCTCCAGCTTGGTGAGGCGCTGAGAGAAGTCCGCGAGCGCCGACGGGTCCGACGCGTCCGCATCCGCCGCGAGTAGCTCGGCCTTCTGGCCTCCGCGGTACATGTCTATGTCGATGCCGGACACGTCCTGCACACTGCCCAGGTCGACGATGATTCCGCTGCCCTGCTTGCGGTCCGGCAGATTCCCGAAGTTCGGGTAGTTCTGGTACTGGAGCGTGATCCACGCGGTTCCGGGCTTGCCGTCAATGGCGTTCGGCACGAGGGCCGGCTTTATCCCGGACCCGCTGGGCATGAACTCCGTCGCGTCGGCGATCCGCAGCGGCTTGGGGGCCTTGGTCGCCTTGTCGTCGCCCGTGGTGGGCTGGGTGGGCACGGGATCGTTCTCGCTCCCCTGGTCGAGGAGGCGGTCGGCGACCTGCCAGCTGCCCAGCCCCAGCGCGGCGATGAGGAGCGCGGCGACGGTCCACTTCAGTAGCTTGCCGGTACGGCTCTGGAGCGGGGGCGGCGGGGGCGCCACCGGCGGGAGGGGCGGAGCGCCGAGGCCCGCCTGCGAGCGTCCGTAGGTGCCCTGCTGGTAGGTGGTGCGCTGGTACTCCGGCGGGGCGGTGAACGTGGGCTCGGGAGGTCGGATGCGCGGCATCTCCGCGACGGCAGCGGCCAGCTCGTCGGGGGTCGTGCAGGGCGGTTCCTGGCGGGAGGCGGTGGCGCCGTCGTTGACCAGGGCGCGCATGGCGAGCTCGGAGAGACCGCGGTGGATGCCGGCACGGACCTGGTCGGGGGCGATGAGCCCGACGCCCTTGGGAAGCCCGGAGAGCCCGTACGCGTCGGCTTCGTAGGGCCAGCGCTGGGTCAGTGCCGCGTAGAGGAGCGCGCCGATCGCCTCCGTGTCGGTGCGCTGCGGCCGGTCCGCGCTGATCCCGCGCAGAGCGGCGTTCACGGCGAGGCCGCGGATGCGGTACTGGCCGGTGGACGTACGCAGCACCGCCCCGGGGGTCAGCCGCAGATGGGCGAGACCCTCACGGTGGGCCGCCGCCATGGCCTGGGAGACCTGACTGACGAGCTGGTACGCCTCATGGGCCTCCAGCGGCCCCGCGGCGAGGAGCGCGGTCAGCTCGACCGCGTCGGGCAGCCACTCGTGAACGACATAGACGAGGTCGTCCTCCTCGACGGCGTCCAGGACTTGCACGAAGCGGGGATCGCCGAGCAGGGCGGAGGACCGGGCCGCCGCCAGTACGGAACGGGCCCGCGGATGGTCGGCCGGGAGGAGATGCACGCCGACGGCGCGGCGGAGCTTCTCGTCGACCGCTCGCCAGCTGCTGAAACCGTCCAGACGGGTGACGCACTCCTCCAGACGGTAGCGTCTGGCGAGTTTGTGGCCGCTGTGCAGCTCGGGCGCCGAGAGGCCCGGTTCGGTGTTCTGCCGTTCGCTGCCCGTGTCCGCTGCGGACTTCTCCGCCTCGTCCTGGGCTTCCGCCAACCCGTCGGTCGTGGCCTTGCCCGCCTTGGCGGCCAGCGGTTCATCACCGCTGTTGTCGGCCACGTCGACGGCAGCCGTGCTACGTTCCGCCACCGTCGCTCCTGCCTCCCCATCCGTTGCGCACTATCCAACAGCCAAGCCAATTGTGCCCACAGTTGGACGCTATGCACGACACGCGGCAGCCGCTGATGGTTGTGCTGGACCCTGCCGCGTTTACCGTCCGAGGCGTCCGCGCACCATGCCGACCATGGCGTTCATCTCTTCGATCCGCATCTTCTTCGCCGCGACGAAGAAGAGGGCCAGCAGGGCGAGACCGCCGCCGAGCAGTGCCACCAGCGAGCTGAGGGCGCTGCTGCCCAGAGCGTTCAGGACGGCGTAGGCGATCGCACCGGCCGCGAGGGCTCCGGGGACGGCCGCCAGGCAGAGCCGGGCGTACGTACGCAGGACGCGGCCACCGTCCAGATCGCCGCCCAGCCGGTTCCGCAGCCTGCGCCAGGCGACACCGACACCGACCGCGTAGGCGAGGCCGTAGGAGGCGGCCATGCCGACCACGGCCCAGCGGGAGGGCAGGACCACATACGAGACGCCGGAGGCGGCGGCGTTGACCGCGGCGACGATGACCGTGTTGTAGAAGGGCGTCCGGGTGTCCTCGTAGGCGTAGAAGCCGCGCAGGACGACGTACTGCACGGAGTACGGGATGAGTCCGAGGGCGAACGCCATCAGGATGAAGCCCATGGAGCGTGCCGATTCCAGGCCGCTGGACGAGAACATCAGGATCGACAGCGGGACACCCAGCGCGAGGAAACCGAAGGCGATCGGCACGATGGCGACCGCCGAGTTGCGCAGTCCCTGGGAGATGTCGTCGCGTACGGCACCCGGGTCGCCGTCGTGGGCGGCGCGGGAGATCCTGGGCAGCAGGGCGGCCATGACGGAGACGGTGATGATGGCCTGCGGCATGCCCCAGATCAGCTGGGCGTTGCTGTAGGCGAGGATGCCCGTGCCGTCCTTGCCGGAGGCGACGCCGGCGGCGGTGGCGAGCTGGGTGACGACCAGGACCCCGGCCTGGTTGGCGAGGACGAAGAGCACCGTCCACTTGGCCAGCTTGACCGTCTTGCCGAGGCCGTGGCCCTTCCAGTCGAAGCGCGGGCGGAACCGGAAACCGGTCTCCCGGAGGTAGGGGATCATCGCGAGCGCCTGGACGACCAGCCCGAGCAGCGTACCGATGCCCAGCAGCCGCACGCCGTCCGGCGGGATCGTCTGCACGGTCATGCCCGAGTCGGCAGCGGTGCCGTACACCCAGATGAACAGACCGAACGTGGTGATCATGACGATGTTGTTGAGGACCGGAGTCCACATCATCGCGCCGAACTTCCCGCGCGCGTTCAGGATCTGGCCCATCACCACATGCACACCCATGAAGAAGATCGTGGGCAGGCAGTAGCGGGCGAAGGTGACGGCGACATTGTTGGCCGCCGCGTCACTGGCGATCGGATCGGACATCAGACGCACCAGCCATGGTGCGCCGAACACGGCGAGGGCCACGATCGCGCCGAGCGCCACCATGACGAGGGTCAGCAGCCGGTTGGCATAAGCCACGCCACCGTCGTCGTCGTTCTTCATCGCCCGCACGAGCTGCGGGACGAACACGGAGTTGAGACCGCCCCCGACGGTGAGGATGTAGATCATCGTCGGCAGCGTGTACGCCACGGTGAAGGAGTCACCGAGCAGGGCCGCGCCCAGCGCGGCGGTGATCACCAGGCTCCGTACGAAACCGGTGAGCCGGGAGACCAGCGTGCCCGCGGCCATCAGGGCACTGGACTTGAGCAGACCAGCGGCCTTGCCCCCCGACTTCTTGGGGGGCGGCGGTGCGGGCGCTGCTTCGGGCTCCGGCGCGGTCAGTACCTGGCCCGAGCCCTGCTGGTCGCGGTAGAGGTGGGCGAACGCGTCCGGATGGGAGTCTTCGTCACCGGCGCGGGAGACCAGGTCGTCGAGGCCGGTGAACTGGGTGGTTCGCGGGTCTTCCCCGTACGGGAGATGGCGCATGGGCCCGGAGGGCTCGGGCGCCGGGGTCTGGGCCCATACCCGGGGGTCGGGCGCGTTCTGCGGGGTGGGCGGCTGCTGGTAGAGCTGGTGGGCCTCCGGATAGGTGCCGGGAGGCGGCGGCGGATGTGAGGCGCGGTCGTAGAGCGCCTCCGTCACCGGATCCTGCGCGGAGAGATCCTGTGACCAGTAGGGGTCCCGGTCGTAGGCATCCTGGACATAGGGATCCTGGGCAGGCTGCGGAGTGGGCGGAATCCGGCCCGCCGGGTCGCCACCCGCGCCCTGCCCACGGTCACCGTCGTACGGCGCGTTCATGGTTACCCCACCTCATCGTCCCCGGCCGACCGGCCACGACATCGCTCAACGGTCCACTTTCTCACCCGCGCCCGACGCGTCCGCGCTTTCCGGACCGGTGTCCGGTGTCGGGTCACTCGGCTGCCCGGGATCTGCGTCCTCAGGGGCCCGCGCGCCGTCCGTGCTCCGCGTGTCCCGCGCCTTCCCGTCCGTGTCGGTGCCGTCCGCGCTGTCGTCTCCGCCGTCCGTGTCCTCAGCGGCTGCCCTACGGGCCACCGCGCGCTTGCGCTGGCTGTACATCTTGACCCCTGCGAGGACGAGAAGCAGTACACCGCCGGCGATGACGAGCATCACGGTGGGGGTGATCTCGGAGACCTTGACCTGGAACGTCATCGGGCTGCCGTACGGCGTGCCGTCGACCGTGTAGAGCTGGGCGGTCACCTGCACCGGCCCGTTGGCATTGCCCGCCCCGGTGAACTTCACCGACTGGCTGTGCCCGCCGTCGATCTTGATCGGCCGATCGGCGACCGCACGGTCGCCGTCCAGCTTGAGCCGCGTCGGGTTGTCGGACTTCAGGCGCAGCACCAGATTCTGGACGCCCTGCAACAGCTGGTTCTGGACGGTCACCGGGATCGTCGCACTGCGCCCCGACAACGTCAGCACGGACTTCGGGATGAGCTGGACCTCGGTGGTGAGGCCCACCAGATAGTCGTCCACCGTGTTGCGGTACTGCTCGGCCTCGTCCGGCTCCCCGCGCCACGAGGTCGACATCGCCCGGCCGATCGCGTTGCCGAAAGGCGCGGCCACCCGGTCCGGAGCGCTGAGGATGGCCTTGAAGTTGTCGAGCCGCTCCTGTGTCTCCTTGATGTTCAGGAAGACCTCGGTCGACAGCTCCTGGTCCCGCAGCTTCTTCGGGTACCGCGAAGAGCCGGGCACCTTGGTGGTGGCGTCCGCGTCGGGTGTGGCCTCCGCCGCCGCGATGAGATCGGACGGCTCGGTCCAGCGCTCTGAGTCCAGGCCTCGTAGGGCGCGCGCCATCGACTGTGCCTGGGCGGCACTCGGCATCCGCTGGGGAGCGACGACGATACTGCGCTGGTTCTCCGGGTTCTGAAGCGTCACGGCCAGCGACTGGGCGAGGAACCTCTGGACCGCGAGGGTGGACGCGCCCGCCTTCGACATGTCCCCCTGGAAGGCGGTGGAGAGCCGGGTGTCGGCGACGACGGCTGTCGTGCCGCCGCCGATCGGCCGTGCCGCGGTGGGGGTGTACGGCAGGTTGTCCTGGAGGCTGTCGCTGCGGGTGATGATCTCGTGGGCACCCGCCGAGGTCGCGACATCGACGATCGAGGGATCGATCGCACCGTCCACGGGCCAGGCGAAGTCGACGGACGGCTTCACATGGAGGATGGTCTCCACGGTCTTCCCGGCCACATCCGTGGCGGGCTGCAGATGGCTGAGCGCTCCGGAGACGTCCTTGCCGCGGTGGGCCAGCGACGCCAGGTCCGGGTCGGCGAACGGCAGTGCGACCACCTTGGCGCCGCCCGTAACCGCCTTCTCCAGGGAGTCGAGCCACTTGGTGGCCACGGCCTGGTTCTTGCCGGGGACAGTCGTGTCCCCGCTTCTGACCCGGTAGTCCTTGGTCATGGCGTCGGCGGTGGCGAGCAGATCGGGGTCGATCACCCAGGTGACGGGAAGCTGACTGCCGAGGGAGACCAACTGCTCAAGCCGTCCGCCGGGGGCCAGCTCCGCGGCCAGGTCGTCGTTCTCGAAGACGGGGGTCTGCTGATCGTCCGAGCCGGTCTCCGCGGACAGGCGCGTCGACGAGATCAGCGGCCAGAGGACGCTGAGCTGTGTCTTCTCCTCCGTCCCGTCCGGCTGCCAGGGAAGGAACGTGCGCTGGATGCCCAGCACCTGGTCGTACGGCGCGGACGAGGTCTTTCCGGTCAGTGAGACACCGAGCTGATAGACACCGTCCTGGCCGAGCCCGAGCTTGCTGACCGGTACCGAGAGCGCGAAGTCCTGGGAGATTCCGACGTCGAGCTTCGGGATGGTGACCTTGTACTTGCCGCCGATCGGAGCCACATCGCCCGAGGTCCCGGTGCGCTCGGCCGCGTCATCGATGGCCGTCCTGCCGTACATCCGCGGGCCGACGCGCAGATCGACCTGCGCGTCGCTGATGGTGTTCTTGCCCTCGTTGGTCACCGTTCCCGAGACGGTGAGCGTGTCGCCCTTCACCGGTGCGCTGGGGGCCAGTGTGTCGATCGACACATGGACCGCACGGGAGCCGGCGGCCGTCGGAGCGGCTTGGGCCGCGGGCGCCGAGGTCCCGGCCAGCAGACCCGCCAGGAGCGGCGCTCCGGCGAGCACGGAGGCCGTGCGCCGCAGCCACCGGCGGGCAGGAGAATGACCCATCCCCTGGAAGTCTGCCGCCTCCGCCACGCGCTCGCCCGTCCCTCGTCATCGTCGGTTGCCGTTGGTGGTTGTCAATTGTCGCGTCCACGCATGGTAACGATGTGCGCTGTGGCGAAGTGCTGGGGACTGCTCCACATGATCGGAAGAATCTCATGAGCCACCGGAAACCTCCGCATCGAGGCTGGGAGGGCCGAAACGGGAGCGCCCGCGGGGGCCGCGGCACGTACCCTTTTCTGTTGTGCCGAAAGCCAATGAAGACAATCCCCGTGCCCTCAGTCAGGTGCAGCGCCGCGCGGTCAGCGAACTGCTGCGGGTGTCCCCCGTCGCCGACGACCTCGCCCGCCGGTTCCAGGATGCCGGATTCACCCTCGCCCTCGTCGGCGGCTCGGTCAGGGACGCCCTTCTCGGCCGGCTCGGCAACGACCTGGACTTCACGACCGATGCCCGGCCCGAGGACGTTCTGAAGATCGTCAGGCCTTGGGCGGATTCGGTGTGGGAAGTGGGGATCGCCTTCGGCACGGTCGGTGTCCAGAAGGATGCCCGTGTCGGGGACGCTGATCAGCGCTTCCAGATCGAGGTGACGACATACCGCTCGGAGGCCTACGACCGGACATCACGCAAGCCCGAGGTGTCCTACGGCGACTCCATCGAGGACGACCTCGTGCGCCGGGACTTCACGGTGAACGCGATGGCCGTCGCGCTGCCGCAGAAGGAGTTCATCGATCCGCACGGCGGGCTGGAAGACCTCTCCGCGCAGGTGCTGCGGACCCCCGGCACCCCCCAGGAGTCCTTCTCCGACGATCCCCTGCGGATGCTGCGGGCCGCACGGTTCGCCGCGCAGTTGGACTTCGAGGTGGCCCCGGAAGTGGTCGAGGCCATGAAGGACATGTCCGGCCGTATCGAGATCGTCTCCGCCGAACGCGTACGGGACGAGCTGAACAAACTGATTCTCTCCAGTCACCCGCGCAAGGGCCTGGCGCTGCTCGTCGACACCGGGCTCGCCGACCGTGTGCTGCCCGAGCTGCCCGAGCTGCGCCTGGAGAGCGATGAGCACCACCGGCACAAGGATGTCTACGAGCACTCGCTGATCGTCCTGGAGCAGGCCATCGACCTGGAGGAGAACGGGCCGGACCTGGTGCTGCGGCTGGCCGCGCTGCTGCACGACATCGGCAAGCCCCGGACCCGCCGCTTCGAGAAGGACGGCCGGGTCTCCTTCCATCACCACGAGGTGGTGGGCGCGAAGCTGACCAAGAAGCGCATGACCGCGCTCAAGTACTCCAACGAGATGGTGAGGGATGTCTCCCGGCTGGTGGAGCTGCACCTGCGCTTCCACGGTTACGGAACGGGCGAGTGGACCGACTCGGCGGTGCGGCGCTACGTACGCGACGCCGGACCCCTGCTCGACCGGCTCCATAAGCTGACCCGCTCGGACTGCACCACGCGCAACAAGCGCAAGGCGAGCGCTCTCTCCCGGGCCTATGACGGCCTGGAGGAGCGCATTGTCCAGCTTCAGGAGAAGGAGGAGCTGGACGCCATCAGGCCCGATCTGGACGGCAACCAGATCATGGAGACCCTGGGTGTCGGCCCCGGACCGGTGATCGGCGCCGCGTACACGTTCCTGTTGGAGCTGCGGCTGGAGAACGGCCCGATGGAGCACGACACGGCCGTCGCCGCTCTCAAGGAGTGGTGGGCCACGCAGAACTGAAGCGGCGCGGGTCATGTTTCACGTGAAACATGACCCGCACGCGATGCCCCGGGGGGCGATGTTTCACGTGAAACATCGCCCCCGCGCTCTGTACGTCAGAGCCGCGGCCACGCCCAGATAGAGCACGGCCACCGTCGCCACGAGCGGTACGGAGCGGCCATCCTGCGGCAGCATCAGCGCGGCCACCCCCGCCGCGCCGACGAAGGCGACATTGAAGAGGACGTCGTAGAGGGAGAAGACCCGGCCGCGGAAGTCATCGTCCACCGCTGTCTGCACCACCGTGTCTGTGGCGATCTTCGCTCCCTGGGTGATCAGGCCGAGGATGAAGGCGGCGGCCAGAATCGGCGTGGGCGCGAAGGTCAGCCCCAAGGCCGGCTCCAGGACGGCTGCCGCTCCCGCGCACAGTGCCATCCACCCGTACGTGCCGAACCGTCCCACCGCCCAAGGCGTGAGGACAGCGGCGGCGAAGAATCCCGCCCCGGAGATCGCGACGGCCAGTCCGAGCAGCGCGAGCCCGTCGGCCTCACGCTCCGTCCAGGCGTATCTGCAGAGCATCAGCACCATCACTGTCAGCGCCCCGTAGCAGAAGCGCATCACCGTCATGGCGGCCAGCGCGCCGGCCGCGGACCGTCGCTCCGCGAGATGCCGGACTCCGTCCGCGAGTCCGCGCGCACTGGAGGACAGGGCGGTCTTCAGCCGGGGCCGGCCCCGCGACGGCTCTCCGGGCCCCAGCAGCTCGCGTGACATCAGAAGCGAAGTGAGCGCCCCGCAGAGATAGAGCGCGGCGCCCAGCAGCACCACGGCGGCGTCGGAGTCCGCGACCGTCAGCCGTACGACGAAGGCGAGGCTGCCGCCCACGGTGGCGGCGAGCGTTCCGGCGGTCGGGGAGAGGGAGTTCGCGAGGACGAGCCGCTCATCGTCGACCACATGCGGCAGGGCGGCCGAGAGCCCGGCGAGAACGAACCGGTTGACGGCGGTCACGGACAGCGCCGCGATGTAGAAGAGCCAGTCGGGCACGGAGGCCACGATCAGTACCGCCGTACAGCCCGCGAGAAGAGCCCGCAGCAGATTCCCGTACAGAAAGACCTGGCGGCGCTGCCAGCGGTCCAGCAGCACCCCGGCGAACGGGCCGACCAGTGAATACGGCAGCAGGAGTACGGCCATCGCGGAGGCGATCGCGCCGGGGGAGGTCTGTTTCTCCGGGGAGAAGACGACGTATGTGGCGAGCGCCACCTGGAAGACGCCGTCGGCCGCCTGGGAGAGCAGCCGGACCGCCAGCAGTCGGCGGAAGTTTCCGAGGCGCAGGAGCACACGCAGATCACGCACGACAGGCATGTGAGCCAGCGTCACATACGCGGCTCCGGCACACACGAGAAGGGTCGCCGGACCAGCAGTCCGGGGACCCTTCTCGTGGTGGCGGGGAGGCCGCGCTCTAGCGCTCGACCTCGCCGGCGATGAACTTCTCGACGTTCTCGCGGGCCTGGTCGTCGAAGTACTGGACCGGCGGCGACTTCATGAAGTACGAGGACGCGGAGAGGATCGGGCCGCCGATGCCGCGGTCCTTGGCGATCTTCGCGGCGCGGACGGCGTCGATGATGACACCCGCGGAGTTCGGGGAGTCCCAGACCTCCAGCTTGTACTCCAGGTTCAGCGGGACGTCACCGAAGGCGCGGCCCTCAAGGCGGACGTACGCCCACTTGCGGTCGTCGAGCCAGGCGACATAGTCCGACGGGCCGATGTGGACGTTGTCGGCACCCAGGTCACGGTCGGGGATCTGGGAGGTGACGGCCTGCGTCTTCGAGATCTTCTTGGACTCCAGGCGCTCACGCTCGAGCATGTTCTTGAAGTCCATGTTCCCGCCGACGTTCAGCTGCATCGTGCGGTCCAGGACGACGCCCCGGTCCTCGAAGAGCTTCGCCATGACGCGGTGCGTGATCGTGGCGCCGACCTGCGACTTGATGTCGTCACCGACGATCGGGACACCGGCCTCGGTGAACTTGTCCGCCCACTCCTTCGTGCCGGCGATGAAGACCGGGAGGGCGTTGACGAAGGCGACCTTGGCGTCGATGGCGCACTGCGCGTAGTACTTCGCGGCGTCGTCGGAACCCACGGGCAGGTAGCAGACCAGAACGTCGACCTGCTTGTCCTTGAGGGTCTGGACGATGTCCGCCGGCGCCTCGGGGGACTCCTCGATCGTCTGGCGGTAGTACTTGCCCAGACCGTCGAGGGTGTGGCCGCGCTGGACGGTGACGCCCGAGGGCGGCACGTCGCAGATCTTGATGGTGTTGTTCTCGCTGGCGCCGATGGCGTCCGCGAGGTCGAGGCCGACCTTCTTCGCGTCAACGTCGAAGGCGGCCACGAACTCGATGTCCCGCACGTGGTACTCGCCGAACTGGACATGCATCAGCCCCGGTACCTTGCCCGCCGGGTCGGCGTCCTTGTAGTACTCGACGCCCTGCACCAGTGAGGCGGCGCAGTTGCCCACGCCGACGATGGCTACGCGTACCGAACCCATTCCGGTTGCTCCCTGTGTGATGTCAGTGTTCGCGATGAAACCCTGCGGAGATGCAGGACCTCACTTGGTGGTGTCCGCGGACGGATCCGGCGGGACGGGATGTCCCGGGGGCGTGCCCCCGGAAGACGCGACATCCCGGTGCCGGGGCAGGCCGTCCGCTTCTCCCGATGTGTCTTCCTGCTCAGCGGGACTCCCGGGGCCGGACCGTCTCTGATCCCGTCCCGCCCGCTCGCTTTCGATGAGCTCGTTCAGCCAGCGCACCTCGCGCTCCACGGACTCCATGCCGTGCCGCTGGAGCTCCAGCGTGTAGTCGTCGAGGCGCTCGCGGGTACGGGCCAGGGAGGCGCGCATCTTCTCCAGACGCTCCTCCAGCCTGCTGCGGCGGCCCTCCAGCACCCGCATCCGCACCTCGCGCTCCGTCTGCCCGAAGAAGGCGAACCGAGCAGCGAAGTGCTCGTCCTCCCAGGCGTCGGGACCGGTGTGGGACAGCAGCTCCTCGAAGTGCTCCTTACCTTCCGCCGTCAGCCGATAGACGATCTTGGCGCGGCGCCCCGCCAGCGAAGCGGCGAGCGCGTCCTCCGGAGCGCTCCCCGGCTCCTCGATCAACCAGCCGTTGGCGACCAGCGTCTTGAGGCAGGGGTAGAGCGTCCCGTAACTGAAGGCGCGGAAGATCCCCAGCGACGTATTGAGCCGTTTCCGCAGCTCATAGCCGTGCATGGGGGACTCGCGGAGCAGACCGAGGACAGCGAACTCAAGGATGCCCGAGCGTCTGCTCACCCGTCGCCTCCTTCGCTGTCCGGACTCTTATGCCGTACTGATGTATCGACTCGATACATCCCGACGATAGAACGGAGTGGAGGTCGCGACAAGAGGGGCCATGGTGAACGGCGTCACATCACCAATTCTCAGGAAGCAACTTGCCTGATTTAGGGTGAACTTCAGCTCTCGGGGGGTTTTGACCGTGCGTAGTCTGTGCGGCATGCAGACCACCGGGAACCGATTGACGTCGGTAAGCGTCAAGACTGTCGGCTTACCGGATGCATATCGGATGAGCCCTATGCCGGGCCGGTCCGTATTGATTTCGGGGGACCGGAACTCAACTGCCGCTTCCAGGCGCCCGCGCCTGCCCGAGGAGTAGTCGTTCGATGAGCGAGCACCGTCGCAAACCGCCGCAGTCACAGGGGGGCGGTCGTGCCGCGGCCAGGCGTGCAGCCCAGCAGGCGTCCGGCCGCCGCGCGGCCCCGTCCCGGGAAACCGTTTCGGCCTCACCCTCCGACTCGTACGAGGAGGAGCAGCCCTACGGCGGTCGCGCCGCGGCCAGGCGAGCCGCCCAGCGCGGTGGCCGCAGACGTGGGGGGGACGACGGAGGCGCCCGGCGTGGCGGATCCGGCCGCGGCCGCGGCGAGCCGTACAAGAAGCGGCTGATCGACTACCCGCGCCAGGGCAAGTACGGCTGGCGGCGCTGGGTGCCGTCCTGGAAGCAGACCACCGGACTCGGCATCGCCTTCGTCGGCTCCATCCTGGCCGCCGGGACCATCGCGTACGCCGTGGTCGGTGTCCCCAATGTCCAAGAGGCGTCCAAGGCGGAGAACAACGTCTACTACTGGGACGACGGCAGCCAGATGATCGCCACCGGTGGTGAGGTCAACCGGCAGATCGTCGGGATCAGCCAGATCCCGGACGCGATGCAGAAGGCGGTCGTCTCCGCCGAGAACAAGTCGTTCTACGACGACTCGGGCGTCGACCCGATGGGTATCGGCCGGGCTCTGGTCAACATGGCCAAGGGCGGCAACACCCAGGGTGGCTCCACCATCACCCAGCAGTACGTCAAGAACGCCCGGCTGGGTGACCAGAGCCAGACCCTGAGCCGCAAGTTCAAAGAGCTCTTCATCTCCATGAAGGTCGGCACGGAGATGAAGAAGCCCGAGATCATGGCGGGCTACCTCAACACCTCCTACTACGGGCGAGGCGCCTTCGGTATCCAGGCCGCCGCCCGCACCTACTACGGCAAGGACGCCGTAGATCTGAACGCCAGCGAGTGCGCGCTACTGGCCACGCTCCTCAAGGGCGCGACGTACTACGACCCGGCCGGCCAGACCTCCATCGACCCGAGGGCGACCTCCGAGGCGAACACGGAGAGGGCCACCAAGCGCTGGTCCTGGATCCTCGACGAGATGGTGAAGGACGGCCACCTCGAGCAGTCCGAGCGGGCCAAGTACACCAAGTTCCCGACGCCGGACGGCGTCAAGAAGAACACCCAGCAGGGCGGACAGATCGGTTATCTGGTCGACCTCGCCAAGGCGTACTTCGTCAACAACAACACCGAGGGCTACACGGAGGACGATCTCTCCAGGGGCGGCTTCGAGATCCACACGACCTTCAACAAGAAGAAGGTCGAACAGCTGAACAAGGCCGTCAAGAAGGTCTACGACGCCAACATCGACCCCAAGAAGCGCCCGGAGACCGACACGCACGTCCAGTTCGGTGGCGCCTCCGTCGAGCCCGAGACCGGCAAGATCGTCGCCATCTACGGCGGCCAGGACGCCACCAAGCACTTCACCAACAACGCCGACCAGACCGGCGCGCAGGTCGGATCGACCTTCAAGCCGTTCGTCCTGGCCGCGGCGATGCGGGACGGCGTACGCGATCCGGCAGACGGCAGCCGTACCCCCATCTCGCCGGACAAGTCCATCTACAACGGCGACAACAAACTCAAGATCAAGAACTATGACGGTTCGATCTGGACCAACGAGGAAGACAAGGAGTGGCTGCAGGTCAACGATGGCGACAAGTCCTACGGGCCCATCGATCTGCGCTACGCCATGCAGGAGTCGGCCAACTCCCCGTTCGTCCAGCTGGGCATGGATGTAGGCATCCCGCAGGTGCGTGACGCCGCCATCGACGCCGGGCTGCTGAACAGCTCCCTCTCCCAGTCGAATGTGCCCTCCTTCTCGATCGGCATCTCCGACCCCAGCGCCATCCGGATGGCCGGCGCCTACGGCACGTTCGCCGCCAGCGGCAAGCAGCGCGACCCCTTCTCCGTCACCAAGGTGCTCAAGAGCGGCAAGACCGTCTACAAGCACGAGGACAAAGAGAAGAGGGTGTTCGACCAGCCCGTCGCGGACAACGTCACGGACGTGCTGAAGACCGTCGTGGAGAAGGGCACCGGTACGAACGCCCAGCTCCCGGGGCGCGAGGTGGCCGGCAAGACCGGTACCACCGATGGCAACAAGTCGGCCTGGTTCGTGGGCTACACCCCGCAGCTGTCGACCGCCATCGACATGTACCGGATGGACGACGACGCGACGAACAAGAACCGCGAGTTCCTGAAGATGTTCGGCACGGGTGGCCAGGACAAGATCCACGGTGCCTCGTTCCCCTCGGAGATCTGGCACGACTACATGGTGGAGGCGCTCAAGGGGCAGCCGGCCGTGAAGTTCCCCGAGCCCGAGCCCATCGGAGAGGCCTGGTACGGCGGAGGCACGTCCCCATCCCCGACGCCGAGCGAGACCCCGTCCGAGACGCCCAGCGAGACCCCGTCCGAGACGCCGAGTGAGACCCCGTCCGAGACCCCGTCCGACACGCCGTCCTCCTCGGAATCCTGCGACCTGCCGTTCGGCTGCCCCGGCGGCAGCAACGGAGGCAATGGAGGCAACGGAGGTAACGGAGGCAACGGGGGTAGTGGCGGCAACGGCGGGCCCGGCGGAGAAACCAGCTCGTCACCCGGGCCCGGCGAGAGCGACGACAACAACGGAGGCATCTTCGGCTGACAGCCTCCACGGAACCCGTCACGAGGGCCGCCGCACCGGCACGTACCGACTCGCGTACGTGTATGGTGCGGCGGCCCTCGCCGCGTTCCTGGCGGCGTACGGCAGGATGGGGGCCATGCCCAGCGCAGAAGAGACCACCGTGGACCAGGACCGGCCGGACGTGCCGCCCACGCGGCGTGACGAGATCGCCGCGGCCGGCAGTGAGCTGATCGGCGGCCCGGTCGGGCGCTGGGCCTGGTTCGGCAGCAGCCGGCTCACCCCCGTACGCGTCGTCTCACTCGTGGCGCTCGGCATGTTTGCGCTGGGCATGGCGCAGAAGATGCCGTGTTACGACTGGGCCTGGTTCCGCGGCGCCAGCTCGCAGTACACCCACGCCTGCTACTCGGACATCCCGCACCTCTTCCTGGGGCGAGGCTTCTCCGACAACCTGGTGCCGTACTTCGACCGCCTCAGCGGCGACATGGAGTACCTGGAGTACCCCGTACTGACAGGCCTCTTCATGGAGGTCGCCTCCTGGCTCACACCGGGCGGCTCCCTGCAGTACCGCGAGCAGATGTACTGGATGGTCAACGCGGGAATGCTGATGATCTGCGCCGCGGTCATCGCAGTCTGCGTCGCCCGCACCCACCGCCGCCGCCCCTGGGACGCCCTGCTGGTCGCCCTCGCGCCCGCCTTCGCGCTCACCGCCACCATCAACTGGGACCTGCTGGCCGTGGCGCTCACCGCCGCCGCGATGCTGATGTGGTCACGGGGCCGCGCCCTGGCCTTCGGCATCCTCATCGGCCTCGCCACCGCCGCCAAGCTCTACCCCGTGCTCCTCCTGGGACCACTCCTCCTGCTGTGCTGGCGGGCCGGGAGATTCCGCGAGTACGGAACGGCGGTCCTCGGCGCGGCCGCCGCATGGCTGGCGGTGAACCTGCCGGTCATGCTGCTCGCGCCCGAGGGATGGAAGAAGTTCTACACCTTCAGCCAGGAGCGCCAGGTCGACTTCGGCTCCTTCTGGCTGATCATCACTCAGCGCACGGGCAAGTCCCTGGACGTCGGCACCGTCAACAACTACGCGATGCTGCTGATGCTCCTGGCGTGCGCGGGCATCGCGACGCTCGCCCTGACAGCCCCCCGCCGGCCGCGCTTCGCCCAGCTCGCCTTCCTCGTCGTCGCCGCCTTCATCCTCACCAACAAGGTCTACTCGCCGCAGTACGTCCTGTGGCTCGTCCCGCTGGCGGCCCTCGCCCGGCCGCGCTGGCGCGACTTCCTGATCTGGCAGGCCTGCGAGGTCATGTACTTCCTCGGCATCTGGATGTACCTCGCCTACACGACGAGCGGCGACGCCCACAAGGGACTGCCCACCGAGGGCTACCAGCTCGCCATCGCCCTGCATCTGCTGGGGACGCTGTACCTGTGCGGGCTCGTCGTACGGGACATCCTGATGCCCGAGAAGGACGGCGTACGCACCGACGGCTCCGACGACCCGTCCGGCGGCGTTCTGGACCGCGCGGAGGACAGGTTCGTACTCGGCGGGGCGGCACGGCCGACACAGCACGCCGCCCAGTCGGTGGAGGCGCCCCGGGTCGAATGGGGAGTACGGCCTCCAGGAGCTGTCTGAGCCGCCTGCCGGACCACAAGGCCGCCCGAAGTCGTCTCCACGCCCTCATCGTTACTGAAAGGCCGCAGAGCGCCCCAAGGGGCGCTCTGCGGCCTTTCAGGTGACGTCCCGCTCAGCGGTCGACTCCGCCTTAGCGGTCGACGAGACGGTCGAACTGTGTCGTCGTGTGCCGCAGATGCGCCACCAGCTCATCCCCGACCTTGGGCTCCTGCGCGTCCGACGGCACGAACAGGATCGACACCTGCATATGCGGCGGCTCAGCGAACCAGCGCTGCTTCCCGTCCCAGACGAACGGCGACAGATTGCGGTTCACCGTGGCCAGGCCCGCCCGCGCGACACCCTTCGCACGCGGCATCACGCCGTGCAGCGCCTTCGGAGCCTCCAGACCCACCCCATGAGACGTCCCTCCGGCGACAACCACCAGCCAGCCGTCGGAAGCGACCTTCTGCTGCCGATAGCCGAACCGGTCTCCCTTGGAGACGCGAGTGACATCCAGAACAGAGCCCCGGTACTCGGTCGCGTCATGATCACCCAGCCACAGCCGCGTACCGATACGAGCCCGGAAACGGGTCTGCGGGAACTGCTGCTGCAACCTGGCCAGCTCCGCGGCGCGCAGATGACTCACGAACATCGAGTGCAACGGAAGCCGCGCCGCACGCAGCCGGTCCATCCACGCGATGACCTCCTCCACCGCGTCGGAACCGTCCGTACGGTCCAGCGGAAGGTGCAGGGCGAAGCCCTCCAGCCGCACATCCTCTATGGCCGTGTGCAACTGGCCGAGCTCCTCCTCCTTCACGCCATGCCGCTTCATGGAGCTCATGCACTCGATGACCACACGAGCGCCCACCAGCGCGAACACACCATCGACGGACGAGACCGAACGCACCACCCGGTCGGGCAGCGGCACCGGCTCCTCACCCCGCCGGAACGGCGTGAGAACCAGCAGATCACCACTGAACCAGTCCTTGATCCTGGCCGCCTCGTAGATGGTTCCGACAGCCAGCATGTCGGAGCCGAAGCGCGTGGTCTCGTCCGCGAGACGCTCATGCCCGAAGCCGTAGCCATTGCCCTTGCAGACCGGGACGACCCCCGGGAACTGCTCGATGACCGACTTCTGGTGCGCCCGCCAGCGCGCGGTGTCGACGTAGAGGGAGAGCGCCATGCCGGTCCGGAACCTTTCTCTCGGCTGCGGTGAATCGAAGAGATGAATGAACGAGGGGGAAGGACGAGGGAGGAGACGAAAAGAAGGGAGGAGAAAGAAACGAGCGGCCGCCGTCAGCGGCGCGACATATAAATGTCAAGCGCCTTGTGCAGCAGCTTGTTGAGCGGGAAGTCCCACTCACCGATGTACTCGACGGCCTCGCCGCCGGTACCCACCTTGAACTGGATCAGACCGAAGAGGTGATCCGTCTCGTCGAGCGAGTCGGAGATCCCGCGCAGGTCATAGACCGTCGCCCCCATCGCGTACGCGTCACGCAGCATCCGCCACTGCATCGCGTTCGACGGCCGGACCTCACGCTTGTGATTGGCCGACGCACCGTACGAGTACCAGACATGGCCGCCGACGATCAGCATCGTCGCCGCCGCGACATTCTCACCCTCGTGACGGGCGAAATACAGCCGCATACGGTTCGGATCCTCGTTGTTCAGCACCGTCCACATGCGCTGGAAGTACGACAGCGGGCGCGGCCGGAAATGATCCCGCTCGGCCGTGATCTCGTACAACCGCTGCCACTCACCGAGATCCTCGTAGCTGCCCTGCACCACATCGACGCCGGCCTTCTCGGCCTTCTTGATATTGCGGCGCCACAACTGGTTGAAGCCCTTGAGGACATCGTCCAGCGACCGGTTCGCCAACGGCACCTGGAAGACATAACGCGGCTGCACATCACCGAAGCCCGCGCCGCCGTCCTCCCCCTGCTGCCAGCCCATCTTGCGCAGCCGGTCCGACACCTCGAACGCACGCGGCTCGATATGCGTCGCCTCGACATCCCGCAGACGCTTCACATCCGGATCCTGGATGCCCGACTTGATCGCACCCGCGTTCCACCGGCGGATCACCACGGGCGGACCCATCTTCACCGAGAAGGCGCCCTGATGCTTCAGATGCGCCAGCATCGGCTGCAGCCACTCGTCCAGATTCGGGGCGTACCAGTTCAGCACCGGCCCCTCGGGCAGATACGCCAGATACCGCTTGATCTTCGGCAGCTGACGGTAGAGCACCAGACCCGCGCCGACCAACTGGTCGTTCTTGTCGAACCAGCCCAGGTTCTCCGAACGCCACTCCGTCTTGACGTCAGCCCATGCCGGGACCTGGCAGTGACTCGCCGCCGGCAGACTCTGGATATACGCCAGATGCTGCTCTCGACTGATGGTCCTCAGGGTCAGGCTCATGCGGGGCGCTCCTCGGCAGGTGTGTCCCCATCGATACAGGGGCTCCGGCTCTCGCGCCGAAGCCTACTGCGCCGATGGAGCGCCCCGTCTGGCTGTGGGCGGAGCGTCCGGCTATCCGAGGACCCCACCGAACAGTCCGCCATGCGCCATTCCGAGGAAGAACCCGACCGCCGAGGCACCGAGTCCGATGATGGTCAGGAACCGTTCACGCGTCGTCACGGAGATGAACTGCCCGTACGCGCCCGTCAGGATCCCCACCAGCCCCGCCCATGAACTGAGCAGATGCAGGTCGTGGAAGAAAGCCGAGACGAAGGCGAGCACGCCCAGCGTCAGCGTCACCGCGACCAGGGTGTCCTGGAGCGGATGACGCTTGCCGTCCGTGGAGAACAGGGAAGTGGCGGAGTTCGGTCGCATTGCCTGTGCCATCTGGCACCTCCTGGCCTTGCCGGAGGCGGCGCATCGTAGCGCCGCGCACACCCGATGTGTACAGATTGCGTCCGCAGGCGGCCGGATTTCAACCGGAAGCCGGTCTGTGAGTAGTCTGTACGGTCTGCGCCGGTGTCTGCCCACGCCAGAAAACGATCCCCTCGCCCAGCGAGCAGGATTGTCAGTGGCGGCGGATACCGTTGCTTACGCATCACGACCCTCCTGCCACGGAACGACCGTGGCCGCTGAGTCCAAAGGAGGTGGGTTTTACATGCGTCACTACGAGGTGATGGTCATCCTCGACCCCGATCTCGAGGAGCGCGCTGTCTCCCCGCTGATCGAGAACTTCCTCTCCGTCGTCCGCGAGGGCAACGGAAAGGTCGAGAAGGTCGACACCTGGGGCCGTCGTCGTCTCTCTTACGAGATCAAGAAGAAGCCCGAGGGCATCTACTCGGTCATCGACCTGCAGGCCGAGCCCGCAGTCGTCAAGGAGCTCGACCGACAGATGAACCTGAACGAGTCGGTCCTCCGGACCAAGGTCCTCCGTCCCGAGACCCACTGAGCTCCTAGCTCAGAGGTCATCGGGTCCGAGCAGCAGCAAGCAGCCAGAAGCAATCCCCGCCGAGAGGTTCACCCATGGCAGGCGAGACCGTCATCACGGTCGTCGGCAATCTCGTCGACGACCCCGAGCTGCGCTTCACCCCGTCCGGTGCGGCGGTCGCGAAGTTCCGCGTCGCGTCCACTCCCCGCACCTTCGACCGTCAGACCAATGAGTGGAAGGACGGCGAAAGCCTCTTCCTGACCTGCTCGGTCTGGCGTCAGGCGGCGGAGAACGTCGCCGAGTCGCTCCAGCGAGGCATGCGCGTTGTCGTGCAGGGCCGGCTGAAGCAGCGGTCCTACGAGGACCGCGAGGGCGTCAAGCGCACGGTCTACGAGCTGGACGTCGAGGAAGTCGGCCCCAGTCTCAAGAACGCCACGGCCAAGGTCACCAAGACCACCGGCCGTGGTGGCCAGGGCGGCTACGGCGGCGGCCAGCAGGGCGGCGGAAACTGGGGCGGCGGCCCCGGTGGTGGTGGCCAGCAGGGCGGCGGCGGAGCACCCGCCGACGACCCGTGGGCCACCAGCGCGCCGGCCGGCGGCAGCCAGCAGCAGCCGCAGAGCGGCGGGGGCAATGGAGGCGGCTGGGGCGGAAGCTCCGGCGGCGGCTACTCGGACGAGCCGCCCTTCTAGGGCGGGCTCGTACCCCACTTCTTGATCACACAGGAGAAACACCATGGCGAAGCCGCCTGTGCGCAAGCCTAAGAAGAAGGTCTGCGCATTCTGCAAGGACAAGACCCAGTACGTGGACTACAAGGACACGAACATGCTGCGGAAGTTCATTTCCGACCGCGGCAAGATCCGTGCCCGCCGCGTCACCGGCAACTGCACGCAGCACCAGCGTGACGTCGCCACGGCAGTCAAGAACAGCCGTGAGATGGCGCTGCTGCCCTACACGTCCACCGCGCGATAAGGGAAGGGTGACCGAATCATGAAGATCATCCTCACCCACGAGGTCTCAGGCCTCGGTGCCGCCGGCGACGTCGTCGACGTCAAGGACGGATACGCTCGCAACTACCTGGTCCCGCGCGGTTTCGCGATCCGCTGGACCAAGGGCGGCGAGAAGGACGTGGCGCAGATCCGCCGCGCCCGCAAGATCCACGAGATCGCCACCATCGAGCAGGCCAACGAGATCAAGGCCCGCCTCGAAGGCGTGAAGGTGCGTCTGGCCGTTCGCTCCGGCGACGCCGGCCGCCTCTTCGGCTCCGTCACCCCGGCCGACCTCGCCTCGGCGATCAAGTCCGCCGGTGGCCCGGAGGTCGACAAGCGCCGCATCGAGCTCGGTTCGCCGATCAAGACCCTGGGCTCGCACCAGGTGTCCGTCCGGCTGCACCCCGAGGTCGCCGCGAAGCTCGGCGTCGAGGTCATCGCCGCCTGAGCAGAGCGCTCAGCAGTAACGCAGTGCAAAGAGAGGGCCGCACCCCCGGGGGGTGCGGCCCTCTCTCTCGCTCTTCCTGACCCTGCTTCTTCCCTGGCCCTGCTCGGGACTGGCCATGTTTCACGTGAAACATGGACCGCGCTCTCCCGTCAGCGGGTGGCGCCCGTGACCAGCCAGTGGCCCGACCGGGTACGCAGCCAGAGGGTCAGCATGCGGACCCCCATCATCAGCCCCATCGTCCACCACAGGGCCGTCAGTCCGCCGCCCCAGGCGGGGACGAGCAGCGCGACCGGGGCGAAGACCGCCAGCGTCACCAGCATCGCTCCCGCCAGATACGGGCCGTCCCCGGCGCCCATCAGTACACCGTCCAGCACGAAGACGATCCCCGAGATCGGCTGAGTGACGGCCACCACCAGCAGAGCAGGCAGCAGCGTGTCCCGCACCACCTGGTCACCGGTGAACAGCGGAATGAACAGCGGACGCGCCGCCACGATCAGAACGCCGAGCAGCACGCCCGCCGCTACCCCCCACTGCACCATGCGACGGCAGACATCCCGGGCGCCCTGAGTGTCCCCCGCCCCCAGATAGCGGCCGATGATCGCCTGTCCCGCGATGGCGATCGCGTCGAGCGCGAAAGCCATCAGGCTCCACAACGACAGAATGATCTGATGGGCCGCGACATCCGCGTCCCCCAGCCGCGCGGCGACCGCCGTGGCGATCATCAGAACCGCGCGCAGCGACAGCGTACGAATCAGCAACGGCACGCCGGCCTGGGCGCTCGCCCGTATCCCCGCCGCATCGGGACGCAACGACGCGCCATGCCGACGCGCTCCCCGGACCACCACGATCAGATAGACGGCCGCCATGGCGCACTGGGCCAGCACCGTCCCCCAGGCGGAACCGGCGATCCCGAGACCGGCACCGTAGACGAGCACGACATTGAGCACCGCGTTGGCACCGAACCCGCCGATGGCGACATACAGCGGTGTCCGGGTGTCCTGGAGCCCGCGCAGTACGCCAGTGGCGGCCAGCACGACCAGCATGGCGGGGATACCGAGACTGGAGATCCGCAGATAGGTGACCGCGAACGGGGCGGCCGTGTCCGATGCCCCGAAGAGACCGACGAGCCACGGCGCGGCAGGCAGCGTGACGGCGATGACCGCCGCACCGAGCAGAAGAGCGAGCCAGATGCCGTCCATGCCCTGGCGTATGGCGGCCTGGAGATCGCCGGCGCCGACGCGCCGGGCCACGGCCGCGGTGGTGGCGTAGGCGAGGAAGACGAAGATGCTCACCGCGGTTGTCAGCAGGGCCGCCGCGATCGCCAGTCCGGCGAGTTGGGGGGTGCCGAGATGGCCGACGATCGCGCTGTCCACCATCACGAAGAGCGGCTCGGCGACGAGGGCGCCGAAGGCGGGAACGGCGAGGGCGATGATCTCGCGATCGTGGCGTCGCGGGGCAGTGCTGGATATCGCGGGAGCCTTTGTCATGCGCTCAATCTAATCTTCCACAGGTAAGTGCTGCAAGCCATTGGGGGTCCTTACCGAGCTGCCCGGTGAAGGCTCGGCTGTGTGCCGTTTGTTCTGATCTTGGTCCAGTCGGGAAAGTTTTTCTCCCCCACAGCCGGTGGACGGAAAAACCCCAGCTCAGAGTGGGTTCGGCGGGGTCGCTATGAGTTTGTCCACAGTGCTGTCCCCCGGTCCGTGCACAGGTTCGCCGGGGTTCTCCACAGCATCTGATCGGTCGTCCACATGGCCTGTGGATAACCAGATTGGCTGACGGTGCCCGCGGGCCTACCGTGGACCGGCGTCCGACGCGCCGGAACCGGAGTCAGGCCTCTCGTTTTGTCAGTGTCGTGCCGTAGAAAGAGTGGCACGGCGAGGTCCGCTGAGCGGACGTGAGGAGGTGGCCGGTGAGCATTCCCGAGCCATTGGACGACCCCTGGACCGACGCCGGTCCCAGTGACCGTCTGCCTGTCTCCCGGCAGCGCCGTGGTGAGGGCCGGGGCCGCGAGGAGCAGCACGAGCGCGGCCGGGACGGGGGCGCCTGGGACGGCGGGTCTCCCGGGTTCGAGCGGGTGCCGCCACAGGACCTCGATGCCGAGCAGTCGGTCCTCGGCGGCATGCTGCTGTCCAAGGACGCCATCGCCGACGTGGTGGAGATCATCAAGGGGCATGACTTCTACCGCCCCGCGCACGAGACCGTCTTCCAGGCGATCCTCGACCTCTACGCGAAGGGGGAGCCGGCCGACCCGATCACGGTGGCGGCCGAGCTGACCAAGCGGGGTGAGATCACTCGTGTCGGCGGTCCGTCGTATCTGCACACGCTGGTCCAGTCGGTGCCCACGGCGGCCAACGCCTCGTACTACGCGGAGATCGTCCACGAGCGGGCGGTGCTGCGGCGGCTTGTCGAGGCCGGCACGAAGATCACGCAGATGGGATACGCGGCCGACGGCGATGTGGACGAGATCGTCAACTCCGCCCAGGCCGAGATCTACGCCGTCACCGAGCAGCGGACCAGCGAGGACTATCTGCCGCTCGGCGACATCATGGAGGGCGCGCTCGACGAGATCGAGGCGATCGGCTCGCGCAGCGGCGAGATGACCGGTGTGCCGACCGGCTTCACGGACTTCGACTCCCTCACGAACGGGCTGCATCCCGGCCAGATGATCGTCATCGCGGCCCGTCCCGCCATGGGTAAGTCCACGCTCGCTCTGGACTTCGCGCGGGCCGCGTCGATCAAGAACAATCTGCCGAGTGTGATCTTCTCGCTCGAAATGGGGCGCAATGAGATCGCGATGCGTCTGCTGTCGGCTGAGGCGCGCGTGGCGCTGCACCATATGCGATCGGGCACGATGACGGACGAGGACTGGACCCGGTTGGCTCGTCGTATGCCGGATGTCTCGCAGGCTCCGCTCTATATCGATGATTCGCCGAACCTCTCGATGATGGAGATCCGGGCGAAGTGCCGACGGCTGAAGCAGCGGAACGAGCTGAAGCTGGTGATCATCGACTATCTGCAGCTGATGCAGTCGGGTGGTTCGAAGCGGGCCGAGAGCCGTCAGCAGGAGGTCTCGGACATGTCGCGAAACCTGAAGCTGCTGGCCAAGGAGCTGGAGTTGCCGGTCATCGCGCTGTCGCAGCTGAACCGTGGTCCGGAGCAGCGTACGGACAAGAAGCCGATGGTCTCCGACCTGCGTGAGTCGGGTTCGATCGAGCAGGACGCGGACATGGTGATCCTGCTGCACCGTGAGGACGCGTACGAGAAGGAGTCACCCCGCGCGGGAGAGGCCGACCTGATCGTGGCCAAGCACCGTAATGGCCCGACGGCGACGATCACGGTGGCGTTCCAGGGCCACTACTCGCGCTTCGTGGACATGGCCCAGACCTGAGCCGGGCCGTCGTAGGGGCTCAGCTCTCTCACCGGCCAGGAGGGTTCTGCCGGGCAGGCGAGGTCGTGCGAGGGGCGTTGTCCGGTGGTCAGGAACGTCGTCACCGCGTTGGTCGCGCACGTGTTCCGGCTGAACGGGTAGACACCGTGGCCGCCCTGGTCGGCTGTCACCATCCTGGCCCGGTCACCGAATGCCTGCCGCAGCTTCCGGGCGCCGGCCAGCGGCGTCCCCGGGTCACGGAGGTTCTGCACCATGAGGACGTCAGAGGGGCCCTGGTCCCCGATGGACACCTGCGGCTCGATCGGGTCGGGCCAGTACGCGCACGGCCCGATGTTGACCGTTGACGCACCCAGCATCGGGTACCGGACCCGGTCGACCGCGATGTCACGCTGGTACTGCTGGATCGACGTCGGCCAGCGCGAGTCACCGCAGATCACGTGGAAGCGGCTGGACATGGAGTTGTCCAGGTCCGGCACGGGAGGGCCGGGGGGCAGGGGCTGGTTCGTGTCGAGCGCCTGCCAGATCTCGGCCAGATCCTTCATGCCGAAGTCGGTGTAGAGGGAGCCGAACGTGACCCCGCGGAAAAACGTGCCGTCGATTTCCTGGACCGGAGCCTTGTCCAGCCGCGCGGCGAGGTCGAAGTACTTCGCGGTCACCTGCTCCGGCGTGGTGCCCAGGCCGTACTCGGGGTGGGCGGCGGCGAAGGTCGCGAAGTCCGGGAACCGGTCCTGGAGGCCGCGTCCGAACAACCGCATGCCCATGACGTCGTAGCCGCCAGGGGCCATGTTGCTGTCGAGTACGATCCGGTCGCCGCGCTCCGGGAACAGCGTCGTGTACACCGCGCCGAGGTAGGTGCCGTAGGAGACGCCGTGGTACGAGAGCTTCGATTCGCCCAGCGCCGCCCGTATCCGGTCCATGTCGCGTGCGGTGTTCGCGGTGGTCGTGTAGGGCAGCATCCGCGCCGTCTTCGACTTGGCGCACTGCCCGGCGATGGTCTTCGCGTCCTCGGCCTGCTTCGCGACGTCGGCCGCGGTGTGCGCGTACAGCGGGAAGTTGCCCCGTGCCTGCTGCTCCGGTGTCAGATCACATGTCACCGGTGTGCTGTGGCCGACGCCGCGCGGGTCGAACCCGATCACGTCATAGGCGTCCAGCACGCTCTGCGGGAGGCCGGCTCCCGCGACAAGGGCCGGGAAGTTGAGCCCTGTCCCGCCCGGCCCGCCCGGGTTGGTGAACAGTACGCCGCGGCGCTGTGCCGGCTTCTTGCTCGCCACGCGGGAGATCGCGATCTCGATCTTCCGCCCGTCCGGGTTCCGGTAGTCCAGAGGGACGTCGAGTGTCGAGCACTCCAGACCGGGCAGGGCGGCATCCGCCGGGCACGGGCCCCATCGCACGGTGCTCGGCGTCGCGGCTGCCGACACCCCTGGAATGGCGACCGCCGCCACCGCGGCGACAGCGAGGGCGAGGGACAAGGTTCTGCGCATCTGACTTCCTCCTGGACGGCGCACAGGGGCGCCGGAACTGACGGAACGAGTGGGTAAAGGAACGCGATGGCCCGAATGTCGTTCTGGGGCGTGGACGGGGACCCGACGGCCCTCGACGGCCTGAGAGGCCCTAGCGGTTCATACGGACCAGGACGTCGATCTGGGCGGGGTTGTAGAGGTCGAGGGCGGCCTCGGCGAGCGTGCGCCGGGCGAAGTCCTCTCCGCGTGGTGCGTCGGCGCTGAGGTCCTGGAAGCTCGGGAAGTCCGTGAGCATCTTCCGGACGGCGGGTGCCAGGCGCATGCGCTCGGCCAGGTCCTGCCGGGTCTGCTCGTCGGCGTCGGCGGGTAGGTGGTCGAACTCGGTGAGGGCGGGGTCCGGCTCATACGTCCGCAGGGTGTCCGCGTAGGTGTCGAGCGCTGACCGGCCGAGCACCTGGGCCAGTACGACGGCCAGCGAACGCTCGGTCGCCGAGACGTCCGCGTCGGCGACGGCTCTGCCCAGTCGGGGCGGGAGGTCGGTCGGCGCGGCCTGGCGCAGGAGCTGGGCCAGCTCGACGCGCATCCGTCTCAGCCGTTCGATGGTCGCGTCCAGCTCGGCGTCCAGTACGCGCAGCGCGTCCTCGGGGTGTTCGTCGGCATCGCCCAGCTCGGCGATCTGCTTCAGTGAGAGCCCGAGCTCGGTCAGGCGCTTGATCCGGGACACGCGGACGAGGTGGGCCACGCCGTAGTTCTTGTAGCCGTTGGCGCGGCGCTCGGGCTCGGCGAGCAGGCCGACCTCGTGGTAGTGCCGGATCGCGCGCAACGTCGTGCCGGCGAGCTCGGCGAGCTGACGGGTACTCCATCCCACGACGTCCCCCCGGACCCAGGTTTCGCACGACGCGGACGCGCCGACGGACCCATTGGAAACTATGCCGTTACGGCCGGGTCAAGAAGATCGAGTCTCTTCGACGGAAGGGCGGAGCTGGACCGCGTGTCTCTGGACCGGGTGTCCGATGTCCCCGGCGGGGGCGCGTTTCGCGTCCCCACCGGGGCAGCCGTTCGGACGGGGGCAGGCGACTCCGGGGCCGACGGCCCTGGGTCAGGCGTAGAAGTTGCGCTGCCAGCGGTGCTTGGCGAGCAGGGTGAGCTGGTCGTCGGTGAGCAGGCGTCCGTCGCTCACGGCGGTGTTGCGCTCAACGTTCCGTACGGTGCGCATGCCGGGGATGACGGTGGAGACGGCCGGTGCGCTGAGGACGTACCGCAGTGCGGTTTCCGCGATCTCGTCGGGGGCGATGCCCAGCTCGGTGGTGATCGCGTTGACGTGCTGCTCGACCTGGGCGGGACGGTCGTCGCGGAAGTAGCGGCCGCGGAAGTCGCCGTCGAGGAAGGTGGTTCCGGCTGTGATGCGTCCCGTCAGGCCTCCTTCGTCGAGGGCCACCCGGACGATCACGCCGACTCCGTTTTCCTGGCAGGCGGGAAGCAGGGTGTCGGCCGGGGCCTGGTCGAAGATGTTGTAGATGACCTGCACGGTGTCCACCACGCCGCTGCGGACAAGGGCGAGGGCGTTGTCGGGCTGGTGGTCGTTGATGGATACGCCGAACAGGCGGATCTTCCCTTGCTGCTTCAGCTCGGCGATGGTCTCCAGCCAGTCGCCGCGGCCGGCCCATTCGTCGCTCCAGACGTGGAACTGCAGTACGTCGAAGTGGTCCAGGCCGCTGACGCGCAGGCTGGTCTCCAGGCTGTCGCGGATATGCGCGCCGGGGAAGGTCTCCGCGGGGTCCAGCCCGTCGGGGGCCGGCCAGACGCGGTTCTTCGGGGGCACTTTGGTCGCCACGTACACCTGGTCACCGGCCCGCTCGCGGACCACCTGGCCCACGATCCGCTCGCTCTCGCCGTAACCGCGTGCGGTGTCGATGAAGTTCACGCCCTGGTCGATGGCGCGGTGCAGCGCGCGTACGGATTCGTCCTCCGTGGCGCCCACCCAGCCGGACTCGCCGATGCCCCAGGCTCCGTAGCCGATCTCGGACACCGACAGTCCACTGCGTCCCAGCTCGCGATAGCGCACAGTGCTCCTCCACATCATGATTGGTCAGGATGGTGAATCAGGCCGCTCGTTCCGCGGCGCTGCGTTCCACGCAGAATTCGTTGCCCTCCGGGTCCGCGAGGGTGACCCAGCCCGTGCCGTCGGGGCGGCGGTGGTCGTCCACGAGGGTGGCGCCGAGGGCGAGGAGGCGGTCCACCTCTTCGTCGCGGGTGCGGTCCTGGGGCTGGAGATCCAGGTGGACCCTGTTCTTGGCGGACTTGCCCTCGGGTACCTGGATGAACAGCAGCGTGCCGCCCTCTGACACGAGCAGTGCCTCCGAGTCGCCGGGCTGGTCGTCGTCCGCCAGGGAGGCGCCGAGGACCTTGCCCCAGAAGTTGCCCAGGGTGTACGTGTCGCCGCAGTCGATGGTGATGTGGCGTACCAGGGATGTCATGCGGTCACTCTGATTATTCCGGCCGTTTCTGTCCAGGTGATTCCGTGGTGCGAAAAGAGGTCGACCGGGCGGGTTGTCGCCGGTAGATGTGGAGCATGACCTCATCTCCTGAAGAGCTGTTGCCCAGTACACGTCGAGCTCTGTCGCATCGCATCGCCCGAGCTCAGGCCGAGGGCCGCGCTCCGTCACTGGTCGGTGCGGTGGCGCGGGAGGGGCGGATGGTGTGGACGGGGGCCCGTAGTTGCATGGAGGGGCATGCTCCGGACGCGGATACGCAGTACCGGATCGGGTCGATCACCAAGACGTTCACCGCCGTGCTGGTGCTGCGGCTGCGTGATGAGGGGCTGCTTGATCTGAATGACCCGCTGGAGAAGCACCTTCCGGGCACTGGGGTGGGCGAGGTCACGATCGCTCAGCTCCTGGGGCATAGCGCGGGGTTGAGCGCGGAGGCCCCGGCGCCCTGGTGGGAGCGGACACCGGGTTCGCTCCGCCCGGAGCTCGCGGACGTCCTCGGCGAGCGGCCCGTACTGCACCCTGCGGGGCGGCGCCACCACTACTCGAATCCGGGCTTCACGCTGCTCGGTTCACTGGTGGAGGCCGTGCGGGGGATGTCTTGGGAGGAGGCGCTGCGGCGTGAGGTCCTTGAGCCGTTGTCCATGGGCCGTACGTCCGCTCAGCCGGTGGCTCCGCACGCGGGTGGCTGGGCTGTGCATCCCTGGGCCGATGTGATGCTGCCGGAGCCGGTGGAGGACCTGGGGCTGATGGCCCCTGCCGGTCAGCTCTGGTCGACGGCCGCCGATCTCTGTCGCTTCGCGGTCTTCCTTTCGGAGGGGGACGAGAGGGTCCTGAGCGCGGAGTCCGTGCGGGAGCTGCGGACTCCGGCCGTCCCGCCCGCGGCCGGGGAGCGGAACGGCGGCTACGGGCTCGGGACGCAGCTTGTCTGGTGGGAGGACCGGACGCTCGTGGGGCATACGGGTTCGCTGCCCGGCTTTGTCGCCGGCCTGTGGGTCAGCGTGGAGGACGACGAGGCCGCGGTGGTGCTGGCCAATGCCACCTCGGGGCCGTATGCCGGGGCGGTCGCGGCCGATCTCATCGGCATTGTGGCGGACGCGGAGCCCCGCATCCCCGAACCGTGGCGTCCGCTGCCCGAGGCCGATCCGGAGCTGCTGGCTCTCACCGGGCCGTGGTACTGGGGCACGCAGCCCTTCGGGCTGAAGTGGTCCTCGGACCGGGGCCTGGAGCTGAACCCGCTACGGGGCGGCGGACGTGGTTCCCGCTTCGTGGTGCGGCCGGACGGCGACTGGAGAGGGCTCGATGGCTACTACGCGGGGGAGACCCTGCGGGTGGTGCGGCGCCCTGACGGCTCGGTGAGTCATCTCGACCTCGGGTCGTTCGTCTTCACGCGTGAGCCGTACGCGCCGGACGACGCGGTGCCCGGGGGTGTGGACGCGAAGGGCTGGCGCGGCCTCGGGGATCTCGGGGAGTAGGCCGACCATGATGTTTCACGTGAAACCGGGCATGCCGGTCAGTCGGCGGTAGAGCGCGTGCAGGCTCCGAAGCCGCACGCTCGGATCGCGGCTTCGGCTCCGTACGTGGAGGTGGACTACGCGCGGGTGCGGTCTCAGATGCTCATCTTGAAACCGACGTGTGAGGCGGTGAAGCCGAGCCGCTCGTAGAAGCGGTGGGCGTCGGTGCGGCTGGCGTCGGAGGTCAGCTGGACCAGCTGGCAGCCCCGGCGGCGGGATTCGTCGACCGCCCACTCGATGAAGCGGGTGCCGAGTCCGCTGCCGCGCTCGTCGGCGTGGACGCGTACGGCTTCGATGATGGAGCGGGTGGCGCCGCGCCGGGAGAGACCAGGGATGATCGTGAGCTGGAGCGTGCCGATGACCCGGCCGTCGCGTTCTGCCACCACCACGTGCTGGTTCGGGTCGCGGGCGAGTCGTTCGTAGGCCTCGGCGTACGGGGTGAGGTCGTCGAGGGACTCGCGCTGGGCGCCCAGCGGGTCGTCCGCGAGCATCGCCACGATGGCGGGGATGTCGTCGGCGGTGGCGGGCCGTATGTTCAGATCGCTCATGATCCGCAGCGTACGCCTGAGGTCGGCGGCAGGGCCCGGACGGATGCTTGTGGCCGGTCTCGGGGCTTCCGGTGGCCTGCACCGCGGCGCCGTGCGGCTTCCGGGCGGTCCGGCCGGCCGGGCAGGCTCAGCCGGTGGCCATGTTGAGCGGTGCGAACCGCCGGGACCGGTCGCCGGGCAGGTCCCGGCCGCCGTACGTCATGAGTGTGGTGAGGGTGACCGGCTTCAGATCATGGTCCTTGAGCCAGTTCAGGAGTTCCTTGTGGCGCAGGTCGATGACGGTACGTACGGGTCGCTCCGAGCCGTCGGCCAGTGAGGAGATCAGCGCTTTCGCGGTCTCGGTGTCCCGGGCGATCAGTGGGCCGATGACATCGGCGGCCGGTGTGGGCCAGACCGCCGCGTAGCCGATGAGGGTGGAGCCTTCTTCCGCGACTCTGAGCCGGTCGGCGAAGGCGGGGAGCCGCGCGATGAGGTGGGTGCGGTCTGCTCCGAAGACTTCGGTGTCCAGGCGTACGAGGGCCGGCAGGTCACCGGCGGCCGCGGGGCGGGTGGCGACCCGTGGTGGGTGTTCCGGTGACCGGAGGTGTCCGAGGAGCGTCTCGACCTCGCCGATGTCGGTGAACCCGAGCTTTTCGTAGAGCGGGCGTCCGAGCGGAGTGGCGTAGAGCGTGAGCGGGGTGTCCCCGGCCTCGTGCAGTGCGTGGTTCATGAGCCGCCGCCCGAGCCCTTGGCGGGCGTGCCGTCCGGCGACGAGCATCATGCCGATGGCCGCGAGTTCCGGACGGTCCGTGGGGCCGTACGAGGTGACGACGCAGACGGCGGCCAGTCCGTCGCCTGTCGGGTCGTCGATGCCGTATGCGGTGCTCGCCGCGAGCAGCAGGCCCCATTTGTGCTCCTCGCGTGCCCAGTCGCGGTCCTCGGCGAGGTCTGCGCAGGACTGGAGGTCGCTCATGGTCAGGCGGCGGATCGGCTGTGCGGAGAGCGGTGTCGGCATAAGGATCAGGCTGTCGGAGCCGATGATCGTTCGTCCACCGCTTTACGAGAAGTGATCCGACGGGCTGGAGCCATGCGCTGCAGACGCCTTCCGCGCCGTGTGAGTCCCCAGGGCTTGAGGACGGAGATCGCTGTCATGAAGAGATAGGCGCAGCTCGCCACGGTGGGTGCGGCGACGAGGCTGCTGTCGGGGAGTCCTGCGGCCGCGGCGTCGGTGATGCCCGGCCGCAGGGCGAAGACGGTTGCCGCGAGGGTGATCAGGGTGAGCCAGAACTTGGTCCACACCCAGCGGTGTCGGGCCAGACCCCAGGGGGTTCCGAGTGAGAGCAGGACTCCGCTGAGGAGGGCGAGCAGGGCGATGGGGATGATCAGCCAGTCGGCGAAGATCTTCATGGCGCGATAGGCGGCCTGTGTGGTGGCCGCGTCGTCGGTGAAGAAGGCGGTGATGCCGAGGGTGAGGAGGCCGAGGGTGAGTCCCAGCCAGCTCACGGATGTGGCGACATGCGTGACGAGAAGGGTCCGGCGCGCGGGCCGCTTGAGTTGTTTCACGTGAAACACGGTGCCTGGCGGCGGGGGTGTGGGGCGTCTGCCCGCGGGAGTAACCCGGCGTACTAACCTCGGCGTACATGGCGAGCGAACGCAGACTTCATCTCTTCGACCTCGATGGAACGCTGATCCGTGGTTCGGCGGCGGCCGTGGAGATTTCGCGGCAGCTGGGACTGGGGGACGAAATCGCTGAGCTGGAGCGTGAGTTCCTGTCGCTCGGGCTGGCGCCGGACGAGTTCGCGGTGCGGGCCCGGGAGCTGTGGGCGGAACTCACTACGGTGCAGGTGGCGGCGGCTTTCGAGGGTGCGCCTTGGCTGCTGGGTATCCGCGAGGTCTGGGCGGATATCCGGAAGCGGGGGGATTACTGCGCTGTTATCTCCTTGTCGCCCGACTTCTTTGTCGCGCGGCTGCTGGAGTGGGGTGCGCATGCCGCGCATGGTTCCCGCTGGCCGGTGCTGCCTTTCACCGAGCCGGTCGACCGGGCGGGCATTTTGAACCCCGCCGCCAAGGTGAAGATCGCGAACCGGCTCTGTGCAGAGTTCGGGGTGAGCCTGGACGACTGTGTCGCCTACGGTGATTCGATGTCGGACGCGGAGATCTTCGCCGCGGTGCCCCGGGCGGTGGCGGTGAATGCGGATCACCATCTGTCGGGGCTTGCCACACACACGTACACGGGGGGTGATCTGCGTGAGGTCTATGAACTGGTCCGCCTCCAGTGAACCGGTACGGCGGCGGCAGTAATACTCTGACCCGGAGGTGCCGCGGGAAACGCGGCCGGAATCCGGCGAATGAGCACAGGAGCGATGCAGCCTAACGGTAAATCCGGTGTGGATGCCCGGACTTCGCGCTCTTTGTCCCCTGTGGCGAGTTCGCCTGTCATGCTGCGTGTGCAGGCGTTGCGGACAATGTCGCACTCCTTCACCTTGTGCCCGAATTGGGGCTTCGGCGGAGGCTAACGTGAGGTGTCAACAGTCCTAGTCAGAGCGGGGAATTGCTAGCGTATTCCGGGCCAGCGGAAGTGCGCAGACCGACCGAAAGATGTTCGAGGCGAGGCACACCATGGACGCTCCGACCACCACGTCGGCCGACAACGGCACTTCTGGAGACGGCGGAGGAGGCGGTTGGTTCGCGCCCCGTCGGGCCCCGAAGAGCGAGGGCCGGCCGGACTCCGGGACCACGGGCGGCGCGGAGGAGGCAGCGGGCCGGGAGCGAATACCCGTCCCGAGTCGCTCACTTGCCTCCATACGCCCAGTGGGCTCCGGGGCGGCTCGTTCCGCTCCGCCTTCGCGCGAGGGCGCCGCGGGACATGAGGCACGGACGGATACGGCGGCCGGGCGGCAGCCGGGGCCCGTGGATGATGTTCCCGAGGCCTTCCGGCCGCGCGGCAAGGGGGTGCGCGGCGGGGACGGACCGGCTCCTCATCCGCCGGTCCACGAGGATCCTGTCGATCCCGCCACGGTCGCCGCGGACTCCGCCGTAGCCGCCGCTGATCCCGTCGCGGCGGCCGAGAGCGGCGCTGAACCGGCCTCCGCGGCCATGCCAGGAGAAGCGCGGCCAGGAGCGGTGGAGCCGGGTGCACCGGCCTCGCCCGCACCCGTGTCGGCCGCACTGCCTCCCGAGGTTCCGGCGCCGCAACCGTCCACCGCGGCCCCGGCCGCGCCCTCCGCTCCCGCGGACGACCCGAACGCTTCTCCGGACGCGGTCCTGGTCCGTCGTACGCTGGCCGAGATCGCTCCGGTCGCCGACCAGGTCACCTCGTACTTCTATTCGCTGCTCTTCGTCCGTCACCCGGATCTGCGCGCGCTGTTTCCCGTCGCCATGGACGCCCAGCGCGACCGGCTCCTCAAGGCGCTGCTGACCGCCGCCGAGCACATGGACTCCCCGGACGTGCTGACGGGCTATCTCCGGCAGCTGGGCCGGGGACACCGCAAGTACGGCACGCAGGCCGCGCACTATCCCGCCGTCGGCGAGGCGCTTCTGGGCGCGCTGTCCCGTTATGCCTCGGCCAGTTGGGACGACGAGACCGAGGGCGCCTGGGTCAGGACGTACACCACGATCTCGCAGATCATGATCGACGCGGCGGCGGAGAACGAGCGGCACGCGCCGGCGTGGTGGCAGGCCGAGGTGGTCTCGCACGATCTGCGCACGTCCGACATCGCTGTCGTCACGGTCCGCCCCGACCAGCCGTATCCGTTTGTGGCGGGGCAGTACACCAGCCTGGAGACGCCGTGGTGGCCGCGGGTCTGGCGGCACTACTCGTTCGCTTCCGCGCCCCGCCCGGACGGTCTGCTGTCCTTCCACGTGAAGGCGGTTCCGGCGGGCTGGGTCTCCAACGCGCTGGTCCATCACGCCCGTCCCGGGGACGTTCTGCGTCTCGGCCCGCCGGCCGGTTCGATGACGGTCGACCACAGCACGGACAACGGTCTGCTCTGCCTGGGCGGCGGTACGGGCATAGCGCCGATCAAGGCACTCGTCGAGGATGTCGCCGAGCACGGGCACCGGCGCCCGGTCGAGGTCTTCTACGGTGCGCGCCATGACGAGGATCTGTACGACATCGAGACGATGCTGCGGCTCCAGAGCGTGCATCCGTGGCTGGCGGTGCGTCCGGTGGTCGCCGAGGGGCCCAGCCAGGGGCTTACGGGGCGGCTTCCGGAGGCGGTGCGCGACTACGGTCCCTGGCACGAGTACGACGCGTATCTGTCGGGGCCGCCCGGGATGATCCGCAGCAGCCTCGACGCGCTCAAGGGATCCGGGATCCCGCTGGAGCGTATCCGTCACGACTCCCTCGAAGAGCTGGTGGCGGCGATCGGCTAGGCCCTGTCCCGCCGGACAGGGCCTGGGGCTCAGAACCCGGCGCCGCCGGGACCGGCCGGTGGTCTCAGCCCAGGTCGGGGGCGTGCATCGCGCGTACGCCCTCGATATTGCCGTCCAGGTAGTGCCGCAGTGACAGCGGTACGAGGTGGACGGCGGCGATCCCGACGCGGCTGAAGGGCACCCGGACGATCTCGTACTCGCCGTGGGGCTCCTCGATCTCGGGGCCGTGCCGCTGCGAGGGGTCCATCGACGCGAGGCGGCAGACGAAGAAGTGCTGCACTTTGACGCCGGTCACGCCGCCATCGGCGATGTGTTCCACGGTGTCGACGAAGCAGGGCACCACATCCATGACCTTGGCGCCGAGCTCTTCGTGGACTTCGCGGTGGAGTGCGTCGACGACGGTGGCGTCCGTCGGCTCCACTCCGCCGCCGGGGGTGAGCCAGTAGGGATCGACTCCCGGCTTGGTGCGTTTGATCAGGATCAGGTCGTCGCCGTCGAGCAGGACGGCGCGTGCGGTGCGCTTGACCACGGGCCTTTCGGTCATGGGAAGAGGTTCGCCCGGGATTCCCCTTCTGAAACTCCCGCCGGTTCTTCCCTTACCACTCCTCCGCTGCACGCAGCAGCCACTCGTGCGCCCGTGCGACGGGGGGCAGGGTGAGGGTGCCGGTGCGTACGACCAGGAAGTAGGTGCGCAGCGGGGGTACGGGCGGATCGAGCAGCGCGACCACCTCTCCGCGCTCCAGCGCTCCTTCGCAGAGGTAGCGGGGCAGTACGGCAAGCCCGGCGCCCGCCGCCGTGCATTCGAGGACGGCCCGCAGGTCGGGGGCGATCACGGTTCCGGCGGCGGCCGGCTGGGACTCGAAGACGCTCGCCCAGTAGCGGGAGACGAGCGGGAGGGACTCGTGCACTTCCACCACGGGCAGCTGTTCCAGCACCACCTGGCCCTCGCGCAGCACGTCGTGGCCCAGCCTGGCGGCCCAGCGGGGTGCGGCGATCAGTACGTGCTCCTCGTCGCAGAGCGGGGTCGAGGTGAGCAGTCCGCCGCGCGGCCGGGTGGTGGTGATGGCCAGATCGTGGTGTCCGGCGGCCAGCCCTTCCAGGGCCTCTTCGGGGTTGCCGAAGAACGAGGTGCGCAGGGCGAGGCCCTGGGTGGTGAGCGGGGTGAGCGCGGGCAGGGCGCGCAGGGAGGTGAACTCCGGTGGTCCGGCCAGGTGGAGTGTCCGTACGCCGGATTCCTCGTCTAGTCCCGTCTCGGCGATCTCGACGAGCGCGTCGAGATGGGGCGCGGCGCGCTGGGCGAGTTCGTCGCCGATGGTGGTGGGGGTGACGCCGCGCGCCTGGCGCAGGAAGAGCGGCCGGCCGAGCTGTCGTTCCAGGGTTCTGATCTGGCCGGTCACCGCAGGCTGGGAGAGGCCGAGCAGGGCTGCGGCGCGGGTGAAGGAGCCTGCGCGGTGCACGGTGACGAAGGTGCGCAGCAGGGCCAGGTCCATGTTCCCGCTCTCCCGTCTCGAGCCTCGGCCCCCGCGGCAACTCAGGACAGTCAACTATAAATAAGTCGATAGGTCGCTGTCGCTACTGTGATTGGACACTGACGCAGAGTCAACTAGCCTTGGGCAAATGGTTCTCCGCGCGTGGAACCTGGGACGGTCCGAGCCATGAGGGGGGAGGCTCGGACCGTCTGCCCGGAAGACCCGGAAGACCCGGTAGACCCGGAGAGCGCGCGCGGGGCGGAGCGGGGTCATGTCACAGAGACCTGTGCTCAGGGAGCCGCCTCGTCCAGGGCCCGCAGTACATCCGCGACCAGGTCTTCGGGATCCTCGGCCCCGACGGAGAAGCGGATGAAGCCTTCCGGTACGGCGTCGCCGCCCCATCGTCCGCGCCGTTCCGCCGTGGACCGTACGCCGCCGAAGCTCGTCGCGTCGTCGACCAGCCGCAGTCCGTCCAGGAAGCGTTCGGCCCACTCCCGGTCGGGGAGTACGAACGACACCACGGAGCCGAAGCGCCGCATCTGCTGGGAGGCGACGCGGTACGAGGGGTCGTCGGGCAGGCCGGGGTAGCGCAGCCCGTCGACGTCGGCGCGTGTCTCCAGCGCTCGCGCCAGCACCAGCGCGCCGGCGCACTGCCGGTCGACGCGCAGCTGGAGCGTGGCCAGTGAGCGGTGCGCGAGCCAGGCCTCCATCGGCCCGGGGATCGCCCCGACGACCTTGCGCCAGCGCCGTACGCCCGCCGCCAGTTCCGGATTCCCGCTGGTGACATGGCCGAGCAGGATGTCGCCGTGGCCGGTCATGCCCTTGGTGTCGCTGGCCACCGAGAAGTCCGCGCCCAGTTCCAGCGGTCGCTGGCCGAGCGGGGTGGCGAGGGTGTTGTCGACGGCGACCAGCGCGCCCGCGGCGTGCGCTTCCTTCACCATCCGCCGGATGTCGCAGACGTCCAGGCCGGGGTTGGACGGTGTCTCGATCCAGAGCAGCCGCGCCCCCTCCAGGACGCGCAGCTGGGCGTCCGCGCCGGTCGGCGCGGTCCGTACCGTCACGCCGTACGCCTCCAGGCGCTCCCGCAGCAGCGGCAGGGCCTGGTAGCCGTCGTCCGGCAGGACGATCACGTCACCGGCCCGCAGCTGGGAGAAGGCCACCGCCGAGATCGCGGCCATGCCGGAGGCGAAGACGACGGTCTCGGCCGGCTCCCCCGGTGCCTCCAGCTCGCTGATGGCGCGTTCGAGATGGGTCCAGGTCGGGTTCTCGTCCCGGCCGTAGGTGTACGGGCCCGTCGGCTCGCCCGGCAGGTGGTAGTGGGCGGCGAAGACCGGTCCTGGCAGGGTCGGTTCGTACTTCACGGGGTCGGGCAGCCCGGCCCGTACCGCTCGGGTGCCGTCCCCGATGCTCATGCCGTCTCCTCGCTCGCTCATGCCGCCTTCTCGATCGTGTTCCGTACGGTGACGAGCAGTCCTTCGCTCGCCGCCTCCACCGTCTCCAGGCACTCCTCGAACCCGGCGCTCCCGCCGTAGTACGGGTCGGGTACGCCGAAGCCGCCGGACGGTTCGCCCGAGAGCCCGAGGGAGGGATCCGGCGAGGGACCGAGGGACAGGTCGTAGGAGCGCAGCAGGCGCACCTTCGCCGCGTCCTCCGGCGTCGGCGCGAGCCGCCGCAGCTCACGCAGATGCCCTTCGTCCAGTGCGATCACCAGGTCGAGCCGCGGGAACCACGAGGCGTGGAACTGCCGTGCGGTGTGGTCGCTGCCGTAGCCGTGCGCGTCGAGGACGGCTACGGCGCGCGGGTCCGCGCTGTCGCCTTCGTGCCAGCCGTCGGTGCCCGCGCTGTCCACTTCGACCAGGCCGTCGAGGCCGGCTTCCGTCAGCCGTGCGCGGAAGACGGACTCGGCGATGGGCGAGCGGCAGATATTGCCCGTGCAGACGAAGCAGACGCGATAGGGAGAGGTCATGGGGCCGCTCAGTCCTTGCCGTCGGGGAGCACGACGTTCAGTGCCCACGACACGATCGAGATGATCAGGCCGCCGAGTACGGCTGTCCAGAAGCCGTCGACATGGAAGCCCAGGTCGAGTGTGTCCGCGAGCCACGAGGTCAGCAGCAGCATCAGGGCGTTGATCACCAGCGTGATCAGCCCGAGTGTGAGGATGAACAGCGGCAGTGTCAGCAACTGCACCACCGGCTTGACTATGAAGTTGATCAGACCGAAGAGCAGGGCGACGAGCACCAGCGTCAGGGCCTTCTTGCCGGTGCTGTCGCCGGTCAGGGTGATGCTCTGGATCAGCCAGATCGCGACTGCCAGGGCGCCCGCGTTGGCGATCGTCTTGACGAGGAAATTCTTCATGTGTCTGATCGTGGCATGAAGGCATTCCGACTGGATGAGCTGGAGGCGGAACGTGCCGCCAACGACGGGGCGTATCTGCAGTTTGTGCGGGAACGCAACATGTCTGTGGGGCTGTACGCGCTGGACGCCGGCGCGAGCGACCCGCAGCAGCCGCACCGGCAGGACGAGGTGTACTTCGTCGTGAGCGGCCGTGCCTCGCTCACCGTCGGGATGGAGACCACACAGGTCAGCCGGGGAAGTGTGGTGTACGTCCCGGCCGGAACCGCGCACAAGTTCCATCACATCAGCGAGGACCTGCGAGTGATGGTCGTGTTCTCCCCGCCCGAGGGCTGACCGCCGCCCGCGAGCTCTTCCGCCCTTTCTGTCCCCCCCTTCCATCCGCCCACCGCTTCCCCACCGTCCGTCCCGCTGCCTCGCCGTCCCCGTCCGTCCGCCTTCCGACCCTCAGGTCCGCCTCAGGGTCGGATCAGGGGAGATCGGGGGCCGCGGGGCCGCCACGCACGCCCCCTCGCCTCTAGCATCGAGGGAGCAAGACGGATACTCGGGCTTTTCGGCGAAGCGAGGTAAGGACGATGGCGGTTCGGGGCGTACTCTCAGGGCTTCCCTGGTGGGTGAAGTGGATCGCGGTTCCCGTGATCGTCCTCGTCGTGTTCGGCGGACTGATCACGACGGTCATCTCGATCGTGGTCGGCCTGCTCTTCAAGGTGCTGATCCTGGTGGCTCTGGTCGGCGGACTGGTCTATGTCGTACGGAAGTTCATGTCTTCCTCTTCCTCCTCGTCGCGCGGTGACTGGTAGAACTCGCCGCTCGAACGGCCGTTAGCCCGCGCGAGGGAAAGGTGAAGGGGAAAACATCCCTCGCCCCGGCCTGCCCTTAGAGTGGCAAACCACTGTCGCGCCCTGGGAAAACACCATCGAAGATCGCCCTGACCATTGGTTTGTGCGATTTTTCTGGGCGGGGCCTCAAGGTTCCTCGGATCCGTCTCGAGGTGCCTTCGGTCCTTCGGTTCCCTCAGGAGTGCGGCGGGCGCGCGGGGGCGGCCCCCGCGGGCGGGCTGTCGCCCGTCAGCACGCCTGGGGGTGACCTTTGGCCACAGCTACACGTACCGCAGCCCCAACTCTGATCGGTTCGGTACAGCGAGCGCTGCGACTGCTGGAGTCGGCGGCCTCCCATCCGGACGGGGCCCCCGCGAAGCAGCTCGCACGCGAGGCCGGTCTCCCGCTCCCCACCGCCTACCACCTGCTGCGCACGCTCACGCACGAGGGCTATCTCCGACGGGAGAGGGGCGTCTTCGTACTCGGCGACGCCGTACAGCGGCTGGCGCACGGCGACGGCCCGCAGAATCGTCGCAGCAAGATCACCGAATCGCTCGGCCGATGGCACGACGCGACCGGGGCCCCGGTGTACTTCGCGGTCTACGACAACGGTGAGATCGATCTCGTCTCCGTGGCGGACAGCCCCGCGGCCCCGGCGGTCGCCGACGGGGCGGATATCCGCGAGAGCGGCCACGCGCATGCGCTCGGGCAGTGTCTGCTCAGCCGGCTCGACGAGGAATCCCGCCGCGATCATCTGGACCGCTACCCCGTCCGCCCGCTCACGCCCTATTCCGTGCCCGACCGCGGGACGCTGCTGGAGCGCCTCGGGTCGCTGGGGCCCGCGGAGCCGGTGGTGGAGCGGCAGGAATACCGGCTCGGCACCGTCTACGCGGCCGTACCGATCGAGGCCGGAGCCGCTGCGGGCGCCGTGGCCATTTCCATACCACTCCATCAGCAGGAACAGCTGCTTCCGGCGGTCGAGCGGTTACGCAGAGAGATCGAATCGCTGGCGAACTCTCTCGCCGTCTCTATCAGTATCTGAAAAATTACTCCTTGTGATCTGCTAGCGCTTACAGCACGATTGCGTCAAGAGGGTCCATGGGATCATTCCCAGCCACTGCTTCATCTACTCCGGAGTACACGATGCGCGAGTCGGTCCAGGCCGAGGTCCTGATGAGCTTCCTCGTCTCCGAGGAGCTCTCGTTCCGAATCCCGGTGGAACTCCACTACGAGATGCGGGATCCCTACGCCGTGCGGATGACCTTCCATCTGCCCGGCGATGCCCCCGTGACCTGGACTTTCGGCCGCGAACTGCTGCTCGACGGAATCAACACGCCCAGTGGGGACGGCGATGTGCATATCGCGCCGACCACGCCGGAGGACCTCTCCGACGTCCATATGCGGCTCCAGGTCGGCGACGATCACGCGCTCTTCCGCGTCAGCGCGGCGCCGCTGGTGGCCTTCCTCGACCGTACGGACCGGTTGGTCCCGCTCGGTCAGGAGCGCACGCTCAGTGACTTCGAGGGCAATCTGGAGGAGGCGCTCGGACGCATCCTCGCCGAGGAGAACGCCGGCTGACCGCCCGTCCGGCCTCGCGCCATCACGGTCACTTCTTGCGCCGGCGTCCCCTGCCACCGAGCTTGCGGGTCAGCGCGTTCTGCGCCGGCAGCGAGGCGGCCGTCGTAGGACCCTGTTCAGCCGCTGAACCGTGTCCGGGCGCTGAACCCGGGCCGGCCGCTGCACCTGGGCCGGGGCCCGGTCCCGCAGGCGCCGGGTACGGTGCCGCGGCAGGCGCCTCCGGGGCGTGCCGGTCGGCGGAGACCACCAGCGCCGCCAGCGCTGTCGTGACCGGCACGGAGGCGACCAGCCCGATCGAACCCACCAGCGTACGGACGATCTCCTCCGCCACCAGCTCGCTGTTCGCGACCGTTCCCATGCTCGACTGCGCGATCGAGAAGAGCAGCAGCAGCGGCAGCGCCGCGCCCGCGTAGGCGAGGACGAGCGTATTGACCACCGAGGCGATATGGTCCCGGCCGATCCGGATGGCCGCCCGGTAGAGCGCGCGTGGTCCCATCGTCGGATCCGCCTGACGCAGCTCCCAGACCGCCGAGGTCTGGGTCACCGTCACATCGTCGAGCACGCCGAGCGAACCGATGATCACGCCCGCCAGCAGCAGACCGCTCATGTCGATCTCGGGATACAGGCCGTGGATCAGCCCGGTGTTGTCGTCGGTGTTGCCACTCAGGCTCGCCCAGCCGATGAAGACCGACCCCAGCAGCCCGATCAGCAGCAGCGAGATCAATGTGCCCAGGACCGCGACCGAGGTACGCGCCGTCAGCCCGTGGCAGAGATAGAGGGCGATCAGCATGATCGCGCTGGCGCCGATGACCGCCACGATCAGCGGATTCGATCCCTGCAGGATCGCGGGCAGGATGAAGAGCGTCAGAACGGCGAACGAGGCGATGAGCGCGACCAGCGCCATGACGCCGCGCATCCGTCCCACCACGACCACCACGAGCGCGAAGATCCCTGCCAGCAGTGTCAGGGGGAACTTACGGTCCACGTCCGTCACGGAGTACTGGAGATCCCGTGGCGCATCGGGTGCGTATGCCACCACGACGCCCTGTTTCACGTGAAACTGCCGCGGCGCGTCCGGCTGGACGACCTCGACGAAGGTCCGCCCCTTCTCCTTGCCGGTCGTGACCTCGACCGTGGCCTTCTTGCACTCCCCGGTCTCCGCCTGCTGCGCCTCACGCCCCTGGGGCTGCGTGGTGTCGCCGGTCGACGGGAGCTGGGAGGCGTTGACGTCCTTGCAGTCGACCCGTTCGATCCGTACGACCTGGCCCTGCTCCGTCTGCCGGTCGAAGCCCACTCCGGTGCGCTCGTGTGCCGGGGCACCGCCCGGCCAGAGCACGGCGAGTCCGACGGCCACGGCGGCCGCGAACGGAATCAGAACCGCCGCGATGACTTTGCGGAGGTGCTGGGAGACCGGAGCGGCCGGACCGTGGCTGTGCGAGTGGCCGTGCGCTTCGTGAGTCTGCTGGGGAGGGGTCACCGACCGATCATCGCAAGAAGGAAGGGGCCCTCTGTTCAGCACGCCGGATATGACGCTAGCGTGGAGGCAACCTTTGCACACGCGGGAGCTCGGAGCACCGGGCTGAGAGGGCGCTGATTGTGTGCCCGGGGTCACTTCCCCGGACACCTGCGCTGCGCCGACCGCTGAACCTGTTACCGGGTAATGCCGGCGTAGGGAGTAGGTCTCATGACCGTTCAGGCCGCACATCCGTCTGCCTCCGATTCGGGGAAGCCGAGCGAGGCCGGAAAGTCCATCGGCTGGCACAAGGGATATGTCCAGGGTTCGCGCCCGGACCTCCAGGTGCCCGTCCGTCAGGTGCATCTCACCAACGGCAAGGACGTCACGCTGTACGACACGTCGGGTCCGTACACCGATCCCGGTGTCGAAACCGATGTACGCCGCGGTCTCGCGCCGCTGCGCGAGAACTGGATCATCGGGCGCGGCGACACCGAGGAGTACGCGGGCCGGCCGGTCCGTCCCGAGGACGACGGGCTCAAGCACACCTCACCGCGCGGAGGACTGCTCCGGAGCGGATCGACCGATCTGCGCGGTCTCGACGCGGTCTTCCCCGGCCGGCCGCGTCAGCCCAGGCGAAGCCGGGACGGGCAGCCGGTGACCCAGCTCGCGTATGCCCGGCGCGGTGACATCACTCCGGAGATGGAGTACGTCGCGATCCGCGAGAACGTGCCCCCGGAGGTCGTCCGCGAGGAGATCGCCGCCGGGCGGGCCGTACTGCCGGCCAACGTCAATCACCCGGAGATCGAGCCGATGATCATCGGCAAGCGGTTCCTGGTGAAGGTCAACGCCAACATCGGCAACTCCGCCGTCACCTCCTCCATCGAGGAGGAGGTGGAGAAGATGACCTGGGCGACCCACTGGGGCGCGGACACGGTCATGGACCTCTCCACGGGCCGCAATATCCACACCACCCGGGAGTGGGTGCTGCGCAACTCCCCCGTCCCCATCGGCACCGTCCCCCTGTACCAGGCGCTCGAAAAGGTGGACGGCAAGGCCGAGGAGCTGACCTGGGACATCTACAAGGACACGGTCATCGAGCAGGCCGAGCAGGGCGTCGACTACATGACGGTGCACGCCGGAGTGCTGCTGCGGTATGTGCCGCTGACGGCCCGTCGCAAGACGGGCATCGTCTCGCGCGGCGGTTCGATCATGGCTGCCTGGTGTCTCGCGCACCACAAGGAGTCGTTCCTCTACGAGAACTTCGAGGAGCTGTGCGAGATCCTCGCGGCCTACGACGTGACGTACTCCCTGGGTGACGGTCTGCGGCCCGGTTCCATCGCGGACGCCAACGACGAGGCGCAGTTCGCCGAGTTGCGCACGCTGGGCGAGCTGAACTCGACCGCGAAGCGGCTGGGCGTGCAGACGATGATCGAGGGTCCGGGGCATGTCCCGATGCACAAGATCAAGGAGAACATCGACCTCCAGCAGGAGATCTGCGAGGAGGCGCCGTTCTACACGCTCGGCCCGCTGACGACCGATGTGGCCCCGGCGTACGACCACATCACCTCCGGCATCGGCGCGGCGATGATCGCGTGGTGGGGCACGGCGATGCTCTGCTACGTCACCCCCAAGGAGCACCTCGGTCTGCCGGACCGCGACGACGTGAAGACCGGTGTCATCACGTACAAGATCGCGGCCCACGCGGCGGACCTCGCCAAGGGGCATCCGGGGGTGCAGGAGTGGGACGACGCGCTGTCGGACGCCCGGTTCGAGTTCCGGTGGGAGGACCAGTTCAATCTGGCACTCGATCCGGACACGGCACGGGAGTTCCATGACGAGACCCTGCCGGCCGAACCGGCGAAGACCGCGCATTTCTGTTCGATGTGCGGGCCCAAGTTCTGCTCGATGAAGATCTCGCAGGACATCAGGCGCAGGCACGGCGGCGAGATGGAGACGGCCGGTACGGAGTCTGCCGGTACGGAGCCGGGCGGGACGGAAGCTGCCGAGATGGGGGCCGCCGAGATCGAGGCGGGCATGGCGGAGAAGTCCAAGGAGTTCGCCGCGGCAGGCAACCGGGTGTACCTGCCGCTCGTGGACTGAGCGAGCGTCTGGCGCGGGGCCGCAGGGGCGCCCGGGGGTGTCGCGGGGGCGTCTGTCACCGCGGCCCCTCCGTAGTGCTTCCCCGATGGGGCCACGCACCGGCCGGTACGGCCGAGCACCGGCCGGAGAGGCTACTCCGGCCGGTGCTCCGGGCCTCCGAAGTCGGGGCTGGAGAAGTCCGGGCTGCTGAAGGTCGGGCGCCGGCCGGAGGCCGAGCCCTCGTCCGGGCTGGAGAAGTCGGGGCGGCTGTAGCCGATCTTGGGCAGGTGCTTCACCGGCTCTGCCGCGCGCGGTGCGGGCGGTGCGGCCGGGGCGGTGCCCGGGTCTGCCAGCGCGGCTCGCAGGAAGGGCAGGATGCCGCGCTCCAGCAGGGCCTGGCGCCAGGCTTCCCGCGCGTGGGCCACCTCGTCGGGCAACTCGTCGCCCCATCCTTCCTCGGCCGGAAGCTGGGTCGCGGTATTGCGCAGGGCCGTGACGAGCAGACCTGTCGCGGCGACCAGAAGGCCGACGACGGTGACGGCGGCGAAGAACCAGCCGACCGCGACCATGCTGCGGGCGAAGGCGGGCGGCGGGCTGAGCGCTTTGAGGAGATAGCCGACGAGCAGGAAGATCACCGCCGCGGTGCCGCCGAGGACCGGGGCCAGCACGGCGATGACGGCCGCGAGCCCCGCTCCGGCCTCCGGAGTCCCGCTCCCCGACGGGGTCGAGGCGATGTCACGCACCGACGAGGAGGAGGGTGAGGACGAGGACGAGGGTGCCGGTGAGCGGAATTCCTCGCGGATCTTCGCGAAGTGTTCGTACTCGGCGGCGGCGGACGAGGTGATCAGCGCCGTGGCGCTCAGGGCCATCGTGCGCAGTTGCTCGCTGTTGAGCCGCTGTCCGGCCGCGGAGAGTTCCGCGAGTTCCGCGTTGTCGTGCGTCTGGCGCAGTGCCTCGTCGAGGATCCGCTCGAAATCCGCGCGATCCTCGCTCAGCAGGTGTGGAGCGCTGTTCATGTGCATCCCCCGATGCTCCGTAGGGCCGGTTCGCCCGTGTGGGACGGGCAGTTGGCGGAAACGGAGGAGAGCCTGCTACGGATAAGGCGATGGTAGAGCCGTTGTGGCGGGGCGTGACAGGGGGTTTGGGGAAATCACCTGTCACACATTGATTCACTTACCCAGTGGAAGCTGTACGACCAGCAGCTTTCCCGCCATCGTGACGCCACCGTCCATGGCGATGGCAAGTGCATCGGCATATACGTGTGGCCCTTCCACTGCCGGGCCCGTGTCGCCTTCGTCGTCGGAAGCGTCTTCTGTGCCGACTTCGCCGAGCAGATAGGGAATGGGGCTGTGGCCGTGGACGACCCGCTTTCCGCCGTACTGCGAGAGGAGTTCGCGGACCGCCTGCGGCCCGCCGTCGTCACGGAACGCGAAGCGTTTGGTGAGTTTGCGGAACAGGTCCCAGCATTCGTCGGCGTCATTGCGGGTGAGGATCTGATGGACGGTGTCGTTGACGTCCTCGATGGTGGATCCGTAGTCCAGATAGGCCGTCGTGTCGGAGTGCATCAGCAGATGCTCGTCCTCCTCGACGACCGCGTCGAGCCGGGACATCCACTGAAGATGGACGTCCTGGAGGCGCTCCATATCGGTCCGCTGGCCACCGTTGAGCAGCCAGGCGGCCTGGAAAGTGGCAGTGCCCGCGCCTGAGTTGACGGGCGTGTCGCCGAATCGCTTGGCGCCGATGAGCAGCAGTTCGTGATTGCCCATCAGGGCCTTGCAGTAGCCGCCGGCCGCCGCCGCCTCGGCGGAGAGCCGCATGACGAGGTCGATGACCCCGATGCCGTCGGGGCCGCGGTCGGTGAAGTCGCCGAGGAACCAGAGCCGGGCGTTGCCCGCGGCCCAATGGCCGTCGGCGTCGATGAGGTCCTGCGCGCCCAGCGCGGCGAGGAGTTCGTCGAGATAGCCGTGGACGTCGCCGACGACGTAGAGCGGGCCGCGGCCGTCGGGCGCGGGCGGCTCCACGGGGTCGACCCGCACCTGGACGGTGTCCCCCCGGTTGATCACCGGGAGGTCGCGTTCGGTGGGGGTGTAGCCCTCCGGCGGTTCGTGGTCCGGGACCGCGTTGCCGGGATGCCCTGACGGGCCGTCGGCCGGCGGTCCGGACGGACCGGGCTCTCCGGACTGCACGGGAACCTGCGCGTACGGCGGTACGCGGAAGTCGCGCAACGTCGCCGTCCGCACCACGGGTCCCTCGCCGGCCCCCTGTGTCATCGACCCCTCCACCACCGTCGCGCCGCCGTACACCTCTCGGGCCCGCCGGGCTGGATGGGGGTGAGCCCATCGCAGGTAGGACGAGGTCCGTGGTGTCGTGCGCCCATCATAGGAACGCCGCTCCCGCTCTGTGACGCACCAGGGGGGAGAATTCGGCGGGACCTCGGGTTCAGCGGCTGTTTTCGTGCCGATCGCCCGATATGCGAAAAGGTCTGGTCCTTCTTTCGGCCCCTGGGACGGCGAGTCTCCCGTCCTGTCCGGGCGGGTCGGCCGGGGCCGCTCGGCGAGTCGTCGGGACCGTACGGCGGCTTCCCGGCCTGTCCGGCGGGCCCTCTGAACTACCCGACGGTCTGCGGGACTGTCCGACGGGTTCGCGGGGCCGCCCGGCGGGTCTGCGGGAAGCTCCACAGACCCGGGGACCGTATCGTCCGTTGTCCTTCGGCCTTCGGTCAGTCGCCCGCGGGGGACCGGGGCGCGCTGACCGTGGTGCGCGGCGGCCGTCGTTGGGAGGAGGTCCGGATGATCAGTTCGGTCGGTATCACCTGCTCCACCGGCCGGCCGGTGTCGATCCCCTCGATGGCGTCGATGAGGAGCTGGATGACGGCGGTGCCGATACGGCGCGGCTTGAGCGAGAGCGTGGTGATGGGCGGTTCGGTCGCGGCGTACACCGTGGACTCGCTGCAGCAGACCAGCAGCAGATCCTCGGGGACGCGCAGCCCGTAGCGCCGGGCCGCGGCGAGCAGATCGGTGCCGTTGGGGTCGAAGAGCCCGTAGACGGCGTCGGGGCGGTCGGGGCGGGCCAGCAGCCGGTCGGCGGCGACGGCCCCGGCACACGGGTCGTGGGCGGGATAGGACTCGTAGACCGGGTCCTGGCCGACGCGCTCGCACCAGTGCAGATAGGCGGTGGTCGAGAGCCGGGTGTAGGTGTCCGTGGTGGTGCCGGTGAGCAGGCCGATCCGGCGTGCCCCGGCCGCGGCGAGATGGTCGAGCAGTTCGAGGACGGCCGCCTCGTGGTCGTTGTCGACCCAGGCGGTGACGGGGAGGGTGCCCGCGGGCCGGCCGTCGGAGACGACGGGAAGGCCCTGGCGGACGAGTTCGGTGACGACCGGATCGTGGTCGGAGGGGTCGATGACGACGGTGCCGTCGAGGGCGACGTTCGACCAGACGTCATGGCGGGAGGTGGCGGGGAGGATGACGAGGGCGTAGCCGCGTGCGAGCGCGGCGGAGGTCGCGGCCCTGGCCATCTCGGCGAAGTAGGCGAACTCGGTGAAGGTGAAAGGTTCATCCCCGTATGTGGTCACGGTCAGGCCGATGAGTCCTGACTTGCCGGTACGGAGGGTTCGGGCCGCGGCGGAAGGCCGGTAGCCGAGGCGCTCTGCGACTTCTCGGACATGGCGTCTGGTGGCGTCGGGTAAGCGTCCCTTGCCGTTGAGCGCGTCCGAGACAGTCGTGATGGAGACACCGGCTGCGGCGGCTACGTCCCGGATGCCCGCCCGACTTTGCCGGCTTCCCCGGCGGGTTGTGTCCGTCCGGCTCACCTGGTGTTTCCCTGCTGCTGTCATGGCGAGCCGATAGTAGGGCGCTGAGGGGCGGTGGGGCCGGTCGCATATGCACCCGGCAGCAGGCACGTTTCTGCATGATCCACAAACACCAACGAGCTTGGAAGGAAAGGGTGTTGGTGGGTTTCACATTGGTCTGCCATGCAAGGAGCGGCATGGACCTGTCGAAGGGCCCATGTTTCGAAGAGGTCTCAACTCACCTCTACGGGGGATGCGCGCCACGGCGCGGGCCACCGGCGCGCGCCAGGAAGGCGAGCGCGCCCCACCCCTGCGGGCTTTCCTGGTGCCCGCCATTCGCAGGGGCCGCGAATCCTCATAAGGTGAGCAGTATTGAAGAGGCAAGGACCCGTGAACGGCCGAGGAGGACCTGCGGTGAGCGAGACGAGCCCCAAGCTGCGTACCGAGCTGGACGGCATCCCCACGTACAAGCCGGGCAAGCCCGCGGCCTCCGGCGGACCGGTCGCGTACAAGCTGTCCTCCAACGAGAACCCGTATCCGCCGCTGCCCGGGGTCATGGAGCAGGCGATCTCGGCCGCGGGCGTCTTCAACCGCTACCCCGACATGGCGTGCACCGGCCTGATGAACGAGCTGGCCGACCGTTTCGGGGTGCCGGTCTCGCATCTGGCCACCGGCACCGGCTCGGTGGGCGTCGCCCAGCAGCTGCTTCAGGCCACCGCGGGCTCCGGTGACGAGGTCATCTACGCCTGGCGCTCCTTCGAGGCGTACCCGATCATCACGCAGATCTCGGGCGCCACCTCGATAAAGGTGCCGCTGACCGCGGGCGAGGTGCACGATCTGGACGCGATGGCCGGGGCGATCACCGACAGGACCCGGCTGATCTTCGTCTGCAACCCGAACAACCCGACCGGCACGGTGGTGCGCAGGGCCGAGCTGGAACGGTTCCTGGACCGGGTGCCCGGAGACGTGCTGGTGGTGCTCGACGAGGCGTACCGCGAGTTCATCCGGGCCGGCGAGGGCGACGGCGGTGCGATTCCGGACGGGATCGACATCTACCGGGACCGGCCGAACGTGGCCGTGCTGCGGACCTTCTCCAAGGCGTACGGGCTGGCCGGCCTGCGGGTCGGCTTCGCGGTCGCCCATGAGCCGGTCGCGGCCGCGCTGCGGAAGACCGCGGTCCCGTTCGGTGTGAGCCAGATCGCACAGGAGGCGGCGGTCGCCTCGCTGCGTGCCGAGGACGAGCTGCTGGGGCGGGTCGGTTCGCTGGTCGCCGAGCGGGAGCGGGTGTACCGGGGACTGGTCGGGCAGGGCTGGACCGTGCCCGAGACGCAGGCCAATTTCGTGTGGCTGCGGCTGGGCGCGCGCACGCTGGACTTCGCCGCGGCCTGTGAGGCGGCCGGCGTGGTCGTACGGCCGTTCGCGGGCGAGGGTGTACGGGTCACGGTCGGCGAGAACGAGGCCAATGACCTCTTCCTGCAGGCGGCCGAGGCGTTCCGCAAGGAGATGTAGTCCGGCCGGCCGGAGGCGGAGCCGGAGCTGTTGCCGCGGCCGGAGCAGGAGCCGGAAGCAGAGTTCTTGAGCGGAGGGCGGTCTCTTCGAGGCCGCCCTCCGGCGTTCCCGGGGGCCTCTTCGCGGGCGTGCCACGGGTCTCTCCGTGGAGGGGACCCCCCACGCAAAGATCCGGAAGGCTGTGCGACATAATGCTTGTGAATGTGAACGCGTTCACAAGCGTGCCCCGGTTCCTGGTGTTACGTCCAGGGCAAATGGGGCAGGCCGCGGCTGCGACCGCGGCGACGTGATGTAAGGAGAGATGACGTGGACCTCGCTCTGGCGCCGGAGACCCTGGCGCGATGGCAGTTCGGCATCACCACCGTCTACCACTTCCTCTTCGTCCCCCTGACGATCTCGCTCGCCGCGCTCACCGCGGGGCTGGAGACGGCGTGGGTGCGCACGGAAAACCCGAAGTACCTCAAGGCCACGAAGTTCTGGGGCAAGCTCTTTCTGATCAATATCGCGATGGGTGTCGTCACCGGCATCGTGCAGGAGTTCCAGTTCGGGATGAACTGGTCCGACTACTCGCGGTTCGTCGGAGACATCTTCGGAGCCCCGCTCGCCTTCGAGGCGCTGATCGCCTTCTTCTTCGAGTCCACCTTCATCGGGCTGTGGATCTTCGGCTGGGACAAGCTGCCCAAGAAGATCCATCTGGCGTGTATATGGATGGTCTCGATCGGCACGGTCCTCTCCGCGTACTTCATCCTGGCGGCCAATTCCTGGATGCAGCACCCGATCGGCTACCGGATCAACAAGGAAGCCGGCCGGGCTGAGCTCACCGACTTCTGGGCGGTGCTCACCCAGGACACGGCGCTCACGCAGTTCTTCCACACGATCACGGCCGCCTTCCTCGTCGGCGGCGCCTTCATGGTCGGTATCGCGGCCTTCCACCTGGCCCGCAAGCGCCACATCCCGGTGATGCGCACCTCACTGCGCCTCGGTCTGATCACCGTCATGGCGGCCGGACTGCTCACCGCCGTCAGCGGCGACACCCTCGGCAAGGTCATGTTCAAGCAGCAGCCGATGAAGATGGCCGCGGCCGAGGCGCTCTGGGAGGGCGAGGCGCCCGCGCCGTTCTCCGTGTTCGCCTACGGGGACGTCGACAAGGGGCACAACGACGTCGCCATCGAGATCCCCGGGATGCTCTCCTTCCTCGCCAACAACGACTTCAGCTCGTACGTCCCCGGCATCAACGACATCAACAAGGCCGAGCAGGAGAAGTTCGGTCCCGGCGACTACAGGCCCAACATCCCCGTCGCCTACTGGGGATTCCGCTGGATGATCGGCTTCGGCATGGCGTCCCTGGCCATCGGCATGGTCGGGCTGTGGCTGACGCGCAAGAAGTTCCTGCTGCCACCCGCGCTGCGGACCGGCGAGGACGAAGTGCCGAATCTGGTGCTCTTCCGGAAGAAGGCGCTCAGTCCGAAATTCGCCAAGTGGTACTGGATCACCGCGCTCTGGACGCTGCTCTTCCCGCTGATCGCCAATTCCTGGGGCTGGATCTTCACCGAGACGGGACGCCAGCCGTGGGTGGTGTACGGAGTGCTGCGCACCGCCGACGCCGTCTCCCCCGGCGTCTCCCAGGCCGAGGTGCTCACCTCGATGATCGTCTTCACCCTGCTGTACGCGGTCCTCGCGGTCGTCGAGGTCAGGCTGATGGTCAAGTACGTCAAGGCCGGGCCGCCGGAGCTCACGGACGCCGACCTCAACCCGCCCACCAAGATCGGCGGCGACCACACGGACGCCGACCGGCCGATGGCCTTCTCGTACTGAGGAGTTGAGGAGCGATGGAACTCCACGACGTCTGGTTCGTCCTGATCGCCGTCCTCTGGACCGGCTACTTCTTCCTCGAGGGATTCGATTTCGGTATCGGGATCCTGACCAAGCTGCTGGCCCGGAACCGCAAGGAGCGACGGGTCCTCATCAACACCATCGGGCCCGTCTGGGACGGCAACGAGGTGTGGCTGCTGAGCGCCGGAGGGGCCACCTTCGCCGCCTTTCCCGACTGGTACGCCACGCTCTTCTCGGGCTTCTATCTGCCGCTGCTGCTCATCCTGGTCTGTCTGATCGTGCGCGGTGTCGCCTTCGAGTACCGGGCCAAGCGGCCCGAGGAGAACTGGCAGCGCAACTGGGAGAACGCGATCTTCTGGACCTCCCTGATCCCCGCGGTGCTGTGGGGCGTCGCCTTCGGCAACATCGTGCGGGGCGTGAAGATCGACGCGCAGAAGGAGTACGTCGGCACCCTCGGTGATCTGCTCAACCCGTACGCGATCCTCGGCGGGCTGGTGACCCTGGCCCTCTTCACCTTCCACGGCACGGTGTTCGCCGCGCTGAAGACGGTGGGGGACATCCGGTTCAGGGCGCGGAAGCTGGCCCTTCGTCTCGGAGCGGTCACGGCCGTACTGGCGCTCGGCTTTCTGCTCTGGACCCAGGCGGACAACGGGGACGGCAAGAGCCTGGTCGCGATGATCGTCGCCGTGGCGGCGCTGGCCGCCGCCATCGGGGCCATCGCGGCGGGGCGTGAGGGCTGGTCGTTCGCGCTCTCCGGCGTCACGATCGTGGCCGCGGTCGCGATGCTCTTCCTGACGCTCTTCCCGAACGTCATGCCCTCCTCACTGAACGAGGCGTGGAGCCTCACGGTGACGAACGCCTCGTCGACCCCGTACACGCTGAAGATCATGACGTGGTGCGCGGGGATCGCGACTCCGGTCGTGCTGCTCTATCAGGGCTGGACGTACTGGGTGTTCCGTAAGCGGATCGGTACGCAGCACATCGCCGAGTAGCCGCGGCGAAGGCGCCGGACCACGTGGCGCCGGATCACGCGGGCACGGATCACGCGGGCACGGATCATGCGGCGCCGGACCGCGAGCCGCCGGACCATATGGCTCCGGGGCGCAGGCAGGGCAGTAGCGGCAGAGCAGTAGGAGTAGGTGTTTCACGTGAAACCAATCGACCCTCGTCTGCTCCGGTATGCGCGGGCCACCCGCTTCTTCCTGGTGGCGGTGGTGGTCCTCGGAGTGGCCGGCGCGGGGCTGGTCATCGCTCAGGCGATGCTCATCGCCGAGGTGGTGGTCGGGGCGTTCCAGCGTGGGTTCGACGGCGCCGACCTGCGTACCCCTCTCCTGCTGCTGGTGGCGGTCGCCGTCGGGCGGGCTCTGGTCTCCTGGCTGACGGAGCTGGCCGCTCACCGGGCGAGCGCCGCGGTCAAGTCGGAACTGCGCGGACGGCTGCTGGAGCGGGCCGCCGAGCTGGGCCCGGGATGGCTGAGCGGGCAGCGCATCGGTTCGCTGGTCGCGCTCGCCACCCGTGGGGTCGACGCGCTGGACGACTACTTCGCGCGCTATCTGCCACAACTGGGGCTCGCCGTGGTGGTGCCGGTGGCGGTCCTGGCCCGGATCGTCACGGAGGACTGGGTCTCGGCGGCCATCATCGTGGTGACCCTGCCGCTGATTCCGCTGTTCATGGTGCTCATCGGCTGGGCCACCCAGGCCCGGATGGACCGTCAGTGGCGCCTGCTCTCCCGGCTGTCGGGCCACTTCCTGGACGTGGTCGCGGGGCTGCCGACCCTCAAGGTCTTCGGCCGGGCCAAGGCGCAGGCCGAGGCGATCCGCACGATCACCTCGGAGTACCGGCAGGCCACCCTCCGTACGCTGCGGATCGCCTTCCTGTCGTCGTTCGCGCTGGAGCTGCTCGCGACCCTGTCGGTGGCGCTGGTCGCCGTCACCATCGGGATGCGGCTCGTCCACGGCGAACTCGATCTGTACACCGGGCTGGTGGTGCTGGTTCTCGCCCCCGAGGCATATCTGCCGATCCGGCAGGTGGGGGCGCAGTACCACGCGGCGGCCGAAGGGCTTTCGGCGGCCGAGGAGATCTTCAGGGTGCTGGAGACCGAGCCTCCGGCGGGCGGTACGGGGAAGGTGCCGGGCGCGCTGCGGCTGGAGCTGGACGGGGTGACGGTCCGCCATCAGGGTCGTACGGAGCCCTCGTTGGACGCGGCGACGCTGACGGTCGAGCCGGGGGAGACCGTCGCTCTGGTCGGTCCCAGCGGTGTTGGCAAGACCACCCTGCTGCATGTGGTTCTCGGCTTCGCCGTACCCGACGAGGGCCGGGTGCGGGTGGACGGCCGTGATCTGGCCTCCCTCGACCAGAAGCGCTGGCGCGAACGGATCGCGTGGGTGCCGCAGCGGCCGTATCTCTTCGCCGGGACGGTCTCGGAGAACGTACGGCTGGCCCGGCGGGACGCGGACGACGCGGCGGTACGGGACGCGCTGCGGGACGCGGGGGCGTACGACTTCGTGGCGGCCCTCCCGGACGGACCGGACACCGTGCTCGGTGAGGACGGGGCGGGGCTCTCGGCGGGCCAGCGGCAACGGCTCGCGCTGGCCCGCGCCTTCCTCGCGGACCGGCCGCTGCTGCTGCTCGACGAGCCCACGGCGGCGCTCGACGGCGAGACGGAGGAGGGCATCGTCGAGGCGGTACGGCGCCTGGCGGTGGGCCGTACGGTACTGCTGGTCGTCCACCGGCCGGCGCTGCTCGCGGTGGCGGACCGGGTGGTGACCCTCACGGAGCGGGCGGGGCCCCTCGAACGTACGGCGGGATCCGCGGGGCCGGAGCTGTCCGGGCCGCCGGTATCCATGGCGCAGCCCCTGACGCCTCTGACCCCCCTGGCGTCCATGACGTCGGTGGGGTCGGTGGGGTCGGCGATCGAGGAGTCCGGTCCGGGTCTCGGCCTCGGTGACCTTCCCGCGCTGCCCCCGCCCGACGAAGAACGCGCCGTGCCCGCCGCCTTCGGCGCGGTGGACGGCGGAGACGGAGGCCGGGACGGAGGGGACGGTGGGAGCGCCGCGGCACGGGCTCCGCTCGCGCGGATGCGGGCCGCCGTAGGCGCCCTCCGTGGCCGCTTCGTGCTCGCGCTGGTCCTCGGGAGCTGCGCGCTCGGCTCCGCCGTCGGGCTCATGGCCGTGTCGGGCTGGCTCATCTCACGCGCCTCCGAGCAGCCGCCCGTTCTCTATCTGATGGTCGCGGTGACGGCGACCCGCGCCTTCGGCATCGGGCGGGCCGTCTTCCGGTACACCGAGCGGATCGTGTCGCACGACGCGGTGCTCAGGATGCTGGCCGACCTCAGGGTCTCCGTATACCGGCGGCTGGAGCGCATCGCGCCGGCCGGACTGCGCGAGACCAGGCGCGGCGATCTGCTGTCCCGGCTGGTCGCCGATGTGGACGAACTCCAGGACTACTGGCTGCGGTGGCTGCTGCCGGTCGGCTCCGCCCTGCTCGTCGGGGCCGGGGCCGTCGGATTCACCGCGTGGCTGCTGCCCGAGGCGGGCGCCGTACTGGCCGGAGGGCTGCTCGTCGCCGGTGTGGGCGTACCGCTCCTGAGCGCTGCCCGCACCCGCCGGGCCGAGCGGCGACTCGCCCCGGCACGGGGACTGCTCGCCACGCGCGTCGCCGATCTGCTCAGCGGCATCGCCGAGTTGACCGTCGCGGGCGCGCTGACGAGGCGGATGCGCGGGACGCGGGAGGCGGACGGGACGCTGACGGCCATCGCTTCCCGTGGCGCGAGCGCCAACGCGCTCGGCGGCGGGCTCACCGCCCTGGTCTGCGGGCTGACCGTCGCGGCGGCCGCGTACGTGGGGGTCGGGGCCCTGGCGGACGGACGGCTCGCGGGCGTCGAACTGGCCGTGGTCGTCCTGACCCCGCTCGCCGCGTTCGAGGCGGTCACGGGGCTGCCGCTCGCCGTGCAGTACCGGCAGCGCTCCCGGCGCAGCGCGGAGCGGGTGTGCGAGGTGCTGGACGCGCCCGTACCCGTACGGGAGCCCGAGCGGCCGGCCGCACCTCCCGTATCGCCGTTCCCCCTGGAAGTGCGCGGGCTGGCCGCGCGGTACCCGGGGCAGCGGCGGGACGCGCTCAGCGGCTTCGATCTGACGCTGACCGCCGGGAAGCGGGTCGCCGTCGTCGGGCCTTCCGGTTCGGGCAAGACGACGCTGGCTCAGGTACTGCTGCGCTTCCTGGACGCGCGCGAGGGCGACTGCCGGCTCGGCGGTACCGACACGGCCGCACTCGACGGGGACACCGTCCGGCGGTTCGTGGGGCTGTGTGCCCAGGACGCGCATCTCTTCGACAGCTCCGTTCGGGAGAACCTGAGGCTCGCCCGTACGGACGCGACCGAGGACGAACTGCGCGACGCCCTGCGCCGGGCCCGGCTGCTCGACTGGGTCGACACCCTGCCCGCCGGACTCGACACGCTCGTCGGCGAGCACGGCGCACGGATCTCCGGGGGGCAGCGGCAGCGGCTCGCGCTGGCCCGCGCGCTCCTCGCCGACTTCCCGGTGCTGGTGCTCGACGAGCCGGCCGAACATCTGGACCTGGCAACGGCCGACGCACTGACCACCGATCTGCTGGCGGCGACCGAGGGGCGGACAACGCTGCTCATCACCCACCGTTTGCAGGGCCTTGACACCGTTGACGAGGTGATCGTCCTCGACGGCGGTCGCCCCGTACAGCGCGGTTCGTACGCCGAACTGGCCGCCGACGAGGGGCCGCTGCGCCGGATGCTCGCACGCGAGCGAGCCGGAGACCTCCTGGAAGCCGAGAAGTCGACTTTCCCTGTCAAATAGGACTTATTAGGCTCATGGGCATGGACGTGCCCGAACCCAAGGACCCCCTCGAAGCCGCCGCCCGCGCGGCAACCAGCCTTGAGGGCCTGTCCGCCGAGACCGCCGCGCGTGTGCCCCAGCTGCTGGAGGCGATGTGTTCGGCCGGCTCCGGTCTCGGACAGCACTCCACGCTCGACCGGATCTGTGAGACCGCGGCCGAACTCGCCGACGCCCGGTACGCGGCGATCGGTGTGGTCGACGAGGAGGGTGGGGGCCTCTCGGACTTCGTGACCTACGGGGCGAGCGAGGAGGTGGCCCGGCGGATCGGGCACACACCGGACGGACGGAGCGGCCTCCTCGGCGCACTGATCCGGGACCCCGACCCGATCGTGCTCACCGATCTGACGACCGATCCGCGCGCCGTCGGATTCCCGCTGGGCCATCCGCCGATGCGGACCTTCCTCGGCGTCCCTGTCCGCCTGAGGGACCGGACGATCGGCAATTTCTATCTGGCGGAGAAAGCGGACGGGGGCGAGTTCGACGACGGTGATCTGCGCCTGTTGCGGGTGCTCGCCACCGAGGCCGGGGCGGCCATCGGCAACGCCCGGCTGTACGAGGCGGCCCGGCAGCGCGAGCGGTGGATCGACGGCTCGGTCGCGGTCACCACCACTCTCCTCTCCGGTGGTGACGCCGACGACGCGCTCTCCGTCGTCGCGGAGCAGGGTCGCAGACTCTCGGATTCGGCCATGTGCGCGGTGATGCTGCGCGCGCGGAACGGCAGCCTGGAGGTCGTGGCCGTGTCCTCGGAGCATCCGGCGCTGCGCGTGGGCTCCTCCGTCCCGGCCGCGGCCCCCGCCGTCGCGGCTCTGTTGGGCGGCGAATCCGTCTTCATGGACGACGCCGCCGACGATCCGCGGCTGGTGACCGGGCTGGCCTCCGGGTTCGGCCCCCTCATGCTGCTGCCGCTGCGGACCGACGGGCGGGTGCTCGGCGCGCTGATGATGCCGCGCACGCGGGGGGCGCGCCCGTTCAGCCCGCGGGAACGCGCGCTGGCCGCCCAGTTCGCCGCACAGGCGGCGCTGGCCCTGATGATGGCCGAGGCGCAGCGGGACCGGGAACGGCTGGCCGTACTGGAGGACCGCGACCGGATCGCCCGTGACCTCCACGATCTGGTCATCCAGCGGCTGTTCGCCACCGGGATGACGCTGGAGCGGGCCCAGCGCGGAGAGATGGTGGCGCCGGAGGTGCACCACGGGATCGACAGGGCGGTCGCGGAACTGGACGTGACGATCCAGGAGATCCGTACGGCGATCTTCGCGCTCCAGCAGGGACCGGCCGAGGCCCCGCCCGGGATGCGTACCCGGGTGCTGCGGGAGATCAATATGGCGGCCGTGCCCCTGGGCTTCCGGCCCGCCCACCGCTTCGTCGGCCCGGTCGACTCCGTCGGCGAACTCGCCGGGAAGAACCTGATCGCCGCGCTCCGGGAGGCCCTGTCCAATGCCTTCCGGCACGCGCACGCCACCCGGATCGAGGTCGTCGTCGATTCCACCGTCCGGCTTCCCGACGGCAGGCGCGCGGTCCGGCTGTCGGTCGGCGACGACGGGGTGGGAATTCCGGCGGGCGGGCGGCGCAGCGGGCTGCGCAACCTCAGGCGACGGGCGGATTCGCTGGGTGGATCGAGCACGTGCGAGCCGGGACTCGGGGAGCGCGGGCGCGGTACGACGGTGGTGTGGCAGGTCCCGCTGTAGGGAGCGGTGCTTGCCAGGCGGTCTTCCTCGCGGGCCGGGCCCCGGCCGCTCGGTGCTGGTCGCGCGGGGCCCGGTTGATCGGCGTCCGGTTGATTGGCGTCCGGTTGATTGGCGTGCGTCTGCTCAGTGCCGTCCGCTCAGTGTGCGACTGCCTGGCCGGTGACCGATTGCTCAGTGTCCGTCCGTTCAGTGTCCGTCTGCCAAGCGGCGGGCCACGATCTGCTCGATGACGATCGCGACGCCGTCCTCGTTGTTCGTGACCGTACGTCCGGAGGCGGCGGCCAGTACGTCCGGGTGGGCGTTGCCCATCGCGTACGACGTCCCGGCCCAGGTCAGCATCTCCAGATCGTTCGGCATGTCGCCGAAGGCGACGACCTCGTCGGACGAGATGCCGCGCTGGGCGCAGCAGAGCGCGAGCGTGCTGGCCTTGCTGACCCCGGGGCCGCTGACCTCGAGGAGCGCGCTCGGGCTGGAGCGGGTGATGATGGCGCGGTCGCCCACCGCTGTACGGGCCACGGCGAGGAAGCCGTCGGGCGTCAGATCGGGGTGGTGGGCGAGCAGTTTCAGCACGGGGGCGGCGGCCCCGTCCTCCGCTTGCTGTCCCTGGACCTGTTCCGGTACCTGGAGGAGCTTCTCCGCGGTGGCGATGGTCGCGCCCGGATCCTGGTGGAAGGGCGGATACGCCGGCTCGTAATGGATGCCGGTGCTCTGCTCGACGGCGAAGGTCGTGCCGGGCGCGGCGTCGCGCAGCGCCTGGACGACGGCCAGGGCGGTCTCGCGCTCCAGGGGGCGGACCTGCAACAGCTTTCCGCCCGCGTGCAGATCGACGACCGCGGCGCCATTGGCGCAGATCGCCAGCCCGTGGCCGTGTACATGCTCGCTGACGACATCCATCCAGCGGGCCGGGCGGCCGGTGACGAAGAAGACCTCGATACCGGCCTCCTCGGCGGCGGCGAGCGCGGCGATCGTACGTTCCGAGACGTACTTGTCGTCGTGCAGCAGTGTGCCGTCGAGATCGGTGGCGATCAGCCGGGGGCTGGCGGGGAGCGGGGAGTCGTCGGGCGCGGGTCCATGGGGCGAGGTCACGCGTCCATTCTCCCGTACGGATACGCACGAGAGTGCGGAGGGGCGCACATCTGAGTGGGCCTGGCGGGTGTCGGCGGCCCTGATGCCCGGTCGCACGTGGGCTCCGTGCCCGGTCGCGCGTGGGCTCCGTGCCCGGCCGGACGTCCGCTCCGGACGCACCCGTATCGTCAGGGGCATGCGTCTGAGTACCGTGATCCTGCCCGTCCGCCGCTGGCACGACGGAGGCCGTGACGAATGGCTGCGAGCCGAACGGCTCGGTTTCCATACCGCGTACACCTACGACCACCTGTCCTGGCGGACCTTCCGCGACGGGCCCTGGTTCGGGGCGGTGCCGACCCTCACCGCGGCTGCCGCCGTCACCGAGCGGCTGCGGCTGGGCACCCTCGTCACCTCGCCGAACTTCAGACATCCGGTGACGCTCGCCAAGGACCTCATCTCGCTGGACGATGTCTCGGACGGCCGGATCACGCTCGGGATCGGAGCGGGCGGCACCGGCTTCGACGCGACGGTGCTGGGGCAGGAGCCTTGGACGCCGAAGGAGCGGGCCGACCGGTTCGCCGAGTTCGTGCCACTGCTCGACCGGCTGCTGACCGAGGACTCGGTGACGTACGACGGGACGTACTACTCGGCGGTCGAGGCGCGTGACATCCCGGGGTGTGCGCAGCGGCCCCGGCTGCCCTTCGCGGTGGCGGCCACCGGGCCGCGCGGGATGAAGCTCGCCGCCCGGCACGGTCAGGCATGGGTGACGACGGGGGATCCGAAGCTGTTCGAGACGGGTACGCCGGAGCAGTCGCGTGCCGCCATCAGCGGGCAGATCGAACGGCTGGGCAAGGCCTGCGTCGAGATCGGGCGGGAGGCATCGGAGGTGGAGAAGATCCTGCTCACGGGCTTCACCCCGGACCGGAACGGCCCGATGGAGTCGCTCGACGCGTTCGTGGACTTCGCGGGCAGGCACTTCGAGCTGGGTATCACCGAAATCGCGGTGCACGCCCCCGTCCCGGATTCGGAGTTCGCCGCCGACCAGCGGGTCTACGAGCGGATCGCCACCGAGGCTCCGGCCCAGCTCCGGCGGTAGCGCCCGCTCGGGGCCGGTCAACCGTCGGTTGTCGGGGATCAGCGGTCGGTTGCCGGGGTCGGCGGTCAACCGTCGGCGGTCGGCAGTCGTCCGTCGCCCGTCAGCCGGGAAAGCACAGGTACCGCGGCGGTACGGAGTCGGTGAGCCAGACGCCATTGGCGCTCACGTGGAACACCAGCCCGTCGCGGTGCATCGCTCCCGCGTCCACCGGGAGGACGACGGGCCGGCCGCGGCGCGCACCCACCCTCGTCGCGGTCTCGCGGTCCGGTGAGAGATGGACGTGGTGGCGGTCCATGGGGCGCAGCCCCTCGTCCCGGATCGCTTCCAGGTTGCGGGCGACCGTGCCGTGGTAGAGGTACGCGGGCGGTTGCGCCGGGGGCAGCTCCAGATCGACGGTGACGGTGTGGCCCTGGTTGGCGCGGATCCGGTCGCCGTCGATCGTGAAGCGCCGTTTGTCGTTGACGGCGACCACATGGTCGAGTTCGGCGCGGCTCAGCCGGAAGCCGTGCGCGGCGGCGGCGGTCATCAGTTCGTCGATCGGCACCCAGCCGTTCGCGTCGAGGGTGATGCCGATCCGCTCGGGCTGGTGGCGCAGATGTTTGGCGAGGTACTTCGACACCTTCACGATGCGTCGTTCATCGGATACTCCGGTCATCGCAACAGCGTGACCGGTGGTGCTGTTCCGCGCCACTCATTTCAAAATGCTGACGGTCCGTAGGTTTGATCCACAGTCAATTTGGTTTATCCACAGGCTATTTGGCGAATCTGTGGACAACTAGCTTACGTTTTAACCTATTTGATCAATTTGACTGTTTCGTCTGTGGGTTGAGGTGAAGTCGTCCAAGGCCCTTGCCCGCACCTCGCGTTCGGTGGCCGTGGCGACAAAGGCGGCCACCCTCTCCGGCCCAACCAGGTTCTCCACAGCCCGGATCGTCTCGGCGGGCAGCTGTACGGCCCGGGTCCCGGACCGGGCCGCGGGAGGGGCGTCCACCTCCAGATGCCGCTGGAGGTGACGGGTGGCGAACAGCCTCATCGCCCGCGCCAGTTCGGCATCGACCGACTGCCGCGCCAGCGGCCGCATCCGGCGCACCAGCGCGGCGGCCTCGGCCGCGTCAGCGTCCGTCGGCGGCATGTGGCCGAGACAGCGGGCGAAGACATGCTCGGTGGTGAACTCCAGGAAACGGGAGGCGATGTGCTCGACCTGGCCGCGAAGCTCCCGCAGATGACCGGAGATTGCCGGCAGCGGCACCCCTGCCGCGTGCAACTCCACCGCCACGGCCAGCTCCTGAGGGCTGGGGACGAGGAAGGCGTCGTCGCGGCCCGGGATACGTTCCAGCACACCCAGTTCCACGGCCTCCTCGACGGCCGCGTCATCGCGCGTGCCGAACCGTTCGTCCAGCTCCGCCCGCGAGATCCTGGCCGCTTCCTCGTCGGTCCACGGTCCATGTACCTCGGCGACCAGCCCGAGCACCCCGCCCAGTCCGCGCCCGGCGTCCCACGCCTCCAGCAACTCCTTGATGGACGCGAGGGTGTAGCCCCGGTCCAGCAGATCGGCGATCTGCCGCAGCCGGGCGAGATGGGAGCCGTCGTACACATTGGCCCGGCCACGCCGCTCCGGCCTGGGCAGCAGCCCGCGGTCCTGGTAGGCGCGGATCGTACGGACCGTGGCGCCGCTGGCCTGCGCGAGACCCTCGATCCGGTACTCGGTGCCGGGCGCGGACTCCGGAACGGACCCTGGCACGCTCACTCCCTCCGTCCCGGGGTCGCGCCTGCCGCCGTACCCGCCGCCTCGCCCGCCGTACCCGCCGCCTCGCCCGCCGTACCCGCCGCCTCGCCCGCCGTACCCGCCGCCCCGCCTGCCGCCTCTCGCGCCGCCGGCGAGGTCGCGAGATAGTCGGCCGCATTGCGCGACGAGCCTTCCTGGGAGGGATGGTACGAGCGCCGGAAGTAGCGGGGTATCGCGGAGCCGAGCTCCCGCCAGGTGGGCAGCAGACCCTTGCCCACCGCCCTGTTGTGGGCACGCAGCGAGTAGCGCGGCCGACCCGCGAGCTGGGGGTCGTGCCGGATCAGATAGGCGGTGCCCCTGGCCCACAGCCACAGCAGCACGGGCGCGGTGACGCACATCGTCCCGATCCGCCGGGCGTACCGCAACGGATCGGAGCCGCCGCAGTGCTGGTACATGTCGAACGCCACCGCACGGTGCTCGACCTCCTCCGCGCCGTGCCAGCGCAGCAGATCGAGCATGACCGCGTCGGCGCCCGCGCGGTCCAGCCCCTCCGCGCGCAGTACCCAGTCGCCGAGGACCGCCGTGAACTGCTCGATCGCCGCGACGAACGCCAGCCGGTAGAGAAGCCATCTCCTGGCCGGGAGGGGAATCCTCCAGGGCGGCTTCTCGCCGAGCAGCCGCTCGAAGAGGAAGTCCACGTGCCGGGTGTACGCGCCGGTGTCCAGCCGCTGTTCCGCCAGGTGGTTCAGCACATAGGAGTGCTGCACGCTGTGTGTGGCCTCCTGTCCCATGAACCCCTTGACGTCCTTGAGCAGTCGCGCGTCGGTGACCAGCGGAAGGCTTTCCTTGAAGACCTTCACGAACCAGCGCTCCCCCGCGGGCAGCAACAGATGCAGCACATTGAAGACATGGGTGGCGGTGGGCTCGTCCGGTATCCAGTGCAAAGGGGTCCCGCGCCAGTCGAACGAGACCCGGCGCGGCGCGATGGGGTGCCGCTCCTCCAACTCGGCGCTCACAGTGGCGGATCCACCCGAGCGAGGGCACGCAGTGCGCCCGGCGCGATCCGGGACAGCAGCCGCGCACCGCGGGCCTCCGGAGTGACCGGCACCACGGCCTGGTTGCGTACGACGGCGCGCAGTACGGCGTCGGCGACCTTCTCGGGCGGGTAGTCGCGCAGACCGTACAGCCGGGACGACTTCTTCCTGCGCCGTTCCTCCTCCTCGGCGGAGACACCTGTGAAACGCGCGGTGGAGGTGATGTTGGTGTTGACGAAGCCGGGGCAGATGGCGGAGACCCCGATGCCCTGTCCGGCCAGTTCGGCACGGAGACACTCGCTGAGCATCAGCACCGCCGCCTTGGACGTGCTGTACGCGGGCAGCGCCTTCGAGGGCTGATACGCGGCCGCCGAAGCGGTGTTGACGATATGGCCGCCCTGGCCACGCTCGGCCATCTGCTTGCCGAAGAGCCGGCAGCCATGGATGACGCCCCACAGATTGACGTCCAGGACCGTCTTCCAGTCCTCGGCGGTGGTGTCGAGGAACGCTCCCGACAGCCCGATCCCCGCGTTGTTGACCAGCACGTCGACGATGCCGTACTCGGCGGCGACTCTTTCGGCGAGTCCCTCCATCGCCTGCCCGTCGCCGACGTCGGCCGGCTCGGCCCAGGCCTCCGGGGCGCCGATCAGCCGGGCCAGCTCGGCGGTCCTGGCCGCCCCCTCCGCGTCCCGGTCGACCGCGACGACCCGCGCGCCCGCCTCGGCGAACGCGAAGGCCGTGGCCCGGCCGATGCCGCTGGCCGCGCCGGTGACCAGCACCAGCTGTCCGCCGAAGCGCTCGGCGTACGGACCGCGCGGAGCGGTACCGCGGTCCGGGAGCCCGCCGTCCTCGTGGGCCGTGACGAAGTCACCGATCCAGGCGGCCAGTTGGTCGGGGCGGGTGCGGGGCACCCAGTGCTTCGCGGGCAGCGTGCGCCGCACGAGGTGCGGAACCCACTGCTCCAGATCGTCGTAGAGCCGTTCCGACAGGAATGCGTCGCCGGTGGGCGTGATCAGCTGCACCGGGGCGTGCGCGGAGGCGTCGGCGCGCGGCCTGCGCAGCCGGGCGCGGACGTTGTCCCGGTAGAGCCACGCGCCGTGCGCCGCGTCCTGCGGCAGCGAGGACGTCGGGTACGTACCACCGGGGATCTTCTCGACCCGCTGGAGGATTTTCGGCCACCGCCTGCCGAGCGGACCGCGCCAGGCCAGCTCCGGCAGCACGGGTGTGTGCAGCAGATAGACGTACCAGGACTTGGCGCCCTGCCCCAGGAGCTGGCCGGCCCGGCGCGGAGTGGGCCGCGCGGCGCGCTGCTTGATCCAGTGCCCCATATGGTCGAGGGAGGGTCCCGACATCGAAGTGAAGGAGGCGATCCGGCCCTCGGTCCGCGCGACCGTGACGAACTCCCAGGACTGGACGGAACCCCAGTCGTGGCCGACCAGATGGACCGGCCTGTCCGGGCTCACCGCGTCGGCGACCGCCAGGAAGTCGTCCGTCAGCTTCTCCAGCGTGAACCCTCCGCGCAGCGGGACCGGCGCCGTCGACCTGCCGTGGCCCCGTACGTCGTACAGCACCACATGGAAGCGGTCCGCGAGCCGTTCCGCGACCTCCGACCAGACCTCCTTGCTGTCCGGATAGCCATGCACCAGCAGGACGGTCGGCCGCGCCGGATCGCCCAGCTCGGCGACACACAGCTCGATCCCGCCCGTACGCACCCGGCGCACCCGCGCGCCCGCCAGGCCCGTGTCCGTACCACCGCTCCCGCCCGCCCCGTTACTCATACGGCCTCCGCCCAGCGCCGCACATGCGGCAGATCGTCATCCAGCCAGAACGCGCTCTGCTCCGGGTCCCGGGAGTCGGTGACCACCAGGATCTCCTCGAACTTCGCGCCGGTACCCCGGAATCCGAGGTGGGGTTCGACCGCCCACAGCCCCGGCTTCGGCGGGTGATCGGAGAATCTGTACGGGCTCCACAGCGGCGACCAGCCGTCCCGATGGCCGTGCAGGGCGTCGGCCGCCAGCCCCTTGAGCGACTGGGTGCCGAAGCCGAACACATGGGGCGACCAGCGGCGCTCCTTCACCCGGTCGATCTTGTGGGCGATGACCCCGAACGGGTACGCGCGATGCCGGTTGGCGTATCCCTGCCGCACCATCAGCCGGTCCACGTCCTGGTAGATCTCCCGCAGCGGACGCCGCTCGCGCACCTCCCGCAGGATCAGCTCGCGGTGCGCCTCAAGGTCGGCGAGCAGTTTGCCGTGCAGCCGGTTCTGCCCCAGACAGCCCGAGTAGCCGACATCGGCCGTGAAGCCGCGGTGGACCGGCGCCAGATCGAGGATGAAGGGCATGCCCGCTTCCAGCCGCCGGCCGGTGGGAAAGAACTGCAGCGGTATCCGGAAGCCCGCGAACGCCGTACGGTCCCCGAACCACGCGAAGGGCAGATGGAACCAGTCGCGCACACCACGGGCACGGAGCCACTCGCGCTGCATGCGCGCCGCCTCACGCTCGGTCACCCCCGGCCGCAGCCGCGCGGCGACCGCCTCCGCGCACGCGTACGCCAGGCGCTGCACCTCCCTGAACCCCCGCAGTTCCGCGGTCCGTGCGTCCGTCACTGCGTCCCCTCCGGCCACTGCGTCCCCTCCGCCACTCCGTCGCCCCCGTCACCGGGGTCGCCTCCGTTCATCACGTCGTCCCCGTCACCGCGCCGCCTCCCACCGGTCTCCCACCCCGTTCCGTGTGCGGTACGTGTCCGTAACGTGACACTGATGAATGTGACAATGGTTGGCGGCGACGTCAAGGGCCGGGGCGTTCCTGTGGATAACCGGCCGGCGCCAGGTGCCCTTACGGGTTCCGTACGTCTGGAGGCTGACATGGATACAGCCGCCTGGTCTGACGCTCACCGCGAGCCGCGCCACTACCGTCGACCCGTGACTGTGATCGCGCTAGAAAGCCTGAGCAAGCGGTTCCCCCGGGTAACCGCGCTTGACCGGCTCTCCTTGGACATCGGACCGGGTGTGACCGGTCTGGTGGGCGCCAACGGGGCCGGCAAGTCCACCATGATCAAGATCCTGCTGGGTCTGTCCCCCGCCACGGAAGGCCGGGCCACGGTGCTCGGGCTCGATGTCGCCACCAGCGGCGGCGCCATCCGCGAGCGCGTCGGATACATGCCCGAGCACGACTGCCTGCCGCCTGACGTCTCGGCCACCGAGTTCGTCGTCCACATGGCGCGCATGTCCGGACTTCCACCGACCGCGGCCCGCGAGCGGACCGCGGACACGCTGCGCCATGTCGGCCTGTACGAGGAGCGCTACCGTCCCATCGGGGGCTACTCCACGGGCATGAAGCAGCGCGTCAAGCTCGCGCAGGCGCTGGTCCACGACCCTCAGCTGGTCCTCCTCGACGAGCCGACCAACGGTCTCGACCCGGTCGGCCGCGACGAGATGCTCGGCCTCATCCGGCGCGTCTACACCGACTTCGGCATCTCCGTCCTGGTCACCTCGCACCTCCTGGGCGAGCTCGAACGCACCTGTGACCATGTCGTCGTCATCGACGGCGGAACGCTTCTGCGCTCCAGCTCCACCAGCGACTTCACGCAGAGCACCACCACCCTCGCGGTCGAGGTGACCGACACGGACGCGCACCCCGACGGCACGCGGTCCCTGCGTGAGGCCCTCACCGCCGCCGGACTCACCCTCCACGCGGGCATGGAGGAAGGGCTTCCCGGCGCGGGCCACATCCTGCTGATCGAGGCCAAGGGCGAGGAGACGTACGACGTCGTCCGAGACACCGTCGCCGGGCTCGGCCTGGGGCTCGTCCGGATGGAGCAGCGCCGCCACCACATAGCGGAGGTCTTCCGCCCGCAACCGTCCGCCGAAGAGGCCCAGCCGGGCCAGGGCGCGGACGACGCGGAGTACGCACTGCAGAAGGGAGGCGCCCGCGATGAGCACTGAGACCGAGGCCGGTACCGGGGCAGGCGCCGGAGCCACCCGGATCCACAACATCGGGTACCGCAACTACGACGGGCCGCGGCTCGGCCGCGCCTACGCCCGACGCTCCCTCTACTCGCAGTCCCTGCGCGGCGCGTACGGACTCGGCCGGTCGGCCAAGTCCAAGGTCCTGCCGATGATCCTCTTCGCGGTGATGTGCCTGCCCGCGGCGATCGTCGTCGCGGTCGCCATCTCGACCAACCTCAAGACCCTGCCGCTGGACTACACGCGCTACGCGATCGTCACCCAGGCCGTCATCGGCCTCTATCTCGCGGCCCAGGCCCCGCAGTCCGTCTCGCGGGATCTGCGCTTCAAGACCGTGCCGCTGTACTTCTCCCGGCCGATCGAGCGGGTCGACTACGTCGTCGCGAAGTACGCGGCGATGGCCTCCGCGCTCTTCGTACTGACCGCGGCGCCGCTCGTCATCCTCTACGCGGGCTCTCTGCTGGCCAAGATGGACTTCGTCGACCAGACCAAGGGGTTCGGCCAGGGAGTGATCTCGGTCGCGCTGCTCTCGCTCCTCTTCGGCGGGATCGGTCTCGTGATGGCCGCCCTCACACCGCGCCGCGGCTTCGGTGTCGCCGCGGTCATCGCCACCCTGACCATCTCCTACGGCGCGGTCTCCACCATCCAGGCGATCGCCTGGCAGACGGACGCGCTCGGCGCCGTCAAGTGGCTCGGCCTCTTCTCGCCGATCACGCTCATCGACGGCGTACAGACCGCCTTCCTGGGCGCCACCTCCGCCTTCCCGGGCGAGTCGGGGCCCTCGGCCGGCGTGGGCGTGATCTATCTGCTCGTCGTACTCGCGCTCGTCCTCGGCTCGTACGCCGTTCTCATGCGCCGTTACCGGAAGGTCGGGCTGTGACCACCATCAATATCGAGCACACCTCGCGCTGGTTCGGCAATGTGGTGGCCGTCAACGACGTCACGATGGCGATCGGCCCGGGTGTCACCGGCCTGCTCGGCCCCAACGGCGCGGGCAAGTCCACCCTCATCAACATGATGGCCGGCTTCCTCGCCCCCTCCACGGGCACCGTCACCCTCGACGGGAAGCAGATCTGGCGCAACGAGTCCGTCTACCGGCAGATCGGCATCGTGCCGGAGCGGGAGTCGATGTACGACTTCCTCACCGGCCTCGACTTCGTCGTGGCAAACGCCGAACTGCACGGACTGGGCGCGAAAGCGGCCCGCGCGGCGCTCGCCACGGTCGAGATGGAGTACGCGCAGGACCGCAAGATCGCGACGTACAGCAAGGGCATGCGCCAGCGCGTGAAGATGGCGTCCGCGCTGGTGCACGACCCGTCGGTGCTGCTCCTGGACGAGCCGTTCAACGGGATGGACCCGCGTCAGCGGATGCAGCTGATGGATCTGCTGCGGCGTATGGGCGCCACGGGCCGGACAGTCCTGTTCTCCTCCCATATCCTGGAGGAGGTCGAGCAACTCGCCTCGCACATCGAGGTGATCGTGGCCGGCCGCCATGCCGCCTCCGGTGACTTCCGCAAGATCCGCCGCCTCATGACCGACCGGCCGCACCGCTATCTCGTACGGTCCAGCGACGACCGCGCGCTCGCCGCCGCGCTGATCGCCGACCCGTCGACGGCCGGTATCGAGGTCGACGTCGCCGAGGGAGCACTGCGCATCCAGGCGGTCGACTTCGGCCGCTTCACCGAACTGCTGCCGCGGGTCGCCCGCGAGCACTCCATCCGGCTGCTCGCGGTCTCGCCCTCGGACGAGTCCCTCGAATCGGTCTTCTCCTACCTCGTAGCGGCCTGAGCGGCCTGAAAGGAGCTGTGACGTCATGTACAACCCCACAGTCGCCCGGCTCACCTACCGGGCCCTGCTCGGCAGGCGCCGGGCCGCGATCCTCTTCGTACTGCCCGCGCTGCTGATCCTCATCGCGGCGGCCGTCCGCGGCTTCAACGGACTGGACGACCAGGTCGCGTCCGATGTACTGGGCGGCTTCGCCCTGGCCACGATGGTGCCGCTGATCGGTGTGATCGCGGGGACGGGCGCGATCGGGCCCGAGATCGACGACGGCTCGATCGTCTATCTGCTGTCCAAGCCGGTGAAGCGGTCGACGATCATCTTCACCAAACTGATCGTGGCGATAGCCGTGACCATGGCGTTCTCCGCGATCCCCACCTTCATCGCCGGCTACATCCTGAACGGCAACGGCCAGCAGATCGCCATCGCCTATACGGTCGCGGCGCTTGTCGCCTCGATCGCCTACAGCGCGCTGTTCCTGCTGCTCGGCACGGTCAGCAGGCACGCGGTGGTCATCGGACTGGTCTACGCGCTGGTCTGGGAAACCCTCTTCGGCAGCCTGGTACCGGGCGCGCGCACGCTCAGCGTCCAGCAGTGGTCCCTGGCGCTCGCCCAGAAGATCGGCGACGGGACGACGATCACCTCGGACGTCGGACTGCCGCTGGCGGTGGTCCTGTTGGTGGGTGTCTCGGCGGCCGCGACCTGGTACGCGGGACAGAAACTGCGGACGCTGACGCTCGCGGGCGAGGAGTGAGCCGAAGGCTTCCGCCTGCCGCCACGCCCTCCGACGTATGCCGTCGTTACGCCGCAACCCCTGCCCGATAGGTAGGGGTTGCGGCGTAACTGTACGCTTATCGGCTCGTTGTTCGGGGTGCGTGGAGGCAACTGGGATTCGTAGCGTCGAGCCTTTGTGAAACTGGGGATTGCCGGTGCCGGATCGAAAGCCGCACCGGTCATTGAGTGAGTAGCCACCGTGAGCCGACCTCCGCCCCTGAAGCCCGGGGACAGGGCCGACCATCATCGGTTCTACAAAGGGAAGGCATTTCCATGCCACCTGAAGGTGCTCTGCTCGAATCGCGCACGATGCGCGACAGCGTTGTGGGACGGGTCGAGGCGCTCGACAAGGTCAAGGCGCTGCGGCTGCTGCACGACGGCGTACACATCGCGACCGAGGGCGTCGCGCGCTACTTCGAAGTATCCACAGACGTCATCAGGCAGTTGACCGCGAGGCATCGCGCGGAACTGTCAGAGAACGGGATGCATGTGCTGCGGGGCTCTGACCTGCGGGAATATCAGAGTGACAAGATGTCACTCTCATCCGGGGGCGAGGGAAGTTATCCACAGAGGCGTTCCAGTCTCACGCTCTACACCCGCCGCGCCGTCCTCAACATCGCGATGCTTCTTCGCGACAGCGACATCGCGCGATGCGTCCGCACCTATCTTCTCGACGCCGAGCACGATCTGCGGAAGGGGTACGCGGACCTCGACCGGCGGGTCACCGACGTTGAGGCGTGCCTCGGTGGGGTCGGCGTCGCGCTGCGGGAGTTGGGGCCGGTCCTGAACCGGATGTCGTACCGGCTCGACAGCCTGGACCGGCGGCTCGACGCCACCAACCGGGTTGTCGCCGCCATCAGTAACCGGCTGTGCGAGATGTCCGCGGACATCCACCGCGTGGACGCCCGGGTGGACGATGTCGTTCATCAGCTGAGGGATCTGCGGCGCGGGCGTAAGCGCCGCTGATCCTCCTGGGCCGGCCCGCGTCCGTCCGAAGACACCCCATGGGCGGGCGCGTGCCGTGCCGTGCCGTGCCGGGCCGTGCCGTGCCGTGCCGTGCCGTGCCGCGAATATTCGGTGGCGTCGAACCGCCCGGCCGGTCAGAGTAGTTGTGTCATGACACGCACCACAGACCGGGAGCGGAACGCGGCGATGACCGGGAGGCCGAGTCCGTCGAGTTCCCAGCGGGGCAGCAAAGCGTAGGCACCGGAGTACTCAACACCACTCCGCGCAGCCGCCGGCGCTGCCCAGGGGCGGCCGCTTCGAGCGCGCATCCGCGCGGGCCGCCCCTCCCCGGAGGATTGGCCGAGTGGTAAGGCAACGGCTTGCTGAGCCGCAGTCGGGTGTAAGCCCGCGCGCGTTCGATCCGCGCATCCTCCGCCGACGTCCCTGTCCCTGTCGGCGTCCCCGTCCCCGTCCCGCCGACGTCCCGTCCCCGTCCCGCCGAACCGACAGACCCTGGGCGCCGGTCGTCTGGATCAGGTCCGGCTCTGGCTCAGCAGCTTCTCCAGCACCAGCGCGATGCCGTCGTCCTCGTTCGACGCCGTGACCTCGTCCGCCACGGCCTTCAGCTCCTCGTGCGCGTTGGCCATCGCCACGCCGTGCCGCGCCCAGCCGAACATCGGGATGTCGTTCGGCATGTCGCCAAAGGCGATCGTGTCCGCCGCCTTGATGCCCAGCCGGCGCGCCGCCAGCGAGAGTCCGGTGGCCTTGCTCAGGCCCAGTGGCAGGATCTCCACGACACCGGGGCCCGCCATCACCACGTCCACGAGGCTGCCGACGGTCGCCCGCGCGGCCTGGGCCAGCGCGTCGTCGTCCAGCTCCGGATGCTGGATGTACACCTTGTTCAGCGGCGCCGACCACAGCTCCGCCGGATCGTCGACCAGCACTGCCGGAAGCGGGCCTTCCTGCACCCGGTAGCCGGGGCCGACCAGCACATCGCCGTCGAGTCCGTCCCGACTCGCGGCCAGCGCCAGCGGGCCGACCTCTCCCTCGATCTTGGCGAGCGCCAGCCCGGCCAGTTGACGGTCCAGCGTCAACGACGTCAGCAGCTTGTGCTCACCGGCGTGATAGACCTGCGCACCCTGGCCGCACACCGCGAGACCTTCGTATCCGAGGTCGTCCAGTATGTGCCGGGTCCACGGCACGGCACGTCCGGTGACGACGATGTGCGCGGCGCCCGCCGCGGTGACGGCGGCGAGCGCCTCGCGCGTACGCCCGGAGACCGTGCCGTCCTCGCGCAGCAGTGTGCCGTCCAGATCGGTCGCGACCAGGCGGTACGGGAACGACGGAGCCGAAGAGGGCGCGGAGGGCGGCGCGGGCACCGGTGCGGGCGCCGCCGAGGGGTCCGTGCTCACTTGGCGATCGGTTCCAGTACCTCACGGCCGCCCAGATACGGGCGGAGCACCTCGGGCACCCAGACCGAACCGTCCGGCTGCTGGTGGTTCTCCAGAAGCGCCACGATCGTGCGGGGGACGGCGCACAGCGTGCCGTTCAGCGTCGCCAGCGGCTTGACCTGCTTGCCGTCCCGCATCCGGACGGAGAGCCGGCGGGCCTGGAAGCCGTCGCAGTTGGACGCCGAGGTCAGCTCGCGGTACTTGCCCTGGGTCGGGATCCACGCCTCGCAGTCGAACTTGCGCGAGGCCGAGGAACCCAGATCGCCCGTGGCCACATCGATCACCTGGAAGGGCAGCCCGAGGCCGGTCAGCCACTGCTTCTCCCAGTCCAGCAGCCGCTGGTGCTCGGACTGCGCCTCCGCCGGGTCGACGTACGAGAACATCTCGACCTTGTCGAACTGGTGGACCCGGAAGATGCCCCGGGTGTCCTTGCCATAGGTCCCGGCCTCGCGGCGGAAGCACGGCGAGAAGCCCGCGTACCGCAGGGGCAGCTTGTCGGCCTCGATGATCTCGTCCATGTGGTACGCGGCGAGCGGCACCTCTGACGTACCGACCAGGTAGTAGTCGTCCTTCTCCAGGTGGTACACGTTCTCCGCGGCCTGGCCGAGGAAGCCCGTGCCCTCCATGGCGCGCGGGCGGACCAGCGCGGGCGTGAGCATCGGGATGAAGCCGGCCTCGGTGGCCTGCGCGATCGCCGCGTTGACGAGAGCGAGCTCCAGCAGCGCGCCGACCCCCGTCAGGTAGTAGAAGCGCGAGCCGGACACCTTGGCGCCCCGCTCGACGTCGATGGCGCCCAGCGCCTCGCCGAGCTCCAGGTGGTCCTTGGGCTCGAAGCCCTCCGCCGCGAAGTCACGGATCGTGCCGTGCGTCTCCATGACGACGAAGTCCTCCTCGCCGCCCACCGGGACGTCGGGGTGGATGATGTTGCCGATCTGGAGGAGCAGCCGCTTGGCGTCCTCGTCGGCTTCGTGCTGCTCGGCGTCGGCGGCCTTGACTTCCGCCTTCAGCTGCTCCGCCTTCCTCAGAAGCTCCGCCTTCTCCTCCGGGGACGCCTTGGGGATCAGCTTGCCGAGCGACTTCTGCTCGGAGCGCAGCTCATCGAAGCGCAGGCCGGACGACCGGCGCCGCTCATCGGCGGAGAGCAGGGCGTCGACGAGGGCGACGTCCTCTCCACGGGCGCGCTGGGAGGCGCGAACACGGTCGGGGTCCTCACGGAGCAGGCGAAGGTCAATCACCCCACCAGGCTACCGGTGCGCACTGACGCCACCCCACCCGATATCAACAGGCGCGCCCCTTTGTCCTAATTGCCGGAATTGGTAAACCTGTCGGGAAAACCCTCGCCGGTTGCTCGGTGTTCGTCAATAAAGGGGACGCAATTCCCCGGAACGAGGCATTCCGATGTTGGTGCCTTGACTCACTTCCCTTGTGGGGCACGGGACTTGGGTCGTGCGAGGGCGCGCGTTGTCCACAGAAATGCACAGGGCCCCGAAGTTATCCACAGGCTGTGTGGGAGATCTGTGGATCAGTGGAGTGGCCGTCTCAAAAGTCACGGCTGGTCCGGAGGATTTTCTCCCCAAACCCGCTTTGCGCACTCATTCGGGTGGGAATTGCTCGCTCTAACGAGTTGATCACGGGAATTGAGGTGACGCGGGGCTCCTCGGCATCCTGTGGACGGGCGGGGGGCGGCAGGAGCGATTTGTCGACTGTGTGGGCTGGTGTTGTCGACTTGTCCCCAGGGTGAGAGGCGAGCCTGTGGATAACTCTGCGATACATCCACAGGCCCCGCGGCCGGACCACAGGCCCCCACCGGGCCTCCGGGCCTCCGGGCCTCCGGGCCTCCGAGACAGGGCCTCGGCCTCAGGCGCGGCCGTCCTGGCTGCGCGCCAGCCAGTCCGACGCCTCGATGAACGCCGTATCCGAGGTCCCGGGCCGCAACGGCGGCACATCGCTCGCGGACATCCCCGCCCTCGGGTACGAGCCGAGGAACCGCACCTTGGGGCAGATCCGCTTCAGCCCCATCAGCGCCTCGCCCACCCGCCGGTCCGAGATATGGCCCTCGGCGTCGACCGCGAAGCAGTAATTACCGATTCCCGCACCTGTCGGACGTGACTGGATCAGCATCAGGTTGACCCCGCGCACCGCGAACTCCTGGAGCAGTTCGAGCAGCGCGCCCGGGTGGTCGTCGCCCAGCCAGATGACCACCGAGGTCTTGTCCGCACCCGTCGGCGCCGCCGGGCGGGCCGGCCGTCCCACCAGGACGAAGCGCGTCTCCGCGTTCTCCGCGTCATGGATCTCGGTGACCAGGGCCTCGAGGCCGTACGTCGCCGCCGCGAACTCACCGGCGAAGGCCGCGTCGAACCGGCCTTCCTGCACCAGTCGCGCCCCGTCCGCGTTCGACGCGGCCGATTCCCACAGCGCGTCCGGCAGCTGGGTCCGCAGCCAGTTCCTCACCTGCGGCTGGGCGACCGGATGACCGGTCACCGTCTTCACATCCGACAGCTTCGTCCCCGGCCGTACGAGCAGGGCGAAGGTGATCGGCAGCAGCACCTCGCGGTAGATCATCAGCGGCTCGCCGGAAGCGAGCTCGTCGAGGGTCGCGGTGACCCCGCCCTCCACCGAGTTCTCGATCGGAACCAGCGCGGCCGCGGCCTCCCCGTTCCGTACGGCATCGAGGGCCGCCGGTACGGACACCATGGGGACGAGTTCCCGCGTGGCGGATTCCGGGAGTGTACGGAGGGCCGCTTCCGTGAAGGTGCCCTCGGGGCCGAGATACGTGTAGCGCGTGGCCGACATACGGTCACCCTAATGGGCTGACGGCTCTCGTGGGTCCGGCCTGGTAAACCCCGAGGTGGGGGGCGTGCGGGCTCAGGACTCCAGGAGCCGCTGACCCACGTACTCCCCCTCCCGGGCGCCCCCGGGCACCGCGAAGAGACCGCTCGCCTCATGGCGGATGAACGCCGACAGCGCGTCCCCCCGGTCGAGCTTGCGCTGCACCGGTACGAAGCCCTTGAGCGGATCGGCCTGCCAGCAGACGAAGAGCAGCCCCGCGTCCGGTGTCCCGTCCGGCGCGATTCCGTCGTGGAAGGAGAAGGGACGGCGCAGCATCGCGGCCCCGCCGTTGGCCTCCGGCGTCGAGATCCGGGCGTGTGCGTTGCTGGGGATGACGGGCTTGCCGTCCGGTCCCCACCGGTCCAGGTCCGGTTCGGTCGTCTCCGTACCGCCCGTGAGCGGGGCCCCGTCCGACTTGCGCCGGCCGATGACCTGTTCCTGCTTGGCGAGCGAGAGCGCCTCCCAGTCGTCCAGGAGCATGCGGATACGCCGTACGACCGCGTAGGAGCCGCCCGCCATCCAGGACGGGGTGCCGGCCGCCGGGGCCGCCGGGACGAAGATCCGCCGGTCGAAGTCCGGCTCCGACGGCTTGGGATTGCCGGTGCCGTCTATCTGGCCCATCAGATTCCGGCTGGTCATGGGGTGGGGGGTGGCGCCGGGGGAACGGTTGAAGCCGTTCATCTGCCAGCGCACCCGGGCCGCCGCGCCCGCGTCCTTCTGGAGCGCCCGCAGCGCGTGGAAGGCGACGAGCGCGTCGTTGGAGCCGATCTGGATCCAGAGATCGCCGTTGCTGCGTCCGGCGTCGAGATGGTCGGAGGAGAAGGCGGGCAGCGGATCGAGGGCGGCCGGGCGCCGGGCGGCCAGGCCCGTACGGTCGAAGAAGGTGCGGCCGAACCCGAAGGTCACGGTGAGGGAGGAGGGCCCGGCGTCCAGGGCGATACCGGTGTCGTGGCCGCCGTCCGCGCCCGTGGCTCCCGCACCGCCACCCGCGGCCGGTTCGCCGGTCATCAGCGTCCGTGCCGTGTCCGACCAGCGGCGCAGCAGCGCGGCGGCTTCCCGCCGTCCCGCGCCGGGGGCCAGGTCGAAGGCGATCAGATGGCCACGGGCGTGCAGGGGAGTGGTGATGCCGGGCTGGTGCGCGCCGTGGAAGGGGACGGAGTCCGTGCCGACGCTGGTCAGCGCGGTCGCCGGCGTGGGGCGGCTCGCCGCGTACGCGCCGGCTCCGCCGACCGCGCCGAGGGCGAGTCCGGCGGCGCCCGCGGAGCCGAGCAGCCGCCGCCTGGAGACACCGGTGAGCGGGGCGCGCCCGGATCCGCCCTCGGCGGCCCCGTTCTCGGGGGTTCCGTCCTCGGGCTTCTCGCGGAGGGGCCGGGAGCGGCCGCCGTCGCGGCCGTTCCGGTTGTCGTGGTCCTGCCGGGTCGTCTCGCTCACGATGGGTCAGCCGATCTTCACGTTCTTGTCGACGGTCGTCTGGTCGATGTCGGAGGTACGGATGGTCAGCTGGAGCTGCCACTCGCCCGGCATCGGGATCTGCACGGCGTCCGCGCTCCAGTGTCCGGGAGCGAAGTGCTCGGGGACGATCGGCAGCGGACCGATCTTCTGGGCCGTGAGGGTGAAGGCGGCCTTCACCTCGGGCACGTCCAGCGGCTGTCCGTCCGGGCCGTCGACGTAGATGTGCATCGCGTTGGCGCCGGAGCGGCCGGGATCGAGGGTGAGCCGTACGGTGCCCTTGCCGTTCTCGCCGCCGGTGTCGAAGGGCAGCGTGAGGGCGAGGGGGCCCTCGGTCGCGGGCGCGGTGGCGGCCGTGCCACCGGTCGCGCCGGCTTCCTGCTCGGCCGTACGGCCCGGCTCTGTGGAGGTCAGTACGGTCGTGACGGCGAGGAGCACCACGGCGACTCCGGCTTCGGCGAGTACGGACCGGCGCAGTCCGATTCGCCCCGGATCGGAATCACGGATCCGCTTCTGGCGAGCAGTCGCCAGTGCCTCTTTCTGCCGTGCGAGCTGGGTAGCTCTCTCACTGTCACCAACGACGGTCACCGACGCGGTGGTCTCGGTCCCCCCACCGGTCTCCGATCCTGTCGCGGCTTCGGCCTCGGCTTCTGCCCCGACCCTGACCCCGGCCCTGACCCCGGCCCCGGCCTCTGCCCGCTGCTCCAGCCGTCCCGTCCACCTCCGGGAGAACCAGGCGATCCCGACCAGCACAGCGACGAGCCCGACCTTGACCAGAAGGAGTTGCCCATATGACGTGCCCCAGAGCGCCGACCACGATCCGACCTGACGCCACGACTGGTAGAGCCCGGTCGCGGCGAGTACGACGACGCTGACGAAGGCGACGCGCGAGAAGCGCCGCACCGCCGCGTTCTCGAGGGAGGGCGCCCGGTAGAGGGCGACCAGCAGCGCCGTGAGCCCGCCGAGCCAGCTCGCCACCGCCAGCAGATGCAGGACGTCCACCGGCATGGCGAGACCGGTCTGGATCCCGGTCGAGGCGTGCTCGGCGAGCGCCCACGTCCCGGCGATCCCTGCCGCGACGACCGCGCCGCCCACGGTGAGTCCGAAGGTGAGGTCCTTCCTCTCCTTGTTCTCCTCCTCGTCCTGGGGCGTCTCCCGCTTGGCGTACGCGCCGAAGAGGACGGCGACGAACAGGGCGGCGGCGCCGAGCAGCAGCAGCCGGGAGACGAGTGCCGCTCCGGTCTTGGTGGCCAGGACGTCCTGGAGTCCGCCGAGGTCGAAGGCGTCGCCCAGCTCGCCCGAGCCGGTGTACGGGCTGCGCAGGAGGAGCAGGACGAGCGTGGCGGCGGTGAGGGTGAGCCAGCCCTGCACGACGAGCCGTTGCAGGGGACGTACGGACGCGCCGCGCGGCCAGCAGCCGAGGATGAAGGCCGCGCCACCGACGAGGAGGATGAAACCGGCGTACGAGATATAGCGCGCGATGTCGTAGAGGGTGCCGACGAGTCCCCCGCCTGCTTCCTCGCTGGGCACGGCGGCCGTGGTCTTCGAGGGCGCTCCGATGGAGAAGGTGAAGGCGCCGGAGATGGGATGGCTGTCGGCGGAGACCGCCTGCCAGGCGACGGTGTAGGTGCCGTCGGGCAGTCCCGCGTGGAGGTCGACGCCGTAGGCGACGGTGCCGCCGCTGCTCAGATCGCGGATCTTCCCGGTGTCGGCGCGCTTGTTGCCCGGATCGAGCACACGGATCGAGTTGTCGCCCATGGCGATCTGTTCGGAGAAGGTGAGGCTGATGTCCTTGGGAGCGGTGGCGACCACCGCCCCGTCCTCGGGGGTGCTCCCGGTCAGTGCGGCATGCGCCGACGCCGTGCCGGAGAGCACGGTGAAGACGGTGCCGAGAAGCACCGTGGCAACGAGCAGTAGCCGCACCAGGGGTGCGGATCCGAAGCGCGGGGCGGTGGCTGTCATGGCGTGTCAGTCCCTCATCGCTGGGCCGGGTTGTAGTTGATCTCCTTCACGGGAAGCTCGACCTTGATGGGGTCGGCCTTCTCGAAGTGCAGCTCGATGCTGACCTTCTGGCCCTCCTTCGGCTGCCGCGTGAGCCCCATGAACATGATGTGGTTGCCGCCACGCGCGAGGTTCAGTTCGCCGCCGGCCGGGATGTCGAAGAACTTCACCTTCCGCATTTTCTGGTTCTCGGTGCTGTGGATCGTGATGTCGTCGGAGATGTCGCTGGTGACGGAGGTGAGCTTGTCGGCGGCGCCACCGCTGTTGGTGACGACGAGGAAGCCCGCCGCGAGATCGCCGACGGGGCGCGGCATATAGCCCCCGCTGACCTTCAACTGGGGTGTGTTGCCCGAAGGGTTGGCGGAGGAGCCGGACGAAGAGCCGGAAGCGGACGAGGAAGAGGAGGAGGAAGCGGATGACGCCGAGGAGCAGCCCGCCAGCGCCAGCGCGGCGGTCAGGGCGACGGCGAGAGCGGGAAGAGTACGGCGGTTCACGGGTTCTCACCCTTGATGAGCTTCGGCAGGTCCTTGGCGTAGTCGTCCGAGGAGGCGTCCTCGCCGTAGAGGACATATCCGCCGTCGGTCTTCGGTGAGAACGCGATGACCTGTGCGCCGTGCATCGAGACGACGGTGCCGTCCTTCTCCTTCTTGGGCGCGTCGATGCCGATGCCGAGCTGACGCGCGCCCGCCTGGATGGTGGGGAAGTCGCCGGTGAGTCCGACGAAGGACGGATCGCCCGCGCTGGCCAGCCACTTGCCGAGTTCGGCGGAGGTGTCCCGCTCCGGGTCGGTGGTGACGAAGACGACCTGGAGCTTGTCCTGGTCGGCCTTGGGCAGCGATTTACGGGCGATGGCGATGTTGCTGATCGTCGTCGGGCAGACGTCAGGGCAGTTGGTGTAGCCGAAGTAGATGAGCGTCGGCTTGCCCTTGGTCGCCTCACGGAAGTCGTACGACTTGCCCTTGGTGTCCTTCAGGACGAGGTTCGGCTTCTTGAACGGTGTGTCGAGCACCGTCGCGGCTTCGGTCTTCGGCTGGGCGGAGATATCGGCGACGGGCTTCGTGGAGTCGTCGCCGCCACCGCCGCAGGCGGTCAGGGTGAGTGCCAGGGCCGCGACGAGAGCGGCGGCGGAAGCCACCGTCTTCTTACGGGAGGTCACTGTCTTCGTGCGCATGGGGAGATTTCCTGGTCGTGGGGTACGGGCACCGGACACGCGGGCCGGGGTGTTGTCCGGCTCCGCGTGTCCCGGGCGCCTCGGGTGCCTCGGGTATGTGGTGCGCAGCGCCGTGGTGCGCGCTGCCGTGGTGCGTGAGGAGAGGAGGGAGGGAGCGCCTCAGGCCCGTCAGGCCGAACGGCGACGACCGGCCAGCACGGCGAAGGTCACCCCGGCGATGCCGACGAGGATGCCGATGAGGCCGAGGGCACGGGCGGTGGTGTCACTGGTGTCGGCGGAGGCCGTCGCGGCCTTCGCGTCGGCCGCGGCCTTGTCCTTCCCGGCCGAGGCGCCGTGCTCGTCGCCGGTGGCCGCCGTGAGCTTCAGCACGGGCGCGGGGCTGAGGGGCTCCGTCCCGTCCTCCTTGGGCTCCTCGATCCAGCGAACGATTTCCCTGTTGTCGTATGTCTGGATCGCCTTGAACACCAGCTGGTCGGCGTCTTCGGGGAGTTGTCCGACGGAGAGGGGGAACTGCTGGAACTGACCCGGTCCGATCTTGCTGCCGTCCGCGGTCCAGGTGACCTTGGAGACAGCCTCGGTGATGGTGTTGCCGTGCATCTCCAGCGGCTTGGCGAGCTTGGTCCTGGCGACGTCGATCTTCCAGCCCGGTACGGGCTGCGGCAGCACGGACGCCAGCGGGTGGTCGTCCGGGAAGTTCACTTCGACCTTGGTGGTGGAGGCGTCGTCGCGCTCGTTGGGGACCTTGAAGTTGATCGTCGCGTAACCGCCCTTGGCGGCCTCGCCCTGCGGCTGCACGCTGACATGCGCGGAGGCGGGACCGGCCAGCAGCAGAAGGGCGGTCGCGGCGATACCGCCGGCGACGGAGACGCGGGTGACGTTCTTGGCTGAGAACACAGAACACTCCACGGTGCGAGAGAAAGAGAAAGAGGTGATCAGAAGGGGGTGCCGCGGCGGCGGTGCGCGACGGCACAGCGACCTCACCCCGGTCCGTGTCCGAATATCCATCGGCACGCGGAAGCGCGGAGGGTGTCGCGTCAGGCTGCGAGGGCGAATACGGCCGGAGGGCCGCGTCTGATCACCGTGTGCTGGAGAGTTTCCCCGGCCGGTGGGGGCGGAGTGCGGTACGAGCCGTGCGGGGCGCGCGGCCGTGGCGCGGGTACGCCGGGCAGCCCGGCGCGCAGCGCCCGTACGAGGGCGAGAGCCGCGCGCAGGGCGCGCAGCGCCGCACTGTCGGTGACTTCACCGATGCCCTGCGTCGACAGCCGGCTGAGCCGGAGAAGCGCGAGATCCCCGCGGCGCAGCAGCCAGCCCGTCGCGAGAGCGGCGAGCAGATGCCCGAGCACCATGGGCAGAGAGGGCAGCAGCCCCTCACCGGCGGCGGTGGCCGACGCGGCGTTCGAGGCCGCGGGTCCGAAGGCGGATGGCATGTGCTGATGGGTGCCCGTCATCGAACCCACCGGGCGGATACCCGCGTTGGCGACGATCCGCTGTGCGTCGACCACGCTGAGTGAGGCGGGACCCGCTCCACAGGCCAGCTTCGCGGCCATTCTGATCAAAGCGTCGTCCGCGCCGGCCGGCACCTTGAGGTGCTGCTGGCCGAGGCCGAACAGGCTGTGCAGGCCGAGCTGACCAGCCGTCAGAGCGATGACGATCGAGCCCGTCGACCGCGCGCGTCCGGCGAGCGGCGCGGCGATCGCGAACACTCCCAGGAAGCCGAGGAGCAAGGTCCACCAGGGGACCGGCGCGCAGGCGGCCAGCACATGTCCCGTCGCCGACAGCACGACGCAGACCGCGGTGAACACCGCGGCCCTCAGCAGCCGCGGGGCGGCTCCGGCGTACGTGCGGGCGGGTCTGGACATGGCCGGGTCATCATCGCACTGCGGCCCCCGGCGCCGTAGGGCAGGTCCGGAAGGTCACCCTCTGTCCGATCTCTGTCCGATCCTTATCCCGTCTCCGCCCCGTCTTCGGCCTGTCTCCGTCGCGTCCTTGACCCGCTGTGTCCCGTCTCCGCTCCGCCGCCGGGCTCTGTTCCATACACCGAGATGCGCCGCGGACGCGTCCGCCGAATGAGGGTTATCACGTCAACCCCGTGCTTACGACCGGAGGTCCGGGGCAATACGTATCGGTATGTCGAGCCTCGATATGTCGAGCGCCGGTATGTCGAGCCGCAGCCTGGAGGCTGGAGCATGAGCATCTGGTGGTCTCTCCACTTGCGGCGCGAAGCCGCGAGCGTTCCGCTCGCCCGCCGCCTTCTGCTCGGCGCCATGGACACCGTGGGTGTCGACCCGGACATCTCCTTCGACCTGTCGGTCGCGCTCAGTGAAGCCTGTGCGAACGCCGTTGAGCATGGCGGGGGCGAAGGGTCCGGCGAGCCGCCCGGGGGGTACCGGGTGACCGCCTATCTGGACGGGGAGAGATGCCGTATCGAAGTGGCCGACTCGGGCCCCGGCTTTCCCGCCCGGCGGGTGGTGCAGCGTACGGCCCCCGCGCCCGCGCTCACGGCCGAGAACGGCAGGGGGCTGGGGCTGATCGAGCAGCTCGCCGATCATGTGCAGTTCGGGAACCGGCCGGGGCACGGCGCGGTGATCAGCTTCGACAAGATCCTGAAATGGCGCGAGGGCGCCCTGCTCAGAGCCATGTGAGCTCCGAGCGGAACGCCCTCCACCAGGGACCGGGATCTGAGGCCGGCCACTGAGCCCGCGTTGTGCCCGGTACCTGGCTGGTGCCCGGTATCTGATTGGCGCCGGTACCTGGTTGGTACCCGGGCGCAGAGGACCGGGGTCAGGCCTGCTTGAGCGCCGCCATCCATGCCTCGACCTCGTCGGCCCGGCGCGGCAGCGCGGCCGACAGGTTCCGGTTCCCGTCCTCCGTGACGAGGATGTCGTCCTCGATCCTGACACCGATGCCGCGGTACTCCTCGGGCACGGTCAGATCGTCGGCCTGGAAGTAGAGACCCGGCTCCACGGTGAGGCACATCCCCGGCTCCAGCGTCCCGTCCGCGTACGCCTCGCGGCGCGCTGCCGCGCAGTCGTGGACGTCCAGACCGAGCATGTGACCGGTGCCGTGCAGCGTCCAGCGACGCTGGAGGCCCAGCTCCAGGACCTTCTCGACCGGCCCATCGAGCAGCCCCCACTCGACGAGCCTCTCGGCGAGGACCCGCTGCGAGGCGTCGTGGAAGTCGCGGTACTTCGCGCCCGGCCGCACCGCCGCGATGCCGGCCTCCTGGGATTCGTACACCGCGTCGTAGATCTTCCGCTGGATCTCGCTGTAGCGGCCGTTGATCGGCAGGGTGCGCGTGACATCCGCGGTGTACAGGGTGTGGGTCTCCACACCCGCGTCGAGCAGCAGCAGATCGCCGGAGCGTACGTCACCGTCGTTGCGCACCCAGTGCAGGGTGGTGGCGTGCGGTCCCGCCGCGCAGATCGAGCCGTAGCCGATGTCGTTGCCCTCGACACGGGCGCGCAGGAAGAACGTGCCCTCGATGTAGCGCTCGCTGGTCGCCTCGGCCTTGTCGAGGATCTTCACGACGTCCTCGAAGCCGCGGACGGTGGAGTCCACGGCCTTCTGCAGCTCGCCGATCTCGAACGCGTCCTTCACGGCGCGTGCCTCGGAGAGGTGGACGCGCAGCTCCTCGTCGCGCTCGGCGGTGACCTTGTCGGTCAGCGCGGCCTCGACGCCGGCGTCGTGCCCCCGGACGTTGCGGACGGGGCCCGTGGCGTCCTTGAGAGCGGCGGGCAGTTCCCGTACGTCCTTGGCGGGGATGCCGAGCAGCTGTTCGGCCTCGGTGAGGGAGTGCCGGCGGCCGACCCACAGCTCGCCCTGGCCGTCGAGCCAGAACTCGCCGTTCTCGCGGTTGGAGCGCGGCAGCAGATAGACGGTCGCGTCGTGCCCGCCCTGGCCGGACGGACCGGTCTTCGGCTCCAGTACGAGGACGCCGTCCTGGGTCTGGTCGCCGGTGAGGTACGTGTACTCGGTGGAGGCGCGGAAGGCGTACTCGGTGTCGTTGGAGCGGGTCTTGAGGTTGCCCGCGGGGATCACCAGGCGCTCGCCGGGGAAGCGCGCGGAGAGCGCGGCGCGGCGGGCGGCGGTCTCGGACGCCTGCGCGATCGGCTCCAGGCCGTGCAGCTCGGTGTCGGCCCAGCCTGACTTCATGTTCTCTGCGAGCTCATCGGACACGCCCGGGTACAGACCGTTCTTCCTCGGCTTGATGGGTGCTTCTTCTGTTTCAGGGGTCTCCGGCTCCGGGGTCTCCGGGGTGAGCTCCTCAGCCACGTCTTCTCCTCATACGACTCGTACGACTACCGATACGACGACCGATACCGACTACGGATCCGGACCATCTGCTGATCTGGGCCATCTTTTCCATCGTATGTGCGAGGGGAGGAAGGCTCCGGCTCTCTAGGGGAAATCCGTCATGATCACTCAAAGCGGGCGGCGAGCAGTACGAAGTCCTCGTGCGGTTCCGGGGGGCCGGCCGGCCCCGGTCCTGTGGGCGGCAGGGCCCGCAGTACGTGGTCGGCGACCGCTCCCGGATCGTCCCTGGCGGTCGCGGGGACGCTCGCGGCCGCCGCGTGCAGCCGGGCGAAGGCCCGGTCCATGGGCTCGCCCGTACGGCGCAGCAGGCCGTCCGTATAGAGCAGCACCGTTTCTCCGGGTGCGGTCACCAGCTCCACGCTCGGCGCCTGCCAGCAGGACAGCATTCCGAGCGGCGCGGACAACGACGTCTCGACGAACTCGGTGCGCCGGTCCCCGACGACCAGCGGGGGCGCGTGGCCGGCTCCGGCCAGTAGGAGCGTGCGCCGGGCGGGTTCGGCGTATGCGAAGAGCGCGGTGGCCGTACACGCGGGCTCGGTCAGCCGCAGCAGCAGCTCCAGATCGGAGAGGACGGCGATGGGGTCCTCGCCCTCCATCACCGCGTACGCCCGCAGGGCGGCGCGCAGTCGTCCCGTCGCGGCCGGCGCGCCGGGCCCGGAGCCGCTGACCGAGCCGACGGCGAGGCTGAGAGCGCCCTCGGGGAGCGGCAGCGCGTCGTACCAGTCGCCGCCGCCACCCGGCGTGGTGCGGTGGCGCGCGGCGAGTTGTACGCCGGGCATCCGGGGCAGCCGGCCGGGCAGCAGCTCGCGGGTGAGGGTGGTCATATGGGCGCGGGCCCGTTCCAGCTCCAGCAGACGGGAGAGGTGTTCGCCGGCGTAACGGACGTAGAGACCGATCAGATGGCGCTGCCGTTCGGTCGGCTCGGTGGGTTCGTCGTACAACCAGACGGCGGCACCGAGCTTCGCGGGCAGAGGGGGCTGAGCAGGCGGAGGGGACTGAGGGAGCTGAGGGAGCTGAGGGACCTGAGGGGCTTCTGCGGGAGGGCCCTTCGCGCCACCGACCAGGAGCGGTACGGCGTAACTGGCGCCGAGGCCGAGCCGCGCCGCCACCTCGCGCTGGCGCGGATCCGTTTCTGCTGGCGTTCCCGTTGCCGTTCCCGCTTCTGCTCTTGCACCCGCGTCCGTGTCGGCGAGCAGATCGGGGACAACCACCGGTTCGGCCGGTCCGCCGATGCCGATGCCGTCGCCGTCGCCGTCGCCGTCGCCGTCGAGGAGCCTGCCGTACGAGGTGGCGCGGCGCGGCACGGTCTCCAGGTGGCCGAGATCGGCGTGGCTGAGTCCGAGCCCCAGGGTGGTGACGGGACCGAGACCGTCGGCCGGTTCGAACAGGACGAGACCCCGTCGCGCGCCGGCCAGGGCGGCGCCGGCGCGCAGCAGTTCGTGCAGCGCGCTGTCCAGGAAACGGGTCCTGGCCAGGCGTTCGGTGAGTTCATGGAGGGTGGTGAGATCGGAGACCCAGCCCGCCAACTGGTCCTGGATCAGCACGCCCGGAGCGGCCGGCAGGGCGTCGAGGGGCGGAGCAGTCTGCGCGGGGGCAGGGACCGTGGAGTTGATTCCAGCCACTTTCGGCATGTGCGGAGCGCTCATAGCAGCCGACTTCCGAGACGGTTCATTTCACTCAATAGCATTGCAAACCCCCATGTCATTCTGCGCAGCTATCAATAGATCCACATCTACACGTACAGCTGATGTGATGTCCAGCATTGTCCTAGAGGAACGACGGGTGTCTGTGAGACGCTGAACTTGGCTAAAAAATGACCCTGGTGATGTGGTTTTGCGGTCGACTGAGGGCGCTCAACTGGGAGTCCTTCAGGGCTGAGTTCGAGTACGACCCGGGTGGAGCGTCATTTCGAACGTGATGGGTACGTAAACGGTGACGGACAGGGGCAGTTGGGACCGCCTCGGAACCTGCCGACGGGCTTCGGCGTCTTAACCGCCGTAACTCACACCCATCCCCCGGAGTGGCGGGAAGAGTACAGCGGTACGGCAGCGGGACAGTAAGCGCCATGCGCACGCCACCCCTCGCCACGCGTTTAATGAAGACAGTCCGAGTTCGGTTCAGGGACGGTGCGACGCACCACGGCCGAGAAGGTCTGTCCATCGCCTCGGGCAAGGGGCGGCCACGCGTCGAAATGTACGCACGGTGAAGTGATGCACACACATGGTGTCAGTGTCATGTGGACCTCGGCGTTCAACGGAAAGGAACGAGCGCTCATGCGCGAGATCCTCGGAAGGCGACGCAGGCTCCGGTTCCGGCGCAAGGGGAGGGCTGCTCAGCTTGACGCGGCGCTCACCTACGCCACTGCGTGGAGATGGCCCGTACTGCCGGGCGCCGGACTCACGTCGGCCGGCGGACGCGGGACACGCGGCCACGCATGCGCCTGCCCCGACCTCGAATGCGTCGTGCCCGGCGCGCACCCCTTCGACCCCGGGCTGCTCGCCGCGACCACCGACGAGCGAATGGTGCGCTGGTGGTGGGGCAACCGCCCCACGGCCCCGATCGTGCTGGCCACGGGCGACAGCGCGCCGTGCGCGGTGAGCCTCCCCGCGGTCGCCGGTGCGCGTGCGCTGGTGGAGCTGGACCGGATGGGCATGCGGCTGGGGCCGGTTGTCGCGACCCCGACCCGCTGGTCGCTGCTCGTGGCCCCGTACAGCCTCGAACAGCTCGGTGAGCTGCTCTACAGCAAGGACTGGGTGCCCAGTTCGCTGCGGTTCCACGGCGAGGGCGGCTATCTGGTGCTGCCGCCGTCCGAGGCGGCCGGCGGACAGGTGCGCTGGGAGCGGGCGCCTCTGGAGGGCTCCGCGGCGCCCTGGCTGCCGGATGTGGAGGCGGTCGTGGACGCGCTCGTCGAGGCGAGCACGAGTGCGCCGGACGGCGGCAGCCGGCTCGCGTACTGACGGCAGCCCGTGTACCGCCTCGGCGTTGTTGAGGGCTCTTCGCGCCCCGGTCCGGACTGACCCGGACCGGGGCGCGTTCACGCTCTGTCACTCGTCCGGGTGCGAGTGCGGCCGAGTTGCCGGGGAATTGGGCGCGCGGGGTCCGTGGGCGCCTCATTCCGTCGATATCTTCGGCCCACCGTCAGCAATTCCCCGGCAGTGACAGGTGGGCCCCACCATGAATCTCCGCATGATCGGGCTCGCGGCCGTCGTGGTGTTCACCGCACTGCTGCCGCTCGCCGCCTCCGCCGGCCCGGCGGACGGCCCTCCGTCCGACGCGGGAGCGAGGAGCGGTACGACTGCGATGGGCGGCAGAGGGGGCGGCAGAGAGAGCGGTACGGCGAGCGGCGCGGCGCGAGCCATGGCGAGAGGCGCGTCCGGGGTCCTTGCGGATGCGAAGACGGCACTTTCGTCTGTGTCCGGAATTAAAGGGTCCGCCATGGCTGTGAGCGCTGAGGGCGCTGGGCCTGCCGGTGGGGGTGGTATGGACCCCGGGGGACGCACTACCGAGCGATGCGGGCCCGAAGTCACCTCTCCCGAGGGAATCGAGGCGCAGACCTGCGTCCTGACCGCGGGGCGCGACAGGACGGGCGAGCCCGGCAGCCCCGGCAGGTCTGCCAGCCCTGCCAGCCCTGCCAACCCTGGCGGGTCTGGTGGAACCGTCGGTCTCGACACGTGGGCGCGTACGTACTACCGCAACGAGACGGGCGGTGAACTGCTCGCCGTACTGAGCCTGATGGGCCCGTACGGGCGGACCGTGCAGATCCACTGCCCGATCGGTGCCGACGACGAACCGGCGATCTGCGAGACACCGCGCGAGCCGTCCCGGGGCGAACACACCGCCTACATGGCGGTGGCGGAGTTCTCCGCTCCCGCGAACAGTGGGAACAGAGGGAACGGCGGGTACAGCGGGCACAACAGGGAGACCGAGGGATACAGCGCGAAGAGTGCGGAGAGCGTGGAGACCGCGCCGCTGCTGCTGAGGTCGGGAAGCAACTCACCTGCTCCGGCGGCTCGTTGACACGCCGGGGGCGTCCGAGAACGCGGACGCCCGGTCGCTGGCGACGGGGGATGCACCAGCGACCGGGCTTCTAGAACCGTAACAAGAGATCGGCGGTTAGCAAATTCGATCCGGTGTATTCGGACAATGAATTACCTGCCGGTAGAGGAAGTTGTGACAGGTGTCACCGACTTCCGTGGAACGCGTCACAGTCCGTCGGGACTGTCAGCTCAGCGTCACCTGGCGGTTGGTGAGCCCGCCACGCGCCCGGCGTTCGTCGCCGGTCAGCGGCTCGTCGACGGCGAGCGCCGCGGTGAGCCGCTCGGCGAACTCCGCCGCGGGCTTCTCGCACTCCTCCGCGCCCATCGCGCTCGGCAGGTCCCACACCGGCACCGTGAGTCCGTGTGCCCGGAAGGAGCCGACGAGCCGGGTGCCCTCACCAAGGCTTGATGTGCCCGCGGCGTGCAGCCGGGCGAGCGCGTCGAGCAGCTTCTCCTCGGGGTACGGCATGACCCAGCGGAGGTGGTTCTTCTCCGGCGTCTCGCACCAGTACGCGGCGTCCGTACCCGAGAGCAGCGCGGTGGGGATCGCGGCGGCGTTGGCGCGCTCCAGGGAGGCGGTCACCTCCGCCGAGGCGTTCTGCGCGTCCGGCACCCAGAACTCGAACCCGGAGTGGACGACCGGTGTGAAGGCGGCGTCGGGGTCGAGCAGGTCCTGGAGGCGCGGACCGTCGGCGGGCACCCGCTCGGCGGCCACCGGGTTGCCGGGCTCCGCGGTCAGCGCGCGCCGGAGCGTGTCGGCCAGATCGCGGCTCAGATCACCGGACGAGGTGTCGTTCTGGAGGGCGAGCAGTACGGAGCCGTCGTCGCGGCGCAGGGCCGGCCAGGCCATCGGCAGGACTGTCGCGAGGGTCACGGACGGAACTCCCTCGGGCAGTCCGCCCTTCAGGGTCAGCTCGGCGGTCGCGGCGGGCACCAGCTCGCGCAGCGCGACCCAGTCGCACTCACCGGCGAGACCCTCGAAGGGACGCTGGACCAGCTCGGTCACGGCGTGCGCGGCGGCTCGGCCGTGACAGGCCTTGTAGCGACGGCCCGACCCGCACGGGCAGGGCTCACGGGCCCCCACCACCGGAATGGGTCCGTCCTTGAGCTGAGCCTTCGCGGCCTTCGTCTGGGGGCGCTTCTTGGCCATGGTGTGGCTTTCTCCCGGTAGCGGCGATGCGGTGTCGGCGCGAGCCTAGCCGTACGGGGATTGGCGGGGGTGCGATGCGGCCGCGCGAACGGGCGAGGCGGCGGGTCGGCGGGGCGATGCGTTGACGAGGCGGAGGGGCGGTCGGTCCCTGTCCTCCAGGACGTCCGCGTCCTCCGGGACGTCCGCCAGATCCTGACCCGGTCCGTTCAGCCTGCCCGGTCCGTTCAGCCTGCCCGGTCCGTTCAGCCTGCCCAGTCCGTTCGGTCCAGTCCGTTCGGTCCGTCCAGTCCGTCCAGGCCGCTCAGTCCGTCGAGGCCCTCCAGCGCGTCCAACCCGTTCAACCCGTCGAGTCGTCCGTCCAGTTCCTCCAGGCCGTCACGGCTCTCCCGCCCCTGGTGGGGTGATGTGACGCGCGTAGCGAAATTGTCGTGACGATGCCCTTCCGTTTTCGTGACGATGACCCACACCGTGACTTCTCCGGAAGCGCTGTCCCGTACCCCCCACTCCTCGGCGAGGGCCGTGATGATGTTGAGCCCGCGCCCGCCGCGTGCCGTGACCGAGGGTGTGGCGGGGATGGGCCGCGTGGGACCACCGCCGTCCGTCACCTCGACGGTCAGCCGGCCCGCCTTGTCCACGCGCCAGGCGGCACGGACATCGCCGTCCCCGATCTCCGTACGCCCCAGCGGTCTGCCGTGCCGACAGGCATTGCTGAGCAGTTCGGAAAGGATCAGTACGGCGTCGTCCACCACCGAGTCCGACATCCCGCTGCGCCTCAACTGTTCGCGCATCCGGTGTCGCGCTTCGCCTACGCCCGCAGGGCCATGGGGTACGGCCATGCACGACGACGTGGGCACTTTCTGTGCCACCACAAACGCCACCCCCGAGACCTCCTTTGCCCCACGCCACCGTGTGGATGCCCCAATGGCCTGGACCGGAAACCGGCCAGGGGAAGGCCATTGACGCACTCATGACGTTCGAACACAGAACGAACGCGCCGGTGCACTCTTCGTCACTGTCCGTGAGTCGGAGTCAGGAAATGTCAGGTGAGGCGGCCCAGCTGGGAGAGAACCTGTTTGGGGCGATTGGTGATGATCGCCTCCACTCCGAGGCGAACGCAGAGATCGACATCTTCCGGCTCATTCACCGTCCAGACATGGACACGGTGGCCCGCCCTGTGCAGTCGGGCGATGTATCCCGGGTGGTTACGGACGATCCGCATCCCGGGACCCGCGATCCTCGCCCCCGCGGGAAGCCGTCCGTCGCGCAGCCGGGGTGACACGAACTGCATCAGGTAGACGGTCGGCAGCTGGGGCGCGGCGGAGGCGATCCGGTGCAGGGAGCGCGCCGAGAAGCTCATGATCCGAACGGCCGACTCGCCGGGAACGGGTCCGCCCGGCACGGACCGGCCCCGGAAGGGCTCGCCGGGAGGCGTGCCGCCCGGGGCGCGGCCGCCCCGCGTGGGGCCGCCCGGGGTCCGGCCGCCGCGCGCGGAGTCGTCCACCAGCCCGAACCGCCTCAGTAGTTGCAGCAGCCGTTCCTCCACCTGCCCGGCCCACCGGGTGGGGTGCTTGGTCTCGATGGCCAGCTGGATGGGGCGGCCGGCGTCCGCGACCAGTTCGAGCAGGCGCTCCAGCGTCAGTACGGAGGTGAACTCCGGGTCCCGCCAGTCCGGGCTCTCCTCGCTGTCCTTCCAGGAGCCGAAGTCGAGGGTCGCGAGATCGGCGAGTTCCAGGGCGGAGACGGCGCCGCGGCCGTTGGAGGTGCGGTTCACCCGGCGGTCGTGGACGCAGACGAGATGGCCGTCCGCGGTGAGCCGTACATCGCACTCAAGCGCGTCGGCGCCGTCCTCGATGGCTTTCGTGTACGCGGCCAGGGTGTGCTCGGGGGCGTCCTCCGAGGCTCCGCGGTGGGCGACGACCTGGATGCTGTGCTGGCGTGCTTGAGTCACCGCGTCATGGTGTCATCGTGAGGGGGTACGTGAGTGAACGGTTGGTGTCTCACGGCCGGTCGGTCCAGGTGCGTTCTTTTTGTCCGGTGTAAAGGATGACGGACAGATGCACAGGTCCTGCTTACAGTGGCCTGACGTGCTGTGGGAAAAGCTGACCGCGGACACTTGCACAGCGGACTCTTGCCGAAGACGACGTGGAACCGAGGAGAAAGAGCTGTGAGCACTGAGAACGAGGGCAACGCGGTCCCCGCCGCCCCGTCCGTACCTCCCGTGCCGGATGCCGCTCCCGAGGGCACGCCCGCGTCCGCTCCGCGAGGGGCAGCGCCTGAGCCGACGGCGCACGAGCCGGCTCCGCGTGAGCCGGCCCCGCGTGAGCCGGTGGCACCGACGGCCGACCAGGCGGGCCGTTTCCCCGAGTCCGCCCCCCAGTACCCGTCGCCACAGCCACAGCCACAGTCGCAGCACGGTCCCGCGCCGGAGCATGCCGCCGCCGCGCCGCCGCGCGCGGCGGACGCGGGCTGGCCCCCGCCGCCGCCCGAGTTCCCCTCGTACGGCTCGTACGGCGGAGCGGGCGACGAAGGAGTGGGCAACGGCGGTCCGGCCTGGGGCGCGCCGGTGCAGGGACACGAGCCGAGGCCGCCGCGCAAGCGCCCGAGCGGGCTGATCACCGCCGTGCTCGCGGCCGCGCTGATCGCGGGCGGCGTGGGCGGCGGGGTCGGTTACTGGGCCGCCGAGAGCAACGACGACGGCTCGATCGGTTCGACGACCGTCTCCGCGGCCGACGCCCCGAAGGAGGTCAAGCGCGACGCCGGTACGGTCGCCTCGGTGGCCGCCAAGTCGCTGCCGAGCGTCGTCACCATCGAGGCGCAGGGCGGCAACGGCGAAGGCGGTACGGGCACCGGCTTCGTCTACGACAGGGAAGGCCACATCCTCACCAACAACCACGTGGTGGCCTCCGCGGCGAACGGAGGTGACCTCACGGCGACCTTCTCCAACGGCAAGAAGTACAACGCCGAGGTCGTCGGCCGGGCCGAGGGCTACGACGTGGCCGTGGTGAAGCTGAAGGAGGCGCCTCCCGGGCTGACCCCGCTCCCGCTCGCCAACTCGGAGCAGGTGGCCGTCGGGGACTCGACGATCGCGATCGGCGCGCCGTTCGGTCTCTCCAACACGGTCACCACGGGCATCATCAGCGCCAAGAACCGCCCGGTCGCGTCGGGTGACGGCTCCGGCTCCAGCAACTCGTACATGAGTGCCCTCCAGACCGACGCCTCCATCAACCCGGGCAACTCCGGTGGCCCGCTGCTGGATTCGCGGGGCGCGGTCATCGGCATCAACTCGGCCATCCAGTCGGCGGGCAGCGGCGGCATGGGGCAGTCCCAGGCGGGCTCCATCGGGCTGGGCTTCGCCATCCCGATCAACCAGGCGAAGAACGTGGCCGATCAGCTCATCAAGACGGGCAAGCCGGTCTACCCCGTGATCGGCGCCACGGTCACGATGGCCGAGGGCGGCGAAGGTGCCACGATCTCGGCCCAGGGCGAGGGCGGCAGCCCGGCCGTCGTCCCGAACGGCCCGGCCGCCAAGGCGGGTCTGAAGGCCGGGGACGTCATCACCAAGTTCAACGGCACCCCGATCGACAGCGGCCCCACCCTCATCGGCCAGATCTGGACCCACCGGCCCGGCGACAAGGTCACCCTGACCTACAAGCGGGACGGCAAGGAGTCCACGGCCCAGGTGACCTTGGGCGAGCGCCAGGGCGAGAGCTGACGGGCGGGCCCGTACGCGTCACCGGGCCCGTACCTTGACATCGGGCCCGTATCCGGAGGCCGGCGGTAGGGCGTGGAGCACGCTCAGCCGCCGGCCGTCGTGTTGGCGGGGGCCTGATCAGGGGTACTGCCGGCGGACTCGTCGGTCACCGGCGTCACCGTCGCGGACTCGTCCTCGTCCTCGTCCGTCACCGACTCACCCGACGGGACCGTCAGAACGCGGCGGGCGAGGGGCAGGTCGAGGGCACCGTCCCAGCGCGAGACGACGAACACCGCCACGCAGTTGCCGAGCAGGTTGACCACGACCCGCATCGAGTCCATGATCCGGTCCGCGCCGAGCAGCAGCGCGACCGCGCCCGCCGGGATGACGCCCAGCGACGAGGCGGTGGCGGACAGGGCGAGGAAGGCCGAGCCCGGCACGCCCGCCATCCCCTTGCTGGTGAGCATCAGCACCAGTACGACCGTCACCTGCTGGCCCAGGCTCAGGTCCACGCCGACCGCCTGCGCGATGAACAGCGTGCCGACCGATAGATAGATGGACGCGCCGTCGAGGTTGAAGGAGTAGCCGGTGGGCAGCACGAGCCCCACCGCGTCGTCCCGGCAGCCGGCCTTGCGCAGCTTGTCCATCATGCGCGGCATCACGCTCTCGCTGGAGGCGGTGCCGAGCGCGAGCAGCAGCTCGGCGCGGGTGTAGCGGACGAAGTGCCAGAGGCTGATCCCGGTGAGCAGCCGCAGCGCGACCGCGAGCAGCCCGAGGAACAGCAGCCCGACCAGGTAGCAGACCGCGATCAGCTTCCCGTACGTGGTGATGACCGTCAGCCCGTACTGCCCGATCAGGCCGGCCGAGGCGGCGAACACGGCCAGGGGCGCCAGCCGCATGATGTATCCCACGAGCGTGAAGACGACGGTCTCCACCTGGGCGACGGCGGGCAGGATGGCGGGCACCTTGGGCCCGAGATGGAGCAGAGCGGCGCCGGTCAGACAGGCCAGGACCAGCACTTGCAGGATCGAATTCTCGGCGAACGCGCCGACGAAGCTGGTGGGCAGGGACTCCAGAACGAAGTCGGAGGTGGACGCCAGCTCGCCCCCGCCGGTCTTGGCGTCGACGGCGTCGGGGTCCAGGGTGGCGGGATCGACGTTCATCCCGGCCCCCGGCGACACCAGATTGGCCGCGACGAGCCCGAGGACGAGCGCGAGCGTACTGGCGACCTCGAACCAGACCAGCGCCTTGACCCCGATCCGCCCGAACGCCCGCAGGTCCCCCGCCTTGGCGATACCGGTGACAACGACACAGAAGACCAGCGGCGCGATCATCGTCTTGATCAGGCGGATGAAGCCGTCACTGACCCACTGCACGGCAGCGCCGGCCTCCGGCCACACCTTCCCGACCAGCACTCCGAGCAACAGAGCGACGGCGACCTGAGTGAACAGTGAGGTACGCAGCAACGAGCCTGCGCGTCGTATCAGCACGAACATCTCCCATGAGCGCTTCTGGCATGCGGAATGAACCTTCCGCGAAGATCACTCTCAAGGAGGCGGGATTCGACGGCATGAGGACGGCGTTACGAACGCCGGTCACCCCGTTACGTGAAACGGCGAACCAGGCCAAAACGGTATGAGCGCGACGATAATCGATTCGGTGTCCCTCAAGACGGGAAGCCGGGGTGGGCGCGCGGCCGGCCCGGTTCCGGCGGCGGCTCCCGGTGCGCGGTCCCGCCGTACCGGCGGCGGGAAGACGGCCGGCCCCGCCGCCCGACTTCCCGCCGCCCGACTTGAGGATGAGCGCTCACTGGTACCGCGGTACCAGTGCCACCGCGAAGTATCGCCTGTGGTCCCAGGGATCGGGCCCGTCTCACTCGTAGCGTCGAACGTGCAGGTCGCGGAGGGTTCGCGGCCCGCGTTCGAGGAACGAGAGGACCGAAGCCATGATCGAGGCGAGTGAGCTGACCAAGCGGTACGGGGACAAGACGGTGGTCGGCCGTCTGTCCTTCACCGTGAAACCCGGCGAGGTGACGGGTTTCCTGGGGCCGAACGGTGCGGGAAAGTCGACGACCATGCGGATGATCGTCGGCCTGGACGCCCCGACCGCGGGCTCGGTCACCGTCAACGGGCGCGCCTACGCCCGGCATGCCGCGCCGTTGCGTGAGATCGGCACCCTGCTGGACGCCAAGTCCGTCCATCCCGGGCGGAGCACGTTCGAAGCACTTGAGCCGGTGCACGAGACCGGGGACGGACCAACGGCTCCCGCGACCGACCGGGCCCGGGCCCCGGCCGAGTCGTCTGCGCCTCTGATCCGGCGGAGTCCGGGTGAACTCGGCTACGCGCTGGACTCGGTCAGCCGCGGCTGGTTCTCTCCGGAGGTGGGGCTCCTGTACCGCAAGTGGCCTGGCCAGGCGACGGGCCAGGCCGCACACCGACCCGGCGGAGCGGGATGCCCGGATGGCGGTGGTGGCGGCGCGTGCGCGGGCGCTCTCGTACCTGCGGTGGAACTATCCGGCCGCGGGCTGAGCCGGCCAACCGGAGCCTGCGGCAACGACGCTGGTCAGAGGCGACGTTGGTCAGAGGTCCCAGGATCTGGGGCGCGTCAGCGCCTCCCACTCGGTGCGGAGCAGAGACAGGACCGCGAGGTCGTAGCGGCGCCCCCGATGCAGGCATGCCGAGCGGCGCACCCCCTCCTGGATGAACCCGGCGTTTGTCAGGGTGGTGAGCGCGGCTGTGTTGTCCGTGTGGGTGACTGCCTGGAGGCGGTGCATCGGCAGTTCACCGAAAGCCAGATCGACCAGAGCGTTCAAGGCGTCCATGCCGTAGCCCTGCCCACGGTTCTGCGGGCCCAGCATCAGATAGACCTCCGCCGTACCTTCGACCATGTCCTGGTCGAAGAGGGCGATGTGGCCGACCGGCGTGCTATCAGGGAGGAGAACGATGAAGTCGTCGCGGCCCTGGTCCTCCACGTGGCGCTCGATACGTTCACGGAGGCCGGACAGCGGCTGGGGCCAGATGCCGATCTCATGAGCGGCCACCGGGTCGGACCGCCACCTGTGCACCAGCTCGGCGTCATCGGCATCGAGAGGCGAGAGACCGACTTTCCTCCCCCGCCAACACGGCTCCCGGTCCGCCTCAGCGGCCGGCTCTTCCCTCGCATCCTCAGTCACAGGCGGATGCTACGGATCGCTGGAGGCCGCGGCCACACGATTTAGTTGGTGGGCACCACGCCTCGGCCGGCACCGAACCGTATTGGCCTGTCGTCGTCCTGCGTCCGGTTGCGACCCGTGGGTTGCTGGATCTGTGCGGGGGTGGCCAACAGGGGCGGGATAACGGGAGTTCGACCCTCAGCGGCGCCAAAAATTTAATATCGTCTGAGCCTCTGCGGGGGAGGGCATTGTGGCGGGCGCATCCGATGATCATTCCACTGCCAAGTTGTTGGCACTGCTCGGGGGAATCGCATCCGTGCTGTCGATTCTGGCCTGGCTGGGCGTGAGCAACGCGGCGGAGCTTAAGGATCTGTTGGCCGACTCGCCCCCATCCAGTTCCAGCCCGGCCTCGTACACGCCTTCGCCGACCGTCTACACCCCCGGTAACCGTGACACCAGTGAGGGGAGCACGGACGAGTCCACCCCCGAGCCGTCGACACCCACTCCGGATCCCACCGAAGAGGCGTTCAAAGCCATCTCGGCCGGCGACTGCCTGGCGCTCTACGACACGGGCCGCGGGGGCACCACCAGCATCGACTGGAGCGTCGATGTTCCGCCGGACCCCATGTCCTGCGCCGACGAGCAGGCGCTGGTCCGGGTGACCGCCACCGACACGGCCTGCCCCACCAGTTACGGGAAGTCGTACTGGAGCTACCGGTCCGCCACCACCGGCGACACCACGAAGCTCTGCCTCACCCGCATCTACCACTCCACCTACTGCATGCTCGGCCAGCAGTCCGGCGACTCGATCTCCCTCGCCATGATGACGGCCGTGGCCTGCCGACGCGAGCCGGTGCCCACCCCGTACAACCAGATCATGCACATCACAGGCGTCTACCGCGCCCCGGCGGGCGCCAACGCGAACAACTGCCGCCGGGCAGCGGGCGACCAGACGCGCTACTGGGCCTGGCTGGTGGACGACGGCGCCACGCTGCTGTGCACCACGATCTACCAGGGCGGCTGACCGGCAAGCTCGGTTCCCCCCCCAACTCCGCCCAAGTACGCCCGCGAGAAATCCAGTTCAGCCCCGGCCGCTCAAAGAGGCGGAGGTGATGACGTTCGCCGAGTAGGTGGGGTTGCGGGTGTTGAAGGTGCCGCCGACCGGCTAGCCATGCCTCGCGGTGCTGTAGACGTACAGGGCGATCACACCGGCGACACAGGCGAGGATCACCCATGAACCGAAACTGGTGTGTTTCCCACGGTCCTTGGGTCGCGCGGCCTTCCCGGACCGCTTCGACCGCTTGGGCGCTGTCCGTCCCGGCGCGACCGGCGCGACATCGGCCGCCGCCTCGGCGAGCAGGCGACGGCAGGTCGCGGCGAGCACGCCTGTACCGGCTGAGAGGGGCACCACGGCCTCCGAACGCGCCGGAGCGGTGGTGCCGCCGTCCAGGATGCGCCCCGCGCGCACAAGGACCTCGTCCCGGCCGGCCGTCGGGGCGAGGCTGATCCACCGCCGTACATGCTCGCCCCGGATGACCACACCACCGGACCGCTCCCGATACACGGTGTGCTCCCGCCACAACACCCCCGCCAACTCCCCGGCGACGTCTCTCAGTTGTACGCTCACGACCCCTCCCCCTTCGCCCCCCGGCGAATCGAACAAGCATCGCACTCTAGCGGTAGGTACAGAGCGGGGGTCCAGCGGTCTCCCCTCAGCGGTCGTGTCCGCGCTTGGGCACGGATCAAGGGTCTATTGCGGAAGTCGATCAAGGTCCAGTGATGATCAGGCGTTGTGGGGCGTGGAGATCTGACGAGTGGCCACTGGGCTTGGCCGTCACCGCTGCCACACACTCCTCATCTGGCTGCGCTCGTGTTCGAGGAGGCAAGACACCGAGAGCCCCTAGGCGTCCCGGTATTGGTCCCGGACCTCGGGGCGTTGCTGGAAGCCGGCCGACTTGTAGGTGGCGACGGCGCCGGGATTGGAGCTCGGGGTGCAGACGATCGCGCTCGACGAGCCCAGTTCCTGGAGTGCGGCAGCCGCGGCGACGGTGATCGCCCTGCCGTAGCCGTGACGGCGATGTTCCCGGTGCACGCCCATCGGTTCGAGCAACCCGGGCCTGCCCGGACCGGCTGACCACACCGTCACCGCCGCCGCCGCGTTGTCGCGGTCGTCGTACGCGACCAGACACCGGGCGTCGGTGTACGGCAGTCAGCCCGCCGACTCCCGGCTTGCCCAGCACAATCGCCATACCTCCGATCACACACCACCGCACCGACAGTTCGCACGCGGTTTCCGGCCGGCTGGTGTGGCAGGCGACCGGGAAGACCGAAGGCACCCTGGAGGAGTGGCGGGAGCGGAACCGCGCGCCTTCCGGGAGATCAACGAGTTCCATGAAGCGGCTCGGGTTGATCTCGGAATGCAGGGCAAGGCCATGGGCGAGAACCATCCGAAGCGGAACCTCTTGCTGCCGGCTGCGCGCCGCGACAGCAGCGGCTGACTCGTAGCGCCCTTGGAGCCGGCGAGTGAGCAAGCAAGTCGTCCGGCCCGAAGGGGTGTACAGGGGCATGAGAGCCTGCTTGGCGGGGCGTGATCCCTCGCTGGACGTGGTCGGTGGAAGCGTGCCATGGCCATCCTCTGGCCAGGGCCGCACATCGAGATCGCGCAGCCGGGAGGCTGTAGCCGCTCCGTCGCTGGTGGGCGGGGCGTGGGTGGGTTGCCCGAGCGGCCTAAGGGAACGGTCTTGAAACCCGAAGCGGTTCCGAACAACCACCGATTGACGGCTGGGTGGAGTTTCACCAGCTCCACATAAGCGCAGATGAGTCGGGGCCACCGGACAGGTCCGGTGCTCCGCCTCTGTACGCGCTGTCTCAACCTGTGCCGCTGCTATACCGCCGTGGATCAGCACGCACGGACCACCCACGGACCAAACTTACGGCCCAAGGGTCTTCCGTCAGGGACCGCTGCTGAGTAACAACCTTCCCCACGCTTCTTTCAAACTGGCGAGCAGCCAAGAAAACAACCTCCCAGCCTGCGTGGAGGAGTACGCCCAGCCCCAAGAACAGCGTGAGTAACAAATTTCTCTACGGTTTCAAGGCCCGCGCACGGCGCGGGCGGGCGGCCGGCTCCACGGTTTTACGCAGCCACTTTGGCGCGAGCCTCGAAGACCATGGCCCCAACGTCGTGCCTTACCGGGCAGGTCCACAGACTGCCCGACGCGCCGGAAGCTTACGGGGCCATGATCACTCGCGCCAAAGCAACTCCAGCCCAAAGCCGCTCCGCCGACTGGTCCTTTAGCGCAAGGCGCGCAGCCCTCAGGCTAAAATACCCCTGGGCGGGGTCCCGACGGCGAACTGTCGATCAGAGTGACGCGGGCGGGATGCTCTGCTCGTACTGGAAGACGTTGCAGGGGTCGTACTTCGCCTTGATCTTGCGCAGCCGCTCGAAGTTGTGTCTCCCCCAGTAGGCGGTCTCCCACTCCTGCATTCCGACGTTCGGCACGTTGACGTAGGCGCCGTCCACGTAGGGCCGCATCGCCTGGCTGAACTCGGCGGTCCAGGCCTGGCATGTCGAGGTGAGCGGGTCGCAGACGCCTGGTGTCGTTGAAGGAGTCCCCCAGGCTGCGCCGATCTCGCCGTAGAAAATCGCGTCGCGGTGCACGAACGCCGTGCCGCCGCGGGGCTCCCTCTTGATCGCCCCGCCGAAGGCATCGACGAAGTAGTTGCTGTCCTCCGTGGGAGCGTTTCGCATGAAGTCGCCGATGACGTCGATCGCCTTCTTCGGGAACAGCTGCTTGGCGAACTCCGAGAAGAACTTCACGTTGGCGGGCTCTTGCGCGCGCGGGACCTGGGATCCCGCATAGATGTCGCCCCAGTTACCGACCTGCACCTTCACATCGGGCGTACCGACCGACAGGATCGGGGCCAGCATCTCTTTGGCCTCTGCCGCCGACCCCTCCGCGAGCCACCCGGACAGCAGGATCTGGGACTTGTGGATCTCGACTTCGGATCCGAGACGGTTGTCGGCGAACGGTACCGTACGCTGCCATGCATCGAAGATTCCGTGCAGGTCCCCCAGGCCGTCCCAGGTCGCCTGCACATAGGCGATACGCTTGAGCGAGTGCACCTTGTAGGTGAGTTGCGTGACGATCCCGAAGTTGCCGTTTCCCGCCCCGCGGAGCGCCCACAGCAGGTCCGAGTGGTCATTCAAGTCGGCACGGATCACCTCGGCGCAGTCGTGACCCGACGGGACGACGACCTCGGTCCCGATCAGGCTGTCGCAAGCCATGCCGAGCCAGCGGTTGAGGGGCCCGAGGCCGCCGCCGACCGTCGCACCGACCAAGCCGACGCTGCCCTCACTTCCGGTTGTGACGGCAAGGTTCTGCTTGGCGAGCGTCGTCACCGCTTCCAACTGGGTCAGCCCGGCGCCGACCGTCGCGATACGGGCGTCGGTGTCGATCTGGACCGACTTCAGCTGGCTGACGTCGATCACGATGCCGTTGTCGACGTTCGACCAGCCCTCAAGGGCGTGGCGGCCGCTCCGTACACGCAGCGCGACGTTGTGCTGCCGCGCCCACGTGAGGGCGTTCACCACGTCCTGGGTTTCCTGTGCGAAGACGATGACCAGCGGATAGTGAGAGAAGAGCTGGTCGTACCCGATTCGGTCATCCGTGTACGAGGCGTCACCGGGGCGGACGATGTGGCCGGTCAGCTTCGCCGGCGGGCATCCCGGCCTTCCACTCGGGTCGCTCGCGGCCATAAGGCCCGGGGTGCTCGCGGCCGCGATATCCGGCGCGCCTGCGGCCGTAAGGCCCGGGACGACGACCGCCCCGACGCCGGCGGCCGCCGACGCCCTGAGCAGGTAGCGGCGAGAAAAATCGCTCAAGGTCCAGATCCTCTCGATCGGGCTACCCCGGTACGCGGCTAAGGGAGCCCTTATCTGCCCGCTGCCGGGCAGTCCTTTGTGGTTGACCTCCGCACGCTAAGGGGGTGGCCGTGCGGTGTTTCCCGCCACGCCAATTGAGGACGATGACGACAGCCTGAAGGAGTAACCCAGCGGATCTCGTCATAACCGGTTTGTAAGATCGCCGTTTGTTGTGCGCCGACTGTCGCTGTGACAGTGGTCCTGACGGCGTACCGCGGCAGACCCGCACGCCCGTCGGCGGAATGGCGACCAGCTGCTAAGGCCTGGTTGAACCGGTGTGCCCGCACCTTCTCAGCGCTCGGTCGGGTTGGGCGGGTGAGTGTCTAACCGCGTGACAACGCCGACGCACGGCGGCGGACAACCGCGGACGTCTGAGGACCGTCACGACAGGTGAGAGGCACACGGACCCAAGGTCAAACGCTCGCCCAAGTTGCTTCGGGAAGAAGAGGTCACAGGTCAATGCCGATCGTTCCTGCGGGTGCCACATCCGAACCGCAGAATGCGCCCGGGAGTTGTTCCTGGTAGGCAGCTCCTCAGAGCTCATGCCTGACTCGGTTTGCGGCAGGCTGAGGCCCCGGTCTCAGTCAGCATCGCCCCTTCGGGCCGATACCGGCGGTGCCGCGCCTGGTTGAGGCCCGCGCCGTGGCAGCCCTGTCTGTCGGTACACCCCCGTACCCGCGCTGTGGCGAGTCCGTTTGGCACTTCGCGCCGCGCGGGGGCGAGTCGGGGGCTCCTCCGGACCCCGCCCCCGCCTATGTGGTGTCTGGGTGCCGGCCGTCGTTGCTGTACAGCAGCGGAGTACCGCAACCACAGCAACCCTCAGCGCCCAGTGGTGGCCGTCAGGTGGTCAGCAGGAGCCTGTATCAACGTCGTTGACCGATCTCTGTAGAGCTACGGATCAGAAGGTTGCGCGTGCGCGTTGCGCGCTGACGTTGGAAGTCAGTGCCATACACCGCTGTGCGGAGCCCGCAATTCCATGCTGAGGTGGTGGGGGCACCGGATCAGGCTCCGGATTAACCGGCGGCCTCGTTCAATACTGCGTCGATCAGGCTATTGGAGCCGCTCTGGCCTCTGAGGATCTTGGCGTAGAAGCGGTACAGGACGGCGAGGCTGTGGCCGGCGCGGCGGGTTACCTCTACCGGGTCGACACCTGCCTTGAGCCAGAGGGAGATGCCCGCGTGGCGGAGGGAGTAGGGGACTTCGTCGAGTGGGGTATTCGCCTCTTCCGTCGACAGAGCCTTGGTCCGGGCTTTCGCCCATACCTCGCAGTACTCGGTGGAGCGGACGCGGCCACCGCCTACTGCGCGGAGGAGCCGGCCGTCGGGGGCAGTGCCCTGGGTGTTGAGGTGCGTTCGTAGGAGGCCGACGAGGATCGGTGGGATGGGGGCGGAGCGGGTGGCTCGGCGCGCGCGGCGTTTCAGGCCGCGTTGTTCGTACGAGGTGCCGTCGTCGGTCCAGCCGGCACCGACCTCGGGGCGGCTCTCCTCAAGGATGAGTTCGCCCCATGACTCTTCGGGGAGGACGCAGTCCGTGCGCTTGAGAGCGGCGATCTCGGAGGGGCGCATGCCCGCGTAGTAGATGCAGCCGGAGAATGCCTCAAGATGTTCGCCGCGACTGCCCTGGGCCCGTACTGCCTCGATCAGCTCCTTGGCCTGCTGATCGCGGAGATGGCCGCGGCCGAGCGTGACCGGGGGCGGTCGTTCGAGCAGGTGATGTTGCTCGGCGGGGATGAAGTCGTTGAGGCAGCACACGAGCTGCATGCCGCCGTCCGAGCGCTCGACTGGCAGGCGACCGGGAAAACCACGGGCACCTTGGAGGAGTGGCGCGAGCGGAATCGTGTGGCCTTCAGGGAGATCAACCAATTCCATGAGGCGGCTCGCGTGGACCTCGGGGTGCAGGGAAAGGTCACCGGGGAGAACCATCCGGAGCGGGACCTCTTGCTTCCCGCCGCCCGCCGTGGCGGCGGCGAGGCTTCGGGATGATGGTCGCGGTCGGCTCGGCGGGTGCCCGCCGGCGGACCGTTTCGGGGGCTCGCGGACCAGGGACGGACCAACGGCCCCTATGACCGGCTCGGCCCGGTAGGCTGTAGCCGCTCCGTCGCTGGTGGGCGGGGCCGAGGTGGGTTGCCCGAGCGGCCTAAGGGAACGGTCTTGAAAACCGTCGTGGCAGCGATGTCACCGTGGGTTCAAATCCCACACCCACCGCAGCAAGTCGGCGTAGAAGCTGGTCAGAAGGGGCGCTCCTCGGAGAGGGGCGCCCCCTTCGTGTCTGCTCTGTCTCGCCCTGTGCGTCCCCCAGCCGTCCCCGGATCCGGGCAATCCTTAGACGTCCCAGAAGAGGCAATAGCTGGGGGTGGAGTCTTTTGCGTGCCTCGTCTTGATAGGCAAGTGATTACTTGCCTATCCTGTGGTTGTGGCCGACGACCTGTTCAAAGCCCTGGCCGATCCCACCCGCCGCACCATCCTCGACGAGCTCGCGGAGAAGTCCGGGCAGACACTGTTCGAGATCTGCTCGCGCCTGAGCATGAAGCATCAGCTCGGCATCTCGCGCCAGGCGGTCTCCCAGCACCTCGCCGTGCTGGAGGCCGCGGGGATCGTCGAGACCAGGCGGGAGGGGCGTTACAAGTTCCACGACCTGAACGCGGCCCCGCTGCGGCACATCATCGAGCGATGGCCCATTCCCGAGACATCCGCACCAGAGGAGAGCACCCCATGAAGATCCATCTGACCAGCGTCTTCGTCGACGACCAGGCTGACGCCCTGCGCTTCTACACCGAGATCCTCGGGTTCGTGAAGAAGCACGACGTCCCGCTGGGCGAGGAGCACCGGTGGCTGACCGTCGTCTCGGCCGACGAGCCCGGCGGCACCGAACTCCTCCTGGAGCCCGCCGGTCATCCGGCCGTCAAGCCCTACCGCGACACGCTCGTCAACGACGGGATCCCGCTCGCCCAGTTCGCCGTCGACGACGTGAAGGCGGAGTACGAGCGTCTGCGCGGCCTCGGCGTCCGCTTCACCCAGGAGCCCCTGGAGATGGGCGCCGTCACCACCGCTGTCTTCGACGACACCTGCGGCAACCTGATCCAGATCGTGGCGCAGCCGAAGTAGGCCGGTCGGCCGCGCGAGAGGCTCAGGTGCAGTGATGATGATCAGCCCCCGCGCCATTCAGCGGCGGGAGAGCGGCGGCGCTCCGCCGAGTCGCGTCTGGTACACGTCGTACGGTTCCAATACGTGCCTTGAGCGGCTCTCGTGCTACATCGCCGGCGGACGGCCGCCGGGTGCCGCCCGGACGTATCCCGGGTGCAGGGACAAGCGACCGCCGAGCGCCTCCGTGCCCGTGGAGCTCCGCGGTGTCATGTACTTCGCCACCGAGTCGCCCGTCTGGGGAGGCGGGAGGGCCTTCTGTGATCCCGGCGCCGGGGGACGGGTGCTGGCGAGGGCGCACCTTGTCTCGGTCGGGCAGTTCTCGGACATCGCCGCGCAGGAGATGTACCGGGAGCCGGGGGCCGATCTCGACCTGACGGAAGCGCTGGGCGAGGGGCGGTCGGTGCTCGGGGACGGGCGGTACGAAACGCTCGTTTGCCCGGGGGCGATGGACGGGGTCCCGGTGCTCACCTTCACCGCTCCGTGGAACGTGGACGAGCCGGAGTGGAACAAGCCTTCGGCGTCCTACGTCAGGCTCCTGGGCGCCGGCCTGCTGGCCGCGGGCGCCTGGGACGGGGACACCATCGCCCGCTATCTCGCGGCGTGCCCCGGCGCGGCCGGCCGATGGACCGCGCGCGAAATCGCCGCCCTGATCGCCAACTGATCGCCGCGTCTGAGTGAAGGGGGCCAGGCGCGGTCCTGTCAGCGGACCCGTCCGTGGTCCCGTCCGTGGTCCCGTCCGTAGTCCTGTCCGTGGTCTCGTTCGCGGCTGCTGAGCGGCCTCCTGGCGTCGGCATCGGGAAACGCCGAATTAACTGGGCGGGCCGTGGCGCGAAACGCGATTCGGCCACCTTTTCTCCCGGACCCTGCTTGATCCATCCGATCGGGCGTTCCCGGCATCCCCGGCGATCCCGGCAGCCCAGCCAGTCTTGTCGATCCCGGAGAAGGGTGTGCGGTATGCGAGGAATCGTGCGTCGAACCGTCCTGCTGACGGCTGTGATGGCCCTGACGGCGGGTACGGCCGCAGCCGCCGAGCAGAGCAAGGCGCCGGTCAAGCGGCCCAAGGTCGCGGTCATCGGCACCGGCGGGACGATCGCCGGGGTGAGTGGGAGCCGGGTGGACTTCCAGGACTACCAGGCGGGCAAAATCCCCATATCCGACTTGGTGGGTGACCTCAAGCCCGAGGTGGACCGGGTCGCGGACGTCTCCACCGTGCAGTTCGGCAACCAGGGTTCCAGCGGCTACTCCATAGCCGACTACCGCGAGCTGACCCGGACGGTCGACAAAGCGCTGCGCTCGAACGACGCGGCGGTCGTCACCACCGGTACGGACACGATGGAAGAGTTCGCGTACTGGCTCGATCTGACCGTACGCAGCGACAAGCCGGTGATTCTCACCGGAGCGATGCGCCCGTGGACCGTCATCGGCACCGATGGTCCGGCGAACCTGTACAACGCCATCCAGCTCGCCGCAGGCCGCAAGACGACCTGCTTCGGCAGCGTCATCATGCTCAACGACGAGATCCAGGCCGCTCGTGAGGTCCGCAAGACGGACGCGCTGCGCATGGATACGTTCAACAGCGGTGCCGGCGGCGCCCTGGGCGTGGTCGACCAGGACCGCGTCCGGATCAACCGCGCGCCCGCGCGGGTGGACAAGTGCGGCAAGGCGAGCTGGAAGACGCCGTTCGACCTCGACAAGATCGCGGGCAAGGGGAAGAGCCTGCCGAAGGTGGAGATCGCCTACAGCTATCAGGACGCGGGCGGCGAGGCCATCAAGGCGTTCGCGGACTCCGGCGTGGCCGGCGTCGTGACCGCGGGTACGGGCGCGGGCGGTATCTCCCCGGCCATGAGCAAGGCACGTACCGAAGCGGCCAAGAAGGGCGTGGTGTTCGCCTCCACGACTCGTACGGGCAACGGGGCCGTCTACGATGACGCGGCGGACGGCCCGCTGATCGGCGCGGCGGACCTCACTGCGCAGAAGGCCCGCATCCTGCTCCTGCTCTCCCTCGCGGCCACCGATGACGTGGACAAGATGCGCGGCTGGTTCACCACGCTGGGTACGGCCGAGTTCAGGAGCCGCGGCTAGATCCAGGACCAGACTCAGGACCAGATCCGGGTCCAGGTCGGTCCAGGTCCAGGTCCAGGTCCAGGTCCAGGTCCAGGTCCTGTCCGGTCGGCCGCGACCCCCAGGAGGGCGTCCTCGCATCGCGCGAGGGCGCCCTCCGGTGTCGTCGGGTCAGGGGCCCGCGGTGAGGCGGGCGGCCGAGGCGATGGTCGCGCGGGCTTCCTGTTCGGTCAGGCCGGTGTGCAGGGCGGCGTCGACGAGGGGTTCCGTCAGGGTCTCGCCGAAGCCGTGTTCGTACGCGCGGCAGGCGGCCCAGAACAGCCGGGTGTTGCGCTGGCCCGCGTGCGCCGCGCGTACGAACTGCACGAGGCCGTGGCCGCGCGCGGGCTGTTCCTGGGCTGCGCCGGAGAGGTGCCGGTGGTGCTGAGCGCGCGCAGGGGGCGCAGGGGGTGTGAGCAGACGGAGAAGGGCGCGGGGGCAGGGCGCGGGCGCCAGGTCGGCCGTACCGGAGGCCGGCCGGTAGGCGCCGCGCGCCGTGACCGAGCCGGGTCCCACGAGATAGCCGCCCGCACCGCGTACGTCGATGCCGGGGGCGAGCCGGCCTGCGGAGTTCGGTACGACGACGTCCGGCGGGCCCGTCAGCCAGATGTGGCGGCCGCCGCTGGGGGTGAGGATCACCACGGTCTCCGGGAGCGTGAACAGATGCTGGAGAGCCAGTTGCTGAAGCGCGGCCACCGATTCGGGGGGTGAGCCGAGGGGCGAGTCCGGCGTCGGTCCCGAGGCGGCTTCCCAGGCCGGTCCTGAGCCCGGTCCTGAGCCCGGTCGCGAGGCCGCTTCCCAGGTCGGTCCCGCTGTCGAGCCCGGTCCCGGTGTCGGTCCTGAACGCGGTCCCGGGGCGACGTCCAGATCTATGCCGATCAGGTGGTGCGGCGGCCGGCCACAGGCGATGCCGTAGCCGGTCGCCCAGGGCGCGGCGGCGAACAGGGAGCGTACGCCGGTGGGATCGGTGGTGGCGTCGTGCACCCCGTGGCCCGGACGCCCGCACTCGCCCCGGCAGAGAACCGGCTCGGGCTCGCCCCTGTGCGGTGAGCGCAGCGCGGGGAGCTTGGTGGGGGACAGCGGGAAGACGGGGAGCCCACGTTCGGCGGCGGACAGCGCGTGCGTGAGGGCCAGGGTGGCGGTGGCGGCGTGCCGGGCGGTGATGGCCATGGGTCTATGTTCGTACAGGTGTTCGAAGAAGGGAAGGGGGAGTGGTTCGAGGGAGAAGGGCGAGGGGGTGCAGAAACGCTTCTTCCTTTGTGGTGGACGGACTCGTGACGCGGATCGCGGCAGCCGGACGAGGGCAGGCCGGGGCTTTGGGGGCGCATTAGGGGTTTATCGACATGTCCTCACGCTTGCGAGGGAATCAGGCTCTCCGGGCTGGTTCGCGGGGGATTCGGTGGGCAATTCTGAGGTCGCGACGTCGTCACCGCGACCGAGACAGTCGGCCAACTGCCTCGGAAACAAGCTGTACTTCATGGTTCCTGGAGGAAATGTCATGGCAAACTTCCGTACCGCCCGTGCCTTCGCCGCTGTTGCCGCGCTGCCCCTCGCCGCCGCGCTCTTCACCGGGGTCGCTCAGGCCGACAACGGCGCGTTCTCCGGCGCCGGGTCGAACGCGACCGTGGCCACGATCAGCGGCAGTGGGGTGGGCGGAAACAACCTCGGCAACTCGACGACGACGCAGCAGGTGGCGACCGGCGCCGGGGCGTCCAATCAGAACAACACCGCGAATGTGATCGGTTCGGGCTTCACGACGATCGACCAGTCCAACGAGAACGTCGCGGTGACCTTCAACAACCTCTGGTGGTGAAGTACGGCCCGACGGGGGGCGTGACTGAGGGGTGAGGTACGTTCTGCGCGGCGGTGCTCCGGTACCGCCGCGCAGGGCGTTTTCCGCGTTCGCCGGCGTCTGGCTCACCAGCAGTCCCGTCGACCGGCCCATCAGCGGCGCCATCCACGACCCCACCAGCGACGCCATCAGCGGTGCCACCTGCGGTCTCGCCGGTATCCGACCCGCGTCCCGCCCCCGCGCTCGCCCCGCGTTCCGTCGGCACCGACGGCCGTGCGGCGCCGGTCGCCCTCGCGCGCCCGGTCGTTCCCGTACGGTGGCGGACCCGTACTTCCCGGGGATGACCCTGGTGATCTCCTCGTCCCCTCCTCCACCTACAGGAGGTGGACCCGGCACCATCACTACACCCTGAGGCGGAGACCGCTTCGGGACCTGGGGCCGATCCCCTGAGGTGGGCTCGCTCCTAGCGTGGAGCCATGACCACGCCTGTCTGCACAAGCGCCTCTCAAGCCGCCAAGCCGGCCGCGCACTCGTCGTATCCGAGTCACCCGCCGGCCACCGGACACAGCGCGCACACCGGCCCCGCGGGCTTCTCGCCCTACCCGCCCTTCGTGTCGTTCTCCTCGTACGTACGGGCGCGGGGGCCCGTACTGCTGCGTACGGCGCGCTCGCTCACGTCCAATCCGTGTGACGCCGAGGACCTGCTGCAGACGGCACTCACCAAGACGTATGTCGCCTGGGAGCGGATCGAGGACCATCGGGCGCTGGACGGTTACGTCCGCCGCGCCCTGCTGAACACCCGGACCTCACAGTGGCGCAAGCGCAAGGTCGACGAGTTCGCCTGCGAGGAACTGCCCGAGCCCGCCGGGCAGCCGGAGCCCGATCCGGCCGAGCGGCAGGTGCTGCACGACGCGATGTGGCGTGCGGTGATGCGGCTTCCCGACCGCCAGCGGGCCATGGTGGTCCTGCGCTACTACGAGGATCTCAGCGAGGCCCAGACCGCCGAGGTGCTCGGTGTCTCGATCGGCACGGTCAAGAGCGCGGTGTCCCGTGCGCTCGGAAAGCTCCGTGAGGACCCGGAGCTCTCGCCCGTCCACTGATGGCCGGGCTGCGCCGGGCTGGACTGGACCGGGCTGGACCGGGCTGGATTCCGGTTGGGCCGGGCTTGAGGCCCCTCGTGATATCGGAGACTCTCCCGATCTTCCGGGCCGGTAGCAGGTTCTGACGTCCGACCGTGGTTTCTACTCTCGGGTAGTGACATACCGAGCGGTATGTGAGCAGAATCTTCCCACTTGTCGCGACGAAGCGACAACGCCCACCGGGAGGATGCTGTGCGAAGCACAATGCAGGATGTACCGCTCACCATCAGCCGGATTCTGGAGCACGGCCGGACCATCCACGGACGGTCGACCGTCACCACCTGGACCGGCGAAGCGGAACCCCAGCGCCGTACCTTCGCCGAGATCGGCGACCGCGCCGCACAGCTCGCCAACGCCCTGCGCGATGACCTCGGCGTGACCGAGGGAAGTGTTCTGGGAACGTTGATGTGGAACAACGCCGAGCATGTCGAGGCGTATCTCGCGATCCCCTCCATGGGCGCGGTCCTCCACACCCTCAACCTCCGGCTCCCTCCCGAGCAGTTGATCTGGATCGTCCAGCACGCGGCCGACCGCGTCATCCTCGTGAACGGGTCGCTGCTGCCGCTGCTCGCCCCGCTCCTCCCGCATCTGCCGGCCGTCGAGCACGTCATCGTCTCCGGTCCCGGCGACCGCGCCCTGCTCGGCGGAGCGACCGCGCGCGTGCACGACTACGACGAGCTGATCGCCGGCCACCCCACCACGTTCGACTGGCCCGAGCTGGACGAGCGGTCCGCCGCGGCCATGTGCTACACCTCCGGCACCACCGGCGATCCCAAGGGCGTCGTCTACTCCCACCGCTCCATCTATCTGCATTCCATGCAGGTCAACATGTCCGAGTCGATGGGGCTGACGGACAAGGACACCACGCTGGTCGTCGTCCCGCAGTTCCATGTGAACGCGTGGGGCCTGCCGCACGCCACCTTCATGACCGGCGTCGGCATGCTGATGCCCGACCGCTTCCTCCAACCCGCCCCGCTCGCCGAGATGATCGAGCGCGAGAAGCCCACGCACGCCGCCGCGGTCCCCACCATCTGGCAGGGGCTGCTGGCCGAGGTCACCGCCCGCCCGCGCGATCTGACCTCGATGGCCCGCGTCACGATCGGCGGCGCGGCCTGTCCGCCCTCGCTGATGGAGGCGTACGACAAACTCGGGGTACGGCTCTGCCACGCCTGGGGCATGACGGAGACCTCGCCGCTGGGCACGATGTCCAACCCGCCCGCCTGGCTCACCGTCGAGGAGGAGTGGCCGTACCGCATCACCCAGGGCCGCTTCCCGGCCGGTGTCGAGGCCCGGCTGGCAGGGCCCCGTGGTGACCTCCTGCCCTGGGACGGCGAGTCGGCCGGCGAGCTGGAGGTACGGGGACCCTGGATCGCCGGGGCGTACTACGGGGGCGCGAACGGTGAACAGATCAGGCCCGCGGACAAGTTCAGCGAGGACGGCTGGCTCAAGACCGGAGACGTGGGGACCATCAGCCCGGACGGCTATCTCACGCTCACCGACCGCGCCAAGGACGTCATCAAGTCCGGGGGCGAGTGGATCTCCAGCGTCGAACTGGAGAACGCGCTGATGGCCCATCCGGAGGTGGCGGAGGCGGCGGTCGTGGCCGTACCGGACGACAAGTGGGGCGAGCGGCCGCTCGCGACGGTCGTTCTCAAGGACGGGGCGACGCCCGACTACGCGTCGCTGAAGGAGTTCCTCGCGGGGAAGATCGCGAAGTGGCAGCTCCCGGAGCGGTGGACGGTGGTGTCCGCCGTGCCGAAGACGAGCGTCGGGAAGTTCGACAAGAAGGTGATCCGCAAGCAGTACGCGGACGGGGAGCTGGACATCACCGTCGTCTAGAGCGCCTGGAGCCGTCCAGAGCGCCTGGAGCCGTCCCGTCCAGAGCGTCTGGAGCGCGTTAGGACGAGCAGGAGGCAGGAGGTCCGGGAGCTGTGGTCGGCGCTGGGGTGGGGCTGCTGATGGGGCGGTGCCCCACCCCGCTGCCCTACCCCGCTGCCCCAGCCCAGCGCCGCGCCCGGACACCTGCCTGTCTAGTTCGTCCCGATCTTCGCGAGCAGGTCCACGATCCGGGACTGCACCTCGTCGCTGGTGGAGCGCTCGGCCAGGAACAGCACCGTCTCCCCGGAAGCGAGCCGCGGCAGCTCCGTCCGGTCGATTCCCGCCGAGGTGTAGATCACCAGCGGTGTCCGGTTCAACTGGCCGTTCGCCCGCAGCCAGTCGATGATCCCGGCGCGCCGGCGGCGTACCTGCATCAGGTCCATGACCACCAGGTTCGGCCGCATCTGGGTGGCGAGGTTGACCGCTTCGTTGTCGGTGGCCGCCCGCCCGACCTGCATGCCGCGCCGCTCCAGCGTCTCCGTGAGGGCGAGCGCGATCTCCTCGTTCTCCTCGATCAACAGGACGCGCGAGGGGTGCTGTTCGCTGTCGCGCGGGGCCAGGGCCTTGAGGAGTACGGCCGGATCGGCGCCGTACGCCGCTTCGCGGGTGGCCTGTCCGAGACCCGCCGTCACCAGGACGGGGACCTCGGCGGCGACCGCGGCCTGGCGCAGCGACTGGAGCGCGGTACGGGTGATCGGTCCGGTCAGCGGATCGACGAACAGCGCCGCCGGGAACGCGGCGATCTGCGCGTCGACCTCCTCGCGGGAGTGCACGACCACCGGGCGGTAGCCGCGGTCGCTCAGCGCCTGCTGGGTGGAGACGTCCGGCGCGGGCCAGACGAGCAGCCGACGCGGGTTGTCGAGCGGCTCCGGGGGGAGCTCGTCGTCGACGGGCCGCGGCTGGGGGCGGTTGGCCACCTCGACCGCGCCGCCCGGACCGTCCAGCGGCTCGGGGCCCTCGGCGCCCTCGTCGGGCGCCCCTATCGCGTACGAACGTCCCTCGGGGTGGGCGTGGGGCAGACGCGAGCCGCCCTGTGACGCGCTGACGCCGGGGTGCGCGCCTGAGCCGGACCCCGTGCCGGAGCCGGAGCCCGCGCCGGAACCGGCTGCGGTGCCGTGACCGGCTCCCGCGCCGGGACCGGTCAGGTCGGGGCGTTCGGTGCCGTCGGGAGGGGTGCCCAGCTTGCGGCGGCGGCCGGAGCCGAGGGACTGCGGCTGGTTCGGGGGCTGGCCCGGCGCCTGGCCCGGGAGGTGGCCCGGGACCTGGCCGGGGGGCTGGTTCTGCTGGTGGGGCGGCTGCTGCGTGAAGGGGACCCCCTGGCCGAGGGTACGGACGCTGAAGGCCCGCCCCTGCGTGGAGTCCGGCGAGACCGGAGCCTCTTCGGGCAGGGGCTGCGCGGGCGGGAGCGGCTGATGGGCGCCGCTCCGGGGATTCGGTACGGCGACGACGTCGGCGGACGAGGACGGGTGCTGCGTGGAAGAGTCCTCGGGCGCGGCCTCGGGTGCCGGGGAGGTACGGGTGGCCGGCGGGACGGGCACGCTGCCGGTGGCGTTGCTCGTGGCGGGGTCGTCGGGCCAGCCCGGGGGCGCGGCCATCGTGCCGAAGCCCGAAGTCGTGGGCATTCCCCGGCCGTTGGACGCCGGGCCGGTACCGGACGCCGGGCCCGCACCGGTACCGGACGCCGGGCCCGCGCCACGGCCGTACTCGTGGTCCGGGTTTCCCCAGGTGTTCGGGTTCGGGCTCGGGGTCGGGGCGTCCCCGGTCTCGGCGAAGGCCCCCCTGCGCGCGGACGGCAGCGGGTGCGGCTGCGGCGGGGTGTGGTCGTCGTCCGGATTCGTCCGTACGGCGTCATGGCGGCCCGGCACCGGGCCGCGCGGCGCGGGCGGGGCGGCGGGAGCGACAGGACCGTGACCGGGGCCGGGCGCGGGCGTGCGGTCGGCCTCGGCGGGCGGGAGCGCGAACGGACTGCGCGCGCCCTCCGGCTCGGCGGGCACGGGGATGTGCCGCTCCTGCGCGGGAGCGAGCGCACGGCGGGCACGGCGCCCGGCCGGCGGTGTCGGCTGAGCGGGAGCGGAAGGCATCTGCCGGGGCGCCTGGGCCCGGGGCGGGGCCGGAGCGGCGCCCGGTCCCGGTGACGCGGCGCCCCCAGGAGCGGTCGGCGGTACGGGCGCGGATACGGGTCCGGCGGGCGCCATCGGAGCGGCGGGCGTCATGGGCCCGGCCGGCAGCGCAGGCAGCGCGCGCTGCCCCTGTCCACCCTGGCCGCCCTGTCCACCTTGTCCGCCCGGGCCTCCGTGCCGGGCCCGGCGCCCCGTTCCGGCGGCGGCCTCCGCGGGCACACCCTGGGGCGGGACGGCCTGGCCGAGCGCCGCCCGTCCGGTCGGATGCGCACCCTCGGCGGCCGTCACGACCGACCCCTCGGAAGCCGGGGCGGCCGGCAGCGCGACAGCGGATCCCGGGTTCGGCCCCGTGGCACCAGGCCCGCCGGCACCAGGCCCGCCGGCCGCCGCTACATCGTCAGCGGGGCTCGGACGGCCGCGCCGACGGCCCGTGCCGCTGCCCCCACCGGAGTCCTGCGCGGGGATCAGGTCCTGCCGGACTCCCGGATTCCCCGGATTCCCCTGGGTCCCTTGATTCCCCTGGTTCTGGTTCCCGTGAACTCCCGGGCCACCGAGACCGGCGCCCTCCGTCCCGGATCCGGCCGCCCCGGATCCGGCCGCCCCGGCTTCCGCCTCCGGCTCGGCCGCACGCGCCCGGCGCCGTCCCGTGGGTTCCCCGGCGTTCTCGGTCGCGGACGCCAGGAACGCGTCGGTGGACGCCCGCCGCGCGCGTCGCCTGCCGCCGCCGCCCGAAGCCGAAGAGCCCGTCCCCGCCCCCGCCGTGCCCGACCCTGCTCCCGTACCGGCTTCCTGCGCGGGCAGGGCCGGCTGCGCGGACCCCGGCATCCCGGCGGGCGGCTTGACCGTTCCCGCGCCCTCGCCGAGCGGCAGTTCCAGCACATACGCGCTGCCGCCCATGCCCGGCATCTCGTGCGTCTGGAGCACCCCGCCGTGCGCCCGTACGATCCCGCGCACGATCGGCTCGTGCACCGGATCACCCCCGGCGAACGGCCCGCGCACCTCGATCCGTACGACATCGCCGCGCTGCGCCGCGGCCACCACGATCGTCGAGTCGACGTATCCGCCGCCCGGTACCAGCCTGGCCCGGCCCGTCGAGTCGACCCCGGCCACATCGGCGATCAGATGCGCGAGGGCCGTCGCCAGCCGCCCGGGGTCCACCTCGGCCTCGATCGGCGGGGCGTGCACCGCGAACTGCGCGCGGCCCGGCCCGATCAGCTCGACCGCGCCCTCCACACCGGCCGCCACGACCCCGTCGAGCAGGGTGTTCGTCTTGACCAGCTGTTCCATACCGGCGTCGAGCCGCTGGTACCCGAGGACGTTGTCGACGAGCGTCGTCATCCGCGAGTAGCCGGCGGCCAGATGGTGCAGGATCTGGTTGGCCTCGGGCCAGAGCTGCCCGGCCGGGTCGGCGGCGAGCGTGGTCAGTTCGCCGCGCAGCTCGACCAGCGGCCCGCGCAGCGATTCGCCGAGCACGGCGGTCAGCTGGGAGTGCCGGCCGGATGTCTCGCCGTACCGCTCCGTCAGCTCCTCGATCTCGGCCGCGTACCGGTCGCTGCGGTCCGCGAGCTCCGCCGCGTGCCGTTCGGTCGCCTCGTCCAGCTCGGCGCGCAGCCGCTCGGTGGTCTCCGCCAGCTCGGCGCGCAGGCGTTCTGTCGTGTCCGTGAGCTCGGTGGTGAGGCGCTCCGTCGTCTCCGTCAGCTCCGCGGCGTGCCGTTCCTCCGCGGTGGCCAGCTCGGCGGCGTGCTGCTCGGTGAGTTCGTCGTACGGACGCCGGTCGGTGAAGGTCATCACGGCGCCGACGAGCTGATCGCCGTCCCGCACGGGCGCGGTCGTCAGATCGACCGGCACCTTCTTGCCGCTCTTCGCCCACAGCACCTGCCCGCGCACCCGGTGCTTGCGGCCCGACCTGAGCGTGTCCGCGAGCGGAGAGTCCTCGTACGGGAAGGGCTCGCCGTCCGCCCGCGAGTGCAGGATCAGCGGGTGCAGCTGGTGGCCGCCCAGATCGCTGGCGCGGAAGCCGAGGATCTGCGCGGCGGCGGGGTTGACGAGGACGACACGGCCGTCGGTGTCCGTGCCGACGACGCCCTCCGACGCGGCCCGCAGGATCATCTCGGTCTGCCGCTGCGAGCGCGCCAGCTCGGCTTCGGTGTCCATCGTGCCGGAGAGATCACGGACGACCAGCATCAGCAGCTCGTCGCCGGTGTAGCTGTGCGAGTCGTTGTACGCGTCCCGGCCGTCCTCCAGGCTCGCGCTCGTGACCTCGGCCGGGAACTCGCCGCCGTCCGTGCGCCGCGCGATCATCCGCGTCGGCTTCGTACGGCCGCGCGCGTCCGCCGCTTCCGGGCGGCGCATCGAACCGGGGATCAGCTTGGAGTCGAACTCGGGCAGCAGATCGAGCAGCCCACGACCCACCAGCGCTGTGCCGGGGGTCTCGAACATCTCCAGCGCGATGGTGTTGGCGTTGACGACCGTGCCGTTGGCGTTGACGAGCACCAAGCCGTCGGGGAGTGCGTCGAGTATCGCCGCGAGGCGAGCAGCGCCTCGGGATGGCCTGCTGCTCACGACGACGCTTCCTCCCTGAACCACTGCACCTTGCGGACCGCGGCACCCATCTTGCCCCTCGGGTTCCGGCATGTCACGGAAGGGAGTCTAAAGGCTGGGGAGGCGGCCGCGACGGCGGATGAGCGGGAGCTCTCGCAGGGGTTCTGTGCGAATGGCCTGTGCCACTGGCCTTTCACGCGACGTCCCGCACCTCGCAATTGCCTCACCGTAGAACGTATTGCCCGGTCGGACGCCTGCCGGACCGGGCGCCTACCTGACCGGACGCCTGCCCCGACTGGTCCGGGGCAGGCGCGTGAACGAGTGGACGAGCCGACAAGCGGCAGGGCCGGTGCCGCGTACGCCTCCATGCGCCTGCGTACGCTTCCGTGCGCCCGTGTACGGACCGAGAGCGGCTTACGACGGCTTACGCCCGGGTGCTCGGCAGCACCGGCTCCAGCGTCTGCCAGCGGGCGATCTCGCACCCGTTCTTCCGGTTGAACGTGGCGTCGACGGCGCGCCCCTGCCAGGTGCCGGTGATGCGCGCCGTGGCGTCACCGCCGTACAGCATCGTGCACTGCGTGTCCTTCGCCACCGGTGCGAACGGGTCCCGCTGCTCGCTCGCCAACTGCGCCAGCCGGTCACACGCGGCCCGAGCCTGCTGATGCGTCCCGCCGGCCGGCCGGCACTTCAGGCGGTACGTGCCGTCGGCACCCCGGAGCCCTGAGTCCGCGACGGTGACGGTGAACTCGTCCCGGGCGTCTTCGGCCGACGGCAGCGGCAGCGGCAGCGGTACGGGCGCGAGCCGCGTGAGCCCGGAGCCGGCGGACTCGGTGAAGGTGCCGGTGTCGGCGCGGGCCGAGGCGTCCGCGGAGGCGGCGGGCGCGACGGCACCCAGCATGGCGGCGGACGCGGCGACGGAAGCGGCGGCGGTGAGGGCGAGGCGACGCAGCATGGAAGCTCCTGACGGGTGACGGATCCGGGGCCAACGCCCCGCCCTCTCTAACGCGCGTCAAGCCCCGGCGTTGCGGACGCGGAAGCGCTTTGCCCTGTGGGCCACCCGCCTAGTACCGTGAGAAGCGATTGGTGACACCCCACCTGGCTGTGTCATCATCTGCACGCACCATCCGCGCTCGCGCGGGTGTGCTGGAGGCGTCGCCTAGTCCGGTCTATGGCGCCGCACTGCTAATGCGGTTTGGGTTTTAAAGCCCATCGAGGGTTCAAATCCCTCCGCCTCCGCGCGTGAATCACCGAAGCCCCGGCCCCACGGCCGGGGCTTCGGCCGTTCCGGCGCCGATGGCCCGTACGAGTGACCGCCCCCACGAGTGATCGTCCGCACGGTCGCCGACGCGCGGTCCCGAAGTCGAATCTGAGGCGTTTTCGCAGGTCAGCCGTGGTCTGGCGAATGGATTTCACCTGGCGCCACAGGTCATGTAATGTTGTTCCCGCAACGCCGACCGGGAAGAAAAGCCCGGAACGCCAAGCACTCGTAGCTTAACGGATAGAGCATCTGACTACGGATCAGAAGGTTGCAGGTTCGAATCCTGCCGAGTGCACACAGGTGAGAGGCCCCATCGAGGAATCGATGGGGCCTCTGTCGTATGCCGTGACGGCAGTAGTTGACGGCAACCGTTACGGCGCGGTGATCAGATGGCCACCGGAGTGCCGGCGGGGCCGTCGTCATCGTCCTGTCCGTTGCCGTCACCCCGAAGTGCGTCGCCCACGCGATCGAAGGCGGAGCGCTGCGAGTCGAGCCGGACGAACGTGTAAATGTCCATGGTGACTCGGATCGAGCTGTGTCCGAGGACTTCCATGATCATGCGGGCATCGGCTCCCTGCTCATGGAGGAGCGACGCGCACGTATGACGCGGGTCATGGAAGCGGACCTTACGGACCCCGGCGCGGCCACAGAGCGCTTCGAAGGAGCGGTTCAGGTTGCGCGGCTCGATAGGCGTTCCGTTCTTCGTGGTGAAGACCAGGCCGTGCCCCGCACCCTTCTATTTGTCTCCGGCCGCCTTCTTCCGCGAGCTGCTGGGCACGCTGAGCGCGGAGCGCCGTCACGCACTCGGCAGGCAGAGCTACCCGCCGGGCGGAACGCTGAGTTTTGGGAGCGACGAACAGCAGCTCCCCGCCGACGCGCTGAAGTGCCTACCGGACAGTGAGGACGCCCTCGTACAGATCCAAGTCGGACCAGCGCAGCCCCAGCAGCTCGCCGCGCCGCAGACCGATGCGAACGGCTAGTTCGTACGCGGCCCACAGCTGGTTGTCCCGAGCAGCCGTCAGGAGTTGCCGCCCCTCCGTCGACGACAGCGGTTCAATCTCTCGCCTGCTTCCCATGCTCAGCTCTACATTCCGGGCCACGTTCCGCGGCAGTTCGTCCTCGCGTAGGGCGTGCTGGAGCGCCGCACGTGCGACGTCGAGCAGCAGCCACGTCCGCCATGACGGTGGTGTGTCCTTGCTCAGACGCATGCCTTTGGCCAGGGCAAGAGCATCTTCGGGGTGCCCGTACTGAACGGCCAGGCGGACGCGCTCGATAAGGACCGACGACGGACTGAAGACGCTGACCATGCGGTTGTCGTCCCCCGCGGAGAGTTTGGAGACGCGTGCGCTTCTTTCTCCGCCGTCTCCATCATCGATGCCGCACGGTCGTAGTCGCGGCTCCGTGCCGCTGAGGTGGCGGCGCTCATGATGAGGGCGCCCCATACTTTCAGCCCGTCCGCGGTATCGGCGTGGCCGGCCGCCTTCATATCGTCAGCAGCACGGTTGGCGACGTACAGCGCGTCGTCCAGGCGCCCTTGGCGTTGGTAGGCCCACGTGGTGGAGTTGACGATCATCGGGAGGAGCAGCGGGTCGGAGGACTGCCCCGCCGCCTCTATCGCCCGTTCCAGGCTCGTCAGGGCGAGGTCGGTTGTGCTGGAGTACCTTGCCCAAGGCCGCGAACCCAGCCTTGCGGTCGTCGTCGGTGCCGGAGACCGACGCGGAACGCGCCTCCGCAATCAGGTCGGGAAGCGACTTCATCACGACATCGAATTCCGCCGCGTGGTACTGCGACCACCCCTCAGCGATCTGCTCACGCAGGCGCTCCAGGGAGAAGTCCGGGCGAACCGGCCCCACAGCGGGGGCATGATTGCGCGGCTCACCGCCACGAGACGTGGGCCGTTGGCCTCACCGGACTTGGCGACCGCGGGAGGGTCCCCCAGGAGAGTGGTCAGCTCCGCACCAAGCCCCTTCGCGCGGGCATGCAGCGTGGGGAGGCGGGCCGAGTGCTTCCGCCCTGTTCGAGCTGACGGACCACGTCCACAGAGACACCGGAACGCGCCGCAAGGTCTTCCTGAGTGAGATCGGCCAGTCGGCGCAGGCGCCGAAGTGTCTTCCCAAGGTTCTGTTCGCTCGCTACAACACTGCCACGCTACGCCGCGAAGGTGCGAGAGATTCCCTTCCGGGGAGAGACCGGCGGAGCCCGTACTGGAGGTACTGAGCCTCTTAAGGGAAGGCTGACGTCGTCCCGTTACGGGAGAAACGGCAAACCACCGTCCGGCTCCGCCTCGCGCCGCTCGGGTGCCGGAGCCCCCGGCTGTCCTGGGACGGAAGTAGTCGGCACGGTGACCGACTTCTTAGGTCCGAACATCAGGCTGGACGGTTGCTGTGTCCGCCGGTCGGACACAACGATCCCGCCGCGCCATTTCCCCATGGGGTCTTGGTACCGGAACTGCAGCTTCTTCAGTCGCTGCCCGAACTGCTCCCGCAATGGCCGGTAAGCGTCGTCACAATGCACGTTCCACGTCACGTCGCTCAGATAGGCATGGCACGCGATGGGGAACAGCAGGGAGGACACCACGAGGTCGGCGACTTGGAGGAGCGTGTGGGTGTCGCTGTGGCCGAAGACCGGCGACTCGATGACCCCGCGGAGGCTGTCACCGCCCGTGCGGTACTTGCGGGTGGTTACGCAGTGCACATTGGGAGCGTTCTTGACCTTCGTGCGGCTGTCGAGGACCATCATGCCGCGCGAGTGCTCATGGGCGAGCTGAGCCTGGAAGGTCTCGTTCAGCGCGGCAACGGAGGCCGGGTACACCCCGGACTCGTCAAACGCCAGCCCTTCCTCTTTGATCCACACGCGGGCGAGGATGCGGGCTTCGTGGGATTCCAGCATGTCGAGCAGCGAAGCCACTAGCCCTATGGCAGCACGTTGCCAGCTGTGGTTGCCAGCACGGAGGTTCTTGCGGACGTCCGAGCCCTTGATCTCGTGCTGGATTACCTCGGAGAGCTGGTCCGCGTTCCGCAACTGCGGCCGATAGTGCTTCTTGGTGTCGAGGAAGGCCCAGGTGAGGGACTTGATCTGGGCTCGGGGCACGGTGAAGCCACCGACGACGAGGACTGGAGGGGCATCCGGCTTCATGGGGTCGAGTGTCTGCCCGTTGCCCGCCTCGTCGATGTAGCACAGATGCACCGAATCTCCCAAAACACATCTGTGGCCGCCCCCGAAGGGGCGGCCACAGGGTCTGCGCAGCCATATGCGCGATATTTTGCTTGCTGAGCCCGATCCTGCCGAGACCGACTACGTTTGGTCAAGCCGAGAGCACGGTCAGGTGGTACGGGTTTCGGCCAACCTTGACGGGCGGAGTAGAGGAGCGCCGCTCAGGTGGCCGGCGTGACGGCGAAGCTGCGGGATGGTGGGCCGGGCAAGACAGTGTGCGCGGAGGCCGATGCCTGAGAGGCAAGGTGGTGGAGTCTCGGGCTTGTCAAGTCTGGATGTCGTGGGGGTCGGGGGCCGTAGGATCCTCTGTGTGATTACGGGCGAGCTGAAGAGCAAGGTGGGGCGCGTCTGGGACGCGTTCTGGTCGGGTGGCATCTCCAATCCGCTGGAGGTGATGGAGCAGATCACGTACCTGCTCTTTATTAAGCGGCTGGACGAGATCCAGACCCGCAAGGACCGCAAGGCGACCGCAACGGGCAAGGCCGACCCGGACCCCTTCTTTTCAGACGACCAGCAGGATCTGCGCTGGCAGAACTTCAAGGTCAAGGATCCCGAGATCATGTACGGGCTCGTCGCCGACGGCGTCTTCCCGTACCTGCGCCGCATGGGTGGGGACGAATCGACGTACTCCCACCACATGAAGGGCGCCCGGTTCACGATTCCGGGGCCCAACTTGCTCGCGAAGGTCGTCGACCTGCTCGACGACATCTCCATGGACAGCAGCGACACCAAGGGTGACATCTACGAGTACCTGCTCGCGAAAATCGCCACGGCTGGCCAGAACGGTCAGTTCCGCACGCCGCGCCACATCATCGACCTGATGGTCGAGATGACCCAGCCAGGGCCGCGCGACGAGATCTGTGACCCGGCGTGCGGCACAGCTGGCTTCCTGGTGCAGGCGGCGTCGTACGTGCAGCGGGTGCATCGTGACGCGCTGCTAGGGGTGGAGCAGCGTAAGCACTTCAACGAGTCGATGTTCCACGGCTTCGACTTCGACAACACGATGCTCCGCATCGGCTCGATGAACATGCTGTTGCATGGTATCGAGAACCCGGACATCCGTTATCGCGACTCGCTCGCGGAGAGCGCGGCCGACGAGGCCGAGCGCTACTCCTTGATCCTCGCGAACCCGCCTTTCGCGGGGAACCTGGACTTCGAGTCTACGGCGGTCGACCTCCAGCGCATCGTCAAGACGAAGAAGACGGAACTGCTGTTTCTGGCCCTATTCTTGCGGCTCCTGAAGCCCGGTGGTCGGGCGGCCGTCATCGTCCCCGATGGGGTGTTGTTCGGTTCGACCAAGGCGCACAAGGAGCTGCGCCGCATCCTGGTGGAGGAACAGCAGCTCCAGGCGGTGGTCAAGCTTCCGAGCGGGGTCTTCAAGCCATACGCCGGTGTGTCGACCGCGATCCTGTTCTTCACGAAGACGGACTCGGGCGGCACGAACCACGTCTGGTTCTACGACGTGCAGGTGGACGGCCTGAGCCTGGACGACAAGCGCAACCCGCTGCTTCCGGAGGAGCGCTTGGGCGTACGCCCACAGGGCGAACCGCTGACGCCGGACGAACTCCTGAAGAACAACCTCCCGGACGTCCTTGCGCGCTGGCAGGAACGAGACGGCACCGAGAGGGACCGGGCCAGGACCGAGCAAAGCTTCTGTGTATCCAAGGCGGACATCGCAGCGCAGGGCTACGACCTCTCACTAAACCGATACAAAAAGATCGTCCACGAGGAGGTCAAGACGCGCGCGCCGTTGGACATCCTGGCTGACTTGGAGCGCCTGAATGAGGAGATTGTCAAGGGCACGGAAGAGCTGAAGGGAATGCTGGCGTGAGCGAGCTGCGCAGGCGATTGCTCGAAGATCTTGTTCGTGAGGTCAAGCCAGGATTTGCGTGCGGAGAGGTTGATCCGAACGGGATCTTCCAGGTCCGAATGAACAATGTCACCAAGTCAGGTGACATTGACCTGGGTAAGCAGCGTCGGGTGCCCCGGAATCATCCGGGTGTCGATAAAAATAAGCTTCTCCCTGGCGATGTTCTGTTCAATGCCACCAATAGTCCTGACTTGGTTGGGAAGACGCTATTCTGGTCTGGCCTTGACGAAGAAGCGGTGTACAGTAACCATTTTCAGAGAATTCGCACCGACGGAGAAAAGCTCGATCCTGCATACCTTAGTCGTTGGCTGTCACGCCAGTTTGAGTCAGGAGTCTTTCGTGGCCTGTGTAAGCAATGGGTAAATCAAGCCACGGTAAGTAAGGAGAGCCTGCTGGCTCTTAGAGTTCCACTTCCTCCCCTTCCGGAGCAGAGGCGCATTGCTGCCGTCCTCGACCAGGTAGAAACTCTCCGTGCCAAGCGTCGCGAGGCCATTGTCCTTCTTGACGACCTCGCCCAGTCCATCTTCCTCGACATGTTCGGTGATCCTGCTTCATGTAATGCCTTGTGGGATCGAAAAACGATCAGCGAGCTCGGTGGGGTGGTTACGGGAAACACGCCCTCGCGAGCCAGGCCTGAGAACTACGGTGAGGGTATCGAGTGGATCAAAACCGATAACATCAGGCCGCCTGAATTGAACCCGAGCCAGGCGGCCGAGCACCTGACCGTAGCGGGGGAGAAAGTCGGCCGCGTCGTCCCCGCCGAATCGATTTTGGTGACATGCATCGCGGGCAGTCCGGCCAGTATCGGGAATGCAGTGCTGGCGGGGCGGCGAGTTGCCATCAACCAGCAGATCAATGCCTTCATCCCGCAAGGTCCGTTGCCGCGGTTTATGCTGGAGCAGATCCGTGTGGGTAAGGCGCTGATTCAGCAGAAATCGACAGGGGCTATGACAGGCTTGGTCAACAAGACGCAGTTCTCATCCATTTCCCTTATGGTGCCGCCCGTGAGTAGGCAACAGGAATTTGTCTGCCGAGTGGAATGCGTGGATAGCCAGCGCGCCAGGAACGTCCGGCACCTCGCCGCCCTCGACGAGCTCTTCTCCTCTCTCCAGCACCGTGCCTTCTCCGGCACTCTCTGGGATCATGAAGCTTCCGGCGAAGCTGCGTAGACCGCTCTCGCCGTACCCGGTGCGTAGCGCCGACCGCACCACCAGCACAACACGCCGTCCGCGTGGCCGGGCAGGGGAGCCCGGCCCGCGGGTGGTTCTGCCGTAGGAGACGGACGGAAACGTCGGCCTCGTGCGGGCCGGGATGCCGAGCCCCGGGCCCGTACGACAGGGCCGCCACAGGGGAGAGGGACACCGCACCGCCATGGGTAGCGAGCAGAATGGTCAGAGCGGCCAGAACAGTGAGAGCCAGGGCCAGGGCGGCTACGACAAACACGCCCGCGACCGCGCCGCCGTCGGCAACATCGGCCATACCGCGAACGGCAACTTCGGCTTCCTCCACGCAGAATGGCCCGCCCTTTACGACGAGGCGATCCGCGCCGAGCGGCTGATCCACCACGACCCCCGTGCCGCCTGCTTCTACGCTCGCCGCGCCATCGAGATCACAGCGCGCTGGATGTACGACAAGGACAGCAGTCTCAGCGAGCCCTACAAGAAGGACCTCGCTGCGATGCTCCACGAGCCGAGCTTTCGACAGCTCGTCGGGCCGACGGTCAACGCCAAGATGGACCTCATCCGCCGGCACGGCAACAACGCCGTGCACAAGGCCGCCCCGGTCCCGAGGAGCGTTGCCGAGGCCAGCGTCAAGGAGCTGTTCCACTCCCTCTACTGGTTCGCCCGGACCTACACCCGCCAGGCCGCCGCGCTGCCGCCCGCCGGGCTGGAGTTCGACACCAGCGCAGTACCGCGCCCCCTCTCCCCGCAGGCCCGGGCGCTGAAGCAGGCCGAGCTCAAGGCCAAGGAGGCGGAGGACGAGGCACGCTTCAAGGAGCAGGCCGAGCAGCTCGCGGCCGAGCGGGCCCAGAACGCGGACCTCGCCCGGCAGCTCGAAGAGCTCAAGGCCCAAATCGCCGCCGCGAAGGCCGCCAACCAGGCTGTGCGGGACACCCACGACTACGACGAGCAGGCGACCCGGGACGCCTTCATCGACCTGCTCCTCAAGGAAGCGGGCTGGGACCTCCTCACCCGGGGCAAGGACACCGAGTACCCGATAACGACCGGGATGCCCACCAAGACAGGCAAGGGGTATGTCGACTACGTGCTCTGGGGCGACGACGGCAAGCCCCTCGCCGTCGTCGAGGCCAAGCGGACCCAGCGGGACGCCCGCGACGGGCAGCAGCAGGCGAAGCTGTACGCCGACGCGCTCGAGAAGCAGTTCAACCGCCGCCCGGTGATCTTCTACACCAACGGCTACGAGACCTACCTCTGGGACGACGGCCTCGGCTACCCGCCCCGCCAGGTGCAGGGCTTCTTCACTAAGGACGAACTGCACTGGCACATCCGCCAGCGCGCCGGACGCCTCTCCCTCACGTCCACACCGGTGAACGAGAAGATCGCCGGCCGTCCCTACCAGCTCCGCGCGATTAAGCGGGTGGGCGAGACCTTTGAGCGGGACCGGGGCCGCCAGGCGCTCCTCGTCATGGCGACCGGCACCGGCAAGACCCGCACCACCGTGGCCCTCGTGGACCAGTTGATGAAGGCGGGCTGGGCGCAGAGGGTGCTGTTTCTCGCCGACCGGCAGGCGCTGGTCACCCAGGCGATGAAGGCGTTCAAGGAGAACCTGCCGAACACTCCTGCGGCCAGCCTCCTCGACGACAAGGCCGCCTCGGCCCGTGTCTACCTCTCCACGTACCAGACGATGATGAAGCAGATCGACGTCATCGACGATGTGGGCCGCCGCCGCTTCGGGCCGGGTCACTTCGACCTGATCGTCATCGACGAGGCGCACCGCTCCGTGTACGCGAAGTACGGCGAGCTGTTCCGCTACTTCGACTCGCTGCTGCTCGGCCTGACCGCCACGCCCAAGGACGAGATCGACCACAACACGTACAAGCTCTTCGCCATGGAGGACGGGGTCCCGACCGACTCCTACGACCTCCAGGAAGCCGCCGCGGAGGGCTACCTCGTCCTCCCTATGGCGGTGAAGGTTCCGCTGAAGTTCATGGAGCAGGGCATCCGCTACGCCGACCTCTCGGAGGAGGAGAAGGCGGAGTGGGACGCCAAGGAGTGGACCGAGGACGGTGACATCCCGGACGCGGTGGGGCGCCACGACATGAACAAGTTCCTCTTCAATGAGGACACCGTGGACAAAATGCTGGAGACGCTGATGACGCGCGGCCACCGTGTCGAGGGCGGTGACCGGCTCGGTAAGACGATCATTTTCGCGAAGAACAACGACCACGCCCGATACATCGAGGAGCGCTACAACGCGAACTACCCGCAGGGCGCCGGCCACACGGCACGCGTGATCACGTACAAGGAGACGTACGCCCAGTCCCTCATCGACGACTTCTCCAACCCGAAGAACCCGCCGAACGCCCCCGACATCGCCATCTCTGTCGACATGCTCGACACCGGCATCGACGTGCCCGAAGTGGTGAACCTGGTCTTCGCCAAGCCGGTCTTCTCCAAGACCAAGTTCTGGCAGATGATCGGCCGCGGCACCCGCTTGCGCCCCGCCCTCTACGGTCCCGATCCCGAGAACCCTAACCACAGCAAGCAGAACTTCTACGTCTTCGACTTCTGCGGCAACATCGACTTCTTCAACAGCCAGCTCGACCGGTCGGAGGGGCGTAGGGCGGTCACCCTCACCGAAAAGCTACTCCAGCGCCAGCTTGACCTGGTCCGGGTTCTGGACAAGCGGCAACAGCCCGATCCGGCCCGAGACGCCGGCCCCGACGCGATCGGCACCGAGGCGGAGATCCGCTGGTCGCTGGCCCACCGGCTGCACTACACCGTCACGGGCATGAACCTGGACAACTTCCTGGTCCGTCCGCACCGCCGGGAGATCGAGGTCTTCAGTGACTTCGGCAGCTGGCACCGGGTGGACGACGAGGCAGACACCGCGATCCGTGACTACCTGCTCGGACTGCCTAGCGAGTTCCGCCCGGACGACGAGGAGATGGGCGAGGAGGCCAAGCGGTTCGACCTGATGGCGTACGGTCTCCAGCTCGCCGCGCTGGAAGGCGGCAAGGAGTTCGCCAAGCTGCGCGCGAAGATCCAGGACATCGCTTCCAACCTGCTCACCAAGACCAACATTCCGGCGGTCTGCGAACAGGCCGAGCTTCTGGAAGCAGTAGCGGGCGACGAGTGGTGGGACGGCGTCACGCTCCCGCTGCTGGAGGACATGCGGCGCCGTATGCGCCGGCTCGCCCGTCTCACCGACCCCAAGATCAAGCGGAACGTCGTCTACACCGACTTCATCGACGAACTCGGTGACATCACCGAGGCCGAGATCCAGGGGATGCCTCAGGGCACGGACGAACAGCGCTTCAAGCAGAAGGCCCGGGCCTACCTCCTGCGCCATGAGGACCAGCCGGTGGTGCGTAAACTGCGTCTCAATGAGCAGATCACCGAACTCGATCTTGCGGACTTGGAGGAGATCTTCCTCATAGAGGCCATCGCCTCCCCGGAGGACCTCGATGAAGTGCGGTCCTCCGGCGGCCTCGGCCTGTTCGTGCGCGGGCTGTGCGGACTCGATCGGCAGGCCGCACAGAAGGCGTTCGAGGTCTTCTGCGCGGGTAAGCAGCTCAGCTCTCGCCAGCTCGACTTCCTGACGTTGATTATCGATACGGTAGCAAAGCGCGGAATCCTGGGGCTGGGCGACCTCTACGAGGACTCGTTTGCCGATCTTGCCCCGGGGGGCCCCGATGACCTGTTCACCGGTGAGGAACTCGAAGTCCTCGGTGTCATCTTCAAGGAACTCGAGCGGACAGCCAGGCCCACTACCTTGGCGGCCTAGGCTCGGCGTCGCGGGGATCCCGTACGCTGCGAGCCGATGCCACTGCTCAGAGCTGACGGCAACCTTGACGGCAACGACGGCACACAGAGGCTATTGATCACGACGATCAGCGATCAGCCGGCAGGAAAGCGGAGCCTTCGCCCAACGGCCTGCCCGATCCTACGGATCAGAAGGTTGCAGGTTCGAATCCTGCCGAGTGCACACAGGTGAGAGGCCCCCGGAGAAATCCGGGGGCCTTCTGCGTTGCACGGACGGGGCGTGGGCAGGGGAGTCGTATGGGTGGCCCGCCATGCGGGAGTTGGTGGGGGTCGGCGGGCGGTGTCTCAGGCGGGGCGAGCCGCGTGGGGGACCGCGACTACCTGGTATTCGTCCTCGTAGACGACCTTGCCGGGGTCCGTCGAGCGGATCATGTGGCACTCCACGCCGTGGGCCGTGAGGATCTCCAGGTAGCCGTCCACGCGTCCGATCAGTTCCGCGGCCGGGGCCGAGGTCTTGAACCAGGCGACCGCGCCCGGGTGGAGTTCCGGGTCGTAGACGTGCGGGTCGACGGTGGAGGGGTCGGGGTAGTTGACGTCGTACCAGTCGTTGCCGGCCCGCCAGAAGTTCCACTGCTCGTCGGTCAGGACGCCCTGCCGGGCCAGGCCGTTGGCCAGCGCGAAAACGCCGGGGAAGCGGCCGCGTGGGCCGCGGACCGTGCCCTGGAACCGTACGTACGTCATCTCCACCGACAGCCCCCTGCCCCCCGCGCCTCGTCCCGCCCATGTCGTCCGTCCGTGCCTGTCATCCTGTGCGCTATGAGGTGGAAGTGCCAGGGCCTTCGCTGGAGCGAGGGGGTGCCCGCGCTCGGGTGGCGGCGGGGCGGGGAGGGCGACCGGCGGGAGAGCGTGCTGGGCTACGGGCGTGACCTGGGGTTTTGTGCCGTCGGGGCGCGTATGTGCGTCGGGGCGCGGGGGAATGTGTGTCCCCTCGGGGCGGTGATCGCCGGGCGCGGTACGGGTGGGCAGTGCGCCGAGTGCGCCCGCCTGGACCGGGCGCACTCCGTGGCCGCCGACACCATCGCCGATGATCCGCGGACATACCGCGTCTATCTCGCGTGGTTCGGGCCCGGGATGGTGAAGGTCGGGATCACCGCGGAGGAGCGTGGACCCGCGCGCCTTCTGGAGCAGGGGGCGGTCGCGTTCAGCTGGCTCGGGCGCGGGCCGCTGATGGCCGCGCGGCGGACCGAGGAACTGCTGCGCAGGGCGCTGGGGGTGCCGGACCGTATCCCGTACGCGCGGAAGCGGGACGTACGGGCCGCGCTGCCGGTCCTGGCGGAGCGGGTGGCCGAGATCGAGCGGCTGTACGTACGGGCGGTGGCGCTGGAAGGGTGGCCGCAGTCGCTGGAGCGGATGGCGTTCGCGGCCGTCGACCATGCCGGGGCTTTCGGCCTGGACGGGCTGGCGCCGGCCACCGGCGTGGTGGTGGAGCTGGTGGACGGCGGGTGCGTCGCGGGGCGGCTGGTCGCGGCAGCCGGGCCCGATCTGCATCTCGCCACGGCGGACGGCGGGGTGATCGTCCTGGACACCCGGCTGATGAGCGGATGGGAGCTGACCGCGGCGGCGGGCGGCGGCACGGGTGAGGGCGCGGGCGGCGGCGCGGTCACCGTGCCCGTCAGGGATGTGCACAGCGGCGGTGTGCAGGACGGGCTCTTCTGAAAGCAGGATGGGCTCTTCTGAAAGGAAAGTCGGCCGGTATGGAAGGTATGGGCGGTATGGCCGATATAGGCGGTCACGAGGACGAGATCGAGGCCGTACGGCGGTTCCGGGAGCGGACAGGACTCCCGGGCCTCGTCGATGTCCATACGCACTTCATGCCGGAGCGGGTCCTCAGGAAGGTCTGGGCCTACTTCGACTCCGCCGGTCCGCTCATCGGGCGGGAGTGGCCCATCTCGTACCGGCGGGAGGAGGCCGAACGCGTCGCCCTGCTGCGCGCGTTCGGCGTGCGGGCGTACACCTCGATGCTCTATCCGCACAAGCCGGGGATGGCGGAGTGGCTGAACGGCTGGGCCGCCGGGTTCGCGGCGCGTACGCCGGACTGTCTGCGGACGGCCACGCTCTTCCCGGAGGACGGCGTCGAGGCGTACGTACGTGAGGCCGTCGAGGGCGGCGCGGAAGCCGGCGGCGCCCGGATCTTCAAGTCGCACCTCCAGGTGGGCGCGTACGACCCGAACGACGAGCGGCTCGACCGGGTCTGGGGGCTGCTCGCCGAGGCCGCCGTCCCGGTGGTGATGCACTGCGGCTCCGGCCCCGCGCCCGGCAAGTACACCGGGCCCGAGCCGGTGGGGCGGCTGCTGGCGCGCCATCCCCGGCTGCGGCTGATCGTCGCCCATCTCGGGATGCCGGAGTACGTGGACTTCCTGGATCTCGCCGCGCGGTACGCGGAGGTCAGACTGGACACCACCATGGCGTTCACGGACTTCAGCGAGGACTTCGCGCCGTTCCCCGGAGAGGCGAGGGCGCGGCTGGCGGATCTGGGGGACCGGATCCTGCTGGGGACGGACTTCCCGAACATCCCCTATCCGTACGTCCATCAGCTGGAGGCGCTGGAGCGGCTCGGGCTGGGGGACGAGTGGCTGCGCGCCGTCTGTTACGGGAACGGGGCCCGGCTCTTCGGGATCGTCGACGCCTAGGGTCGCCAGGACGGTCAGTGACGGCAGAGCCGTCAGTGACGCCAGGGCCGTCAGGTTCGACAGGGCCGGAAACCGGGGGACCCGGACGGCGGTCCGGCCCAGGCCCTCGCCCGCAGCCGTTTCTCAGGGATTTCACAGGAAGCGGAAAGACCAATCTCAGAGGCCGTCCCCAGGGTGAACAGCATGACCATCACCTCGCCCCGGGGGCGCACCGAAATGCTCAGGCCGGACGGGAGCCCCGTCCGCGTGCTTGTCGTCGACGACGAGACCTCGCTCACCGAGCTGCTGTCCATGGCCCTGCGGTACGAGGGCTGGGAGGTGCGCAGCGCCGGTGACGGCGGGGGCGCCATGCGTTCGGCGCGGGAGTTCCGGCCCGACGCGGTCGTACTGGACGTGATGCTGCCCGACATGGACGGGCTGGCGGTCCTGGGGCGGCTGCGCCGCGAACTGCCGCAGGTGCCCGTGCTCTTCCTCACCGCGAAGGACTCCGTGGAGGACCGGATCGCCGGGCTGACCGCGGGTGGTGACGACTATGTCACCAAGCCGTTCAGCCTGGAGGAGGTCGTGGCGCGGCTGCGCGGGCTGATCCGGCGGTCCGGCGCGGCGGCCGTGCGCAGCGAGTCGCTGCTGGTCGTCGGGGATCTGACGCTCGACGAGGACAGCCATGACGTCACCCGCGACGGGCAGTCCATCCATCTGACCGCGACCGAGTTCGAGCTGCTGCGCTATCTGATGCGTAATCCGCGCCGGGTGCTGAGCAAGGCGCAGATCCTGGACCGGGTGTGGTCGTACGACTTCGGCGGCCAGGCCAATGTCGTCGAGCTGTACATCTCCTATCTGCGGCGGAAGATCGACGCGGGGCGCGCGCCGATGATCCACACCCGGCGCGGCGCCGGGTATCTGATCAAGCCCGGTGAGCCCGGTGACGCCCCGCGATGAAAGGTCGCCTGCGGGGGGTGACGAAGCGGCGCTGGTCCTTGCGGAACCGGCTCGTCGTGTCGGCGGTCACGCTGATCGCGATCGTCGGAACGGCGATCGGGGCGGTCACGACGATCGCGTACCGCTCGTATCTGTACGACCAGTTGGACACGCAGGTGCAGGCCATCGCCAAGCGGGCCTCGGGACCGCCGCCGGGAAAGGCGGCGAACAACGCCGAGAACAGGCTGGGGGACGGCGCGAGGAGCGGCGCGGGCAGCGGGGCGGGGAACGGTACGGGCAGCGGGGCGGGGAACGGTACGGGCAGCGGGGCGGGGAACGGTACGGGCGAGGGCGACCGGCTGCCCGACATCGCCCCCGAGAGCAGGGACCCGATGAAGATCGTCACGGGCGGCGGCGCGCCCGTGGGTACGGTCGCTGTCGAGCTGTTGGCCGACGGCTCCGTCGGCCGGGGGCTGATGAGCGCCCTTCAGGAGAACGAGAACACCTGGCCGCCGATCACGGAGACGCCGCTCAGCGAAGCGCAGAAGGCGGCCATCGCGGCCGTACCGCGGGACGACGCGGCCCATACCGTCACGCTGCCCGAGGGCGCCGACTACCGGGTGCGGTACGTCGACGGCGTCAACGGGACCTACCTCGTCGGTATACCGGCCGCCGAAGTGCAGGAGAGTCTCAACACCCTGGTGCTCGTGGAAATCTGTGTCACCGTCGCCGCGCTGATCGCCGCCGGTATCGCGGGCAGTGCGCTCGTCGGCGTCGCACTGCGACCGCTCAGGCGCGTGGCCACGACCGCCACCCGGGTCTCCGAACTGCCGTTGCACAGCGGTGAGGTGGCCCCGCTCGTACGGGTCCCCGACGCCGAGGCGGATCCACGCACCGAGGTCGGGCAGGTCGGTGCGGCGCTCAACCGGATGCTGGGGCATGTCGGTTCCGCGCTCGCGGCCCGGCAGGAGAGCGAGACGCGGGTACGGCAGTTCGTCGCAGACGCCGGCCATGAGCTCCGGACACCGCTCGCCTCCATCCGGGGGTACGCCGAGCTGACCCGGCGCGGGCGCGAGGAGACCGGCCCCGACACCCGGCGCGCGCTCGGGCGTATCGAGGCCGAGGCGGAACGGATGACCGGCCTGGTCGAGGACCTGCTGCTGCTGGCGCGGCTCGACGCCGGACGCCCGCTCTCGTACGAGAGCACTGATCTCTCCCCTCTGGTCGTGGACGCGGTGAGCGATGCTCATGCCGCAGGGCAGGACCATCACTGGCGCCTTGAACTGCCCGAGCCGGACGAGCCCTGCGCCACGGTGTACGGCGACGCCTCCCGTCTCCATCAAGTGCTCGTCAATCTCCTCGCCAACGCCCGTACGCACACCCCGCCCGGCACCACCGTCACCGCACGCGTCCGCAGAAGCGACGGCGGGTGCTGGGGCGACGAGCCGTGGGACGGACCGTGGGACGTCTGGTCGGTCGGCCGATCCTCCGTCGTCCTCGAAGTGCAGGACGACGGCCCCGGCATCCCGCCCGAGCTGCTGCCGCATGTCTTCGAACGCTTCGCGCGCGGTGACGCGTCACGCTCCCGCGCGGCCGGCTCCACCGGTCTCGGCCTGGCGATCGTCCAAGCGGTCGTCACCGCGCACGGCGGGACCGTCGCCGTACAGAGCGTCCCCGGCCGGACCGTGTTCTCCGTACGCCTGCCCGGCGGCCCGCCCACGCAGGGGCAATCCGCCGTCTCGCAGGGGCAATCCGCCCTCTCGCACGGGCAGACCGTCCTTTCGCGCGGGCAGACCCACCCCTCACATGCACCGCATCAGCCCCAGCGGCGTCCGTGGGGACCCGTCCGCGACTCACAGACGGGGCACAGCTTCACCACACAGCCGTGACAGCGCGCCTCGCGAATGTCGAGTCATGCGAACCGACACTTCATGGGGCACACTCCCGGCCCGGGAGCATCTCCCGGTCGAGGTGACCGATGCCCCCGTACTTGACGTGACGATCCCCGTCTACAACGAGGAGCAGGACCTCGAACCATGTGTGCGGCGCCTGCACGAACACCTGGCCCGCACCTTCCCGTACAGCTTTCGCATCACGATCGCCGACAACGCCAGTACCGACCGGACTCCGCAGGTCGCGGCCCGACTCGACACCGAGATCCCGGAGGTACGGGCGTACCGCCTGGAGCAGAAGGGCCGGGGCAGGGCGCTCCGTACCGTGTGGTCCCACTCCGACGCACCCGTCCTCGCCTATATGGACGTGGATCTGTCCACGGATCTCAACGCACTCCTCCCGCTCGTGGCGCCGCTGATCTCGGGCCACTCCGATCTGGCGATCGGGTCGCGGCTGTCCCGTTCGTCACGGGTCGTACGCGGCCCCAAGCGCGAGTTCATCTCGCGGGCCTACAACCTCATCCTCAAGTCCTCTCTCTCCGCGCGCTTCAGCGACGCGCAGTGTGGGTTCAAGGCCATACGGCGTGACGTCGCCCAGCGGCTGCTGCCGATGGTCGAGGACACCGGGTGGTTCTTCGACACAGAGATGCTCGTGCTCGCCGAACGCGCCGGACTGCGGATCCATGAAGTCCCGGTGGACTGGATCGACGACCCCGACAGCACGGTGCATATCGTCAAGACCGCGACCGAGGATCTCAAGGGCGTCTGGCGGGTGGGGCGGGCACTGGCGGTGGGCGCGCTGCCTCTGGACCGGCTGGCCAGGCCATTCGGGGATGACCCGAGAGACCGCCGGATCGGTGGGGTGCCCGGCGGACTCGCCCGGCAACTGGTCGGCTTCTGCTTCGTGGGCGCCCTGTCCACGCTCTTTTATCTTCTGCTCTATTCCGTCTTCCGTGCAACGGCGAGTCCACAACTCGCCAACGCGATCGCCCTGCTGGTCTCCGCGATCGCCAACACCGCCGCCAACCGGAGGCTCACCTTCGGAGTACGCGGCCGGGAGCGCGCCGTACGACACCAGGCCCAGGGCCTGGTCGTCTTCGCCATCGGACTCGCCCTGACCAGCGGTTCACTGGCGGCCCTGGACGCGGCCACGGGTACCCCCTCCCACTCCACCGAGCTGGCCGTGCTGATCGCCGCCAACCTCGCCGCGACGGTGCTGCGCTTCCTCCTCCTGCGCGCCTGGGTCTTCCCCGAGCGCCGTACGGACGATCTCCCGGCCCGTGACACGGCTACGGCCTCCGACTCCCTCTCCGCCACCGCCTGCGCGCCCCTCCCCGCTTCGGCCTCCGCCCCTGCCCCTGCCACGGCCTCCGCGCCCGTCTCCGCTGCTTCCGACACCGCCGACCTCGACTCAAGGACCGCATGATGACCATGACCCTTCAGCCCGACGGGCCTTCGGCGACGGCGCGCCACCAGCGCCATCGCGCCGCCGGCCGCGCCCTCCGCTTCTGGCGGGGCAGGGCCGAAGACGCCAGTTGGGTACGCCCGGCCCTGCTCGCCGTCCTGCTGGTCGCCGGACTGCTCCAGTTGTGGCATCTGAGCGATTCCGGTTACGCCAACTCCTTCTATTCCGCGGCCGTTCAGGCGGGCAGCGAGAGCTGGAAGGCGTTCTTCTTCGGCTCCTCCGACGCGGGGAACTCCATCACCGTCGACAAGCCCCCGGCCGCGCTCTGGCCGATGGCCCTGTCCGTACGGCTCTTCGGGCTCGGATCCTGGCAGATCCTGGTGCCCGAGGTACTGATGGGGCTCGGGACGGTAGCGGTGCTGTACGCCGCCGTGCGCCGCCGCTTCAGCGCTGTCGCCGGACTGACGGCGGCCGTGGTGCTGGCGCTGACGCCCGTCGCCGTGATGATGTTCCGCTTCAACAACCCGGACGCGCTGCTCGCGCTGCTGATGACCACCGCCGTCTACTGCGTGCTGCGCGCGCTGGAGGCCGGGCGGACCACATGGCTGGTGTGGGCGGGGATCGCGATCGGCTTCGCGTTCCTGACCAAGACGCTCCAGGGGTTTCTGATCCTGCCGGCGCTGGCGCTGGTGTACGCGGTGTGCGCGCCCACGTCCGTACGGCGCCGGCTCGGCCAGCTCGCGCTGGCCGGTCTCGCGCTCGTCGTCTCCGGCGGCTGGTGGGTCGCGATCGTGGAGCTGTGGCCCGCTTCCTCACGCCCGTACGTCGGCGGCTCCCAGACGAACTCCTTCCTTGAACTGACCTTCGGCTACAACGGCCTCGGCCGGATCAACGGCGAGGAGGCCGGCAGCGTCGGCGGAGGAGGCGGGGGCGGGGGCGGTCGCAGCGGCGCGACCGGTATCGGCCGGATGTTCAGCGAGTCCATCGGCGGCCAGATCTCCTGGCTGCTCCCCGCCGCTCTGCTGCTGCTCGTCGTCGGACTCGTGGTGACCCGGCGGAGCGCGCGTACGGACACGGCCCGCGCGGCGTTTCTGGTGTGGGGCGGCTCGCTGCTGGTGACCCTGGCGGTCTTCAGCTTCATGGCCGGGATCTTCCACGAGTACTACACCGTGGCACTGGCGCCGTACGTCGCGGCCGTCATCGGCATGGGCGTCACCATGCTGTGGGAGGAGCGCGCCGGGATCGTGGCGTCGGCGACGCTGGCGCTCGCGGCGGCGGGGACGGCGGTATGGGCGTACGTACTGCTCGGCCGGACTCCTGACTATGTGCCGTGGCTGCGCTGGGCGGTGCTGATCGGCGGTCTGCTGGCCGCGGTGGGGCTGCTCGTCGCGAGCAGGCTGGGCCGGCCGCTGGCGCTCGCGGCGGCGGGTCTCGCGGTCGCGGCCTCGCTCGCCGGACCGCTCGCGTACACACTGACCACGGTCAGCACCGCGTACCGGGGCTCGATCATCACGGCGGGACCGGCCGTCGCGCGGGGTGGCGGCGGCTTCGGCGGTGGCGGCGGGCCTCGTTTCGCCGGGGGCGCCGGGGGCGCCGGTGAGGCCGGGATGGTGCTTCCCGGTCAGCAGGCAGCGGGCCAGGCACAGGGGCAAGGCCAGGGACAGGCACAGGGCCAGGGCCAGGGCCAGAGGCAGAGGCAGGGTCAGGCGCAGGGCCAGGGGCAGACCCCGGCCGCGGGCGGCCGGCCCCAGTTGCCTCCGAACGGCGCGCTGCCCGAGGGCGGCCAGGGCGGCGGCGGTATGGGCGGCAGGGGCGGCGGCGGAGGAGGCGGCATGGGCGGCCTCCTCAACGGCCAGACCGTCAGCTCCGAGGCCGAGGCCGCGCTCAAGAAGGACGCCTCCGGCTACACCTGGGTCGCCGCGACCATCGGCTCCCAGAACGCGGCCAGCTATCAACTCGCCACCGAGAAGCCCGTCATGGCGATCGGCGGCTTCAACGGCAGCGATCCGTCCCCGACCCTCGACCAGTTCAAGCAGTACGTCGCGGACGGGAAGATCCACTACTTCCTGTCGAGCGGCGAGAGCGAGGGCGAGGGCGGCGGCCCCGGCGGCGGTGGAGCTGAGGGCGGTGGCGGAGGAGGCGGTCGAGGCGGCGGCTTCGGCAGTTCCAACTCCGAGATCTCCAGCTGGGTGGAGTCCACCTTCAAGAAGGTCACCGTGGACGGCGCGACCCTCTACGACCTGACCCAGGAGGCCTGACAGGCCTGACAGGTCTACCGGGCCTGTCGGGCCTCCTGGCCGACGAGGCACTCAGCCGGCCGGCACCCGACTGGCGGAAAAAGAAGCTATACGGCGTAAGGGATTCTTGTACGGTGTACAGCGACTGTTCCTGTACACCGTACAAGGAGTCTCCATGACGGCGACAGCCGCCGAGCACCACATCGCCCCCGCACGGCACCCGCAGCGCTGGCTGATCCTCGGTGTCATCTGTCTGGCCCAGCTCACCGTGCTGCTCGACAACACCGTCCTCGGTGTCGCGATCCCGTCCCTCACCCGTGAACTGCACGCCTCCACCGCCGACATCCAGTGGATGATCAACGCCTACTCCCTGGTCCAGGTCGGCCTGCTGCTCACCGCGGGCAACGCCGCCGACCGGTACGGCCGCAAGAAACTGCTGATCGTGGGCCTCGTGCTGTTCGGGATCGGGTCGCTGGCCGCCGGACTCGCTCAGTCCAGCGGTCAGTTGATCGCCGCGCGCGCCGGAATGGGCGTCGGGGGCGCGCTGCTGATCACCACGACCCTCGCCGTCGTGGTCCAGCTGTTCGACGACACCGAGCGCGTCAAGGCGATCGGAATCTGGGCGACCGTCAACCACCTCGGCTGGGCCGTCGGTCCGCTGATCGGCGGGGCCATGCTCGACCACTTCTGGTGGGGCGCGATCTTCCTGATCAACATCCCGGTCGTGGTACTCGGAGTGATCGCGGTCGTCGCGCTCGTACCGGAATCGAAGAGCAAGGAGGGCGACCGTCCCGATCTGCTCGGCGCGCTGCTCTCCACCATCGGCATGACCGCCGTCGTGTACGCGATCATCTCCGGGCCGGATCACGGCTGGCTCTCCGGTCAGGTGCTGCTCCCGGCCTCCCTCGGCCTGCTCGTCCTCGGCCTGTTCGTCTTCTGGGAGCTGCGCGTCCCGTATCCGATGCTGGACATGAACTTCTTCCGCGACCAGCGCTTCATCGGGGCGGTGGCGGGGGCCATCCTGGTCTCCTTCGGGATGACCGGATCGCTGTTCCTGCTGACCCAGCATCTCCAGTTCGTGCTGGGCTACGGGCCGTTGGACGCCGGTCTGCGTACGGCTCCGCTCGCGGTCAGCGTCGTCGTCCTGAACCTCGCGGGCGTCGGCGCGCTGGCCGTACGGAAGCTGGGCACCCCGGGCACCATCGCGCTCGGCATGGTCCTGGTGTCCGCCGGGCTCGCCGCGATCGCGGTGCTCGGCGCCCATGGGTACAGCGGGATGCTGCTCGGCCTGATCGTGATGGGCGCGGGTGTCGCCCTCTCCATGCCGGCCATGGCGAACGCCATCATGAGCGCGATCCCGCCGGAGAAGGCGGGCGTCGGCGCGGGCATCAACGGCACGCTGGGCGAGTTCGGCAACGGTCTCGGGGTCGCCGTCCTGGGCGCCGTGCTCAGCTCCCGCTTCGCCGCGCTCGTTCCGGCGGCGGTGGGGGGCGCCTCGCTGCCCGCCGCGCTCGCGGCGGCGGACGGGGAGGCGGAGCGGCTGAGCATCTCCGACGCGTTCGCGTCGAGCCTGGAGACGAGCCAGCTGGTCGGGGCCGTGGCCGTGCTGGTGGGCGGTCTGCTGGCCGCGCTGCTGCTGCGCAGGGCCGAGCGCGCGAAGCCCACGCCGGGCTCCTCGGGCTCCCCGGGCTCTCCGGGAGCCTCGGGCTCCCAGGGCTCCCAGGGCTCCTCGGGCTTCCCGGGAGCCTCGGGCTCTTCGCCGGGCTCCCCGTCGGCCGCGTCATCCGGCTCCGGCTCCGCGTCCGGCTCCCCGTCGGACTCCGTGTCGGGGGCGGCATAGCATCGGAAGAGCGGCAGGCGTCCGGACTCCGGCGATCGGATGACCCGGTCGTCGCCGGTGGGGCCTGGCCGGCCGGGAGCCCGAGCCGGGCAGAGGCCAGAGGCCGGGCAGAGAAAGTGGAGTCCGGCCGTAGCCCGGCCGGAGGGAACTCGAGGAGGCTCACCCATGGTGCCGGAAGCCGATCGCGACAAGCGGCCGACCCGTACCAGCGTATGGCTGGAGGGCAAGCCGGCGGGCCGCGGCCGCAGAAGCGAGAACTCGGACCATCCCGCCGGCCTGGACCGCGACCGCATAACAGCGGTCTCGATACGGCTCCTCGACACGGAGGGCCCGGCGAAGTTCTCCATGCGGCGGCTGGCCGCGGAGCTGGGGGTGACCGCCATGTCCCTCTACTGGTACGTCGACACCAAGGACGACCTCCTCGAACTCGCCCTGGACTCCGTCTTCGGCGAGGTCCTGGTCCCCGACATGACGGACGAGGGCGCCGACTGGCGCGACCAGCTGCGCGAACTGGCCACCAGCTACCGGGAGGTGCTGGTCAGGCACCACTGGGTCTCGCCGCTCGTCGGCAGATATCTGAACATCGGCCCGCACTCGATGGCCTTCTCGGCGGCCGTCCAGGCCGTCATGGGAAGGACGGGCCTGGCGCCGCACGGCCAGATGGGCGGGCTGGCGGCGGTCTTCCAGTTCGTCTACGGATTCGGCACGATCGAGGGCCACTTCGTACAGCGCTGCGCCGACGCCGGGCTGAGCCAGGACCAGTACTTCCGGCAGGCGATGGGCGCGATCAACGAACAGCCGAAGTTCCAGGAGTCGTTCGAGACCGCGGACGAACTGATGGAGGCGCGTGGCGGCGATACGGTGGCGGAGATGCGCCAACGCGACTTCACGTTCGCGCTCGAACTCCTCATCGCGGGCATCGAGACGATGCGGCAGCGCGACCGGGCCGCCGCCGGGCCCCGCAGCGAGGCGGCGGACGGACCCGGCGGCGCGAGCGGGGACGGGACCCGGAACTGAGCCCCCGGACGGGACCCGGGACCGAGCCCCGGGACCGAGCCTCCGGACGGGGGCCTACGCGACGGCCGCCCCCGGCTCCTACGAGACGAGTCGGGCCGGGAAGCCGCCGGTGGCAAGTGGACTCCAGCGCTCCGGGGTGATCCGGATGATGGACTTCCCCTGCTTCACCATCGCCTCCCGGTACTCGTCCCAGTCGGGGTGCTCGCCCGCGATGTTCCGGTAGTACTCGACCAGCGGCTCGACCGACTCCGGGGAGTCGATCACCTCGGCCGTACCGTCGACCTGGACCCACGGGCCGTTCCAGTCGTCCGACAGGACGATCACGCTCACCCGCTCGTCCCGCTTGGCGTTCCGCGTCTTGGCGCGCTCGGGGTACGTGGAGACGACGATCCGGCCCGAGTCGTCGACCCCGCAGGCGAGCGGGGAGCCCTGCGGCCGGCCGTCGGAACGGGTGGTCAGCAGGATCGCGCGGTGCCTGGGACGTACGAACTCCAGCAGCCCGGCGAGGTCAACAGCCGTATTCGTTGCGATATTCGGTGCCATGCCGCGCAGCCTACGACCTCGGAGCCCGCCCGCCGCGAACCACGCCCCTCGCCCGAACCACGCCCCTCGCCCGAGCCGCCCCCTGCGCGGCGATCACACGCCCGGCAGGCTCTCGCCCTGCACCGCCTGGATGTCCAGCTCCACCCGCAGCGTCGTCCCGATCGCGGAGATCCCCGCCTGCACCACCTGGTTGTAGTTCATGGCGAAGTCCTCCCGGTGCAGCTCCGTGGTCGCGCGGAAGGCCGCCCGTACCCCGCCCCACGGGTCGGGCCCGGTGCCCAGGTAGCTCAGGTCCAGGTCCACTTCGCGTACGACGCCGTGCAGCGACAGCTGTCCGTGCACCGTCCAGCGGTCCGGGCCCGCCGGGGTCAGCCCCGTACTGCTGTACGTGATCTCCGGGAAGCGCTCCACGTCCAGGAAGTCCGGCGACTTGAGGTGCTTGTCGCGCAGCGCGTTGCCGGTGTCGATGCTCGCCGCGCTGATGACCGCGTCGACGCGCGACGCCTCGACTCCGTACGCGCCGCCAGTACTGCCCGTGCCTCCTGCGCCTCCCGCGCTCCCCGTGCCCGCCGCACCCGCCGTGCCCGCCGCGATCTCGATCCGTCCCCCGAACTCCGTGAACCTCCCGCGCACGCTGGAGATCCCCAGATGCTGGGCCACCGCGCTCACCGCCGAATGCGCCGGATCCAGGCTCCAGGCGCCCGGCGGCGGCAGCTCGACCCCGCCCTGCCTGGCCAGTACCACCGTGCCGACCTCGGCACGCCCGCTCGCCGTGACCAGCGCCGTGGAGGCGACGGGCGCGTAGCCGACGGCCGTCACGACGACGGTGTACGGGCCCGGTGCCAGCGCCGCGTCGGTCCGTACCGAGCCGTTCTCGTCGGCTTCCCGCCGCAGCACCTGCGTACCGCTCATGTCGGTCATGGTCACGACCGCGTGCTGCACGGCCCAGCCGTCCCGCGTCCGTACCTGTCCGCGAAGTCCCGTCCCGCCCATTCCGGCTGCCCCGCCCATCCCGAGTGCCCCGCCCATTCCGCCCGTCCCGCCCATCCCGTTTCTCTCTCCCTCGTCCCTCGGCCAGTCCCGTAAAGAGCCGGGCTCCGGCCGGGGTGCGACGACAGGCCGTCCCCTGCCCGCCGCCGTCCCCGCCACCGGAGCCCGTTTCCGCACCCGGCCGACGCGCCGCCCGCTACAAGCGCCACGCGGTCCGGGGGGTTTCGACTACTCGCCGGGGTGGGCGAGTTCGATGTCGTGGTCGTCGACTCCGCGGCCGGTGACCGTCAGCGAGCCCGCCACCGGCGGGTAGCCGGTCGCGATGACCGTGTACTCGCCGGAGTCCAGGTCGGCGAAGGCATACGCCCCGTCCTCGCCGGTCGTCGCCGTCGCGACCACGTTTCCGGCCGCGTCGACCAGCGTCACCCGGGCGTCGTGCGCCGGGCGGCGGGCCGCGCCCGCCCTGACCGTGCCCTGCACCAGGGCGCCGGAGAGGAGGACCGCCTCGACACGGGTGACGCCCTGGCCGCCTATCTCCACCGGCAGGGCCAGCGGGCGGTAGCCGGTGGCGTTCACCGCGACGGTCACATAACCGGGGACCAGCTCACCGAAGCCGAACTCGCCCTGCTCGGACGACTTCCCGGTGGCCAGCACATCGCCGCGCACATCGGTCACGATCACCATCGCGCCCTCGATCGGGTACCCGCCGTCCGCGGCGCGCACCACCCCGGTGAGGCCGCTCGTACCGGAGAGCAGGATGTCGTACGAGAGCGGTCCGTCCCCGACGACCACCGTGGACGCCTGCGGCTGGAAGCCGTCGGCGGAGGCGATCAGTACGTACGAGCCGGCGCCCGGCGCGTCCAGGACATAGCCGCCGTCGGACTGGGCGACCGAGCGGGCCAGCTGCCGACCGGCCAGGGATATCAGGGTGACGGCGGCGCGGGGCACCGGCGTGCCCTCGGAACCGAGCACCACACCCTGTACGGCGGTCCCCGGCGCGGGTGCCGCGAACGACGTGCCGGCCGATTCGGCCGATCCAGCTGTCATGGTCCCTCCAGAAGCCGCTGCCATTCCGGACCCCGCCATTCCGGATCCCCTCGCCACGGGTACCGCGGCCACCTCGGATATCGCGGATATCGCGGGTATCTCGGCGGTCGTCGCGGTCGTCGCGGTCGTCGCGGTCGTCGCGGCGGGAGCCGTGACCTCCGCCGTCTCACCGCCGGCCCGCGTCTTCAGCGCGACCTCCTTGATGAACAGCGTCAGCAGCAGCGCGATCAGCGCGGCCGGTGCCGAATAGAGGAAGACATCGCCGACGCCGTGGCCGTACGCCACCTCCATGACCTGCCGCATCGGGGCGGGCAGCGTGTCCAGGTTCGGGATGCCGCCGCCACCGGTACCGCCGTGGCCCAGGGCCGCGCCCTGCGGGCCGAGGTCGGCCAGCCCCTCCTTGACGTAGTGCGTGACCCGGTTGCCCAGCACCGCGCCCAGCGCCGAGACACCGACCGCACCGCCCAGCGAGCGGAAGAAGGTGACGGTGGAGCTGGCGGCGCCGAGGTCCTCGGGAGAGACCTGGTTCTGTGTGCACAGGACCAGGTTCTGCATCATCATGCCGACGCCGAGCCCCATCAGCGCCATGTAGATCGCCATGTGCCAGTACGGGGTGTCGTACCGCAGAGTGCCCAGCAGCCCGAGCCCGGCCGTCACCAGCACACCACCGCTGACCAGCCAGATCTTCCAGCGGCCCGTCTTGGTGATGATCATGCCGGAGACGGTGGAGGAGACGAACAGACCACCGATCATCGGGATGGTCATGACACCGGACATCGTCGGCGACTTGTCGCGGGCCAGCTGGAAGTACTGGCTGAAGAAGACCGTGCCGGCGAACATCGCGATACCGACGAAGAGCGAGGCCAGCGAGGCCAGCGTGATCGTGCGGTTACGGAAGAGCCGCAGCGGGATGATCGGCTCGCGCGCCTTCGACTCGACAAGGATGAATATGGCGCCGAGCAGAACCGATCCGCCGACCATCGCGTACGTCTGCCACGAGATCCAGTCGTACTTGTTGCCCGCGAAGGTGACCCAGACCAGCAGCAGCGAGACGGCCGCGCTGATGAAGAAGGCGCCGAACCAGTCGACCTTGACCCCTTCGCGCTTGACGACCGGGAGCTTCAGGGTCTTCTGGAGGACGATCAGTGCGATGACGGCGAACGGGACGCCGACGTAGAAGCACCAGCGCCAGCCCAGCCACGAGGTGTCGGTGATGACGCCGCCGAGCAGTGGGCCGCCGACGGTGGCGACGGCGAAGGTCGCGCCGAGGTAGCCGCTGTACCGGCCACGCTCGCGCGGGGCGATCATCGCGGCCATGACGATCTGGGCGAGGGCGGAGAGACCGCCGACGCCGATGCCCTGGAACACCCGGCAGGCGATCAGCATCGCGGCGTTCTGCGAGAGGCCGGCCACGATCGAGCCCGAGACATAGATGACCAGGGCTATCTGAACCAGGAGCTTCTTGCTGAAGAGGTCGGAGAGCTTGCCCCACAGCGGGGTGGTCGCCGTCATCGCCAGCAGCGATGAGGTCACCACCCAGGTGTAGGCGCTCTGTCCGCCGCCCAGGTCGGAGATGATCTCCGGCAGGGCGTTGGAGACGATCGTCGACGACAGGATCGCGACGAACATGCCCAGAAGCAGCCCGGAGAGCGCCTCCATGATCTGACGGTGTGTCATCGGCGCGCCGCTCGCGGGGGCGGGGGCGCCGCCTCCGTGCTTGGCGTGGCCGCCCCGCACACCCGCTGGTGTGGTCGTAGCCATTGAATTCCTTGTCTTACGTCTCGTGCCGCATGGGTGTACGGGTGTACGAATCTTGGTAACGCCAGTCCCGGCAGTCGCCGAAGCTGCTGCGCAGCCGCTCCAGCATCGTGACCAGCTGCCCGACCTCGTCGTCGGTCCAGTCGTCGAGCGTCCGCGCGAACATCTCTGTCGTCCGCCGGGCCAGCTCGTCGATCAGCTCCTGGCCCGCCGGGGTGAGCCGCAGGATGCGGGAGCGCTTGTCCGCGGGGTCGGGGGACCGCTCGATCCAGCCGCGCTCGGCGGCGTGGGCGACATGTCTGCTGGTCACCGACATGTCGACGGCGAGCAACTCGGCGAGGCGGCTCATCCGCATCTCGCCGTGCCGGTCGAGCAGGGTCAGTACGGCGGCGGTGCCGCCCGGGCACTCGGCGGGCAGGATGCGCGCCAGCCCCCGTTTGACGGCGCCGATGGCACTGATCTGTCGGGCCAGTTCCGCGTACTGACTCTGTGCTGCGGCCATGGGCCCTCCCGGCATCTTGTTGCTTGGGGCAACCATAGAACCATAGAAGCTGTTGGTTGCTACAGGCAAACGAAATCGGGCCGAGTGGAGTAAAGGAACCCAAAAGGCTTCGCATGGCTGAGGTCAATGACCGGCGCGGGGGCTGTCAGGCCTGGCAGGAGAGCGCTCGGCGGTCGGGCAAGCGGACGCTCGGTTGCCGACGAGGGGATGGTGGTCGGCCGGACGGGGGGTGGTCGGCCGGGCGAGGAGAGCGGGCCGGTCCGGCGAAAGCGGGCAAGGGGAGCGTATCGGTCGCCGAGCAGTGGAGGGGGCGACGGGCGAACAGTGGACGGGCGGCGCCATATCAGTCAGCGGCGGGCCCGGCGTTGGACGGGATCCGCGCGTTCGCTAGGGTCCTGGCGTATGGCACACAACCCCCATGCCCCGCAGGGCCCCGAGGGCAATCCCGACCCCGCGGGCAGCACCCAGATGTTCCGTGCGTTCGTCGACGACGGCGAGCCGCAGCGCCGGCAGGCGCCTCCCCAGCAGAGCGGGCCGAAGGTCGGAGTGATCGTCGGCGTTGTCGCGGCCGTCGTGGTCCTGGCCGTGGTGGCCTGGCTGGCCTTCGCCTGACGCTTCCTCGCCTCCGAGTCCCGGATCGTCTCCGAGTCCCGGATCGTCACCGAATTCTGGGTCGTCACCGATCCTGGGTCGTCTCCGAACCCCGCCCGCGACATCGCCCGAGAGCGGGCGAGGGGCGGGGTCCGCGGGCCTCAGTCCGAGATCAGCCCTTCCCGCAGCTGCGCGAGCGTACGGGTCAGCAGTCGCGAGACATGCATCTGGGAGATGCCCACCTCTTCGCCGATCTGCGACTGGGTCATGTTCGCGAAGAACCGGAGCATGATGATCTGCCGCTCGCGAGGCGGCAGTTTCGCGAGGAGCGGCTTGAGCGACTCGCGGTACTCGACGCCCTCGAGCGCCATGTCCTCGTAGCCGAGCCGGTCCGCGAGCGAGCCCTCCCCGCCGTCGTCCTCCGGAGAGGGCGAGTCCAGCGAGGAAGCGGTGTACGCGTTGCCGACCGCGAGGCCATCGACCACGTCCTCCTCCGACACGCCCAGTACGGCGGCGAGTTCGGGGACGGTAGGCGAACGGTCGAGCTTCTGCGCCAGCTCGTCGCTGGCCTTCGTCAGCGCGAGCCGCAGCTCCTGGAGCCGGCGCGGCACCCGTACCGACCACGAGGTGTCCCGGAAGAACCGTTTGATCTCGCCGACGACGGTCGGCATCGCGAACGTCGGGAACTCCACACCGCGTTCGCAGTCGAACCGGTCGATCGCCTTGATCAGGCCGATCGTGCCGACCTGGACGATGTCCTCCATCGGCTCGTTACGGCTGCGGAACCGGGCCGCCGCGTAGCGCACCAGCGGCAGATTCAGCTCGATGAGGGTGTCACGTACGTAGGTGCGCTCCGGGCTGTCCTGATCGAGCACGGCGAGCCGCAGGAACAGGGAGCGGGACAGAGTGCGGGTGTCGATGGCTTCCGGCTGGGACACACGCGGCTGGACCACGTGGTCGAGAGCATCGGGCGCGGGAGCGCTCTTTGTGAGCGTGAGCACCTTCGAGCTGCCCTGTTCTACGGACATGCCACCCCCTTGAGGTCGCGGACGGTCGCGTCGGCCGCTCCCGTCGGTGGAACGCAGCCTCCACCTGAATACCGGAGCCGGGACTGCGGCAAACGCGGTTCCAGCAGAATGTCACATGTCGGCAACACGCTGTAGTGACATGTCGACAAGTAAGCGCTGAATCCGCCCTGGAAAGAGGGGGTGTGGGGCTTTTCGGACCGTGAAGGGGAGTCGAAGTGGGTCTACCCCTGAGAGTTACGCCTCGATCCGATTTGCGGATCGCAGTCGGGCAAAGCTTCGGGCCAGAAGTCTTGACACGTGCATCTGGGAAACCCCCAATTCCTGACTGATCTGCGACTGCGTCAGGTTGTTGTAATAGCGCAGCATCAGGATCCGCTGTTCCCTCTCGGGCAGCTGTACGAGCAGATGCCGCACCAGATCGCGGTGCTCGACCCCGGCCAGTGCCGGGTCCTCGTAGCCGAGCCTGTCCAGCAGGCCCGGCAGTCCGTCGCCCTCCTGGGCGGCCTCCAGCGAGGTCGCGTGGTACGAACGCCCGGCCTCGATGCAGGCCAGTACCTCGTCCTCGGAGATCTTCAGCCGCTCGGCGATCTCGGCGGTGGTGGGTGAGCGTCCGTGGGCCGTCGTCAGGTCCTCGGTCGCGCCGGTGACCTGTACCCACAGCTCGTGCAGCCGACGTGGGACATGGACCGTCCGTACATTGTCTCGAAAGTAACGTTTGATCTCGCCGACGACGGTTGGCATCGCGAACGTGGGGAACTGCACCCCGCGGTCCGGGTCGAACCGGTCGATGGCGTTGATCAGGCCGATCGTGCCGACCTGGACGACATCCTCCATGGGCTCGTTACGGCTGCGGAACCGGGCCGCCGCATAGCGCACCAGCGGCAGATTCGCCTCGATGAGCGCTCCACGCACCCGGGTGTGTTCCTCGCTGCCGGGTTCCAGCCCCTTCAGCTCGGCGAAGAGGACCTGGGTCAGCGCCCTGGTGTCCGCGCCGCGGCTCTGTGCCGTGGGGCGGGGCTCGGTCTCGATCTGGGGCAGCAGTTGAGGCGTAGTACTGGCCGGCACGGTGACGCCACCCCTTTGCGGTCGACTACGTCAACTCATCCGTCAAAAGCGGTCATAGCATCACAAGACATGTCCACTGTGTGCAAGCACCTGAAAAAACCGTGTTGACGGCAAGATGGAGCAATAAACCCAAAAGCCCCACACCGAATGGGTGTGGGGCGAGGAGGCGGACGGCTCAGAACTCGTAGTCGGCGATCACCCAGGTGGCGAATTCACGCCACTGTGCGACGCCCGCCTGGTGCGCCGGGTGGTCCAGATAGCGCTGGAGCGCGGCGTGGTCGGCGACCGCCGCGTTGATGGCGAAGTCATAGGCGATCGGGCGGTCGCTGATGTTCCAGGCGCACTCCCAGACCTCCAGCTCGGGTACCTGCCCGTCGAGCTCCTTGAAGGCCTTCACCCCCGCGACGACGCGCGGCTCGTCGCGCGAGACACCCTCATTGAGCTTGAAGAGGACCAGGTGGCGGATCACGGGCACTCCTTGAAGGACGCGGGGAAGAGGCGGTGGGGGTGCGTGCGGGCCCGTGACCGGGTGACGGTCAGTTGATGAGCTCGGACATGAACTCGCCGACCCCCTGGGCGGCGCTCGAAATGCCCTCGAACCCTACCTGGACAAGATCGGCGGCCCTGGCAGGCGACGTGATGATCGTGTACAGCACGAAGACGGCGACCGCGTACAGCACGATCTTTCTCGCTTGCCCCATCCGCCACTTCCTCCCCTGTCTTCCCAGTGCGGTCGCGCGTGAGTCTAACCGTACGAACGCCTGTGCCCGGAGGCCGTTCTCACTCACCACACCTGGTCCCGGGTAATGCGCCCGCCTCTGCGGTCGCAAGCATCGCGTGCGTGGCACAAATCGATCAGGAGTTCTGCTTGGCGAGCGTAACGGGCCCGGCGGGACCGTTGGAAGATCGGTGTGAATGTGCGGTGGCGACGTTCGGACGGGCGGCTGAACCGGGGTGGCGACCGGTCACCGCCCCGGACCGTACGCATGGCTCAGCCGACCTGCTTCACCTCGATGACCTTGTACTCCTTGCCACCGATGATTTTCGTCTTCTCGCCCGTCTTCACGAACTTGCCGCCGCGCGGGATGAGGACCTCCGACTCTTTGCCCTGGTAGCGGGAGAGGGGGTCGATGTTGCGGCCGTTGTCCGTGGTGACCTCGAGCACGACCTTCTCGCCCTTCCGGCCGTTGCTCTTCGAGTTCTCGGCGGCGCGGTCGGCCTTTGCCGGGTCGCTGGACGTGCTGAGGTACTCGGGCATCTCGACCTCTTCACCGTTGGCGAACTTCTCCAGCAACTCGTCCGGCATGAACGTGCCCCGGTAGAACGTCCCGTCGACCGGCGGCAGATGGTCCAGAGCCCGGTCCATGCGCTCGATGAACTTCGGGACCGAATTCGAACGGCTGCCGGGGATCGGCTGACCGCGCAGGTACTTGTTCGCGTCCTCGGCCCAGGAGCCGGTGTAGTCGGCGACGATGAGCGCGTCCTCGGCGGTGAAGTCCTTGGTCAGCGGGTTCTGGCGAGCGATCTCCTCGACCTTCCGCGCCCAGTCCTTCCTGTCGGTGGAGCCGTACTTCGGGACGTCGTCCAGCGCGGTCATCGGGTCCGGGCGCTCGGAGCAACGTCCCCCATCCGAACCCGGCTCGGGGTCCGGCTCCGGCTCGGGCTCGGGTTCCTGCTCGGGCTCCGGCCTCGGCTCGTCAGTGAGTCCGAGGGCGTTGACGACCCTGTCCTCCGCGTCCTGGAACGTATCGACACCAGCGAGAGAGGATCCGGATAGCGACTGCACCATGTCCATCGCCGAAGCGCTTCCGGGATCGGCTGCGAGCGCGACGCCGCTGACGACAACACCCCCGGAGCCCACACGTGTACGAACCGCGGCCGAGGCAAGCGTGTAGCGCCCATCGCCGGCTGCGCCGGTGCTCACCGGGCCGGAGAAGGCGACCTTGGAACCGTTCAGGCAGTCGTTCTTCTTGTCCTCGTTGTCCTTGCCGTCGTCCTGGTCGTCGTCTTTGTTGTCGTCATCCTTGTTGTCGTCGTTCCGGCCGCCGCTGCTTCCGCCCGAGCCGCCACTGGCACTTCCGCCGCCGTCTGAGCCGCCGGTGTCCGAGTCCGTGCAGTTCTGCATGATGCCCCAGGGGGCCATGACGGGGTTGCAGTTGGTACCGCCACTGGACCCACCACTGTCGGAACCCCCATCGGATCCACCCCCATCGGATCCACCCCCATCGGATCCACCGCCGTCGGATCCACCGCCGTCGGAGCCGCCCCCATCGGATCCACCGCTGTCGGACCCGCCGCCGTCGGAGCCGCCTCCATCGGATCCACCGCTGTCGGACCCGCCGCCGTCCGAACCTCCGCTATCGGAGCCGCCGCTATCCGAACCTCCGCCATCGGACCCGCCGCCGTCCGAACCTCCGCCGTTGGAGCCGCCACTGGCACTTCCGCCGCCGTCTGAGCCGCCGTTGTCCGAGTCCGTGCAGTTCTGCATGATGCCCCAGGGGGCCATGACCGGGTTGCAGTTGGTGCCGCCACTGGACCCACCACTGTCCGAACCCCCATCGGAGCCGCCGCCGTCGGATCCACCGTCGGAACCGCCGCCGTCCGAACCGCCGCTGTCGGAGCCGCCGCTGTCGGAGCCGCCGCCGTTGGAGCCTCCGCCGTCGGACCCACCCCCGTTGGAGCCGCCGCTGTCGGAGCCGCCGCCGTTGGAGCCTCCGCCGTCCGAACCGCCGTCGGACCCACCGTCCGAACCACCGCCATCTGAACCGCCTCCGTCGGACCCTCCGCCGTCCGAACCTCCGCCGTCGGAACCCCCGTCCGAACCGCCCCCGTCGGAGCCGCCGCCGTCCGAACCGCCGTCGGACCCACCGCCGTCGGAACCCCCGTCTGAACCGCCGCCGTCTGAACCGCCCCCGTCTGAGCCGCCGCTGTCGGACCCACCGCCGTCCGAGTCGCCTCCGTTGGAGCCGCCGCCGTCGGAGCCGCCTCCGTCCGAACCGCCGTCCGAACCTCCGCCGCCCGAGTCATCACCGGAGTCACCACCGCCGTTGTTCCCGCCGTCGGAGTCGCCGCCCCCGTCGCCGCCACCGCCTGACTCACCACCGCCTGACTCACCACCGCCCGACTCACCACCGCCCCCGGCGACCGTGTCGCTTTCGCAGGAGCTGCCGAGGATGGTGCAGACCGCTGTCTGGAGACCGTTCGCGATCTGGGTGCCCACGCCGCCGAGGACAAGCGCACCGATGATCAGGGCGACCAGACCGACCATGCCCGCGTACTCGACCGTCGACTGTCCGCGGTTCCTGCGCCATCCGATCACGTGCGGAATCGACGGGATCCCCTCCCGACGCAACCGCTCAAGCGTCCACCGCGGCCTCACAGCCCGCTGCTCCGCGGGCAGTTCGAACCAGGCCCGGCTGGCACCCGCGCTGACCAGCGCCAGCAGAGCACCCGGCAGCAGAAGCTGGCTGAGCCCGCGCTCCGAACCCCCGTACAGATTGACGATGCTGCCCACCAGCAGCCATGCCTGGAGAGCGATCAACGCGAGCCAGACGACTTTCCCGCCGGTCCACAGACGCCGCGCCAGGATCACGGCGGCGATCCCCGGCACCACCGCGTACAGCGCCAGCAGAGTGAGCATCGGCGTGATGTGGCTGCCCAGTTCCAGCAGCGAGTTCACCACGCCGAAGCCGCCCAGCAGCGTGAGAGCGAACATCAGATGGAGCAGCACCCGGGTCACGGCGAGTGATCTCGGCAATTCCCAACGGTGCGTGGGTATGCCGGTCCGGAACGCCAAGCCCTGTGAGTCCGACACGGGGGAACCCTTCCAGCGAACTGCTCACGATGTCCGGCTCAGGCATCCAGCCGCGCCGCATGGCGGCACAGTACGTACGCGTAAGACCCATTCCCAGGGCCCACGGACCCACCCACGGACCCACCCGCGGGCCCGCGTTCGCCCCCGCGCCGCGCGTCAGTGGCTGTCTTCTCCCCCCTTCGAGGACTGACCGGGTTGCCCACCTGCCCCACCGGTCACTCGACGGGCGTGCCGGGGCCGGCCTGCCGCAGGCAGCGTTCCAGGCGCCGCAGAAACCTGTTGAAGGACTCGTCCGCGGGCCAGGTCTCGTAGGCGGTGATCGTGGCGGATACCGCGAGGTTCAGCTGGAGGATGGGGGTCAATTCGTCGGCGCCGGTGATGCGGGACTCCACCCAGCGCCTCAGATCTTTGAAGAACTGCTCGCCGAAGCGCTGAGCCGACTGCGCGAAGGCGGGTGATTGCGCCTTGAGACGGCGTTGCAGCGGCATGCGGTCGCGCAGACTCTCGCAGAACCCCGTCAGGATCGCGGTGAGCGAGTCCCAGAGCGGTTCGTCCGCGGGACGCTCCGCCATCAGGGCCTGCCAGTTGAGCCGCTCCTCAGGATCCTGGTCCAGGACCGCGGCGTCCTTGCCGGCGAAGTAGTTGAAGAAGGTGGCGCGCGAGACGTTCGCCGCCTCCGCGATCTGCTCGACCGTCGTGGCCTCGTAGCCCTGCTCGTCGAAGAGCCGCAGCGCGGCGGTCTGGATGGCACGCCAGGTCGCCAGTTTTTTGCGCTCGCGCAGGTTCATGTGGTTCCTCCCATGCGTCCATACTACGTGCGATTTCTGGACGGATACATTTCTGGACGGATGCATTTCTGGATCAAGACATCTTTGGACGGGTCTAACTTTGTCGTCTACAGTGAAGCCGTCGCCGGGCACAGCCCCGGGAGGCCATCCCTCAAGGAGAAGCAATGAGCAAGGTCTGGTTCATCACCGGTACATCCCGCGGCATCGGCCGCGCCTTCGCCGAGTCCGCGCTGGAGCGCGGGGACAAGGTCGTCGCGACCGCGAGGAACGCGGCGACGCTCGCGGATCTGGTCACCAAGTACGGCGACGACGCGGTCCTGCCACTGGCACTCGACGTCACCGACAGGGCGGCCGTCGCCGCCACGGTGGCCGCGGCGCACGAGAGGTTCGGCCGCCTCGATGTCGTGGTCAACAACGCCGGTTACGGACTGTTCGGCATGGTCGAAGAGGTCACCGAGCAGCAGGTGCGCGACCAACTGGAGACGAACTTCTTCGGCGCGTTCTGGGTGACCCAGGCCGTGCTGCCGATCCTGCGCGCACAGGGCAGCGGCCACATCGTGCAGATCTCGTCCGTCGGAGGCGTCGCCGCCTTCCCGTCGCTGGGCGCGTACCAGGCATCCAAGTGGGCGCTGGAGGGCTTCAGCGACTCCCTCTCCCAGGAGGTCGCCGGCGCGGGGATCAAGGTCACCATCGTCGAGCCGGGCGGCTTCAGCACCGACTGGGCCGGTTCCTCGGCCGCGCAGGCCGAGCTGAACCCCGCCTACGACGCGGTCCGCGAGGCCATGGCGGCCCGCATGGGCGAGGCCCGCTACAGCGAACCGGCCAACGCCGGCGCCGCCCTGCTGCGGATCGTCGACGCGGAGAACCCGCCCCTGCGTGTGCTGTTCGGGACCGAGCCCATCGAGATCATCGAGCCGCTCTACGCCGAGCGACTCAAGACGTGGGCCGACTGGCAGCACGTCTCCCGGATCGCGCAGGGCTGACCAACCCGTCACAGCCCGACGACGCGGGAACCGCTCCCAGCCCCATCCCGGGTCCGGCGGTTCCACCTCTGGGCCCGGCTGCCCACCCTCACCGAGCGTCGAACTCGTCCGACAGTGCCCCCACATGACGTGGCCCTCGGCACCTCACACATCAGGAGATACCGCTCATGTCCGCACCTCGGATTCCCCACTCGTTCAGCGCGACCACAACTGCCGCCGAAGTAGTCGACGGCGTCGACCTGCACGGCCGCCGCGCCGTGGTCACCGGAGCCAGTTCCGGGATCGGAGTGGAGACCGTCCGCGCACTCGCCGCCGCGGGCGCCGACGTCACCCTGGCCGTCCGGAACACCGACGCGGGCGCGCAGGTGGCGGCCCGCCTGGAGGCGGAACTTCCGGCCGGCTCGGGGAAGTTGTCGGTCGGCCGGCTCGATCTGTCCGACCGGTCGACGGTGGTCGCGTTCGTGGCGGCCTGGGACGGTCCTCTGGACATCCTCGTCAACAACGCCGGAGTGATGTCGCCACCCCGGATCGCCCGCACAACTGACGGCCGGGAATGGCAGTTCGGTGTCAACCACCTGGGCCACTTCGCCCTCACCACCGGCCTCCACCCGGCGCTCGCGGCGGCGGACAGCGCCCGGGTCGTCGCGGTCAGCTCCATCGGGCACCTCTTCTCCCCGGTCGTCTTCGACGACCTCGACTTCCGCTATCGCCCCTACGACCCGTGGACCTCCTATGGGCAGTCCAAGACGGCTGTCGTCCACTTCGCCGTAGCCGCCGCCGAACGCTGGGCCGACGACGGGATCTCCGTCAACGCCGTGATGCCGGGCAACGTCGGCGACACCGGTCTGTCCCGCAACACCGACATGGAGGCGGTGGCCGGAATGATGGCCGCCGGCGAACTCGCTCTGCCGCCGGGCAAGACCGTCCAGCAGGGGGCCGCGACCTCCGTCCTGATGGCCGCTTCCCCGGCCGTGGCCGGCGTCACGGGCCGCTACTACGAGGACTGCGCCGAGGCCAAACCCGTCACCGAGCGCGCCGGAGCCATCACCGGTGTCGCCCCCTACGCCCTCGACCGCGACAACGCCGCGCGTCTCTGGGCCACGTCCGCGTCCTTGATCTAGTGCGATTCCCGGGACGAGCGCTCCCGGGACGAGTACTCCCCGCACGAGTGACGACACGTCCGAACCGAGCTGAAACGAGTGAGAAATGACCGATCTGACCGGCAAGACAGCCCTGATCACCGGCTCCGCGCGAGGTCTCGGCAAAGCGATCGCGCTGCGTTACGCGAGCCGCGGTGCCAACATCGTCGTCAACTACGCCGCCAACCGGGAGGCGGCGGACGCCACGGTCGCCGAAATCGAGCAGCTGGGCGTCAAGGCGCTCTCCCTTCAGGCCGACATGTCCAAGGTGTCCGACATCGAGCGGCTCTTCACCCTGGCCCTTGAGCAATTCGGGCAGATCGACATCGCCGTCGCGAACGCGGGCATCGAACTGATCAGCGTTCCCTTCGTCGAGATCACCGAGGATCAGTTCGACCGGCAGTTCGCCATCAACACCAAGGGCACGTTCTTCACCCTTCAGGCAGCGGCCCGTCACGTCGTCGACAACGGCAGGATCATCTACATCAGTTCGAGCACGGCGGCCCTTCCGTTCGCCGGTGAGGCGCTGTATGGCTCGAGCAAGGTGGCGCCGCACTACGTCGTGGGGGTGCTGGCGCAGGAGCTCGCGGACCGGGGCGTCACCGTCAACACCATCATGCCGACGGCGATCGAGGGCGCGGGCGTCTTCACCGCGGCCGACCCGAATCACCCGATCCGGCAGTTCGTCACCAGCCGGCCCGGACGTATCGGCCGACGGATGGGGACCGTGGACGACGTCGCCGACGCGGCCGAGTACCTGGCCTCCGACCTGGCCGGCTGGGTCAGTGGGCAGGGTCTGGTGGTGGCCGGTGGCGCACTGCAGTGACCGCGTCGCGCCGGGACCGCGGGTGGCGGATCCCCCGGTAGTTCCATCCTCAACGGCCGTAGCGGCAGGCCAGTTGTGACGCAGTGGGGCCGCGTGCCGACGAGTGTCCACATGGCTGTGTCGGCATGCCCCACGCAAAACACCCTCCTGACCGCGTTTCCGCAGGTCAGGAGGGTGTAAGAGCGGTAGCGGAGGGATTTGAACCCTCGGTGAGTTTCCCCACACTCGCTTTCGAGGCGAGCTCCTTCGGCCGCTCGGACACGCTACCGAGAGAGAGCTTAGCCCAAGGTGGGCCGTGCTCCGAAATCGGTATCCCCAGGGCTGCCCGACGGCCGCCGGACAGCCGGTCGGCGGCTGCCCGACGGCCGTTCAGCGATCCCGGAAGAACGACGTCAGCAGCTCGGAGCAGTCCTCCGCGAGGACGCCGTGGATCACCTCGGGCCGGTGGTTGAGCCGCCGGTCCCGTACGACATCCCAGAGCGAGCCGGCCGCCCCCGCCTTCTCGTCGAGCGCGCCGAACACCACGCGGTCCAGCCGGGACTGGACGATCGCGCCCGCGCACATCGTGCACGGTTCCAGGGTCACGACCAGCGTGCATTCCGTGAGCCGCCAGGCTCCGAGCTTCCCGGCGGCTCTGCGGATCGCCAGGATCTCCGCATGCGCCGTCGGGTCGCCCGTGGCCTCGCGTTCGTTGTGGCCCGCGGCGAGCACCGTGCCGTCCGGGGACAGCACGACGGCGCCGACCGGCACATCACCGGACAGGGCGGCCCGTGCCGCCTCGTCCAGGGCGAGGCGCATGGCCGCCCGCCACGGTGCGCGCACCGGGTCGGGCACGGGGTCGTGCCGGATCACGTGGGCCTGCCTCAGCGGACGGTCTCCAGCACCTCGGCGGCGCCCAGAGCCTCAGCGATCTCGGCCATCGCGTCGGAATCCAGCGCCAGCAGATCGGCCTCGGACAGGCCCAGGTCGGTGAGAATCTCGCGGTCGCCGACGGCTCCCGCGGGCACGGTCTCCCCGTTCTTCACGGGGATGTCCACTTCCTCCTCGTCGTTCTCGTCCGGTTCGCCGTCCTCCGTACCGTCGAGGTCCAGCGTGTCCAAGTCGTCGGCCGGGTCGTCGTCGTCCCTGCCGAGCAGTTCATCAATGAGGATCTCCCCGTAAGAGGAGCGTGCGGCCGCGGCCGCGTCGGAGACGTAGATGCGAGGATCTTCCTCGCCCTCCACGCGGAGGATGCCGAACCAGGCATCCTCCTGCTCGATAAACACGAGCACCGTGTCCTCGTCCACCGAGGCTTCGCGGGCCAAGTCGGTCAGGTCCGACAAGGTCTCCACATCGTCGAGCTCTGTGTCGCTCGCTTCCCACCCGTCTTCGGTGCGCGCGAGCAGTGCGGCGAAGTACACCGTGACTCTCCCACTGGTCAGAGGTGTGACGATCCGGCGGTGCGCTGATCTGCCCCGCCCACTCGGAATCGTGGCAGAAACGAACGCTTCGCGAGAGGTCTTCCACCGTTGCGTCGTCGGGCCATTTTATTAGGCCCCTGTTCGGCCCCGGGCGCCGGATGCCTTCCATGAGCATGCGGGACGAAGGCGGGGTACGTCGCGCGCCGGGCGCGGCTACCGGCCGGTCACCACCGGAACGTACGCATCCGCATCTGCTGGCGCATCCGCGCGGCGCGGGCCTGCCGGGGTTTCACGCGCTCGCGCAGGGCCTTGGCCTCGTTCAGCTCCCGCAGGAACTGCGCGCGCCGCCGACGGCGCTCCGCCTCGCTCTCCTGAGCGTCTGCCGGGAGCTCCGACCGGGTCTCCTCCCGGCTCTCCGCCTGAGCCGCTTCCCGGGTCTCCGCCTGAGCCGCTTCCCGGGTCTCCGCCCGAGCCGCTTCCCGGGTCTCCGCCTCCGCGGGCGCGACGGCCTCGCTCCGGGCGGCGGCGCGCTGGTCCCGGCCTTCCCGATCCTCGTCCGGCATGGATTGCGTCACCACCTCAGGCTGCGTACTCGGCTCCGCGGTCGTACCGGCGCCTTCTGACACCTTCCCTCGCTGACCGGGGTTGATGCCAGCTGAGCGGTGGCAGCGCGTACAGCCTTGGCCCCCGGTTACTGTGGTCGCCATGCGGATTCATGTCGTCGACCACCCGCTGGTGGCGCACAAACTCACCACGCTGCGCGATCGGCGCACCGACTCCCCGACTTTCCGGCGCCTCGCCGACGAGCTGGTCACCCTGCTCGCGTACGAGGCCACCCGGGACGTACGGACAGAACAGGTCGACATCCAGACACCGGTGACGGGCACGACGGGCGTGAAGCTCTCGTATCCGCGCCCGCTGGTGGTCCCGATCCTCCGGGCCGGCCTCGGCATGCTGGACGGCATGGTGCGGCTGCTGCCGACGGCGGAGGTGGGCTTCCTCGGGATGATCCGCGACGAGGAGACCCTTCAGGCGTCCACGTACGCGAACCGTATGCCCGAGGACCTCTCGGGACGTCAGGTGTATGTGCTCGACCCCATGCTGGCGACCGGCGGGACGCTGGTCGCGGCGATCCGTGAGCTGATCAAGCGCGGCGCGGACGATGTGACCGCGGTCGTGCTGCTCGCGGCGCCCGAGGGTGTCGAGGTGATGGAGCGCGAGCTCGCGGGCACGCCGGTGACGGTCGTGACGGCGGCGGTCGATGAGCGCCTCAACGAGAACGGCTACATCGTCCCGGGCCTCGGCGACGCGGGCGACCGTATGTACGGGACGGCCGAGTAGGCGTCCGCCGAGCAGGACATGGCTGGGGCCCCGGTTCGCGCGACAGGCGAACAGGGGCCCCGTCGGAAGGCGCGGTCAGTGCTTCGGAGCCGCCCCCAGATCCCCGCAGGCGGGATCCGGCGCGGTGCTCGACACGGTGGCCAGGGCCTGGTCGGCCTCTTCCTGTACGTTCAGCTCCTTGAAGGCCGTGCCGAGGATCAGATCGACATCCGGTGTCTTCCGGTTGTCGGTCTTCGACGTGGCCCCCTTCAGCTGGGCGCCGAGGACCGTGAAGAAACCGTCCTCGGGCCTTGAGGCGCCGACCAGTATCCCGGTGCCCGGGACCTTCTTGTCGTACGCGGCGGGGGCGTTGCCGACCTTGCCGATGACGAAGCCGCGTTTCTTCAGCTCGTCGGCGGTGGTCATGGCGAGTCCGCCTCGCGGGGTCGCGTTGTAGACGTTGACCGTGATCTGGCCGGGCTTGGGGAGCGCCTTGACGGGCTCGGACGAGTGCTTGCAGCCGGACTTCCGGGCGGCGGCGGCGCTCTTCGTGCCGCCTCCCGTGAAGACATCGATGAGCTGCAGCGTTCCCCAGCCGGCCAGGCCGAGGGCAGCGACGGAGGCGACGGCCGCGAGCACGATCCTGCGACGATGACGGGGGCGGCGCATGCGCGGGTACTTCGTGCCCGTAATGCGATACTTTCCGCCCATGCCGGGGGGAGTCAGCATGCTCATGGCCGCAGCGTAGTGCGCGCTGGTGGTGTTTCCTACTAAATGATCAATGGGTTGCTCGATCCGGGTGACGAATGACCCCGAAGGGCTCAGTGCGCGAAGGGCCTGGCCTCCGAAGGGCTGTCCCCGCCGCGGATTCCGCCGCGGACTCCGCGGCGGATCCTGCCTCTGAACCGGAGCGCACGTCCGACGTACGGGGTGGATCTGCCGTACGGGCCGGATCAGCCCAGATCGAGCTCCAGCACGCGCGCATGCAGCACCTGGCGCTGCTGGAGCGCGGCGCGGACGGCGCGGTGCAGTCCGTCCTCCAGATAGAGGTCGCCCTTCCACTTCACGACGTGGGCGAAAAGGTCCCCATAGAAGGTCGAGTCCTCGGCGAGCAGCGTCTCCAGGTCCAGTTGACCCTTCGTGGTCACGAGCTGATCGAGGCGGACCGGGCGCGGCGCGACATCCGCCCACTGCCGGGTGCTTTCCCGGCCGTGGTCGGGATACGGCCGCCCGTTACCGATGCGCTTGAAGATCACACGGAAAGCCTACCGGGCGAGCGGCTCCGGGCGCAGCCATGGCGCCCGAGTGCAAAGGTCGCATTCGGTGGCAAAGGGGGAGTGAAGCGCGAGTGGAACCGATCCGTCCGGTGCTCGTACCCCCAGGAACGCCCCAGAGACGCCCCGGGAGCGCGCCAAGGATGCCGGGGAGATGCCCCAGGATGGGCCCAGGGGCGCGGCCGTCGGCCGCCGGACCGTGCCGCTGATTCGCTCGAAAGGGGTCCCGCGGGGTGCGCGACACCGGCTCAGCCCGGCCGAGCCCACCCCGGTCCGCCCGTCGGACCCGTCAGACGGGCGGGGTCCCCGGCGGGGACTGCGGGCGCGGGTTCGGCGGCGGATGCGGTCCGGGATCGGGGGGCAATTTGGGGCCGCCCGGTTTCGCGTGCTTTCCGTTGCTGATTCTGCTCTTCCGGTTCGAGAGCCCGAAGATCCCGAACGGCGGAAAGATATCCACGCGCCTCGGGAAATTAGCCTCGGCGCAGCTGAGACACAGCAAGTCCATACAGCCGTCCTGAGTGGTGCGTGCCGCCTCCACGCTGTTTATCCAGCAGGATTCGCAGTACCAGCAGTCCGTCTTTGAGAGCAGCACGGTGGTCAAGGTCGCCCTGGGCATCGGGTCACCTTTCCGTGGGCCGCGTTCTGGTGCCCTCCTGGGCGGATAGTCGTTCCGTCCCGCGCCGCCGGAGCATGGTCGTGCCGAGGACCATGGCCTCCAATTCAGGGGGACGGTGTGTCATTGAGTTCGATTCCTTGCGCATTGTCGTCCTCAGGGCGATGCAACTACGTTGCACAGGACAAGGGTTGCGTTGCGCGGGGCGGGTGCACAACGTCGCACGCGTTCCAGTCGAGATCTGTCACATGACATGAGGGGAGCGGCCATGGGCCGACGCAACGCAGGGGGCGGGGAGAAAGGCGCCAGCACGGCCGATGTGTTCGGCGAAGTTCTCAAGCACTGCCGTGAGTCCATAGGTGTTACGCAAATAGCACTGGCTGGCGAAGTCCCCTGCGATCGCTCCTACGTTGCCCGTGTGGAAGCCGGAACACGTGTTCCTGACGAGAAATTCGCTGAGACGTGCGACATCGTGCTGCGTACCGGCGGCATCCTGCAGAAGCTCTGGCACAAGATCGACTGGTATCCGGAAGTGGACCATCCGGACTGGTTCAAGCGCCGTGCCGCCATGGACGCCGAGGCGACGGCGCTCCGTGAGTACCAGACCCAGATGATGCCGGGCCTGCTCCAGACCGAGGACTACGCCCGCGCGTTGCTCTCGCGCCGGGCCAGTGGAGATGAGCTGGAGAGGCGTGTTCGCGCACGGCTCAGCAGACAACACAGATTCCTCTCCCCCGAGGGGCCACTTCTGCTCATGGTCCTGGACGAGAGCTGCATCCGGAACACCGTCGGAAGCGCGGCCGTCATGCGGGATCAGTGCGCACATCTGCTGCGCGTGGGAAAGCAGCCGAACATTCGTGTTCAAGTCGCCCCGGCGGGTGTCCCGGGTATTTGGCGTCCCAATACGTCCATGTCTCTGATCACCCTCTCGGATGGCCATGTCTGGGTGTACTCGGAATCGCTTGACCGCGGGCACTTCAGCGACGATCCGGCAGTTACCGGCCGTCATGCACAGACCTATGCTGTTCTGAGGGCGGATGCGCTGTCCGCCTCCGAGTCTGCCGCGTTGCTCACTGACGCGATGGAAGGGTACGGCCACCATGATGAATCGCGATTTCAGAGCGACAACGTGGGTAAAGAGCAGTTACAGCGGCGACAACAGCGGAAACTGCGTGGAAATAGGCACCGGTATCCCGGGCATTATCCCCGTACGTGACAGCAAGAATACCGAAGGCCCGGTCCTTGTGTTCAGCAGAGCTGTTTTCTCCACTTTCGTTTCCGGTGCCAGAACCGCCGCGCACCCCACCGCCTGAACGCGATGGGGTGCGCTGTGCCGTCCGGTCGTCCCGTTACGCGGTGGGCGTGTGGCCGCGTGAATGCGAAACGGTCTCCGTCCTGGCGCCCTTGAGCGGGATCCGCGCCGCTTCGGCCTTCGCGGCCGGCTTGGTCACCGAACTCAGATCGTGGGCGTAGGTGCCCACGGCGTCGGCGATCACACCGATGTTAATGCCGAACGCCTTCATGTTGACGTTCGAGAGGTCGTCGCAGGCCGAGTGATAGCACTTGTCGTACGCGATACCGGCCTCGCCGCCGTACTTCGCGGCCTGGTTCTCGGACTTGATGCCCTCGGCGCCGGTGAAGGTGCCGCCGGACGGGATGCCCGCGTCGATGAAGGGCCCGTAGTCGGAGCGGCCGTCGAAGTCCGTGCCCTCGTGCGGAACGTTCCTGCTGTCGAGGAAGTCGGTGATGCCCTTCTCCAACTGGGCGGAGCCCTCGGGGCCGGCGCCCGAGCCCTCGCCGTCCGAGTCGTCGCCGTCGTACACGAACTGGGCGAAGTTCGGCGAGGCGATCATGTCGAAGTTGAGGTAGAGGGCGATGTTCTCGCGCTGTGCGGCGGTGAGGCCGTTGACGTACGCCTCGGCGCCGAGCAGGCCCAGTTCCTCCGCCGACCACCAGGCGAAACGCACCTTGTTCGCCGGCTTGTCGTGCGTCTTGGCGAGCTTGAGGGCGACCTCCAACAGCCCGGCGGAACCGGAGCCGTTGTCGTTGATGCCGGGGCCCTCGGTGACGGAGTCCAGGTGGGCGCCGAGCATCACGGTCCTGTCCGCCCTGCCGCCCTTGGTCTCGGCGACCACATTGCGGGTGGTGCGCTCCTCCTGGAGCTGGCGGATGTCCAGGGAGACCTTCACCGCGCCCTTGGCGGCCTCGGCGGCGAGCGCCCGGCCCTCGGCCTGCGTGATGCCGCCCGTGGGGATCTTCCCGGCGTCCGGGCCGCCGAGCGTTCCGCTGAGCGCGCCCTCGGTGTTGTTGTAGACGATCGCGGCGACCGCGCCGGCCGCCGCCGCCTCCTTCTGCTTCGCCGCGAAGTCGCAGCCGCCGCGCTGGATCAGCGCGATCTTGCCGGTGAAGGCGCCGGCGGCGTAGTCGGCGGGCTCGCAGCCGGTGGTCGCGTCGACCGGGACGGGGGCGAGGTCGGCCGCGATGCCGCCCTCCTTGGTGGACGTCGTGTACGACATGGCCACGATCGCGACGTCGCGCGGCGTCGGCGCGGTGACCGTGAGCTTCTCGGCGAGCGTCTCGATATAGGTGATGTCGAACGTGTCGTACGAGACCTGGTAACCGGCCTTCTTCAGCTGGCTGTACACATACGCGGCGGAGGCGTCATGGCCGAGCGTGCCCGCCGCCCTGTTGCCGTTGGCGGAGTCCGCGATGGCCTGGAACTTCTCCAGATGCCGGTACGCGTCGCCGGCCGATGCCTCGCGCACCAGCTTCCGGGAGAGCTTCGCGGCTTCCTTGGCGGCGTCCTTGGCCGGGTCGTGGGAGCGCGCGGAGGCGGGCGAGACGGACAGCAGAAGAGGCGCGGAGAGCGCGGCGGTTGCCGCGACTGCCAGGAGCCTGCGGGAAGTTGCGTTCACAGGGGCTGGGATCCTTCCGGTGCGAACGAATGTGAGGGAAAGCTAGCCAGCGCCGCGCCGCCTGGGAACAGTTGTGCCGCAGCTCACGGTGCGTAGCGGGGGATCACTCGCGTATCGGGCCTGGATTCCGGTGCGCGGATCGGCCGCCGGTCAGTCGGTCCCGGGCGCTCGCGCCGGCTTCGCCGCCTTCGCCGCGCGCTTCGCCTCCTGCTTGAACGCCCGTACCTTGGCCAGCGATTCGGGTCCGGTGATGTCGGCCGCCGAACGGTACGACCCCACGTCCCCGTACGCGCCCGCGGCCTCGCGCCAGCCCTTGGGCCGCACCCCGTACTGCTTGCCCAGCAGCGCCAGGAAGATCTGGGACTTCTGTGTGCCGAAGCCGGGCAGCGCGTTGAGCCGGTCACGGACCTCCGCGCCGGTGGCGATGTCACGCCAGATCGCGGTGGGATCGCCGTCGTAGTGCTCGACGAGGTACTGGCAGAGCTGTTGGACGCGTCTGGCCATCGACCCCGGATAGCGGTGCACGGCGGGCTTGTCCGTGAGCAGTGCGACGAACGCCTCGGGGTCGTACGCGGCGATCTCGCGTGCGTCGAGGTCGTCGTGGCCCATGCGTACGGCGATGGTGTACGGGCCGGAGAACGCCCACTCCATCGGGACCTGTTGGTCAAGCAGCATGCCGACGAGCGCGGCCAGCGGGCTGCGGCCGAGCAACTCGTCGGCCTCGGGCTGTTGTGCGAGCCGGATTGTGGTGCTCATTCAGCGATGATCACCCGGGCCGCGGCGCCGTGCGCGTACGCCACGCGCTTGCTGTGTGTTCATATGACTAATTTGTGGTCCGGATGGGGGAGTGGGGCGAGGGGTAGATCACGACACGAGGGAAAACCACCGGAACTGTCGGGAAAGGCCGCTCGCTCGTGACACAGCCGTTTGAATTGCCGGATTTCTATATGGCTTATCCGGCCCGACTCAATCCGCACCTGGAGGAGGCCAGGGCACACTCCAAGCAATGGGCCAGGGACAGGGGAATGCTGGAGGGATCGGGTGTCTGGGAGGAACACGACCTCGATTCCCATGACTATGCCCTGCTCTGCTCGTATACGCATCCGGACTGCGACGGTCCGGCGTTGTCGCTGGTCACGGACTGGTATGTGTGGGTGTTCTTTTTCGACGACCACTTCCTGGAGGTCTACAAACGGCCCCAGGACCGGGAGGGCGGCAAGGCGTATCTCGAACGGCTGGCCGCCTTCATGCCGATGGATCTCGCCGCCGGATTCCCGGAGCCGACGAATCCGGTCGAGGCGGGGCTGGCGGACCTCTGGGCCCGTACGGTCCCGAGCATGTCCATGGACTGGCGGCGGCGGTTCGCGGAGTCCACGGAGAATCTCCTCAACGAGTCCGACTGGGAGCTCGCGAACATCAACGCGCACCGGGTCGCGAACCCGGTCGAGTACATCGAGATGCGCCGCAAGGTCGGCGGAGCGCCCTGGTCCGCGGGGCTCATCGAATACGCGGCGAGCGCCGAAGTGCCCGCGGCGATCGCCGACTCCCGTCCGCTGCGGGTGCTGAAGGACACGTTCTCGGACGGTGTCCACCTGCGCAACGACCTGTTCTCGTACCAGCGGGAGATCGAGGAGGAGGGCGAGCTGAGCAATGGCGTGCTCGTCCTGGAGACGTTCCTCGGCTGTACGACCCAGGAGGCGGCGGACGCCGTCAACGATCTGCTCACCTCGCGCATCCAGCAGTTCGAGAACACCGCGCTGACCGAACTGGGGCCGCTCTTCGCCGCGAAGGGCCTCGATCCGCAGTCGTGCGCCGAAACCCTCGCCTATGTGAAGGGGCTCCAGGACTGGCAGTCGGGCGGCCATGAGTGGCATATGCGCTCCAGCCGCTATATGAACGGCGCCGGTTCGGGGGCCGGTTCGGAGGCCGCTTCCGGCACGGGCGGTGGGGGCGTCGGCGGGCCGGGGGGTGCGCCGGGCGGGGCGGGCGCGTCGTTCTCGATGGTGCCGGTCGGTCTCGGTACGGCCGCGGCGGACATCGCGAAGACGATCGGCGCGGGCGCGCCGGCGCGGGCGCGCAGCCACAGCCATGTCCCGTTCCAGCGGGTCGGTCCCTCCGCGCTGCCGGAGTTCCGGATGCCGTTCGCGCTGTCCATGAGCCCGCATCTGGACCACTCGCGGGAGCACACCGTCGAGTGGGCCCACCGCATGGGGATCCTGGAGGCGCAGCCGGGGATCCCGGGTTCGGACGTCTGGGACGAGCAGCGGCTGCGCCGTATCGATCTGCCGCTCTGCGCGGCGGGCATCCATCCGGACGCCACGGCGGAGGGGCTCGATCTCACCTCGGACTGGCTGACGTGGGGGACGTACGGCGACGACTACTACCCGGTCGTCTACGGCAACGCGCGCGATGTGGCGGGCGCGAAGGCGTGCAATGACCGGCTCGCGCTGTTCATGCCGGTCGAGGGCTCCGAGACGCCGGTGCCCGCGACCGGGCTGGAACGGGGGCTGGCCGATCTGTGGGTCCGTACGGCGGGCCCGATGGACCTGGACGCGCGTCGCGTCTTCCGTAAGTCCGTCGTGGACATGACCGACAGCTGGCTGTGGGAGCTGGCCAATCAGACGCAGAACCGTATCCCCGACCCCGTCGACTACATCGAGATGCGCCGGCAGACCTTCGGCTCGGACATGACGATGAGTCTGTCCCGGCTGAGCCACGGGCGGGTGGTGCCGCCGGAGATCTACCGGTCCGGCCCGATGAGGTCCATGGAGAACGCGGCCCAGGACTACGCGACGCTGCTGAACGACGTCTTCTCGTACCAGAAGGAGATCGAGTTCGAGGGCGAGGTGCACAACGGTGTACTGGTCGTGCAGAACTTCTTCAACTGCGACTACCCGACCGGGCTCGCGATCATCGACGACCTGATGAACTCGCGGATGAGCCAGTTCCAGCATGTCGTCGCCAACGAACTGCCCACGCTGTACGACGACTTCGACCTGGACGCGGACGCCCGCCGGGTGCTCGACGGCTATGTGGAGGAGCTGGAGAACTGGCTGTCCGGGATTCTCAACTGGCACCACGGCTGTAAGCGGTACAAGGAGGCCGAACTGCTGGAAGACCGGGCCGATGTGCCCCGCTGGCTGCCACCCGTTCCGAGCGGACTCGGCACCTCCGCGGCACGGATTCACCTACCTGGGTGGGAACCGGAGCAATCTTTGCCCCAAATGGCGCAGTAACTCGCCTACGGGCGCGCCCGTTTGTCATCCGGTCGATGTGATCGTTTACCGGATGGGGGCCGTGGGTGGCGAGCGGAAACGCACTGTACGGGCGCACGGAGGCGCGAGGCCCACGCGCGAGGGGGCGTGAGAAGCCCCGGGAGGGGGTGGAGCCACGGGCGGCGGTACTGGAGGCCGTCGCCGGATGGGTCCCGGGGGAGCCGGTCCCGAATGGGGCGTTGCCCACGGAGTGGGAGGTGGACGACGCCTGGGTCCGTACGCGCACGGGCATCGCGGGCCGCCACCGGGCCGCTCCGGGCATGTCCACGGGGGACATCGCGTATGAGGCGGCGCGGCTGCTGGTCGCGGAAGCGCCCGGCCTCGCGGGAACGGGCGCGGGCGTCGGCGCGGGTGAGGGTGCGGGCTTCGGCGCGGCTTCAGCGGCTGCGGCTGCGGCTTCGGCGCGGACGGGCGGCGCCCGGGGGGTGGACGCCGTGGTGCTGGCCACGGCGACACCTGACCATCTCTGTCCCGGCACGGCGCCTGCGCTGGCGGCGCGGCTGGGGCTGGGCACGGTCCCCGCGTTCGATATCGGCGCGGTGTGCAGCGGCTTCGTCTACGGCCTCGCCGTCTGCCACGGCCTGGTCGTCTCGGGCCTCTATGACCGGGTGCTCCTGGTGGGCGCCGATGTGTACTCGACCTGGCTGGATCCCCGGGACCGCTCCTCGGGGGTGGTCTTCGGCGACGGCGCCGGAGCGGCGCTGATCGGCGCGGGCAGGGCCGGGGACCAGGGCGAGCTGCTCGCTTTCGACCTGGGCAGTGACGGCACGGGATACGACCTGATCACCGTGCCGGGCGGCGGAGCGCGGTCGCGGTCGGTGGCCGAACCGCCCGCCGAGGGCGACGAGTTCTTCCGGATGCGGGGACGGGCGGTCTATCAGCACGCGGTCGAGCGGATGACCGGTTCGTGCCGCTCCCTGCTGCGCGCGGTGGGCTGGGACGCCGCCGAGATCGACCATTTCGTACCGCACCAGGCCAACGCCCGGATCCTGCGGGCCGTCGCCGAACGGGTGGGGATCGGCGTCCAGCGCTGTGTCACCCATCTCGACCGGGTGGGCAATACGGGCGCGGCCTCCATCCCTCTCGCCCTGGCGGACGCGGACGCGCGGGGACGTTTCCGCGCGGGCGACCGCATGCTGCTGACCGCCTTCGGCGGCGGCCTCACCTGGGGAACGGTCGCGCTGCGCTGGCCGGTCACGACCACGCCCGCGCTGACTATGTCCCAGGCGACCACGCCCGCGGCGGCCGCGCCGACGACGAGCACGCCCGCGGCGAGCATGCCTGCGGCGGCCATGCCTGAGGCGACCACGCCCGCGACGACCACGTCCGAGGCCGCACGGCCCGAGCACTCACGGGCCACGGCCCTCGACGGAAGGAACGGATCATGACGCCGACGGCTGAGCGGGGACCTGAGCGGGGACCTGAGCGGGGACCTGAGCGGGGACCTGAGCGGGGACACGGGCAGGGGAACGTGCAGGGGAGCGGGACGGTCGCGGTGACCGGGCTCGGGGTGGTGACTCCCGCCGGCCACGACGAACAGTCCTTCTGGGAGGGGCTGTGCGCGGGGCGGTCGGTGGCCAGGCAGCTCCCGGAACTGGCCGGTATGCCGGTCGACTTCGCCTGTGCGGTCGAGGGCATCGACCTCGACGCCGTGATCGGCGGACGGTCGGTCTGGCGGATGGCGCGGTTCGTGAAGCTGGCGCTGATCGCGGCCAGGCAGGCCGTGGCGGACGCCGGACTCGACCCCGCGAGCTGGGACGGCGGCCGGGTGGGCGTGGTGCTCGGCGTGGGCGTCGGGGGTGTCTCCGTACTCGTCGACAACGCGCTGAAGCTCCAGGCGGACGGGCCGCAGGCGGTCTCCCCCGTACTGGTACCGATGATGATCCCCAACGCGGCGGCCGGAGAGGTCGCCATCGCGCTCAAGGCGCGCGGGCCGAGCCTCGCCCCGGCGACCGCCTGCGCCTCGGGGGCCACCGCGATCGCCGTGGGCCGCGATCTGCTGGCGAGCGGCCAGTGCGATGTGGTGGTGGCCGGGGGCTCCGAGGCCGTACTGACCCCGCTGGTGGTGACGGCGTTCGCGCGGATGGGCGCGCTGTCGACGCGAACCGGCGATCCGGGCGGGGCGTCACGGCCGTTCGCCTCGGACCGCGACGGGTTCGTGATCGGTGAGGGCGCCGCGATGGTCGTCCTGGAACGGGAGGCGGACGCGCGGGCGCGGGGCCGGGCGCCGCGCGCGCTGCTGGCCGGCGCGGGCGCGAGCACGGACGCGCACCACCCGACGGCGCCCGCGCCGGACGGCCGGTGGGCCCAGGTCGCGGTGGAGGCGGCGCTGCGGGACGCGGGCTGGAGCACGTACGACGTAGAGCATGTCAACGCGCACGGCACGTCGACGCCGCTCAACGACACGATGGAGGCGACACTGATCGACCGGGTCTACCCGCACCGGCCGTCGGTCACGGCGCCGAAGGGGGTGGTGGGGCACACGCTGGCGGCGGCGGGGGCGATCGAGGCGGTGGCGACGGTGCTGACCCTCGAACATGGCGTGATTCCGCCGATCGCCAACGTGGACGCGCCCGCAGTCGAGTTCGACCTCGACTGCGTGACGAAGGAACCCCGGCGGCAGTGGGTGGAGACGGCGGTCAGCCACTCATTCGGGTTCGGCGGGCACAACGTGGCGCTGGCGTTTCGGCGGGCCTGACGACAGGTCATATCAGGGAGCTGATCGTACGAATGTCCCATGGTTCTGCGGGTGGGAGAGTCGTTTCTTCGCCATTGATTGATCGTTATACCGGCGTGAGTATAAATATCAACACCGTTGCCATGAAGTCATTCGACCAGACAGGCTCATTGGACCCGGCGGACTCATTGGACCCGGCGGACTCACTGGACGCGGCGGACTCACTGGACGCGGCGGACTCACTGGACGCGGCGGGCTCATTGACCCCAACGCTGGATCCGCTGACGCGCGTGCTCTTCGGGGACGACTTCGACGGCGAGCACGCGCCGTGGCGCCGGCTCGCCGCCGCGGCCCCGTTCCGCCGCCGGCCCGGTGCGTCGTCCGGGGAACGGCTGGCGATGGCGTACGGGCGGCTCCGTACCGTCAACGACGCGCTCGACAGCCCGGCGGGGCTGGTGGCCGACCCGCGCGGGCTCGCCGCGCTGCATGAGTGGCTGGGCCCGGTCGATCCGGCCTTCACGACGGTCGCGGGCATTCACTACAACCTGTTCCTCGGCAGCCTCCTCGACCACGCGGAGAGCGAGGCGGAGAGCGAGGCGGAGAGCGAGAAGGACGGGGCGCGCGGCACGGCGCGGGATCTGGCGGGCTCGGCGGCATCAGCGGGCCCGGCTGCGTCACGCGGCTCGGCTGCCTCACTCGGCTCGGCGGGCCAGGCGGATCTGGCGGACTTCTTCGCGCTGCGCCGAGTGGGCACCTTCCTCTGTACGGAGGTCGCGCACGGAAACGACGCGGTGGCCGTGGAGACGACGGCGACCTACGACCGGGAGCGGGACGGCTTCGTCCTGCGCACGCCGCATGCCGGGGCGCAGAAGTTCATGCCCAACACCAGCCCGGCGGGCGGCCCCAAGTCCGGTGTGGTGGCGGCCCGGTTGCTCGTGGACGGTACCGATCACGGCGTCTTTCTGTTCCTGACGCCGCTGACCGACTCCGTCGGGGCGCTCCCCGGCGTCCGGGTGCGCAGGCTGCCCGCCCGGCTGGGCAGCCCGGTGGACCACTGTCTGACCGCGTTCGACCGGGTCTTCGTGGGGCGCGAGGCGCTCCTGGGGGGCGCGCAGGGGCGGATCGACGAGGACGGTGAGTTCCGGAGCGAGCAGAGCAACCGCCGACGGCGTTTCCTGACCTCGATCGGCCGGGTCACGGCGGGCAAGCTCTCGATGAGCGCGTGCGCGGTCGGCTCGGCGCGGGTCACGCTGGCGCTCGCCGTGCGGTACGGCGGGCACCGGCACATCTCCGGTTCCAGAGGGGGGGAGCCGGTACCGGTGTTCGCGCACCGCAGCCACCACGGCCCGCTGGTCGGAGCCCTGGCCACGGTCTTCGCGATGACCCTGCTGCACCGTACGGCGCTGGACGTCTGGGAGTCGCGTACGGAAGCGGACGCGGACGAGGCCGAGCGGCTGGTGGCCGTCGCCAAGGGCTGGATCAGCTGGCGGGCGCGCGAGGTCATCGTGGAGTCGCGGGAACGGTGCGGTGCGCAGGCGCTGTTGGAGAACAACGGCATGACCGAGCTGCTGGCGGGTATCGAGGGCGTCATCACGGCGGAGGGCGACAATGTCGCGATCTACGCGAAGGCGGCGGCCGAGATGTTGTTCTCGGCGGCTCCGGCTCCGGCTCCGGCTCCGGTTTCGTCTCCGTCTTCGTTTTCGTCTTCGGGGCAGGAGGACGGATCGTACGGTCCCGCCGGCCGCGAGCTGACCGATCCGCTGTTCCTGAACGAACTCCTCGTCGCTGTCGAGGCCGTATGGCTGGCACGGGCCCGCCGCCGGATGAGCCAGGTGCCGCACGGCGACTCGCTGGCGCGGTGGAACGCGGCGTCCGGTGCCGCGCTGCGCGCCGTGGAGGCGTACGCGTACCGGCGCGCGTCGGAGGCGTACGCGGTGGCGGTGGCGGGACTGAAGTCCGCCCCGGCGTCCTCGCCGTCGGCCCATGACCTGTTGCGTTCGCTGCACCGGCTCTTCGCGCTCCAGTGGATCGACCGGAACAGCGGCGATCTGCTGGCCGCGGGCCGGCTGGCCCCCCGTCATCTCGACGAACTGCCCGAGGCCGTCGAACAGCTCATCTCGCGGCTGGCCGGCCATGCCCCCGCCCTTGTCGAGTCCTTCGCGCTGCCGGAGGAGATGCTCGCCGACTGGCCTATTTCCGCGGCCGGTTACGTGGACGCCTACGACGACGCGGAGGGCGCGTGGCACGCCGCACCCGCCGTACCCGCCGTACCCGCCGCACCCGCGGTACCTCCCGTATCCGCCGTACCTCCCGTCCCCGCGGTCCCTCCCGTACCCGACGCACCTCCTGCACCCGGCGCGCTCTCCGTACCCGCCGCACCCGCTTGAAACCACCGACCCCTTCAACCGACCCACCCACTGGAAAGGACTTCCCATGAGCGAGATCCACCCGAAGATCACCGAGGTGCTGACGGAGACGTTCAAGGTGCCCGCCGCGGAGATCATCCCCGAGGCCACGATGGACAGCCTGGAGATGGACTCCCTCGCCGTCGCCGAGTTCGCCGTCATCATCAAGGAGACGCTGGGGATCGACGCCGACTCGGACTCGCTGCTCAAGGGCGCCACGCTGGCCGAGATCACCGCGTTCCTCAACGGGGCGCGTACGGCGTGCACGGTGCGGCCCGCGCACGCGGCGCACGCGCTTCGCGCGGTTCACGCGGTCGGCACGACGAGTGGCGTCAGCGAGGCGAACGAGGCCCCGGTGGGCGTCGGCCGATGACCGGACCCGCCATCGCCATCACCGGCCTGGGGATGATCACCCCGGCCGGGAACGACACCGACTCCACCTGGCACGGCGTGTGCGCGGGGGTCTCCCCGGCCCACCGGGTGCCCGAACTGAGCGGCTGCGCGGTCGACTTCGCCTGTACGGTCGAGGGCATCGATCTCGACGCCGCGATCGGCGGGCGTACGGCCTTCCGGATGGGCCGGTACGTGAAGTTCGCGCTCCTCGCCGCGCGCGAGGCGGTCGCCGACGCCGGACTCGACCCGACGAGCTGGGACGGCACCCGGGTCGCCGTCGTGGTCGGGACCAGCAGCGGAGGATCCGCCAGCCTGACGGAACAGTCCGTCGCGCTCGACAGACGCGGGCCCGAGGCGACCTCCCCGTCCGGCATCCTGCTCACCATCCCCAACATGCCGGCGGCCGAGATCGCCATCAAGATGCGGGCCACCGGGCCCAGCATGGCGCCGTGCACGGCGTGTTCCTCGGGGGTCACGGCGCTGTCGGTGGCGCGGGATCTGCTCTCCACCGGGCAGTGCGACATCGCCGTCGCGGGGGCGACGGAATCCATCGTCTTCCCGGTCGCCATAACCGGGTTCGTGCGCTCGGGCGCCGCCGCGCTGGCCGGTCCCGGCGACGATCCATCGGTGCTGTGCCGGCCCTTCGCCTCGGACCGCGCGGGGCTGGTCCTGGGGGAGGGCGCGGCGATCATGGTGCTGGAGCGCGAGCAGGACGCGCGGGCGCGCGGCGCGGAGCCACGCGCGCTGCTGGCGGGCGCCGGTGCCACGACCGACGCGCACCACCCGACGAGTCCGCACCCCTCGGGCGCCGTCGCCCAGCGCGCGGTGGAGGTGGCGCTGCGCGACGCGGGCTGGCGGTCCGGTGATGTCGAGCACGTCAACGCGCACGGCACCTCGACGCCGCTCAACGACGCGACCGAGGCGGCGCTGATCAGCAGGGTCTATCCGCACCGGCCGCCGGTCACGGCGCCCAAGGGGGTGCTGGGGCACTGCATGGGGGCGGCGGGGGCGATCGAGGCGGGCCTGACCGTGCTGACGCTCCAGCACGGCGTCGTACCACCGATCGCCAACCTGGACGCGCCGGCCGTCGAGTTCGACATCGACTGCGTGACCAAGCAGCCGCTGCGCCAGCGGATCGACCGGGCGGTCAGCCACTCGTTCGGCTTCGGCGGGCACAACGCGGTACTGGCGCTGCAACGCGCCTGACCCACGCCGCCGTACGCCACGCACGGCTCCGTGCGCCACGCACGGCGCGGTACGCACCGCGCGTACGCACCGCCTCGCCACCGCCGTACGCACCCGCCGTACGCACCCGCCATAGGCACCGCCGTACGTTCGCCGCCCCGGTCGCACGGACCGCGTCGGCTGTACGGATCGCGCCGGCGCACACAATGCGCCGACGTATGGAATGCCGTCCTCCAGCCACGCGCCGGGGGGCGGCCTCCCCTCACTTCACTCGCACTCCGGAGGCCCCACCATGAGCAGGCACCCGCCGCTCCGAGGACGTACCGCCGTCATCACCGGCGCCGCGCGCGGCGTCGGCGAGCAACTCGCCCGGTCCCTGTCCGAACGGGGCGCCCGGCTGGCGCTCGTCGGCCTGGAGAAGTCCGAACTCGCCCGCGTCGCCGAGTCGTTGACGGGCGAGGCGGACCACTGGCACGCGGATGTCACCGACGCGGCGGCCATGCTGCGCACGGCACGGCTCGTCGAGGAACGCTTCGGTACGGTCGATGTCGTCGTCGCCAACGCCGGGGTCGCGGTGGGCGGCCTCTTCCGTCACTCGGAGCCCGACGCGTGGCGCCGCGTCATCGAGGTCAACCTGATCGGCAGCGCGAACACCGCCCGCGCCTTCCTCCCCGCCCTGCTGGATTCCCGCGGCTACTACCTCCAGGTCGCCTCGCTCGCGGCCCTCGCCCCCGCGCCGATGATGACGGCCTACTGCGCGTCGAAGGCGGGGGTGGAGTCCTTCGCGCACACCCTCCGCACCGAGCTGGCGCACCACGGGGTGGGGGTCGGCGTCGGTTATCTCACCTGGACCGACACCGACATGGTCCGGGGCGCCGACCAGGACTCCACGCTCCGCGAGCTGCGCTCCCGTATGCGCTGGCCCGCCAACCGCACCTACCCGCTGGCCCCTGCCGTGGACCGCCTCGCCACCGGCATCGAACGCCGCGCCCGCCACATCTACGCCCAGCCCTGGCTCCGCGCGGCCCAGCTCGTCCGCGCGGCCCTCCCGTCCGCCGCGACGCACCGTGCCCGCCGCGCCCTGCCCGCCCTGGAGCCCGCCTCGGCGGCGATCCCCCCCACCCTCCTGGGCGCGGGCGGAACCGCCAACGACCCATGTTCGCGTCCGTCGGAACACCCCCGCTTGCGCGGGGAGCACTAGACGGTCGAGGTCCCGTAATCCTGGCCCATCGGAACACCCCCGCCTGCGCGGGGAGCACGACGGCGCCGCCTCATGCAGATCACGCTACGAAGGAACACCCCCGCCTGCGCGGGGAGCACTGCGCAGCGGCCTTCCGGATGTCGCCGATGTACGGAACACCCCCGCCTGCGCGGGGAGCACGCCCAGACGGAGACCGCGCCGCCGGCCCAGGGCGGAACACCCCCGCCTGCGCGGGGAGCACCCTTCTCGACCTGCGGCGTTAGGCGGGCTTTGTCGTTGCTTGACCATTGCTCGTCCTCACGCCTTCATGGTGTCAGAGGCATGTGGTCGGTGGGGCTGCCTTGTCGTCGTAGCTGGACCGAATGCCCATCGGGTCGCTCGACAAGCCGGCCTGCCAACCCGGCCCGCGCGGAGCCGAAGCCCCCGTCCTGGCGAGGGTCCCCCCGCGCCTCCGCCGCACGTTGTGTGTGTCATGCATGTATGTATGTCCGGGAATGTCCGGTTCATCCGGCGGAAGCCGCGTGTTCGAAATATGATGGAGGTGAGGCTTGAGCGAGAGCCCCTCTGTACTCCGTTGCGAGGAACAACTCACAGCGGTCCACCAACGGACGTACCTCGGAGCGGTGCATGACCCGGCGTCGTCCCGTCCGGTCGGCGAGCGCCGACGACCTGCTGACCACACTCGGCCGGCTCACCGCCCAGGCGCGGCGGCGGGTGGAGTTGCAGCATGCCCGGGTGGAGCTGGCGGAGGCCCTGCAACGTGCGATGCTGCCGCCTTTCCTGCCCGCCGTACCGGGGCTGCGGACCGCCGCCAGGTACGCGCCCGCGCGGGACGGTCTCGATATCGGCGGCGACTGGTACGACGGGTTCGTGCTGCCCGACGGCGCGCTCGCGTTCTGTGTCGGTGACGTCCAGGGGCACGATGTCGAGGCGGCCGTGATCATGGGGCAGGTGCGTATCGGTCTGCGGGCGGTCGCCGCGGCGGCCGGTGACCCCGGGCAGGTGCTGAGCCGGGCCAACGATCTGATGCTGTCGGTGGACTCCACCCTCTTCGCGACCTGCACGTTCCTCCGTTTCGACCCCGTCACCCGGGTGCTGGAGAGCGCCCGCGCCGGCCATGTGGCCTCGGTGTGGGCCGCGGCGGACGGCAGCTCGGGTGTCGACGAGGACCCGGGCGGTCTGCCGCTGGGCATCCTGCCGGGGGAGACGTATCCGGTGATCCGCCGCCGTCTGACGGACACCGGGGCGTTCGTGCTGGTCACGGACGGCGTGGTCGAGGGGCCGTCCTTTCCGGTCGAGAACGGTCTGGGGCGGGTGGCCCGGCTGACCGCCGAGGCGGTCCTGGCCGCCGAGGACGCCCGTACCGGGGTGGACCCCGGCGAGCTGGCCGCCGAGGTGCTGAAGGTGGCCGAGCTGACAGGTCACTCGGACGACGCCGCCGTGCTCGTCCTCTGCCATGACTCCGTACCGGACGGCCCCGTCGGCGCCTACCCTTCGTGCCGCTGACCCGGAAGTCCGGCGTCCGCGCGTACGGCCCGGGGTGACGCGAGCCCTCCGGCAGTGCGTGTCACGGCGTACCCGGGCGGCGGGCGTTGTCTGATGGCTCATGTGGTGCGTACCGAGGAAGTCCAACGTCTGTCCCTGGCGGCTCTCCGGATTCTCGGCGTCGCCCTCGCCTACTACGGGGTCGCACAGCTCGGTCTGCTGAAGCAGCTGGTGATCGAGGGCGCGGTCGTGACGGCTCTCTGGCCGTCCACGGGCATCGCGCTGGCCGGGCTGCTCTTCCTCGGCCTCGGCGTCTGGCCGGGAATCACGCTCGGCGCCCTCTTCACCGTCGTGACGCTCGGTTCCGTCCACCTCTTCGACATCGGGATCATCGCGGCCAGCACCCTCGCCCCCGTCTGTGCCTGTCTGATGCTCCGGCGCGTGGGCTTCCGTATGGAGCTGGACCGGCTGCGGGACGGGGTCGCCCTGGTGTTCCTCGGGGCCCTGGCCGGGATGCTGATCAGCGCGACGCTGGGCGTGTGGATGCTGGTGCTCGGCGGCAAGCTGCGGCTGTCGGGATTCTGGCCGACCTGGTCGGCGTGGTGGGTGGGTGACGCCATGGGCGTGCTCGTGGTCACGCCGGTGCTGCTGATGCTCCGCAGGGCCCGGCGCCCGCGGGCCAGGGACTTCCGCCGCTGGCCCGAGGCGGTGGCCCTGCTGATCACCGCCCTAGTCGTGACGCCGCTGGCCACGATGAGCAGCCTCTCGCTGCTCTTCCTCGTCTTCCCGGTGCTGATCTGGGCCGCGCTGCGCTTCCAGCTTCCCGGGAGCGCGCCGTACGCGCTGTTCGTGACCGTACTGGCGATCTCGGAGGCGACCGACCTCGTCGGGGCCTTCGCCCACCACAACCTCATTCAGCGGATGGTCAGCCTCCAGGCCCTCAACGGGTCCGTCGCGCTGACCTCGCTGCTGCTGGCGGCGATCGTCACCGAGCAGCGGAACGTCCGGCTGAAGATCGAGGAGGCGTGTGTGGAGCTGGCCGATCTGGTGGCGCACCTCAGCCCGGCGGAGCCGCCGAAAAGGTGGGGGCCGGACCGTGGGACGAACGCCAGGGGCGGCTGACCCCGCCGGCTCCTGCCCCTGCCCCTGCCCCTGTCGCCCCCGCGACCGCACAGCGCGCGGCGCGCGACGCACGGGCCGACGATCCGGACGAAACCCGACGAGCGGGACGAAGCCCAGAGAAGGCCCAGAGAGGTGAGGTGGCGGCACCATGCCCCTGACAGGAGCGATGTTCCTCGGCGCCGAGCGGCGGACCGGCCGCGGCCCGGTCGTCGCCTCGGTCGATCCCCGTACGGACACCCCGCTGGAGCCCGGCTACGGCTCCGGCACCCCCGAGGACGTCGCCCGCGCCTGCGAACTGGCCGAGCAGGCGGCCCCCGGCTACCGCGCCACCTCTCCCGAGCGGCGGGCGACCTTCCTGGAGCGGATCGCGGACCGTATCGAGGCGCTCGGCGAGGAGCTGACCGTCCGGGCCGTCGCCGAGAGCGGCCTCCCCGCGGACCGGGTCACCGGTGAACGGGACCGTACGACGGGGCAGTTGCGGCTCCTCGCGGCCGAGGTGCGGTACGGCTCCTGGGCGGAGGTACGGATCGACCGGCCGCTGCCGGATCGCGTCCCCGAGCCGCGGCCCGATCTGCGGGAGCGTCATATCGGCATCGGGCCGGTGGCGGTGTTCGGCGCGAGCGACTTCCCGCTCGGGTTCTCGGTGGCGGGCGGCGACAGCACCGCCGCGCTCGCCGCGGGCTGCCCCGTGGTGCTCAAGGCGCACAGCGCCCACCTGGGCACCTCGGAACTGGTCGGCTCGGCCGTGGCCGCCGCCGTACGCGAGAGCGAGCTGCCGGAAGGCGTGTTCTCGCTGCTCTTCGGCTCCGGCGCGGAACTCGGCAGGGCCCTGGTCGCCGACCCCCGGATCCGGGCCGTCGGCTTCACCGGATCGCGGGCGGGCGGCGAGGCGCTGATGCGTACGGCCGCCGCCCGCCCGGAACCGGTCCCCGTGTACGCCGAGATGAGCAGCGTCAACCCGGTGTTCCTGCTGCCCGGCGCCCTCCGCGACCGGTCCGCCGCGCTGGTCGAGGGGTTCGTCGACGCGCTGACGGCGGGGGCCGGGCAGTTCCGCACCCGGCCGGGGCTGCTGGCCGGAGTCAACGGACCGGAGCTGGCGGAGTTCCTGGCGGCGGCCGGCCGGGAGGTGTCGGCGCGGACCGCGCAGACGGTCCAGACCCGCGCCCTCCACGACGCGTACGAGAGCGCGGCGGCGGCGCTGACGGCGGTCGAGGACGTACGGGAGATCGCCGCCGGACAGCCGGGCGAGGGCGCCAACACCTGTGCGCCCCGGCTGTTCACGGTCCCGGCCGAGACGTTCCTGAGCAGGCCGGAACTCCAGGATCAGGCGTTCGGCGCCGCCGCGACCGTCGTGACCTGCCGTGACACGGCCCAACTCACCGAGGTGGCCCGCGCCTTGCGGGGCCAGCTGACCGCCACGGTCCACCACGGCCCGGGGGACCAGGACACCGCCGCCGCCCTGCTGCCGCTGCTGGAGACCAGGGCGGGCCGCGTGCTCTATGCCGGCTGGCCCACGGCGGTCGAGGTCAGCCACGCCATGGTGCACGGCGGTCCGTACCCGGCCACCTCGGACGTCCGCACGACCTCGGTCGGTACCCTGTCCGTCCGCCGTTTCCTGCGCCCGGTCTGCTACCAGGACGTCCCGGCCGACTTCCTCCCCGCCGACGTGTCCGACGGCAACCCCCGCGATCTGCCCCGCCGGCTGGACGGCGCGAGGGAACAGCGCTGAGCGCTTCTGCCGCAACCGCCGCTTCTGCCGCAACCGCCGCTTCCGCCGCGACCGCCGCCGTCCGGGCCCCGACGCTCAGTGGTAGACGGGGAACGGCGTGGTCGCGGGGCTGATGAGGGCCGCGTACGGGTCCTCGTGACGGCGATGACGGCCGGACTGGCCGCTGTCGGAGGGCGGGGTACGGGGGGTGAGCAGCCCGTCGTTGGCCAGGGTCTGTACGCGGAGCAGCAGCGCCCGCAGATCCAGGCCCAGCTCGGCGGCGACCGTCTGGAGGTCGAGGCCGGACTTCCAGCTCCACAGCAGGACGGAGTCCATGCTGGCCGACCAGACCACGGACTCCTCCACGGCGGGGGTGTGGAAGACCGTGGGCGCGGCGGCGGCCGTCTGCGCGTCCTGGGGCATCGCGTCCGGCTGCGGGGGCATCTCGGCCCGGGGCTGCGGCAGCTGGACATCCGACACGGGGAAGGCGTCGGCGGAGGGATCGTGCATCGGCGGGTGTCCCTGTGCCTGCCCCTGCCCTTGCCCCTGCCCCTGTGCCTGTGGCGGGGGCGGCGGTGTCTGCGGTGGCTCCTGCGGGAACAGCGGTGTCAGCGGCGCGAGCGGTGGTGGCGGTGGCTGCGCTCCGCGGACGAGGAGTTCCTCGGCGACCGACCGGGCGTCCTCCCTGCCCACCGTGCGCCGCGCGACCCGCACTTCGCGTTCGTTCAGGCCCATCAGATCGGCCACCGCGCCGTCGTTTCCGACCGTCACGGAGAAGGCCGCGAGCGTCCTGCTCCGCTCGGCCTGCGCCTCGTCCAGCACTGACTGCGCCTGGCGCACACGCTCATCGCTGGCGCAGAACGCTTCGGCCAGGACAGTGTTCCGCTCCCAGAGTTCACGTGGATCCACGTGCGTAACAACGCCCGTGGCTCGTACAAGCATGGACTATGTGTTCAATTGCACCCAAAAGGCCTAAAGATAGAATAAGGGCCAGTTGGATCAGATCTTTCATGGAGATGTCATGGGATGACAATCTCCGGCGGCGACTACGTCGGCGATTCCGTCGGCGATTCCGTCGGCGATTCAGCGGCGGCTCCGGTCGACAGCCTGGCGGCGCGCGTCCGCAGATACCGCGCCTCGGGCACGCTGAGCGTACGCCCGGCGGCCAGCCGGTAGGCGGCACGCGCGCCGTCGATGTCCCCCGCCTTTTCCAGCAGATGCGCGCGTACGGCGTCGAGCCGGTGATGGCCCGCCAACCGGTCCTCCAGTACGGCGACCTCGGCCAGCCCCGCCCGGGGGCCGTGCACCATCGCGACGGCCACGGCCCTGCCGAGTTCGGCCATGGGCTCGGGCGTGCGGCGCACCAGAATGTCGTACAGGGCCAGGATCTGCGGCCAGTCGGTGTCCTCGGCGCGGGCCGCCTCGTCATGGAGCGCGGCGATCGCGGACTGCACCTGGTAGGGGCCGGCCGGGCCCTGGGACAGCGCCTCCGTCACCAGCGCGGTGCCTTCCGCGATCGCCTTCCCGTCCCAGAGGGAACGGTCCTGCTCGTCCAGCGGGATCAGTTCGCCCTCAGGACCCGTACGCGCCGCGCTCCGGGCGTCGGTGAGCAGCATCAGCGCGAGCAGCCCGGTCACCGCGCCCTCCCGGGGCAGCAGCCGGCGTACGGCCCGGGTCAGCCGGATCGCCTCACGGGCGAGATCGGCGCGGTGCAGATCGCTGCCGGAGGTCGCCGTATACCCCTCGTTGAAGATCAGATAGAGCACCTGGAGCACGGGCGCGAGCCGTTGGTCCCGGTCTTCGGGCCCCGGCTGCCGGAAAGGCACCCCCTTGATCCGCCGCTTGGCCCTGCTGATCCGCTGCGCCATCGTCGCCTCGGGCACCAGATGGGCGCGGGCGATCTCGGCCGTGGTCAGACCGCCGACGGCGCGCAGCGTGAGGGCGATCTGCGCGGCCGGGGCCAGTTCGGGGTGGCAGCAGAGGAAGAGCAGGGTGAGGGTGTCGTCCTGGGACGGCGCGCGGCTCTCACCGGGCGGCGGCGCCGTGAACGCGTCGCGCGGTGCGAGCGCCGCGGCCGTCTCCTCGCGCAGACGCCGTGCCTCGTCGGCGCGCAGCTGGTCCACGAGCCGCCGGGAGGCGACCTTGATCAGCCAGCCGCGCGGGTTGGCGGGCACCTCTGTCTCCGGCCACTGCCGCGCCGCCGCGAGCAGCGCCTCCTGTACGGAGTCCTCGGCCGCGCCGAAGTGTCCGTACCGGCGTACCAGCGCGCCGAGGACCTGCGGCGCGTGCAGCCGCAGCAGGTCCTCGATCTCCGTTCCGGGCCTCATGCCGTACGTCTCACACGTCGCCCCCGCCCATGTCCGGGATGGGCCGGATGATCACGGGGTAGACCGGGGAGCCCTCGGGCGCCGGGCACCGCAGGAAGCGCTCGGCGATCTCCGTCACGCGCTCCAGGCTCTCGCAGTCCAGTACCCAGTAGCCGGCGAGCAGTTCCTTGGTCTCGCCGTACGGGCCGTCCGTGATCACGGACCGGCCGTCGTCGCCGACTCCGACGACGCGCGTGGCGGCGGGCTCGGCCAGACCGTTCCCGTCCACCATCTCGCCGCTCTCGGCGAGGTCGTTGTTGAGCTCTTCCATGTAGGAGAACATCGCCCGCAGATCGTCCTCGTTCCAGGCCGGGCTGTGGGCGGACGCCTTGCCGGCCATCGCGTCGTAGTCGGCCTGCGCGCCCTGCACCATCACCAGGTACTTCATGATGTCGTCTCCTCTGTTCCTCGGTAGGCCGTCACCCCTTGTGGGCGACTCTCACAGGGGACGTCGGAGCGGGTCGCGCGTTCTCGACAGCTCACGGGACGGACTGGCGAAGATTTTTCCGGAATCCCTCTCACAGCGGAAGTGTTCCGGGGGCGGAGCCGCTCCGGGAGCGGAACCGCCTTGGCGGGGAACCGCTCCCGGCGGGGAAGCACCGGTACCCGGCGGTCAGCGGGCCGTCTCCCGCGCGGGAACGGCGCGGGACGTCTGCGCGGGGGTCCGGTCGGACGGGTCGGGCGCCGTTTCCAGCGGCCGGCGGCCCCAGCGGCCCGCGAGGACCGCGCACACCATCAGCTGCACCTGGTGGAAGAGCATGAGGGGAAGGATCACCGGGCCCGCCGAGGCCCCGAACAGCACCGCCGCCATGGGCAGTCCCGTCGCCAGGCTCTTGTTGGAGCCGCAGAAGACGATGGTGATCCGGTCCTCCTTGCTGAACCCCAGCCGTCGCGCGGCGAACGAGGTCACCGTGAGAGCCACCGTCAGCAGAAGCACGGCCAGCGTCACCAGACCGGCCAGCCGCGCCGGGGTGATCTGCCGCCAGATGCCTTCCGCCATGCCCTGGCTGAAGGCCGTATAGACGACGAGGAGGATGGAGAACCGGTCCAGCAGGCCGATCTGCTTCTTGTGCCGTCCGATGAACCCGCCGATCCAGCGGCGCAGCAACTGCCCGGCGACGAAGGGAAGCAGGAGCTGGGTGGTGATGGCCACCGCCCCGTGGGCCGAGAAGCTGACGGTGGAGCCGATCAGCCACGCCGCGAGCAGCGGGGTGGCGACCATGCCGAACAGGCTGGAGTACGTACCGGCGCAGATGGCGGCCGGGACATTGCCCCGGGCGGTGGAGGTCAGCGCGATCGACGACTGGACGGTCGAGGGAACGACGCAGAGGAAGAGGAGGCCGGTGTAGAGCTGGTCGGTGAGGAGGAACGGTACGAGCCCGCCCACGGCCAGCCCGAGCAGCGGGAAGAGCGCGAACGTACTGGCCCCCACCACGAGATGGAGTTTCCACTGCCGCAGACCGTCGACCGCCTCGCGGGTGGAGAGCCGGGCGCCGTAGAGGAAGAAGAGCAGCGCGATGGCGAGATCGGCGGCACCGCCGACGGCCACGGCCGCCCGGCCGGTCGCGGGCAGCAGCGCCGCGAACACGACCGTGCCGAGAAGGGCGACGACATAGAGGTCGACCGCCCTTCCCAGCCGGCCTGGCCAGGACATCAGCCAGGACGACGTCAGCCAGGACTTAGAGGTCACGTCATTCACCGTTCTCGCCTTGGTACGGCGGATGCCCGATCTGCCCGATCTGCTCGATCACACCACCCGAGCCGGAACCCGCGCCCGCGCCCGCGCCCGAGCCCGGACCCGAGCCGGAGCCGGGGGACTGGCCGGAGGACGGCGCGGGTGACGTGTCGGACCCGGAGGACGGGCGCGGACACGAGCAGGCCCCGGTCGGGTCGCCGCTTCCGGTCCCGTTGTTCCCGGTCTGGACGTCGATGGCGCCACCACCCCCGTCGTGGTCGCTGCCCGCCGTGCCCTTGCTCCTGAACAGCATGTTGAGCGTCCGGTCGACCTCCAGCCACGAGTCGGCATGGGAGTTGTCGACCACCAGCAGACCGACGTTGCGTCCGGCGACCGGCCCCGACTTCTCCGGCTCGTCGTCGTCGGCCTGTGCGGTGCCCGCACCGCACAGGACACTCGTCGTCGCCGCGACGAGGACACTCGTCGTGGAGACTCCCCTCAGAAGGGGTGATTTCTTCGGAAGACGGTGCCGGCCGGTGCCGGACCGAAGGAAATGAGATGACAAGAGGGAATTCCCGTGGTCACACCGACACCGAAACGCGACTGTCGTGGTGTCTGCTGATGTTCTTTTCCAGCAGTTCCGTCGATCCCTTGACCCCGATCGCCCCCGTCTCCCTGGTGTCCGGCAGCCGGCCGTCGGCCATTTTCAGATCGACCAGCGCGCCGTCGATCGCGCCGTGCGCGGCGAAAAGACACGGCGTGCTGTAGATGGCGAGATTCACGCCCAGGTCGGAGAGTTCGGAGAGGGAGAGCCTCGGCGACTTTCCGCCCGCGATCTGGTTGAACAGCAGCGGCTTGTCGCCGACGACCGAGCGGATCTTACGAATCCACTCCACGCTCCGCACACCGTCGACGAGGACGACATCCGCGTCCGTCTCCGCCAGCGCGGCGGCGCGCCGTACGATCTCCGACTCCTCCGTGGCGTCCGTACGCGCCACCACGAGCATCTCCTCCCTGCTGCGCAGCACCAGATCGAGCTTGGCCAGGTACTCCTCCAGCGGCAGGATGAGCTTCCCGTCCGCGTGCCCGCACCTGCGTGGCCGCTTCTGGTCCTCCAGAATCACCCCCGAGGCCCCGGCGCGCTCCAGCCGCTGGACGACATGGCACGCGACTTCCGGGTCCACGTACCCGTCGTCGATGTCGACAAGCATGTGATGGCGTGGGAACGCCAGACGGAGCCGTTCCGCGAAGGCCACCATGTCGGGCCAGGCGATGAAACCGATGTCCGGCAGCCCGTAATGGGAAGCGGCGAATCCGAAGCCGGACACAAAGAATCCGTTGTAGTGCTGGGCCGCGATCGAGGCCGAGTACATGTCGTAGATGCCGATGAGAGGTGTCGTACGAGGCGATTCGACCGCTTCTCGCAAGGCGTTGCCGTAGCGCATGGTTCTCCCTCATTCCAGAACCCGCCCGGTCACGAGTTCAGGCGACGTGCTGACGGGCACACATTTACAGAAGACCAAGACTTCGTAAAACGACACACCGCGTCGTCGCCCGATCTGGCAAAAAATTCGGAGTGATCGATATGTGTGACATCGCAACGAAGTGACGATTCCTCGCCTCTGCGCGAAAGCCGATGCCGCCCGGCGCGCGGGGCTCAGTGGGCGAGCCGGGTCTCCAGGCCGTCGAGTACGCAGGCCAGTCCGCCGTCGAAGCCGTCCTCGCGGGCACCGCCCATGTCCTGTCCGCGCTGGGCGGCGTACAGCCTGCGCAAGCGCGGGTACGGTGCCACGGCCCGCTCGGCGGCCGGCCACAGCCGCTCCGTCCACTCCTGCTCGCTCCGACCGCTGCGGGCGAGCATCGTCAGCCACGCGGCCTCGCTGGTGGACACCCCGATGACGAACGAGACCACGGTGTTCACGGCCTGGTCGGCCTCGGGCAGCGGGAAACCCGCCTCCTCGAAGACGGTGAGCAGGCTCTCGAACAGCCGCATCATGTTCGGACCCAGGTAGGCCATCCCCACCTCACCGAGCACGGAGACGATCCAGGGGTGCCGCAGGAACGCGGAACGCAGGCTGTGGGCGCAGCGGGTGACGGCCTCGCGCCACCGCTCCGGGTCTCCGGCGTCCGGCAGTTCGATCTCGCCGTAGACCTCGTCCACGACCAGCTCGATCAGCTCGTCCTTGTTGGCGACATGCGAGTACATCGAGGTGGCGCCCGCGTTCAGCCGGGTACCGAGCTTCCGCATGCTCAGGGCGTCGATGCCCTCGGTGTCCAGCAACTGGAGTGCCGTGGCGACGATCTGTTCCCGGCTCAGGGCCGGCTGCTCCCGCCGCTGCCTGCGCGGACGGGTCCACACGGACGGGAACGGCTGGTCGTCGGCCGGCATGCGCACTCCGCTCTCGGTGCCCCGCGCTCCTGCGGGTCTCCGGCGGCCCAGGGTAGCCCAGCGTGCGCACGGCGTACGGGTGTACGTACGGTGTGCGGACCGGTGGGCACCCGGAGGGCCCCCGGCTACGCGGCGGGTCCTCCGGGGGAGACCAGGCCCGTCTCGTAGGCCAGGACGACGGCCTGGGCACGGTCGCGCAGGGCGAGCTTGGCGAAGATACGGGCGACATGGGTCTTCACGGTGGCTTCGCTGAGGGTCAGCCGCTGGGCGAGTTCGGCGTTCGAGAGGCCGCCGCCCATGAGGGTCAGGACCTCCAGCTCGCGGGGCGTCAGGGCCGTGAGATCACGGTGGACGGCGGGGAGTCCGGGCGCGTGGCCGGGCCGGTCGCCGCCGGAGGCGAACCGTTCGACGAGGCGCCGGGTGATCGAGGGGGAGAGCAGCGCGTCACCGGTGTTGATGAGGCGCACGGCGGCGGCGAGGTGCTCCGGGGTGACGTCCTTCAGCAGGAAGCCGCTCGCGCCGAGGGCCAGGGCGGCGTAGACGTAACGGTCGAGGTCGAAGGTGGTCAGCATGAGCACCCGGCAGTCCGGGTTCTGCTCCAGTACGCGCCGGGCGGCCTCCAGACCGTCCATGTTCGGCATACGGATGTCCATGAGGACGACGTCCGGGCGCAGTCTGCGGGCCGCTTCGACCGCCTCGGCCCCGTCGGCGGCCTCGCCGGCCACGTCGATGCCGCGCATGGTGAGGATCAGCCGGAAGCCGGTACGGACCAGGGCCTGGTCGTCGGCGATCAGGACACGGGGGGCCGGCTCGCTCGCGGGCGCGGGCGCGGGCCGAGGCGTGGGTGCGGGCGCGGGCTCGGCTGTGGACGGGGGCCGGGGCGGGGTGCCGGGGGCGGTGCTCATGGCCGGTCCAACGGTACTGGCCGGTCCAACGGTATCCGCGCCCGAACGCGGTATCCGCCACCGAGGCGCCGCCTGGCGTCCAGCTCGCCCCCGTACACGGCGACCCGTTCCCGCAGCCCGAGCAGGCCGCGGCCCGCTCCGCCCCGCTCCTCCGGGGCCGGTTCCCTCGGCGCGGGCCGGTCTCCGGCGAGCACGCTCGGCCCGCTGTTCAGCACCTCCACCCGCAGACAGTGGTCCGCGTACCGCACTGTCACCTCGGCCTTCCCGCCGCCGGCGTGCTTGAGCGCGTTGGTCAGGGCCTCCTGGACGATCCGGTACGCGGTGAGATCGATCCCGGCGGGGAGCTTGCGCGGCTCTCCGGAGACGCGCACCTCGACGGGCAGCCCGGCGAAGGCGATCCGGTCGATCAGCGGGCTGAGCCGGCTCAGGCTCGGCTGCGGCGAGAGGGCGCCCGCGCTGTCGTCGTCCCCGTCCGCACCGTCCTGCGACGGTGCCAGCAGCCCCAGCAGATGGCGCAGTTCGGTCATCGCGTCACGGCCCGCGCCCTCGACGGCCAGCAGCGCCGCGGCGGCCTCGTCCGGCAGCGTGTCCAGCACCTCGCGGGCGGCTCCCGCCTGGACGACCATGACGCTCACGTTGTGGCTGACGATGTCGTGCAACTCCTGCGCGATCCTGGCCCGTTCGGTGTCCACGGCGGTACGGGCCGCGCTCTCCCGTTCGCGTTCGAGGAGCCAGCGCCGGTCCTCCAGCGCCTTGCGATGCAGCCTGCGCGCCCGTACGAGCGCCACGCCCAGCCAGCCGACGGCCGCACAGGCCGCCACGAGGGCGGCGATCAGCCCGCCCGTCCCGGATATCCCCACGGATGTCACCTTCGCAGACGGCCCCGTGGCACGCATCAATCCCCAGGTCCAGCACCGTACATCCGTGGGATGACGCGACCGGGAGGTTACCTCCGGGGAGGGACGTGCGGCCCGTACCGCTCCTCCAAGCTTCATGCCATGGCTACCGAAACCGAAGACGACAGAGGTCGGACCGCCGGGGCGGCGGCCGCCGTCCGGCTCACGGATGTGCGCAAGGAGTACGGCGACACCACGGCACTGGACGGCGTGTCGCTGGAGATCCGCGCGGGGGAGTCGGTCGCGGTGATGGGACCGTCGGGCTGTGGCAAGTCCACGCTGCTCAATATGGTCGCGGGGCTGGACCGTCCGACATCCGGGACCGTCATGGTGCACGGTGACGATCTGGGGCGGCTGAGCGAGAAGGGGCTCGCGCTGTTCCGGCGCCGTCGGATCGGCATGATCTTCCAGTTCTTCAACCTGCTCGACGATCTTCCGGCGCTGGACAATGTCGCGCTGGCCGCGCAGCTGACCGGCGTACCGGCCTCGCGGGCCCGCAAGCGCGCACTGGAACTCCTCGACGAACTCGGCATCGCCGACCGGCGCGACGCCTATCCGGCCGTGCTGAGCGGCGGTGAGCGCCAACGGGTCGCCGCCGCCCGCGCCCTGATGAACCGGCCGGCCCTGCTGCTCGCCGACGAGCCGACCGGCGCCCTGGACAGCCGCGCGGGGGAGCAGGTGATGGATCTGCTGCTCGACCTCAACCAGATAGGCCAGACGCTGCTGCTGGTGACGCACGACGAGCGGATGGCGACCCGGTGCGCGAGCCGGGTGATCCAGGTCGCGGACGGCCGGGTGGCGGGTGAACGCGGGTTGGAGCGTACGGAACACAAGGAACACACGATGCGCGCGGATCGTACGGAGCGTTCGGACCGTACGGAGTCTTCGGAGCGGACCGTATGAGCGCCGTATGGCACGCCGCGCGCGCGGCCGTCCGGCGCCGCAGGATCCAGACGGTCGTCATCGGTCTCGTCGTCTTCGCCTCCACGGTGGCGATCGTGGTGGCCCTCGGACTGCTCGAAGCTGCCTCGGCGCCCTTCGACCGCGCCTTCGCGCAGCAGCGCGGTGCCCATGTCGTCGCGTCGTTCGACCGGGCAGGGGTCTCGGACGCCCAACTGGCGGCGACGGCGCGGCGGCCGGGGGTGGAGGCGGCGGCGGGTCCGTTCGAGCAGGCCGTCATCACCCTCCCCGACGCCGGTGCCGCCGCTGACAAGGGACCTGCTGACAAGGGTTCCGACGACAAGGGATCCGCTGACAAGGGATCCGAGCCGCCGGCCGGTCCGCGCACGGTCACCGGCCCCCTCACGGTCGTCGGGCGCGCCGATCCGGGCGGTCCGGTGGACCGGGTGCGCCTCCTGGCCGGACGCTGGGCCACCCGCCCCGGGGAGATCGTCCTGCACGCACTGGGCGCCGAACGGGATGTCGGTACGGTGATCAGCGTCCCCGGCGGTCCTGAACTCACCGTCGTGGGCTGGGCCAGCAGTCTGAGCCGGTCCGCGCAGGGCTGGGTCTCCCCCGACCAGATCGCGGCCCTGCACCCGACCGCGACGCAGATGCTCTACCGGTTCACCGGCTCGTCCTCCACCACGGACGGCCGGATCGAGAAGGCGTTGGGCTCGGCCACGGCGGACCTGCCGGCGTCGCCGCTCGCCTCGCAGTCGTACCTCGGCATCAAGCGGGACGTCGGCCGCGCGGCCGCGGCCTATGTGCCCTTCCTGCTGGCCTTCGGGGTCCTCGGTCTGGTGGTGGCGGTCCTGATCGTCGCCAATGTGGTGAGCGGGGCGGTCATCGCGGGGCTCCGGCACATCGGGGTCCTCAAGACGCTCGGTTTCACACCGAACCAGGTCGTCTCCGTCTATCTCGTGATGGTGCTCGTGCCGGGGGCCGTCGGCTGTGTCACCGGCACGCTCCTCGGCGGCGTCGCGGCACAACCCCTGCTGAAGAGCGTCTTCATGGGGATCGGGACCCAGGACCTCGCGGTGGGCATCAGCCCGTGGGTGTACGGCGTGACGCTGCTCGGCATGCCCGTGCTGGTCGTCCTCGCCGCGCTCGTCCCCGCGCTGCGCGCGCACCGGTTGTCCGCCGCCAGGGCGATCAGCGCGGGCAGCGCGCCACGCGCCGGACGCGGGCGCCGGGTACAGCGCGCGCTCGCCGGCACCCGGCTGCCGCGCCCGGTCAGCCTGGGCCTCGGCCTGCCGTTCGCACGGCCGGGCCGTACCGCCCTGACCCTGGCGGCCGTCGTCCTCGGTGTGACCACGGTGACGCTGGCCACCGGACTGTCCAGCACGATGGCCGCGTACGGCGAGGCCGTGCAGCGGGTCGGATACGTACACACCGTGGTGTACGTGGGCAAGCCCCGGTTCGGCGAGCCCGCGCCGAAACAGGGCGACGTCGAGACGGAAGCCCTGCTGCGCTCGCTGCCGGGCACGGTCCATGTGACCGCCGACGCGTGGATCGACGTCAAACTCGCCGGGTACACCGAGAACGTCAGCTGCCAGTTCTTCCGTGGCGATTCGGACACCCTGGGCGACACGGTCGCCAAGGGCCGCTGGCTGGAAGGACCGGGCGAGGTGGTGGCTCCGCCGGCGTTCCTGAAGAAGCGCGGCCTGGACGTCGGTGACCGGGTCACGTTCATGCTGGGCGGCGAGAAGGCGTCGGCCACCATCGTCGGCGAGTCCATGGACGGCATGCCCGACCTGCTCCGGTCCAACTGGGAGACGCTGACCGCGTTCGCACCGGACCGCGAGGCCAATCAGTACGAGATCCGGCTCGCCCCGGGCACCGACGTCGCCGCCTACAACGCCTCGGTCAGGGCGGCGGACCCCGGGCTCAACCCCGTGGCCCTCCCGGAGACGAACCGCGACGCCGTCATCATCATCGGCTCCGCCTCGGCGCTGACGGTGCTCCTCGCGACGGTCGCGGCGCTGGGCGTCTTCAACACCGTCCTCCTCAACACCCGCGAGCGGAGGCGGGATCTGGGCACGCTCAAGTCCCTCGGGATGACACCGCGTCAGGTCAGCGTGATGGTGGTGACCTCGATGGCGGCGCTCGGCGCGGTCGGCGGCCTGCTCGGCATCCCGGCAGGCATCGGCGCGTACGGCCTGATCATGCCCGCCATGACCGACGCGGCGGGTGTCTCGCTCCCCGCCTTCATGACGGACGTCTGGCGCGCCCCCGTACTGGCCCTTCTCGCGCTGACGGGCATCGTGATCGCCGCCCTGGGCGCCCTGGTCCCGGCCCGCTCGGCGGCCCGTCTGACGATCGCGAAGGTGCTGCACAACGAGTGAGGACGGTGGGCACGGTCATCGGCCCGGAGCGGCGTGCCGGCTCTCGGCGGGCGGCTCGGGAAGCTCGCGTCGCGTACGGACCGGGGAGAGGAAGGTCGGCAGGAACGCCCCCGCCAGGACGGCGCCGCCTATCCAGAGCGTGCTCTGTACGGAGACCAGTTCGCCGAACAGGCCGGCCAGGGCGGAGCCGACGGCGAGCGCGCCGGTGAGGAGGAAGCGGAAGGTGGCGTTCATGCGGCCGAGCAGGGCGTCCGAGGTCATCCGCTGGCGCAGGCTCACGCCGAGCACGTTGTCCATGCCCGTCTTGACCATGGCCAGCAGATAGCCAGTACCCGCCACCCACAGACCGGCGCCGTCGTCGATGAGCGGTACGAGGAGTCCCGCGGGGGCCAGCCACAGCCCGGCGACGGCGAGCGCGCGGCCGTGGCCGAGCCGTGCGGCGAGGGGGCGGGCGCAGCGGGCGCCCAGGAGCAGACCGGCGCCGCCCACCGCCCAGAACAGGCCCAGCGCGCCGGCCGGAAGGCCGAGTTCGCGGATGAACAGCACCGGCAGCATGGTGTTGATGATCTGCGAGCCGAGGTTGGCGAGGGACGCCGTGAGGGCGAGGGCGCGCAGTTCCTTGTTGCCGAGGACATGGCGCAGACCTTCCGCTATCCGGGCGCTCAGCCGGGTGGGCTGCCCCGGGTGCGGGGGAGGCGCCGGTGCGCGGCGCAGGGCGGTGAGCCGGAGAGCCGAGGCCAGATGGGCGACGGCGGTGCATATGAGGGCCACGGGCGCCGTGAGCAACTGGACGAGCCCGCCGCCCGCGCCGCGTCCGCTCACATTGCCGACGGCGATGAGGGTCATCACGGCGGCGTTCGCCTGGACGAGCCCTTCGCGGTCGACCAGCCGCGGCAGCACGCTCTGCGAGCCGATGTCGAAGAAGACGGTGGCGCAGCCGGTCAGTACGACGACCACGTACAACTGCGTGAGCGTGAGGGCGTCGAGCCACCAGGCCACGGGAACGGAGGCGAGCAGTGCCGCCCGCGCCAGATCCGCGGCGATCAGCACGCTCCGCTGGCGCATCCTGTCCACCCAGGCCCCGGCGGGCAGTCCGATGAGGAGGAAGGCGACCGTGCTGAGGGTGGCGAGGGCTCCGACCTGGCCGGGGGACGCGTCGAGTGTGGTGACGGCGATGAGCGGGACGGCGACGTAGCCGGTGTTCGTACCGAGCTGGCTGAGGGCGGTCGCGGTGAAGAGCGTGCGGAAGTCGGCCATCCGCCAGGGGGAATGGGGCTGCATGATCCGTTCTTTCGGTGGTGGGTCGACGCGAGGCGGTGTGAACACCGGGCCGTACGCGGGTTGGGCCGTGTGAGCATCGGGCCGTGTGCGGCTCGGGCCGTACGCGGGTCAGGCCGTGCGCACGCGCTCCGCCGGGCCGCGTTCCCGGCCGCGCGTCATACCCACGCCCATCAGCACGATGAGCATGCCGGCGAGGACGCGGGCGCTCAGCTCTTCGCCCAGGAAGATCGCGCCGAGGGTCACCGAGACCACTGGCAGGAGATAGCCGACGGTGGCGGTCGTGGTGGGGCCCTCGGTCTCCAGGAGCCGGTAGTTGAGGTGGAACGTGACGCCCGTGCCCAGAACGCCCAGGACGACGACGGCGATCACCGCGGTGAGGGTGGGACCGCCGTAAGCCGCGGGTGCCGTGGGAAGCGCGAGGGTCGTCAGGCCCGTCGCGGCGAGGAGTTGGGCCCCGGAGAGCGCGAGCGGCGCGGTGTCCCGGCCCGTGAGATGGCGGGCCATGTAGGCGAAGGCCACCGCGTAGCTGGCGGCGGCGCCGAGCAGGACCAGGGCGCCCCAACTGGTCAGTCCGCTCCGCTGCCAGGGCGCGAAGATGAGCAGGGTGCCGGCGAAGCCGAGGAGCAGACCGGCCAGCCGGAGCGGCCGGAGCCCGCGTTCCGTGCCGAGCGCGAGGCCGATCAGCAGGGACCAGAGGGGTGTTGTGGCGTTGAGTACGCCCGCGACGCTGGAATCCACGGTCTGTTCGCCGATGCCGAAGAGGAAGAACGGCAGGGCGTTGCAGAAGAAGGCGGCCACGATGAGATGGCCCCACGTCCCGCGGTCGCGGGGCAGGCGCTGGCGGGCGGAGAACGCCAGGGCGAGCAGGACCGCGGTCCCGAGCGCACAGCGGATGACGGTGATGTGGAGGGGTGACAGACCCCCGGTCAGGGCGACCTTGATCCAGAGGAAGCCCGATCCCCACAGCAGGGCCAGAACGGCCATGCGGAGAAGGGTGGTGCGTGAGCCGCTGAGCATGGCGTGCCTCCTGCGGGACGGAGCGGGGGTGGGGTGGGGGTTTTACGGTGTCCCAGGAGGCTGTCGTAAGACAAGCGAAAAGAACTGCACTCACCGTTAAGCTCTTCTGCATGCTTGATATGCGGCGCATGCAATTGCTCCGGGCGGTGGTGACCAGTGGTTCGGTCACCGCGGCGGCCCGGAATCTCGGCTACACGCCCTCCGCCGTCAGCCAGCAGATGGCGACGCTGGAGAAGGAGGCGGGGATCACGCTGCTGGAACGGTCGGGCCGGGGGGTGCGGCCGACCGACGCCGGGCGGTTGCTCACCGAGTACGCGGCTCTCATCGGCAGACAGGTCGCGGAGGCGGAGACCGCGCTGGCGGATCTGCGGGCCGGGCGGACCGGGCGCGTGGTGGTCCGCTACTTCGCGACGGTGGGAGCCACTCTGCTGGCCCCCGCGCTGGCCGAGCTGCGCGTTGAACACCCGGGCTTACAGGTCGACTTGAGGCTCACCGGTTCCGACGATCCGCTGCCGGAGGTGAGGGAGGGCCGGGCCGATGTGGCGCTCGTGGTCCGGCCGAGGGAGCCCGGGGAGCCGCGGGAGCGGGGGGAGCGCGGGGAGCACGGGGAGCCGAAGAGGGCGAGGGGGCCGAGGGGCGGGGTGTTCGTCGACGGCGTACGGTTCGTGCACCTTCTCGACGACACATACCGTGCCGTACTCCCCAAGGGGCACCGGCTCGCCTCGAAGCGGGTGCTCGAACTGGCCGATCTCGCCGAGGAGCCATGGGTCGCCAGCGAGTGGCCGGGCCCGTGCCTCGACGCCATTCTCACGGCGTGCGGCGCGGCCGGCTTCAGCCCGGATTTCGTGGTGGAGAGCGAGGACTACGCCACGGCGCAGGGCTTCGTGGCCGCCGGGCTGGGCGTCAGTCTGGTGCCGGTCACGGGGCTGGCCGGCCACCATCCCGCCGTGGTCGTACGCAAGGTCAGGAACCCGGAACCGGTCAGGGCGATCTATGCGGCGGTACGGGGACCGGGCCCGGACCCGATCGCGCTGCGCGGGCTGCTCGACGCGCTGCGGAGGGCGGCGACGCCGTGACGCGCGGAGTACGGGGCCGTCCTCGCCGGATCCGTACCCCGTCCCCTCACCGCGTACGTCACCGCGTACGGCGGGTCAGACCGCCGGGTCTCCGACCAGGTGGTCACCCGGGATGCCCGCCTTGTCGGGGTGGTAGTAGTCCCTGATGCCCTCGGCCCAGGTCGCCCGCGCGATCCGGTCCGCGTCCGTGGGGCCGAACGCGTCGAAGAGGGCGTGGATGTTCGCGAGCCGGAAGCCGATGGCCGTCATGAGCGCGGCGAACGTGGGCCGGCGGATCAGTCCGTCGCCCTCCAGATCGCCCAGGGCGGCCAGTGATTCGGCGAATTCGTTGACCGCCTCGTCGAAGCGTTCCGGAGAAAGGACGCAGGCCGTGTACTCGTCGAAGCTGACCTTGCCGTCGCGGTCGGCGTCCAGTTCGGCGGCCAGGGTCGTCCAGTATGTCCGGAACGCGGCCACCATCGCGTTCTTCGCGGTGTCGTCGGCGCCGGGCACCGCCCGGACGACGTGCGTCGCCATGAGGTCGAAATCGTCGGCTTCGAGGTGTCCGTTGCCATTGACGTCGAAGAGGGTGAAGACGAGCTTGACCCGGTTGAGTGCTTCCGTACGCATGGTGTCGCGCCCTCCGTGAGGCTGTGACCGGCGTGCATGCGTTTTCACTATGCGAGGTGGAGGGCAGTACGTCCGTGAAAGTATCCGTATTCATCAGTATGGGTGAACGCGGATGATCAGAGGGCGAGTTGGGCGTCCCTCGCCACATCGAACGCCGCTCGCGCGAAGGCCTGGACGGCCCCGGTGTCGTCCCCGGCCCGCCACACCAGCCCGTACCCGATGGGGTCGGCGTCCGCGAACGGGAGGTAGGTGACACCGGGCCGCGCGTAGTACGTGGCCGAGTGCGCGGCTGCCAGCAGGGCCCCCTTGCCGCCGGCGACCAGCATGAGCGCCTCTTGCATCTGGGTGACGGCCGGGCCGCGACGGATCGGTCTGCCGCTGGGCGTGCACGCCGGCACGCGCTGCTCCAGCCGGTAGCCGGGGAGTTCACCGGCGATGGTCAGCAACGGCACGCCGGCCAGGTCTTCGAGCGACACCTTCCCGTCGGCGGACAGCGGATGCCCGGTGGGGACCGCCAGCACGCGCCCCTCCGTGAGCAGGGTGGGACCCCCGCCCAGATCGTCCTCGTGTACGGGGAACTCCGTGAGCTGGACATCGAACTCACCGCTGCGCAGCTGCCCGAACGGATCCGAGAGCGGTACCTCACAGATCTCCACGCCCAGCTCGGGATGGCGGGCGCGCAGCGCCTCGGCGGCCTTCATCACGATCTCCCCGGCCAGCGGGGCGGAGAACCCGACGTGCAGCACTCCTCTGATGCCGCGCGCGGTGGCGGCGGCCCGTGCGACGGCGGCCCCGACCGCGCGGTGGTGCGGTTCGAGGTCGTCACGGAGCTGCCGGCCGAGGGCGGTCAGGGCGACGCGGCGGCTCGTACGGACGAACAGCGGGGCGCCGACGCGGCGCTCCAGGCGCTGCACGAGCTGGCTCACCCGGGCGCGGGACAGCCGCAGCCGGTCCGCCGTGCGGCCGAAATGCAGCTCCTCGGCGAGGATGAGAAAGCACTCCAGTTCAACGCGCTCCATGGACGCCCCCGGATTGATGAGCCCGCGGGATCGGTGAGCCCGAGGGATCGGTGAGCCCGCCGGATCGGTAAGCCTGGCTTGACGAACGTTGCGATCTTCGCCGTTGTTCCCCCGTAGCCCCTGATCGATGGTGGCTGAGCCAAGAACTTCCCTACACCATCGAGGAATTCAGATGAGTGCGCGTGACTGGGGCGTGCTGTTCGTCCTGTGCGGTGCGATCTTCCTGGAAGGCATCGACGTGGCCATGCTCAATGTGGCCCTTCCCGCCATCCGCTCCGAACTCGGCCTGTCCACCGGCGAGTTGCAGTGGATCATGAGTGCGTACGTCCTCGGATACGGCGGCTTCATGCTGCTCGGGGGACGGGCCGCCGACCTCTTCGGCCGACGCAGGATGTTCGTCTTCTGGCTCACCGTCTTCCTGCTCTTCTCGGGCCTCGGCGGGTTCGCCACCGACGGCTGGACGCTGATCGTCGCGCGGTTCGTCACCGGCGTCGCCGCCGCCTTCATGACCCCGGCCGGACTGTCCCTCATCACCACGAGCTTCGAGGAGGGCCCGCGGCGCGACAAGGCCCTGCTCGTCTACTCCGGCACGGCGGCGGGCGGTTTCTCGGTCGGTCTGGTCGTGGGCGGGCTGCTCACCGCGGTCGACTGGCGGTGGGTGTTCTTCGCGCCGGTCGTCCTGTCCTTCCTCGTCCTGACGGCGGCGCTCGCGCTGCTGCCCGGGTCGCCGCGGCCGGACCGGACCGGAGAACGTGTCGACCTGGCCGGTTCGGTCAGCGTCACGGCGGCCATCGTGCTGCTCGTCCTCGGCGTCGAACGCGCCTCCCACACCGGGATCGGAGGGACACTCGGCACGCTCGCGGCGGGCCTCGTGCTCCTCGCCGTCTTCGTCGCCGTCGAGCGGCGCTCGGCCTCACCGCTCGTACGCCTGGGCATCTTCCGCAGCGGACCGCTGGTGCGCGCCAACCTGTCCGCGCTGCTGTTCGCGGCCGGCTTCTTCGGATTCCAGTTCCTGGTGGTGCTGTACCTCCAGGAGCTGCGCGGCTGGTCGACGCTCCAGACGAGTTTCGCGATGATCGTCATCGGCATCGACGCGATCCTCTCGCCCACTCTCACGCCCAAGCTGGTGGCCAGGTTCGGCAACGCCAGGGTGATCTTCGGCGGGCTGCTGCTGGCCGCGCTCGCCTACGCGTTGTTCCTGCCGGTCGGCGCCGACTGGACGTATCCGGCGATGTTCCCGAGCCTGATCATCCTCGGGCTGGCCTTCGCGCTCGCGTACGGCCCCCTGACCATCGCCGCCACGGACGGTATCGAGGAGCGCGAGCAGGGGCTGGCCGGCGGCCTGCTCTACACCTCGTTCCAGTTCGGCGCCGCGCTCGGCCTCTCGGCGGTCACGGCCGTGAACGTCGCCGCCACCGACGGGGACGCGCCGGCGGCCCTGCTGGACGGGTACCGGGCCGCGCTGGTCGTCCCGTTCGCGGCGGCTCTGATCGCGGCCCTCGTCAGCGCGTTCGGGCTGCGCTCGCCGAAGAGGGCGGCGGCGGTCGTCACACCAGGACCAGCACCCCGATGAGCACGGCGATCACGATCACGCCGATGCCGGTTCCCATCACACAGCCCGGGTTGGTCGCCAGTTCGGACAGGCGGGTCGTGAGGGTGGGGGGTGCCGGGTGGCCGGAGGAGAGCGGCTGGGGTGTGGTGGTCCCGGGGACCGTCTGCGGCATTCGCGGCAGCTGAGGAAGTTGAGGCGGCTGGGGTGGCTGGGGTGGCTGGGACGGCTGGTGGGTGACGGGCGGCGCCTGGGCTGTGGCGGGTGCGGACGCCGGGGCGGTGTTCTGGCTGATCACGTCGCGCAGGATCTGCTGCCACACGACGGGCGGCAGATCGGGGGCCAGGCCGTTTCCGGGCGTGATGACGCTCTGCCAGAGCCAGTTGCCCGCCGTGGGGTGGCGGTCGCGGACCATGCGGTGCAGCAGTTCCTGGAGATCGCGCAGATAGCGTTCGTCGCGGGCCAGGGGGGCGACGGCCCAGGTGAAGAGGTCGGCCGCCCGTTTGGCCATGGCTGTCCTCGAAAGAGGCTCCGCGTCCTGCCTGTTCGGCGTGTAGTACAGGCCGTTGCGGAGCACCTCCGCGCACAGCTCGTGCTGGACGCTCGTCCGGCGTACGCGGACGCGGTGGTCGCCTCCCAGCTCGTCCAGCAGCAGTTCCACGGAGTCCTGCGGCAGTTCGGCGGAGCGGAGCTCGTCCAGGAGCAGTTCGTCGGACAGCGTGCGCAACCGGTCGGCGAGCAGGCCGCGTTGCGTGATGTTCCCGCGCCGGTGGACGCGCAGCTCCGCGTGGAGCGAGCGTGCTTCGTGGGCGGTCAGCGGATAGCCGGTGGCGAGCGCGGGCTCCGACGTCGGCCTCGGTGTCGGTTCCGGTTCCCGCTCTCGCTCTCGTTCCGGTTCCCATTCCCGCTCCCGCTCCCGTGGTGATACGGGTGCGGGTACGGGCGCGGGTTCTGGCTCCGGTTCCGGCTCCGGTGCCGTGGGTGTGGATGTGGGCGCGGCGGTCGCGGACCGGGGCGGTTCACGGCGGTCGGCGTACAGGATCTCCTTCAGCAGGAGGCGCCGCCGCGCCCACTCCAGCCCCGCGCCGTCCCTGAGCCCGTCGATCAGCTGCGGTACTCCCGGACCGTCCGCCGGGTGTGCCAGGACATGGTCCACCAGCCGGGCCGCCGCCATGTGCTCGAACTGCGGGTTGGCCGGTGAGCGCCCCATGACGCGGGCCAGCGGACCCGACCCGCCCGCGTCCGGCTCCCAGCGCGGGACGGACGTCAGCCGCAGCTGATGCGTGTCGACCGTGTCGTACGTGGCGAACGTCCACTCGTGGCCCAGCCAGGAACCGAAGAGCATGAACAGCCCCAGATAGACCAGCGGCGCCGCGTCCTGGTCCGGCCAGCCCGGCTGCTTCGCCTCGTCCGTGAGCAGCGACACCCGCTGCGCCGGATCGCGCAGCCACTCCGCGGTGACCAGGATCAGCGCGTTCCGGACCGTCGGCAGCTGCTGCCGCATCCCGGGCAGCCGCTTGCGCGCCACCGCGTCCAGCTCCGCGGACTCCACCGCGCGCAGCCGTCCGGCGGCCTTCTCGGCGGACTCCCGGCTGCCCCAGCCGCCGTGTGCCAGCCCGAGACACTGACGGGTCTTGAGGGTCTTCGGGTCACCGATCAGGACATGGCTGACGGTGCTTGGCCGGCCGCCCCGGTCGGTGGTGGGCCAGCGCTGTACGAGCATGACGTCGCCGTCGCGGGACAGCACCCGTACGACGCTCTGCCGCGGGGCCGCCGTACCGGACACCCACAGCAACGGGCCCAGTTCCCGGCCCAGTTCCTCGGCGCGTCCGGCCGGGCAGGAGTGGGCGACGGCCGTCATTCCGGTGCCCTGGCGGCCCTGGTTGCCGTCCCACCGGAAGACCACCTGGTGCACCGAGCCCGAGCCCGAGCCCGAGCCCGAGCCCGTGGCACCGCTGCCGGCCGCCCCGCTCATGCTGCCCGCCGTCCGCCGGGACGGCCGCTGCTCCTCGAAGTCGTTCACTTCGCTCCCTCTCTCACAGAGCCCACAGAGCCCACAGAGCCCGCGGAGCCCACAGCGGTCTCCGGCGACGTCGGCGCCGCCTCCATCGCGGGCGCCGTCCCCACGGCGAACTCCTCCGCGCCGCCCGGCACGTCGATCAGCCCGTGCATCGCCAGCAGCGACAGCAGCGGTTCGAGCACCCGCCGGGGTCCCGCCCCCGCCGGATAGCGGCCGTGCTCCTCCTGGCCGCCGGTGGCCGACGCGACATGCAGGGTGCACCGGCGGATCGCGTCGAAGGGCCGCAGCCACGCCTGGCCCGCGTGCCGGCGCAGCAGCCCGTACACGTCCTGGCTCTCCTCGCGCATCAGCGCGGGGTCGAGCGAGGTGGCCGGCGCCTTGTCCAGCCACCGGTCCACGGGCGGCTGGAACCGCAGCAGATCGGCCTTGCCGAGCACCATCGCCGCCGCCACGTCCAGATACGGCCCGCTCTTCGGCAGCCGGTCCAGGACCGTGCCGAAGGCCAGATCGCCGTCCCGGTTCACCTCAAGTCCCCAGCGTTCCCTGGCGTGGTCCAGATGCGGCAGCGGGAGTGCCAGCGCCGGATCGACGACGAAGATCATGGCGTCGACCCCGAGCAGGAAGCGGAGCGCCGCGTCGGTCCGTACGAGATCCTCGCCGCCGAGATCGAAGAAGGCGACCGGCCGTACCTGCCCGTGGACGTCGGTGATCAGCAGGGACTCCACGAAGCGGGCGAAGCCGTCCAGGCCGAGGGCGCCGGTGTGGTCGAGGACCTTGCCGTTGCGCAGCGGCTGCACCCGTTCCCGTACGAACCGCGCGTGCTGCTCCGGGTTGACGGACTGCCACTTCAGACCGAACGGCTCCAGACCGCCGTCGGTGATCTCCGCGATCATCTGGGTCAGCAGATGGCTCTTGCCGGTGGAGGACTGGCCGACCATCGCGACCGTCAGCGGCCGGCCGTAGGTGAGGTAGGGCACCGGGATGAAGTGCTCGGGGAAGTCCGGGTCCGCCGTGCACTTCTGGACGGCGCCGCGCATGACGTCCTGGCGGCGCAGGGAGTTGCCGATGCTCTTGGGGTCGAGCGGCTGGTACTGCATCCTGCTGTCGGTGACGAACAGCGACGTGAGGTCGAGCTGGATGGTCTCCAGGCAGTACGGGCAGAGCACCTCGCCGTTGGCGCGCTCGGCCGCCGGGCCGGGGCCGTCGTGGGATTCGGTAGCGGGCGCCAGCCGCTTGAGGCGCAGCGCCTGCTCGAACGCCTCCTGGTGCGGGCGCGTCTCGTCGGCGGGCACGGTGAGCGCGATACGCCGGGCCGCGCCCGGCGCCAGCAGGTCGAGCAGCCGGTCGGGGGTCGGCCGGTCGGCCGCCAGCGGGGCGAAGGCGCCCCGCAGCGTCTCGGCGAGCACCCGGTGTTCGCCGAGATCGGCGGGCGCCCGGTCGGCGGGACCGGCCCGGCCGGTCGCCAGTTGGTAGAGCACCTGGGCCGCGCTCCACACCATGTCCCGGGAGTCGGCGAAGCCCTCGCCCCCGCGCTGTTCCGGAGAGCAGTAGGGCGCCCGGCCCCACCGGGTCCTCGGCCGTCCGGCGCGGGCCGCTCCCTCCAGGCCCCAGAGCTGGACCGACGTACCGTCCCAGAGCACATTGGCGGGCGAGATGCCGCGTAACACCAGGCCCTGGCCGTCCAGCAGACACAGCGCCAGCATCAGGTCACGGGCGAAGCGCGGCTGGTCGGTCGCGGACATCACGTGCGTGCGTACGGCGGGCTCGCCGCGCGGCGCGGCGTACAGCAGGAACGGCTCGGCGGTGTCCAGCTCGTAGCCGATGACCTTCGGGAAGAGCGCGGCGTACTCGGTGGTGTCGAGCACCCGGTGCAGATGCAGGGCGGTGCCCGCCTCCGCGTCCAGCAGCGCGCGCGCCGCCGGGTTCGCCGCGGCGGAGGCGGGCAGGCGCACCTGGAGGCACTGCTGTCCCTCGTCGTCGAGCAGGCCCTTGCGGATCCACTGGGGCAGCAGCGGATCGCGGCGGGATTCGCGGCCGAAGCGGACGGGGGCCGTGCGGCGGCGCCCCGAGGGGACGGTGAAGGAGAGGGTGGTGCTGGTCACCGGCGGTCGCCGTCCTTTCGTCGGTACGTGTGCGTCGAGCGGCTACGGTGCGGGGTTCTGGTCACTCTGGTCACCAGCGCTCGCCGTCCTCTCGTCCGTACGCGTCTCCTCGTTCGTACGCGTCCACCCGGTCGGACTCGTATGCGTCCACCCGGTCGGACCCGTACGCCTCCCCCCGGTCGGACCGGGGGCTCTGGCGCGAGCGGACCGTGTCCACCACCCCCATCCGCAGCGGGGTGAGCCGGATCAGACCGGCGTACCGCCCCGACGAGGTCCACAGCGCTTCCTCCGGCTGGCCGGAACCGCTGGTGTGCCAGGCGTTCTCGACCTCGCCGCGCACGGCCTCCGGGGCGAATCTGATCCAGACCGCCGCCGCCGGGTCGCGGCTGAGCAGTGCTCCCTGCTCGGGCGAGGAGAGTTGCACCACGATCCGCCGGTCGGCCTCCGCGCCGACCAGCTCCGCGACCCGGTGCGGGTCGGTGCCCAGCAGGTTCGCCGACGTCGTGCGGGTGCGGTGCGCGGCGGCGAACGGGGGCGGGGCCAGCACACCGTTGCGCTGGAGGTGATGGCGCGCGGTCGACAGCAGCTCGCGGACCCGTGCCTCGGTGCGCCCCACGGCGAGCGTGCCGGCCTGGCCGCGTTCGACGGCGCCCCAGTAGGGCGCCATCGCGACCAGCGCCGCGTCCGTCAGATCGCCGGCCAGGGTGGCGACCAGCTCGGGACCGCCCTCGCCGCTCTCGCGGTCGAGCCAGCGCGGAACCCCGGCGGTGCGGTCCCCCCACGGGGTGGCGGACCGGGCGGCGCTCTCCGTCTTCGCCGGTTCGTCCCAGGAGGAGCCGTCCTCCCAGGCGTACGCGCTCGCCCAGTCGGTGTCCTCGTCGTCGGCCGTGCCGAAGGCATCCGTCTCCAGGCCCGAGGCGCTGGTCAGCCAGTCGTCCTCGGCGGCCGGTTCGGCGCCGCCCGTGTCCGCGACCGCGGGCCTGTCCGGCTCGGGCACCGCCTCGGCGTCCGCCGCGGCGGCCGTCGCCCGCAGCATGCCGGCGACGGACCTGGCCGCGTCGGCGCAGTACAGGCGTTCCTCGGCGGCCCAGTGTTCACGGACCGCCTCGGCCAGCAGGCCGTCGAGCCCGTCCAGGGCCCGGCGCAGTACGGCGGTCCCGTGGCCGGCGGCCCAGAAGTCGGCCGCCTCGCCCCACAGCCGGCGCGTCGTCTCCACCGCGGCACCGAGGCCCACCAGCAGTCCCGCGGTGCTCAGCCAGAGCGGGGGTTCCGCGACGTACGCCACCACCACCCCGGCCACCGCGCCGACGACCGCCGCGGCCCGGGGGCCCACGGTCCAGTGGCCCGGCCGCCCCGCGCCCCGCAGCCGGGCCGCGCCGAGCACCGCCACGGCGATGAACACCAGCGGTACGACGACCGCCAGCGCCGCCAACGGTCCCTGCCACAGGGCCCCGAGCAGCCCCGCGGCGGCGGCCACCGGAACGACCACCGGGCCCGGTACCGCGACGCCGCCCGTCGGCATGCGCGGGGCCACCGCGTCCGCGGAGTGGCCGGCGAGCCTCGGCAGCAGCGCGGAACCGGGCACCGGCTCCACCCGCCCCGCCAGCCCGGTGAAGCGCTGGGCCACCGCGCGCAGCGCCAGCCCCTGCCCGAGCAGCTTCCCGGCGAACTCCCGCAGGCCCTCGCCGATCCGCTCGCCCACACCCTCGGCCGAGGGCACCCGGAGACCGAGGGCCGCGAGCCGGGCCGCCGCCTCGGCGGCGGACGACGTCGCTCCGGAGCCGCCACCGCGCAGGGCCGTGCCGACGAGATCCTGGTAACCGTCGAGCGCCCGGCGGGCCTGGTCGAGGTCCGCCTCGAACGCCTCCCTGCGGGCGCCGCTCAGCAGCCCGGGGAGTGAACGCAGCCCGGCCTGCGCGTCCTCGGCGTCGGCGAGGGCGTCCGCGCAGGCGCGGTACGCGTCGTCCGCGACCCCGCCCGCCACCCGGTGCCGCTGGTCGGGGCCGCCCCGGCCCGTCACCAGGCCCCGCAGCGGCTCCGGCAGATCGACGCCGGACCACGTGGTCACCGCGAGGTCCGGTACGCGTCCGCCGCCGCCCGTGAAGCTGTCGCCGCCCGTGAGGCCGTCCTGGCCCGCGAAGCCGTCACCGCCCGCGAAGCCGTCGCCGCCCGCGAGGCCGTCCTCGCCCGCGAAGCGGGTGAGCGCGTCGCGCCAGGCCCGGTCGCGCACCTCCGGTGGCAGATCCTGCTCCAGCAGCCGCACCCCGGGCGCGGCGACGGCGTCGGGCAGCGACCCGAGGTCGTCGAGCACCCGCAGGAAGACATCGGGTACCGACAGCAGATCCACCAGGACCGCCAGCGCGTCCGGGTCGTCGGGCGCCGGCTGTTCGAGCGCCGTACGGGCGGAGCGCAGATCGCCCGCCCACAGCAGGCCGATACCGGAGCCCCGCAGCAGCGCGGGGCGCAGCAGCCGCCGGTCCGGCTGGAACGCCTCGTTCTCACCGGCGTACGAACCGGGCGCGCTGCCCACCAGCAGGACGAGGATCCGGACCTCGCCCACGGCCCGGTAGGCGGTGATCAGTTCGTACTGCCGCTGATGGTCGGTCAGCCCGGCCGGGGTGTCGACCACCAGGAACAGCGGGTGGTCGGGCTCCGGCAGCCCGGCCAGGCCCAGCTGCCTGGCGACCTTGGCCCGCAGGACCGGGGGGCTGTCGAGTTCCGCCGCCCCGGCGCGCAGGTCGAGATGGACGACGGTGGCGATCTCCTCCTGCGTGATCATTCCGCGTCACCGTCCCAGGGGTTGCGGCGGGATCCGTCACGGTCGCGGTCGAGGCCGCCGTCGCGGTCTCTGTCGCGGGCATCGGGGTCCGCGCCGGAGTACGGGCGGCGGGGATCGACGGGATCGCCCGGGTCGCCGGGGTCGTCCCACGGCACGGAGGGCCGGTCCGCGCCGCCGGAACGGCCGTCGGCACCGTCCCCGGAGGCGCGCCGGGGACGATCGCGGTACGAGTCGCGACCTCCGTACGAGTCGCGATCGCCGTACCCGTCGCGGCCACCGCCCGGGTTGCCGCCGCCGCCCGGATCACGGCCGCCGCCCGGGTTGCGGTTGCCGTATCCGTCGCGGTCGCCACGCGGGTCGCGGTCGCGGTCGGGGTCGCCGTACGCCTCACGCTCGCCGTATCCGTCGCGGTCACCGTTCCGGTCGCGGTCGCGGTCGCCGTACGCCTCGCGCTCGCCGTGCCCGTCACCGCCGCCGTACCTGTCCCCGTCGCCGTATCCGTCGCGGTCGCCGTGTGTCTCACGGCCGCCGCCCGCCGGGTACGCGTCGGCCGAGGCGCGCGGCGCCGTGCCCCAGTCGTCGTCATCGGCCACCGCGCGCCGGGGTTCCGGAGGCTCCTTGCGGACGCGCGGCTTCGGCGTCCCGCCGCGTACGTGCTCCAGCAGCGTCCGCAGCGTCGGCTGGATGGCGCGCTGGTCCCCGAACTCCGTGTCCAGCGCGGCGGGCAGCGTCTCCGCCCAGAACTCCCACAGCGGCCGTACCCATCCCTCGACCCGCTCGCCGCCGCGCTCCCGGCGGTCCTCCAGCAGCTCCAGCTGGCGCGGGGCGATCTTCTCGACCAGTTCGACGAAGAGCGGATGCGGATCGGTGCCGCTCCTGGCGAGACCGACCGGCTGGGTCCCCATCAGTTCGCGGCAGTAGTCCTCGACGGTCCGCTCGTCGTCGAGCACGGTCCAGCGTTCGTACGAGCGCAGCAGCTCCGCCCAGCTCGACACACCGCCGGGGAAGTCGCCCAGCCGCAGCCGTACGCCGGGCACGTTCTCGCCCGTCTCGGGGAACAGCCGCAGCCGCACCCGGCCCGGCGAAGCGGAGTCGCCGTCGACCACGTCCACCTGGCCGTTCCACATGCAGCACAGCAGCCGGTGCAGGATGGTGCGGCGGTCGTCCTCGCTGCTCACCATCCAGCTGTCCCGGAAGCCGAGCCGCTGCCGCCACCGCAGCACGTCCTGGGCCTGCTCGGAATCCTTCGCCCTGGCCCACTGCCTGAGCACCTTGCGGGCCTCCGGCACCTGCGTGAGGCTCATCTCGCTGCGGAAGAGGACCACGGTGATCGAGTCGCTCTCCACGCCCCGGTACTCCACGGAGTTCTTGGCGTCGGAGGGCAGCCGCAGCGCCTTGCCGAGGTACTCCTGCACCTCCTCCACGGCCTGCACGCGCGGGTACGTGACGAGGGCCCGGAGCGGTCCTGTGCCCTCCGGGGTGAAGCCGACCGGCAGCAGCCCGGTCAGTTTGCGGCCGAACAGTTCCAGCGCCTCCTTGCTGACCTGGTCCGTGGCGTCCGTGTCGCCCGCGGCGGCGGCCAGCAGGGTGCTCATGGGCGGCAGCAGCGGGCGTTCCTCCAGCTGTTCGCCGCTCTCCGCGAACAGCCGGGTGATCCGGCCCTCCAGCTGCGCCTTGACGACCGCCACCGCGCTGTCCGGGCTGCGGCGGCTGAGCGAGTGGACCCGGCGCCAGGTGTCCCCGTCGATCATCTTCAGCAGGAGCGTGGCCTCGTCGTCGTTCTCGCGCAGCCCCTCCCTGCGGATCATCCGGGTGACCAGGTCCTCGTAGAAGTGGTTGAGGGTGCGCTGCGGCGGCAGCAGATACGAGATGCCGGTGCGGTCCTCGTACAGTTCGAGGCCCTTCTGCGCGGACACCTTGCGTTCCCGGTCGGAGTGTTTGCGGAAGGAATTCACCAGCCGCCCGAGGTCGGTGCCCGCCACCTCCGCCTGGGACTGCCAGCGCTGCTGCTGCTCCCGCCACGCCTCGTGCCACACGGTCCTGCTGCGCCACTGGTACCAGGTGTCCTGGTCCCGGAGGGCCGCCTGTACGTCGTCGTCGCCCCAGCGTGCCGGGGACATTCCGGCGAGACGGCCCTTGATCCGCGGGCTCTTGGGCGGCTGTTCCGTCACCCCCGGCGGGCGCTGGGGGGCGGTGGCGCGGCTGTTGAGCATGCCCAGGAAGCCGAGCCGGGCGATCGGTTCCTCGCTGTCCGGGACGCCCCTGACGACGCGTTCGGCCAGGAAGGGGTCCACGCTCTGGAGGAGCTTGTCGATGGCGGGGCGCGGGGCGAACCGGTCGGCCATCGTCGCGGCCTGGCGGTCGGCGATGGACTGGAGATCGGACAGCAGCCGCTGCATGTCCGCGATCCGCTCGCCCAGCGCCTGCTCGATGGCCCTGCTGCCGCGCGGCAGCGGATCGGGCTCCGGCACGGTCAACTGCTTGCGCTCCCACAGCTCTTCGAGGTACGCGTCGGTGAAGAGCTGACGGATCATCGGGACCGCCGTCTCGCGCAGCGCGGTGCGTGGCCGCTCCACGAGATCGGTGACCGCCTCCCGCAGCAGCCGGCCGGCCACCAGGTCGGCCAGCTGGTCCATGGGCGCGGTCATGGAGGCCACCAGACTGGTGGAGACGCCCTGTCTGCCGATGCCGGTGGGGGACAGGGCGCTGCGGTGCACGCCCCGGTTGATGAAGCTCGCGGCGAACGTCTGGAAGTCGTCGTCGGCGGCCGTCGACCGTCCCCGGGAGCGGCCGTCGCCCAGCTCGGTGCCGATCAGCGACATCACGAGCGAGACGATGGAGCGGCGCAGATCGTCCTGGCGGATGCCCGCGGTCGGGCTGAACAGGAAGGCCGTGGGCAGAATGCCGGTCCGCAGCCGGATCGGCTGCATGCCCGGGTAGTGGATGCCGAGCCCGGACTCATGGTCCAGGTCGCCGATCTCCGATCCCTCCGTCGGCGCGTTCTGTCCGTCCACCAGCCGGAACAGATCGACCAGGGCGCGGGCCGCGTTGAGTTCCGCTTCCCGGCCGCCGCCCGCGGACGAGGAGAACGAGGACGGCATCACGACCAGCGGGTAGATCTTGACCCCGTCGAAGCGGCGCAGCTGGAACGCGTAGTTGATCAGGTGCAGATAGTCCAGGAAGATCCCGGCGCCGGTGCCGCCGGCCACCGAGAAGGCGACGAACACATCGCAGCCGGTGACCTTTCCGCCGCCCAGCTCGCTCAGCTCGCCGGCCGACCTGGCGATCGCGTCGATGGCCTGGAGCAGGGGTTCGAGGACCGGGGTGAGGCTGTGCCTGAGCGTGGCGAACAGCGCCGCGCGCCCGACGGTGGGCAGCTGGCCCGCGCCGTTGTGCAGCGGGGTGACCTTCGGCTCGTCGATGCGCGGCGGCAGCCAGTCGGCGACCTCGTCGCGCAGGCTCGCCCGCAGCATCTTGGTCACCTCCGGTGAACTGTCGAAGTTCGGCAGCAGGTTGTGGGTGGCCCGGGAGGTACGGGCGTACGCGGCCCGCAGCGACGGGTCCACGTTGAACTGCGGCAGCCGCTGGAGGTCGGACTCGCTGTAGTCCGCGTACACGAACTGGAGGCAGTCGGGCAGCTGGTAGGGGGCGTGGCCGCTCAGATGGCTGAGCGCGACACCGTCGGGACCGCACAGTTCGGCGCGCAGCTTGCGTTCCAGCTCGGCGCCGACCAGGCCACCGGTGCCGCCCAGGCCGACGAAGAGCATCGGCTGGAAGATTTTCATGAGGTTTCCTCCCGCTCACGGCCGTACCTGCGGCCGGTTCGTCCTCGGTGCGTCTGTGGATTCATGCCTGTGGATTCACGCCTGTGGATTCGCGTGTGGGGACTTCCGGCGCGTCGCGGCGCTCCGGCCGCGACGCGCTGTCCGTGTCACAGGTACGAGTCGTAGGTGCTCGAACTCCCGCCCTCACCGGTCGCGGGGGTGGTGGTGGGCGTGGTGCCGGGCGTGGTGGTCCGCGACCGCGAGGGCCGTGTCCAACGGGTGGTGCGGGTACGGGTCGTGCGGGTACGGGTCTCCTCGCCGAGCGCGAGGCTCAGCGAGTCCGTCAGCGGGACCTGCCCGTTGGCGGGCAGCCGGGTCCGCCTGCCGCCGCGCTCGCGCAGCACCGCGCCGCCTTCCGGGCTGCGCTGGACGGCGTACGGGCCGTGGTTGCGCCGCTCGATGCGCGGGCTGCGGTGGGGTTCGACGACGGCGAACTCGTACCACTGCTTGTGCCCGTGCCCGGCCGGGTGCTCGCCGAGGATGTCGCCCGTCTCGGAGAGCAGGCGCAGCACCAGGCCGAACGGGTCCCTGCGGGTGCGGCGCTGGCGCAGCCAGGCGAGGACCGCGAGGACGGCCAGGACGATCACGACGGCGGCGGACAGGAACGCCCACCAGTACTTCTCCCAGATCCCGGGCTCCGGTGTCACCTGTACCGAGAGCGGGGAGCGCACCAGCGTCCGGTCGTCGTCGGTGGTGTCGACGACCGTGACGGTGCCGCCGAGCCGCAGTCCGCCGTCGCCGAGGCGGTCGCCGAAGACGTCTTCGGGGGCGACCTCGACCGTCACCTTCCGGGTCCCCGACTCGCCGGGCTTCACCTCGATCTCCGCCGGGGTGACCGAGAGCAGCCCGTCCTGGATGTCGGCGACGGACAGCCGCAGGGTGTGCGGGGTGTCGCTGGTGTTGTGGACGGCCAGGGTGCCGGTGACCGAGGAGCCGGGATGGGTGTCCGCGTCGGGCAGGGTGAGCGCGGTGGTGACGGGCAGCACGCCGGGCGCGACCTGGCCGGTCTCGCTGCGGGTGTCGGCGCTCAGTCCCGACGCCGTCAGGGTGCCGCTCACCTTCAGCGCGCCGTCGGCGCTCTTCGGGATCTTCACGGAACCGGTGAAGGAGCCGTCGCTGCCGTCCGGGTCGGTCCCCTTCCCGTCGTCGGTGAGGTCCAGCGCTACCGGGGCGAAGCCGTCGCCGGTCAGCTCACCGCTGACCCGCAGCCCCGCGTAGTCGTCCGGGTCCTTGATCTCGTACCCCTCGCGGGTCTGCAACCGCATGGTCACCGTGGTCTTCTCGCCCGCCCGCGGCGACGGCGGGTCCATGGTGATGGAGCCGCGCAGCTCGCCCTGCCACAGCACGCTGACGCCGACGGGCAGGGAGCGGTGCCCCTCGGGTGCCTCGGCCTTCACCTTCCAGATGCCGGGGACGGGGTCGACGATCTTCAGCGCCTCGACGGTGCCGCCCGCGCCCGCCAGTTCGAACCGCGACGCGCGGTACGACCCGGAGGTGGGCACCTCGTGGCCGCTCGGGTCGAGGTAGGTGACCGTCACCTCGGGGTCGCCCTTGTCGACCACGATGCTGCCCACCGTCGCCAGCGGCGAGATACCGATCTCCAGGGTGGCGGGCGGCCGGTTGCTGGGGCCCCGCTCGTAGCGCAGGCAGTGGGCGGCGGCGAAGATCTTCTCCAGCATCGGGCCGACGTCCTTCGCCCCGGACACCTTGCTCGCCTTCGGACGGGCGGAGGGCAGCTCGACGCAGCCCTTCTGGAAGCCGCCCGCGGCGATCCGGTCGAGCTGCTTCCTGTCCGGGGCGGGACCGAACCCGAGCGGCCAGATCTGGACCTGCTGCTCGGCCGCGTTCTTCAGCTCCAGCTCCAGCTGGCGTTCGCCCTCGGCCTCGCGGTGCGCGGGATCGCCGTACTTGGGGCTGCCACTGACGTCCATCTTCCCGTCGGTGAGCAGGAACAGCACGCGCGGCACCGACGGGTCGGTGCCGGTGCTGAGGTCGTGCACGCCCTGCCGTATCGCGCTCGGGAAGTCGGTGCCGGTGCCCTCGCTCTTCTTGCGGCTGCGCAGCTTGTCCACGCACGCGCCGACCGACTCGCGCCCCGGCTTGTCCAGCGTGGTGCGCGGGCAGACCGGGTCCACCGCGCGCTGGCCGTCGGACTCGGCGGCGGCGAAACCGAAGACCGTGACGTTCGAGGACGAGGAGACGTCACCCAGCGCGATCCGGGCGGCGGCGGCCTTCTCGGCCTTCATGTCCTCGGGCGCGAGACTGGCGGACTCGTCCACGGCGACCGCGTAGTTGACGGAGGTGAAGGCCGGTTCCGACGCCGCCGCCGGTACCGGCCGGGGACCGGCGGGCGCCAGCAGGGACACGAGCACCGCGGCGCCGCCCAGCGCGGAGACCGCGCCGCGGCGCGCCCAGCCCTTTCTTGTCCGCTCTCTTCCCCTGAGTGTTCCCACGGCCGTCCCCTTATTTCGTCTCTGCGTGGTCTGCGCGGTGCGCGTGGCGTGCGCGGTGGCGCGGTGGTGCGTCGTGTGCGCGGTGGCGCGGTGTGCCTGTGGTGGCCTGGCGCGCGGTGGCCCGCCGGCGCGGGTCAACGCGCGGTCAGGCTCCAGATCAGTGCGAGCGCCGCCGCGGGGGCCAGCGTGCTCACTCCCCAGCGGATGGCCCGGTACTTGGCGGACAGGATCGAGCTGACGTCCACGGCCTGTATGAGCAGCCATCCGGCGAGGTCCCGCCCGGCCTCGCCGACCTCGGCGGACAGCCGCGCGAAGTCGTGCGGGGCCAGCAGATCGCCGAAGTACGTCACCCCGTCCTGGCCGCGTATCGTGCCCGTACGCGGCATGAGCGCCCGGACCAGCGCGGTCACCGCGATCGCCCAGAGCACGCCCGCGACGACCAGCGTGGCGTCGGCCACCCCGTGCCAGTCGGGCGCGCCGTGCCTGCTGATCAGGAACGCGGGCAGCGCCAGCGCCCCGGACAGCAGGACACCGGCCTTCGAGTCGGCCCGGCCGAGGTCCTCCCTGACCGTGCTCAGCAGGCGTTCGGCGATACGTTCCCCCGCCCGGTCGTGCCCGTGCAGACCCCCGTCCGGCACGGGCCCGACCGGGTCGGGGGACGTACGCGCGCCGCCGTCGGCGGTCATCGCTCCTCCTCCGCCCAGGACCATCCGTCGTCCCGGCCGCGGCTCCGGCGGCGCGGCGGTACGGCGTCCCCGTCCTCCGGCGGGCCGGCCCGGTGCCCGGCCCGCGAGGGCGGTTCGTCCACCCAGTCCGGGGTGAACCGGTCGCCCGGCGGCGGATCGAGCCGCGGGGTGTCGCGGCGGGCCGGCAGGGAGCCGATGGGCCCCTGGACGCCCCGGCGGCCCCGGTTGAGCAGCTCCAGCGCCTGCGTCTCCACGTCGTTGGACTGGATCTGGCCGCTGGCGACCATGTCGAAGAGCCGGTCGACGCGGTCCTTCTCGTCCTGCCTGCCCTCCTGGCGGATCTTCTCCAGGAAGTCCTTGGCCGCCTGCGGGTCGGCCGCCAGCATGTAGCTGAGCTGGTCCAGCTCCCCGCCCTGCAACATGGCCCGGAACCTGGTCTGGTGCACCCGCGTCACCTCGGCCGAGGCATGCGCGTCCCGGATGTCGTCCATGTGGTCGATCGTCTTGTCGTCCACCCGCAGCCGTACGTACAGCCGTACCCGCAGGCCGAATTCGGCGCCCAGGTCGGCCCAGCGCCCGCCGGCGCAGTGCCGGGTGATGGCGCGGTCGGCCTGTTCCGCCTGGCTCACCGGGAACTCCGAGGAGACCTCGCGCAGCCGCTCCAGCGTCGGGGCGGTGAGCCGCTGCGCGACATCGGTCACCACCTGGGTGGCGACCAGATGGGGATCGGTCACCGTCCAGTGGATGTCCACCTCGGCCTTGAAGAAGGTGGTGCCGCCCGCGGCCGGCAGCTCCATCTGGAGCGTCGTCACGAACGTGCCGAGCGCGATCTCGCAGATGGTGTAGGGGCGGGCCAACGCCCGCTTGTCGTAGTGCTGGACGCCGGAGACGGTGGCCACGCTGTAGCCGCCGTTCCGGTAGAACAGCACCGAGGCGGTACGGGCGCTCGTCTGCCGGAACATTCCCGTCGGCGCGTAGTCCCGCAGGAACGGGCCCGCGGGGCCCGAGCCGTCGGGCCCGCTCCGGTCCACCGCCACGTCCTCGTCCTCAGCCATGCCTCTCCTCCTCGCCCGTCCGGTCCGGCGACGGGACGGCGAGCCACCAGAGGGAGCGCGCCTGCGCGTCGGGGAGCGGATTCTCCGGATCGTTCATCATGCGGCGCAGCAGCCAGTCCAGCCGCCGCCGGTCGTGCTCCTCGGCCGCCAGCGCGGGCAGCAGCGCCGCCAGCCCCGGCCGGGTCCACTCGGTGCCGTCCTTGCGCACGGCCGTACGCATCAGGGCCTCCAGCGCGTCCATCGCCACGTCCTTCGACCGCGGGGTGTTCAGCGCCGTCCACAGCAAGTCGGCCATCGGGAGGACGAGTTCGGGACGGGTGGCGGCGAGGGCGAGCGGGAGCGGCCAGTCGCCGCGGTCACCCAGCGGGGAGCCGGGCTCGGCGGCCGGTACCTCGTCCACCCCGGTCAACGCCATACGGACGGTGGTCACCAGACCGAGGTCCTGGTACGCCTCGCGCTGGTGGTGGGTCCAGTCCGCCATCCGCCGCAGCACCTTCGCGACGTCCGGGAGCGCCAGCAGCCGTACGACGTTGAACGAGGCCGCCGCCAGCTGGTCCCCGTCGTCACGGACCCCGATCCGGGCCAGCGCGTCCAGCGCGTCGTCGGTCGTGGCCGCGGCGTTCCCGTATCCGAGCGCCATCGCCGCCGTCCAGCGCAGCGACTTCGTCCCGAACCTGCTCCAGTCGCCGACCAGTTTGCGCACCGCTTCACGGTGCGAGGCATGGCCGGCCGCCTGGTCCATCGTGGTGGCCGCGAAGATCCTCCGGCGGGGCGTGGCCGCCTCGGCGAGCGGCCGGATCAGCTCCGCGTAACTGTGGTCGAAGTCCCGGACGGACAGCTCCCCGGCGGCCACCGCGGCGCGCATCCACACATGGGGGCGCGGGTCGTCCGACAGCAGCCGCAGCCAGCGCACGAGCGGCGCCCGTACGGGGAAGTGCCGGTCCCAGATCTCGGCGAGCACCGCGGCGGGCAGCGCCGAGCCCCGGTACCAGATCAGCCGCGCGTCCACCTCGGCACCGGCCACCTCGACCCGGCCGTCGAGCAGTTCGGCGCGCGAGAGCGCCAGATCGGATTCCGGGTCGTCGCAGAACAGCGGGCGGGCCGGGGTGGTGTCCGGATCGCTCTGTACGGACAGCTCCCAGGTGAGCAGATGGGCGGCTGCGGCAACGGTGCTGTGCGGGGTCCCGCCGAGTACGGCGAGCGCGATACGGAACGCCACCGGGTGGAACAGCGCCGCCGTACCCGACCGCCCCGCGCCCCCGTCCGCGGCGGCGGCCGGGAGCGCGGCCAGGGCCCGGTCCACCCCGGCGAACCACTCCTGGGCCTGGCCGGCGGCGAGACTCCGGCAGCCGGACAGCAACTCGTCGTAGGAGAGGTCCCCCAGCAGATGCCCGGCCAGCAGCGACGCCTGCAACCCGGCCTCGGCGGGGCGCAGATCCTTCAGCCCGACCGCGTCGCGGACCTCCGCGCGCTGTGCCAGCTCCTCGGCGGCGGCCAGCAGGTCGTCCATGTCCGGGCCGGCGGCGGGGGCGCCGTCGGGGGCGGCGGCGGTGTGGTCCGCCAGTCCTTCCCGGCGCTCGGCGAGTCCGTCCCGGCGTTCCGCCAGCTCCTCCCGGCGCTCCTCCAGCTTCTCCCGCAGCCGGGTGGTGAGGAGTTCCTGGGTGGGCGCGGGCGGGCAGATCATCCCGTACCGCCCGGTGAGCAGCGGGTTCGCCGCCGACCCGAGTGTCACGACGATCACCGCGAAGGCCCCGCACCCGTCCAGGGCCGCGGCCAGCCCGTCCAGGTCCATCGCGTCCGGTGGCAGCGAACCGGGCCTGGTGAGGGCCAGTTCCAGCAGATACCCGGTGCCGCGCCGGTCCTCCGCGCCGTCGCCGCTCAGCAGACCGGCCAGCCCCCGCACGCCACCGTCCGGATCGACCCGCGACACCCGGGGTCCCGCGCCGGGCTCCGCGCCCGCGCCGGATGTGACCTCGTCGAGGAGGGAGAGCGCGGTGCTCGTACGTCCGGTGCCGGGCGCGGCGCCGAGCACGAGTAATCGGCGGGCCACCAGCGCGCTGCGCAGCCGCACGTACCCCTGCGGTTCCACATGGACCCTGCGCAGCCCGCGCAGTTCGTCCTCGGGTACGGGTCCGCTGCGCATCCCCGCAGCGGACGGGCGGGAGTCCAGCCGCAGATGGATATCGCCGATATGGGCGCTCTGGATGAAGGAACGGTCGAAACTGTTCAGGTCCCGGCCGGTGTCGAACAGCATCCGGGTGGAGTGGCGGGCCCGCGAGGCGGCGGCCAGATCGGTGGGTCCGTCGTCGCCCTGCTCCTCGGCGAGCGGGTCGCGGGTGTGCTCCTTGAAGCGCCCGGTGACGCGTTCCCGTTCCCGTTCCCGTTCTTCCTTCTCCCGCTCCTCCTTTTCCCGTTCTTCCCTGTCCTGCTCGCTCTGCTCTTCCTTCTCCTTCTCCGCGGCGTCGCTGCCGCCGGAGTCGCGGTCGCTGTCGGCGCGGCCCTCTTCCGCGCGGGGCCTGTTGTCCCTGGCCCTGGCCCGCTCGTCCCCGGCCCTGTTGTCCTGTGCCCTGTCGTCCTTGGCCCGGTCCGCCCTGCCTCTGTCCGCCCTGGCCCTGTCCGGCTTGGCCCGGTCCGCCTTGGCCCTGGGCTGGTCGGCGGGCTGGGGGTTGCGTTCCGGGGATCCGGCCGCCTGCTGTTCGTCGGACATGTCGGGTCAGTCCTTCCGCGGCCGGGGCGAGTCGGTGATCCGCCCGATGTGCACGGGCTGCTGGTAGACGTTGTCGGAGTGCTGGGACATGTCGCCGTGGACGGTGTAGTGGGCACGGGGGGTACGGGGCCGGTCGTCGGCGTCGGCGTCGGCGTCGGCGTCGGTGGCGGTGGCGTCGTCGTCAACGCGCGTATCCGCGACGGGCGGTGCGTCCGCGACGGGCGGTGCGTCCGCGACGAGTGGTGCGTCCGCGGCGGGCGGTGGATCACCGGCCGGCATCACCGGAGCGGGCCGCCCGGGAAGGTGGAACCAGGCGTTGACATCGCCCTCCTTGATCTTCAGCCGGGCCAGGGCGTAGTGCGCGGGCTCGATGAACTTGCCGCCGCTGCTGACCACGTCCTCGTACAGCGCGTCCGAGACCACCAGCACGAGATCGGCCCGCTCGGCGTCCAGCAGCCGCCGGGCCACGGAGGAGTCGGCCAGCCGGCAGGCGAGATCGACCGCGCGCCCGCTGATGCCCCGGTCGTCGTGGCGTACCGGGCCGACATGCATGCCCACCCGCAGCCCCAGCGGTACGCGCAGGGCGCGGTTCTCGTCCCGCAGCTTCTCGTGCACCTCCACCAGCCACAGCCCGAGCAGCCGGGTCACCGCGATCCGGCCGGCCACCGACAGCAGCACCCCGTCGCCGCGGTCTTCCATATGAACGGCGTCCCGCCCCACCTTGGCGTGGGTGAAGGCCGTCTCCAGGACCCGGTAGATCCGTGCGCGCATCCGTGGCTTGTCCACGTCGTCGTACTCACCGGAGCGCCGCGCGTCGACGCTGATCACCAACTCGTAGCGCGCCTCGGCGACATCCATCGCGTCGTCGTCCACCCCGTGCCCCCTGTTCTGTCCGCCTGCCGTCCCCCATCAGCCTCGCGGCCGGGACGAAAGGCGTCTGTAGCCGTTTACACACGCCGGCCCGGTTCTCCGCTCCGTTTCCGTTATTCCTGATGGCCGTCCGCGAGGAGGGCGAGCAGAGCGGGGTCGAGGATCTCCACTCTTCGGTTGCCCGTGCGCACGATCTGCTGGCTGCGCAGCAGCCGCAGGGCCTTGGCGACGGCTTCCCGGGTGGCGCCGACGGTGGCGGCCAGTTCGTCCTGGGCCAGATGCACGACGGTGCCCGCGGGCGACATCCCCGTGGCGGGCGACGTCCCCGTGGCGGGGGGCGCTACGGGGACCGCTGCGTACGGGCCGGAAGGTTCGGCCCGCGACAGCTCGGTGAGCCGGCTGGCCAGACGCTGGAGGACCGTGAGGGACGCGAGCGCCGACCGCTCCTGGTCGGCGCTGCGGAGCCGGAACGTGAGCTGGCGTATCACCAGACCGCTGACCCGCGGATGCAGCGCGAGAAAGCGGCGGAACGCGTCCCCGGAGATGACCTGGGCCTCGACGGGCCCCAGCGCGCGCACGGTGGCGCTACGGGGATGGCTGTCCAGCGCGGCCATCTCGCCGAGCAGCTCACCGGGGCCGCGCAGCCCCAGGATCAGCCGGGTGGCTCCCCGGTCCGTGGCCACGGAAACGGTCACCCACCCCTGAAGTATGATCATGATGTGAGTGGAGCGGTCGCCCTCCGTCAGGAGATGGGCGTCGGCCGCGAAGCGCTTCCGGTTCCCGAGAGCCATCACGCTCTCGTTCTCCCGGTCGGTCAGCGCACGCGCGAACGCCAACTCATCGCCGAGCAGCCCCATTGCCACTCCCCCCACGGCAGTCAGGACGCTGATTTTCGTTGGCGTTGATGGTCGCAGAGTGACGTTCTGGTTGGAGCAGAACGCGCCACCTTGCCCATACTGGCCGGTAATTGCCGAACTGCCAGCTAGACCGCACGGGCGCCGCGCGCCCCGGTCATCCCGTCATCCCCGGAACCCCCGTGCGGCCCCTACCCCCTCCGCCCGCCCCGTCTCCCGGCCCCGCCGACGACTCGGAGGTCAGGTCCCTCCACACGGGCCAACCGGGCGCTTCGACGGGGCAAACGGGCAGGAAACCCGGACTTGGCGGAAACTCGGGTTTCCGGCGCCGACACGGCGATTCGGCGCCGGTGAAGGGGGGAGCCCCCCCCATGCCCCAGTCGGGCGGGGAGTTGAGCCTCGGACGCCTCGGACGCCTCGGACGCCTCAGACGACTCGGACGCCTCAGGCGGGCCGGGCCCACGGGGACGGCTGCCAGCCCAGAGCCGGGCCGAGCTTGGTGGCCATGTCGGTGAGGATCTGTACGTAGTCCTCGTGGTCGAAGGTGAACGGGAGCGCGAACGCGACCTCGTCGACCTCCTGGAACGCGGCGTGGGCATAGAGCTGTTCAGCCAGCTCGGCGGAGCTTCCGACGAGATCCGGCGCGAACATCAGCCGGGCCGGCCCCTGTGGCGTGGCGGTACGCGGCAGCCGCTGCCTGGCGTACTCCTCGTACTTCGCGCGCTGCTCCGGCGAGGCGCTGTCGGTGGGGATGACGACGAGCCCCTGGGACACGCGGGCGCGATCGCCGTCCGGGTGATGGGCGCGGAAGGCGCGGACGTGCGACAGCTGGGTCGCGGCGAAGTCCTCGGACTCCTCCGCCTTCACGACGCTGCTGGTCAGGAAGTTCATACCCTGCTCGCCCGCCCAGCGCGCGGATCGCAGACCGGCGCCGCCGTACCACATACGGCTCGCCAGGCCGGCGGCGTGCGGCTGGACGCGGTCGGAGAACGCCTCGATGCCCTCCGTACCCCTGAACTCGCTGGCCGGCTCCCCACGCACGAACGCCAGCAGCCGCCGCACGCGCTCGTAACCGAAGTCCTCGGCGTCGGCGGTGTCGGGATAGAGCGCTTGCTTCACCCGCTCGTACCGCATGGGCGGACCGACACTGACCCCCGGATTGAGGCGGCCTCCGGACAGGATGTCGACGGTCGCCAGATCCTCGGCAAGTCGCAGCGGATTCTCCCAGCCCAGCGGGATGACGGCGGTGCCCAGCTGGATACGGCTGGTGCGCTGGGAGGCCGCCGCCAGCACGGCGACGGGGGAGGAGATGCCGTACTGCAGATGCCGGTGCCGCAGCCACGCGCTGTCGAACCCCAGCCGCTCACCCAGCTCGATGACGGCGAGCGTCGACTCGTGGCCCCGCCCCGGATCGGCCTCGTCGAACAGCCCGATGGTCAGAAACCCCATACTCCGCAACGGCTCGGACGTCGTCGGCACGGAATCCCCCTCGTCCACGGCACGGCGCGCTCCGCCGTACACCAGCGTCCCTCCGATTGTCGCAGGCGCGCCCTGCCACGTCCGGGGCGTCCCGGTCACAGCGGGCAGCTCCAGGGTCGCGACGGCCGGAGCGGTCCCGCCGTGAGGCGGTCGCACAATCGGACGTGCGTACTGCGGGTGAATCTGCGGAGAGTGCGATACGGCCGTGCCGAGGTACCGGCACTCTGCTGAGGGTCCATTTCAGCGGCGCTCGCGGCGGGGAGTGAGTCTCGCGGCGAGGAGTGAGTGGTGACGGTTCGGGGGAGCACAGGTGACGGCTGAGGGAGACCGCGGCACTTCCGCCCCTTCGACGGCTCCTGCCCCTTCGACGGCTCCCGCGCCCGCGCGTCGCCCGGCCGGTGAGAGCCGTCAGCGGGGCGTGCCGCGCCATGTCGCCTGCGTGATGGACGGGAACGGCCGGTGGGCGGCACAGCGCGCCTTGCCGCGTACGTCGGGCCACCGCGCCGCGGAGACGGCGGTGATCGACGTCATCGAGGCGGCGCGCACAGCGGGGGTGGAGTGGCTGAGCCTGTACGCGTTCTCCACCGAGAACTGGCGGCGCCCGAGCGGCGAGATCGACTTCCTCATGCGACTGGTGCGTCGCGTGGTGCGCAAACACGCCGCGCTGCTCCACGCGCGCGGCATCCGCTGCCGGTTCCTCGGGGTGGCGGACCCGCGGATTCCCGCACCGCTGGCCCGGGACTTCGCCGACCTGATGACGCTGACCGGCGCCAACCGGGGCATGACGCTGACCGTCGCGTTCGACCACGGCGGACGCAGGGACATCGTCGAGGCGGCACGATCCCTCATCCGCAGCGGGGTGTCCGCCGATGCCGTCGACGAGCGGCACTTCGCGGCCCATCTGCCCTTCCCCGACACCCCCGATGTCGACCTCGTCATCCGGACCTCCGGTGAACAGCGCATCTCCAACTTCATGCTCTGGCAGGTGGCCTACGCCGAGTGGATCTTCCCGCCGGTGCTCTGGCCCGACTTCCACGCGCCGCACTTCCTGGAGTGCCTGCACACCTACCGGCAACGCGACCGCCGCTTCGGCGGCGTGATTCCGCGAGCGAACGGAGAACCCCACCCGTGACGGACACCGGCGGCAGCCGCCCCCAGCACCCCCGTTCCGAGGCCGCCGGTCACGACGGTGACCCCGCGCGGCCGGCCCAGGCCCCGGCTCCGGCTCCGGCTCCTGAGACACAGCCCGGAGCACAGCCCGGAGCGCTGTTCGGCCCCGACTCGCAGTTCCACCGGTTCTTCAACGATCCGCGCTGGGCACTGGCCGTACTCAGAGCCACGGTCCTGGAGGCCGCTCACCCGCAGATCGGCGCGGCCCTGATCGACAACTCGACGTTCGTGGCGCACCCGTGGCGACGGCTGCGCAACACCCTCGTGAGCCTGCATCGCATGTTCGGCGCCGATGACGAGACCCGGCACAGGGAGGCGGCGCGGCTCAACCGCCTGCACGCGCGGCTGAGCGGTACGGACGCACAGAACCGGCCGTACGACGCGATGGACCCCCAGGTCCGCGCGTGGGTGGTCGCGACGCTGTTCGAGAGCTCCGTCACCATGTGCCGACTGAGCGGGCAGCCGCTCGACCGGATCACCATGGAGCGGCTCTATGCCGAATTCCAGGCGTTCCTCGCGGTCCTGGGGGATCAGGCCGGCCATCTGCCGCCCACGTTGAAGGAGTTCTGGCCGTACTACGACCACATGGTCCAGGAGGAGCTGGAGGACACGGAGGCCCTGCGCATCATCCTCTACAAGCTCTTCGACCATCTCCCGGCGCCGCCTCTGCTGGACGGCCTGCCCACCGTATGGGCGGCGGGTCGCGCGCTCGCCGGACCGGTCCTCGGCACGATCACCGTGGCGTCCCTCCCCGAGCCCTTCCGCCGCCGGGCCGGTCTGCCCGAAACGCCCGGAGCCCAGGCACTGATGCAGAGCGTCTACACGGCCGCCGGCCTGGCACGCTTCCTGCCCGACAACTGGATTCAGGCCGAGAACGTCACCAGCCTGCTCTTCCTGTCCCCGGACAGCGACAACCCCCACGCCGCGGCGCTCACCGCACTGCGCGACCGGATGAAGAGGGCCGGTGCCCTGTTCCGGCTGGTCACGCCCTTTCCCGCGCAGCCGGGGCCGACCGAGGGCGCCGGACCACAGCGGGACGCGGAAGAGTTCTTCACGGCGGTACTGGACCAGACCGGGGACGGCTATCTGGACTGGCCCGATCTCGCCGCCATGGCACGGGAGTTGTCCTCCCGCCTCGACCTGGACGAACCGGCGGAGACCAGGCTCTACCACGCGTACGCCGAGTGGTGGAAGGAACTCCAGGCGGCTCTGGACGCGGACGGCGACGGCCGTATCAGCAAGGAGGAGTATGCCGCCGGTGTCCCCTCCCTGGCGGGGCCCGCGCTGATCAGGGTCGCCGAGGTGCTCTTCAGCGCCACCGACGCGGACGGCGACGGGTCCATCGACGCGGACGAGTACCGGTCCCTGTTCCGGACCGCGTTCCGGCGCACCGTGGCCGGCAGCGGCAGCGGCAGCGGCAGCGGCAGCGGCAGCGGCACTGGCGCGGGCGCCGAGGCTGAGGCCGGCACCGGTCAGGGTGCGCGGTACTCCCGCAGCGCGTTCGTGAAGGACTTCCTCTCCTTCATGTCGGGTCGTTCGCGCTCGACCGCTTTCGACCCGCTGCTGGCCGAAGCGTAGGCAGGGCGCCCCTCCCGGACTCGACAGGGAGCGCCCCGCCGCCTACGAGGCCGCGAGGCTACGCGGCGGATCCGGCCTGACGACGACGCACGACGAACACGGCCCCGGCCCCCATGGCCACCGCGGCTCCACCCCCGGCGGCGGGTTCGCTGCCGGGGGCGAGGATCCTGAAGTCGAACTGGCTGATGTCGTCGAAGCCACACTGTCCGTCTTCGCCGTACGAGTGGCCGGTGGTGAAGAAGTAGCCGGTTCCCGCCGTGGCCTGCCCGCTGACCTTGAGGCGCATCTCTGCATCGGCGTACTCGCCCGGTGCGAGGGTCCCGACGGTGGCGAACTCCTCGTTGTCCAGAACGTCGGAGCCCTCGCCCTCGATGGCCTTCCACTGTCCGGTGGCCGAGTCGAACCACTCGACCGTGACGCCGAGTTGGGCGACATCGTCGATCTCCGGGTCGCCGGTGCCGAGGTAGAGGGAGACGTCGGTCTCCATCACCTTGATCGTGGACACGTTGGTCACGCGGTAGGCGAATTCGTGCCAGCCGGACCCGGCGACGATCGTGCCCGGGAGTCCGCGCAGCGACGTCTTGCCGCGCTCCTCGTCCGGGATGCCGGAGCAGAACGTCGGGCGCGTATACGTCGGAGACGGCTCGGCGCTCGGCCTCGCCGACTCCGAGGTCGCGTACGCGGCCGGGGCCACGAACAGGGCTACGGGGCTGAGGACGGCCGTGACGGCCGCGGTTGCCAGAACACGGTGGAGCTTCATGAAACCCTCCCAGTGGAGCCCGATGGAGCCCGGCCGTACGGCAGCCGCCCGGCGGGACGAGGGCGAGCGTGACGCGGCCGTGCGTGCGTACACCGGTGTGATCGGCCGGGCCGTCAGAAGGTTGCGCGACAGCCGGGCGTCGCCCTTGTGATCCCCCTCACGACCCTCACGGCTCCCCGCCCCGGGACCCTTCTGTCAAGGAGGGCGCGATCAGCGGCGACGAGCATCGCACCTCTTCGACGAGGCGAACGGCGTCCCCTGGCTATGCGGCTGTTTCCGGCGTCGTTCCATGTTCGAGGTAGGCGGTCACGCCGTTGGCGCGGGCCTCGATGCCGGCGGTGATACGGCGTACGAGGCGGGGGATGGTGAGCTCCGGCAACTCTCCGATGTCGTGGAAGGCGTAGCCGCGGAGCTCGTCGGCCTGTAGCGCGATGCGCTGACACTCGTCCGCGGTGAGACGGCCCCCGTCGAAGAGATGGAGGACCTTGTCGCCCTCTCCCGGGTTCGGCGCCCAGTCCACGACAAGCAGGCGGCCGATGGCGGGCCTGATGCCCAGCTCCTCGTGGACCTCGCGCACGCAGGCATGCAAGGGCGACTCCCCCTGCTCGACGTATCCACCAGGGATGTCGCGGTAGTCCTTGTACGAGGGTTCGACGAGCAGAACTCGGTCGGCGTCATCGAAGAAGAGGGCGCCGGCGGCCATGCGCGGCCGGGCCGATGCCCGCGTACACCTGCACGCGCTCGCCCGGGGCCGCCCCGCACACCCGGCGCCGTACGCCCCGGAGACCGTCCCCGAGCCCGTACGCCGACTCGTGCTCAGCCGCACCGACACCCCCGCCTTCGTCCAGGGCCGCTACCACGACGTCCTTGTCGCCAATCCCCTGGCCACCGCGCTCTCGCCCAGCTACCGCACCGGCGTCAACCTGCTGCGCGCCACCTTCCTCAGCGACCGCGTCCGCCGGCTCTACGACGACTGGGACCGCGTCAGCGCCTCCGTCGTCGCTTCCCTGCGCGCCCAGGCGGGACCCGCGCCCACCGATCCGCGCTTCGCCGGGCTCATCGCCGAACTCCGCTCGGGCAGCGAGGAGTTCAGGCTGCTGTGGGACCGGCACGACGTGCGCCCGCGCACCGCGGGCGGCACCCGCCTGATCCACCCCACGCTCGGTGTTCTCGACCTCTCGTACGAGAAGCTGACCCTTCTGCCCGACAAGGGGCAGGTCCTCGTGGTCTACCACGCCGCGCCCGGCAGCCGGGAGGCCGCACTGCTCGCCTCGCTCGACGTCACCGCCCCACCCTCCGATGCCACCGCGCCACGCTCCGACGTCACCGCGCGACGCTCCGATGCCACCGGCCCTCCCTCCGAGGGGACCTCCCCACCCTCCGAGGGGACCTCCCCGCGCTCCGAGGAGACCTTCTCGTGACCGCCCCGTCGCCCTCGCTCGGCGCCTTCCTGCGCACCCGCCGCGACGCACTCGACCCCGATCGCGCCGGAGTACCGGCGGGCGCCGGCCGCCGCCGCGTGCCGGGCCTGCGCCGCGAGGAACTGGCCGGCCTCGCCGGGATCAGCGCCGACTACTACACCCGCCTCGAACAGGGCCGAGACCGCAATCCCTCACCCGAGATCCTCGACGCGCTCGCCCGTGCCCTGAGCCTCGACCCCGCTGCCACCCGCCACCTGCACCGCCTCGCCGGGCAGCTGCCCGCCGACGACCCGGCCGGCCCCGGCGACGCGGCCGGCCGGCTGCCCGCAGGGCTGCGACAACTGCTCACCGTGTGGCGCGACGTTCCGGTGGTCGTGCAGAACGCCTACCTCGACGTGCTCGCCGCCACCCCGCCGGCCACCGCTCTCGCCCCCTTCTACCGCCCCGGTGTCAACCTGCTGCGCGCCGCCTTCCACGGTGACAGCGTCCGCCGCCGCTACCGCAACGCCCCCGAACTCCTCGCCCGCGCCGTCGCCTCACTGCGCGCCTTCGCCGACGAGGCTCCGGACGATCCGCGCCTGCGGGCCCTGCGCGACGAACTCATTGCGGCCTCACCGCAGTTCCGCGCGCTCTGGAAGCGGTACGAGGTGAGCCCACCGCCCGGCGGCACCATGGAGATCGACCACCCGTCCGTCGGCTCCCTGATTCTGGAGTACCGGCGCTTCGCCGTTCCGGGCCTGCCCGGCACCCTGCTCGTCGTCCACACCGCGGACCCGGGCACCCCGTCCGCCGCCGCGCTGGACCGCCTGGTGCGAGAGGCGACGGCGAAGCCCTGAGGCCCGTCAGCTCCTGACGGGCGCCGCCTGGTCCCCGAGGCCGATGAAGCCGACGAGGCGGGCACGTCCCCGGCGCTCAGCGGGCGATCAGCTCCTCGGCCGTACGCCACAGCCGCGCCGCGTTCTCCGGGTCGAGGGCGTACGGGGCGACGCCGCCCGACCCGAGAGCCCTGCTGCTCTCGGCCACCGGCGACTGCGCGCAGTCCTCGAAGTACCGGCCGCCGACGCCCTCCAGCAGGGGCGACGCGGCGAGCAGGACGCTGGTCGCCGCGCCCTGGGGGACGGTCTTGCGCAGGTGCTCGGGGGTGCGCAGGCCACCGGTGTGCTGCTGGAGATTGGTGGCGATGGCGCCCGGGTTGAGGGCGTTGGCGCGGACGCCCTCACCGGACCAGCGCCGGTCCGCGCCGACGGCGAGCAGGATGTCGGCGGTCTTCGACTGCCCGTACGCCGACCAGGGCTCGTACGGCCGGAAGCGGAAGTCGACGTCGTCGAAGACCACCGGCGACATGAGGTGCGCGAGGGAGCTGACGGACACGATGCGCGCACCCCCGGCGGCGGCGAGCGCCGGGTACAGCCCCTGGGTGAGTGCGAAGTGACCTACGTAGTTCGTGCCGAACCGGAGCTCGCGGCCCTCGGGAGTGCGCCTCAGCTCGGGGAGCGCCATGATTCCCGCGTTGTTGACGAGGATGTGCAGCGGGCCCGTCCAGGCGTCGGTGAAGGCGCGGACGGAGCGCAGGTCGGCGAGATCCAGGGCACGGGCACTGACCTGCGGATTGCCCGTCGTACGCGTGATCTCGGCGGCTGCCTCGGAGGCGGCCGCGGGCCGGCGGGCCGCGAGGACGACCTCGGCGCCCGCGGCGGCGAGCGCGCGGGCGGTCTCGGTGCCGAGGCCGGAGGCGGCTCCCGTGACGACGGCCCGCCTGCCGGTCAGCGCGACGCCCTTGAGGACGTCCTCGGTGGTGGAGGAGAAGCCGAAGGGGGTCTGAAGGGGCTGGTTCATGGAAGTGCCGTTCATGGAAGTGCCGTTCGTGGGAGTGCCCCTTGTCTCGTCAGGGGTACGGAAGCGGGAACAAGGGCGGGCCTCAGGCGCCGACCGCCTTCGCCGACAGGTCCCACAGCCGCGCCGCGTTCTCCGGATCGAGGGCGTACGGCGCGACGCCGACCGGCTCCGCCACCTGCCCGACGAGCACGGGGTCGATGACGGGCGCCTCGTTGGAGTTCTGGAAATACCGGCCGCTGACGCCGTCGAGCAGCGGGGACGCGGCGACCAGGACCGCGGTGGCGGCGCCTTGGTCCGCACTGCGCCACGGGTAGTTGTCGTATACGGCGCGGGCCTCGTCCGACATGTCCTCGCCGAAGGCGTGCTTCTGGAGAGGGGACTTGATCCCGCCGGGCATGAGCGAGTTGGCGGTGATCCCGTCCGCCGCCCAGCGCGTGGCGACCTCGGCCGCGAAGAGGACGACGGCCGACTTCGACTGGCCGTAGCCGAGGAAGGGTTCGTACGGCCGCTCACGGAAGTTGATGTCGTCGAACTCGACAGGGGAGAAGAGATGACCGGTCGAACTGACGGCCGCGATCCGGCCGCCCTCGGCGGCAAGCGCGTCGTGCAGCCCGGTGGCGAGAGCGAAGTGGCCGAGGTGGTTGGTGGCGAACTGGCGCTCCCAGCCGTAGGAGGTGAGGTCCAGCTCGGGGAGCGCCATGATTCCCGCGTTGTTGACCAGCATGTGCAGCGGGCCCTCCCAGGCGCGGACGAGGCCGCGCACCGAAGCGGGATCACTGAGGTCGAGCGTGACCGCGCTCACGGCCTCGTTACCGGTGTCCGCCGTGATCTCGGCAGCCGCCTCACGTGCCCGGCCCAGGCTCCGGGCGGCGATCACGACCCGGGCCCCGGCCCGTGCGAGGGCCCGGACGGTCGCGGTCCCGACCCCGGAGGAACCGCCGGTCACCAGCGCGGTACGACCATGCAGATCAACTCCCGCGAGCACCTCGTCAGCAGTGGACTCACGGTCGAAGGGGGTGGTGAGAAGAGCCATGGAACATCCCTGAAGTCGTGGTCTGGAACGTGCTCTTCCACCCTCCGCCGGTCCCACGCCCGGGGCCAGTACTCCCCCGAGAGGGACAGCGCCGGGGCCACCCGGGAATAAAACACGTCCCGCGCCCAACGCCCTCGTCGCCCTGCGCCTGTTCTCGGATTCGTATTGCCTGGTGAGAGCAATGGCGGAGGATACGAGATTCGAACTAAAATGCAATTCCCCTTGAGCCATACGGCCACCGGCGCGAGGAATCGTCAAGGCTTTTGGATCGAGCCGGGTTGGTGTTGATCCTTATGTTGCAGCCGGCGGCTCGCTCATGGTGAGTGCAGCGGTGCGGCTTCCGGTGCCCTCGGTGACCTTGGTGCGGGGCCGGACTGTGGCAAAGGTCGGTTCGATCGGGTTTGCCGTGCTGATCAGCTCTCGCACACCCAGAGAGTCAGCAACGGTAGCCGTTCGGAACGTGTAGAAGGGCGACGAAGATCCAGACCATGACCGCGGCACCGACCGTGCCACCAAGGAGGGCAACCGCGAGGTTCCAACGTCCTACGCAGCCGATGAGCACACCCCACCACGCCGCCGAGATGATCGCGAGCAGAGTCCCGTAGAAGATCAGTGCGAGGCCGTTGGCCGCGCCGTTCACTCCGACGTCACATGCCCGCCAGGCGGCTGCGAGAAGCACAGCCCCGAGAACACCCGTGGCCAGGCCGCCCACGGGGGCCGCCACGCAGCCCCACTGCCCGCGCGTCACTTCTGAGTCCTGATCTGCGGGATGTCCTCGCCGTTGCGCTTCGCTTGCTCCATCTGGTCCATCGCGTCGTTGATTCCTTGCCGGAGCTGATCCTCGGTCAGGTCATCACCGTACTTTTCGTAGAGGTCGATCCCCACCCGCATCGTGATCTGATCGCCTTGGTCGTCGTCTCCCGTGAGCACAGTTTCTCCTAGGGAGGCGCCCTTGATCAGAGTGTCCGTGTCGAAGCCGGCGGCGCGGCCGACGTATCCGTAGTGAACGTTGGAGTAGATGTCGTAGAAGACTTCGCGGTTCTTTCCGGGCTGCTTGAAGTAGTAGTCGTCGAGGGCTTGGAGGTCGTAGCGTTGCTGGAGCTGGGGCTTGTGGTCCCAGTCCTGCCCCGGGGCCACCTTTGTGCCCCACATCACCAGAGCCGTGTTGATGTCGGATCCATAGTTCCGCCCGAACTCATACCATTTAGGCTCATCGAGCAGGGCCTTGATGTTGCCGACGGTGTCCGACTTCGCGTTTCGCTTCATCTCCTCGAAGATCCACTTTTCGGCGTCGGTGAACTTCTGCTCGCTACGCGCCTGTCCTGTCGGGGGGATGACCGGGGTGGCGGTGGCGTTGAAGCCTCCGATGGTGCCGTCGAGCAGATCGCCGTCCACGACCACGCTTTCGAGCGCCTCCTTGACGGCCTTGTCGAACTCGTCCACGGCGCGCACCGCGGCAGCGATGTGCGAACTCCAATACTCCTCCGCATCCTTCAGGCCCGGGTCGTGTCGCAGGACTCGTTCCTGAGCAGGATCCTGGAGCCGCGTGAAGTCGAAGGCTGCGCGCCCTGACGCCGAGACTGCCATGCCTGCCGTCACCGCATCGTCCCGGGCCGATTCGACCTTTTTCTTCAGGTCCGCGAAACCGGCGTGCGCCTCTATCAGAATCTTGGCAATCGACTTGGCCTCGGTTTGCGCGGACTTGTACTCGCGTCGGGTCGTCGCGAACTTCGTGCGCGCCGCTTCCACGCTGAGACCGAGCCAGTTCTGTCCCAGCGTGATTTTCTGGACCGTTTCCCCGTAACGTTTCTCGACCTTCGCGAGGTCGGCGGCCATGGTTTCCCATTTCTCGGCAGCCGTTGTCAGAACGCTGAGATCGGTCGTCATTATTTCCTGGTACGTCAGCACGGGCCGATCCCCCCTACAGCTCGTCAAGACCGGATCTGATACATCTGATTTCGTCGCCCCTGCTGACATCGTTCTGTAAGAAGATGCTGGAGGTGGCGCGTAGAGAAGTCTTTTCTTCGCTGAGTCGTCCCATCAAAACTTTCACCTGCTTGTCCCAGGTGCCCACCACTTTTTTCAGGCCGGCGGCAGTATCCCATCCGTCAAACATCCTGACCGCGGTGTTCGTGCTCTCCTTCGCCCCACCCGAGACCCTCTTGGTGTCCGGCTCCAACTCAGTCTCGATGGCGTTCGCCGCCGCATTTTTCTCCATCGGTGACGAGCCGAATACTCCCCCGCCATCCGGAGGAGTCAACAGGCTGGGCGGTGTACCGTCCACGCTGCTCTCATCCCACGACACGATCAGCCCCCTCCTTGAATCCAGCTCAGAGCATAGGCAGAACAACCGCTGCCGCGGCCTCCGTTGTTTATCAAGGCCGAAAACGCACTGCCCAGGCGTGAGTGGGGAGTCCAGTGGGCGGCAGTCCCCTTTACCTAGTTGACCTTGGCAAGGTGGAGCGGCTGGAGCCGGGACACCTGGAATATCTCTACGAGCGGATGCAGAAGAGCGGCAGCGCCGCAGGAACCGCTCACCACGCTCATAGAACCATCCGCGTCGCCCTGGGCGAAGCCGTCCGTCGCGGGCACGTCACCAAGAACGTCGCTGCGATCGCCAACGCCCCCAGCCCCGATGAGGAGGAGACCGAGCCGTACACCATCGAGGAGATTCAGAGCCTCTTGTTTGGAGGCGTCGAAGCTCCGCAACAGCACGCCCGCAGGGTCATCGCCCTGACACTCGGCCTGCGCCAGGGCGAGGCGCTCGGGCTGATGTGGGAAGACGTGTACCTGGACGCCGGGTACGTCCGCATCCGCAAGAACCGTCTGCGCGCGGTACGAGCATGGGTGCGGCGACAATTGCGGCCGGAGACCTGGCTACCGCCGGAGCGCAGGCAGATCCGCCGGGAGTTCAAGAAGACCGAGCCGTACGAGACGGACGTCTGCATGACGCGCGTCATGCAGACGGCACCGTGCTGCTCCTGCTCGGGGTCCCGGATGTTGGGATGGGAGCCGGGCGGCTCAGCACGGATGAGGGCCCGGTACACGCACGTCACCGGCCCCATGCTGAAGAACGTTGTGCACCAGGTCGGTGAAGCGCTCTGGGGCCCCGCGCCGGAGGCGGGCGAAGACAGCGGAGCCGGCTCGAACGAGGAGCCCTCGGACCTCAACTGAGACGGAAACTGAGACAGAAGATCACGTAGGGCCCACCGCGTCGCCGCGCGCGAGGCTCCGCGCCTGGTCTCGGATCCGCACGCGAAGAAGGCCCTGACCAGTCAAGACTGGTCAGGGCCTTCTTCGTATTGCCCGGTGAGAGCAATGGCGGAGGATACGAGATTCGAACTCGTGAGGGGTTGCCCCCAACACGCTTTCCAAATGTTCGTCTGGGGGTTCTGGGGCGTACGGCAATGTCCTGAACTGCGGTGCAGCTGGTCCGGGCGGGGGTTCTGAACGATGCTGTACGCAGGTGAATGCAACCAGAACTGCAACCACGGACGGAGGCCGGTAGTCAGGCGGGGGAGGAGTCGTCGGCTCGGAGCGCTTGTTCCGCAGTGGTAGCGATGTGCTGGACGCACTCCCGTAGTTGGTCGAGTTTCACGGCCCGCTGCTGGCTCTGCAGAGCCTGGGTGAGGGCGGCGATGACGGTCTCCTGATGGCTGGTGGTGCCGAGTGCTCGTGCCGCCCGGTCGAGCAAGGTGACATCCAGATCGATGGAGCATGTCGGCTCCGCGGTGGCTGGCATCGGAGATGGAGGGCGTAGGCGTGGTGTGCGGCGGCGTGATGCTGTCTCCATGAGCACCGGTGTGGAAGGGACAGCCGGCGGGGGTTCCGGGACAACAGTGTCCGGGGAGCCGAGAACGGTGACCACCGGCCTGCGGTAGGCGACAGGCGTACCGCTCGTAGCTGTGAGGGTGACGAGTTCCGTGGTGAAGTCGCAGACGGCGGGGCCTTCTACAGCGTCCAGTTCTTCGGCCAGTTGGGGAAGGCGCTTGGCTGCTTCCCACGAGCCGGTGTGGAACTGGAACTTGCCGAGGGAGGGGGCGGCCATGAGTCGGAAGGTCAGCTCGATGGTGGGTTGGGGCCCGCGTCCCTCCTTGGCGAGTGCTTTGCGGTCTTCCACCAATAGAGGACAGCCACAGGGCCGTCCCTTCACGTCGGCCGGCGACAGGAACACCACTCCGTCGCATTCGTGGATCTTCCCCTTGCTGCTCCAAAGAACCATACGAGCGGATACCGCATCGGGCCCATCCATAAGGATGCGTACGGATTCGCGGGCCGTCAGTATCTCGTAGGCACGTTTGCCGCTCCCACCATTGGGAGATAGCTGGCCGCCGTGGAGGTCGGCGATGCGGGCAGCCACCTGCGCGTCGTCGGTCGTTACCCGCCAAGTATCCAGAGCCTGAGGTCGGTTCCCTTCAGCAATGCGTCCTTGGTGGAAGCGTCCGGCGTAGACGGGTGTGCTGGGTGTCATGCAGATTCCTGTGACGGAGTGGTGGTGTTCCGGGCTTACGACAGTGTGGGTGGCGCTGGGCTTATCCCGTGGACAGGTCCGGTCGCCACTCCCGGATGTCGTCATCGAAATCGCCGTCGCGCATGTCGCTCAGAGCAGCCGAATAGCCGATTTGGATGGCCTCGTTGATCAGCTGGTGCAGCCCGGCTGGTGCGACAGAGAGCCCGGCGCCCGAGCAGAGGTTGGCGGCGGCATGGTCGGCGGCCCGAGCGTGCTCATCAGGGACTGTTGCCATGTGCAGGTCCGAAACGGCTCGAACCGCGCTCCCGATCTCTTCCTGTGAAGGCGAAGTCATGGCGGTCAGTATCCTCACGCCGCAGGCGGCACGGAATGGCGCCTCGGAGCACCAGCGCGTCGCCCCTGGCGAAGGACCATGGGCGAGGACATGAAGTGGACCGTATCGCGTGCGCTGGTGGGGGTGCTGCTCAGCCGAGCAGCACCCCCACCAGCGACGTGAAGAGATGCGGCTACAGCTTGAGGATCAGGGCTTCGACCTGGCTGAGGGCGGAGATGCTTCCTTCGGCGGCTCCGCGGGCCTTCGTCAGTTTCTCCATCCACTCGATCCGTTGATCGGCGGGGAGTGGATCTTCACCGAGGTCATCCCGCAGGCGCCGTGCCGTCTCGAAGTCGCTCAGCAGGGCATCGGCGGCCTGGACCGCACGTTCATAGCCGCCCTCGACGAGCTCGATCCGGGCCGGCAGTTCCTTCCGTAGGGCGCCCAACTGCGCACGAGGGTCTGCGGCGACGCCTCCAGCTGCACGCGAGGTGTCGTCGTTGGAGCGGTCTTCGGCGGCCTGATCTGCCGAGCCGGTTGTGCCTGTGGCTGCGTTGCGACCTTTTCCACTTTGGAAGGCGCTCCCCCAGATGGGCGGGAAGAGCTCGTCGAACCACGCCTTGTCGACCACCAGCGCCGTCGGCTGCCCATCTGTGTCCGGCGCGAGAACCATCCCAGGGACGATCGTGCTCCTGCTTTCCTCGGACCAGGTCTGCTCGCCGTAGCAGATCAACCTCGTACCGTCGGGCGCTTCCGGCACTTCGGTGGCATCCGGGTGCTCCAACACCACCTTGGCAAAGGCGAGAAGTAGTTCGCGGCTGACGTTCAGCGCTTCTTGCTTGTACGCCATCTTCAACGCCGCCACAGCGTTTGCCGGGCTCCGGCGCTCCCCCTTTCGTTGTCCGCCCGCCTCGCTTCCTTGGCCTGGCGTGATCAGGGGCTCGGGCGCGTGGATCAGGTTAGGCACCATGCGTTGGACCAGAGCTGCCCATGCGGTGGCGTCACCTGCCTGTGCACCGAGGAACAAGTCCCTTAGCGAACGGGGATCTTGCCGGGCTCCTTCCTTGGTGTCTGCGACGGCGAACAGGCCGTTGGCGGAGAGAATGTTGGCACGGTGCATGGAGAGCTGTGCCACGGCGGCGGACCACAACTTGGTCCGGGCCGCCGCTGTTTTGGCGCCAGTCTGGCTCCAGGCCGGCTCCTGCAGCGCACCACGCACGATCGGCCAGTAGCGACCTACGTCACGGACTTGGCGCTGCCCCGTCTGCGGTGGCGCCGCAGGTAGGTCGGGGAAGACGAGCGCCGTGATGGACCGGAGCGCGATGTCTCGAAGGGTGACGGGTGAGATCTCCTCGCCCGGCGGCAGCAGCGGAGAGAGCGGGGCGAGTGGCCCGTTCGCGGTCAGAGCCGACCGCACGCCGTCCACGTTGAGACGGTCTGCACCCCTTGCCTCAGGAAACGTGTCGGCGAGTGCCTGAACGAGTAGCCCCTCTGTGGCGTACGCGTCGACGAGAATCGCGAAGAGGGCAATGAGGCGGGCGTCCTCGTCGTACGGCTGGATCCCGCGGAGGTGATCGTCGACGTTCAGTGCTCGAAGCAGATGCTCCAGGGCGGCGGGGTTACTGCAGCCGACCACAACCTCCGTCGGGACGTCTGCGATCCGGCCGGCTCGATGGGCGGGGTGTTCCCGATCGGTTCCTTCTGCTGCGAGCGCCTCATTGAGGCTGTAAGAAATGCGATTCAGTACCTCGCGCTGGTTGTGCAGCAGCAGTTCGGAGTCGGTGTTCTCGCGCGGATAGGGGTACAGGGACTGGGGCATCCCTGTCACGAGGTGCTCGACTTGCAGGCCGAAGATGTCGAGGCGGGCAAGTGCTCGGTTGTTCGCGGTGACGGCGACCATTCGCCACGACGTGGATGTCTGGCCGGTCTGATCCTGCAACTGCCACTGCTGCAGGACGCACATGCCTCGTGACAGCTGGCCCGCAGCGACCAAGGACTCGACGAGGTCATATCCACGACCTCGGCCTGCACGCCGAAGGTTCTCAACCGCGTATCGCTGCAGGTGCACGGCGACCTCGCGGGGCTGGGGCGAGAGCACCAGCGCCGCCATGGCTCGTCCATCTTCTTCTGCAGACTTCACTACTGGGCGGGGCCGACGGTTACCAAGTGAGGACAGCAGAGCGTCTCGCTCGCGCTGAGCCTCGGTCACCCGCGATGTTGCCGCCCGGTACTTGTCCTCCGCAGCTGCAAGTTCTGCGGCTGCGTAGGTGTCATCGTCGACCGACCGGCGACGGGCTTCGCGTGCCTTCTCCGCTTGCTTCTCCGCCTTCCGTGCCTCCTCCAGCCTGAACTCGGCATCGACCAGTGCCTTGACCCGCTCCGTCGCCTCCGGACTGGGAGGTGTCCAGAAGCTGGCGGTGCGGTCGTTGAGATCCCAGGGAGCGACCCCGGCGCCGTGTACGTGGCAAGTGAGCAGGAGAACCTTGTCTTCGCCTGCCTTAACTACCCGGTACGCGGATGTGGCGAGCGCCTTCGTGGTGCGTGGCGAGACCACGAGCTTCTTGATCTCGGTGTCGCCGAGGGCGGTGCCAAGTCCTTCGACGATTGCGGCACGTGGGGGCGGGGTCACGCCCTCCTGCTTGCACGTGTTCTCAATCGCTTCCGCCAGCTTCTCCGACCACGTGTCGGTACTGACGTACGGGAAGATTCCTTCAGGCCGCTTCACAGCCATGGCAGTTACTGCCTTCTCCGGGCATGCCCGGGGACGCACGCTCCCGGCAATCGAGAGCGTGACACGCACCCGAGAACCGAAGCCTCGCGCCAACAGGATGCAGGTGGACGACCTAGAGCCTTCCGAACCTCTCCCGCTCCGTACGATCCAGCTGTCGGCGCCCGAAGAGGATCAGCTCCAACGGCACCCATGGCGGCACCTGAGCGTCTCGCACCTTGCTCCTGCTCCGCCGTCGGCGGCATGAGGCGGACGCCGGTGGAGGACCACCGACGTGCAAGATCGAAGATGCCAGGAGCGACCTGGGTGCAGACCCGAAAGCTGGGCTTCAATCACCCGATCGGTTAGTAAGCCCCCAAAACCCTGATGCTCGTAGCGTCCTTCCGGTAGAGGCTTCCGGTATGGATTCGTGGCAGCTCTACTGCTGCGGTTCTCGGGAACGCCTCCGTGCCCGAGGTATACCGTGTCGCCGCGCTTCCCGCACCGACACGGCGGTGTGCGGTGGCGCCGATTCCGCGCACTGGTGCTGCTGCGACGAGCTGACTCTGTCCTGACCTCGGTCGTTCTCGGCGGCCCGCAGCCTCCGTTCCTACGCCAAGGCTAGATATGAGTTATTTGTTGTCTTTCATAGCTATTCGTGCAACCTTGCAGGTCCATGCCGCCGCCGGCCCCGGAGGCGGGTGCTTGATGAGGTCGAACCGGTCCGGATGGCCGGCGAGGATGGCGTGCACCGACCACGAGGTATGCGAATCGCGTTTGTTCCGGGGCCAGGCAGCTGCAACTCTGCGATACCTCGCGAGAGCAGCCGGTGATATCCCGAGAGCCTCAGCGAATTTTTCCAGCGGCTGGAATACCTGGTCTTGCTTCTCGTGCGGTGGCACTGCCTCAAGGATGAGATCGCCCAACTTGAATTGGACCGCACTGGCACTTCGTACCATCTCCCTCCCGGTCCTTACGAGTTCGGGGGGATGCTCATCGGTCGTCTCTGCCCGTGCAGGCGGGTCTACTTGGGTTGCCCTGTGAGCGGTCCGAAGCGCGGCGACGCGTTCTCCTGGGGTGTGGTTGCAGTAGGGGCAGCCGCCGACCGATTCGAAGGTTTTCCGAGCCGCCAAGTGGCCGAAATGGCACTTCACGATTTCGGCCGTGCGTCCCTCCTGGCTCCAGAAGAGAGGGATGTTGTTTCCTGGCTCCGGCACGGCGCAACCGCCTCCTGTCCCTATTCGGCGGGGCCCTCGCCGCGGAGGGCGAGGTCCACCGAGAAGCCGGCGTCGCGCATCCGCTGCGTCGCCCGGACGATGCCGTTCACCGCCTGGCTGGCCACGATGATCTGAGGGCTCTGCTGGTCAGCCGGAGTGAGGGGCGCGATGGCGCTGCGGTGCAGTCGTACGGCTCGCCGGTGAAGTTGGGCGATTTCGCGGCTGATGGCGAGCAGGGCGAGTTGGGGGTCGCGGGTGCGCATGTAGAGGGTGAAGAGGTACAGCAGACACTCCTGCTCCACGATGCACTTATTGTCCTTGTCCCAGGCTTTGGCGATCTCGAACTGCCCCTCGGTCATCTTTTCCAGCGCGACCTCGCGCGGCATGCCGTCGCCACCGAAGTCACCGATGGCCTCCCACAGTTCCTCCCCGAGGTCATGCGGTGACCTGCGGCGCGTTGTCATCAGCCTTCCCCTCCCGCCTCATCGCGCAGCATCTCGGCCAGGGCGGCGTCCATGTCGGTCTTCCCGGTCGTCGCGACGTGGTCGCACCAGTCGCAGATCGCGCGGACCTTCCGCATGCTGTCGGTCACGGCTTCGATGGCGGTTTCGTCGCAGTTCTCGGTCTGCAGCAGGACTACGGCGTTCTGCATGGAGACGCAGAAGCTGGTGGCCAAGCCGAGGATCTTCAGCACAGCTGAGGGCGTATCCCGGTAGTCGACGGCAGGCGCCTGTCGGGCCAGGGGCCCTTCCTGCGACGTGGCCCGGGAGGGCGGTTCGGACAGTCCTGCCAGCGCGCGGGCCTCACCGGCGCGTTCCTCAAGCTTCTTGCCACGCTGGCGATTTGCCTCCCGTACGGCATTGCGGAAGCGAGGGTTTTCGACGACTGCTTCGATCACCTCGGTCCGCTCTGCCAGCTGGGCGATGGCCGCCGCAGCCTCGTCGGTGTCGCGCAGGATGTGCTTGGCCTTGTCGATCCGTTCGTCGGGAGTTTTGGGGTGGACAGGCATGAGCTGCCGGGCACGAAGAGCCTCGTCCTGGGTCCACGGCACGGTCTCGTCGGGGTCGGTGGGGTCCTGCGGTTCCTCGCGGATCATGTGAAACCGGTCGGGTTCCGCGGCCAGCCGCGCGTGCACAGACCAGGAAACGTCGGACCGTCGCATGCTTGGCGGCCATGCCCGGGAGACGTAACGGTAGTTCAGAAGCGTGCTCGGCCTTGCGCCGATCTGCTCGGCATAGACCTCGACGATCCTCTCGACATCGCCTTGGCGCTCCGAGGAGTCGAGCATCTCGACAAGCGTGTCGCCCAGCTCGAACTTCGCATCGCCGATCTGCTTCACGAGCCGGCGCCCCTTCTCTACGTACGCCTGCCACTCGCCTTCCATGAACCCGGGAGGAGGGAGGACATCAACCATGGCAGCCTCCAGCTGTCTTGTCCGGATCGGCCGGGAAGCGCAGGAGGGCCGCATGCCTCGCGGTCGCAGCACCGCCGGGGTGGTGTGTCCGGCCGCTGTTCCAAAAGCATCGTGACGTTTCACGAGCAGGCGGAGGGAGTGCGAACTAGAAGCGGATAGAGGCACTTACGTTCGCTCCCGGGCGACCGTCTGACCACGCAAGAGCTGGGGAGTGCCAGAGGGCGTGAGGGATGACCGTGCGCCTATGCGTGAGGCAGGTGAGACCCGGGAGTGGACGTGCTGCAGCCGGGCCGTGCTGTGTCAACTGCCGCTCTACCGGCGGTACAACAGGCAGTACGCGCGACGGTAGTACGGTCCGGGATAGACCTCACCCTGCTCGTGCTGCCACAGCGTCTGGAAGTTGGCGGCCGGCACCGTGAGCCCCGCGGCCCGGACCACCTCGCACAGCTGCTCGCCCGCGCCTTCGAGCGTCAGGCTGTGGGCTTCGCGCTGCTGTCGCAGTTTGTCCGGGCGCCGCCCCCGCCGGCTCTTCGCCACTTCGTTTACCGCCTACCCATCCCTGGCCGTGATCCGTAGGACAGATCTGCCTCGTCTTGCTCTCCGAGCAGTGCGTCGATGGCGGTCGCTGGGGTGGCGCAGCGGAACCCCGTGTCGTCGTCGAGCATCTCTGCGGATGCGTCGTTGAAAACGGCGGGGACGACGCGGGGGAAGGGGCTGGTCCAGGCGCCGGCCTTCAGTTCGTAGCGGCCGGGCTCGGAGCGGGTGGAACACCACTCCCAGGCGTTGCCGCACAAGTCGTAGACCCCGTATGGGGAGACGCCGCTGTGGTAGCGGCTCACGGGGGTGGTGGAGCCGATGCGACTTTCCCGCGAGTTGCACTTGGCCGGCGTGGGCTGGTTGCCCCAGGGATAGGTGTCGCCGTGGGCACCTCGGGCGGCCTTCTCCCACAGCTGCGCGGTCGGCAGCTCCTTGTCGGCCCACTCCGCGTAGGCCGTGGCGTCGTGCCAGGTGACGAAGACGACGGGGTGGTCGAGGACGGCCTCGGGGCATTTGCCGCGGTGCCAGTGTTGGGGCGGCTGGTGTCCGGTGGCGGCCATGAAGCGTGCGTAGTCGTTATTGGTGACCGGGAAGACGTCGATGTAGAAGGACGGGAGCCAGACCGGCTTGTTCTCCTTGCCGCACAGGAAGGTGCCGGCCTCGACGAGGCTCATCATCTTGCCGTCGCGGGGGTGGCGGACCTGGCGCTGCTGGAGTTGCGGCCCGGGAGGCGGCAGTTGCTGGGCGGGTAGAACGGTGCCCAGGGGGCGGGCGAGGCTGGCGAACCGTTCGTGGATGTCAGGGGCGGACTGGGAGAGGAGTGTGTCCAGGGCTGCCTGGTTCACCTGCCTGAGTCGGATCGTGTCCTTGCGCGCTTCCCATTTCGACACCATGCGGTCGCTGACACCGAGTCGCGCGGCGAACTCCTCAGTACTCATCCGCGATGCCTCGCGTAAGGCCCGGACTTCCAGTCCGGACCACCGCTCAACTGTGGCCACTCCAGGACTCCTTGTTGCAGGCTGGTCCTGGTCAGCCTAGTCAGTAGGAGTCCGGCTTCGGAGCGTTACAACAAGTCGCCTTCGATCTCCATGTACTCCTTCCGCAGCGCGTCGATGATTGCGTGGGATTGGGGCAGTTCGGTTCCGTCGATGGCGCGGATCGCGCGGACACCGATGGCCGCGTTGGTGGCGAAGGCGGCCCGCATGCCCGGCAGGTCGCTCAGCCGGATCGTCCGCGTGTCATGGGCGTGGGCACTCTTCAGAAGCTCCATGGTCACGCCGACGAGGCAGTCGGCGTCCGGCCAGATCACCTGGCTGCCGTCGAAGAACCCGATGTTCCAGGTGCCTCCCTCCGAGACGATCTGATCCTGGTCAGCGAAGAGCGCGTCGTCGAACCCGCTCAGCTGGGCCTGGCGGCGGTGATGGAGGCTGGCGAAGAGCCCGACGCTCTTCACGCTCGGTACGTCGCGTACATATGTCGTGGACCGCACCCTGAGCGGCGGAAGCGGGAGGGTACCCGCCGGCCGGGAAGTCACCAGCACGTGTGGGTCGTTGGCCGCGCTGGGGTGCCCGAGGTCGAGGCGCGGGTCGAAGACAGAGACGCGGACCGTGATGGACCCGGCGGCGGGAGCGGCACGGCGGGTCAGCTCGCGGACGCGCTGCGGGTCGAGGTCGGTGCCGAAGAGCGTTCGGCAGTCGCGCCGAAGCCGGTCCAGGTGCAGAGACAGGCCGCGTACGCGTCCGTCGTCGACCCGCATGGACGTGAAGTGGCCGTAGTTGGTCAGGGCCAGGTTCTGGAGCTGATCCGGCTCGACCGGTTCTCCGTTGAGTTCTGCCATGCGGCCAGCGTGCCACCCAGCTCGGGCCTCTCAGCCGTGAACCTCCTGGGAGGGCGCCTAAGTTCGGTGAAAGTTCGGTCCCGGGGCGGTGGGAGGACGTTCCGGCGGAACGGTGGTTGCCAGCACTCTGGTCGTGCAAGGGAGAACGGCGAGACCCCGGCGACAGGAGGTGACTTGTGCCCAGCGATGACGAGACGATGCGAGAGATCGAGTTCAAGCACGGCCCGTTCGGCCAGGCGATCACGAAGCCGTTCGCCAGTACGCGGCGGGCAGTCGACGAACGTTCCCTGCTCAAGGTCTACATGGGAATTGATCCCGAGGGCCGCCGTAAGCGGGAGGTGGAGACGGTGCAGCGCGCCGCTCACTGGGGTCTGTCGGTCCCCGAAGTCTTGGCCACGGGCACGGGAGAGGACGGATCCTGGACGGTGTTCCGCATGCTGCCCGGGGTGCCCTGCGGGGTGCGTACGGGCCGGGCAATCGACGCGTACGTCGGTCATGTTCTTGACCTGACCCGCCAGCTCCACCGGCCTTCAGCCGGTCTCACACCTGGCCTCGGCTGGGAGGCCGGCCACGGTCCCTCTGTGCCCCAACACCGCTTCCTGCTCGACCAGTTCTCTCCACGCTGCCGACTGCGACCGTGGTGGGAGGTGTTGACCGAAGCCCTGCAGCCGCTTGAATCGCATCCCGTCGTCCACCTGCATGGCGACCTCAAACCCGAGCACCTCTTGGTCGACGACGACCGATTGCATGTCGTGGACTGGGAGGCCAGCGCCCGAGGTCCCGCCGTCGTCGACTACGCCGACGTGGTGTTCCACCTTGTGCGTGACCTGCTGTATGAAGGCGTGCCGCCCGAACGCGTCCCGGTGAGCCTCGTGACCCGGCTGCCGTTCAGCGGTCCTGTGCTGGCCTGGCGCCTGCTTCTCTGGGTCGATCGTCGTCGCCCTGAGGACATCGACTTCGTGACGGCCCGCGACGTCGGCCGCCTTGTGGCCGAGGAACAGGCTTCAGCCGCCTGCGCGGCGTTGACTCAGGCCGTCTCGCTCCTGCGTGCCGCCGGCGTACCTCGCTGATTCCTTCGCGTATCGCTCGTCCAGGCGTGCTGACGCCTGCGTTCATTCACCTTCTGCCCACCCTGAACGGGAGTTCGTCATGCCTCGTACGAGCACGATCATCAACAACAGTCACCTCGTCATCGACACCGCCATGGCCGGGCCGGACACGACGACCATCATCGAGCGGAAGGGCCTCGGCCATCCGGACACCCTGGCCGACCACCTCGCCGAGCGGCTGTCCCGTGCCTATAGCCACTACACCGTCGCGCGCTTCGGCGCCGTGCTGCACCACAACTTCGACAAGCTCGCCCTCCTCGGCGGGGCCAGCGAGGTCCGATACGGCGCCGGCAAGATGACGGACCCGGTGCGTGTCCTGGTCAATGGGAGGGCAGCACCCATGTGCGGGGGCGAGGAGATCCCGGTCCAGGAGATCGTCGAGACTGAGGTCAGGGCGTTCTTCGCTGAGCGGCTCCCCGAGGTGTCGGACCACCTCGACATCGTCTTCAACATCACCAGTAACTCCAGTCCGGGCGCGGTCCTCACCGGCGACGGGGTCCCGGACCGTACACGCTGGTTCAATCCGCGCTCCGTCGATGATCTGCGGGAGCGGCGGCTGCGGCTGTCGAACGACACGTCCCTCGGCACAGGCTGGGCTCCGGAGAACGCCTTTGAGTCGTTCGTTCGCGAGCTGGTTGATCACTTTTCCGGCGCGAGCGAGTTCACCCGCGCCCACCCTTGGTGCGGGGCCGACGTCAAGCTCATGGGCTACTGGGACGGCGCCCAGGCCGACGTCGTGCTGTGCGTCCCGCAGAAGTCGCGCCACGTCGCCAGCCGCGCTGAGTACATCCGCAACGCGGAGACCGTCTTGGCTGAGTGCTACCGCCTGGCCGGTCTTCGGCTGTCTGGTGCACAGGCGCGCTTCCGGCTCAACGCCCGCGACGTCCCGGAGAAGGACGAGCTGTACCTGACCTACACCGGAAGCTCGATCGAGTCGGGGGACGAGGGCGTCGTCGGTCGCGGCAACCGGGTCAACGGCCTGATCACGCCGTTGCGGCCGATGAACCTGGAGGGAGCCAACGGCAAGAACCCCGTGTACCACGTGGGCAAGCTCTACAACATCGCTGCACAGCGTCTGGCCGAGCGCCTGCACGAGACCACGGACGGGCACGCGGAAGTGCACCTGGTCAGCACCACCGGCCAGCGTCTGGATCAGCCATGGCGAATACTGGTCCGCCTCTCGGCTCCGGACGCCGAGATTGACAAGGTGCAGGCCCTCGTCATGGAGACGCTGAGCGAGTTCCCGGCGCTGACCGACGAGCTGGTCTCCGACGGGATCGTGCTGAGCTGATGACGAAGCCGACGCTCGGAGAGATCCCTGCCGGGTGCCGACGGCGATTGCTTGCGCACTACGGACCTGCCGCCCAGCAGTGGCTCGATGCCGTCCCGGGGCGGCTGGCACACGCGGCGGAACGCTGGAAGCTGTCGCTCGCGGCCTATCACGACGCCGGACACGCCTCGGTGATTGCGACAGCGACCTGCCTTGACGGTCGTCCGCTGCTCCTCAAAGCGTGGTTCGATCCCTCCCGCTACCGCCGTGAGGTGGACGCGCTGCGACTCTGGGCCGGCGGACCGACAGCCGGCGTTGTGGAGGCCACGGACCACCTGGCTGTGGCCGTACTCGAACTCGTCGGAGGACAGCCCGGTGGTGCGGACCGGCCAAGGCGAGAGATTCAGATGGTGGCTGCGGCCATCCAAGGGCTGCACGCCTTTGGGCAGCACAGGCGCTGGCCAGATGGGCTTCCACGCCTTGCTGACCACCTCGCGCAGGAAATCCGGCCCCGGATCGAACGGCGGCTACAGAAGCTCGATCTCGGCGGCTGGCGCTCCCTGGCCGAAGCCGGCATCTCTGCTGCCATCGATCTGGAGGAAGTCCCCCGTCAGGCGACGGTGCTACACGCGGACCTGTATCGGGAGAACGTGCTGTTCGACTGTCAGGGGCACCCCCGGCTGATCGATCCGCTTCCCATGGTGGGAGACCCGGCGTTCGACTGGGCGTTCTGGATCGTCTACTACGACCTGGGGCGCGGTACTGACGCGAGGCTGGCCACCGCCTCACGCGTCTCCCGGATTCCTGTCCCGGTGCTCGCGCCCTGGTGCCGCCTGCTCGCCGTCGACGGCCTCCTTTTCTACGTGGAGTCCGGAGACCCGCGAGCGCATCTGATGGCGGAAGTGCTCACCCACCTTTTGGCGTCGACGACTCGGAGCGGATCGTGACGACGTACATCCTCCGCCACGGCCAGACGGACTACAGCAAGCGGTACCTCGTCAACGGCGACCCGTCCCAACCCATCCAACTGACCGCCGAGGGTCGGCAATCGCTGAGTCTGGGCCGGTCCACTCTCCCCCTCCACGCGGTGCGGACGTGGCTGGCCAGCGAATTCCCGCGTGCCCAGCAGACAGCTTCTCTGCTGATGGGTGTGCCGACTGCGGACCTGGTCATCGACCCTCGGCTGAACGAACTCGACTATGGGGAGTTCGAGGGCCGCCCGTTCCTGGAGTACGCGGTCTGGCTTGACAGCCAGGGTTCGGGCGGAAGGCCGACGGGTGGCACCGAGTCACAGCGCGACGGCATTCGGAGGATGCTCACGGGAGTACTGGCCGCTGTGGAGCGCCCAGGTCCCCGTGTTCTGGTAGGTCACGGGCTTTTGGCCTCCGTGCTCCTCTGGCATCAGAGCCGATCTCCGAGGGAGGCCATGCCGCTCTTCTTCCCGGAGGCGCCGTACGTCGAGCCCATTGCCATACCCGACGACGAACTGCCGGACTGGATCACGGCGCTGATGAGTCATCTCGACCAAGACGTTCCCGGAGGTCGCGCCGACCGCGGAGGCGCGGACATATTCCGGATCGGCGAGGGCTCGGCGGTTGCTACGGTCGATTCCGTATCCCACTCGCCGGATCAGAAGGATCTTCCTCATGCATGATGCCCGCGCCCTAATCGAAATGGGTGCCGAAGCGGTTCGTCGGCTCGCTCGTCGCGGCTACTCTCTGGACCTGTCCGAGCTGGAGTCCCTCCAGTCCCGGCGCAACCAGAACATCCGCTCGGCCGACGAGCTGCGGGCAGAGTCCAAGCGGACGGCGAGTGAGGTCCAGCAGACGGCCAAGCAGGGCGGCGACATCTCCAAGCTGAAGGAGCGCGCTCGCGAACTGAAGGACCAGATCCGGGACATCGAGGCCGGCCAGGTGCAGGTCGAGGAGCAGCTCCGCGACCTCCTCCTCAGCATTCCGAACCTGCCGGACGACGCGGCCCCGGACGGCGACTCCGAGGACTTCGCGGTCGAGGTCCGGCGGGTCGGCACTCCGCCGGCCTTCCCGTTCGAGCCGAAGGACCACGTCGACCTCGGTGAGGCCACCGGCATTCTCGACTTCGCTCGGGCGACGAAGTTGTCCGGCCCGCGCTTCGCGGTGTCGCGCGGCGCCGGAGCAGCTCTGGAGCGTGCCCTGGCCACACTCTTCCTCGACCTGCACACCCGTCGGCACGGATATGTCGAGCACGCCGTCCCGTTCCTGGTCACCCGCAAGACGATGACCGGCACGGGGCAGCTGCCGAAGTTCGAGGAGGACCTGTTCAAGACCGGCGTCGCCGACCGCGAGCTGTTCCTGATCCCGACGGCCGAGGTGCCGCTGACCAACCTCTACGCGGACGAGATCATCCCGCCGGCCGAGCTGCCGCTGGCGCTCACCGCGCACACGCCGTGCTTCCGGTCCGAAGCCGGCTCGTACGGTCGCGACACCCGGGGCCTGATCCGCCAGCACCAGTTCGCCAAGGTCGAGATCGTCCAGATGGTCGACCAGGCGGACGCGGACGCCACGCTGGAGACGATGGTCGGCCACGCCGAGGCATGCCTGAAGGAACTCGGCCTCGCCTACCGCGTCGTCAAGCTGGCAGCCGGTGACACGGGCTTCTCCGCCCAGCTCACCTACGACATCGAGGTCTGGATCCCGAGCCAGAACACGTACCGCGAGATCTCCTCGGTCTCCAACTTCGGCACCTTCCAGGCCCGCCGGGCCAACATCCGGACCCGCGGCGAGGACGGCAAGCCCAAGCTCGTCGCCACCCTCAACGGCTCGGGCCTGCCCGTCGGCCGCACCCTGGCCGCTCTCCTTGAGCAGGGCCAGCAGCAGGATGGATCCATCGTCCTGCCCGAATCTCTCGTCCCGTACCTCGGCTTCCGCCGTATCTCGGCGGACGGAACACCGGAGGCATAACGTGCTCGTCGGCGTCTGCGACTTCCCTGGTAGCTACGCCTTCCCACCCGTCGGCTACGGCGGGATCGAACGATGGCTGTGGGCGGTCGCCGTAGGCGCCCGAGCCGCAGGCGCCGACGTACACCTCCTCGGGCCGGGCTGGCTCACGGACCTGGAGAACGACTGGGTCCGCCGACCGGTCCGCCTGGAGGACATCACCGCCGGATCGCTCGCCGAGCGGGAGCTTCGCGATACGGGGTACGACCTCCTGGTCGTGGGGCACGAATACCCGTCTCTGCCAGCCTGGGCGCGCACGTGGAGCGAGCTGGACTGCGACGTCGCCACCTTCCAGCACTCGCCCGTCTTCCAGCATGCCGACGCGGCCTTTGACGGCAAGCGGTCACGGCTCTACTGCTATTCGCCCGAGATGACCGAGCGCTACGCCAGCCACCGGCCGATACCCGAACTCGCTGTTCACTTGGGCCTCCACGAGGAGGAACCTCCGGCCACCGCCGGTACCGACCTCGTCTGGCTCGGCCGGATCGACGACGACAAGGCCCCGCACATCGCGGCGCGGGCGGCACAGATTCTTGGCCGCCGGATCCGAATCGTCGGCCCGGTCTTCGACAAGGAATATGTGCGCCTCCACGAGGACCTCCTCGGCGCCGAACACGTGGAGTGGGTTGGGGAACTCGGTGGCACCGCCAAGACGGCCGCGATCGCCGAGGCGTCTGTCTTCGTCTATACGTATGCCCGTGCGTACGTGGAGGCCGGTGCCGCTGTCTTCGGTGAATCTCTTCGCGCCGGCACCCCCATGGCGGCTCTGACCTGGCGGGAAGGGACATGCGCCCAGGCGGCCCTGTGCAACGAGACCGGTGGGGTCGCCGTCGTCGACCCGCTGGAGGACGATGAGACGGCGGCGCAAAGGCTCGCCGACGCGATCCAGCAGGCGGAAGACCTCGACCACCGCCGGGTCCAGGCGATCGGGATGCAGCGCTTCGATCCGGTCCGCCACTTCCAGGCGATGGTGACACGATCGTGCTGACCCGCGCGAACCGCGTGCTCGGGGACGACCTGGCCCAGCAGATACCCGGCGTACTGCGTGCTGCGTTAGGCCCCCACTGGGAGTTCACGGTCGACGGCCGTCACATCCAGATCCTCCACCCGAACCGCGGTACCCCCTACCGGCCAGCGCGCAGACCACCCTCATGGAGGGAGCTACTCGATTCCCTGGAGACTGGCTTCGCGCAAGTTGGGGCCGCACGCGATGCCTGCCTTCCCCTCCGCTGGGGGCGGGAGACCGAACTGACCATCTCCGCGGTCCAGGCACTTGACCCACTCCTCAAAGATGGCCAACTCCGTACGCACCGAAGCGGGTTCCTTCCCCAGCCAGTCGTCCGCTTCACAGGCCAGCGCGACGCCACCGGCCACTTGAAGGACGGCTTCCTGACCTCCTTCGTCAACGTCTCCCGGGTCCAACCCATAGGCAGCCTGGACGAGTACGGTGCCATTCTCGATGGCTGGCTGACAGTCCTTTCCCAACTCGGCTTCCACGCACGGCACCTGAGCATCAACGGCGACCTGACCTCGTGGCGCCGGCGTCAGGTGGAGGGGATCACGCTGCGCTTCCGCCATCTGGACCGCACTTTCGGCGACATCGTCCTCCTGTGGAACACCGAACACCCAGGCCGGATAGCCGTAGACCTCGGCAGCGGACTGGAACGCCTGGCATGGGCTCGCACCCAGGAGCGCTGGCACCAACTGATCTACGGAAGCTTCGCCGGGACTGCGCCGCCGACCACGCTGGATGCCATCCGCACGGCCACGCTCCTCCTCGGACACGGGATCACCCCAACTGCCCGAGGTGCGGGAGGAATCACCCGGCGTGTCATCGGCGCCATCGACCGAGATGCCGCACGTCTTGGCGTCGGGGCTCTGGTCCGGGACATGTATCGCTACTGGTCGCTCGTTGGTGCGCTGCGCGCACCGTGGCCAGAGATCGCCCGAGCCATCGAGGAAGAGATGCGTTTGTAGGGTCGAATCCCAGTGCCTGTCAGCCTGATGATTGAGAAGTACGAAGGCGCGCATTCTCCGCCTCCAAGGCGGCCACACGACGTTCGAGCTCTGCTCGTGTTGGCTTTCGCGAAGGCGGGGGTGATGACGGTGGTGGTGGCGAGGATGGCTCGGCGACGAGGCCGATGGGCTCGAACGCGACAATGGCCGACGGGTCCTGCCCACACTCTGGGCACCGCATCTTGGAAGATCCATGGCGCGTGGGCTGGGCGTTCTCCGCGTGGCGTGTGGTTTCGGTGATGTGACCGCAGTAGAGGCGTACCCGCCAGCACATGATCAGGTGATCAGGTGTCCTGTGCGACATGATCTCCTGCAGGACTCGTGTCCGAGCCTCCTGATCGCGCGCTGCCATTTCCGGGTCTTCTCGCAGCTGGGCGAAGTGTTGTTCGACTTGCTGTCGTGCTGCCTGGCAGATTGCCTCCAAGTCCCTCTGCCAGCGGTGATCCCGCCGAGTGAGCTGGTAGTCCTCCAACGGAACACCGCGGCTCTCGTATTCGACCTCGCGCACCTGCCGCACAGTAGTCCCGATAATCCGGCACGCGGGCCGAAGACTGGTCTTGTTCGCAGGAGGAGCAGACACACCCCCGAGACACTCGTGGCTGACCGGGCTGCGTCGACATTTGTTCGCGCATGAGGCGGGCCATGGAGTTCCGCGACTTCGCGGAACAAGTCTGCGGCTTCCGCGTTTGGCTTCAAGCCGGTCTCTCTCAGAACGGCGACCAAGCCCGCCGTGAGCCACCTGACCGCAGCGTCTCCACACGCTTCTCGACTTCTTCGGCGGCACGTGGATTCGTGCCGGCGTTCTGCGCGAGCCAGGTGACCATCAGCAGTTCGCGGACGCTCCGGAGCACGGCGTACCCGGACCACTGCCGGACGTCGAAGCCGTAGCCCTCCGCGAAGTCGGCGTACTCGGCCTCCGTATGCCAGCCGAAGCTGTCGTAGTACATAGCCGTCTGCATGAGGTCCCACTCACGAGGGCCGGTCGCGAAGCCGTCTAGGTCGATGACCTTCGGGTGCCCTTCGGCGTCATGAAGGACATTGCCGACGTTGAAATCACCGTGCAGATGCCCCAGCGGAAGGGCGAACTCCAGCTGCTCGTACTCGGCTGCCAGCTTCTCGGCCAGATCGGCTAGATACGCACGGGTCTCGGCACGGATCACAGCACGCCGCAGTCGCTGCTCGACCTTGTCGAAGGGACGGAGGTCGGGCAGGGAGAAACGCGGCGGCTCCAGCCCGTGAAGCCGCTGCAGGAGTTCGCCCATCTCGCGTGTACTGGCGTACTTCTCGCCGTCGGCTAGCCCTTCCCAGAAGGTCAAGGGGTGCCCCTCGACGACGACGGGCTGTTCGGCTTCCGTGACGAGTCGCGCCGACGGGTAGCCCTCCGCCGCGAGCCATTGCGCAACAGCGACCTCTCGCCGCACCGATGGGAGACGATCTGCGTGGCGACCGACGCGAGAGACGACCCGCCCGCCGTCGATGCAGAACACCGCATGGTCACCGAACCGCAGCAACTCCACGCCGTCGGGGTCCAGCTCCGCGAGGACGCAAGCTCTACGCAGAATGCTCTCGGCCGCTGCGGAGTTGAACGCGGTCTGTTCGCTCGTCGTCATGCCGTCTGACCCTCCCGTGCACAGGCAGAGCGAAGGTGATCCACCCCCGCGTACGAGGGTAAATGTGTCCGGCTTCTTTCCAGTTCGCCAGCGGCAGACAGGAAAGCCCCGGAAGGACTGGTGCCCGGCCGCAAGCTATGTGAACGTACAACGCTCCGCCAGAACACCTACCCCGGAACCCACGGAGGCGCCCCTGTACCCGCATCACCCCAGTGACTCCTGCCCCGACTCGCAGGAGCCGTTGTACTGGGTCACCCCGCGCCATCTGGCCGGTGACGACAACGCTCTTGCCGAACAGATCGGGTACACTCTGACCGGCCTCGGCTGGCGCATGTGGCCCACTTCCCGTAACACCTTGTTGTACGTGAGTCCGGACGAGCTATGCGGTGCCGAGTGGATTCTCGCGGCTTACCCGTTCGAATTGGGTGGGCTGCCCGTGGCCTGGCAACTGAGCGCTCGCCCGCACGTCGACTCTGCGATGACGGAGTGGAACGCCTACTTCACCGCTGGCATCCCGTATGAGGCACTCGCCGACCTCCTTGTGGCCATTGACGCCCGCGAGGCACCCGACATCGGCTTCGAAGGGCCCGAGACGGTCCTCAACGCGCTCGGTGCCCAAGGTTGGGTCCGCGACGTGGACTGTCCCCACACCACCGCCATGGACCCCGGGTTCTCCGCCACCGTTTCCCTGGGGCTGCAGCCGTTGCTTGTCCAGGACACGGATCCGCGCCCGGGCTTGATGGGGTGGCAGGCGTGGGCGGAACCCGTTCTCGGGGCCCGTATCTGTGGTGCGCCAGTTTCAGTGCCAGCGTCCCCCATGATCTGGTCGCCGCCTTTGCCTCCTCTCTGGCCTCACCGACCCTGGTTTCCCGTCGGACCCTGCCCAAGGACGCCGAGGGACGGCTCATGGTCGTCCGCCGCAGCTGACGACCCGCGCCCTGGGAGTGGCTGTTGTGCTGCTCCTTGCCGAGCGCCGATTTCCCCTGAACGGATAGTTCCCCGAACTTGCCGAATGGCAGAGAAGGAGACCCGTATGTTCCGAATATTCCGGCGATGTGCCCGTGCCGACCGTGAGTTCTGTGACGTCCAGCGTGCGGGCCAGGCGCTGTTGCAGATGCACGCCGAAATGCCCTGGCCCGATGCGCCCGGCTCGGTCACCGCTACCGCCCAGGACGCCTCGGGGGCTGCGCTGGACTCCGACTTCCTTCCGCCGGAGTTCAGGGCGCCGTCCCGCCAGGACGTGGTCGGGTTCATGATGCCCTGGGACCAGCCGCTCGTCATCGACAGCGAGGTGCGTGAGTGTCCCGAGTGCGGCGCGTACCGGAACTGGGTTGTCCTCTGCATGCGCGACGACTCGGTGTGGCTGCGGTGCCGTGTCGGGCATACGACGAGGGAGTTGGGCTTGGACGCGGCCTGGTACAACCGCCACTCCGGTCCAGCCGACCACTGGCACCCCACCCTTGAGGACGGGCTGCGCCACCTCGGCCACTGACTCCCACGAAACCCCCTCTCCCCTTCCCCTCCGCATCGCCGGCCCCGGAGAGCCGGCTTGGTCAGACCTTCGCTCCTCACCAACAGGGGGTTCCACATGCGTTTTCCCATCACGACCGCGCTCTGCCTCGGTACTGCGACCGTCCTGGTCCTGACGGCCTGCTCCAACGGCAGCGCCCGCGCCACGGACCCGACGTCCTTCGGCTCTGCTTCCGGACGCCAGGAGGGCAGAAACGCCCCGGCTGCGGGGCCGTTGTCCTCGGCCGAGCTGACAAAGAGGCTTCTGGACGAGGGCGACCTGGGCGAGGGCTACGCCCGCAAGGCGGAGCAGCCCGGTCGGCACGATGACGTCACCGTGACCGGCTGTCCCGCGCTGGGTGAACTCGGTGGCGACGCTGCGGCTGGCGGCAGCCTCGACTTCCCGCGCCGGGCGAAGGTCTCCTTCACGTACGCAAGCGGCACCGGCTCGGAGGTCTCCGAGGAGTTGTACAGCGGCACCGCGGCCGAGCTTTCCAGAGGAGTGGGCCGGATCTTCGAGGCGATGACCTCCTGCTCCAGCTACCAGGTGCTCGTCGGCAGCACGGCCGTCACGGTCACCACTCAGAACGTGCCCGTGCCCCAGCTGGGGGACGAGCGCTGGAGCCAGATGCTCACCTTCACCACTGACGGGCGCAGCCACGTCGTCAAGCAGACGGCTGTTCGTGTGGGGATGGTGGTTGCGGTGGTCTCGGGTTCGGCCGCGCTGGTCGATGCCCTTGCGGCGAAGGCGGTGGCGAAAGCCCGTGTGGCCACGTGAGTTCGCGTGGATGCCGCAGGCCCGGCCGGTGTTGTGTCCGGTCGGGCCTGCGGCGTGTGCGGGGCCAGGGTGCGTGGTGCTGAGGGTGTCGGCCGGTGGGAGGAGTCCTGAATTGCCGCCCGTTGGTGTGTGGTCGATCAGTCTTCTTCGAGTTCGACGTGCTCTTCGAGTGCGTACAGGGCGTTTTGGAGGTCGGTCAGACGCTCGAACTCCGCGTAGTCCTCGTCGGTCATGAGGTCGTAGACGCTGTCCAGGGAGTCGTCGGGCAGCTGGTACGCGTACTTCATGTACAGGTTGACGAGGGCCCTTGCCACCAGGTCGCCTTCGCTCATCCAGTCGGCCTCATCAGGCAGCCCGTGCGCGACGGCCATGGTTATCTCGTCCGAGGTGCTGGTGGCGAACAGATCGTGCTCGGCGCCGGTGAGCGGGCGGCCGTCGCGGCGGTACAGGCGACCGGGTTCGTCGCGGCGGGAGGGGTCCACGTCGGTAAGGAGGATGACGACGCGGGGGCGGATTTCGGTCTGGGCCATGCAGGGGTTCCTTCCGGAGGTCGGGGTTCAGGCACAAATGCTCCGGACGATCCCCGGTTTCGGTAACCAGGGATCGTCGGCTGCAGTCCGCGCGCCTGTGGGTCAGCGCCGCCGTGTTGGAGGCCGTTGCTGGAGCGGAACGCTGGCTGTGGGGTGGGCTGTTGGGATACGGGGTCGTTGTGCGGTGCTGCGGGCCATGGCTGCCTGGGCGCGGGGGCTGGGGGCGTGGCGCTCGCCGAGGCGCCGTATGCGCCAGGTCAGGGCGCGGGCGGGGCTGTGGGCGTCGTCGAGCGTGCGTTGACCGAGGGCCTGGTCCAGGACGGTGGCCGCGTTGTGCCCGGCGGCCTCCGCCTCGGCGAGCACGGTGGCGAGCGCGTCCCAGGAGGCGTCGTTGAGGATGCGTTCGGCGTGCTCTGGCACCGCCTCCTGGAGGTGATGGGCGAAGCGGCGCTTGGTCTGGTCGCTGGGGGTGCGTTGTGCGAGGACCGCCAGGATCGGCTCGGCGACCTGTCCGTACGCGATCTGCAGGTGGACGAGTGCCTGTGCGGCGGCTGCTTCCTGCTGGGTGTGCTGGTGGGTGCGGTGCCAGTGCACGGCGAACGCCACGGCGGTGAGGGCGGCGTCGAGGAGCATCGCCAACCCTGTGCCGTCACGCTCCTGTGGGCGGTCGCGCCAGATCGCCTGGACGCTGCGGCGCAGGGTGCGGGTGCTGGCGAGGTCGGCGGTGATGCGGGAGCGGGTGGCTCGCTCGAAGGCGGCTGCGGCGCGTTCGAGTTCGGCCTTCATCGCGGCCGGAGCGGTGGCCGGCAGCAGGTCCAGCGTCGCACCGAGCGCGACGAGTTGGCCCTGGGCGGCGTGGGCGTCGTCGTGGGCGAGGTGGTGGGGGATGCGTTCGGCGGCGGCGGTGGCCTGGTGCCACGGGTTGCCCGGCCGGGCGGTGGCCGGTTCGGAGCTGGTGGTGGCGAGGCTGTTGCGGATCTTGGGCAGGGACAGGTCGGGGGAGAGGGTGGAGCCCGCGTAGAACACCGGCTCGCCCTTGTCGTTGGTGTCTGCGGGCAGGGCGAAGTTGCAGCCCAGCGCGTCGCCGGAGGGGCCGATCTTGAAGCGCACGATCACGTCCGTCGCCTCCAACAGGGCGAAGAACTCGGCTTCGTCGGCCGCGGCGGCGACCGCGCGGCGGACCCGCAGACGCAGCACGTCACGGGTGGCGGCGTCCTGACCCAGGCGCCTGGCCTTGAAGTGTTCCTTGCTGGTGGGGCGTTTGGCACCGGTGCCGTCCCCCTGCTTCAACCGCCTGAGCCCGTAGTCGATTTCGATCTTGCGGGCCTCGCGCTGGACGGCGCGCTGGTCGTAGCCGCGCTCGGGTCGGCGGCCGTCCTGGCGTACGAGGGTGGCGGCGATGTGGATGTGGTCGTCGGCGTGTCGGACGGCCACCCAGCGGCAGGCGTGCTTGTCCCCGTCGGGGGCGATGCCGGCGGCGGCCACGATGCGGCGGGCGATGTCGGCCCACTGGGCGTCGGTGAGGATCGGGTCCTCGGGGGCGGCGCGGACGGGGCAGTGCCACACGGTGTCCTTGGGTGCTTTGTCCCCCAGCATCTTCACGGGCTGGTCGAGTTGTGCGACGAGCTGGGCCATCGCGTCCTTCGGATCGCGGTGGGGGCTGCGGCCGGGGTCGGGGGCGAAGCCGTTCCAGGAGGCCACCAGGTGGGGGTCGATGTGTTCGTTGGCCCGGCCCTTGCCGAAGAGGTAGCCGATCGTGCGGCGCGTGGCGTACGGGCCGGCGCCGAGGATGATTTTGGGTATCACCCGCTCACCGCCCCTCGGTGACCTGGGCGATGGCGGTGTCCAGTTCGGCGATGGATGCCTCGACGCGCGCCAGGAGCCGTTGGACGACGTCGGGGTGGGGCCAGGCACCGTCCTTGTTGAGGTGCCATGTCAGCTGGTTGAGGTTATTGCCGATCATGCCGAGCTGCCCGTTGGTGGCCATCAGCGCCTTGACCATGGCGCGGTAGTCGGCGACCGCTGCGGTGGGGTCGTCGGTGCGGGCGGCGGCGAGCGAGCACTCGGCCACGTACCCGCCAAGGGCCATGCCGCTCAGGGCGGCGGCATTCACGATTAGGGCGAACTCGGCGTCGTTGTAGCGAGGGTGGATGCGGCGCTCACGCAGCTGCTTGTCACGCAGACGGCGACGCGGCGCAGACTGCTGCTGCGGCACGCTCGACGACGGCTCGGCTCCCCCTGTCCCGGTTGGCCCCCCTGGGCCGGCCGGCTCCGGTGCCCCCTCGGCGCCGGACGCCTCCGCCCCCCGTGGGGTGGAGGCCGGATAAGGACTCCTTATCCGACAACTTGCTGCGCTGTTCGGGCCGGTGACCATCTCCTGCTGGTGGCTGGTGAGTCCGTGGTGCGAGTCGTGCATGGATCGGGTCTCCGTGGGGTGCTGGTGCCGGGTGCTTCGCTGTGCGCGGCCCCTATGCCCCGCGCCTGTCTGCCCAGGCGCGGGGTGAGCCGGAAGGTCAGGACGACCGGTGCGTTTGCGGGAGTCAGGCGGTGCCGGCGGGGGTCATGTCGAGTTCTCTCTGCCGCTGGGAGGCGGCTTCGTCACGTTCACCGAGGGGTTCGGCCTCGAAGCCGTCGTACGCGACGGGCTCGGCCTGGTCGGTGCGCTCGGTCTGCAGCTGGTCGCGCAGGGCGCGGGCGCGTTTCTGGCCGATGCGTAGTTCGGTGCGCAGACGCTCGGCGGTCAGCCGGTCGTCGCTCCAGTCGGCGGTCAGGAGTCGGGCCTCGTCGAGGACTTCGGCGTCGGTGCGAGCGCGGTCGGCGGCCGACTTGGCGGTGATGGGGACCCGACCGGTTGCCCGACGCGGGGCAGCCTTGACTGACTCCATCACAGTGGCCGACCGGGGCGGTCGGGCAGCGGATGCCGACTCGTGGGCCTCGGCCGGCCTCGTCACGGGCACCCCTTCGACCTTCGCGGGTGCCGACTCGGCCTGGTCAGACCTCGACCGGGCGGCCTGCGCGTCAGCCTGCTGACCAACCGACTGGAGCGCGGCCAGTGCCGCGGCATCATCCGACTCGGGGTTGTGGTGCAGCACCTTCGCCACGAGGTCCGACCCGAAGTAGATCGACCCGACCGGGAGCGAGGTCGCCAGCAGTACGAGGGCCCAGTTCGCCGGGTCCCAGTCGGTCAGTCGACCCCATCGGGTCGGCATGGTGTGCAGGGCCGGAGTCAGGCCGTGCACGTAGTTCAGCAGGAGGCTGGCGATCGTGTAGGTCGCCAGGACCCGCAGGGCGAACTTCCGGTCGGCATCGGGCAGCACGAGTGTGGCGATCAGCGCGAGGGCCATCAGCCCGTCGACCACGATCGGGTAGAAGAACGCGGCGGTGGGGTCGGCGCCGATGGCGCGGGCCACGTCGGACAATGCGTTCCACGAGACCCGGAAGGCCATGAGGACGACGGCCACCAGACCGATGACGAGGACGCCGCGTCCCAGACGGTTCGCGCGACGACCCCCAGCGGGTGCGGGTGCTCGGCGACCCGGACGAGCGCGGAGCAGGGCGAGGCCAGCGCGGATGCGGCGGCTGCCGCGTATGGCTTCGGGGGCACTCGGGGCAGGGATCTGCAAGGGCGGACTCCAGGGTGATGCGGTGAGGCTTGTGGGGTGCGAGCGAGGGGCGTTCACGGTGGGGCGTACACGCGAGCCCCCTTCTAAAGGGGGGCCCGCGCGTGAACGCCGAGGTGCGTGTACGGCGTGCACGGTCGCGTGATCGCTTGACCTGTGTCTTCGCTGCGATCCGTGTCTGCTGTGAGCGGTATCCGGGGCTGTGTACGCGCAGGGGTGCGTGTAGGGCCGCGTGTACGCTCCAGCCCCGGATCGGGGTGTCAGGACACGGCGCCGATGTGGCGTGCGGAGGCGCGGTAGCGGGCCTGCTGGCCGCCACCGTTGCCGCCTGCGGCGCCTTCGGCCTTGGTGGCCAGTCCGGCCTTGACGAGCCGGTCCAGGTGGCGTCGCGCCTTCTCGATGTCGGCGCGCCCCGGCTCGGGTTCGCCGCAGAGCACCTCGGCCAGCTCCCGGACGGTCAACCCGTTGGTTGCCGCGCGTAGCAGTGTGACCGGGTCGAGCGTTGGGTCGACGGTGCTGGTGCCGTGCTCGTGGTCATGGATGACCTGGAGCGGGCCGATCTCGCCGGTCGCGAGCTTGAGGTGGTGGATGGTGACAGCCAGGTCACCGGGCTTGCCGTTGATGAACAGCACACTGCCGGCGCCGGAAGTCAGCCAGGTGGAGCCATACACCTGGTCCAGGGCCGGGCGTTGGACCTTGGGGGCCTCGGCACCGGACTTTCGCTGGTGGTGCAGCTCCAAGACCTCGACGCCGTTCTGGAGGGCTCGTCCGCGGGCGTTGTTGTACGCGACCGCGAGGGCGTCGTCGACCATGGTGCTGACGGCGTCCTTGAGACTGTCGATCACCAAGGTGTCGGCCTGGTGGGCGGCGGCCAGATCGGCCAGGAGGTCGGGCTCCTTGTCGAGGGCGGCGGGCAACGGGCCCTGCCAGACAGCGAGCCGTTCTCGCAGGGCGGCCTCGTGCTCGTCCCTGATCCCGCGAGCCAGGGTACGAGCGATCTGCGTCGGTCGGTCGATAGCCAGATACAGAACCCGCTTGCCGGGCACCACCGGCATACCGAGGACGGATTCCGCCAGACCGATGCGGGCGAGAACGACCTGGTGGGCGAGGGTTGTCTTACCGACGCCCGGCGGGCCCACGATCATCAAGCTCTCGCCGGATGCCCAGGCGGTCTGCGCTGGAGTGCCCCAGATCGGATGCGTCTCGGCTGCCTTGGTGACGAAGTCCCAGCCGTTGACGAGGTAGCGGGACAGCCGTCCGGTACCGGAGGCCAGGGCGCGTTCCCGCTCGGCGCGTACGTCGGCCTCGGCGGCACTTCGTATCTCGTCCGGATCGGCACCGGGCTCGACGGCGCGCTGGACCAGGCGGAAGCCGGACTCGCGCAGTCGGCGCAGATCCGCCTTCCGTCGAACGATGCTCGCGTAATAGGCGGCGCTGCCGATCGGGGCCGCGACACCGGCAAGCTGGTGCAGGTAGGAGGCTCCGCCGATCCGGCGGAGGTCCCCAGTACCGTCGAGGTGCTCGGTCAGAGCGATCGGGTCCGTGGGCGCGTCCGCCGAGCGCAGCGCCAGCAGTGCACGCCAGACCGTCTCGTGGGCGGGCCGGTAGAAGTCGGCGGCGTCCAGGATGCCGCGCACCTCGTCGACCTCGCTGGTCTTGAACATGCAGGCGCCCAGAACCGCACGCTCGGCCTCCACAGCGTGCGGAGGCTCCCCACCGATACCGAAGGGGCCGGCGGCCTCGTCGGTCTGGTGATCGGATGGATTCTCTTGTCGCGGGGCCCTACTCTGGGCCATAGAGCTCCTCACCCGGCAGGCCATACGGGGCGGCAACCCCGGCCAGGCCGGTTGGATCGTTCAGGGATGGGCGGTCGTACGTTGGGGCTTTCGCATGGGCCCTCGGTGTTCGCACCGGGGGCCGTTTGCTTTTCGTGGGCTCGTTCGCCCACGTCCGGAGGCGGACGACGAACCATACCGACAGAATTTCGAGAACGCAACGAGTTGCATTCGTTTCCGCAATGGTGTTCACTCTTGACCCTGGCCGCAGTGGACCCTGCTGCGCCGAAGGGGAGGTGGGACATGAGCAGCAAAGACGACGCGGCGCGCGCCGGACCAGACCGGCCTGTGCCCGAGGACTACGTTGCCGAGCGCATCAAGCAAGAGCGCGAGGCCCGCGGTTGGAGCACGGTCACCCTGGCCGAGAAGATGGCCGAGGCCGGCCATCCGGTCAACCAAGCCGCGATCTGGCGAATCGAAAGTGGCAAGCCGCGACGTAGGGTCAACCTCGACGAGGCACTCGGCTTCTGCACGGTCTTCGGTCTTAGCATGGACGAGTTGACCGCTCCGTCTCTGAAGCACGCTGACCCGGTCATCCGCAGGATCGTCCGCGACTGCGTCGAGAAGAAGCATGCGCTCGCGCGACTGCAGCGCGACGTACAAATCCTGGAGCGCGAGATCGAGCACCTTGAGTTCGAGCTCGCCCACTTCGCAAGCCGCGGCGACGAGCAGAAGGCCGAGCTCGAAGAGCTGATGCAGCGCGAAGACCGAGCCTGGCTGCGTCAGCACCCCTGAGTCGCGTGGCCCCGTGAGGCCGACCACGCGCAGGCAGGCCCTCGACGCCTGACCTCCCAGAGGACGCACCTCGGTGCTGCGAACGCCGAGTAAAGCGTCTCGTGCCCCACCACAAAGCACCGCCCATCCCTGAACATCACCACCGGCCTGGACCGCGAGGGTTGCCGCCCCCGTGACCGCGTGCGCCGGAAGAGGAGCACACCCTTGCCCCAGAACTCCCTGCCCCTTGCCCAGATTGCTGGCGTCCTCGGCATCCCCGAGAGTACCCTGCGCGCCCTGATGGCTGAGAGGGGTGACGAATCCGGCGACCCCACCCTCGTAGGGCTCACGGTTGAGGAGGCCGCCCGCCGCCTCGGCATCGGCCGAACGAAGATGTACGAGTACGTCAGGGCCGGCGAGATCCGCTCCGCCAAGATCGGCAGCCTGCGCCGCATACCCGCCGAGGCGGTCGGAGAATTCCTAGCCCGCCGCTACCGGACCACGGACTTCGGCACCGCGGCTTGAGCGGGGCGCACATGGCACAGCCGAAGAAGCCCCGCACGTCCCGCCAACCCAATGGCGCTTCCTCGATCTTTCAGGGCAAGGATGGCCGTTGGCACGGCTACGTCACCGTCGGCGTCAAGGACGATGGCACTCCCGACCGGCGTCACGTCGGCCGCAAGACCCGCGCCGAGGTCACCAAGGCCGTACGCGAGCTGGAGAAGCAGCGCGACTCCACCGGTGTTCGCAAGGCCGGTCAGACCTGGACGGTCAAGACCTGGCTGACCCACTGGGTCGAGAACATCGCGGCGCCCAACGTCGGTGAGAACACCATCGACGGCTACCGGGTGGCGGTCTACCACCACCTCATCCCCGGTCTGGGCGCCCACCGCCTGGAGAAGCTGGAGCCTGAGCACCTGGAACGGCTCTACCGGAAGATGCAGGAGACCGGCAGCGCTGCCGGCACCGCCCACCAGACGCACCGAACGGTCAAGACCGCGCTCAACGAGGCCATACGCCGCCGCCACCTCACCATCAACCCGGCCTTCGTCGCCAAGGCACCCAGGGTCGAAGAGGAGGAGGTTGAGCCGTACACACTCGAAGAGGTCCAGCGTCTCCTCGCCGAGGCCACCAAGGTGCGCAACACCGCCCGTTGGGTGATCGCGCTCGCCCTCGGCCTGCGCCAGGGCGAGGCGCTCGGCCTGAAGTGGGAGGACGTGGACTTCGAGGCCGGCGTGATCCTGGTGCGGCGTGGTCGGCTGCGGCCCCGGTACCAGCACGGCTGCGGCGACAAGTGCGGTCGCAAGCCTGGCTATTGCCCGCAGAAGATCAGCATCCGGCGCGAGACGAAGGACACCAAGACCCGCGCCGGCAAACGCCCGATCGGCGTGCCCGAGGAACTGCTGAAGCTGCTGCGCCTGCACAAGGAGCAGCAGGATCGCGAGCGGGCGCTCGCTCGCGATCTGTGGGTGGAGAAGGGGTATGTGTTCACCTCGCCGACCGGCGAGCCGCTCAACCCCAACACCGACTTCCACCGGTGGAAGGACCTGCTGAAGGCAGCGAAGGTCCGCGATGCTCGCCTCCACGACGCCCGCCACACTGCGGCGACCGTGCTGCTCCTCCTCGGCGTCCCCGACACGATCGTCGACCGGATCATGGGCTGGGAGCCCGGCAAGTCCGCCCGCATGCGCAGCCGGTACCAGCACCTCACCAGTTCCGTTCTCCAGCAGACCGCCGCGAAGGTCGGCGCCCTGATCTGGGGCTCAACGCCGCATCAGTTCCCGTCGACGCCTGGAGGTTCCGTGCCGGGCTTGAGCCAGGACCCCGTACCAGCAGGGCCGGATGTGTACGTGGCCTGTCTAGGCGAGCGGTATGTTCCGTTCCTGCACCACGAGCACGCCCAAGCCGTGGCTTCCCAGTGGGGCGGCGATCACCCCGGTAAGCGTGCACACGTGGAGATATGGGACCGGCCGCAGTGGGAAAACATGGGCCCCGGTGGTATCCGGGCTATCCGTGACCGGATACCCGACCGCCGACTCATTCATCATGCCCACGCCGTGTTCCTGCCCGGCGGCGAGCGGCTCAACATCGGCCGCGCTGAGCAATGGTCCGTATCGGCCTGGGAGTTCGAGACCGATCTGTACACGGACTTGCCGGTCCGGTGGCACACCACACGGCGCCCTGGCCAGGAGGTAGAGGCTCAGGTTCGCGGTACGGGAAAGGAAGCGGTCGTTACCGCCTTCGCCGAAGCTTGCGCACAGGCCGTGGACCGGGCCAGGAACCCCGGGAGGTACGGCGACACGATGACGCTGCCGTGAGAGATAGCGTCCGCGAAGGCCCGCCTTTTGAGCGGGCTGGCGCTGGTCTGTTGCTTCCACGAGCTGCCGATCGGCTAGCTGTAGTCGGCGCACTGATCGGCGACGGCACCTCCACCCGTGACACATCTGCATCGAGGGCGTTCCAGGTCAGCTCCTCGACCGAGTAGACCAGGTTGTGCAGACGTGTGAGTCCAGCGACGTGGTCACGCTCTTTCTAGAACGGCAGCATCGCCGTAGCAGCAACCTGCCTGCTGGGACCAGACGTTCCTGAAAAACGGGGCTCGGGGCAAGGGCAGCGACTCGTTCTTCGCTCTCCTTGCCCCGTTCAACTGGCAGCAGGCACTCGGGTCACTCGATGATGTCGAGCGGGGGCAGAGCATCGACGATCTTCATCGTTTCGAGGCTGACCGTGACGATGCGCTTGAGTAGGTCGATGATGTAGCGAGGATCCTCGGACCAGTCGTTGGGGTCGTTGACGATCCCTGAGTCCTTGTCCGTCTTCACCCAGTAGCGATCGATGATCCACTCAATCGCGGAGCGCGCGCCGAGCTGGTACCGATACGCCTCCTCGGGGATGTTCGTGAGGGTGACCCTGGGGTTGTAGATGATGGTGCTTCGGTCGACCTGACCCTTGGCGCGAGGGAACTTCATCTTTTTGCCGACTCGGTAGAGCTCGCTGGGCGAGGTCGCAGAGGTGGCGCCGGACACTTGCTCGACGATGCCTGCATACGGCTGCTGCTGCTCGTAGCCAATGTGAAGCTTGGCGAGGGCGCGCCCGGCCTCTGCGAAACCGTGGAAGTCGTGCACCTTGGGGATGCGAGGCAGGGACTTCTTCAGGTCCGCTGCGAACTGCTCGCGGTAGGCCGGGGAGTGGAGCAGAGCGTAGATATAGAAGAAGACGTCGTCTGTCGTGATGTCAGGGGCGCCGTACGTCTCACGGTAGGCAGCGAGCGTGGCATCTGTGATGTTGTCGAGGCGTTCGTAGCCGCCGCCTGACTCCGCCTCAGCTGCGGCAAAGAGGTCGTCGCCCTGTCCAAGCTCTCGGTAGGCGTAGCGGGGGTAGAACTGGCCAGTTCCCGAACCCCAGGTCGCCAAGTCGGGAATCTGGTTAACAGCCAGCACAGAGAAGGGCTTACCGCTCCCCGAGCCGGTCGCGTAGAAGCCGAAGTTCTCGTGCTCCATGTTGGGAAACAGCCGAGGTAGCTGGTACGTCATGTCGTTCAGCCGCGAGTGGAAGTACAGCTTTTGCTTGGTGAACGGACGATAGGAAGACGTGACCACACAGGTTGCATCGAAAATGTACTTCTGTCCCCTCGCCAGTCGAGTTTTGTCGGCGCGGTTCCAGCTGATCTTCTGAGGGTCGGTGTCGATCCAGTTCTCGGCATCCTTGACACCCGGAGCCGTTAGGCCCTGGGTCGCGCAGTACCCATGGAAGCCTGCAACCTGCTCGTTGTAGAAGTCGATCATCGACTCCATGTTGGTACGCACCTTCTCCGCGGAGGAGTTATACACCCATGCATCGCGCGCAGAGTTGAGGCCGCTGGAGTAGACGGCAAAGACGGACTGAGCCGCGAGCGCCTTGTCTTTGTCACCGATCGTCTGGAAGGTGGCGTAATCCTCGGAGCGCTGGTTGATCCAGTCGCCGTCGGCATTCGGTGCGATCTCTTCCCAATCGACCGTATCGAGACCCTGGGACTTAAGGATGCGGAGCTTGTCCTCGCGGCTGAGGTAGTTGCCGATGTCGCGGTAGCGCAGCGTGCACCCAGGTTCATCAGCGGTCGACTTGATGCCCTTGACCAGGAGCAGGATGGCGACGGTGTTGCGGCTGCCGGAGCCGAAGATCTTGCCGCCTTCCTTCTGGGACTGCTCTCCAGCGGTGCGCTGGTTCCCGCGGAGGTTATAGCAGTAGATGGCGTCGAACTCTTCAACGAGTGACTTCCGCAGGCCGTCTGCGCTGATGCTGTCGATGTAGCCGCCGTTGGAGACGAAGGCCACGACGCCCTCGTCCTGAAGACGATCCGATGCCCAGCGGATGGCGCGGATGTAGGAGTCGTAGAGCTTGTTCTTGTTACCTACAGCCGACTTGGCGACGTACGTCTCCGCGATCCGGCCGTCCAGTGCTTCGTACTTGAGGTTCTGGTTGTTGTCGTTGACGCTGTCCTGGCCCACTGAGTACGGGGGGTTGCCGATGACAACCGTGATGGGCTGGGCCTTCTGCTTCTTCGCACGCTCGCTGTTGCCCTCCAGCACATCCATGCCGTCGAGCTTGGCAACCCCACCTTCCGCAAGCTGGAAAGTGTCGGTCAGCACGATGCCCTCGAACGGCTGATATTGCCCATCAGCGACGGCAAGTTCGTGGTAGGCGGCTTCGATATTTACGGCGGCGATGTAGTAGGCGAGCAACACGATCTCATTGGCGTGGAGTTCGCTGGTGTACTTGCGCAGTAGGTCGTCGGGCTTGATCAGACCGGACTGGAGGAGGCGGACTGGGAAGGTGCCGGTGCCGACAAAGGGGTCGATGACATGGACGCCTTCGTCGGTCAGCGAGCGATTGAAGTGCTTGTTGAGGGCCTGTTCGGTCGAGCGGACAATGAAGTCGACGACCTCGACCGGGGTGTAGACGATGCCAAGTGCAGCGGCGGTCTTCGGCAGTGCGGTCTTGAAGAACTTGTCGTACAGCTCAACGATGACCTGCTGGCGGCCGGCGTGGTTGTCGATGCCCTTGGCGCGGACTCGGACCGAGTTGTAGAAGTCCTCTAGGGTCTTGTTCTCAGTCTCCAAGCCCTGGTCGTCGAGGACGTCCAGCATCTTCTGCATGGCTTGAGACACCGGGTTGTGCTCGGTGAACGCGTAGCTGCTGAAGAGGGCGTCGAAGACGGGCTTGGTGACGATGTGCTGGGCGAGCATGTCGATGGCGTCGGGCTCGGTGACGCCGGGGTTTATGGTCGCCCGGAGCTCATCGAGGAACTCCTCGAACGCGGCCCGCTTTTCGCTCAGCTGCAGTGCGGCCTTGATGCGGGTTACATGCGCCTTGGCGATGGCGGCAACGTCCTTCGCCCACAGCTCCCAGTACTGGCGCTGCCCAACCTTGTCGACGATGCGGGCGTAGATCGCCTCACGCCAGTCCTCGACCTTGAGTAGGGCATCCTGAATGTACTGCGCACCCTGGGCTTCCTGCTGTTGCGCGCTCTGGGCTTCGGCCGACGTAGTAGAGCCGTCCTGGTCGCCGAGGGCCTCGTCGCCGGGGGCGACGTGGCCGATGCCGATGTTCTGTGGTGCCTGCTGGTTCAGAGAGATCTGATTGACCGTCGCGTTGAAGCGGTCGTCGTGGGAACGCAGCGCCTGGAGGACCTGCCAGACGGTGCGGAAGCGGTCGTTGTTGGCGAGCGCCTGCACGGGCGGCATGCCAGCGGGAACGGCAACCGGCAGGATGATGTAGCCGTACGACTTTCCTTTGACGCTGCGCATAACCCGGCCGACCGACTGGACGACATCGACCACAGAGTTGCGAGGGTGTAGGAAAAGCACCGCGTCCAAGCTGGGGACGTCAACGCCCTCGGACAGGCAGCGGGCGTTGGACAGGATCCGCGCGTTCGCCGGCCCCGGGTCCTGCTTAAGCCAGTCCAACCGCTGGTTCCGGCGCAGAGTGTTGAAGGTGCCGTCGACGTGCTCGACCTCGCAGTGCAGCACTTCGTCGTCGCCTTCGTCGTAGGCGTCGACGATGGCGTTGAAGTTGTCGGCGATGGTCTTGGAGTCGGCGATGGAACGGGAGAAGGCGACGGCGCGCTTCATCGGGGCCTCGTCCTGGCCGAAGCCCTCGCCGTCCGCGAAGGTACCTGTCCTCTTGGCCATGGCGTTCCAACAGCCGATGATCTTCGCGGCGTCGTCCAGGTTCAGCTCGGAGGCACCTCCCGCAAAGCCCTGTTGGAGGGTCTTTGCGACCACGCCTTCGTCCACGGTGAGGATCAGGACCTTGTAGTCGGCAAGCAGGCCCTCCTCGACAGCCTTACCGAAGCCGAGGCGGTGGAACTCCGGCCCGTACAGTTCCTCGCTGTCCATCGAGGCGACCGTAGCGCTGGAGTCCTTGGCCTGCTGCTGGGTGTCCTCGTTATAGATGCGCGGAGTAGCCGTCATGTACAGCCGACGATCGCTGCCGAGGTAGCCGTCGTCGTGGACGCGCACGAACGCCGACTCGTCGGCGCCTGCGATGGTGACGCCGGTCGTACGGTGGGCCTCGTCGCAGACGACCAGGTCGAACCGGTCCAGGCCCTTCTGCTGTGCAGCAGCGATAGTGTCGATCGACTGGTAGGTCGAGAAGACCACGGTCAAGCCCGGACCTGCCGCCACGCTGGCGATCTGCTTGATCAGCTTGTCCGGGTCGGTCGTGGCCGGCAGCGCCAGGTCGTGCGTCGCCATGTCCTGGCTGTCGTTCGCGGCCTGTTGCTTCCCGACCTTCACGTCGGAGCAGACGGCGAACGGGCGCAGAGTGACCTGAGTCTCTGAGGACCACTCCCGCAGCGTCTGCGAGAGCAAGGCAATCGAAGGCACCAGGAACAGCACCGTGGTGTGTTCGCCCTGGCCGGCCTGGGCGCGCTCGTTCTGCAGCCGCTCGGCGATCTTCAGGCTGGTGAACGTCTTGCCAGTCCCGCAAGCCATGATCAGCTTGCCGCGGTCGTTCTCGGCGAAGCCGGCAAACACGTCGTCGATCGCCTCGTGCTGGTGCGGTAGTGGCGACTTCTTCTTGTGCAACTTCAGGTCGACCTCGAAGGTCACTCCGGACTGCGACGGCAGATGCCATGCGATCGGGCTCGCGGCGATGTCGGACAGGCCGAGGCGGGTCACCGGCGGCTGCTGGCCAGCCATGGTGTCCTCCGCGTTCGGACCCCACTTCTCAGTTGTGGAGATGATCATTCGGCGGGTGAACCCGCCCTTGCCTGAGGCGGCGAGAAAGGAGTCGATATCCGGCTTCTGTACCGTGTGCGTGGATTCGTAAAACTTGCACTGTATGGCGCAGAAGCCGCCCGTCTCCCGATCCTGGGCCACCACGTCGATTCCGGTGTCCTTCTTGTTCGCCGCGGCGCCCGGCCAGTCGGCCCAGAGCCAGACCTGGCTGAACTGTTCGTTCCACTGCGGATCGGTGCGCAGGAACTTGACCATGAGCTGCTCGAAGCGCGTACCACGCTCATGGTTGTCCTGAGACGTCTCGCGGATCACCTTCAGGACCTCGTGCACCGTCGTCGTCACAGCCCCTGCCCCTTCGCCGCCGCCGCGTGACCGCGCCCGTCGCTCGCCTACGCATCAATCCTTGAGGGAGCCTATCTGCCCACGGGTGTCATGATCCGGAGGAGCGTACGGTTCAGGTGACGCTGACATCGGAATTGGCACTGTCGCTCGGCCTGATGGCGAGTCAGGCACTCCAGCCCAGCTTCGGAGCGGGTCCGGCCCACGTCGGCGCGGGCTCTGGCACGAGCACGCAGGTGGACGACATCCGGGAGCCATGGTTGTCGATCTCACCGCACGAGGTTGTTCTGATGTTCGAGGGCGCCACGCTCTCGTGAGGGCTCGACAGCCTGTGCCGTGAGACCGCTGGGTCAGGCTTTGCCGATCGTGCAATCTGATCCGCTCCTGTCCCCACGGGCCAACTGCAACCAAAACTGCAACCACGCACGACGAAGGGCCCCACCGCGAACGGTGGGGCCCTTCGACATCGTGCCCGGTGAGGCACTGGCGGAGGATACGAGATTCGAACTCGTGAGGGGTTGCCCCCAACACGCTTTCCAAGCGTGCGCCCTAGGCCACTAGGCGAATCCTCCGCGGCAAACAATACAAGACGCCGGGGAGTGCTCGCGAACTCGATCCGGGCCTCCGGGATCAGGTACTGTGTGCGGAGCCCCTCACGTGGCGCTATCTGACTGAACTCCCCCAGGGCCGGAAGGCAGCAAGGGTAGGTCGGCTCTGGCGGGTGCGTGGGGGGCGCTTGCGTTGGGGGTGGTGGTCGGGGGGCTTTGTCGTAGGGGGCCGATATCGTCGTAGGTGTGTCGTCCCTTGCGCTGTACCGCCGTTATCGCCCCGAGTCATTCGCCGAGGTCATCGGGCAGGAGCATGTCACTGACCCGCTGCAGCAGGCCCTGCGGAACAACCGGGTCAACCATGCGTACCTGTTCAGCGGTCCGCGTGGCTGTGGGAAGACGACCAGTGCGCGCATCCTCGCGCGCTGTCTGAACTGTGAGCAGGGGCCGACGCCGACGCCGTGCGGTGAGTGCCAGTCCTGCAAGGACCTGGCCAGGAACGGGCCGGGGTCCATCGATGTGATCGAGATCGACGCCGCGTCGCACGGAGGCGTGGACGATGCCCGTGATCTTCGGGAGAAGGCGTTCTTCGGGCCCGCGAGCAGTCGTTACAAGATCTACATCATCGACGAGGCGCACATGGTCACCTCGGCGGGCTTCAACGCCCTGCTGAAGGTGGTCGAGGAGCCGCCGGAGCATCTCAAGTTCATCTTCGCGACCACCGAGCCCGAGAAGGTCATCGGGACGATCCGGTCGCGTACGCACCACTATCCGTTCCGGCTGGTCCCGCCGGGGACGCTGCGCGACTATCTCGGCGAGGTGTGCGGCAAGGAGCGGATCCCGGTCGCGGACGGGGTGTTGCCGCTGGTCGTGCGGGCCGGTGGCGGGTCCGTGCGTGACTCGATGTCCGTGATGGACCAGTTGCTCGCGGGCGCCGCCGAGGACGGTGTGACGTACGCCATGGCGACGGCTCTGCTCGGTTATACGGACGGGTCGCTGCTCGACGCGGTGACGGACGCGTTCGCGGCGGGGGACGGGGCCGCGGCGTTCGAGGTCGTGGAGCAGGTCATCGAGGGCGGAAACGACCCGCGGCGCTTCGTCGCCGATCTCCTGGAGCGGCTGCGGGATCTCGTCATTCTGGCCGCCGTGCCGGATGCCGGGGAGAAGGGGCTGATCGACGCCCCCGCCGATGTCGTCGAGCGGATGCAGGCCCAGGCGTCGGTCTTCGGCGCGGCCGAGCTGAGCCGGGCGGCCGACCTGGTCAACACCGGGCTCACGGAGATGCGCGGGGCCACCTCGCCCCGGCTTCAGCTGGAGCTGATCTGCGCGCGGGTGCTGCTGCCCGCGGCCTTCGACGACGAACGGTCGGTTCAGGCGCGGCTCGACCGGCTGGAGCGGGGGGCGGCCGCCGCCGCTTCGACCGCGGGGGCCGCGTTCTCGGCCGGAGGCCCCGGTCCCGCGACGGGGTACGTCCCCGGGCCCGAGGCGCACGCGCCCGTACCGCCCGCGATGCCAGGACCGCCCGCGCCCGCGCCCGTACCACCGGCCATGCCGCAGGCCCCGGCCATGCCTCAGGCCGTACCGGAGCCCGCCGCTCCGCCGCCCGCCGCGCACGCGCCCGCGCCCGGCCCCGCCACCGAGCCGCAGCGGCCCGGTGCCTGGCCCTCCGCCGCGACGCCCGAGACCGCGGGGCGCCGTCCCGGCGGCTGGCCCACCGCGTCGGCCCCCGGACAAGGGCAGGGGCAGGGCCAGGGGGGCGCATCGACGCCGGGTCCCGCGGCTCCGCCGGCCGCCGCTCCTCAGCCCGCCGCCGCTGCCGCCGCGCCGGCCCCCGGTATGACGCAGGGCGCCGGCCAGGTGCGGAACATGTGGCCGGACATCCTGGAGGCCGTCAAGAACCGCCGGCGCTTCACCTGGATCCTGCTCAGCCAGAACGCGCAGGTCGCGGGGTTCGACGGGACGACCCTCCAGGTCGGTTTCATCAACGCGGGCGCCCGTGACAACTTCACGAGCAGCGGCAGCGAGGACGTGCTCAAGCAGGCGCTCTCCGAGCAGTTCCATGTGCAGTGGAAGATCGAGGCGATCGTCGACCCGTCGGGCGGCACCGCCGCGCCCCCGGCGAGCGGAGGCGGAGGAGGCGGTGGCGGTTACGGCGGCCCCGGCCCCGGTGGCGGCTATAACGCGGGCGGGGGCGCGGGCGGCCCAGGCGGCGCGGCCTCTCCCGGCTCCGCCGGCGGCGGCGGGTACGGCGGCGGGGGCGGGTACGGCGGCGGGGGCGGTGGCGGATACGGAGGCGCCCCCTCCGCCTCGAACGCCGCCCCGGCCACCCCGCAGGCACAGCGCCCAGCCCAGCCCACGCACGCTTCGCAGTCGTCGTCCGCCCCCGTGTCCCAGGCCGCGACCGGTTCCGGTACGGCGCGATCCGAGTCGCAGCGCCGGAACGGACCCGACCGCCAGGACCGGCCCGACAACAGACCCGCCGAGCTCGCGAAGCCGCCGGTGGCACTGGAGGACGACATTCCGGAGGAGGACGATCCGGACCTCGTCGACTCCGCGCTCTCCGGCCACGAACTGATCGTGCGCGAGCTGGGAGCGACGGTTGTGGAGGAATACACAAACGAATAGCGGTCCGTCATTCGGCGGGCCATCCAAGGCCCGTCCAAGGCCCGCACACGGCGCGGCGCCCGGTCCGGGCTAGGCTGCCCCTCGTGAAGGTCCTTGTCATCGGCGGCGGCGCCCGCGAACACGCCCTGTGCCGCTCTCTCTCCCTCGACCCCGAGGTCACCGCTCTGCACTGCGCGCCCGGCAACGCCGGCATCGCGGAGATCGCCGAGCTGCACCCGGTGGACGCGCTGGACGGTACGGCCGTGGCCCGCCTCGCCACCGAGCTGGAGGCCGGGCTCGTCATCGTCGGGCCCGAGGCCCCGCTGGTGGCCGGGGTCGCCGACGCCGTACGGAGCGCGGGCATTCCGTGCTTCGGGCCGTCCCGTGAGGCGGCCGAGCTGGAGGGCTCCAAGGCCTTCGCCAAGGATGTGATGGCCGCGGCGAACGTTCCGACGGCCCGTAGTTACGTCTGCACCACCCCCGACCAGATCGACGAAGCGCTCGACGCCTTCGGCCCGCCGTACGTCGTCAAGGACGACGGACTCGCCGCCGGGAAGGGCGTCGTCGTGACCGCGGATCTCGCCGTGGCGCGCGAACACGCGCTCGGCTGCGACCGCGTCGTCATCGAGGAGTTCCTCGACGGCCCCGAGGTCTCGCTCTTCGCCATCACCGACGGCGAGACGGTCCTTCCGCTCCAGCCCGCGCAGGACTTCAAGCGCGCTCTCGACAACGACGAGGGCCCCAACACGGGCGGCATGGGCGCGTACTCCCCGCTCCCGTGGGCCGACCCCAAACTGGTGGACGAGGTCCTGGAGACCGTTCTCCAGCCGACGGTCAACGAACTGCACCGCCGCGGTACGCCCTTTTCGGGGCTGCTGTACGCGGGCCTCGCGATCACCGGACGCGGCGTGCGGGTCATCGAGTTCAACGCACGCTTCGGCGACCCGGAGACGCAGGTGGTCCTGGCCAGGCTCAAGACGCCGCTGGCGCGCGTCCTGCTGGCGGCGGCCGAGGGAGAGCTCGCCACGCTGCCCCCGCTGACCTGGCGCGACGACGCGGCGGTCACGGTGGTCGTCGCCTCGCACAACTACCCGGACACCCCGCGCACCGGCGACCCGATCGAGGGCCTCGAAGAGATCGCGGCACAGGATGCCCCCGACGCGTACGTCCTGCACGCCGGAACCCGGCGTGACGGTGACACGGTCGTGAGCGCCGGCGGCCGTGTGCTGTCGGTGACGGCCACGGGCAGGAACCTGACGCGGGCGAGGGAGCGCGCGTACACGGCGCTGCGCCGCATCCGGCTGGCGGGCTCCCAGCACCGTACGGACATCGCCCGCGAGGCCGCGGAGAACGCCGGGAACGCCAAGAACGCGGAGAACGCCGAGGCCACCGAGACCGTGGAGACCACGGGCGCCTGATCCCGGGCGCCGGGGCCCGGGAGGCTTATTCCCGGCGCTGTCCGCCCCCGCCTCCGCCTCGGCTCGCGTCCCACCTCGCCCCGCCCCGCCC
>NZ_PHRF01000027.1:0-50997 GCF_004151105.1 Streptomyces sp. L-9-10
TCGGCATCCAGCACGGCGAGTACAGAATCCAGCGCCTCCGCGAACACCGGGAACCGCCCGTACAACTCACGGCCCATCCCCAACCGCTGACTGCCCTGCCCCGAGAACAGCACCGCCGTCTTCCCACCAACCACCGAACCCGACACCGCCAAGGCGTCCGGCTCGCCGACCGCGAGGCCCGCCAGCGCGCGCACCGTCTCCGCGCGCCCGCCGGCCGAGACCACCGCTCGGTGGTCGAACACCGACCGGCCCGTCGCCAGCGAGAACCCGATGTCGACCGGCCGCAGTTCGGGCCGTGCCTGGATGTAGGAGAGCAGTCGCCCCGCCTGCCCGCGCAGCGCCTCCGGCGTCTTGCCGGAGAGCACCCACGGCACCACCCCCGGCTCCACCCCCGGCTCCACACCCGGGACCTCACCCAGGACCTCATCCGGGACGTCGGACCCGGCGAGCACCGTTCCCTGGAGCACCGTGGCCGGCTGTTCCAGAATCACATGGGCGTTCGTCCCGCTGATACCGAACGACGAGACACCCGCCCGACGCGGGCTACCACCCTCCGGCCACTCCACCGGCTCCGTCAGCAACTCCACCGCGCCCGCCGACCAGTCGACATGCGACGACGGCTCGGTCACGTTCAGCGTCCGCGGCAGCATTCCATGCCGCATCGCCATGATCATCTTGATCACACCGGCGGCGCCCGCGGCGGCCTGTGTGTGTCCCAGGTTCGACTTCACCGAGCCCAGCAGCAGCGGACGCTCCGGGTCGCGATCGCGCCCGTACGTCGCCAGCAGCGCCTGGGCCTCGATCGGGTCGCCGAGCGTCGTCCCCGTACCGTGCGCCTCCACCGCGTCCACCTCGGCGGGCGACAGTCCGCCACTGGCCAGCGCCTGACGGATCACGCGCTGCTGCGACGGACCGTTCGGCGCCGTCAGCCCGTTCGACGCACCGTCCTGGTTGACGGCCGAGCCCCGGATCACGGCGAGGATCTCGTGGCCGTTGCGCCGCGCGTCCGACTGCCGCTCCAGCAGGAGCATGCCGATGCCCTCGGACCAGCCGACGCCGTCGGCCGACTCGGAGAACGGCTTCGACCGGCCGTCGGGGGCCAGGCCCCGCTGCCGGGAGAACTCCACGAAGGTGTCGGGGATCGACATCACGGTCACACCGCCGGCCAGCGCCAGCGAGCACTCACCGCTCCGCAGCGCCTGCGCGGCCAGATGCATCGCCACCAGCGACGACGAGCAGGCCGTGTCCACCGTGACGGCCGGCCCCTCCAAACCGAAGGTGTACGAGACCCGGCCCGAGGCCACGCTCAGCGCGCTGCCCTGGCCCTGGAAGCCCTCGAACTCCTTGCCGCTCAGAGCGGTGTTGTAGCCGCCGTACATCACACCCGCGAACACACCGGTCTGGCTGTCGCGCAGTGACACCGGGTCGATACCCGCCCGCTCGATCGCCTCCCACGACGTTTCCAGCAGCAGCCGCTGCTGCGAGTCCGTCGCCATCGCCTCACGCGGTGACATCCCGAAGAAGCCGGGGTCGAACTCGCCCGCGTCGTGCAGGAATCCGCCCTGCCGCGTGTACGAGGTGCCCATGTGTTCCGGGTCGGGGTTGTAGAGCGCGTCGACGTCCCAGCCGCGGTTCGTCGGGAAGTCGGAGACCACCTCGGCGCCCTCGGTGACCACCCGCCACAGATCCTCCGGCGATCCGATGCCGCCGGGGAAGCGGCAGCTCATGCCGACGACCACGACCGGATCGTCGTCGAGCAGGGCACGGGAGAGTGCCGGCGCCGCCGTCTCCGTGTCCATGTCCGCTTCGGGACCGACCAGTTCGTCGAGCAGGTGCTCGGCGAGCGCCTCGACCGTCGGGTAGTCGAAGACCATCGTGGCGGGCAGCCGCAGTCCGGTCGCGGTGTTGAGCCGGTTGCGCAGCTCCACCGCCGTCAGCGAGTCGAAGCCCAGGTCACGGAAGGCCCGCGCCGGGTCGACCCCGTCGCCGCTCGCGTGGCCGAGCACCAGCGCCGCCTGGCCGCGTACGAGCGTGAGCAGCGTTTCGTGGCGTTCGGCGCGCTCCAGCCTGCCGAGACGCTCGGCGAGCCCGGCGTCGGTGCCCGCTCCGGGTCCCGCGACCGCCGTACGCCGGCCGGTCGTACGGACCAGCCCGCGCAGCAGCGGCGGGACGGTTCCCCGCGTACGCAGCACCGCCAGGTCCAGCCGTACGGGTGCCACCGCGGCCTGGCCGGTGGCCAGCGCGGCGTCGAACAGCGACACGCCCTGGTCGACCGAGAGCAGGGGCATACCGGCTTCGGCGGCCCGGCGCAGATCGGCTTCGCCGAGGCCGCTCGTCATGCCCGCGCCCTGGTTCCAGGCGCCCCACGCCAGCGAGACCCCCGGCAGGCCCGTGGCCTGCCGGTGTGCGGCGAGTGCGTCCAGGAAAGCGTTGCCCGCCGCGTAGTTGGCCTGTCCCGCGCCGCCGATCACACCGGAGACGGAGGAGAAGACCACGAACGCGGCCAGGTCGAGACCGCGGGTCAGCTCATGCAGATGCCAGGCCGCGTCGATCTTCGGACGCAGCACGCGGGCCAGGCGTTCGGGGGTCAGTGAACCGATGATGCCGTCGTCCAGCACACCCGCCGTATGGACGACCGCCGTCAGTGGATGCTCGGCCGGGACCGCGCCCAGCAGGCCCGCCAGGGCGTCGCGGTCCGCGACGTCACAAGCCTCCACGGACACCGCGGCGCCCTGTGCCGTCAGTTCGGCGACGAGTTCCGTGGCTCCCTCGGCGGAGAGCCCGCGCCTGCTGGTGAGCACCAGGTGCCGTACGCCGCGCTCGGCCACCAGATGGCGGGCCAGCACACCGCCCAGACCGCCCGTACCACCGGTGATCAGGACCGTGCCCTCGGGATTCCATACGGGCGGCATGGTCAGCACGATCTTGCCGACATGCCTGGCCATGCTCATGAAGCGGAACGCGTCGCGCGCCCGGCGTACGTCCCACGACCGCACCGGCAACGGCTCCAGCACGCCGCGTTCGAACAGTTCCATGACGGCGACCAGCATCCGCTGGATGCCGTCCGGTTCCACCCAACCCAGGTCGAATGCCTGGTAGTCCACGCCGTCCGGCAGTTCGTCGGCCTCCCGGATGTCGGTCTTGCCCATCTCCAGGAACCGGCCGCCGGGACCGGTCAGCCGCAGCGACGCGTCCACGAACTCACCGGCCAGCGAGTTCAGCACGACATCGACACCCCGGCCGCCCGTGACCCCGGCGAACGCCGCCTCGAAGTCCGTCGTACGCGACGAGGCGAGGTGATCCTCGGCCACACCCAGCGACCGCAGGACATCCCACTTGCCCTCGCTCGCCGTCGCGAACACCTCGGCACCCAGATGCCTCGCCACCTGGATCGCCGCCATACCCACACCACCCGCACCGGCATGGATCAGCACCTTCTCGCCGCGCCGCAAACCGCCCAGCTCCACCAGCGCGTAGTACGCGGTCAGGAACACGAGTGGCATCGACGCCGCCGTCTCCCACGACCAGCCGTCGGGCAGCCGGGTGAGGAGCCGCGCGTCGCCGACCACCAGCGAGCCGAAGCCGCCGGACACCAGGCCGGTGACCGGGTCGCCGGGCCGCAGCCCGGTCACCTCGGGACCCACTTCGGTCACCACGCCCGCGGCCTCGCGCCCCATGCGTCCGGCGTCGCCCGGGTACATGTCGAGGGCCTTGAGGACATCGCGGAAGTTGACCCCGGCGGCCCGTACGTCGATACGTACGCCGCTGCCGGTCAGCGGTTCGAGGACCTCGGGGAACGGGGCCAGGGTCAGCCCGTCGAGGCTTCCCTGGGTCGCGCTGTCGAGCCGCCAGGGCACCCCGGCCGGCGGTACAAGACCGGTGCCCGACGCCAGCCGTGCGAGCCGGCCCGCCAGGATCGCGCCGTCGCGGATCGCCACCTGGGGCTCGTCCGTGGTCAGGGACCGGGCGAGCGGCGTGGCGCCGTCGTCCGTGCTGCCGAGGTCCACCAGGCCGAAGCAGCCGGGGTTCTCCGTCTGCGCGGAGCGCACCAGTCCCCATACCGAGGCCGCCGCGACATCGCCGGCCTCCTCGTCACCGGCCGCCATGGCGCCCCTGGTGACGAACACCAGCCGCGAGCCGGCGAACCGTTCCTCGGCCAGCCAGTCCTGCGCGAGCGCCAGTACGCCCGTGGTCAGCGCGTGGGCGGACTCCGCCACCCCGCGCGGGTCCCCGCTCCGGTCCGCGCCCGCGTCCCCGTTCCGGTCCCCGGACACGGCGACGAGCACGACGTCCGGCACCGGGGACTCCCCCGCCGCCAGCGACGCCAGATCCGCGTGGGTCTCGACGCGCGTCCCGGAGTCCGCCAGTCCGTCGGCGAGCCCGAGCGCGTCGGGCCCCACCAGCGCGACGGCCTCGGGCACATCCGTACCGGACGCCGCCGGCACCGGCACCCAGTCGAGGCCGAACAGCGCGTCCCTGGCCAGCGCCGCGTCCTCGCTCAACTCCTCGCGCGACACGGCGCGTACGAGCAGTGAATCGACCGAGGCGACCAGCTCTCCTGACAGGTCGGCGGCCGCGATCGACACCGCGTCCCGGCCCGCGGCCGGGGCGATGCGCACCCGTAGCGCGGAGGCACCCGTGGCGTGGAGCGACGCGCCCTCCCACGAGAACGGCAGTCCTCCGTCGCCCTCCTCGCCGTCGCCCGCGAGGAGCGAGGCGTGCAGCGCGGAGTCGAGCAGCGCGGGGTGCAGACCGAACGCGGCCGCGTCACCCTCCGCGCTCTCCGGAAGGCTCACCTCGGCGAAGATCTCGCCGTCACGCCGCCAGGCCGCGCGCAGGCCCCGGAACACCGGGCCGTACGCGAACCCCAGCTCGGCGAACCGCTCGTAGCAGCCCGCCGCTTCCAGCGCCTCGGCGCCCTCAGGCGGCCATACCGTCGCGTCGAAGCCGTCGGCCGGGGTCCGGCCTCCGACTGTCAGCACCCCCATGGCGTGCTGTGTCCACGACCGCTCGTCGGCGCCGTCGAGCCGGGAGTGCACCGTGAGGGAGCGCCGGTCCGCGTCGTCCGCGACCCCGACACGCACCTGCACCTGGACCGCGCCGCCCTCCGGCAGCACCAGCGGCGCCGCGAGCGTCAGCTCCTCGACCCGGTCGCAGCCGACCTCGTCACCGGCGCGGAACGCCAGTTCCAGCAGGGCGGTGCCCGGCAGCAGGATGCGGCCCATCACCGCGTGATCGGCGAGCCAGGGGTGTGACTGGACGGACAGCCGCGCGGTGAACAACGCGCCTTCGCCCTCGGCGAGTTCGACCGCCGCGCCCAGCAACGGGTGCCCGGCGGAGCCGAGTCCGGCGGCCCGCACATCACCGGCGGCGCCGGCCTGTGAGCCGGCCGGCCAGATCCACTGATGCTGGAAGGGGTACGTGGGCACATCCACCCGCGACGCGCCGGTTCCGGCGAACACGGCCGACCAGTCCACGGGAACGCCCCGTACGTACAGTCGCGCCAGGGCGGTGAGCACGGCGGACTCGCCCGCCCGGTCCTTGCGGAGCAGGGGTACGGTCACGGCCCCGTCCGGTACGGACTCCTGGGCCATGGCCGACAGCACACCGTCAGGACCCAGCTCCAGGAAGGCGGTCACACCCTGCTCGCCGAGCGTCCGCACACCATCCGCGAACCGGACCGCCTCGCGGACATGCCGCACCCAGTACCCGGCCGAGCACAGCTCCTCGGCCGACGCCGGAGCACCGGTCAGATTCGACACCACTCCGATACGCGGCGCCTCGAACGACAGGCCCTCCGCCACCGCGCGGAACTCGTCCAGCATCGGGTCCATCAATGGTGAGTGGAACGCGTGCGAGACCCGGAGCCTGCTCGTCTTGCGGCCCTGCTCCCCCAGGCGTGCCGCGACCTCCAGCACGGAGTCCTCCGTGCCCGAAATCACCACGGAAGAGGGGCCGTTGACGGCGGCGACCGACACCTGGTCCTGACGCTCGAACAGCAGCGGAAGGACCTCGTCCTCCGTCGCCCGGACCGCGACCATCGCACCACCGGACGGCAGCGCCCCCATCAGCCGCGCCCTGGCGACCACCAACGCGCAGGCGTCCTCCAACGAGAACACCCCCGCCACATGCGCCGCCGCGACCTCACCGATCGAATGCCCCGCCACGAAGTCCGGGACCACACCCCACGACTCCACCAGCCGGAACAGCGCCACCTCCACCGCGAACAACGCCGGCTGAGTGAACGCGGTGTCATTCAGCAGATCAGCGTCCTCGCCCCACATCACCTCACGCAGAGACCTCCCCAACTCGGCATCCAGCATCGCGAGTACGGAATCCAGCGCCTCCGCGAACACCGGGAACCGCCCGTACAGCTCGCGGCCCATCCCCAGCCGCTGACTGCCCTGACCGGAGAAGAGGAAGGCACGCTTACCGGCTGTCACCACGCCCGCCACAGCGGCCGCGTCCGGTTCGCCGGCCGCCAGTGCCGTCAGCGCGCGCTCCGTGTCGGCGGGGTCGCCGGCCAGTACGACCGCGCGGTGCTCGAACACCGAACGGCCCGTCACCAGCGAGAAGCCGACGTCCACCGGACGCGCTCCCGGGCCCGTCCCGACGAGGGGCAGCAGCCGCCTCGCCTGATCCGCCAGCGCCTGTGGGGTCCTGCCCGAGAGCACCCACGGCACCACGCCCGGCTCCACACCCGGGACCTCGGCCGGGGCGCCGGACCCGGCGAGGACCGTTCCCCGGATGACGGCGGGCGGCTGTTCCAGGATGACGTGGGCGTTCGTCCCGCTGATACCGAACGACGAGACAGCCGCCCGCCGCGCGCGGCCGGCCTCCGGCCACTCCACCGGCTCCGTCAGCAACTCCACGGCACCCGCCGACCAGTCGACATGCGACGACGGCTCGGTCACATGGAGCGTCCGCGGCAGCACCCCGTGCCGCATCGCCATCACCATCTTGATCACTCCGGCGACACCGGCCGCGGCCTGCGTGTGACCGATGTTCGACTTCACCGAGCCCAGCAGCAGCGGACGCTCGGGGTCGCGATCGCGCCCGTACGTCGCGAGGAGTGCCTGCGCCTCGATCGGGTCGCCGAGCGTCGTCCCCGTACCGTGCGCCTCCACCACATCGACGTCGTCGGCCGCGAGTCCGCCACTGGCCAGCGCCTGACGGATCACGCGCTGCTGCGACGGACCGTTCGGCGCCGTCAGCCCGTTCGACGCACCGTCCTGGTTGATCGCGCTGCCGCGCAGCAGGGCGAGCACCTGGTGGCCGTTGCGCCGCGCGTCGGACAGCCGCTCCAGCACCAGCATGCCGACGCCCTCCGACCAGGCGACGCCGTCGGCCGACTCGGAGAACGCCTTGGACCGGCCGTCGGGGGCCAGACCGCGTGCCCGGGAGAACTCGACGAAGGTGCTCGGGGTGGACATGACGGTGACACCGCCGGCCAGTGCCAGCGAGCATTCACCGCTCCGCAGGGCCTGCGCGGCCAGATGCATGCCGACCAGGGAGGAGGAGCACGCGGTGTCCACGGTCACCGCCGGGCCTTCGAGCCCCAGCGTGTACGAGACACGGCCGGAGGCCACACTCGGCGCGCTGCCGTTGCCGCGGAAGGCTTCGTACTCCTCGCCCGTGAGCAGCGGCCCGTAGTCGTTGTACATGACACCGGCGAAGACGCCGGTCCGGCTGTCGCGCAGCGAGACGGGGTCGATACCGGCGCGCTCGACGGCCTCCCAGGAGAGTTCGAGCAGCAGGCGCTGCTGGGAGTCGGTGGCCATCGCCTCGCGCGGTGACATCCCGAAGAAGTCCGGGTCGAACTCGCCCGCCGTGTGCAGGAATCCGCCCTCGCGGACATGGGTCCTGCCGGGGTGGTCGGGGTCCGGGTCGTAGAGACCGTCGAGGTCCCAGCCGCGGTTGGTGGGGAAGCCGGAGATGGCGTCGCCGTCCTCCGTGACGAGCCGCCAGAGGTCCTCGGGCGAGGTCACCCCGCCCGGGTAGCGGCAGGCCATGCCGACGATCGCGATGGGGTCGTCGGTGACCGGCGGCGGCGCGGCCACGGGCGCGGCCGGTGCTTCGGCCCCGGTGCCGAGCAGTTCGTCGCGCATGTGGTCGGCGAGGGCGCTCGGGGTCGGGTAGTCGAAGACCATGGTCGCGGGCAGCCGCAGGCCGGTCACGGTGTTGAGGCCGTTGCGCAGTTCGACCGCCGTAAGGGAGTCGAAGCCGAGGTCCTGGAACTGGCGGGACGCCTCCACCTCCGCGGCGTCGGCGTGGCCGAGCACCTGCGCGACCTGGCCGCGTACGAGGTCGAGGAGGAGCTCGCGGCGTTCGGCGGCGTTCAGTCCGGTGAGCCGCTGGGCGAGGCCGCCCGCCGTCTCCGAGACCTGTGCGGCGGTGCGCCGGCCGGGGGTGCGGATGAGGCCGCGCAGCAGGGGCGGGATCTCGCCCTGGGTACGGAGGACGGGCAGGTCGAGGCGTACGGGGGCGACGGCCGGCATGCCGGTGGCGAGGGCGGCGTCGAAGAGCGCCACGCCCTGGTCGACGGTGAGCGGTGGCATGCCGGAGCGCGCGATGCGCTCCACGTCGATGTCGGTGAGTGTCCTGGTCATGCCGACGCTCTGGGTCCAGGGGCCCCAGGCGAGGGCGAGGCCGGGCAGTCCGCCGGCGCGCCGGTGGGTGGCGAGCGCGTCCAGGAAGGCGTTCCCGGCCGCGTAGTTGGCCTGGCCTGGGCTGCCGAGGGTGGCGGCGACGGAGGAGAAGAGCACGAACGCGGCCAGGTCGAGTCCACTGGTCAGTTCGTGGAGGTTCCAGGCCGCGTCGGCCTTGGGGCGCAGCACGCTGTCGAGCCGCGCCGGGGTCAGTGAGCCGATCACACCGTCATCGACGACACCGGCGGTGTGGACGACGGCGGTGAGCGGGTGTGCGGCGGGGACGGCCGCCAGCAGTTCCGCGAGGGCGGTCCGGTCGGTGACATCGCAGCCGGCGATGGTCACGTGGGCGCCCTGTGCGGTGAGTTCGGCCTTGAGCGTCTCGGCGCCGTCGGCGGCGGGGCCGCGGCGGCTGACGAGCAGCAGGTGCCGTACGCCGCGCTCGGCGACCAGGTGCCGGGCGAGGACGCCGCCGAGTCCGCCGGTACCGCCGGTGATGAGGACGGTGCCCTCGGGATCCCAGGCGGCCCGCTCCCCCGGGGCGGGGACGGGGACGCGGGTCAGGCGGGCGGCGAGCAGTTCTCCGTCCCGTACCGCGAGGTCGGGCTCGTCGGCCGCGACCGCGAGGGCGGAGGGCAGGACGGCCGGCCCGGCCTCCGGGGGGAGCGGGGCCGCGCCGGTGTCCGGGGCGTGCGACGGACGTCCCAGGTCCAGCAGGCCGAAGCGTCCCGGGTTCTCGGTCCTGGCGGTCCGTACGAGGCCGTGGACCGAGGCGGCGGCGAGGTCGTGGCCCGTCAGCGCGCCGTGGGTGACGAACACCAGGCGCGCGTCGGCGAACCGGTCCTCGTCCAGCCAGCGTTGTACGTCTCCGAGGACGCGGGCGCCGAGGGCGTGGGTCGCCGCTACGACACCCGCGTCCTCACCGACACCCGCGTCCTCACCGTCGCGCTTGCCGGCGCCCCGGCCGTCGGGTGCGCCGGAGGCGGCGATCAGGACCATGCCGGGAACCGGTCCGTCCGTGGCCGCGAGCGCGGTGAGGTCCTGATGGGCCGTCACCGTGGTGCCTGCCGCACGCAGCGCGTCGGCCATTCCGAGCGGGTCGGCGCCGATCACCGCCACCGCGCCGGGTCCGGCCGGGACCGGGCCCTTCACCGCGGTCCACTCCACGCGGAACAGGGAGTCGCGGTGCACCACGCCGGTGCCGTCGAGGCTCTCGGTGGGGACGGTACGGGAGACGAGGGAGTCCACGGAGAGCACCGGGCCGCCCGCCGCGTCGTAGACCGCGATGGAGACGGTGTCGTCGCCCGCCGGGGACAGCCGGGCGCGTACCGCCGTGGCACCGGAGGCGATGAGTGACACGCCCTCCCAGGCGAACGGGAGGCCGCCCCGGCTGATGGCGCCGAGGTCGGTGAAGGCCGCCGCGTGCTGGGCGGCGTCGAGCAGTGCCGGGTGGAGGCCGAAGGCGCTCGCGTCGGTGCCCGCGTCCTCCGGGAGGGTGACGTCGGCGTACACCTCGTCGCCGCGCCGCCAGGCGGCGCGCAGGCCCTGGAAGACGGGGCCGTAGTCGAAGCCGAGTCCGGCGAGCCGTTCGTAGCAGCCGTCGAGGTCGACGGGTTCCGCGCCGGCGGGCGGCCATACGGTGGCGTCGAAGCCGGGGTCGGGGGCGCCCGTGCCGGGGGCGACGGCACCGGTGGCGTGCTGCGACCAGGGGAGGTCGAAGCCGTCCTCGACGCGCGAGTAGATGCCCAGCGGGCGTCGTCCGGCGGCGTCGGCCGCTCCGACGCGCACCTGGAGCTGTACGGCGCCGTGCTCGGGGAGTGCGAGGGGTGCGGCGAGGGCCAGTTCCTCGACACGGCCGCAGTCGACCTCGTCACCGGCGCGGATGGCCAGTTCGACGAAGGCCGTTCCGGGCAGCAGGGCGCGACCGCGCACGCCGTGGTCGGCGAGCCAGGGGTGGGACCGCGTGGACAGCCGGCTGGTGAACAGCGCGCCCTCGCCGTCGGCCAGTTCGACGGCCGCGCCGAGCAGCGGGTGTCCGGCGGAGCCGAGTCCGGCGGCGCGCATGTCGCCGGCCGTGTCGAGGGTGACGGCGGGCCAGAAGCGCCGGCGCTGGAACGGGTAGGTGGGCAGGTCGACGCGGCGGGCGCCGGAGCCTTCGTAGAGGCCGGACCAGCGCACGGTGGCGCCCCGGACGTGGATCCGTGCGAGGGCGGTGACGGCGGCAAGTTCCTCCGGGCGGTCCTTGCGCAGCAGCGGCACCATCACCTCCCGCTCCGTGAGCGAGTCCTGGGCCATGGCGGAGAGCACGCCGTCGGGGCCCAGTTCGAGCAGGGTGGTGACGCCGCGTCCGGTGAGGGTGCGGACGCCGTCGGCGAACCGTACGGCCTCGCGTACGTGCCGTACCCAGTAGGCGGCGGAGCAGAGCTCCGCGACCTCGGCGATCCGGCCGGTCACGTTCGACACGACGGGGATGGCGGGTTCCTCGTACGTCAGGCTCTCCGCGACGGCGCGGAATTCCGTCAGCATCGGTTCCATCAGCGGCGAGTGGAAGGCGTGCGAGACGCGCAGCCTGCTGGTCCTGCGGTCCCGCGCCTCGAAGTGTGCGGCGATGTCCTGTACGGCGCTCTCGTCACCGGCGACGACGACGGACGCGGGTCCGTTGACGGCGGCGATCGACACCCGCTCGGTGACTCCGGTGAGCAGCGGGGCGACCTCGTCCTCGGTGGCCCGTACGGCGGCCATGACGCCGCCGGCGGGCAGGGCCGCCATCAGCGAGGCGCGGGCGGCGACGAGGCGGCAGGCGTCCTCCAGCGAGAAGACGCCCGCCACATGCGCGGCCGCGATCTCACCGATGGAGTGCCCGCCGACGAAGTCGGGGGTGACGCCGAGCGAGACGACGAGGCGGTAGAGCGCGACCTCGACGGCGAAGAGCGCGGGCTGCGTCCAGCGGGTCTCGTCGAGCGGGCCGGGGTCGGTTCCCCAGACGATGTCGCGCAGCGGACGGTCGAGGTGGGTGTCGAGTACGTCGGCGACGGCGTCGAACGCCTCGGCGAACACCGGGAATCGGGCGTGGAGTTCACGTCCCATGCCGAGGCGCTGGGAGCCCTGCCCGGAGAAGAGGACGGCGAGCGCGCCCTCGTCGGCGACGCCTTCCGCGATCACCGTAAGGGGTTCGGTGGTGCCGGCGGGGTCGGCGAGCAGCACGGACCGGTGCTCGAAGACCGAGCGCCCCGCGGCGAGGGAGTGGCCGATGTCGGCGGGCCGGGTCCCGGGGACGCGTTCGATGAACGAGAGCAGCCGGGCGCGCTGGTCGGCCAGGGCGGCGGCGGTCCGGCCCGAGAGGGCCCAGGGGATGACACCGGGCAGCGCGGAGTCCTCGATGGAGGCGTTCTCGGCGGGGACGTGCTCGGTGGAGGCGTTCTCGGCGGGGACGTGCTCGGCGGCCGGCGGGGCCTGTTCGAGGATCACATGCGCGTTGGTGCCGCTGACGCCGAAGGAGGAGACGGCGGCGCGCCGGGCGCGGCCCGTCTCGGGCCAGGCGAGCGGCCGGTCGAGCAGTTCGATGGAGCCGGTGGTCCAGTCCACGTCGTGGGAGGGCTCGCCCACGTGCAGGCTGCGGGGCATCAGTCCGTGCCGCATCGCCATGATCATCTTGATGACACCGGCGGCGCCGGAGGCCGCCTGGGTGTGCCCGATGTTCGACTTGACCGATCCCAGCCGCAGCGGGTGTTCGCGGTCCTGGCCGTAGGTGGCCAGCAGGGCCTGTGCCTCGATCGGGTCGCCGAGTGTCGTCCCCGTACCGTGCGCCTCGACGATGTCCACGTCGGCGGGTGCCAGCCGGGCGTTCTCCAGGGCGGCGCGGATGACGCGCCGCTGCGAGGGGCCGTGGGGCGCGGACAGGCCGTTGGACGCGCCGTCCTGGTTGATCGCGCTGCCGCGCAGGACGGCCAGGACCGGGTGCCCGGCCCGCTGGGCGTCCGAGAGGCGTTCCAGTACGAGGACGGCGGCGCCCTCGCCCCAGCCGGTGCCGTCGGCGTCCTGGGAGAACGACTTGCAGCGGCCGTCGGCGGCCATGCCGCTCTGGGCGGTGAAGGAGACGAAGGGGCCGGGCGTCGCCATCACGGAGGCGCCGCCCGCGAGGGCCATGGAGCACTCGCCGTTGCGCAGGGACTGCGCGGCCCAGTGCAGCGCCACCAGTGAGGAGGAGCAGGCGGTGTCGACGGTGACGGCGGGGCCCTCGGCGCCGAAGGTGTAGGAGAGCCGGCCGGAGATGACGCTCGCCGCGTGCCCGGTGGTCGAGTACAGCTCCGCGTCCTCGTCGGACGCCTTGATGACCGTGGCGTAGTCCTGCCCGGCCGTGCCGACGAACACGCCCGCCCGGCTGCCGCGCAGCGTGACCGGGTCGATCCCGGCGCGCTCCAGGGCCTCCCAGGCGACTTCCAGCAGCAGCCGCTGCTGGGGGTCCATGGCGACGGCCTCGCGCGGGGAGATCCCGAAGAACCCGGGGTCGAAATCCGCCATGTCGTAGAGGAACCCGCCCTCTTGGGCGAGGCTGCGGCCGGGGCCGTCCCCGGCGAGGCGCTCCAGGTCCCAGCCGCGGTCGGCGGGGAAACCGGCCATGACGTCGCGGCCTTCGGTGACCAGCTCCCACAGGTCCTCGGGAGACGTCACTCCGCCGGGGTAGCGGCAGCCGATCCCGACGACGGCGATGGGCTCCTCGGCAGCCGCCACCAGCCGCTGGTTCTGCTGACGGAGCCGCTCGATCTCCTTCAGGGAGGACCGCAGCGCCTCGACGTACTTGTTGGTGGACGTGCTCATCGGACTCTCCAGATCTCTTTCGGTTCGCAGGGGCCGCACATGTCGCGCGTACCGCGCGACCGGCGACGTCCGCCCGGCACGGCGGGGCGGGGCGGACGTCGCCGGGAGGGGCTACATCTCGGTGGCGAGCCGCAACAGGCTTTCGGCGTCCATGTCGTCGAGTGAGTCCTCGCCGTCGGCGGCCTGATCGGTCGCCTCGGCGGCGTCGGCGGTGGCGAGTTCGAGCACCATGTCCAGAAGTCCCGCTTTACGGAGTCGGCTGATGGGAACGGAGGCGAGGGCGTCGCGGATCTCCGCGTCGGGATCGTCGGCGCGGTTCTCGTGGGCGTGCCCGGGGGCGGTTCCGAAGAGCAGCGAGCCGATGTGCCGGGCGAGGGCGGCCGGGGTCGGGTGGTCGAAGACCAGGGCCGCGGGCAGCGGCAGGCCCAGGGCCGTCCGCAGCCGGTTGCGCAGTTCCACGGCGGTCACGGAGTCGAATCCGACGTCGCGGAAGGCGCGGGTGGCGGGGATGGCGTCGGCGGCGTCGTGGCCGAGCGTCGCGGACGCCTCCGCGCGTACCGCTTCGAGCAGCGCGCGGTCGCGTTCGGCCGTGGGCAGCGAGTCGAGCCGCTGCCTGAGCGGCGGGGCGGCCGGTGCGCCGTCGCCGGCCGGCGGTTCGCCGGAGGCCAGTGCCCGGCCCGCCTCCGGGATCCCGGAGAGCAGCGGGCTGGGCCGGGTCGCGGTGAAGCTGGGCGTGAACCGCTCCCAGTCCATCAGCGTCACGGTGAGCGCCGTGTCGTCGTCCTCCAGCATCCGTTGGAGCGCGGCGATGGCGAGCGTCGGTTCCATGGGCATGACGCCCTGGCGGCGCAGCCGCTCGTGGACCTCGTCGACCGTGGCCATGCCGACCTCGGCCCAGGTGCCCCAGGCGACGGACGCGGCGGTCAGGCCCTCGGCCCTGCGGTGTTCCGCGAGGGCGTCGAGGAACGCGTTGGCCGCCGCGTAGCCGGGCTGGCCGCCGCTGCCCCAGGTCGCGGCGCCCGACGAGAACAGGACGAAGGCGTCGAGGTCGAGGCCGCGGGTGAGGTCGTGCAGATGCAGGGCGGCGGTCAGCTTGGACCGCATCAGCGCGTCCAGCTGGTCCAGCGTCAGCGACTCGACGGTGGCGTCGCCGTCCGCCACGCCCGCCGCGTGGAACACGGAGGCGAGCGGGAACTCGTCGGGGATCGCGGCCAGTACGCCGGCCAGCGCGTCGCGGTCGGCGGCGTCGCAGGCGGCGATGGTGACGCGGGCGCCCAGTTCCTCCAGTTCGGCGCGGAGCGCCGCCGCGCCGGGCGCGTCCTCGCCGCGGCGGCTGGTCAGCACCACGTGCTCGGCGCCGCGTTCGGTCATCCAGCGGGCGACCCGGCCGCCGATGCCGCCGGTGCCGCCGGTGATCAGTGCCGTACCCCGGCCCCGCCAGCGGCGCCGGGGGGTGTCGGCGGCGGGCGCCGCGTGGGTCATGCGGCGGCCGTGGACCCCGGATTGGCGGATGGCGATCTGGTCCTCGCCGTCCAGGCCGGCCAGGACGGCCGTCAGCCGGGCCGCGGCCCGCGCGTCCGGCGTCTCGGGGAGGTCGACGAGACCTCCCCAGCGGTCCGGGTGCTCCAGCGCGACCACCCGGCCGAGACCCCACAGGGCGCCCTGTACGGGACGGGTGAGCGGGTCGTCCCGGCCCACCGATACGGCGCCCCGGGTGGCGCACCACAGCGGGGCGCGGAGTCCCGCGTCGCCCAGTGCCTGGACGAGGGTGAGCGTCAGGGCCAGCCCCACGGGCACGGAGACGTGGTCCCGGAGGCGCTGCTCGACGGGTGCCAGCAGGGACAGGACGCCGGTGAACTCCGTCCCGTCGGCGGTCAGTTCCGTGATCCGCTTGGCCCAGGCCGCGCGGTCGGCGCCGTCGGTGCCGTTCCCGGCCCCGTCCTCCGCCTCGAACAGGACCGTGTCCGGGCCGAGCGCGGCCAGCGTGGCGGAGATCCAGGCGTCGTCGGCGTGGCCGGCCGGGACCACCGCGAGCCAGCGGCCGGCTGTGGCGTTGGCGCCCGGCTCGTTCAGCCGGGTCCAGTCGACGCGGTAGCGCCAGGCGTTGACGGTGGAGCGCTCACGTGACATGGCGCGCCACGCCGACAGCGTGGGCAGGACGTCACCGAGCGAGGAGCGTGCGCCGTTGGCGCCGACGCCGAGTTCGTCGGCCAGCGACTCCAGGTCCTCGCTCTCGACGAGAGCCCAGAACGCCGTGTCCGCGTCCGTACCACCGCCAGAGATGCCACCACCGGCGCCTGTCCCGGCGACGGGCCGGGGCTCCGGCCAGTACCGGCGGCGCTGGAAGGCGTACGTGGGCAGTTCGACCGGGACGGCACCGCCGGCGGGGAACGCCGCGCGCCAGTCCACCGCCGTGCCATGTGTGTGCGCCTCGGCGAGGGAGGCCAGGAAGCGCCTGAGGCCGCCCTCGTCCCGGCGCAGGGTGCCGAGCACCACCGCGGAGTCGGCGACGGCCTCCGCCACGGTCTCCTGGGTCTCCTGGATGGGGGCGGCCAGCACCGGGTGCGGGCTCATCTCGATGAAGACGCGGTGCCCGTCGGCCAGCAGCGCCCGGGTCGCCTCCTCCATCCGTACGGTCCTGCGCAGGTTCGTGTACCAGTACGCGCCGTCGAACGCGGCGTCCGTCAGCCGGGCACCGGTCACGGTCGAGTAGAACGGCACGCGCGGGGCCTCGGAGCGGACCGGTGCGAGTACGCGGGTGAGTTCGTCGCGTACGGCCTCGACGTGCGCGCCGTGCGAGGCGTAGTCCACGGACACCTTGCGGGCGCGTACGCCCTCTTGTTCGCAGGCGGCGAGCAGTTCGTCCAGTGGACCGGCGTCGCCGGAGACGATGACCGAGGAGGGGCCGTTGACGGCCGCGACCGAGAGCTGTTCGCCCCACGGTTCCAGCAGCGCGGTCACCCGCTCGACGGGCGCGGCCACCGACATCATGCCGCCGAGGCCGGAGAGCCGGGGCAGTGCCCGGCTGCGCAGGGCCACGACGGCGGCGGCGTCCTCCAGGGTCAGCGCGCCCGCCACGTGGGCGGCGGCGATCTCGCCCTGTGAGTGGCCGACGACCGCCGAGGGCTCCACTCCGTACGAGCGCCACAGCGCGGTGAGCGCCACCATCATCGAGAACAGCGCGGGCTGGACGACATCCACGCGTTCGAGCAGCGCGGGGTCCCCCTCTCCCGCCAGTACGTCGTGCAGCGACCAGTCGATGTACGGGGCGAGCGCGCCGGCGCAGGCGTCCACGGTCTCCCGGAACACCGCGGAGCGCGCGAGCAGTTCGCGGCCCATGCCCCACCACTGGGAGCCCTGGCCGGGGAAGACGAACACGGGACCTGTCGGGGCCTCGGCGACGGTGCCGTGGACGACGCCCGCCGCGCCGCGCCCGGTGGCCAGCGCTTCGAGGGCGCGCAGGAAGTCGCCGCGGGTCCTGCCGAGCAGCACCGCGCGGTGGGTGAAGGCGGAGCGGGTGGTCGCCAGGGACCAGCCCACGCGGGTGGGTGAGAGGCCGGGGTCGGCGTCGGCGAGGGCGAGCAGCCGGGCCGCCTGGTCGCGCAGCGCCGCCTCGGACTTGGCCGAGACCAGCCAGGGCACGACGCGCTCGTCCTCGGGCTCGCCGTCCGCAGGCGTTTCCCCGTCGGCCGCCGCGGCCTCGGCCGCCGGCGCCTGCTCCAGGATCAGATGGGCGTTGGTGCCGCTGATCCCGAAGGACGACACGCCCGCGCGGCGCGGCCGGCCGGCGTCCGGCCACACGGTCTGCCCGGTCAGCAGTTCCACCGCGCCGGAGGACCAGTCGACGTGCGACGACGGGATGTCGGCGTGCAGCGTTCCGGGGAGGACGCCCGCGCGCATGGCCATCACCATCTTGATGACGCCCGCGACTCCGGCGGCGGCCTGCGTGTGACCGATGTTCGACTTGAGCGAGCCGAGCCACAGCGGACGCTCCGGCTCACGGTCCTGGCCGTACGTGGCCAGCAGCGCCTGCGCCTCGATCGGATCACCGAGCTTCGTCCCCGTGCCGTGCGCCTCCACCGCGTCGACCTCGGCGCCGGTCAGTCCCGCGTTGGCGAGGGCCTGGCGGATGACGCGCTGCTGGGAGGGGCCGTTGGGGGCGGTGAGCCCGTTGGACGCGCCGTCCTGGTTGATCGCCGAGCCGCGTACGACCGCGAGGACGCGGTGGCCGTTGCGCCGGGCGTCCGACAGCCGCTCCAGCAGGACGACACCGACGCCCTCCGCCAGGGTCATGCCGTCGGCGGCCTCGGAGAACGGCTTGCAGCGGCCGTCGAGCGCGAGCGCCCGCTGCCGGCTGAAGCCCACGAAGGCGTGCGGGGTGGCCATGACGGCCGCGCCGCCCGCCAGCGCGAGGGAACTCTCGCCGCCGCGCAGCGACTGGCAGGCCAGATGGATCGCGACCAGCGAGGACGAGCAGGCGGTGTCGACGGTGACGGCCGGGCCCTCGAACCCGTACAGGTAGGACATCCGGCCGGACAGCACACTGGCCGCCGTGCCGGTGACCATGTGCACTTCGGAGCCTTCGGTGCCGTTCTGCACGCTGGTCGAGTAGTCCTGGTAGCTGGCGCCGATGAAGGTGCCGGCGGCGCTGCCGCGCAGCGAGTCCAGGTCGATCCCGGCGCGCTCGAAGGCTTCCCAGGAGGTCTCCAGCAGCAGGCGCTGCTGGGGGTCCATGGACACGGCCTCGCGCGGTGAGATGCCGAAGAAGCCGGGGTCGAACTCCGCGGCCTCGTGCAGGAACCCGCCCCGGGTGGAGTAGGTCCTGCCCTGCCGGTCGGGGTCGGGGTCGTAGAGCCCCTGGGCGTCCCAGCCGCGGTCGGCGGGGAACTCGGAGATCACGTCCGCGCCGTCCAGGGCGAGCCGGATCAGCTCCTCGGGCGAGCCCGCGCCGCCGGGGTAGCGGCAGCTCATGCCGATGATGGCGATCGGGTCGTCGTCCGTATCGGCCCCGGCGGGCGTGGTGCGCGCCGCCACGGCCGTCTCCTGGCCGCCGCCCAGGGCGGCGGACTTCAGGTAGCCCGCCAGTGCGACGGCGTTCGGGTAGTCGAAGACCATGGTCGACGGCAGGGTCAGCCCGGTGGCCGCGACGACGCGGTTGCGCAGGTCCACGGCGGTGACGGAGTCGAAGCCGATGTCACGGAAGGCGCGCCGCTCGGGGAAGGACTCGGCGGAGGCGTGGCCGAGGACGGCGGCGGCTTCCGTACGGACCAGGGTGAGCAGCAGCCGCTCCTGCTCGGGGCCCGGCAGATCGTGCAGCCGCGCCGCGAGATCGCTCGTCTCCGGCCGTCCGCCGGTCTGTTCGGCGGCGCGGGTGAGCTGACGGGCGACCTCGGGCACCTCGTCGAACAGGCGGGTGGGCCGGCCCGCGGTGAAGACCGGGTAGTACGTGTCCCAGTCGATGTCCGTGAGCCCGATGACGGTCTCGTCGTCGTCCAGGACCGTGCCGAGCCCGTCCAGCGCCAGCCGCGGGTCGAGGTATGCGAGACCGCTGCGGCGGATGTGGTGCGGGTCGGCCAGCTCGCGTTCGATGTCGTCGGGCCACTTGCCCCAGTGCACCGAGGTGGTGCGCAGGCCGCGGGCGCGGCGGCTGACGGCGAGCGCGGAGAGGTAGGCGTTGCCCGCGACATAGGCCGCGTGGTGGCCGCTGCCCCACATGCCGGCGGTGGACGAGTAGAGGATGAAGTCGTCGAGTTCGTCGTCGTCGAGCAGTTCGTCCAGGTGCTGGGCACCGGTGACCTTGGCGTGCACGACGTCCGAGAAGGACTCCATCGTGGTCTCGGCCAGGGTGTACAGCTCGATGACGGCGGCGGTGTGGATGACCGTGCGTACGGTACGGCCCCGCGCCTTGAGGTCCGCGAGGAGCGCGGCGACGGCGTCGCGGTCGGTCACATCACAGGCGACGGCGGCGGCTTCGGTACCCGACGCGGCCAGTTCCGCGACCAGTTCGGCGGCGCCCGGGGCGTCCGTGCCCCGGCGGCTGGCGAGCACCACATGGTCCGCGCCCCGGTCGGCGAGCCAGCGGGCGAGGCCGGGGGCGAGGGTGCCCGAGCCGCCGGTGACCAGTGTCGTGCCGCGTGGTGTCCAGGTACGAGAGGGGCCCTGTCCGCCGGCTCCGGCGCGGACGATACGGCGGGTGAAGACACCGGAGGGGCGGACGGCGAGCTGGTCCTCGTCGCCCAGCGCGCCCGCGAGGGCGGAGACCACGTGTCCGGCGGTGCGCCGGTCCAGGGCCGGCGGCAGGTCGATGACGCCGCCCCACCGCCGGGGGTGTTCCAGCGCGGCGGTCCAGCCGACTCCGGCGACCTGGGCCTGTACGGGGTGCGTGAGCGCGTCGGAGCGGCCGGTGGAGACCGCGCCCCGGGTGAGGAACCACAGCGGCGCCTCGATTCCGGCGTCGCCCAGGGCCTGGACGAGCGAGACGGTCAGCGCGAGGCCGAGGGTGAGACCGGGGTGGCGCGCGCCGCGCTCCTCGGCGGCGGCGAGCGTCGAGACGATCCCGGTGAACTGGCTGATTCCGGCGGGCCGGCCGATACCGGACAGCCGTTCGGCGAGCACGGCGCGGTCCGTGTACGGATCGTCCAGGACCAGCCGGGTCACCTCGGCTCCGGCGCCCTCCAGCAGGCCGGCGGTCTCGCTGTCGTCGGTGCCCGCGGCGGAGACGACGAGCCATGCACCGGTCAGCGAGCGCGCCGGGACGGTGCCCACCGGCGACCAGGTCACGCGGTAGCGCCAGGAGTCGACGGTGGAGCGGTCGTTGCGGGACCTGCGCCAGGAGGAGAGCGCGGGCAGTACGGCGGCCACGGAGTTCTCGTCCGTACGCAGTGCCGTGGTGAGCGCGGACACGTCTTCCCGCTCCACGGCCGCCCAAAACTCGGCGTCCAGCGGGTCGATGGCGTCGACCCGGTCGAGGACGGCGGGGATGTTCCAGAACCGCTCGTGCTGGAAGGCGTAGGTGGGCAGATCGATCCGGCGGACGTCCGTACCGGCGAAGAGTCCGGCCCAGTCGACCTCGACGCCGCGTACGAACACCTCGGCGGCGGAGACCAGGAAGCGCGCGAGGCCGCCCCGGTCGCGGCGCAGCGTGCCGGTGGCGACGGCCGGTTCGCCGTACGCCTCGGTCATGTCCTGTACCGACATGGTCAGTACGGGATGCGAGCTGACCTCGATGAACACACGGTGTTCGTCGGCCAGCAGATCACCGACCGCTTCGGCGAACCGCACGCGCTGGCGCAGATTGCGGAACCAGTACCCCGCGTCCATCCGCTCGGTGTCCAGCCAGTCGCCGGTCACCGTGGAGAAGAACGGGACGTCGGAGGCGCGGGGGCGCACCGGCGCCAGGACGTCGAGGAGTTCGTCACGCAGGTCCTCGACCCGCGCGGAGTGCGAGGCGTAGTCCACCGCGACCCGGCGGACCCGTACGTCCTCGGCGGTCAGTTCGGCCGACAGCTCGTCCAGCGCGTCCGGTTCGCCGGAGACGACGACCGAGCGCGGCCCGTTGACGGCGGCCACCGACACCCGGCCGGGCCAGGCCTCCAGCCTGCTGTCCACCTCGTCGGCGGGCAGCGGGACGGACATCATCCCGCCGTGGCCGGCCAGGGTGCGGCCGATCGCCTGGCTGCGCAGCGCGACCACCCGCGCGCCGTCCTCCAGCGAGAGCGCTCCGGCGACGACGGCCGCCGCGATCTCGCCCTGCGAGTGGCCCACGACCGCCGCGGGCTCCACGCCGTGCGAACGCCAGAGGGCGGCGAGGGAGACCATCACGGCGAAGGACGCGGGCTGCACCACATCGACCCGCTCCAGCGACGGGGCGTCCGGCGCCCCGCGCAGCACATCCTCCAGTGACCAGTCCACGAACTCGCCCAGCGCGGTCGCGCATTCGGCGATCCGCCGGGCGAAGACCGGTGACTCCGCGAGGAGTCCGGCGCCCATCCCGGCCCACTGCGAGCCCTGTCCCGGGAAGACGAACACCGTCCTGCCCTCGACGTCGGCCAGGCCCGAGACGAGATCCGGCCAGGACTGGCCGGTGCCCAGTGCCCGTGCTCCGTCGAGGAGTCCGGCACGGTCCGCGCCGACCACGACCGCGCGGTTCTCGAACACCGAGCGCGACGAGAGGAGGGAGTGGCCGACATCGGCGGGCCGCGCCGACGGGTCGTTCTCCAGCCGGGCCACGAGCGCGCTCGCCTGGTCGCGTACGGCGGCCTCACCGCGGCCGGACACGACCCAGGGCACGGCGGGGCCCGCGAAGGGTGCCGGGGCGTCTTCCCCGTCTCCCGCCGCCTCCGCCTCCGCCGGGACCGGGGCCTGCTCCAGCAGTGCGTGGGCGTTGGTGCCGCTGATACCGAACGACGACACCGCGCACCGGCGCGGCCGTCCGGTCTCCGGCCACTGGACGGCCTCCGTGAGCAGCCGTACCGCGCCGGAGGACCAGTCGACGTGCGACGAGGGGTTCTCCGCGTGCAGTGTTCTGGGCAGCACGCCGTTGCGCAGCGCCATCACCATCTTGATGACGCCCGCGACTCCGGCGGCGGCCTGCGTGTGACCGATGTTCGACTTGAGCGAGCCGAGCCACAGCGGACGCTCCGGCTCACGGTCCTGGCCGTACGTGGCCAGCAGCGCCTGCGCCTCGATCGGATCACCGAGCCTCGTACCCGTACCGTGCGCCTCCACCGCGTCCACGTCGGACGGGGAGAGTCCGGCCGCCGCCAGGACCTGACGGACCACCCGTTCCTGGGAAGGGCCGTTGGGCGCGGTGAGCCCGTTGGACGCGCCGTCCTGATTGACCGCGGAGCCGCGCAGCACGGCGAGGACCTGGTGCCCGTTGCGGCGGGCGTCCGAGAGGCGTTCCGCGACGAGGACGCCGACGCCCTCGCCCCAGCCCGTGCCGTCCGCGTCGTCGGAGAACGCCTTGCACCGTCCGTCGGGGGCCAGTCCGCCCTGCTTGCTGAACTCCACGAAGACGGAGGGCTCGGTGAGTACGGTGACGCCGCCGATGACGGCGAGCGAGGACTCGCCGTTGCGCAGCGACTGCGCCGCCACGTGCAGGGCGACCAGCGAGGACGAGCAGGCGGTGTCGACCGTGAGGGCGGGGCCTTCGAGCCCCAGGGTGTAGGCGAGCCGTCCCGACAGCACGCTGGCGGCGGTGCCGGTCAGCGCGTGTCCCTGGAGTTCACCGGCCGCGGCGGCCGAGGGCGCTCCCCAGTGGTAGGCGCCCACGAACACACCGGCCTGGCTGCCGCGCAGCGAGCCCGGGGCGATCCCGGCCCGCTCCAGGGCCTCCCAGGTCACTTCGAGCAGCAGCCGCTGCTGGGGATCCATGGCGATCGCCTCGCGCGGCGAGATCCCGAAGAAGCCCGCGTCGAATTCGGCCGCCTCGTAGAGAAAGCCGCCCTCGTGGGTGGCGCTGTTTCCTTCGCCGGTCCCGGTGAGCCGGTCGAGATCCCAGCCGCGGTCCGCGGGAAATACCGATATGGCGTCGCCACCGGACTCGACGAGTTCCCAGAGGGCTTCCGGGGAACGTACGCCTCCGGGCAGCCGGCAGCTCATTCCGACAAGGGCGATGGGCTCATTGTTCTTGAGCTCCAGTTCGCCGATGCGCTGCCGTGCGCGGCGGAGATCGGAAGTGACCCGCCTCAAGTAGTCGACGACTTTGTCCTGCTGGTCTTCTGGCACCGGTCCGTCCTCATCATCGGGTCGCGAACGAAAGCAGCAATTCTCTATGTGGTTTCGAACTCTTCATCGATGATGTCGAGCAGTCTGTCGACCGACACCGTCTCGATGTCCTCGCCGGAAGTGCGCAGTGCGGAGGGCGTGGATTGCCGAAGGGTGGAGATGATTTTCTCCAGGCGGTCGGCGATCACCTGGCGTTCACCGCCGTCCGACGACACCGAGTGGATGACCGCCTCGAATCTGGTGAGTTCGTCGTCCGCCGAGCCCGTCGCCGGGGCGGCGGGCGCGGTGAGGAGCGCCGCGAGGTGATCGGCGATCCGTACGGGCGTCGGGAAGTTGAAGACGAGCGTGGTCGGCAGCTCCCGGCCGGTGAGCAGGCCGAGCCGGTCGCGGAGTTCGACGCCCGCGAGCGAGTCGAAGCCCATTTCCTTGAAGGCGTGCCGGGCGCCGATGGCGTCCGCGCCGCCGTGGCCGAGCACGGCGGCGGCCTCGGTCCGTACGAGATCGAGCAGATACCGTGCCCGCTTGGCCTCGGGCATCTCTGCCAGCCGCTTGACCAGGGTGGGGACATCTCCGTCCCGTGCGCCCGGCCTGGCGGCCGGCGGCCGGGTGGTGCGGGCGCCCGCGGACACCGTACGGGCCCCGTTCCGGGGCGATGCGGGGGCGGGCAGCAACTCCCGTGCGGTCAGCGGCCGTACGCGCAGCGTCTCGGCCGTGAGCACCGGTGTCCCGGAGAAGTCCGCGGCCGTCAGCTCCAGCTCGCGGGCCACGCTGTCGTCGGCGGCGCCGCCGTCGCCGCGCGGGGCGAGCCGTACGCGCAGTGCGGAGGCCCCGAAGGCGTGCAGGGACACGCCGCGCCAGCGGTCGGGAAGACCGCCCTCGTCGGTCATGGCGGCGTGCCGCGCCGCGTCCAGCAGGGCGGGGTGCAGTCCGTACGCCTCCGCGTCCGCCACCTCGGCGGGCAGGGCGATCTCGGCGAAGGTCTCGGCGCCGCGCCGCCACAGCGCCCGCAGCCCCTGGAAGACCGGGCCGTAGTCGAAGCCGCGGTCGGCGAGGCGTTCGTAGTGGTCCGCCAGGTCCACCGGCTCGGCGCCCTCCGGCGGCCAGACGCCCGTGCCGAAGCCGAGGTCGGCGGCGGTGCGCGGCTCGCCAGGGACCGGGGTCAGGACGCCGGTCGCGTGCTGGGTCCACGGCTGGTGGACGGCGCCCTCCGGCCTGGAGTGGACGGTGACGGCGCGCCAGCCGATGCCGTCCGGCGTGCTGAGGCGTACTTGCAGGCGTACGGAGCCGTGCTCGGGCAGGACGAGGGCTTCGGTGAGGGTCAGTTCCTCGATCCGGTCGCAGCCCGCCTCGTCACCGGCCCGGATCGCCAGCTCCAGCAGGGCGCTTCCCGGCAGCGTGATCCGTCCGGCGATCGCGTGCTGGGCCAGCCAGGGGTGGGTGCGGATGGAGAGCCGGCCGGTGAACACCAGGCCCTCGCCGCCCGCGAGTTCCACGGTGACGCCGAGCAGGGGGTGTCCGGTGGCGCCCGCGCCCTCGTCGCCCGCGCCGGCCGACGGCGGGGCCGGCCAGAAGCGTGCGTACTGGAAGGCGTAGGTGGGCAGGTCGACGCGGCGGGCGGCGGTGTCCGCGAAGAAGGCCCGCCAGTCGACCGGGACCCCGGCGGTGTGCAGCCGGCCAAGCGCGGCGACGAGAGCGGCTTCCTCCGTACGGTCCTTGCGCAGCGCGGGTACGACGGTCATGCGCCGGGCGGCCTCGCCGAGGCTGTCCTTGGCCATCGCGGAGAGCACGCTTCCGGGCCCCAGTTCCAGCAGGACGTCCGCGTCCTCGTCGCGCAGCGCCCTGACACCGTCGGCGAAGCGTACGGCGTGGCGTACATGCCGCACCCAGTAGTCGGGGGTGCACAGCAGCCGCGCGCCGGCCGGTTCTCCGGTGAGGTTCGAGACGACCGGTACGGCCGGCTCGTGGAAGGTGAGCGTGTCCACGACGCGCCGGAAGGCGTCGAGCATCGGGTCCATCAGCGGCGAGTGGAAGGCGTGGGACACCGACAGGCGGTTCGTCCTGCGGCCCTGCCCGGTGAAGTGCGCGGCGATCTCCTCCACGGCGCTCTCCTCCCCCGCGACGACGACGGACGTCGGTCCGTTGACGGCGGCGAGGGAGACCTGGTCCGCGCGGTCCGCGAGCAGCGGGAGGACCTCGTCCTCGGCGGCCTGTACGGCGATCATGGCGCCGCCCGGGGGCAGCGCCTGCATCAGGGCGCCGCGCGCGGCGACCAGCCGGCAGGCGTCGGCGAGCGAGAAGACGCCCGCGACATGGGCCGCCGCGATCTCGCCGACCGAGTGGCCGCCGACCACGGCGGGGCGCACGCCCAGTGATTCCACCAGCCGGAACAGCGCCGTCTCGACGGCGAACAGCGCGGGCTGGGTCCAGCCGGTGAGGTTCAGCGTCTCCGGGTCGTCGCCCCACATGACCGTGCGCAGCGGCCGGTCGAGATGTCCGTCCAGCTCGGCCAGCACCTCGTCGAGGGCGCGGGCGAAGACCGGGAAGCGCGCGTACAGTTCGCGCCCCATGCCCAGGCGCTGGCTGCCCTGGCCGGGGAAGAGGATCGCGGTGGTGCCGTCGCCCGCCTCGCCCCGGGCGGCTTCCGTCACGTCCTGGCCGTCCGCGAGCAGTACGGCCCGGTGCCGCAGCGCGGCCCGGCCGGTCGCCAGGGAGTACCCGATGTCGGCCGGTGCGAGGCCGGGGGCGCCCGCCACGAAGTCCGTGAGCCGGGCCAGCTGGTCCTTCAGCGCCGCCTCCGTCCTGGCCGAGACGAGCCAGGGCACCACGGCGGGCGTGGTGCCCGGTACGGGAACGGACGGGACCGACTCGCCCGCGCCCGGGGCCTGTCCGCTCGCGCTCAGGGCGGGTCCGACCGTGTCCGGGGCCTGTTCGCCCGCGTCCGGGGCCTGTTCGACGATCAGATGCGCGTTGGTGCCGCTGATCCCGAACGACGACACGCCCGCACGCCGGGGCCGGCCGTCCGCGTTCCACGGGACCGGCCCGGTCAGCAGCTCGACGGCGCCGCCCGACCAGTCCACCTGGGTGGTCGGCCGGTTCACGTGCAGGGTGCGCGGCATCAGCCCGTGCCGCATGGCCATCACCGTCTTGATGAAGCCCACGACCCCGGCCGCCGCCTGGGCGTGCCCGATGTTCGACTTGAGGGAGCCGAGCCGCAGCGGGCGTCCGGGGGTACGGTCGCGCCCGTAGGTGGCGAGCAGCGCCTGTGCCTCGATCGGGTCGCCCAGCTTCGTACCGGTGCCGTGTGCCTCGACGAGATCGACATCGGCTCCGGAGAGGCCCGCGTCGGCGAGCGCCCGGCGGATGACGTCCTCCTGTGCCCGGCCGCTCGGGGAGGTCAGGCCGTTGGAGGCGCCGTCCTGGTTGGTGGCGCTGCCGCGGATGACGGCGAGTACGGGGTGCCCCTGGGCGCGGGCGTCGGAGAGGCGTTCCAGTACGACGATGCCGACGCCCTCGGCCCAGGCGGTGCCGTCCGCGTCGTCGGAGAACACCTTGCAGCGGCCGTCGGGGGCCAGCCCGCCCTGCCGGGAGTAGCCGACGAACCCCACGGGGGTGGACATCACGGTGACGCCGCCGGCCAGCGCCATCGAGCACTCCCCCGCGCGCAGGGAGCGCGCCGCCCAGTGCAGGGCGACCAGCGAGGAGGAGGAAGCGGTGTCGACGGTGACCGCCGGTCCTTCGAGGCCGAGGGTGTAGGCGAGCCGTCCGGACGCGACGCTGGGGGAGAGCCCGGTCATGGCGTGGCCCGCCAGGTCTTCCCCGGACCGCTGGGTGACGGTGGCGTAGTCCTGGCCGTTGGTGCCGACGAACACGCCGGTACGGCTGCCGTTCAGCGCGTACGGGTCGATCCCGGCCCGTTCGACGGCCTCCCAGGAGGTTTCGAGCACCAGCCGCTGCTGCGGGTCCGTGGACACGGCCTCGCGGGGTGACATGCCGAAGAACCCGGCGTCGAAGTCGGCGGCGTCGTGCAGGAATCCGCCATGGCGGGTCACGCTGCGGCCCGGCCCTTCGCCGGCCAGCGCGTCCAGGTCCCAGCCGCGGTCGGCCGGGAAGCCGGAGATCGCGTCACGGCCCGTCAGGACCAGGTCCCACAGCTCCTCGGGGGAGCGCACCCCTCCCGGACAGCGGCATGCCATCCCGACGACCACTACCGGGTCTTCGTCGGCTCCGATCGTCATGACGTTGCACACCCCTAGGGAAAGTCGGGCCTCGGACACCTCTCCGTGCCGGATCGTATGGGTGTCAAGGCTGTACTTTTCCCTAAGGAATTCGGCGGTTCCGCGCGGAGGACCGCGGAAGACTAGGGATTCTCCGGAACGTGGTGTGAGACCAAGTAACTGTTCCGCTTCCTCGCGCGGCGCGGCCACCCGGCGACCGGCCGTGTGGGTACCTGTGGCACCGAACGCTCCGGCTGCCACTTCCGAAGGGTGTTGTCCATGGGCTCGATTCGGCGGCCGATCCTGTTCGTCAGCTATGCCGAAAGCGGTCTTCTGAACCCGCTGCTCGTACTGGCGGAGGAATTGTCCCGCCGGGGGGTGGAGGATCTGTGGTTCGCGACCGACGAAAAGGGGCGCTCCGATATCGGCGCGGCCAAAGCGGGAACGCCCGTGGAGTTCGCTTCACTGGGTGATGTGGTGTCGCAGATGTCGGCCGTCACCTGGGACGACGAGACATACCGGGAGGTGACCCAGCGTTCCCGGTTCAAGGCGCATCGCGCGGTCATCAAGCACTCCTTCGCGCCGGAGTCGCGGGTGGAGAAGTACAAGCGTCTCGAAGCCGTCGTCGACGAGGTGAAGCCGGCGCTGATGGTCATCGAGTCGATGTGTCAGTTCGGGTACGAGCTGGCCATCACGAAGAAGATCCCCTTCGTGCTGGGCGTGCCGTTCGTGCCGAGCAATGTGCTCACCTCGCACGTGCCGTTCGCCACGTCGTACACGCCGCGCGGCTTCCCGGTGCCGCACTCGGGGCTGCCGCTGGACATGACGTTCGCGCAGCGGGTGGAGAACCAGCTGTTCCGGCTGCGGACGCTGGGGATGTTCATGACGTCCTCGGTGCGCGAGGTGGTCGAGGAGGACAACCGGATCCGCGCGGAGCTGGGGATCGCGCCCGAGGCGCGCCAGATGATGGCCAGGATCGACCATGCCGAGATGGTCCTCTGCTACTCGGTGCCGGAGCTGGACTATCCGTTCCCGATGCCGGAGAAGATGCGGCTGGTCGGCGCGATGGTGCCGCCGCTGCCGCAGGCCCCGGACGACGACGGGCTCTCCGAGTGGCTCGACGCCCAGAAGTCCGTGGTCTACATGGGGTTCGGCACGATCACCCGGCTGACCGGGGAACAGGTCGGGGCGCTGGTGGACGTGACGCGGCGGCTGGCGGGCAAGCACGCGGTCCTGTGGAAACTCCCCAAGGAACAGCAGGAGTTGCTGCCCCCCGCGGACGAGCTGCCGGACAATCTGCGGATCGAGAACTGGGTCCCGTCCCAGCTCGATGTGCTGGCCCACCCGAACGTCAAGGTCTTCTTCACGCACGCCGGCGGCAACGGCTACCACGAGGGGCTGTACTTCGGTAAGCCGCTGGTGGTGCGTCCGCTCTGGGTCGACTGCGACGACCAGGCCATCCGCGGCCAGGACTTCGGGGTCAGTCTGACCCTCGACCGTCCGGAGACCGTCGATCCGGACGATGTGTTCGACAAGCTCACCAGGGTGCTCGACGACAGCGCGTTCCGTGAGCGTGCCGAGCACTTCGCGAAGCTGCTGCGCGCCGCGGGCGGACGCGCCGCCGCCGCGGATCTGCTCCTGGGCCTTCCGGCCCTCACCGGTGCGGCCCCGTCCGACCCGGCCCTTTCCTATCCGGCCCTTTCCGATCCGGCCCATTCCGACCAGGCTCCCGCCACCGACTGATCGAGGCTTCCATGTCCTACACCCATCCTGTCTCCAAGCCCTGGCTCGGCGGGCGTGAGCTCGAGTATGTGACGGACGCCGTCAGCGGCGGCTGGATCTCCTCGCAGGGCCCCTACGTCCGCAAGTTCGAGAGCGCGTTCGCCGACTACAACGGGATCGCGCACGGCGTCGCCTGCTCGTCCGGTACGACGGCGCTCACGCTGGCCCTGCGCGCCCTCGGTGTCGGCCCCGGCGACGAGGTGATCGTCCCGGAGTTCACGATGATCGCGACGGCGTGGGCGGTGACCTACACCGGTGCCACGCCCGTCTTCGTGGACTGCGGCGACGATCTCAACATCGATGTCTCGCTGATCGAGGGGAAGATCACCCCCCGCACCAAGGTGATCATGCCGGTGCACATCTACGGCCGTCGCTGCGACATGGACACGATCATGGATCTGGCCCATGAGTACAACCTGCGGGTCGTGGAGGACTCCGCCGAGGCGCACGGGGTCCGGCCGGTCGCCGACATCGCCTGTTTCTCGCTGTTCGCCAACAAGATCATCACCGCCGGTGAGGGCGGTATCTGTCTCACCGACGACAAGCACCTCGCCGGTCAGATGGCGCATCTGCGGGCGATGGCCTTCACCAAGGACCACAGCTTCCTGCACAAGAAGCTGGCCTACAACTTCCGTATGACGAGCATGCAGGCGGCCGTCGCCCTGGCCCAGACCGAGCGGCTCGACGCCATCCTGGAGACGCGCCGCGAGATCGAGCGGCGGTACGACGAGGGCCTCAGCGGTATCGGCGGGATCACCCTGATGCCGCCGCGCGATGTGCTGTGGATGTACGACCTGCGCGCCGAACGCCGGGAGGAGCTGCGGGACTTCCTCGCCGACGAGGGCGTCGAGACACGGCTCTTCTTCAAGCCGATGAGCCGGCAGCCCGGATACCTCCACCCCGACTGGCCCTCGCTGAAGGCCAGCCGCTTCAGCGAGGACGGCTTCTACCTCCCGACCCACACCGGGCTCACCGCGGAGGACCAGGAGTTCATCACGGGAAAGATCCGCAAGTTCTACGGCGGCTAGGCCCGCGACCCGCGACCCGCGACCCGTGACCTGCGACCCGCGACGTTCCGATCCCCAGGGGAATTGAGAAGATGACAACTACCGACAGGTGCCCGGTCGCCTTCCCGCTGCGGCGGCCCGGCCAGTCCTTTCCGCCGCCGGAGTACCAGGGCTTCCGCGAGCGGGACGGGCTGGTTCGTACGACGCTGCCCTCCGGGGTCCCGGTGTGGCTGGTGACGCGGCACGAAGACGTGCGTACGGTCCTCACCGATCCGCGTATCAGCTCCAACCCCTCGCACCCGGGCTTCCCCCGCGCGGCGAAGACCGGGGGCGTCCCGTCCCAGGACGAGGTGCCCGGCTGGTTCGTGGCGCTGGACCCGCCGGAGCACGGCCGGTTCCGCAAGACGCTGATTCCGGAGTTCACCGTCCGCAAGGTCAGGGAGATGCGGCCGGCCATCCAGCAGATCGTCGACGAGCGCGTCGACGCGATGCTCGCGGCGGGCAACACCGCCGATCTGATCGCGGACTTCGCGCTGTCCGTACCGTCCCTGGTCATCTCCAGTCTGCTCGGGGTGCCCAACGCCGACCGGGACTTCTTCGAGACCAAGACCCGGGTGCTGGTGACGCTCACCTCCACGGACGAGCAGCGGCAGGCCGCGTCCACGGCGCTGCTGCGCTATCTCAACCGGCTGATCACCATCAAGCAGAAGCGGCCGGGCGACGATCTGATCAGTCAGCTGCTGGCCGAGGGGACGCTGAGCAAGCAGGAACTGTCCGGTGTCTCGATGCTGCTGCTGATCGCCGGGCACGAGACGACGGCGAACAACATCGGGCTCGGGGTCGTCACCCTGCTGTCCAACCCGCGGTGGATCGGCGACGAACGGGCGGTAGAGGAGCTGCTGCGCTACTACTCGGTCGCCGACCTGGTCGCCTTCCGGGTGGCCGTCGAGGACGTGGAGATCGGCGGACAGCTCATCAGGGCGGGCGAGGGCATCATCCCGCTGGTCGCCGCGGCCAACCACGACGGGACCGTCTTCGAGCGCCCCGACGAGTTCGACCCGAGCAGGTCCGCACGCTCGCATGTGGCGTTCGGTTACGGCGTGCACCAGTGCCTGGGCCAGAACCTGGTCAGGGTCGAGATGGACATCGCCTACCGGACCCTGTTCGAGCGGATCCCGACGCTGGAACTGGCCGTGCCGGTCGAGGAGTTGCCGCTCAAGTACGACGGAGTGCTGTACGGGCTGCACGCCCTGCCCGTCCGCTGGTAGACCGGCCGGCGCAGGTGAGGGAAGACGCACGACCGCAGGTAACCGACGGAGGAATGATGGTGCGCATCAGCGTGGACACCGAACGCTGTGTGGGAGCGGGGCAGTGTGTGCTGTCCGCTCCCGATGTCTTCGACCAGGACGACTCCGGGATCGTCATGGTCCTGGAGGAGCCCGGGGACGAGCCGGGGCGGGAGGCCGCGCGGCAGGCGGGGCTGATCTGCCCGTCCCGGGCGATCACCGTCGACGAGAGCTGAACGGACGCCGCACACACGTCACGGGCTCTGCCCCCACCGGCGGTGGGGGCAGAGCCCGTGGTGATGTCCCGCCGGGACCGGGTCCGTGCTACCAGGTGACCGGCAGTTCGGTGAGGCCGGACGAGAGCTGGCCGCCCAGCACCTGGAGCTCCTCCACCGGGAGGGCCAGTCGCAGTCCCGGCAGGCGTGTGAAGAGCAGGGTGTACGCCGTCTTCAGCTGCATCCGGGCCAGCGGGGCGCCGATGCAGTGCCACATCCCGTGACCGAACGTCAGATGCGGGTTGGGCGAGCGCGTGATGTCGAACAGCTCCGGGTCGTCGAAGACCTGGGTGTCGAAGTTGGAGAGGGTGAAGTCGAGCAGGACCAGGTCACCGAACCGTATGGTGACCCCGCCGATCTCGACGTCCTCGGTGGCGTACCGCGGCAGCACCGACCCGCCCGCTTTCGCCGCGCGCAGGATCTCCTCCACGGCCCCCGACATCAGCTTCGGGTCCGCCAGCGCCGCGTCGCGCTGCTCGGGGTAGAGGGCGAACAGCACGACACCGAGGTCGATATGGCTGGCGACGGCCTCCAGACCGGCGAAGAGCACCCCGGCCGCTATCGGCCCGATACGCTCGTCCGAGGGCTCGTTCACACACAGCCGGGAGATCACGTCGTCGCCGGGCTCGGCCCTCTTGCGGCCCGCCAGCTCCACCAGATAGCCGAAGAGGTCCTGCTGTCCGTCCTGGACGGTGTCCGGGTCGTCCAGACCGCCCATCCGGGACAGCAGGGTGACGAGCAGGCCGCGGTCCTCGGCGGGCACACCGATGAGTTCACCGAGCACGGACAGCGAGAACGGCAGGGAGAACCCGCCGTGCAGATCGGCGGGCGGCCCCTGGGCGACGAAGCCCTCCAGCAGGCCCTCCGCGATGGCCTCGACCTTCGGCATCATATTGAGCACACGCCGGGCCGAGAAGTTCGGGGTGAGCATCGCGCGGGTCTCGGTGTGCAGCTTCCGTGCCAGCTCGGCGTCGTCGCTGACGAGCATGTCCAGGAACGGGTTCTGGACATAGCGCGGGGCGTTCGCCGGGTCGGGGTGCGCGCGGGCCAGCCGCTCGTCACGGAGCAGTTCCTTGAGTTCGGCGTGGCGGGTCACCAGCCATCCCTCGTCGCCTGCGGGGGTCCGCACCTTGCAGACGGGGCTCCGGGTCTGGAGGTCGCGCAGCAGCGGACTCAGCCGCAGCACGGTGGGCGGCACGCCCCTGAGCGACGGCAGCTCGCGGGATGTGGTCATGGGGTGTCTCTCCTCTGGACGGTCGGTCGGTGGTGCGCGGGTGCCAGGTCCTGTCCGGTCTCCGCTGCCTGTGGGGGCGGGGCCGGGCGGGGCGGCCTCGTACGGCCACCGCCCCGCCCGGCCCCGCCAGGGGGTCATGCCTCGCCGTCGGGCAGGCCGCCGAGCCACTCCTCGATCGTCCGTGCCGTCAGCGCGGAGTGCTCCTTGGCGAGGGACAGATGGTTGGCGCGGATCTCGCGGATGTCGTCCGCGGGGACGCCCGCGGTGTCGAACAGGAAGCCGTCCAGCGACTCCACACACCGCACGAGCATCGTCGGCGCGGTGGTGGGCACCGTCTCGATGTCGGTCATCGCCATGAACCAGTGCGCCATCGCGGAGAGCCTGGCGCTGTTCAGCGTCACCGACGGCGAGTCGATGTCGGCCAGGTAGTACCGGGTGGTCCTGTCGAGGTCCTTGCCCTCGCCCGGCTGGTACCGGATGCTCGCGGTGTCCAGCAGGATCACCGCTTCGGGGCGGATGCCCCAGGTCTCCTCCAGCACGCCTGCGGCCAGATAGGCGAGCGAGCCGCCCGTCGAGTGGCCCACCAGGACGAAGGGTTCGCCGTCGCTGGCGTGCAGGGCGCTCTCCGCCACGATGCGGGCCGCGGCCTCGCTCGTGGCCGGCAGCAGCTCTCCGGGGGCGAACCCCATGAGCGGCAGCGCGGACACATGCCGTTTGCCGCGGAAGTGCGCCGCGATGCGCGCGTACTGGTGTACGCCGCCGGTGGCGCCCGGGGCGCTGACGAAGACCAGCCGGGGGCTGCTCGGGCCGTCCGCCAGGACGACGGGCGCCGACAGCTCCTCCAGGTCGGCGGGGGTCTCGAAGGTCGGCCGGGTGTTGGCGACCGCCTTCAGCATGCGCATGCCCTCGACCATCTTCCCGGCCTTCACCGCCGCGTAGAACAGTCCCTCAAGCGTCTCGTCCCGGTTCAGGGTGCCGCGCGCGGCGGCGGGGGCTCCGGCGGCGGTGCCCGGGGTACCGGCGGCCAGCTGCCCGGCCAGCTCCGCGTGGAGCCGGCGGGCGAGCTTCACGGGCGTCGCGTTGTCGAAGACCACCGAGCTGGGCAGCCGCAGCCCGAGCGCCTCCGCGAGCTGGTTGCGCAGCCCGACGGAGACCAGCGAGTCGAACCCCAGCTCCAGGAAGCCTCGTTCGGGGTCGACACCGCTCGGGTCGGGGTGGCCGAGGAGCGCGGCGGAGTAGCCCACCACCAGTTCGGTGAGCAGGCCCTCCTGCTCGGCCGGGGCCAGCAGCCGCAGCCGCTCGCGCAGGGTGACGGGCGAGCGGTCGGCCGCGGCGGCGGAGCGGCGGGTACGGGGCACCAGCTCCCGCCACAGCGCGGGCAGGGCCTGCTGCTCCTGGAGTCCGGCGACATTGATCCGGGTCGGGACCACCGTGGCCAGGTCCCGGACGAGCGCGGCGTCGAAGAGCGCCAGACCCTCGTCGATGGCCAGCGGAGGCATGCCGCCCCGGGCCATCCGCTCCAGGTCGGCGGCGCTGACATGGCTGGTCATGCCGCTGCCCCGGCCCCAGGGACCCCAGGCGAGGGAGACCGCGGGCAGATCCTGGCTCCTGCGGTGCTGGGCGAGTGCGTCCAAGTAGGCGTTGGCCGCGGCGTAGTTGCCCTGGCCGGGGCCGCCCAGCACACCGGAGACGGAGGAGTAGAGCACGAAGGCGGCCAGATCGAGACCGCGCGTCGCCTCGTGCAGATACCAGGCGGCGTCCACCTTCGGCCGCAGTACGCGCTCCAGCAGCTCCGGCGTCAGCGAGCCGGTCAGGGCGTCGCCCAGCACACCGGCGGTGTGGACGACGGCGGTGAGCGGATGTTCCCCGGGCACACCGGCGATCAGCTCGGTCACCGACGCGCGGTCGCCCAGGTCGCAGGAGACCACGGAGGCTTCGGTGCCCCGCTCGGCCAGGGACGCGAGCAGTTCGGGCACGCCCGGGGCGTCCTGGCCGCTCCTGCTGGCCAGCAGGAGATGCCGTACGCCGTGCTCGGCGGCCAGATGGCGCGCCAGTTCCCTGCCGAGGCCGCCGGTGCCGCCGGTGATCAGAACGGTGCCCTCGGGGTCCCAGGGGCGCGCCGCGCCGCCGGCCGTGGGGGTCCCGTCGTTCTCGGGCAGCCGGGTGAGACGGCCGGCCCTGACCGTGTGGGAGCGTACGACCAGCTGCTGTTCGTCGAGGCCGAGCAGTCCGGGCAGGACCCCCGCCGACAGGAACGCGTCGTCCATGTCGACCAGCAGGAAGCTGCCGGGGTTCTCGGTCTGCGCGGACCGTACGAGGCCCCAGACCGCGGCGGCGGCCACGTCCCTGACGTCCTCGCCGTCGACGGCGACGGCTCCCCGGGTGACGAAGACCAGCCGTGCGCGCGCCAGCGCCGGTTCGTCCAGCCATTCCTGGAGGAGGCCGAGGACGAAGGTGGTGAGGGCGCGTACCGACTCGGGTCCCGCCGCCGCCGGGTCGCCGACCACGGGCACCAGGAAGACATCGGGGGCGACACCGCTGTCGCCGACCGCGCCGGTCAGGGACTCCGCGTACGCGGTGACGGTCTCGTCGGCGCGGTGCATCGCGTAGCCCAGGTCGAGTTCGTCGACGCCGACGACCGCCCAGCGGGTGCCGGTGGCGGCCACCTGCTCGGGGACGGGCACCCAGTCGAGGGTGAGGAACTGGCCGCGCTCGGTGCCGCCGGCCGTGGGCGTGGCCCGGCGGGGCTCGCCGGAGGGCGGGCCCAGGACGAGCGAGTCGGCCGAGAGCACCGGAGCGCCCGTCGCGTCGACCGCGCTCAGCGCCACCTCGTCCGGGCCGGTCGCGGTGAGCCGTACGCGCAGGGCGGAGGCCGCGGCGGCGTGCAGGGTCAGTCCGCTCCAGGACACCGGGACGGCGGCGGGTGCGCCGTCGGGGTCGAGGCAGCCCGCCGCGCGGACGGCGGCGTCCAGCAGCGCCGGGTGGATCCCGAACGCGCCGGCGTCCTCGGCCGCCGAGGGCAGCGCCACCTCCGCGTAGATCTCGCCCTCGCGCCGCCAGACGCCCGACAGCCCCTGGAACACCGGCCCGTGTTCCAGGCCCGCGGCGGTGAGCCGTGCGTCCAGTCCGTCCAGCGCGACGGGCTCGGCATCGCGCGGCGGCCATACGGAGGTGTCGAACCCGCCGGTCTCCTCGGTCTGCCCGGCGGCCGTGAGCACACCTCGGGCGTGCGGCGTCCAGCCGTCCGTGTCGCGGCCGGCGGGCCGGGAGTGCACCGTCAGCGTCCGGTTGCCGGCGTCGTCCGACGCGCCCACCCGTACCTGCACGGTGACCGCGTCGCGCCCGGCCAGTACGAGGGGCGCGGACAGCGTCAGTTCCGCCACCCGGTCCAGGCCCGCCTGGTCGCCCGCCCGGATCGCCAACTCCGCGAAGGCCGCGCCCGGCAGCACGGTCCTGCCGGAGATCCGGTGGTCGGCGAGCCACGGATGCGACTGCGCCGACAGCCTGCCGGTCAGCACGATCTCGTCCGACTCGGCGATGGTGACGGCGGCGCCGAGCAGAGGATGCGCGGCGGCCACCAGACCGAGCCCCGGGGCGTCGCCGCCGACCGCGCGGACCGTGGGCCAGTACCGCTCGCTCCGGAAGGCGTACGTCGGCAGCTCCACCCGGCGCGCGCCGGTGCCGGCGAACAGCCCGGCCCAGTCCACCGCGACACCGCGCGTGTACAGCGCGGCGAGCGCGGTGACGGCCGTGGTCTCCTCGGACCGGTCCTTGCGCAGGAACGGCAGCGCCGTGACGGCCGGGTCCTGGACGGATTCGGGTACGAGGGCGGAGAGCACCGCGTCGGGGCCCAGCTCCAGGAAGGTCCGTACGCCGCGTCCGGCCAGCGTGCGCACACCGTCGCCGAACCGCACGGCCTCGCGGACATGACGGACCCAGTAGCCGGGGTCGGTGAGTTCGCCGGTGGTGGCCACCTCACCGGTCAGGTTCGAGACGACAGGTACGGCCGGCTCCTGGACGGCGAGCCCCGCCACCACCTCGCGGAACGCGTCGAGCATGGGCTCCATCAGCGGCGAGTGGAACGCGTGACTGACCGCGAGCCGGGTGGTCTTGCGGCCGTCGGCCGCCAGCCGGGCCGCGAGGTCGAGCACCGCGGCCTCGTCGCCGGAGACGACCACCGCGTCGGGGCCGTTGACCGCGGCGACCGACACCCGGTCGGTCAGCAGCGGTGTGATCTCGTCCTCGGTGGCCCGGACGGCGGCCATCGCGCCCCCGGCGGGCAGCGCCCGCATCAGCCGGGCGCGTGCGGCGACCAGCCGGCAGGCGTCTTCCAGCGAGAACACCCCGGCCACATGCGCGGCCGTGATCTCGCCGACGGAGTGCCCGGCCAGGAAGTCCGGTGTGACGCCCCAGGAGCGGACCAGCCGGTACAGCGCGACCTCGACGGCGAACAGGGCGGGCTGGGTACGGCCGGTGTCGTTCAGCGCGTCCGCGTCGTCGCCCCAGATGACGTCGCGCAGCGGACGGTCCAACTCGCCGTCCAGCTGGGCCAGTACGGCGTCCAGGGCCTCCGCGAAGACGGGGAAGCGTGCGTACAGCTCCCGGCCCATCCCGATGCGCTGCGAGCCCTGCCCGGAGAAGAGCACGGCGAGCGCGCCCTTGCCCGAGGTCCCGCGCGCCACCTCGACGGGCGCCCCGCCTTCGCTGCCGGGGGTGGCCAGCAGCACCGCGCGGTGCTCGAAGGCGGTGCGGGTCGTGGCGAGCGAGAAGCCGATGTCGAGCGGGTCGCCGCCGGGCTCGTCCGCGAAGGCGCGGATCCGGTCCAGCTGTGCGTCGAGCGCGGCCCCGCCACGGCCCGACACCGGCCAGGGCACTGCCTTCGCCGTCACGGCGGGCTCCGGCTCCGGCTCGGGCTCGTCCGCCGCCCCGGCGGGCGGCGCCTGCTCGATGACCACATGCGCGTTGGTGCCGCTGATACCGAACGACGACACGCCGGCGCGGCGCACCCGGTCGCCCTCCGGCCACGCCACCGGTTCGGTCAGCAGCCGTACGTGACCGGCCGTCCAGTCCACGTGCGAGGAGGGCGCGTCCACGTGCAGCGTCCTCGGCAGCACGCCGTTGCGGAGCGCGAGCACGATCTTCATGACACCCGCGACGCCCGCCGCCGCCTGGGTGTGTCCGATGTTCGACTTGACCGCGCCGAGCCACAGCGGGCGCTCCGGCTCGCGGTCCTGGCCGTAGGTGGCGAGCAGGGCGCCCGCCTCGATCGGATCGCCCAGGGTGGTGCCCGTACCGTGTGCCTCGACCGCGTCCACATCGGACGGGGAGAGTCCGGCGCCGGCCAGCGCCTGGCGGATCACCCGTTGCTGGGAGGGGCCGTTGGGCGCGCTGAGGCCGTTGGACGCGCCGTCCTGGTTGACCGCGCTGCCGCGCAGTACCGCGAGGACGGGGTGCCCGTTGCGCTGGGCGTCGGACAGCCGCTCGACGACCAGCAGGCCGGCGCCCTCGGACCAGGCGGTGCCGTCCGCCGCGTCCGAGAAGGCCTTGCAGCGCCCGTCGGCGGCCAGCCCGCCCTGGACGCTGAACCCGGCGAAGCTGGAGGAGGTCGCCATCACGGTCACCCCGCCGGCCAGCGCCAGCGCGCATTCGCCGTTGCGTACGGCCTGCGCGGCGAGGTGCAGGGTCACCAGCGAGGACGAGCACGCGGTGTCGAGCGTGACCGCGGGGCCTTCGAGTCCGAGGACGAACGAGAGCCGGCCCGACAGGACGCTCGCCGCGAGGCCGTTGCCCGCGTAGCCGCCCATGTCGTCGCGCGAGGCGAGCACCAGGTGCGCGTAGTCCTGGGAGTTGGTGCCGACGAACACACCGGTCCTGCTGCCGCGCAGGGTGGCCGGGTCGATGCCGGAGCGCTCGACGGCCTCCCAGGCCACTTCCAGGAGCAGCCGCTGCTGCGGGTCCATGGCGAGGGCCTCGCGCGGCGAGATGTCGAAGAAGCCCGGGTCGAACCCGGGTGCGTCGTGGACGAAGCCGCCCTCCTGGGTGGCGCTGCTTCCCTCTCCGCCGCCGGCGAGTACGTCCAGGTCCCAGCCGCGGTCGTCGGGGAATCCGGAGATGGCGCTCCGGCCGTCGGCGAGCAGCGCCCACAGATCCTCGGGAGACCGGACCCCGCCCGGGAACCTGCATCCCATCCCGACGATCGCGACCGGTTCGTGGCGGCCGGATTCGGCCTCTTCGAGTCGTTGGCGGGTCTGGTGCAGATCCGTCGTGACCCACTTCAGGTATTCGACGAGTTTCTTTTCGTCCGGCATCGTCCGTGAACCTTCCTCAGATGTATCGCGTGCGAAGGGAGTGGGCCCCTGTCAGGAATCCGTCGACCTGCCGAGCTCGTTGTCGATGAAGGCGAGGATCTCGTCGGCGCTCGCGGCCTCGATCCGTTCGGTGACCACGGCCCCGCCGGTCTCCGGGGCGGCTCCGTCCCACCGCGCGAGCAGCCTGCGCAGCCGTCCGGTGACTCCGGTCCTGGTGACCTCGTCGAGTTCGCCGTCGGTGAGCGCCGCCTCCAGCCTTTCGAGCGCGGCCAGCGGCGAGCCGTCCGTGCCGGAGGTGTCCGCGCCGAACAGCGCCGGCGTCAGATGCGCGGCGACGGCGAGGGGCGTGGGGTGGTCGAACACGAGCGTGGCGGAGAGCCGTACCCCCGTGGCCGTGGTCAGCCTGGTGCGCAGTTCCACCGCCATCAGCGAGTCGAAGCCCAGTCGGCTGAAGTCCCGGTCGGCCGGGACGGCGTCCGGGGTGGCGTGTCCCAGTACGGCGGCGGTCTCGGTCCGCACCAGCTCCACCAGGGCCGCTTCCCGCTCCCCCGCGTCCAGCGCTTCCAGGCGCTCCGTCAGACCGTTGGCACGGCTCCGGGCGGCGGCCGTACGGCGCTTGGCGGGTGTCAGGCCGCGCAGGATCGCCGGGACCTCGGCCGTCGCGGATGCCGTCTCCGGGCCCGTGCCGAACGCGATCCGTACCGGCGCGGCCAGTACGTCGTCGCGGGCGCTCGCCGCGTCGAACAGCGCGAGGCCCTGTTCCACCGAGAGCGGGGCCAGCTCCGAGCGGGACAGCCGGCGCAGCTGGGTGTCGTTCAGGGTGCCCGTCATCCCGGTGTCCGAGGTCCAGGGGCCCCAGGCGAGCGACAGGGCGGGCAGACCGAGGGCGGCGCGGTGCCCCGCCAGCGCGTCCAGGAACGTGTTGGCGGCGGCGTAGTTGCCCTGTCCCTGTCCTCCGGTGATCCCCGCGAACGAGGAATACAGGATGAACCCGGCCAGATCGGGGGCGAGTTCGCGGGTCGCCTCGTGCAGCTCCCAGGCCCCGTCCGCCTTCGGACGCAGTATCCGGTCGATCAGCGCGGGGGTGAGCGAGCCGATGGTGGCGTCGCCGAGCACGGCGGCGGTGTGCACCACGGCGGTCAGCGGGTGTGCGGCCGGTACGGCGGCCAGCAGCGCGTCGAGCGCCGTACGGTCGGCGACGTCGCAGGCGGCGACGGTGATCTCGGCGCCGTGTGCGGTCAGTTCGGCCCGCAGCTCCTCGGCGCCGGGCGCGTCGGGGCCGCTCCTGCCTGCCAGCAGCAGGTGCTTCATGCCGTGCGCGGTCACCAGATGCCTGGCGAGTGCGCTGCCGAGGCCGCCGGTGCCGCCGGTGATCAGGACCGTACCGTCACGGTCCCACGAGCGGGCCCGGCCGGACGGCGGGGTGACGCCGCTCTCGGGCATCCTGGCGAGCCGGGCGACCCGCAGGGCGCCGTCGCGCAGCGCCACCTGGGTCTCACCTGCCTCCAGGAGTCCGGGCAGGGCGGCGAGGGCCTTGCCCAGGACATCGGTGGCGTCGAGGTCGTCGAGGTCGAGCAGCGGGAAGGAGCCGGGCTCCTCCGACTGGGCGGAGCGGACCAGGCCCCATACGGGGGCGGCGGCCAGGTCCTGTACGTCCTCGGCGCCGACGCCGACCGCGCGGCGGGTGACGAACACCAGCCGCGACCGCGCGGTCCGTGGATCGGCGGACCAGGCGTGCAGCAGGTCGAGGGCGGCGGCCGTCGTGGTCCGCAGTGCCGCGGACATCGGCCCGGCGCCGGACGGGTCCCCGATGACCGGTGCCAGCACGAGGTCCGGCAACACCCCTTCGGTGCCGAGGAGTTCGGCCAGGGATCCGGCGCGTACGGCGGGCACTCCGTCCGCCGTACGCGCCGCGTCCAGCGCGGTCGCCAGGCCCACCGGGTCCGCGCCGACGACCGCCCAGCGGAGGCCGGCGGGGGACACGGGGACCGCTGGGGCGGGCGCCGGGGCGGGCGCCGCCTCCCAGACCACGCCGAACAGCGAGGCCGCCTCGCCGCCCGCTCCCGCCGCGACGGGAGCCGCGGCGGCGGCCGGGCGCAGGGCGAGCGAGCGTACGGAGATCACCGGCGCGCCGTCCACGTCGACGGCCGCCAGCGACACGGTGTCACGGCCGGTGGCGGTCAGCCGTACGCGCAGCGCCGTGGCGGCGCCCGCGTGCAGGGTCAGCCCGTGCCAGGCGAACGCTTCGACGTCCCCGGCCGTGGTGACGTCGTCCAGCAGTCCCGCCGCGCGGACGGCGGCGTCCAGCAGGGTCGGATGGATCGTGAACGCGCCGGCGCCGCCGGCCTCTTCGTCCAGCGCGACCTCCGTGAACACCGCGCCGTCCCGCCGCCAGGCGGTGCGCGGACCGGCGTCGTCCCGCTCGAACGCGACGGCCTGGGCACCGGCCGGCGGCCAGAGGGAGGTGTCGAACTCCGTGTCCGGTGCCGCGGCCCCGCCACCGGCGGCCAGCACGCCGGTGGCGTGCCGGATCCACGGAAGATCCGGTCCGGCCTCCGGGCGGGCGTGCACGTCCAGGGTGCGGCGGCCGGTCCCGTCGGCTGCGCCCACCCGTACCTGGATCCGTACCGCGCCCTTCTCGGGCACGAACAGCCCGGTCTCCACGGTCAGTTCCTCGATCAGCCCGCAGCCCGCCTCGTCACCGGCGCGTACGGCCAGCTCGGCGAAGGCCGCCGCGGGCAGCGGCACGGGCCCGTCGGAGATCCGGTGAGCCTCCAGCCAGGGGAGCGCGGGGAGCGCCAGCCGGCCCGTCAGCACCACGTCGTCGGAGCCGGCCACCGTCATCGCCGCGCCCAGCAGCGGATGTCCCGCGGCCACCAGGCCGAGGCCGGAGGCGTCGCCCGGCGCGGCCTGTGCCACCGAGGGCCAGTAGCGCTCGCGCTGGAAGGCGTAGGTCGGCAGCTCCACCCGGCGCGCGCCCGTGCCGGCGAAGATCCCGGCCCAGTGGGTGGGGACACCGTGCGCGTGCAGCTGGGCGAGCGCGGTGACGGCTGTCAGTTCCTCGGACCTGTCCTTGCGCAGGACGGGCACGACGACCGTGTCGTCCGGTACGGACGCGCGGACCAGGGCGGAGAGCACGCCGTCCGGGCCCAGCTCCAGGAACGTGCCGACTCCCTTGCCCGCGAGGGTCCGTACGCCGTCGGCGAAGCGGACCGCCTCGCGGACGTGCCGTACCCAGTAGTCGGCGCGGGAGAGTTCACCGGCCGTGGCCGGCTCGCCGGTCAGGTTCGAGACGACCGGGATCCGGGGCTCCTCGAAGGTGACCTTCTCGGCGACCACCCGGAACGCGTCGAGCATCGGGTCCATCAGGGGCGAGTGGAACGCGTGGCTCACCGGGAGCCGGTTCGTCCTGCGTCCGCCGTCCGCCAGGCGCCGCGCGGTCGTCAGGACCTGGTCCTCGGCGCCGGAGACGACCACCGCCGTGGGTCCGTTGACGGCGGCGATCGCGACCTCGGGGGAGAGCAGCGGCCGTACCTCGTCCTCGGTGGCCTCCACGGCGACCATGGCACCGCCCTCGGGCAGCGCCTCCATCAGCCGGGCGCGGGCCGCGACCAGCCGGGCCGCGTCCGCGAGCGAGAACACTCCGGCCACGTGCGCGGCGGCGATCTCACCGATCGAGTGACCCGCCACGAAGTCCGGGACCACACCCCACGACTCCACCAGCCGGAACAGCGCCACCTCGACCGCGAACAGCGCGGGCTGGGTGTACGCGGTGCGGTTCAGCGTGCCGGCGTCGTCCCCCCAGATCACCTCGCGCAGCGGGCGGTCCAACTCGCCGTCCAGATGGGCGAGTACGGAGTCGAGCGCGTCGGCGAAGACCGGGAAGCGCTCGTACAGCTCGCGGCCCATTCCCGGCCGCTGGCTGCCCTGGCCGGAGAAGAGGACCGCCGTCGGCCGTTCCCCGGCCACTCCCCTGGCGACCTGCGGCGCGGACGGGTCCGCGGACGCGCCGTCGCCCGGAGCGATGAGCACGGCCCGGTGCTCGAAGGCCGACCGGCTCCCGGCCAGCGAGAAACCGAGGTCGAGCGGGGAGAGCCCGGGGCGGTCCGCCACGAAGGAGCGCAGCCGGTCCAGCTGCGCGTCCAGCGCGGCCTCGCTCTTGGCCGAGACGGGCCACGGCACGGCGGCCGGCGTCACCTCGGAAGCCGGGGCCGGTGCCACCGGCTCGGCGGGCGGGGCCTGTTCCAGGATCACGTGCGCGTTGGTGCCGCTGATCCCGAAGGACGACACACCGGCCCTGCGGGCGTGCCCGGTCTCCGGCCACTCCCGCCGCCCGGTGACCAGCTCCACCGCGCCTGACGACCAGTCGACCCGGGTCGAGGGCTCGCTGACGTGCAGTGTCCGGGGCAGCTCGCCGTGCCGGAGCGCCAGCACCATCTTCAGTACACCGGCGACGCCCGCGGCGGCCTGCGTATGCCCGAGGTTCGACTTCACGGAGCCGAGCAGCAGCGGCAGCCCGGGGTCGCGGTCACGTCCGTACGTCGCGAGGAGGGCGCCCGCCTCGATGGGGTCGCCCAGGGTGGTGCCGGTGCCATGGGCCTCGACGGCGTCCACGTCCGCGGGGGTGAGCCCGCCGGCGGCGAGGGCCTGGCGGATCACCCGCTGCTGGGAGGGGCCGTTGGGGGCGGTCAGTCCGTTCGACGCGCCGTCCTGGTTGACGGCGGAACCGCGCAGCACGGCCAGGACCTCGTGGCCGGCGCGCCGGGCGTCGGACAGCCGCTCGACGACCACCACGCCGACGCCCTCCGACCAGCCGGTGCCGTCGGCCGAGTCGGAGAACGCCTTGCAGCGCCCGTCCGGGGCCAGCCCGCCCTGGCGGGTGAACCCGGCGAAGCTGGTCGAGGTCGACATGACGGTGACACCGCCGACCAGCGCCATGGAGCACTCCCCCGCGCGCAGCGCCTGGGCGGCCCAGTGCAGCGCGACCAGCGAGGAGGAGCAGGCGGTGTCCACGGTGACGGCGGGGCCTTCGAGGCCGAAGGCGTAGGAGAGCCTGCCGGAGATGACGCTTGCGGCCAGACCGGTGCCCGCGTGCCCCTCCACGTCCTCGTTCGCCCGGAGGATCAGGTTGGCGTAGTCCTGTCCGTTGGTGCCGACGAACACCCCGGTCCGGCTGCCGCGCAGCGAGGCCGGGTCGGTCCCGGTGCGCTCGAACGCCTCCCACGCGGTCTCCAGCAGCAGCCGCTGCTGCGGATCCATGGCGAGGGCCTCGCGCGGCGAGATGCCGAAGAAGTCCGGATCGAAGTCGGCGGCCTCGTAGAGGAAACCGCCCTCGCGCGTGGCACTGCGGCCCTGGCCGTCGCCCGCGAGGACGTCGAGGTTCCAGCCGCGGTCCGTGGGGAACTCCGCGATGCCGTCCCGGCCTTCGGTGAGCAGCCGCCACAGATCCTCGGGCGAGCGCACGCCGCCGGGGAAACGGCAGGCCATGCCGACGATGACGACCGGGTCGTCGGTGGCCTCGGCGGAGGCGGGGGAAACGGTGCCGGGGGCGTCGGGGCCCGTCCGCTCCCCGGCCTCCTCGCCGAGCAGTTCGGTGAGGAGATGACCGGCGAGCGCGAGCGGGTTCGGATAGTCGAAGACCAGGCCGGCGGGGAGGGCCAGACCGGTCGTCTCCGTGAGCCGGTTGCTCAGTTCGACGGCGGTCAGCGAGTCGAAGCCGAGGTCGCGGAAGGCCTTGTCGCCCCTGATCGCGTCGGCTCCGGTGTGTCCCAGTACGGCCGCCGCCTGGGTACGGACGACGGTGAGCAGTACGGAGCTCCGGTCGGCCCCGGCCGCCGCGCGCAGCCGCTCACGGAGCCCGGACGCGGCCGACTCGCTCTCCCGCCGCGCTTCCCGTACCGCGGTCAGCGCCGTGCGCGCCTCGGGCAGACCGGCGAGCAGCGGGCTGGGGCGCAGACTCAGCAGCGCGCTCAGCAGCCGCGGCTGCTGGAGGTCGGCGAGGACCACGGTCGGCTCGGGCTCCACCACGACACGGAGCAGCGCGGAGACCGCGAGGGCGGGGTCGAGCGCGCCGGAGCCTGTCTTCGAAGTGGCGCCGTCCGCCTGGTGGGCGGCCATGCCGAGGTGGGTGCCGTGCGCGGCCATGCCGTCGCCGTCCCACGCGCCCCAGGCGATCGAGGTCGCCGGCAGACCGAGCGACCTGCGCCGCTCGGCCAGAGCGTCGAGAACGGTGTTGGCGGCGGCGTAGTTGGCCTGGCCGGGGTTGCCCACGGCGCCCGCCACCGAGGAGAACAGCGCGAACACCGTCAGGTCGAGATCCCGGGTCAGTTCGTCGAGCAGCAGCGCCGAGGCGACCTTCGCGCGGAACACCGTCTCGAACCGTTCGGCCGTCAGCCCTGCCAGCACGCCGTCGTCCAGGACACCCGCCGTGTGCACCACGCCCGTCAGCGGGCTGTCCTCGGGGACCTCGGCGAGGACCCGCGTGAGCTGCTCCCTGTCCGCGGCGTCGCAGGCGGTGAGGGTGACCCGGGCGCCGAGAGCGGTCAGTTCCGCCCGCAGTTCCTCGGCGCCGGGCGCCCGGGGGCCGCGGCGGCTCAGGAGGACGAGATGCCGGACGCCCTCGCTCGCCAGCCGGCGGGCGACCCGGGCGCCGAGCGCGCCCGTACCGCCGGTGATGAGCACGGTGCCGGACGGCTGCCACCGCTCCTCGGCTGACCCGGCGCCCTCCTCGGTGCCGGGCGCGGGCACCATCCTGCGGCCGAACACGCCCGAGGCGCGGACGGCCACCTGGTCCTCGCCGTCCCGGCCGCCCAGGACGGCGAGGAACCGCCGTACGGACCGCTCGTCCAGTTCCTCGGGCAGATCGGCCAGCCCGCCCCACTGGCGGGGGTGTTCGAGCGCCGCGACCCGGCCGAGGCCCCAGACGGCGGCCTGCGCCGGACTGGTGGGCGGCTCGGAGCGTACGGGTGAGACGGCGCCGCGCGTGACGGCCCAGAGGGGGGCCGCGATCCCCGCGTCGCCGAGCGTGCGCAGGAGCGCGGCGGTGGCGATCAGCCCGGCGGGCACACCGGCGGGGCCGGCCGTCTCGTCCAGGGCGAGCAGCGACACCACACCCGTGATCTCCGCCGGGGCGCCCGAGGCGGCCTCGGCCATCCGGGCGACCAGACTGCCGGACGGGCCGACGCCGGACGCGTCGATGTCGGAAGCGTCGATGTCGACCCGTACGGCCGCCGGGCCGAGCCCGTCGATCAGCGCGGTCACCCACGCGCCGGCGACCGGTGCCGGGGGCGCCAGGACCAGCCAGGTGCCGGCCAGGGCGGCCGCGGAGCCGCTGACGGTCAGCGGCTTCCAGCTCTCCCGGTAGCGCCACGCGTCCACGGTGGAACGGGCCTTGCGCCGGTTACGCCACGACGACAGCGCGGGCAGTACGGCCCCGAGCGAATCGCCGTCCACGTCGAGGCCGGCCGCGAGGGACTCCAGGTCCTCCCGCTCCACCGCGGCCCAGAACTCCGCGTCGGCCGGGTCCGTGCCGTCGGCGGGCGCGGCCTCGACCACCTCGGGCCAGAACCGTTCGCGCTGGAAGGCGTAGGTGGGCAGATCGACCTGCCGCGCGCCGGTGCCCGCGAGGACCCCGGTCCAGTCGACGGCGACGCCCGCGACATGCAGCCGGGCCACCGCGGTGACCAGCGCGGCTTCTTCGTCACGGTCCTTGCGCAGCGCCGGAACCACCACGGCGCCGGCGGGCAGGGACTCGCGCGCCATCGCGGAGAGCACCCCGTCCGGGCCCAGCTCCAGGAACGTACCGACACCGCGGTCGGCGAGCGCGCGCACCCCGTCGGCGAAGCGCACGGCCTCGCGGACCTGGCGTACCCAGTACTCGGCCGAGGACAGCTCGCCTGCCGGCGCCGGTCCGCCCGTCAGTCCCGACACGACGGGAAGGGACGGTTCGGCGTAGGCAAGGCCCTCCGCGACGGTGCGGAACTCGTCCAGCATCGGGTCCATCAGCGGCGAGTGGAACGCGTGCGAGACCCGGAGCCCGCTCGTCCTGCGCCCCTGGGCCTCCAGTTGGGCCGCCACTTCCAGCACGGTGTCCTCCGCGCCGGAGATCACCACCGACGAGGGGCCGTTGACGGCGGCGATCGACACCCCGGCCGACAGCAGCGGCAGCACCTCCGCCTCGGTGGCCCGTACGGCGACCATCGCGCCGCCGGCCGGCAGCGCCGCCATCAGCCGGGCACGGGCCGCCACCAGACGGGCCGCGTCGGCCAGGGAGAACACCCCCGCCACATGCGCCGCCGCGATCTCACCGATCGAGTGACCGGCGACGAAGTCCGGGCGCACACCCCACGATTCCACCAGCCGGAACAGCGCCACCTCCACCGCGAACAGCGCGGGCTGCGCGAAGCCGGTGTCGTTGAGCGCCTCCGCGTCGTCGCCCCACATCACGTCACGCGGCGAACGCTCCGGCCCGGACGTCAACTCGGCGTCCAGCGCGGTCAGTACGGAGTCCAGCGCCTCGGCGAAGACGGGGAACCGGCCGTAGAGCTCACGGCCCATGCCCAGCCGCTGCGCACCCTGGCCGGAGAACAGCACCGCCGATGAGCGCTCGGTGGCGAGGCCGCGGGCGACGTCCGAGACGCCCTCGTCGGTCGCCAGCAGTACCGCGCGGTGCTCGAAGACCGAACGGCTCGTCGCCAGCGAGTGGCCGACGTCCACGGCGGAGCACTCGGGGTGCTTCCGCGCGAAGGCCCTGAGCCGTTCGAGCTGTCCGTCCAGCGCCGCTTCGCTCCTGGCCGAGACGAGCCACGGCACGGCGCGCGGGACGGCCACGGGTGCGACCGGCGCGCTGTCGGCGCTGTCCCGGTCCGTCTCCGGGCCTGCCTGCCGGTCCGGGCCGGCCTGCTCCGCCCCGTCCGCCTGCCGGTCCGGGCCGGCCTGCTCCGCCCCGTCCGCCTGCCGCTCGGTGCCCGCCTGCTCCAGCACCACATGCGCGTTCGTGCCGCTGATCCCGAAGGACGAGACGCCCGCCCGGCGGGCGCGTCCGGTCTCCGGCCACGCGGTGGTGTCGGCGAGCAGTTCGACGGCCCCCGCCGACCAGTCGACATGGCTCGACGGCTCGGTCAGGTGCAGCGTCCTCGGCAGCGTCCCGTGGCGCAGCGCCATCACCATCTTCACCAGACCGGCGGCGCCCGCGGCGGCCTGGGTGTGGCCGATGTTGGACTTCACGGAGCCCAGCAGCAGCGGCAGGTCCTGGTCGCGGTCCTGGCCGTAGGTGGCCAGCAGCGCCTGTGCCTCGATCGGGTCACCGAGCGGTGTGCCGGTGCCGTGCGCCTCCACCGCGTCCACCTCGGCCGGGGAGAGCCCGGCGTTGGCGAGCGCCTGCCGGATCACCCGCTGCTGCGCGGGCCCGTTGGGGGCCGTCAGACCGTTCGAGGCGCCGTCCTGGTTGACGGCGCTGCCCCGTACGACCGCCAGGACCCGGTGTCCGTTGCGCCGCGCGTCCGACAGCCGCTCCAGGACCAGCACGGCCGCGCCCTCGGACCAGCCGGTGCCGTCGGCGGACTCGGAGAACGCCTTGCAGCGGCCGTCCCCGGCCAGTCCGCCCATCCGGGAGAAGCCGGCGAAATTCGCGGAGGTGGTCATCACCGTCACACCGCCCGCGAGGGCGAGCGAGCACTCACCACCGCGCAGCGCCTGGGCGGCGAGGTGCAGCGAGACGAGCGACGACGAGCAGGCCGTGTCGACCGACATCGCCGGGCCTTCCAGCCCCAGCGCGTAGGCGAGCCTGCCGGAGACGACGCTGACCGCGAGGCCGGTGGTGGCATGGCCCGCCATGTCGTCCTTCGACCGCATGACAAGACCGGCGTAGTCCTGGCCGCTTACACCGACGAAGACGCCGGTGCGGCTGCCGCGCAGGGTGGCCGGGGCGATGCCCGCGCGTTCCGCCGCCTCCCAGGCGACTTCGAGCAGGACGCGCTGCTGCGGGTCCATGGCGAGGGCCTCGCGCGGCGAGATGCCGAAGAATCCGGCGTCGAAGTCGGCGACGTCCCGCAGGAATCCGCCCTGGCCCTCGATCGCGCCGATGGAGGCGTCGGCCTCCCAGCCCCGGTCGTCGGGGAAGCCGGAGATGGCGTCGCCGCCGGAGAGCACCAGCTCCCAGAGTCCTTCGGGGGACTCCACGCCGCCGGGGAAGCGGCAGCTCATGCCGACGATCGCGATCGGATCGTCGGTGGCGTCGGCGCTGTCGCGGGACTCGCGCGCGGTGACGGCCGCGATGTCGTCCTCGCCGACCAGTTCATCGAGGAGGTACGCGGCGAGCCTGGCCGGTGTCGGGTAGTCGAAGATGAGGGTGGCGGGCAGGGTCAGTCCGGTGGCGGACGCCAGCCGGTTGCGCAGTTCGACAGCCGTCAGGGAGTCGAAGCCGAGCTGCCTGAACTCCCGTTCCACGGCGATGGCCTCGGGCGAGGAGTGCGCCAGCACCGCCGCCGCCTCGGCGCGGACGAGATCGGCCAGCAGCCGGGGCCGCTCGTTCTCGCGCAGCGCGGCCAGCCGCTCGACGAGGCCCGCGCGGGACACTCCGGCGGCTCCGCTCTTCGCGGCGCGGCGGCCGGTCCGTACGAGTCCGCGCAGGAGGGCCGGGACACCGGCCGCCGAGGGGATCGCGCCGTCGCCGAGGGAGAGCGGGACGATCAGCGGCTCGTCGCTCGTGGTGGCGGCGTCGAACAGGGCCAGGCCCTGTTCCACCGGGAGCAGCGGCATTCCGGAGCCGCCGCTGACCCGGCGTACGTCCTGGTCCTCCAGCGTGCTGGTCATGCCCACGCCCTGCTCCCAGGCGCCCCAGGCCAGTGACAGCGCGGGCAGCCCATGGGCGCGGCGGTGCGCGGCCAGGGCGTCCAGGAAGGTGTTGCCTCCCGCGTAGTTGGCCTGTCCGGGGCTGCCCATGACACCGGCGGTGGACGAGTACAGCACGAACGCGGCCAGGTCGAGATCGCGGGTCAGCTCATGGAGATTCCATGCCGCGTCGACCTTGGGACGCAGCACACGGGCCAGGCGGTCGGGGGTCAGCGAGCCGACGATGCCGTCGTCCAGCACACCCGCCGTGTGCACCACGGCCGTCAGCGGGTGCGCGGCGGGCACGGACGCCAGCAGCCCGGCCAGCGCCGCCCGGTCCGCCACGTCGCAGGCGGCGACCGAGACCTCGGCCCCCTGGGTCCGCAGCTCCGCGGCCAGTTCGGCGGCTCCGGGGGCCTCCGCTCCGCGCCTGCTGGTGAGCAGCAGGTGCCGTACGCCGCGCTCGGCCACCAGGTGGCGGGCCAGCACACCGCCCAGACCGCCCGTACCACCGGTGATCAGGACCGTGCCCTCGGGATTCCATACGGGCGGCATGGTCAGCACGATCTTGCCGATGTGCTTGGCCATGCTCATGAAGCGGAACGCGTCGCGCGCCCGGCGTACGTCCCACGACCGCACCGGCAGCGGCTCCAGTACGCCGATTTCGAACAGTTCGCCCAGCGTGAGCAGCATCCGCTGGATGCCCTCGGGGTCGACCCAGCCGAGGTCGAAGGACTGGTAGTGCACGCCGTCGGGCAGGTCGGCTGTCTCCCGGATGTCGGTCTTGCCCATCTCCAGGAACCGGCCGCCGGGACCGGTCAGCCGCAGCGACGCGTCCACGAACTCACCGGCCAGCGAGTTCAGCA
>NZ_PHRF01000027.1:51007-273905 GCF_004151105.1 Streptomyces sp. L-9-10
GTTCGCCACCTGGATCGCCGCCATACCCACACCACCCGCACCGGCATGGATCAGCACCTTCTCGCCGCGCCGCAAACCGCCCAGCTCCACCAGCGCGTGGTAGGCGGTCAGGAAGACGAGCGGCATCGAGGCCGCCGTCTCCCACGACCAGTTGTCCGGTACGCGGGTCATCATGCGCTCGTGGCCCACCACATGGGTGCCGAAGCCGCCGAAGAGCATGCCCATGACCCGGTCGCCGACCCGCAGGTCGGTCGCGTCGGGTCCGGTCCCGACCACGACACCGGCCGCCTCGGAGCCGAACAGCCCCGCGTCGCCGGGGTACATGCCCAGCGCGTTGAGGACATCGCGGAAGTTCACTCCGGCGGCGCGGACCTCGATGCGTACATCGCGGCCGGTCAGCGGTTCGAGGACCTCGGGGAACGGGGCCAGGGTCAGCCCGTCGAGACTGCCCTTGGCCCGGCTGCCCAGCCGCCATGGCCCACCAGCCGGCGGCACCAGTCCCGTACCCGACTCCAGCCGGGCGAGCCTGCCGACGCGCAGCGCGCCCGCGCGGACCACGGCCTGCGGCTCATCGGCGGCCATCAGCCCCGGCAGCGTGGGGAGTACGGCCGCCGAGCCGGCGGCGTCGTCGGCGTCCACCAGCAGGAACCGGCCGGGGTTCTCGGCCTGCGCCGAGCGCACCAGGCCCCATACGGGGGCGGCGGCGACATCGGTGACGTCCATGGCGCCGTCCTCGACCGCGCCCCGGGTGACGAACACCAGCCGCGAGTCCGCGAAGCGCTCCTCGGCCAGCCACTCCCGCACCAACGTCAGTGCGTAGTGGGCGAGTTCATGCGCCGACTCGGCGCCGCGCGCACTGTCGCCACGGAGCGGTACGACCACGGTCCCCGGCACCGCCTCCTCGTCACGGGCAATCAGCTCGGCGAGCGTGCGCGCCGGGGCGCCGAGCTTGGCCGCGCCGGTCGAGGCGAGGGCGGCCGTCAGGCCCAGCCGGTCCGTGCCGAGCACCACCCATTCGGTGTCCTCGGAGACCTCCTCCGGGGTGCCGGGCACCCAGTCGACGCGGAAGAGCGAGTTCAGTTCGTCCCGGCGTCCGCTGTCGGCCGCCTGGGGGCCCGCCGCCCGCAGGAGCAGCGAGTCCACCGAGATGACGGGTTCGCCCTGGACGTCGACGGCGGCGAGCTGGACGGAGTCCTGACCGTTGCTGGTGATCCGCACGCGCAGAGCCGACGCGCCGGAGGCGTGCAGGGAGACGCCGTTCCAGGCGAAGGGCAGCAGGCTGCGGTCGTCGCCGTCCGCGCTGGCGAACACGGTGCTGTGCAGGACGGAGTCGAGCAGCGCCGGGTGCATGCCGAAGTCGTTCGCGTCGCCGACACCCCGGTCGAGGGCGACCTCGGCGAAGATCTCCTCGCCCCGGCGCCAGACGGCGCGCAGGCCGCGGAAGACCGGTCCGTAGTCGAGCCCGTTGCCCGCGTAACGGTCGTACAGCCCCTCGATGTCCACCACGGTCGCGCCCTTGGGCGGCCAGACGGACCCGTCGAAGCCGAGGATCCGCTCGCCGCCGCCGATGCGGCCGGAGGCGTGCAGGGTCCACTCGTCGTCGGGGGCGTCGGCGGGGCGGGTGTAGAAGCGCAGCTCGCGCCGGCCCTCGTCGTCCGCGCCGCCGACGGAGATCTGCACCTGGACGGCGCCGGTGCGGGGCAGGATGAGCGGGGCGGCGAGCATCAGTTCCTCGACGCGGTCGCAGCCCGCCTGGTCGGCGGCCCTGATCGCCAGTTCGAGGAATCCGGTGCCGGGGAAGAAGACCATCCCGCTGACGACATGGTCGGCCAGCCACGGATGGGTGGCGAGCGAGAGGGTGCCGGTCAGCAGGAGTTCGTCGGAGCCGGCCACGGACATGGCGGCGCCCAGCAGCGGGTGGTCGGCGGAGGCCAGTCCGAGACCGGTCGCGTCGGCGGGCCGGAAGGTCGTCTTCGGCCAGAAGCGCTCGTGCTGGAAGGCGTAGGTCGGCAGATCCACCAGCCGGGCGCCGGTGCCCGCGAAGAACGCCGGCCATTCCACCCGTACGCCGTGGACGTGCAGCCGGGCCAGCGCGGTGACGGCCGAGGTCTCCTCGGGGCGGTCCTTGCGGAGCACGGGTACGGTCACGGCCCCGTCCGGTACGGACTCCTGGGCCATGGCCGACAGCACACCGTCAGGACCCAGCTCCAGGAAGGCGGTCACACCCTGCTCGCCGAGCGTCCGCACACCATCCGCGAACCGGACCGCCTCGCGGACATGCCGCACCCAGTACCCGGCCGAGCACAGCTCCTCGGCCGACGCGAGACGGCCCGTCAGGTTCGATACGACGGGGATGACCGGCTCCGCGTAGACGAGGCCCCGCGCGACGGTGCGGAACTCGTCCAGCATCGGGTCCGTCAGCGGCGAGTGGAACGCGTGCGAGACCCGGAGCCTGGTCGTCTTGCGGCCCTGCTCCCCCAGCCGCGCGGCGGCCTTGAGGACGGCGTCCTCGTCACCGGAGATCACCAGGGAGGCGGGGCCGTTGACGGCGGCGACGGACACCTCGCCGGACAGCAGCGGCAGCACCTCGTCCTCGGTGGCCTGGACGGCGACCATCGCGCCGCCCGGCGGAAGCGCCCGCATCAGCCGCGCCCGCGCGGCCACGAGCGTGCAGGCGTCCGTCAGCGAGAACACCCCCGCCACATGGGCCGCCGCGATCTCACCGATCGAATGCCCCGCCACGAAGTCCGGGACCACACCCCACGACTCCACCAGCCGGAACAGCGCCACCTCGACCGCGAACAACGCCGGCTGCGTGAACCCGGTGTCGTTGAGCGCCTCCGCGTCGTCGCCCCAGATGACCTCGCGCAGCGGACGGTCCAACTCGTCGTCCAGCCGGGCCAGTACGGTGTCCAGCGCCTCGGCGAACACCGGGAAGCTCTCGTACAGTTCGCGGCCCATCCCGAGCCGCTGGCTGCCCTGGCCGGAGAACAGCACCGCGCTCTTCGCGCGTGCCGCCGCCGTGCCCTCGACCGCACCGGCCGCCGCGCCGTTCTCGATCCAGCTCTCCAGCGCCGCGCGTCCCGCCCGGCCGTCCTCGTCCGCGACGACGGCGAGACGGTGTTCCAGGCTCGCCCTGGAGGTCGCGAGGGAGAGCGCGGTGTCCAGCGCGCGCGTACCGGGCTCGGCCTCCAGCCTGCTCAGCAGCGCGGCGGCCTGGTCGCGCAGCGCCTCGGCGGTCCGCCCCGAGACGACCCACGGCAGCGCGGTCGCGCGGCGGGCGGGGGCGGTCTCGTCCTGCGGGGCAGGGGGCTCCCCGGCGTCCGGCGCCTGCTCGATGATCACATGCGCGTTGGTGCCGCTGACCCCGAACGAGGAGACGCCCGTTCGGCGCGGACGGCCCGCGTCCGGCCAGGGGCGCGCCTCGGTGAGGAGTTCGACCCTGCCGGACGACCAGTCGACGTGCGACGACGGTTCGTCGGCGTGCAGCGTCTTCGGCACCACGCCGTGCCGCATCGCCATGACCATCTTGATGACGCCCGCGACGCCCGAGGCGGCCTGGGTGTGCCCGATGTTGGACTTGACCGAGCCCAGCAGCAGCGGGTGTTCCCGGTCCTGGCCGTAGCTCGCGAGCAGGCTCTGCGCCTCGATGGGGTCGCCCAGCGGGGTGCCCGTCCCGTGTGCCTCCACGGCGTCCACGTCCGCCGGGGTGAGTCCGGCGTTGGCGAGTGCCTGCCGGATCACCCGCTGCTGCGAGGGGCCGTTGGGGGCGGTGAAGCCGTTGGAGGCACCGTCCTGGTTGACGGCGGAGCCCCGGATGACGGCGAGGACCGGGTGCCCGTCGCGCCGCGCGTCCGACAGCCGTTCCAGCATCAGGACGCCCGCGCCCTCGGACCAGCCGGTGCCGTCGGCCGACTCGGAGAACGCCTTGCAGCGGCCGTCCCTGGCGAGTCCGCCCTGCCGGCTGAACTCGATGAGCGAGCCGGGGGTGGACATCACGTTGACGCCGCCGGCGAGCGCGAGTCCGCATTCGCCGTTGCGCAGCGACTGCACGGCGAGGTGGAGGGCGACCAGCGAGGACGAGCAGGCGGTGTCGACGGTGATGGCCGGGCCTTCGAGCCCGAGGGTGTACGAGAGCCGGCCGGACACGGCGCTGGCGGCGATACCGGTGCCGACGTCGCCGGTCGCGTCGTCCAGCGACCTGACCAGCAGGTACGCGTAGTCCTGGCCGTTGGTGCCGATGAACGCGCCGGTACGGGTGCCGCGCAGCCGGGTGGCGTCGATCCCGGACCGCTCGATGGCCTCCCAGGTGGTCTCCAGCAGCAGCCGCTGCTGGGGGTCCATGGTGACGGCCTCGCGGGGCGAGATCCCGAAGAAGCCCGGGTCGAAGTCGGCGACGGCGCTGAGGAATCCGCCCTGCTGGCTGACGGAGGTGTCGCGCGCGTCGGTGGTGCTGTCGCGCAGCGCGTCCAGGTCCCAGCCCCGGTCGGCGGGGAATCCTGAGATGGCGTCGGTGCCGGAGGCGACGAGGTCCCAGAGTCCTTCGGGGGAATGCGCGCCGCCGGGGAACCGGCAGCTCATTCCGACGATGGCGATGGGTTCCTTGGCCGCGGCGACGAACATGCGGTTCTGCCGCCGCAGCCGCTCCGCCTCCTTCATCGCGGCGCGGAGCGCTTCCACGACGTTGGCGTCGGGGGCTTTCTCGGTGGGGCCGTTCATGGTCTGCTCCATCACTCTCTCGCGCTACGCGTCGGACTGGCCGTTGAGCGCGGCCCGCACCAGGTCTGCCACTGCCATCGCGTCGATGGACTCGTCGGTGTCGTCGGTCTCCTCGTCCCGCTCCGGGGCCGTATCGCCCCGGCCCGCCAGTTGGAGCAGCGGTTCCAGCACGCCGATGTCCCGCAACCGCGCGAGCGGTACGGACGCCAGCAGGGCCCGGATCTCCGCTTCCTCGCCGTCGGCCCCGGCCGCGTCCGCCTCGTCGGGGATCAGCTCGCGGAGCAGGTGGCCGGCGAGGGCCGTGGGTGTCGGGTGGTCGAAGACGAGCGTCGCGGAGAGGCTCAGGCCGGTGGCCGTGCTGAGCTGGTTGCGCAGCTCGACGGCTCCGAGCGAGTCCACTCCGAGGTCCCGGAAGGACCGTTCGGCGCCGACGGCGTCCGTGTCCGGGTAGCCGAGCACCTGCGCGGCCCGGGTACGGACGAGGTCCACGACCGTCTCCAGCCGCCGGTTCGCCGGGAGGCCCGCGAGCCGGTCCCGCAGACCGCCCTCGGCCGCGCCGTTTCCGGGCGCCGCCGCCGTGGCGGCCACCCTCTCGGCGTAGCCGGGGAGTTCGCGGAGCAGCGCGCTCGGCCTGGCCGCGCCGAAGGCTCCGACGAAGCGGTCCAGGGCGACGTCGGCGACGAGCGCGGTCGGCTCGGGCTCCATGACCAGCCGGAGCAGCGCCTCGCAGGCCAGCTCCGGGTCCATGGCGCCGATTCCGGCGCGCTTGGCGGCCTCGTCGGCGCCGGCGCCGCCGGCCATTCCGCCGCCGCCCCAGGCGCCCCAGGCGATGGAGGTCGCGGGCAGGTCCTGGGCCCCGCGCCGTTCGGCCAGGGCGTCCAGGACGGCGTTGGCGGCGGCGTAGTTGGCCTGGCCGAGGTTGCCCACGGCCGCGGAGGCGGAGGAGAAGAGCACGAACGCCGCGAGGTCCAGCTCACGGGTCAGTTCGTCGAGCAGGAGGGCCGAGGTGACCTTCGCGCGGAAGACCGCCTCGAACCGCTCGGGGGTGAGCCGGTCGAGCACTCCGTCGTCCAGGACACCGGCCGCGTGGACCACGCCGGTGAGCGGGTGCTCCGCCGGGATGCCGGCCAGTACGGCGGCCAGTTGGGCGCGGTCGGCGACATCGCAGGCCGCGATCGTGACGGCGGTGCCGAGGGCGTCGAGTTCGGCGCGCAGGGCGTCGGCGCCCGGTGCGTCGGGGCCGCTCCGGCTGAGCAGCACCAGGTGCTGGGCGCCGTCCCTGGCGAGCCGGCGGGCGACCTGGCCGCCGAGGGCGCCGGTGCCGCCGGTGATCAGGACGGTGCCGTCCGGGTCCCAGGCGCGGGCGGACCGCTTGCCGGGTGCCCGTACGAGGCGCCGGGCGAGGACCGCGGAGGTGCGTACCGCCACCTGGTCCTCGCCGTCGAGGCCCGCGAGCACTCCCGCGAAGCCCGCGGCGGCGCGCTCGTCCAGCGTCCCGGGGAGGTCGACGAGACCGCCCCAGCGCTCGGGGTACTCCAGCGCGGCGACCCGGCCGAGGCCCCATACGGCGGCCTGGAGCGGGCGGTGCGCGCCGTCCGCGCGGTTCACGGACACGGCGCCCCGGGTGGCGCACCACAGCGGCGCGTCGATCCCGGCGTCGCCGAGTGCCTGGAGCAGTACGGCGGTGAGGGCGGTTCCCCCGGGCACGCTGCGCGCGAGGGTCTCGCGCAGTGCGAGCAGCGAGACGACACCGGCGAAGCGCGTGCCGTCCTCGGCGTGCGCGCTCGCGGCGAGGTCGCGCAGTTCGCCGGCCAGCGCGGCCCGGTCGGGGCTGCCCGCGGCCAGCCGTACGACCTTGGTGCCGAGCGCGTCGAGCGCGTCGGACACCCAGGCGTCCCCGGTCAGTTCGGCGGGGACCACGGCGAGCCAGGTGCCGGTCAGCGGCTTGCGGTGGGCGAGGGACGCGCCGGCCAGTGCCTTCCAGACGATCCGGTGGCGCCAGCCTTCGACGACCGATTCGTCGTTGCGCTGCCTGCGCCAGTCCATCAGGGCGGGCAGCACCTTCGACAGGGCGTCGCCCTCGACGTCCAGGGCGGATTCCAGCGAGGCGAAGTCCTCCTGTTCCACGGCGTCCCAGAACGCGCGGTCCGTGGTCTCCGTCTCCCGCGCGGCGGCGTCGGCGGCGGAGGCGCCCGGCATGACGTCCGGCCAGAACCGGCCGTGCTGGAAGGCGTAGGTGGGGAGGTCGATCCACTGGGCTCCGGTGCCCGCGAAGAACGCGGACCAGCGGGGGCTCACCCCGTGGACATGCAGCCGGGCGAGCGCGGTGACGAGCGTGGTCTCCTCGCCCCGGCCCTTGCGCAGGACCGGTACGGCCACGGCGCCGTGTGGCGCCGTCTCCTGGGCGAGTGCGGAGAGGATCCCGTCCGGGCCCAGCTCCAGGAACGTGGTCACGCCGCGCTCCGCCATGGTCCGTACGCCGTCGGCGAAGCGGACGGCCTCGCGGACGTGGCGTACCCAGTACTCCGGCGAGCACAGCTCGTCGGCCGTGGCCTGGGCTCCGGTCAGGTTGGACACCACGGGGACACGGGGCGCCCGGAGCGACAGCCCGGCGACGACGGTGCGGAACTCGTCGAGCATCGGGTCCATCAGCGGCGAGTGGAAGGCGTGCGAGACGCGCAGCCTGTTCGTCTTGCGGCCCTGGGCCTCCAGGCGGGCCGCGACCTCCAGGACCGTGTCCTCGTCACCGGAGATCACCAGCGACGTGGGGCCGTTGACCGCCGCGACGGAGACCCGCTCCGACAGCAGCGGCAGGACCTCCTCCTCGGTGGCCTGGACGGCGGCCATGGCACCGCCGGCCGGCAGGGCCTGCATCAGCCGGGCCCGCGCGGCCACCAGCCGGGCCGCGTCCTCCAGCGAGAACACCCCCGCCACATGGGCCGCGGCGATCTCCCCGATCGAGTGGCCCGCCACGAAGTCCGGCGTCAGGTCCCAGGACTCCACCAGCCGGAAGAGCGCCACTTCGACGGCGAACAGCGCGGGCTGGGTGACGCCCGTCTCGTTCAGCGCCTCGGCGTCGTCGCCCCACATCACCGCACGCAGCGAACGTCCCGACTCGGCGTCCAGCGCGGTCAGTACGGTGTCGAGCGCCTCCGCGAACACCGGGAACGCCTCGTACAGTTCGCGGCCCATGCCGATCCGCTGCGACCCCTGGCCGGAGAAGAGGAACGCGCGCTTTCCGGTCCGCTCCACCTGGTGCTCGACCAGGTCCGAGGCGGTACCGCCCTCGGCCAGCGCGGCGAGTCCCGCGAGCAGACCGTCCCGGCCGGTGACCGTCAGGGCGGCCCGGTGGTCGAGGACCGCGCGGGTCGTCGCGAGCGAGTACGCCAGGTCGGTCAGCGGGTCGTCGGGCCGCGCCGTCACGTGGGCGAGCAGTCGGCGTGCCTGGGCCCGCAGCGCGTTCCCGGACTTGCCGGAGAGCAGGACCGGCAGCGTCTCCGCCTCGCGAACGGGCGCTCCGGGCGCGGTGGGTGCCGGGGCGGCCCCGGCGGGCGCCTGTTCCAGGATGACGTGGGCGTTGGTGCCGCTGGCACCGAACGAGGAGACTCCGGCGCGGCGCGGGCGGCCCGACTCGGGCCAGGCGACCGGTTCGGTGAGCAGCCGGGCGGCGCCCGCCGTCCAGTCCACGTGCGAGGTCGGGGTGCCGGCGTGGAGCGACTTCGGCAGGGTGCCGTGCCGCATCGCCATCACCATCTTGATCACGCCCGCGACACCGGAGGCGGCCTGGGTGTGGCCGATGTTGGACTTCAGCGAGCCGAGCAGTACCGGGCGCCCCGGGTCGCGGTCCTGGCCGTAGGTCGCCAGCAGCGCCTGTGCCTCGATCGGGTCGCCGAGCCTGGTGCCGGTGCCGTGGGCCTCGATGGCGTCCACCTCGGGGGCCGTGAGGCCGGAGTTGGCGAGCGCCTGCCGGATCACCCGCTGCTGGGCGGGTCCGCTGGGCGCGGTCAGTCCGTTGGAGGCGCCGTCCTGGTTGATGGCGGAGCCGCGCAGGACCGCCAGGACGTGGTGGCCGTTCCGCCGGGCGTCGGAGAGCCGCTCGACGACGAGCATGCCCACGCCCTCGGACCAGCCGGTGCCGTCCGCGTCCTCGGAGAACGCCTTGCAGCGGCCGTCCGGCGACAGCGCGCCCTGGGCGCTGAATTCGACGAAGCCCGCCGGGGTGGCCATCACGGTCACCCCGCCGGCCAGCGCGATGGAGCACTCGCCCGAGCGCAGCGCCTGGGCCGCCAGATGCAGGGCGACCAGCGACGAGGAGCAGGCGGTGTCGACGGAGACCGTCGGTCCCTGGAGGCCGAAGGAGTACGCGAGCCGGCCGGACAGGAGGCTCGCCGACTGGGCCGTCTCCCACTGGCCCGCCTCGGCCGGCGGCCGGTAGTCGCCGCTGCCGCCGCCGACGTAGACGCCGGTGGTGCTGCCCCGCAGGGTCGCCGCGTCGATGCCCGCCCGCTCCAGCGCCTCCCAGGCCGCTTCGAGCACGATGCGCTGCTGGGGGTCCATCACGATGGCCTCGCGCGGCGAGATGCCGAAGACTCCGGGGTCGAAGTCGGCGGCGTCGTAGAGGAAGCCGCCGTTTCCGGTGGTGCTGCGTCCGCGTCCGCCCTCGGGCGGGCCGCCGAGCAGGGTGTCGAGGTCCCAGCCGCGGTCGGTGGGGAACTCCCCCACGGCGTCGGTCTCGTCCATGACGAGCTGCCACAGGTCCTCGGGCGATCCGACACCGCCGGGGTAGCGGCAGGCCATGCCGACGATGACGACGGGGTCGTCGCCGCTCTGGGCCGAGGCCGCCACGGGGGCCGCGATGTCCGGCAGTTCGCCGAGCAGCAGGCCGCGCAGATGGCCCGCGAGTTCGGCCGGGGTCGGGTGGTCGAAGACCAGGGTGGCGGGCAGGGTGACGCCGGTGCTCGCCGTGAGCTGGTTGCGCAGGTCGACGGCGGTCAGCGAGTCGAACCCGAGGTCGCGGAAGGGCAGATCGGACTCGACGGCCGCGGTGTCCGGGTGTCCGAGGACCACGGCGACCTTGTCGGTGACCAGGGTGAGCAGGGCGTCGGCGCGCTCCGCCTCGGGCAGTTCCAGCAGCCGCTGACGGTAGGCGCCGGCCGCCGGCCGCTCGTCGCCGCGGTCGCGTTCGGCCGCGGCGACGGCCTCGCGTGCTTCGGGCAGGTCCGCCAGCAGGGCGCTGCGGCGCGTTTCGGTGAAGGCCGGTGCGAAGGTCTCCCAGCGCACGTCGGCCACGGTCACGGCGGCCTCGCCGTCCGCGACGGCCCTGCCGAGCGCGGCGAGCGCCGCGTCGGCGTCCAGGACCGGCAGTCCGTTCATCCGCAGGTGCGCGGCCATGGTGGTGTCGACCACGTCCGACCAGGCGCTCCAGGAGACGGAGAGCGCGGTGGCTCCTCGGGCGCGGCGCTGCCGGGCGAAGGCGTCGAGGTACGCGCCGAGGGCGGCCTCGTCCGCCCGGCCCCGGACGCCCCAGACCCCGGCGACCGTGCCGAAGAGGACAAACGCGTCGAGCGGCCGGTCGCCGAGGACGGTGTCGAGCCGGCCGACTGCGGCCGCCGCGGCGGCGAGGGCCGCGGTGCCGGTGGCGGTTGACTCCTCCGCGTGGATCACCGCGGTCAGCGGCGCGTCCTCGGGGAGCGCGGCGAGCAGTGCGCTCAGCCCATCGTGGCCGGAGAGGTCGGAGAGGTCGGAGAGGTCGCAGACGGCGAAGGTGACGGTGGCGCCGAGCCGCTTCAGTTCGGCTTCGAGCGCGTCGGCCCCGGCGAGGTCGGCGGCGTGACGGCCGGTCAGCAGGAGATGCCGGGCGCCCTCGCGGGCCAGCCGGCGGGCCGCCCTGCCGCCCATCGTTCCCGTACCGCCGGTGATGAGCACGGTGCCGGTGGGCCGCCAGGAGGCGCCGGACGGGTTGGCCGGGGTGGTGGTCGTACGGGCCAGCCTGCGTCCGAGTGCTCCGTCGGCGCGGACCGCGATCTGGTCCTCGCCGGCACGGCCCTGATCGTCCGTCAGGATCGCGGCGAAGGCGGCGGCCGTCCGGTCGTCGATCGTCCCGGGGAGGTCGATCAGGCCGCCCCAGCGGTCGGGGTGCTCCAGGGCGGTGACCCGGCCCCGGCCCCATACGGCGGCCTGTCCGGCGCTGAGCGGCGGTTCGGAGGGGGCCGCGGAGACGGCGCCGCGGGTGACGCACCACAGCGGCGCGTCGATCCCCGCCTCGCCCAGCGCGGTCAGCAGCGCGTCGGGCCAGGCCGCGTCCGCGGGCAGGTCCCCGGCGTCGGTGGCAGCCGTGGCGGCGAACAGTGAGACGACGCCGGTGTAGCGGGCTCCGTCCCGGTCCGCGCGCGCCGTGGCCAGCCGTTGCGCCAGTCCGCTGGGGTCGGCGGGGTCGGCCGCGACCGTGTCCAGCCGTGCCGTACCCGTACGCAGCGCCTCGACGGCGGCGGAGAGCCACGGCGAGTCGTCGCCGGCCGCCACGATCACCAGCCAGTCGCCGGACGGCGCGGCCGGGGCCGGTGCGGCGAGCGGTGTCCAGGTCTCGTGGTAGCGCCAGGTGGCACCGGCGGACTGCTCGCCCCGGCGGCGGCGCCAGGCCGAGAGCGCGGGCACCATCGTGGTGACGGTGTCGCCGTCCAGGTCAAGCGAGGCGGCCAGCGACTCCAGGTCCTCGCGCTCCACCGCCGACCAGAACTCGGCGTCCACCGGGTCGGGCGCGCCGGCGGCGGCGAGCGCGGCGGGCTCGGGCCAGTACCGCTCGCGCTGGAAGGCGTACGTCGGCAGCTCGACCCGGCGCGCGCCCAGGCCCTCGAAGAAGGCGGCCCAGCGCGGTCCCGTGCCGTGCGTGTGCAGCGCGGCCAGCGCGGCGACGACGGCCGCCTCCTCGCCCTGGTCCTTGCGCAGGAGCGGCACCACCGCGGGCGCGGGCTCGACACCGTCCAGGCTCTGCTGGGCCATGGCGGCGAGCACGCCGTCGGGGCCCAGTTCCACGAACGTCCCGGCCCCGGCGTCGCGCAGGGCGCGCACGCCGTCGGCGAACCGTACGGCTTCGCGTACGTGCCGTACCCAGTAGGCGGGCGAGCGCAGTTCGTCCGCCGTCGCCAGGGCGCCGGTCAGGTTGGAGACCACCGGGATACGGGGCTCCTCGTAGGTGAGTGCCCCGGTGACCCGGGCGAAGTCCGCGAGCATCGGGTCCATCAGCGGCGAGTGGAAGGCGTGCGAGACCCGCAGCCGCCTGGTGCGGCGGCCGTCGGAGGCGAACACCTCGGCGATCTCCAGCACGGCGTCCTCCGCACCGGCGATGACCAGTGCGCGCGGGCCGTTGACGGCCGCGATGGAGACGTCGCCGTCCAGCAGCGGGGCGACTTCGTCCTCGGTGGCCTGGAGAGCGACCATCGCGCCGCCCTGCGGGAGCGCCTGCATGAGTGTGGCGCGGGCCGCGACCAGCCGGCAGGCGTCCGCCAGGGAGAACACCCCGGCCACGTGCGCGGCGGCGATCTCACCGATGGAGTGCCCGGCCACGAAGTCCGGAGTGAGGCCCCAGGATTCGGCGAGCCGGAACAGCGCGACCTCGACCGCGAACAGCGCGGGCTGGGTCCATCCCGTCTCGTCGAGCAGCTCCGCCTCGAAGGTGCCCGGATCGGCGAACAGCACTTCCCTGAGCGGGAATTCGAGCTCCGTGTCCAGATGGGCGAGGACCGCGTCCAGGGCTTCGGCGAAGACCGGGAACCGCTCGTACAGCTCGCGGCCCATGGCGCCGCGCTGGCTGCCCTGGCCGGAGAAGAGGAACGCGGTCGAGCCGGGGGCGCGGCGCGCGACGCCGCGCGCGCTCTCCCGTACGCCGTCGGGGCCGGCCAGCAGCACCGCGCGGTGCGGGAAGAGCGTACGGTCCGTGGCGAGCGAGCGGCCGATGTCCAGCGCTGACAGGCCGCTGTGCGCCTCGGCGAAGGAGGTGACCCGGTCGATCTGGGTCATGAGCGCCTCGCGGGTCCTGCCGGAGACGATCCACGGCACGACGGCCGGGGTGGCGACGGGCTCGGCGGTCTCCGCCACCGGCGCCTCGGCGGCCGGTGCCTCGGCGGCCGGTGCCTCGGCGGCCGGTGCCTGCTCGACGATGACATGCGCGTTCGTACCGCTGACACCGAACGCGGAGACTCCGGCGCGGCGCGGGCGGCCGGTCTCCGGCCATGCCTCCGGCTCGGTGAGCAGTCGTACGTCGCCCGCCGTCCAGTCCACATGCGCGGAGGGGGCGCCGATGTGCAGCGACTTGGGCAGGGTGCCGTGCCGCATCGCCAGCAGCATCTTGATGACGCCCGCGACGCCGGCGGCGGCCTGGGTGTGGCCGATGTTGGACTTGACCGTGCCGAGGAGCAGCGGGCGCTCCCGGTCCCGGCCGTAGGTGGTGAGCAGGGCCTGGGCCTCGATCGGGTCGCCCAGGGTGGTGCCGGTGCCGTGGGCCTCGACGGCGTCGATGTCGGCGGCGGTCAGTCCTGCGTCGGCGAGGGCCTGCCGGATCACCCGCTGCTGCGAGGGGCCGTTGGGGGCGGTGAGTCCATTGGAGGCGCCGTCCTGGTTGACGGCGGTGGAGCGGATGATGCCGCGGACCTCGTGTCCGTTGCGTACGGCGTCGGAGAGCCGTTCCAGGACCAGGATGCCGACGCCCTCGGACCAGGCGGTGCCGTCGGCCGAGTCGGAGAACGCCTTGCAGCGGCCGTCGGGGGCCAGTCCGCCCTGGGTGGAGAACTCGACGAAGGAGTCGGGGCTGGACATCACGGAGACGCCGCCCGCGATCACCAGCGAGCACTCACCGGCGCTCAGTGCCTTGCCGGCCCAGTGCAGCGCGACCAGCGAGGAGGAGCAGGCGGTGTCGATGGTGACCGCCGGGCCCTCCAGGCCGAGGGCGTAGGAGAGCCGGCCGGACATGACACTGGCCGTGTTGCCGGTGGCCACGTACCCCTGGACGTCGGAGGCGGACCGGCGCAGCAGGTGGGGGTAGTCCTGGCCGTTGGTGCCGACGAAGACGCCGGTGGTGGAGCCGCGCAGAGTGGACGGGTCGATCCCGGCCCGCTCCAGCGCCTCCCAGGTGGCCTCCAGCAGCAGGCGCTGCTGCGGGTCCATCGCCAGCGCCTCACGTGGCGAGATACCGAAGAAGCGGGCGTCGAAGTCGGCGACCCCGGTGAGGAATCCGCCTTCGAGGGTGTCGGACGCGCCCGCGCCGAGGGCCTCGATGTCCCAGCCCCGGTCCTCCGGGAAGCGGGTGATGCCGTCCCTGCCCTCGTCGAGCAGCTGCCACAGCTCCTCGGGCGAGGAGACCCCGCCGGGGAAGCGGCAGCTGATGCCGACGACGGCGATCGGGTCGTCGTCGAGCGGGCGTCCCGCCGCCACCGGCGCGGCGGCGGCCGGCCCCGGCAGCGAGCCGAGGAGTTCGGCGAGCAGGAACTCGCCCATCTCGCGCGGGGTCGGCCGGTCGTAGACGAGGGAGACGGGGAGGCTGAGCCCGGTGGCGGCGGCGAGCCCGTTGCGCAGTTCGAGTGTGGTCAGTGAGTCGAAGCCGAGGTCGCGGAAGGCCCGGTCGTCCTCGATGGCACCGGCGTCGGAGTGACCGAGCACGGCGGCCACCTGACCGCGCAGCAGGTCCCTTACGTATCCGCCGCGCTCCGCCTCGGGGAGTTCCGCGAGCCGCTGCCGCAGCTCCGGCTCCCCGCCGGTGGCTCCGGACGGGGCGGTGGCGGACCGCCGTACCTCGGGCAGGTCGCCGACGAGCGGCAGGGGGCGGGTCGCCGCGAAGGCGCGGAGGAAGCGGGTCCAGTCGATGTGGACGAGCGCGAGGGCGGTGTCGTCCTGCTCGATGGCCCGGAAGAGGGCGCGGACGGCGGGTTCCGGGGCGAGCGGCTCGAATCCGCCGCGCCGTACGCGGGTCTCGATCTCGGCGGCGTCGGCGACCATGCCGGATCCGGCCCAGGGGCCCCAGGCGACCGAGAGCGCGGTCTGTCCGTGCGCGCGCCGGTATTCGGCGAGGGCGTCCAGATAGGCGTTGGCCGCGGCGTAGTTGCCCTGTCCCGCGGCGCCGAAGACGCCTGCCGTGGACGAGAAGAGGACGAACGCGGACAGCGGCAGCCCGGCGGTCAGTTCGTGCAGATGGCGCGCGGAGGCGACCTTCGCGTCCAGGACGGTCCTGAAGCTGTCCTGGGTCAGCGCGTCCACCACGCTGTCCTCCACGACACCGGCCGTGTGGATGACCGCGCCGAGCGGGGCGTCCTCGGGAACGGTCCCGAGCAGGGCGGCCAGCGCCTCGCGGTCGGCGACGTCGCAGGCCGCGAGGGTGACCCGGGCGCCGAGTGCGGTCAGTTCGGTGCGCAGCGCGTCCGCGCCGGGGGCGTCCTCGCCGCGCCGGCTGACGAGCAGCAGGTGTTCGGCGCCGGCGCGGGCGAGACCGCGGGCGACATGTCGGCCGAGGCCGCCGGTGCCGCCGGTGATCAGGACGGTTCCTGACGGGTCGAAGGGGCGCCCGTCGCTCCGCGCGGCGGGGCTGTGGGCGAGCCGGCGTACGAAGACGCCGGAGGCGCGTACGGCCGACTCGCTCTCGCCGCCGGTCCCGGCCAGGACGCCGCGCAGCCTGCGCGCGGTGTGGGCGTCGAGCCGTTCGGGCAGGTCGACGCAGCCGCCCCAGCGGTCGGGCTGTTCGAGCGCGATGACACGGCCGAGGCCCCAGACGGCGGCCTGGTCGAGTCCGACCACCGGCTCGGAGCGGCCCACGGAGACCGCGCCGCGCGTGACGGCCCACAGCGGCGCGCCGATGCCCGCGTCGCCGAGCGCCTGTACGGCGACGGTGGTCAGGAGGAGGGAGTCCGGTACGCCGGTGCGGGCGACGCTCTCGCAGCCGGCGAGGCCGAGCAGCGACAGGACTCCGGCGAACTCCCCGTGTTCGGCGTGGAGTCCGGCCAGCCGCGCGGCGAGCGCGGTCCGGTCGGCGCCGGTGACCTCGCACAGGACGGTCGGGGTGCCGAGGGCGCGGACGACCTCGGCTGACCACTCGGCGTCGTCCGTACGGGACGGCGCGAGGACGAGCCAGCGGCCGGTGAGCGCGGTCGGCGCGGTGGATCCGCTCCGCGGTTTCCAGGTGACCCGGTAGCGCCAGGCGTCCACCTCCGACTGCTCGTCGCGGCGGCGGCGCCAGGCGGTGAGCGCCGGGACCATCGCGGTGACGGTCGCGTCGTCGAGGCCGAGCGAGGCGGCGAGCGAGCCGATGTCGTCGCGCTCCACGGCCGACCAGAACTCGGCGTCCGCCGCGCTGCCCGCGCTCTCCTCCGGGGATGCGGCGGCGAGCGTGTCGGGCCAGTACCGCTCGCGCTGGAAGGCGTAGGTCGGCAGCTCGATCCGGCGGGCGCCGGTGTCCGCGAAGTACGCGGCCCAGTCGATGTCCACGCCGTGGGCGTGCGCCCCGGCCAGTGCGGTGACGACCGTCTGTTCCTCGGGCCGGCCGGCCCTCAGCAGCGGGAGCAGTCCGGTGCGCGGCGCGTCGGTGAGGTTCTCCCTGGCCATGCCGCAGAGCACGCCGTCGGGGCCGGTCTCCAGGAAGGTGCGGACCCCGCCCTGTGCCGAGAGCCAGTTGATCCCGTCGGCGAAGCGGACGGCCTGCCGCACGTGCGTGACCCAGTACTCCGGGGTGCTCATCTGGTCGTCGGTGGCGAGCGAACCGGTGACGTTCGAGACGAGGGGGATCAGCGGCGGGTGGTACGTGATGCCCCGTGCGACCCGCGCGAAGTCGTCGAGCATGGCGTCCATGAGCGGCGAGTGGAAGGCATGGCTCACCCGCAGCCGCCTGGTCTTGCGCCCGTCGGCGCCGAGCGCCGCGGCGATGTCGAGGACGGCGTCCTCGGCGCCCGCGATGACGAGCGACGCCGGGCCGTTGACGGCGGCGATCGACACCTGTTCCTCGCGTCCGGCGAGCAGCGGAAGGACCTCGTCCTCGGCGGCCCGGACGGAGATCATCGCGCCGCCCTCGGGCAGCGCCTGCATCAGCCGGCCGCGCGCCACCACCAGGGCGCACGCGTCCTCCAGGGAGAACACCCCGGCGACGTGCGCCGCGGCGAGTTCGCCGATGGAGTGCCCGGCGAGATAGTCCGGCGTGACGCCCCAGGAGGTGGCCAGCCGGAACAGCGCGACCTCGACGGCGAAGAGCGCGGGCTGCGCGTACGCGGTCCGGTCGAGCAGGGCCGCCTCCGGCGAGCCCTCGGCGGAGAAGAGGATCTCGCGCAGCGGCCGGTCCAGCGCGCCGTCGACCCGTGCCAGTACGGCGTCGAGGGCGTCGGCGAAGACGGGGAACCGCTCGTACAGCTCCCGGCCCATGCCGGGGCGCTGGCTGCCCTGGCCGGTGAAGAGGAACGCCGTACGGCCGCGGCCCGTACCGCCCTCGATGACGCCGGGGCCCGGCAGTCCTTCGCGCAGGGCCAGCAGGCCCCGCAGCAGTTCGTCGCGCTCGCCCGCCACGACGGCGGCGCGGCGCTCCAGACCGGCCCGGGAAGTGGCCAGGGAGAACGCGAGGTCGGTGAGGCGCGCGTCGGGGCGCTCCTCCACCAGCGAGAGCAGCCGTCCCGCCTGGGCGCGCAGCGCGGCCTCGCTCCTGGCGGAGACCACCAGCGGCAGGACGCCGGGGCGGGGCTCGCTGTCGGGGGCCGGGGCCCCGGCGGGCTCCTCGTCGGGGGCCTGTTCGAGGATGGTGTGCACGTTGGTGCCGCTGAGTCCGAAGGAGGAGACGGCGCCGCGGCGCGGGCGGCCGGTCTCGGGCCAGTCGGCCCGCTCGGTCAGCAGGCCGATGGCGCCGGAGGACCAGTCGACATGCGAGGACGGGGTGTCGATGTGCAGGGTCTTCGGGACGATGCCCTGCTGGAGCGCGTGCACCATCTTGATGACGCTGGCGACGCCGGAGGCCATCTGCGTGTGGCCGATGTTGCTCTTCACCGAGCCGAGGAGCAGGGGCCGTTCGGCGTCCCGGTCCTGTCCGTAGGTGGTGAGCAGGGCCTGCGCCTCGATGGGGTCGCCCAGCGCGGTGCCGGTGCCGTGGCCCTCGATGACGTCGACCTCGCGGGATTCGACTCCGGCGTTGGCCAGGGCCTGGCGGATGACCCGCTGCTGCGAGGGGCCGTTGGGGGCGGTGAGCCCGTTGGACGCGCCGTCCTGGTTGACGGCGGAGCCGCGGACGACCGCGAGTACGGTGTGGCCGTTGCGCCGGGCGTCGGAGAGACGCTCCAGCAGGACCAGCCCGACGCCCTCGGCGAGCGTCATCCCGTCGGCGGCCTCGGCGTACGCCTTGCAGCGGCCGTCGACCGCGAGCGCCCGCTGCCGGCTGAAACCGACGAAGGCGCTGGGGGTGGACATGATGCTGACGCCGCCGGCGAGCGCGAGGGAGCTCTCGCCGTTGCGCAGCGACTGGCAGGCCAGATGCAGCGCGACCAGCGAGGAGGAGCAGGCGGTGTCGAGGGTGACGGCGGGGCCCTCGAAGCCGAAGAGGTAGGAGACCCGGCCCGACAGCACGCTGGAGAGCGTGCCGGTGATCATGTGGCCTTCGGAGCCCTCGGCGGAGTTGGCCACGCTGGTCGCGTAGTCCTGGTAACTGGCGCCGATGAAGGTGCCGGTGAGGCTGGAGCGCTGGGCGACGATGTCGATCCCGGCGTGCTCGAAGGCTTCCCAGGCCGTCTCCAGCAGCAGGCGCTGCTGCGGGTCCATCGACATGGCCTCACGCGGCGAGATACCGAAGAAGCCGGGGTCGAACTCGGCGACGTCCCGCAGGAATCCGCCCTGGACGGAGTAGGTCCTGCCGGAGCGGTCCGGGTCCGGGTCGTAGAGCCCCTCGGCGTCCCAGCCGCGGTCGGCGGGGAAGCCGGAGATGGCGTCCGTACCGTTCAGGACGAGCTTCCACAGCTCCTCGGGCGAGGTGACCCCGCCGGGGTAGCGGCAGCTCATGCCGACGATGGCGATCGGGTCGTCGTCGGCGGCGGAGAGGGACGCGGTGACGGCGGCCGGGTCCGGGGCGCTGTGCGCGCCGGCCAGCTCGGAGCGGAGGAAGCCGGCGAGCGCTGCGGGGCTCGGGTAGTCGAAGACCATGGTCGTCGGCAGCGTCAGGCCGGTGACGGACGAGAGACGGTTGCGCAGTCCGACGGCGGTGAGCGAGTCGAAGCCGACGTCACGGAAGGCACGCTGGTCGGGCAGGGCGTCGGGGGACGAGAGGCCCAGGACGGCCATGGCTTCGGTACGGACGGTCTCCAGCACAAGCCGTTCCTGCTCGGCGGCGGACAGCGCGCGCAGCCGGGCCGTGAACTCGCCTTCCACGACGGTGCCGGTGGTCTCTTCCGCGGCCTCGGTGAGCGCGCGGACCTCGGGGACCTCGCTGAAGAGTGCCGTGGGGCGGCTGGAGGTGTAGACGGGGTAGTACGTGTCCCAGTCGACGTCGGCGACGGCGATGACGGTCTCGTCGTCGTCCAGGGCCCGCTTCAGTCCGCTCAGCGCGAGCCCCGGGTCCATGAACTCCAGACCGCTGCGGCGGATCATCTTCGGGTCGACACGGCCGGCCTTGATGTCGTCGGCCCAGATGCCCCAGGACAGGGAGGTGGCGCGCAGACCGCGGGCGCGCCGGTGGGCGGCGAGCGCGGCGAGATAGGCGTTGCCCGCCACATAGGCGGCGTGCGCTCCGCTGCCCCACATGCCGGCGGTGGACGAGTACAGGATCAGGTCGTCCAGGTCGTCGTTGTCGAGGAGTTCGTCCAGGACCCGCGCCCCGGTCACCTTCGCGTGCAGGACGCGGGAGAAGGCGTCCATGGTGGTCTCGGCCAGGGAGTACAGCTCGATGAGCGCGGCGGTGTGGACGACCGTGCGTACGGTACGGCCCCGCGCCTTGAGGTCCGCGAGGAGCGCGGCGACGGCGTCGCGGTCGGTCACGTCACAGGCGACGGCGGCGGCTTCGGTACCCGACGCGGCCAGTTCCGCGACCAGTTCGGCGGCGCCCGGGGCGTCCATGCCCCGGCGGCTCATCAGCACCACGTGCTCGGCGCCCTGTGCGGCCAGCCAGCGGGCGAGATGCGGCGCGAGGGTGCCCGAGCCGCCGGTGATGAGCGTGGTGCCGCGCGGTGTCCAGTCGCGGGGGCTCCCCTGCTCCCCTGCTCCGGCGCGGACGATACGGCGGGTGAAGACGCCGGAGGAGCGGATGGCGAGCTGGTCCTCCTCGCCGAGCGCGCCGGAGAGCGCGGAGGCGAGCCGTTCGGCCGCCCGCCGGTCGAGCGCCCGCGGCAGGTCGATGACGCCGCCCCAGCGCTGCGGGTGCTCCAGCGCGGCGGTCCAGCCGACGCCGGACACCAGCGCCTGGACGGGCGAGGTGACCTCGTCGGAGCGGCCGGTGGAGACCGCGCCCCGGGTGAGGAACCACAACGGCGCCTCGATTCCGGCGTCGCCCAGGGCCTGGACGAGCGAGACGGTCAGCGCGAGGCCGAGCGTCAGCCCGGGGTCGAGGTCGCCGGGCTCCTCCGCGGCGGCGAGCGTCGAGACGACCCCGGCGAACTGGCCGGCCCCGGTGAACTGGCCGATGGCGGCCAGCCGTTCGGCGAGGACGGCGCGGTCGGCGCAGGACTCGTCGAGCGCCAGCCGGATCACCTCGGTGCCCTGGCCGGCGAGCGCGTCGGCCACCTCACCGGTGTCGTGCCCGTCGGCGGAGACGACGAGCCAGCTGCCGGCCGGCGACCGCCGCGGGACGGTGCCGACCGGTGTCCAGGACACCCGGTAGCGCCAGGAGCCGACGGTGTCGCGGTCCTTGCGGGACCTGCGCCACGACGACAGCGCGGGCAGTACGGCGGCCACGGAGTCCTCGTCCGTGCCCAGGGTGGAGGTCAGCGCGGAGAGGTCCTCCCGCTCCACCGCCGTCCAGAACTCCTCGTCGACGGGGTCGGCGGTGACCGCGTGCGCGGGGGCGGGCGGTACGGCCCAGAGCCGCTCGTGCTGGAAGGCATAGGTCGGCAGCTCGACCCGGCGGGCGTCCGTGCCGGCGAAGAGTCCGGCCCAGTCGGCCCCGACGCCGCGTACGTACGCCTCGGCGACCGAGAGCAGGAAGCGGGAGACGCCTCCCTGGTCACGGCGCAGTGTGCCGGTGGCGACGGCGGGTTCGGCCGTCTCGTCGATCATGTCCTGCACCGACATGGTCAGTACGGGATGCGAGCTGACCTCGATGAAGGCGTGGTGCCCGGTGCCCAGCAGGGCGCGTACGGCGTCGGCGAAGAGGACCGGTCGGCGCAGATTGCGGAACCAGTAGTCCGCGGCCATCTCCCCGGTGTCCAGCCAGTCGCCGGTCATCGTCGAGAAGAACGGGATGTCGGAGGTGCGCGGGGCGACCGGCGCGAGCACGTCGAGGAGTTCGTCGCGCAGATCCTCGACCTGCGCGGAGTGGGAGGCGTAGTCCACCGCGACCCGGCGGACCCGTACGTCCTCGGCCGTCAGCTCCGCCGACAGCTCGTCCAGCGCGTCCGGTTCGCCGGAGACGACGACCGAGCGCGGCCCGTTGACGGCGGCCACGGACACCCGGCCGGGCCAGGCCTCGAGACGGCTCTCCAGCTCGTCCACCGGCAGTGCCACGGACATCATTCCGCCGTGGCCTGCCAGCGTGCGGCCGATCGCCTGGCTGCGCAGCGCCACGACCCGGGCGCCGTCCCGCAGGGACAGCGCGCCGGACACGACGGCCGCCGCGATCTCGCCCTGCGAGTGGCCCACGACCGCCGCGGGCTCCACACCCCGCGAGCGCCAGAGGGCCGCGAGCGACACCATGACCGCGAACGAGGCGGGCTGGACGACATCGACGCGTTCCAGCGTGGGCGCGCCCTCCGCCTCCCGCAGCACATCGATGAGGGACCAGTCCACGAACTCGCCGAGGGCGGCGGCGCATTCACCGATCCGCTCGGCGAAGACCGGCGACTCCTCCAGCAGCCGGGCGCCCATTCCGGCCCACTGCGAGCCCTGTCCCGGGAAGACGAACACCGTCCTGCCCTCGACATCGGCCACGCCCCGGGCCACCACGGACGACGGCCCGTCGGTCCCGACGGCGCGCAGGGCCTCCAGCGGGTCGCTGTCCTCGGTGGGCACCACCACGGCGCGGTGTTCGAAGACCGAGCGGGACGCGACGAGCGAGAAGCCCAGGTCGAGCGGGCGGGGCGCGGGGTCCGCGTTCTCGACGTACGAGACCAGCCGGCCGGCCTGCTCGCGCAGCGCGGCTCCGGTCCTCGCCGAGACGGCCCACGGGACGACGCCGCCCGCGACGGGCACCGGCGGGAGCGCGGGACCGGTCTCCTCGGGCTCGTCGGCCACGGGCGCCTGTTCCAGCAGCGTATGGGCGTTGGTGCCGCTGATGCCGAACGACGAGACGGCGGCCCGGCGCGGGCGGCCCGTCTCGGGCCACTCGACGGTCTCGTGCAGCAGCCGCACGGTGCCGGAGGACCAGTCCACGTGCGAGGACGGGTTCTCGGCGTGCAGCGTCCTGGGCAGGACGCCGTGGCGCAGTGCCATCACCATCTTGATCACGCTCGCCACACCGGCGGCGGACTGGGTGTGCCCGATGTTGGACTTGACCGAGCCGAGCAGCAGGGAGCGCTCCGGGTCGCGGTCCCGGCCGTACGTCGCCAGCAGCGCCTGCGCCTCGATCGGGTCGCCGAGGGGCGTACCGGTTCCGTGCGCCTCCAGGGCGTCGATGTCGGAGGGGGCGAGGCGCGCGTTGGCCAGGGCCTGGCGCATCACCCGCTGCTGCGAGGGGCCGTTGGGGGCGGTGAGTCCGTTGGACGCGCCGTCCTGGTTGATCGCCGAGCCGCGGATCACCGCGAGGACCGGGTGCCCGTTGCGCTGTGCGTCGGAGAGCCGCTCGACCAGCAGGATGCCGACGCCCTCGGCGAGCGTCATGCCGTCCGCCTCGTCGGAGAACGCCTTGCAGCGGCCGTCCTGGGCGAGGGCCCGCTGCCGGCTGAACGCGACGAAGGGGGCGGGCGTGGTCATGATCGTGGCGCCGCCCGCGACGGCGAGCGTGGACTCGCCGTTGCGCAGCGACTGGCAGGCCAGGTGGAGCGCGACCAGCGAGGACGAGCAGGCCGTGTCGACGGTGACGGCGGGGCCTTCGAGCCCGAAGACGTACGAGATGCGTCCGGACAGGACGCTCGGGCTGCTGCCGGTGACCATGTGGCCCTCGGCGCCGTCGCCCGCGCCGAGTCCGTAGTCCTGGTAGCTGGAGCCGATGAAGGTACCGGTCAGACTGCCGCGCGCCTCGGCCGGGTTGATCCCGGCGCGCTCGAAGGTCTCCCAGGTGGTCTCCAGCAGCAGCCGCTGCTGGGGGTCCATCACCAGCGCCTCGCGCGGGGAGATGCCGAAGAACGTGGGGTCGAACGCGTCCGCCTCGTGCAGGAATCCGCCGAGTGTCGAGTAGGTCTTGCCCTGCCGGTCGGGGTCGGGGTCGAAGAGCCCCTGGGTGTCCCAGCCTCGGTTGACGGGGAATTCCGTCACCGCGTCCGCGCCGTTGGTGACCAGGTCCCAGAGCTGTTCCGGGGAGTCGGCGCCGCCGGGGAACCGGCAGCTCATACCGATGATGGCGAGGGGCTCGTCGTCGGCCGCGCCGGTGGCGACCGGGCCCGCCACCTCCAGGACGGAGCCGAGGATCTCGGCCCGCAGATACCGCGCCAGCTCCACCGGGGTCGGATAGTCGAAGACCATGGTGCTGGGCAGGGTGAGACCGGTGACGCCGGAGAGCCGCTTGCGCAGTTCGACGGCGGTCAGCGAGTCGAAGCCGATGTCGCGGAAGGCACGTCCTTCCGGGACGCCGTCGGCGGAGCTGTGGCCGAGGACCGCCGCGGCCTCGCTCCGTACGAGGTCGGAGAGGAGCCGGTCCTGCTCGGGCCCGTCCAGGGCGCGTACGCGCGTGACGAACTCGGAGGCGCTGCCCGAGCCTTCCTGTTCGGTGGCGGCGGCGAGCGCCCGTACCTCGGGCAGGCCGGTGAGCAGCGCGCTGGGGCGTACCGAGGTGAAGACCGGCGCGTAGCGGTCCCAGTCGACGTCGGCGACCGTGACGGTGATGTCCCGCTGGACGACGGCGCGGCGCAGTTCGGTCATGGCCGGGCCCGGCTCCAGGAAGCCGAGTCCCTGACGCTTCAGGGCGCCGGAGACCGCCTCGTCGGTGGCCATGCCCGCTTCGGCCCAGGGGCCCCAGGCGACGGAGGTGGCGGTCAGTCCCCGGGCGCGCCGGTGCTCGGCGAGGGCGTCGAGATAGGCGTTGGCGGCGCCGTAGGCGCTCTGGCCGCCGCTGCCCCAGACACCGGCGATGGAGCCGAAGAGGACGAAGAGGTCGAGTTCACGGTCCCCGAGCAGGGCGTCGAGATGGGCGGCGCCCGCCAGCTTCGCGGAGGTCAGCCCGGCGAACTCGGCGGGGGTCAGCTCGGCCAGCGGGCCGTACTGGCCGACGCCCGCGGTGTGTACGACGCCGGTCAGCGGCAGTTCGTCCGGGATGCCGGCGAGTACGGCGGCGAGCGCGTCGCGGTCGGCGGCGTCGCAGGCGACGATCTCGACGCGTGCGCCCAGTTCCTCCAGCTCGGCCCGGAGTTCGGCGGCGCCGGGGGCGTCCGGGCCGCGCCGGGAGGTGAGGACGAGGTTCTCGGCGCCGGAGCGGGCCAGCCAGCGGCCGACCTCGGCGCCGAGGCCACCGGTGCCGCCCGTGACCAGTACGGTGCCGCGGGCGGTGAACTCCTCCGCGGCGGGCAGCGCGTCGACGGTGTACCGGACGAGCCGGCGGCCGAAGACGCCTGAGGCGCGCAGCGCGACCTGGTCCTCCCCGTCGGGGGCGTCCTTCGTGGCGAGCACGCCCGCGAGCCGCTGCGCGGCCCGCTGGTCGAGTGTGCCGGGCAGGTCGATCAGCCCGCCCCAGAGCCGCGGGTGCTCCAGGGCCACGGTCCTGCCGAGGCCCCAGGCGGCGGCCTGGGCGGGGTGGGTGACCGGGTCGGCGGGGCCGGTGGACACGGCGCCCCGGGTGGCCGTCCACAGCCGTCCCCGTGATCCGGTGTCGTCGAGTGCCTGGACGAGCGCGAGCGTCAGGGTGAGGCCGTGGGTGAGCGGCGCGTGACCGTCGCTCGGGCGCTCGTCCAGCGGGAGCAGGGAGAGTACGTGGGCGGTGCTGTCGAAATCGTCGGTGGACGCGGTGGCTTGGAGCCGCGCGGCCAGCACATGCCGGTCGGCGCACGAGGGGTCGAGGACGAGGCGGCGTACCCGCGCGCCGTGGGCGCTGAGCGCGCCCGTCAGTCGCTCGGCGAGGTCGTGGCCGTCCTCGGCGGGGGCAGCGTCGGTGTCGGTGTCGCTCGTGACGAGCAGCCAGGTGCCGTCCAGGACCGGGGCGGCCGGCTTGCTGAGCCCGGTCCATTCGACGCGGTAGCGCAGCGAGTCCAGCAGGGTCTTCTCCCGCGTGCCGCGGCGCCAGGAGGTCAGCGCGGGCAGCAGGGAGCCGAGGGAGCCGTGTTCCTGTTCGCCCAGACCGAGGAGGGCGGCCAGCTCGTCGGCGTCGCCGCGCTCCACGGCGGCCCACAGCCGCTGGTCCCCCGGGTCGGTGCTCGCCGTGGCGGCGGCCGTGGGCAGCTCGGGCCAGTAGAACGTGTGCTGGAAGGCGTAGGTGGGCAGATCGACGCGACGGGCGCCGTCCGCGAAGTAGGCCGCCCAGTCGACCGCGACGCCCTGTACCTGGAGCCGGGCCAGCGCGGTGGTGACGGCCGTCTCCTCGCCGCGGTCGGCGCGGCAGAGCGGGACGAGTTCGGCGTCGTGGGTGTCGCCCAGGGTGTCCTGGACCATGGCGGAGAGCGGTGCGTCGGGGCCCAGTTCCACGAAGGTGGTCGTGCCGGCGTCGCGCAGGGTGCGCACGCAGTCGGCGAAGCGGACCGCGTCGCGGACGTGCGCGACCCAGTACTCCGCCGAGCACATCCGCTCGTCGGTGGCGAGAGCGCCGGTCAGGTTGGAGACCAGCGGGATCCGCGGCGCGTGGTAGGTGAGTCCTTCGGCGACGGTGCGGAACGCGTCGAGCATCCCGGCCATGCGCGGCGAGTGGAAGGCGTGGCTCACCCGCAGCCGCTTGGTCTTGCGCCCGCGCGCGTCGAACGCGGCGGCGATCTCCAGGACCGCGTCCTCGTCGCCGGAGACGACCACCGAGGCGGGCCCGTTGACCGCGGCGATCGAGACGGTGTCCTCGCGGCCGGCGAGCAGCGGGGCGACCTCGTCCTCGGCCGCCTGTACCGCGGCCATCGCGCCGCCGGCGGGCAGCGCCTGCATCAGCCGGCCGCGGGCCGCGACCAGCGCGCAGGCGTCCGCGAGCGACAGCACGCCCGCGACATGGGCCGCCGCGAGTTCACCGACCGAGTGGCCGGCCACGAAGTCCGGTGTGACGCCCCAGGACCGTACGAGACGGAACAGCGCGACCTCGAACGCGAACAGCGCGGGCTGGGTCCAGCCGGTCTCGTCCAGCAGCGCGGCCTCGGCGGTGCCTTCGCCGGCGAACAGCACCTCGCGCAGGGGCAGGTCGAGCAGCGGGTCCAGCTCGGCGAGCACCGCGTCGAGCGCCTCGGCGAACGCCGGGAACCGCTCGTACAGTTCGCGGCCCATGGCGGGCCGCTGGCTGCCCTGGCCGGTGAAGAGCAGGGCGGTCCTGCCCCGCCGTGCCGCCTCCCCCTCGATCAGTCCGGCGTCGGGGCGGTCGGTGGCCAGCGCGGTGAGGGACCGCAGCAGCGCGGTACGGTCCCCCGCGACCACGGCGGCGCGCTGCTCGAACCGGGTGCGGGTGGTGGCGAGCGAGAACGCCGCGTCCACCAGGTCGAGTCCGGGCCGCGCCTGTACGTAGGAGAGCAGCCGGGCGGCCTGGCCGCGCAGGGCGTCCCGGGTCCGGCCCGAGATCAGCCAGGGCACGGCGCCGGGCTCGCGGCGCGGGGCGGTGCGCGCGGGGACCGTGGTGCGCGGGGCCTGCTCGACGATGGTGTGGACGTTGGTGCCGCTGATACCGAACGAGGAGACGCCGGCCCGGCGCGGGCGTCCGGTCTCGGGCCAGGGGGTCTGCTCGGTGAGCAGCTCCACCGCGCCCTCGGACCAGTCCACATGCGAGGACGGGGCGTCGACGTGCAGCGTCTGCGGGAGCACTCCGTGCCGCATCGCCATGATCATCTTGATCACTCCGGCGACACCGGCCGCGGCCTGCGTGTGACCGATGTTCGACTTCACCGAGCCGAGCAGCAGCGGGCGATCCGGGTCGCGGTCCCGGCCGTACGCGGCGAGGAGTGCCTGCGCCTCGATCGGGTCGCCGAGCGTCGTGCCCGTACCGTGCGCCTCCACCACATCGACGTCGTCGGCCGCGAGTCCGCCACTGGCCAGTGCCTGACGGATCACGCGCTGCTGCGACGGGCCGTTGGGGGCGGTGAGTCCGTTCGACGCTCCGTCCTGGTTGACGGCCGAACCCCGGACCACGGCGAGGATCTCGTGTCCGTTGCGCCGGGCGTCGGACAGCCGCTCCAGGACCAGCATGCCGACGCCCTCGGACCACCCGACGCCGTCCGCCGAGTCGGAGAACGCCTTGCACCGCCCGTCCGGTGACAGGCCGCGCTGTCGGGCGAAGTCCACGAACACCGACGGGGTCGACATCACGGTCACGCCACCGGCCAGGGCCAGCGAGCATTCGCCGCTGCGCAGCGCCTGCATGGCCCAGTGCATCGCGACGAGCGACGACGAGCACGCCGTGTCCACCGTCACCGCCGGACCCTCCAGGCCCAGCGTGTACGACACCCGGCCGGAGGCCAGGCTCGCCGAGCTGCCGCCGCCCCGGAAGCCCTCGAACTCCGGGCCGGCCAGCACCGCGCCGTAGTCGCTGTACATCACCCCGGCGAACACCCCGGTCGCGCTGCCGCGCAGGGTCGTCGGGTCCATGCCCGCCCGCTCCACGGCCTCCCAGGAGGCTTCGAGCAGCAGCCGCTGCTGCGAGTCGGTGGCGAGCGCCTCGCGGGGGCTCATCCCGAAGAACGCCGGGTCGAACTCACCCGCCTCGTGCAGGAATCCGCCCGAGCGGGTGTACGCCGTACCGGCGTGGTCCGGGTCCGGGTGGTAGAGCGACTCGACGTCCCAGCCGCGGTTGGCGGGGAAGCCGGAGATGGCGTCCGCGCCCTCGGTGACCAGCCGCCACAGATCCTCCGGCGAGGCGACCCCGCCCGGATAGCGGCAGCTCATCCCGACGACCACGATCGGATCGTCGGCCACCGCGGCGGTCCGCGTGGCGGCCGGCCCGGCCACCGCCGCGTCGGAGCCCAGCAGTTCATCGAGGAGGTAGGCGGCCAGGGCGCGCACGGTCGGGTAGTCGAAGACCAGGGTGGCGGGCAGCCGCAGTCCGGTGACGGTGCTGAGCCGGTTGCGCAGTTCCACCGCCGTCAGCGAGTCGAAGCCCAGCTCACGGAAGGCGCGCCCGGCGTCGATGTCCGCGCCACCCGCGTGCCCCAGGACGAGGGCGACCTGTCCGCGTACGAGATCGAGCAGCAGCTCGGCACGCTCGGTCGCCTCCAGCCTGGTCAGCCGCTGGACGAGGCCGCCGGCCGTACCCGCCCCCGCGACGGACGACGCGCGGCGGACACGGGTGCGGATCAACGACCGCAGCAGCGGCGGTACGTCACCCTGGGCGCGGAGCACCGGCAGATCCAGGCGTACGGGTACGACGGCGGCCTCGCCGGTGGTCAGCGCCGCGTCGAACAGCGCCACGCCCTGCTCGACAGGGAGCGCGGGCACCCCGGAGCGTGCGTGCCGTTCCGCCTCGGCCTCCGCCAGGGAGCCCGTCATACCGCCGGTACGGTCCCAGGGGCCCCAGGCGAGGGACACGCCCGGCAGGCCCTCGGACCTGCGGCGCTCCATCAGCGCGTCCAGGAAGGCGTTCCCGGCCGCGTAGTTGCCCTGTCCCGCGCTGCCGATGACTCCGGCGACCGAGGAGAAGACCACGAAGGCGGCCAAGTCCTGACCGCGTGTCAGTTCGTGCAGGTTCCAGGCCGCGTCCGCCTTGGGACGCAGGACCGTGTCCAGCCGTTCCGGAGTGAGCGAACCGATCAGGCCGTCGTCCAGCACACCCGCCGTATGGATCACGGCGGAGACGGTGTGGCGGGCCAGCAGCCCGGCCAGCGCGTCGCGGTCGGCGGCGTCGCACGCCTCGACCGTGACCTCGGCGCCCAGCTCCGTCAGCTCGTCCGTCAGCGCTCCGGCGCCCTCGGCGTCCGGGCCGCGGCGGCTCACCAGCAGCAGCCGGCGCGCGCCGTGCTCCGCCACCAGATGCCGTGCCATGACCGCGCCCAGACCGCCCGTACCACCGGTGATCAGCACGCTGCCCTCGGTGTCCCAGACCGTCCCGGCCCCGATCTCGCCGAGCGCCCTGCGCACCAGCCGTCCGGTCCTGATCTCACCGTCCCGCACGATCAGTTGCGGCTCGTCCGTGTCCAGTGCCCCGAGCGGGAGCGCGACGGGCGCCGCCGGGTCCAGGTCGATCAGTCCGAAGCTGCCGGGGTTCTCCGACTGCGCGGAGCGCACCAGGCCCCACGCCGCGGCCGACGCCGTATCGGCGCCGCCCACCGCGCCGCGCGTCACGAACACCAGCCGTGATCCGGCGAACCGCTCCTCCGCGAGCCAGGCCCGCGCCGACGCCAGGACCTCGGCGGTCAGCGCGTGGGCGGAGCGCGCCGCGTCCGCGTCGGCCGTACCGCCGACCGTCACCAGTACGACCGCCGGCACCGGCTCCTCGCCCGCGGCCAGCGCCGCCAGATCCGGATGGACCCCGACCGTGTCCGCCAGGGCCTCGACCGCGGCGAGTCCGAACGTGTCGGGGCCCACCAGGGCAACGGATCCGGGGGCGTTCGCGCCCTGCCGTACGGGGACCCAGTCCAGGCCGAACAGCGCGTCGCGGGCGGCCGTGGCGGCGCCGCCCAGCTGCCGCTCCGCGACCGCGCGCAGCACCAGCGACTCGACGGAGACGACCGGTTCGCCCGAGGTGTCGGCGACGGCGATCGAGACCGCGTCCTCGGCGGCCGGGGAGAGCCGTACGCGCAGCGCGGAGGCACCGGTCGCGTGCAGCGACACGCCCTCCCACGAGAAGGGCAGCCCGCCGCGGCTGTCCGCGCCGAGTTCGACGAAGGACGCCGCGTGCAGCGCCGCGTCCAGCAGCGCGGGGTGCAGACCGAACGCGTCCGCGTCGGCCGCGCCGCCCTCGGGCAGCACGACCTCGGCGTACACGTCGTCGTCGCGCCGCCAGGCGGCCCGCAGGCCCTGGAAGACCGGACCGTAGGCGAAGCCGTCGTCGGCCAGCCGGTCGTAGACGCCCTCGACGGCGACGGGCTCGGCCCCGGCGGGGGGCCACACCGCGGCGTCGAACCCGGCGCCCCGCTCCCCGGCACGCTCGCCGACGGCCAGTGCGCCGGTGGCGTGCCGCGTCCAGGCCGTCTCGTCGCTTCCCTCGGGGCGCGAGTAGACGTTGACGGTGCGGCGGCCGGAGTCGTCGGGGTTGCCGATCCACAGCTGGACCTGGATACCGCCCCGCTCCGGGAGGATCAGCGGCGCGGCCAGGGTCAGTTCCTCGACCAGGTCGCAGCCGACCTCGTCGCCCGCGCGGAGGGCGAGTTCGAGGAAGGCGGTGCCGGGCAGCAGCGTGGTGCCGCGCACCGCGTGGTCGGCGAGCCAGGGGTGGGACTGGAGCGAGAGCCGGCCGGTGAGGAGCACGCCCTCGGAGTCGGCGAGGGACACGGCGGCGGAGAGCAGCGGGTGGTGGGCCGCGCCGAGCCCGGCGGCCCGCAGGTCGGCCGACTGGTTCTGGGCGCCTCCCCTGGGCCAGTACCTGCGGCGCTGGAAGGCGTAGGTCGGCAGGTCGTGACGGTGCGCGCCGGTGCCCGCGAAGTACTCCGCCCAGCGGACGGTGACACCGCGTACGTACAGTCCGGCCAGCGCGGTGGTGAGGGTGTCGGTCTCGGGGCGGCCGGCCCGCAGCGCGGGCAGCGCGGCGTGGCCCCCGGTGTCCGTCGCGTCGAGGCACTCCTCGGCCATCGCGGACAGGACGCTGTCGGGGCCGAGTTCGAGGAACGTGGTGACGCCGTGGCCGGCGAGCCAGCCGACGCCGTCGGCGAACCGTACGGCCCGGCGGACATGGTCCACCCAGTAGTCGGCGGAGGTGACCTGCGCGACCGTGGCGGGCTCACCGGTGAGGTTGGAGACGAACGGCAGCAGCGGGGCCTGGAGCGACAGGCCGGCCACCACGGCGCGGAACTCGTCGAGCATGGGTTCCATGAGCGGCGAGTGGAAGGCGTGCGAGACCGTCAGCCGCTTGGTCTTGCGCCCCTCGTCCGCCAGACGGGCGGCGATCGCGGTGACCGCGCTCTCCTCACCGGCGAGGACAAGCGCGGAGGGCCCGTTGACGGCGGCGACCGACACCGCGTCCTCGTGGCCGGCCAGCAACGGGGTGACCTCGTCCTCGGTGGCCTGTACGGCGATCATCGCGCCGCCCTCGGGCAGCGCCTGCATCAGCCGGCCGCGGGCGGCGACGAGGACGGCCGCGTCGGTCAGCGACAGCACTCCGGCGGCATGGGCGGCGGTGATCTCGCCGATCGAGTGGCCGGTCAGGTAGTCGGGCTTGACGCCCCAGGACTCGACCAGGCGGTACAGCGCGACCTCGACGGCGAACAGCGCGGGCTGCGCGTACTCGGTGCGGTGCAGCGCGTCGGGGTCGTCGCCCCAGAGCACGTCACGCAGCGGCCGGCCGAGCAGCGGGTCGAACGCGGCGAAGGCGGCGTCCAGCTCCCGGGCGAACACCGGGAATCTGGCGTGGAGTTCCCGGCCCGCGCCGAGACGCTGGGAGCCCTGGCCGGTGAAGAGGAACGCCAGCTTCCCATCGCCCTGGACGGCGCCCTGGACGGCTCCCCGCACCTGGCCGGCCGTCTCCTCGTCCCCGGCCAGCGCCGTCAGCGCGGTGAGCGCGCCGTCGCGGTCGGCGGCCATGAGCACGGCACGGTGCTCGAAACCGGCGCGAGTGGTGGCCAGTGAGTAGGCAGTGTCGAGTACGGTCGCGGCCGGGTCTGCCTCCAGCGCGGCCAGCAGTCCGGCGGCCTGGGCGCGCAGCGCCTCCCGGGTCCGTCCGGAGACCAGCAGCGGTACGGTGCCCGGCTCGACGCCGGCGCCGTCCGAGGGGGCGCCGGCAGCGTCGGCGTCACCTTCGGGACCGGGCGCGGCCGGGGCCTGCTCGATGATGGTGTGCGCGTTGGTGCCGCTGATACCGAACGAGGAGACGCCCGCGCGCCGGGGCGCGCCGGTCCCGGGCCAGGGGGCGTTCCGGTCGAGGATCCGGACCGCGCCACCCGACCAGTCGACATGGGACGAGGGCTCGTCGGCCAGCAGGGTCCGCGGCAGCACTCCATGGCGCATCGCCATGACCATCTTGATGACACCGGCGACACCGGCGGCGGCCTGGGTGTGGCTGATGTTCGATTTGACGGAGCCCAGCAGCAGCGGCCGGTTCTCGTCGCGGCCCTGGCCGTAGGTGGCGAGCAGGGCCTGGGCCTCGACCGGGTCACCGAGCGTGGTGCCGGTGCCGTGCGCCTCGACGGCGTCGATCTCGGCGGCGGAGAGCCGGGAGTTGATCAGGGCCTGCTGGATGACTTCCTGCTGGGAGGGGCCGTTGGGGGCCGTCAGTCCGTTCGACGCGCCGTCCTGGTTGACGGCGGTGCCGCGCACCACGGCGAGGATCTCGTGGCCGTTGCGGCGGGCGTCGGAGAGCCGTTCCAGGACGAGGATGCCGACGCCCTCGGCCCAGCCGGTGCCGTCGGCGGTGTCCCCGAAGGAGCGGCAGCGGCCGTCGGCGGAGAGGCCGCCCTGACGGCCCATCTCGATGAAGGTGCCGGGGCTCGACATGACGGTGACGCCGCCGGCCAGCGCGAGGGTGCACTCCCCGGTGCGCAGCGCCTGGGTGGCGAGATGGACGGCCACCAGCGAGGAGGAGCAGGCGGTGTCCACGGTGACCGCGGGGCCGACCGTGCCGAAGGTGTACGAGATGCGTCCGGACAGGACGCTGCCGGTGTTGCCGGTGAGCTGGAACCCCTCGGCACCGTCGGCGGGGCCGACCCGGTAGTCCTGGGCCATCGCGCCCATGAAGACCCCGGTCTGGCTGCCCTTGACCGAGGTCGGGTCGATGCCCGCGCGTTCGAACGCCTCCCAGGCGGACTCCAGCGCGACACGCTGCTGCGGGTCCATCGCCACGGCCTCGCGCGGCGAGATGCCGAAGAAGTCGGCGTCGAAGTCGGGGGCGTCGTGCAGGAATCCGCCGGACGAGGTGCTGGACGAGGCGAGCGCCTCGGCGTCCCAGCCACGGTCGGTGGGGAACGGCGTGATGCCGTTCTCACCGGCCTCGACCAGCCGCCAGAGGTCTTCCGGGCTGCTGACACCGCCGGGGTAGCGGCAGGTCATTCCGATGATGGCGATCGGCTCCTGGGCAGCCGTCTCCAGTTCATTGACCCGCTGCCGCGTCCGTCGGAGATCGGCGGTCGCAAGCTTGAGGTAGTCCCGGAGCTTCTGTTCGTTGTCCATCTCAACTCAACCCATCTCGACAGCCGACGGCCGAACATGAATCACGCGGGGCATCTCGCGTTCGCCGTGCAATGCGATAAAGAGAAAGCCACATGGCTTCGCAGCCGTTCCGCGGGAAGCCATGTGGCGAGTGTCGTACGGACCGCTACGGGAATTCCCTAGTCCTCCGCGGCCTTCGTTCCGCTACCAGTTGGAGGCCAGCAGAAGATCCCCGTATTCGTGTTCCCGGGAGACCTGATTCAGGTCGGCGTCGACCATCATGTGCATCAGTTCGGGGAAGTCGACGCTGGGCTTCCAGCCCAGCTTCGTACGGGCGTGCTCGCTGTCCGCGCAGAGGACCTCCACCTCGGCGGGGCGGACCAGCTCGGGGTCGATGACGACGTAGTCCTGCCAGTCCAGGCCCACGTGTTCGAAGGCGATGCGCACCGCGTCCCGTACCGAGTGCATGGTGCCGCTGCCCACCACGTAGTCGTCCGGCTCGTCGGGCTGGAGCATGAGGTGCATGGCGCGCACATAGTCGCCGGCGAAGCCCCAGTCACGTACCGCGTCGAGGTTTCCGAGGTGCAGCTTGTCCTGGAGTCCGAGCTTGATCCGGGCGACGGCGAGAGAGATCTTCCGGGTCACGAACTCCGAGCCGCGGCGCGGGGATTCGTGGTTGAAGAGCATCCCGGACACGGCGTACATCCCGAAGGACTCACGGTAGTTGCGGGTGATGAAGTGCCCGTACGCCTTGGCGGCGCCGTAGGGGCTGCGCGGGTGGAACAGCGTCGTCTCACGCTGCGGAGTCTCGGCGGCCTTGCCGAACATCTCCGAGGACGACGCCTGGTAGAAGCGGATCTGGCCGTCTCCCGCGGTGCGCGAGCTGTTCAGGCCGCTCACCATCCGGATGGCCTCCAGGACGCGGAGCACGCCCATGCCGTTGACCTCGGTGACGAGTTCGGCCTGCTGCCAGGACATCGGCACGAACGAGATCGCGCCGAGGTTGTACACCTCGTCCGGCTGCACGGTGTCGACGGCGGAGACCAGACTGCCCTGGTCCATCAGGTCGCCGTCCACGAACGAGAGTTCGGAGACGAGCCGGCTGACCCGGGACTTTCGCGGGTTGGCCTGTCCTCGGATCAATCCCCAAACCTGGTAGCCCTGTGACAGGAGATGCTCGGCCAGATAGGAACCGTCCTGCCCGGTAATTCCGGTGATCAGCGCACGCTTGGTCATACCAACCCCTTCTCGACCACGGAGAGACCGCCCAAACGCAGAGCTCGGTCGACGACCTTGCATCGAATACGCTTCTGTCCGGACGATAGACATCGGCACGCTCGCAAGCCTCCGACCACGGTGTCAAGAAATCCCGTGCTTACTAGGGAATTCCCGAGTCGGAGGGGAGCGGGGAAGGCGTGGAGAGGCAGAACACTAGTAATTTTCGGGCCCGCGATGCGGTGCACTGTGTGCGTCGGCGTTCGGGCCGGCTCTGTCAACCGGAGCGTCTTTCCGTGCTGTTCGGACTTCTGCGTGCCCATGTGCGCCCGTACCGGCGAGCCGCCGCCCTGCTGGTCCTCCTCCAACTGATCCAGATCCTCGGCACGCTGCTGCTGCCGACGCTCGGCGCCGCCCTGATCGACAACGGGGTCGTCGCCCGGGACAGCGGCTACATCTCGCGGCTCGGGGCGGTCATGGTCGCCCTGGCCCTGGTCCAGGTGGCCGCGGCGACCGGCGCGGTGTCCCTGGCCTCCCGTACGGCGATGGCGATGGGACGCGACATCCGCGCCGTCGTCTTCCGCCGGGTGCTGGACTTCTCCGCCCGTGAGGTGGGCCGCTTCGGTACGCCGTCGCTGCTGACCCGGACGGTCAACGATGTACAGCAGGTGCAGACGCTGACGCAGTCGGGCTTCGGCATCGTGGTGGCCGCGCCCCTGATGTGTCTGGGAAGCATCGTGCTCGCGCTTCAGCAGGACGTACCGCTGGCGCTGATCCTGGTGGTCCTCGTGGTGGTCGTCGCCGTCGCGTTCGGGCTGCTGCTGGTCCGGATGGGCGCGTTCTACGAGCGGATGCAGACGTATCTCGACCGGCTCGGCCGGCTGCTGCGCGAGCAGATCACCGGCGTACGCGTGGTGCGCTCCTTCGTACGGGACGGCTACGAGCGCGAGCGGTTCGCCCGGACGAGCACCGAGCTGTTCGAGGTCTCGCGGCGGGTCGGCCGGCTCATCGCGTCGATGCTGCCCCTGGTGCTGCTGCTCATGAACGGGTTCATGGTCGCCGTCCTCTGGGCCGGTGCCTACCGGATCGACAGCGGGGCGATGCGGATCGGCGCGCTCAGCGCCTTCCTCAGCTATCTCTCACTGATCCTCATGTCGGTCGTGATGGTCGCGTTCGTCTTCCTGTCGGTGCCGCGTGCGAAGGTCTCCGCCGGGCGCATCCAGGAGATCCTGGCGACGCCGACGAGCGTCACCCCGCCGTCCGAGCCGGTGGCAGCCGCGCCGGACGCCGTCGGCCGGCTGGAGCTGCGCGGGGCGGAGTTCCGCTACCCGGGCGCCGAGAAGCCGGTGCTCCAGGGGATCGACCTGGCCGCGGGGCCCGGGGAGAGCGTGGCGATCCTCGGCTCCACCGGCAGCGGCAAGACGACGCTGCTCAATCTCGTCCTGCGGCTGTTCGACGCCACCGAGGGTTCGGTACGGGTCAACGGCGTCGACGTACGGCGGCTGGACCCGGACGTCCTCAGCGGGGCCGTGGGCTTCGTACCGCAGAAGCCGTATCTGTTCTCCGGGACCGTCGCGACCAACCTCCGCTTCGGGAACCCGGACGCCACCGACGACGAGCTGTGGCACGCCCTGCGGATCGCCCAGGCCGACGAGTTCGTCGCGCGCATGCCCGACGGGCTGGACGCCGAGATCTCCCAGGGCGGTACGAACGTCTCGGGCGGCCAGCGCCAGCGGCTCGCCATCGCGCGCACCCTGCTGCGCCGCCCCGCCGTCTATCTCTTCGACGACTGCTTCTCCGCGCTCGACTACGCCACGGACGCCGCGCTGCGCACCGCGATGGCGCCGGAGATCGCGGGGTCGACCGTGATCACCGTCGCCCAGCGGGTCGCCACCGTGCGGTACGCCGACCGCATCGTCGTCCTCGACGGCGGACGCGTCGTCGCCACCGGCACCCATGACGAACTCCTGCACGACAGCGCCACCTACCGCGAGATCGCCCTCTCCCAGCTCACCGAGGAGGAGACCGTCCATGGTCTCGTCGGCCGGCCCCGGCCCCACTGAAACCCGGGGGCCCGGCCGCCGGCTCCTCGGACTGCTCCGGCCGCACCGCCCACGGATCGCCGTCGCCCTTCTGGTGGGCATCGGCGGGATCACGCTCAACGCGTTCGGCCCGCTGCTGCTCGGCAGGGCCACGGACCTGATCGTGGACGGTCTGGGCGCCCCCGCACCGGGGGGCACCACCGAAGGTGTCGACTTCGGCGCGGTCGGGCGGGTGCTGCTGCTCCTGCTCGTGCTGTATGTCGCGGCATCACTGTTCATGCTGGCGCAGGGCAGGCTGGTCGCGGCCGTCGTCCAGCGGGTGGTCTTCGATCTGCGGGAGAGGGCGGAGGAGAAGCTCGGACGGCTGCCGCTGCGCTACTTCGACCGCAATCCGGCGGGCGAGGTGCTGAGCCGTACGACCAACGATGTCGACAACCTCCAGCAGACCCTTCAGCAGACCCTCGCCGAGCTGATCACCTCGGTCTTCTCCATCATCACCATGCTCGTCCTGATGCTGGTGATCTCGCCGTCCCTGGCGCTGATCATGCTGGCGAGCGTGCCGGTGTCGGGGGTGCTCGCCGCGTGGATAAGCAAGCGCGCCCAGCCCCGGTTCACCGAACAGTGGGCCGCCACCGGCTCGATGAACGCGCAGGTCGAGGAGGTCTATACAGGCCACTCGCTGATCAAGGGCTTCGGCAGGCGCGAGCAGGCCGAGCGGCGGTTCGACGCGCACAACGACGCGTTGTTCCGGGCGGGCGCCAAGGCCCAGTTCGCCTCGGGCACCATCGAACCCGCCATGATGTTCATCGCCAACCTCGGCTATGTGGTGGTGGCGGTGGTGGGCGCGTGGAAGGTGGTGAGCGGTGCGCTGACGCTCGGGGACGTCCAGGCGTTCATCCTGTACTCCCGGCAGTTCAGCCAGCCGATCGTGCAGGTCGCCAGTGTGGCCGGCCGTCTTCAGTCCGGGATCGCCTCCGCCGCTCGGGTCTTCACCCTGCTCGACGCGGAGGAACAGGGCCCCGACCCGGTCCGCCCGGTCCGGCCCGAACGGGTCACGGGACGGGTGGAGTTCGACCGGGTGAGCTTCCGCTACTCCCCCGAGACACCGCTCATCGAGGATCTCTCCCTGACCGTGGCACCCGGCAGTACGGTCGCGATCGTCGGCCCGACCGGGGCGGGCAAGACCACACTGGGCAATCTCCTCATGCGCTTCTACGAGGTGGACGAGGGCCGGATCCTGCTCGACGGCACGGACATCGCGACGATGACCCGCGACGATCTCCGCGCGCAGTTCGGCCTGGTGCTCCAGGACACCTGGCTGTTCGGCGGCACGATCGCCGAGAACATCGCGTACGGCAACGCCGGCGCCGGCCGTGAGGAGATCGTCGCCGCGGCGCGCGCCACCTGCGCGGACCGCTTCATCCGTACGCTGCCCGACGGCTACGACACCGTGCTGGACGACGAGTCGGCCGGAGTGAGCGCGGGCGAGAAGCAGCTGATCACGGTCGCCAGGGCGTTTCTCGCCCGGCCCGCCGTGCTGGTGCTCGACGAGGCGACGAGCTCCGTCGACACCCGGACGGAAGTACTGATCCAGCGTGCGATGAACACCCTGCGCGCGGGCAGGACCAGCTTCGTCATCGCGCACCGGCTGTCCACCATCCGCGACGCCGATGTGATCGTGGTCATGGAGTCGGGACGGATCGTGGAGCGCGGTACGCACGACGAACTGATCCGTGAGCAGGGCGCATACGCGCGGCTGCACGCCGCCCGCTCCCCCGGCTCGCCCCGGCCGGCCGCCGACGACGAGCGGCTGGTTACCGGTGGCTGAGGCACCGCCGCCCGCTTCCGCGTAACCTCGAAGGGTCAGCGCACCCGGTCCGACCACCGGCGTTCGAGCCCGACCGATAAGGACGGTATTGTGCCCGACGGAAAACTCCTGGCCGTCAGCGATCTGCATGTCGTGTACGACGAGAACCGCGCGTTGGTCGAGGAACTGCGCCCGGCCTCGGACGACGACTGGCTGATCGTCGCGGGAGATGTCGCCGAGAAGTACGCCGATATCGAGTGGGCGCTGCGGCTGCTCAGCGAGCGGTTCGCCAAGGTGATCTGGGCTCCGGGCAATCACGAGCTGTGGACCCATCCGCAGGATCCCTGCGATCTGCGGGGCGAGAAGCGCTATCTCCATCTGGTGGAGCTGTGCCGGGGGCTGGGCATCGCCACCCCGGAGGACCCCTATCCCGTCTGGCGGGGCGCCGGCGGGCCGGTGGCGATCGCTCCGCTGTTCGTGCTCTACGACTACTCGTTCCGGGCGCCGGGCGCCACCACGACGGAGGAGTCGCTGCGGCTGGCGCATGAGGCGGGCGTGGTCTGCTCCGACGAGTACTTCCTGCACGCCGACCCGTTCGCGGGCCGGGACGCCTGGTGCTGGTCGCGGGTCGAGGAGACCGAGCGCCGGCTGTCGGCCGTCGATCCGTCCCTGCGTACGGTGCTGATCAATCACTTCCCGCTGGTCCGTGACCCCACCCGCATTCTGTACTACCCGGAGTTCGCGCAGTGGTGCGGTACGGAACTGACCGCCGACTGGCATGTGCGCTTCCGTGCCGCCGCCGTGGTCTACGGCCATCTGCACATCCCCCGGGTCACCTGGCACGACGGGGTGCGCTTCGAGGAGGTCTCGATCGGCTATCCGCGCGAGTGGCGCAAACGCCCGCCCCGGGAGCCGTTGCGCCAGATCCTGCCCGAGCCGGCCGGACAGGCCGCCCGGTGATCGGGGAGGTGCTGCCCGCCTCGGTCGCCGTCGAGGCGGCCTACGACGACGGGCACGAGCCGGGCGAAGAGCTGTTCCCGCAGGAGAAGGCGCTGGTGGCGAACGCGGTCCCGAAGCGGCAGCGGGAGTTCACCACCGTACGGTTCCTGGCCAGGCGCGCGATGCGCCGTCTCGGTCAGCGGCCCGTACCGCTGCTGCCCAACCGGCGCGGGGCGCCGCAGTGGCCGGACGGCATCGTCGGGAGCATGACGCACTGCGACGGCTACCGCGCCGCGGTCGTGGCCAGGTCCGAGGGGACGGCGGCGCTCGGCATCGACGCGGAGCCCGACGCGCCACTGCCCGAGGGGGTGCTGGACGTCATCGCGCTGCCGGCCGAGCGGACGCGTATCGCGTCGCTGACCGTGCGTCACCCCGGGGTCAGCTATGACCGGTTGATTTTCAGCGCCAAGGAGAGCGTTTTCAAGGTGTGGTATCCGCTCACCGGACGTGAACTCGACTTCTCCGAGGCGGAAATCGACATCGATCCGGTTGAACGGACCTTTCAGGCAAGGCTTCTGGTACCGGGCCCCATCGTGAATGGCCGTCATATCGGTGAATTCCAGGGCCGTTGGATCACGGAACGCGGCCTGGTGGCCACAGCGATCCATCTGGCGTCTGAATCGTCATCAGTTTTTCATTGAATCCATCGTCAATCATCCCCGTGAGCTGCTATCCAAGTGGGGTCCTTGTCCCCCCACTCCTGGAGAAGCATCTCCATGCGTTCAACAAAGGCACTGTTCGCCGCACTTCTGGCAATCGTCGCGGCGGTCACGATCGCACCCTCGGCCCACGCGGCCGACGGTAAGTACGTGGCGCTGGGTGACTCGTACGCGGTCGCTCCCGGCACCCGTACCTACGACGACCCCAACGACGCGTGCCGCCGGGGCCCGCTGACCTACCCACGGCTGTGGGCGGCTCAGCACAGCTCGGTGGCATTCGTCGAGGCGTCGTGTTCGGGTGCGACCACGACCGATGTGATCAATTCCCAGATACCGCAGCTCACCGCGGACACCACCCTGGTGACGCTGCAGGTCGGCGGCAATGACGTCGGCTTCGTCGATGTACTGACGAACTGCATCCTCACCATCGACGACCGGGACTGCGTCAACGGGGTCGAGCTGGCCAAGCAGGCGGCGCAGTCGGTCCTGTCCCCCGCGCTCACGCAGACCTACGGGGCGGTGCGCGCCGCCGCCCCCAACGCGAGAGTCATCGTCGTCGGATATCCCCGGCTCTACACCATCGGGGGTTCCTGCGGAGTGCTGGGCCTGAGCGACACCGAGCGTGCCGCGATGAACTCCGCGGCCGACACTCTCGCCTCGGTCATGTCCAGCCGTGCGGCGGCCGCCGGTTTCGAATACCTCGACGCGCGACCGGTATTCGACCCGCACACGCTCTGCTCGTCCGGTTCCCCCTGGGTCACCAGTCTGGAATGGGACAAGATTAACGAGTCCTACCACCCGAACGCCGCGGGCCACCGCGACGGTTATCTGGCCGCTCTGAACGCCCTCACCGGCTGACGGAGCGACCGGCCGACCGGCCGGCGGATCAAATAAGTGGGGGCGTTCCGCTTCATTCGGCGGAACGCCCCCACTGCCGTTTCCTTTTGTCAGCGCGGCACGTCGGCCAATTCGCCGACGTCCTCATTTCCTTCGCTCACCAGCATCTGGGAGGACGCGAGTTCGCGGTAGAGGACGTCGGCCTCGACCAGCTCCGCGTGGGTTCCCGCGGCGCGCACCAGACCGTGTTCGAGGACCACGATCTGGTCGGCGCCGGTCACGGTGGACAGCCGGTGCGCGATCAGGATCACGGTGCAGCGCCTGGCCGCCTGGTCCACCGCGTCCCGCAGCGCCCGTTCGTTGCTCGCGTCGAGCTGGGCGGTGGCCTCGTCGAGGAGAAGCACCTCCGGCCGGCGCAGCAGGGCGCGCGCGATGGCCAGCCGCTGCCGCTCGCCGCCCGACAGGGTGACGCCGCGGTTGCCGACCTCGGTGCGCAGTCCGTCGGGCAGCCGGTCGATCAGGGTGTCGAGCCGGGTGAGCCGCAGGACCTCCGCGATGTCCTCGTCCGAGGCGCCGGTCGCCGCGTACCGCAGGTTGTCCCCGATGGTGCCGGCCATCACCGGCGACTCCTGCTCCACGTAGGCGATGCGCCGGCGCACCTCCGACCGGGGCAGGGTGGCGATGTCGATGCCGTCGATCAGGATCTGTCCCGCGGCCGGGTCGTGGAAGCGCTGGAGCAGGGCGAACATCGTGGTCTTGCCCGCGCCGGAGAGCCCGACCAGCGCGGTCTGGGTGCCGCCGGGGACGGTGTACGAGATACCGCGCAGGGCGGGTGCGCGGCCGGGGTAGGAGAACCGTACGTCCCGGAACTCGACCGGGGGCGCGCCGGGCGCGGCCACGGCGGCGAGCGGGTCGCGCGGGTCGCGGAGGTCGTCCACATCGTCTTCGACGGGCATGTGCTTGACCTGCTCGATACGGCCGACGGCCCCGAGCCCCTGTTGCAGCATGCTCAGCCCGGCGACCAGGGAGCCGACGGGGCTGGCCAGATAGAACACGTACAGCAGGAAGGCGATCAGCGCGGAGGCTTCGAGGCTGCCGGAGGCGACCAGCGCCCCTCCGACGCCGAGCACCGCGAGGAACGCCGCCTGGATGGACACCCCGGAGAGGACCTTCACCAGCGCGACGTAGCGCGCGCCGGCCAGTCCCGCGCGGTAGGCGCCCTCGATGGCGTCTCCCGCGCGTTCGGTCTCCCGGCCTTCGGCGCCGTTGGCCTTCACGGTCCTGGCGGCGCCGAGCGTACGGTCGAGCGCGGCGCCCACCGCGCCGACCGACTCCTGGGCGCGGGCGACGGCCTCCCGGATCCGGGGCAGCACGAGCACCATGACCAGGGCGACGGCGATCAGCACGGCGGCGGTCACCCCGAGCAGACCCAGATGCACGACGCCCATCAGGACCACCGCGCCGAGGATGCTGAGCACTCCGTTGGAGACCATCACCAGCCCTTCGGTGGCGGCGTTCTGGACGAGGGCGCTGTCGGAGGTGACGCGGGAGATGAGGTCGCCGGGTGGACGGCGGTCCAGTTCGGGTACGCGCAGCCGTATCAGCCGGAACACCAGGTCGCGGCGGATCTGCCGGACGACCCGTTCCGAGGTGCGCTGCTGCCACCAGGACTGGAGTCCGGTGAGTCCGGCGCCCAGGACGACGAGCGCGGCCAGCAGGAGCACGGGCCCCAGCACCCCGCGCCCGTCGCTCAGTCCGTCCAGTACGTGCTGGGCCACCAGTGGCTGGACGAGTCCGGCCGCGCTGGCGGCCAGCACGAGGAGCAGGGTGGCGAGCAGCACCGTCCGGTGCGGGCGGGCGTAGCGCAGCAGTACGCGCAGCGGGGGCGTGGCGGGCGGCTCGGGGGGCTGGGCCTGCGCGGGTGGCCGCGGGGTCTCAGCCGGCGCGGGAGGAGCGGAAGCCGTTGTCATGGGTGGTCCCGGGTTCGCTGGTCGGGAGGGGGGTTCCCGGTGGGGGGTGAATGGTGCTCGCCGGTGGGGAGCGGGGTGTTCAGTGGGTCGCGGGGACGGGCGCGGGCGCGCGCCGCGCCGCGATCCGCTCCAGGTGGTCGGCGGCGGTGACATGGCCGCCCGCCGCGCGGAAGGACCGGCCGATCGCCTCGGCCGCCGCGCGGTGGCCGCCCGCGCTGTCCAGTACGGTTTCGACGGCCGTGGCCAGCCGGGCGGCGTTCACCCGGTTGAAGCGGACCCGCACCCCCGCGCCCGCGTCGACCACCTGTTGCGCGACGATGGGCTGGTCGTCGCGGATGGGGGCGAGGACGAGCGGCAGACCGTGCCACAGCGACTCGCACACGGTGTTGTGTCCGGCGTGGCAGACGACGGCGTCGACCCGTGCCAGCAGGTCGAGTTGGGGGACATGGGCGCGCACGAGCACCCCCGGCGGAACCGCGGAGAGCGTATGGCCGGGGTCGACCACGACGCCCTGTACGGCGTCCCCGAACCCGTCGAGCGCGGTGACCGCCTCCGCCAGGAACCGGCCGCCCGCGTCCGCGTTGGCCGTACCGAGCGAGACGAGCACGGTGGGACGCCCGGGATCCAGCTCTTCCCAGGGGAAGTCGGAGTGGTCGGCGCGGGGGGCGATGGCCGGTCCGACCAGATGCGTCCGCTCCCAGGGCAGCGGTGCGTCACCGAGCAGTTCGCGACCGGTGAAGGCGATGACACCGTACGGGGAGAACCGCGGGTCGGCCGTGGCCGCCTGGTCGCCGATCCGGGTGCGCAGCGCGCCCAGCAGATCACCGAGCCAGGCGGCCACCTTGGGCATCCCCGCCAGTGGGTCGATGAGTTCGGCGGAGGTGGTCGCGGATGTGACGTAGGGGATGCCCTTGCGTTCGGCGACGAGCGCGCCCGCCACGGCGTGCTGGTCACCGAGGACGACGTCGGGCCGGAAGGCGTCGATGGCGGCCTCGACGTCCTGCGCCATCATGTCGGCCAGCGGAACGAAGAACTCCGCCCACAGGAAGCGGAAGGCGGCGGGCCCGGTCAGCTCCGGCGGCCTGGACAGCCCATGGGCGGGCATGGCGCAGTCGAAGACCGTGGCGTCCGCGCCCGCGAGCCGGCGGATCTGCTCGGCCTGGCCGGCCCACGCCACCTGGTGCCCCCGCCGGGCGAGTTCACCGGCCACGCCGACCAGCGGGTTGACATGCCCGACCAGCGGCGGGACGACGAGCAGGAAGCGGGTCACCGCACCGCCCCGGCGAGTGTGTGATCCCGTATCCACTCCAGGATCAGGTCCCGGGTCTCCTCGGTCCGCTCCACGAGTACGGAGTGCCCCTGCTCGGCGAGGACCACGGTGCGGCAGGACGCCAGCTTGGCTTCCAGGGAGTCCACTTGGGCGCTCAGCCCGGACTCGTCGCCGAAGATGGCCAGGACCGGGCAGCCGAGCGCGGAGAGATCGTCATCGATGACGTGGCCCGCCGGGATGTCCTCGGCGAGGGTGGTGACCCGCAGGATACGGCTCGCGCCCCGGGAGAGCCGGGCGGTGTGCGCGCCGTGATGGGCGGAGATCCAGCCGATGACATCCTCGCGGGCGAGCTGGCGCTTGGCGTCCGCGAGTCCGTCGGCCATGTGCCGGGTCCACTCCGCGACCGGCGGCTCGGACTCGATCATGGTGACCGTGGCGACCCGGTCGGGGTGCCACGCGGCGAGACCGGCGGCCACCGTACCGCCGAAGGAGTTGCCGACGACATGCACCCGGCGGGTCTCGCCCAGCGCGTCGAGCAACCCGGCGAGGTCGCCGACGAAGGACTCCAGCCGGTAGCCGGTGGCCGGCCGGTCGCTGCGGCCGTGGCCGCGCAGGTCGTACATGATCACGTCGAAGCCCGCGGCGGCGAAGGCCGGGCCGAGGGTGAAGTAGTAGCTGGCCAGGCTGTCGGTGAGCAGGCCGTGCACGAAGACGACGACGTCCGGTTCACCCCCGTCGGCGGGCCGGGTGGCGGCGGGCAGCCGCTGCACATGCGTGGTGATCTCGCCGGTACGAATCTTGGTCATCGGATCAGCCCTGCCCGTCGGCGCGCAGCGACGCCGCGACATAGTCGGCCAGCTCACCGACGGTGAGGGCGATGATCTCGTCGAGTTCGAGATCGGCGATGAACAGGGCGAGGTTGACCCGGTCCCCGTAGTGCTCGCGCAGGACACCGGCGAGCGTCACCAGGTCGATGCTCTCCAGTTCGAGATCGTCGTGGAAGGTGGTCTCCCGGGTGATCTCGGCGTCGTCGAGACCATCCTCCTCCAGCAGTTCGCGCAGCATCCGGGTGATGTCCGCCAGCACAGCGGCATCATCGGTGTCCAGCGGCTCCGTGGTCATGAACCCGATCGCCTCAGTGCTCATCAGACTCTCCTGTCTCGTTGTCATCGGTCGTCCAGGCGACGATGTACTGCCGCTCGGGCAGTCCCGGTGGATTGGCCACCTGCCGCACACTCACCCCGTACGCCCGGCCCTCGGTCACCACGCGCAGCCTGCCCGCGTCCGCCGCCTCCACGCGGTAGTCGGCGGGCCGGCCGCGCAGACCGGTGCCGCGTGCCTTGGCGACGGCCTCCTTGGCCGTCCAGAACCGGGTGAACCAGCCGGGTCCGCCGTCCGGGTCCGCCGCCACCAGCCCGTCCAGCAGGGCCAGTTCACCGCTGTCGCAGGCCATCTCGACGGCGGACCTCGGCCGGTCGGTGATCTCCTCGATGTCGATCCCGCACGCGCCGCGCCGGGCGATGGCCACGCCGGTCTCCCGGCAGTGCGCGATCGACACGGTCAGCTCGCCGGGGACGCGTCCGTGCACACCGTGGGCGACGGGCCGCCCCGTGTCGTCGTTGTGTATCGCGATCTCGGCCGGATAGATCTCGTCCGCGCCCTCGCCCCACAGCAGTCCGCGGACCGCGTCCTTGGCGGCGACCCTGCCGAGCAACCACTGGCGGCGGCGGACGGGGGACAGCCCGTCGTATCCCCCGCGTTCCGCGCCCCCGAGCATGTTGCGCATGATCAGTTCGCGGGTGGCCAGGTCGGGCCAGCGCTCGTGCACCTTCGTCCAGCCCTCGGGCTCGGCCGTGGAGAGGGTGTTGCGGCCCGGGAAGCGGTCCACCGCGCGGATGTTGGGGTCGGTGTCGAACCTCCGGTCCTGCCAGCCGGTGAACTCCGCCCAGACCCGGCCCTCGTGGACGAGCTGCATGTCCGCGGTGAGCGTGAGGTCGGTGACCTCGGTGATACGGATCAGGCAGTCCAGCCGTTCGCCCGGCTTCGGCTCCGGCCCGTGGAAGCGGATCCGGTCCATCCCGATCGGGAAGACCGTGGTGCGCTCGGTGAGCGTCGCCATGATCCAGTAACCGAGGAGCTGCCCGACGTTGTCCAGCAGGGCACCGGGGGCGTCCGGCGCGGTGATGACACCCCGCACCGACAGATCGCCGAGGGCGGTCAGTTCGCTGACGCCCTGGAAGCGCGGCCCGTGGAACATCCACCGTTCGCTGTAGAGCTGTTCGGCCCGCAGCCCGGGGGTGCGCTCGGCGGCCGGGTCCACCGGCCAGGGCGCGGGCGGTTCCGGGTAGCGCGGGGCCAGTTCGACCACCGCCCGGGAGTAGCCGGTCAGGCCGACCTCGACCCGGTCGGGCGCCTGGCGCCGTACCACCACCGGTACGTCGACGGACGGCATGGCCTCGATCCACTTCAGCAGCCGCACCTCGTGCACGGCGACGGCCCGCGTCCCGGGCACAACGCGTTCGGCGATCTCCATGAGATGGCCGATGACCGTGGTGGCGGGGACGATCGGCCAGCGGTCGGCCTCGTCGGGCCATCCGGGGCGCTGCCGGAAGAAGCAGTGGTCGAGCAGATACGGCATCGCGGCGACGTCCACCCGCAGCACCTCGGGGACCGGCGCCGCGGCCGGAGCGGGGACGGGAGCGGGCGTGCCCGTCGACGGTCCCCGGCGGGCCGGGGCGGTACGCCGGTGCGCGGCGCCCGCGCCGATGAGTTCGTTCGCGACGGCCGCGGTGTCGTTGAGCAGCGCGGAGAGTTCGGCCGCCACCGGGAAGCGCGCGCCGGCCCGGCCGAGCAGCTCCAGCGCCCCGCCGTCGGCGACGGCGAGCGCGGGCGAGGCGGCGGGGGTGACGGGCCGGGGCACGATCCCCGCCAGCGCCTTCCTGGTCTGTTCGGGCAGGGAGACGAGCGCCCCGCCGAGATCCAGCCGTACGCCTGCCCGGACCGGCCGTGCGGACGTGGTCGCCGTACGGGCCGCCGTGGCGGTCGCGGGCCCCAGCAGCGGCGCGACCTCGGGTGCGGCGCCGTCCACCCAGAGCGCGGTGACCACCCGGCGCAGCTGCGCCAGACTGTCCCTGGCCGTGGAGTGGGCGGAGACGACGAGCCGGTCCTCGCCCGCGAGGGTGTCGTCGATGAGCGAGCCGAGCTGCCCGGCGCCCAGCTGGATGAAGGCGCGGTACCCCGCCTCGTGCATCGCGGCGATCATGAGCCGGAACCGCACCGGTTCGAGCAGATGCCGGACGAACAGCTCGCGTACGGCGGCCGGTTCCGCCGGGTAGAGCGCGGCGGTCGTCGCGGACCAGACCGGGGTGGTCTGCGGATGGAGGGTGTACGTCTCCGCCGCGCGCCGGATCGGATCGAGGTACGGCGCGAGCATCGGGGTGTGGAAGCCGGAGCGGAACGGCAGCACCTGCCCGATCACCCCCTGGCCCCTGAACCGCAGGACAAGTTCGCCGACGGCCTCCTCCGGGCCGCAGATCATCGACTGGTTGGGCGCGTTGTCGTGCGAGAGCACCACATCGGTACGTCCGCCCAGCTCGGCCAGCACCTTGTCGGCGGGCATGCCGAGCACGGCGAAGACCGCGCCGGGGACGCGCAGCGCGTCCGGGTCGAAGCCCGCGAGGAAGGTGTCCACCTCGTCGGCGGCGTGGATGCCGCCGCAGGCCATGGCGGTCCACTCGCCCACGCTGTGCCCGGCGACCGCGTCGGGCACGACGGCGAGCCTGCGCAGCGCGGTGTCGAGGACGCGGCCGAGCTGGAACACCGCGGCGCCGTGCCGGCCCACATCGCCGACCCTGGCGTCCTCGCCCGCCGACCATGGAAGGCCGAACCGCTCGGCGAGTTCGGCCACTTGGGGCTCGAACTCCGCTTCGAGGCCGGGGAAGACGAACGCGGTGCGCCCGCCGCCCGCCGGGCCCAGCAGCGGGCGCGGGCTGAACCACACGTCGCTGCGTCCGCGCCAGGCGTTGCCCTTGCTCACGGCCTTGCGTGCCAGCTTCAGCCGGCGCGCGGTCGGGTCGACGATGCCGAGGCGGACGGGGCCCGCTGCCGCCGGGTCGCGCTCGTCGAGCCCGGCCGCCAGGACCGTGGAGTCGTCGGCGTCCAGCAGCGCGGCCAGCTCCGCGGGGCCCGCCGCGGCGAGCCGCAGCACCCGCTCGGGCTCGGTCACCGTCGTACGGGCTGTCCGCGCGGCCGGGGCGGTGCCCGGCTGCTCCAGGACGACATGGGCGTTGATGCCGCCGAAGCCGAAGGCGTTGACGCCCGCCCGGCGCGGGGCGCCGGTGGCCGGCTCCGCCCAGGGCCTGGCCTTCGCGAGGGGGGCGAACCGTGTGCCGTCCAGGGCCGGGTTCGGCTCGTCGCAGTGCAGGGTCGGGGGCAGCACCCCGTGGTGGATCGCGAGCGCCGCCTTGATCAGCCCCGCGATCCCGGCGGCGGGCATGGTGTGTCCGATCATGGACTTCACCGAGCCGATCGCCGCCCGCTCGCCCACCGCCGGTCCGAACACCTCGGCGAGCGTGGTCAGTTCGGCGCGGTCACCGGCGACGGTGGCGGTGCCGTGTGCCTCCAGCAGCCCCAGGGCGTCGGCCGCGCGCGGGTCGAGCCCCGCCGCGTCCCACGCTTGCCGCACCGCGCGGATCTGGCCGCCGGGGTCGGGGTTGAAGAGGCTGGCGGAGCGGCCGTCGCTGGCCACTCCGGTCCCGGACACCACCGCGTAGACCCGGTCGCCGTCGCGCTCGGCGTCGGCGAGCCGCTTGAGCACCACGATGCCGGTGCCCTCGCCGATGAGCACCCCGTCCGCGCCGGCGTGCAGCGGGCGGATCCGCTCGCTCGGCGAGAGCGCGCCGAGCTGGCTGAACACACTCCAGAGGGTGATGTCGTGGCAGTGGTGCACACCGCCGGCCAGCATGACATCACACCGGCCGGCGGCCAGTTCGCGGACCGCGTGGTCGACCGCCACCAGCGAGGACGCGCAGGCGGCGTCCACGGTGTAGGCGGGGCCGCGCAGATCGAGCCGGTTGGCCACGCGCGAGGCGGCCAGGTTGGGCACCAGCCCGATGGCCGACTCCGGCTGTTCCGGTCCGAGTTGCGCGGCGAACGCCGCCCGTACCTCCTCGATCCTGTCCTCGCCCAGCTCGGGCGCCAGCTCCCGGAGCGTACGGACCAGCTGGCCCGCCGTACGCACCCGCTGGTCGAGCCTGACCAGGCCGGGCGTCAGATACCCGCCCCGGCCGAGGACGATCCCGGCGCGCTGCCGGTCGACGGGGAGTACGGGGTCCCCGCCGGCGTCCTCGATGGACCGGTGGGCGACATCCAGCGCGATCAGCTGGTCGGGCTCGGTGCCCGCCACGGACGTGGGCATGATGCCGAACCGCGTGACATCGAACTCGGCTTCCTGGTCGACGAATCCGCCGCGCCGGCAGTACACCCGGTCGCTGCGCCGGGGCCCGTCGGGCGCGTAGAACTCGCCGTCCCAGCGGTCGGCCGGTACGTCGCTGATCGCGTCGACCCCGTTGACGATGTTGTGCCAGTAGCCGTCCAGGTCCCTCGCGCCGGGGAAGAACGCGGCCATCCCGACGATGGCCACCGGTGTCGCGGAGCCGGCGGGCGTCCGGGGATCCATCCCGGTCACCAGCCGGAGGCGGTGTAGACCGCGGCGTGCACCGAGGGGGCGCCCCAGGCGAGTTCACGCAGCAGGCTCAGCGGTCCCTCTTCCGGGTCGATGAGCTTGATCCCGCGGGACGCGTACGACCGCATCAGCTCCGGGGTGACCATGCCGCCGTTCGTCTCGGAGGCCGCCCAGGGGCCCCAGTGGACGGTCAGCCCGCGCCGGTCCGCGGTGGACCAGCGGCGGCCCAGCTCCTCCAGCGCGTCGTTGGCGGCGGCGTAGTCGGACTGGCCCCGGTTGCCGAGCGCGGCGGCGATGCTGCCGAACAGTACGGCGAAGCGCGGCCCGGTGGGCAGCGAGTCGACCGCGTCGAGCACCGCGCGCGCCCCGCCCACCTTGGTGGAGAACACCCGGCGGAACGACTCGACCGGCTTCTCGGCGATCAGCTTGTCCTCGATGACCCCGGCGGCGTAGACGACACCGTCGAGCCTGCCGTGCTCGGCGTGGATGTCCTTCACCGTCGCCCGTACCGCCTCCGCGTCGAGCACATCGACGCAGTGGTAGCGGACCTGGCTGCCGTACGCCCGCAGTCCGGCGATGGTGTCGCGCACCTCGCGCGCGGCGAGCGTGGCGGACACCCGGCGCTCGACCTCGGCGGGCGAGGTCAGCCCGGAGGCGAGGAAGGCGGCCCGCAGCCCGGCGCGGTCCGTGGCTCCGGCGGTCGCCGGGTCCTCGGTGTCGGAGGGGACCGGTGTGCGGCCCATCAGTTCGATACGGCACCGGCTGACGGAGGCGATCGTACGGGCGAACCGCGCGGTGATCCCACGGGCTCCGCCGACCAGCAGGACGACCGCGTCACGGTCGAGCCCCGCCGCCTCGGCCTCGGCGACCCCGTCACCGGCCGGGCCCGCGCCGGTGGCGGCCAGCGCGCCCAGATCGGTGAGGGTCAGCCGCAGGGCGCGCCGGGTGCCGCCGCCGGTCAGGACGACCGGCTCCCGGTCCGTGGCGGCGAGTTCGGTGACCAGCGCGTCGGCGACCGCGTCCGGTGCCGCGCCGGGCGCCACCTCGACCAGGGTCGCGGCGAGGTCGGGGTATTCGCGGTCGACGCTGCGGAAGAAGCCGCGCAGCCCGCTGGCCGCGCCCTCGGTCCTGCGCTCGACGGCGAGCAGTCGGCGCGGGGCGCCGGCCAGCACGGTCCGGAAGAGCGGGAAGGCCTCGGGCAGCGGCGCCTCGGCCGCGTCGAGGGCGTCCAGGTAGAGCACGGCGTCGGCGCCGGTCTCCGGCAGCTCTCCGGTGGGTACGAGCCGGGGCTCGGCGCCGGCGGCGCGCAGCCGCTCGGCCACGACCGGGGCCAGCTCGCCGCCGCCCAGGATCAGCACCGTACTGCCGCTCTCCACGGTCCCGGTCACGGCGGGCAGTTCGGCCTCGGTGAACTCCAGCCGCTGCGGGGGCACGACCTCGGCCGCCGGTCCGGCGGGCGAGGCGGATACGGCGGCGGGCGCGGCCTGGGCGTCACTGGTCCCGGAGGTCGTCTCCCCTCCGCCGAGCCGGGTGGTGAGCAGTCCGGCGATGCCCGCGGCGGTACGGGCGGCGCTCAGCCCGTCCAGCTCCGCACCGCCGTCGACCGGCAGACCCAGCCTGACCGCCAGCTCACCCGCGATCTCCGTCCGCTTGATCGAGTCCACACTCAGATCCGCTTCCAGATCAAGATCAGGCTCAATCATGTCCACCGGATAACCCGTACGCTCCGCCACCACCGCCAACACCGCACCCAGCACCGCCTCACGATCCAGCACCGGACCGGCGGCAGCGGGCGCCGCGACCGCGGGGGCCGGTGAGTGCGCGGGCAGTTCGGCGACCTTCGCGGCGAGCAGTCCGGCGATCCCGGCGGCCGTACGGGCGGCACTCAGCCCGTCCAGCTCCGCACCGCCATCGACCGGCAGACCCAGCCTGACCGCCAGCTCACCCGCGATCTCCGTCCGCTTGATCGAGTCCACACTCAGATCCGCTTCCAGATCAAGATCAGGCTCAATCATGTCCACCGGATAACCCGTACGCTCCGCCACCACCGCCAACACCGCACCCAGCACCGCCTCACGATCCAGCACCGGAGCAGCGGCAGCGGGGGCCGCGGCGGCGGCCGTGACGACAGCGGTCGCCGGGACGGGCGCGGGCAGCGCGGCGGGGGCGGACAGCTGTGGTGCGGCGGCGTAGACAAGAGGCCGGTCCGCGGGGACGGCCGCGGGGCCGCCCAGATAGCTCAGCATGACGTCTCGCTGCGCCGCCACCAAGTCCCGGCTGGTGCGCAGGAATTCGGCGACGAGTGCGTCGGGACCGGACGCCGCGGCGCCGTGGGGGGCGTAGTTCTCCGGCACGATCAGCTCCGTAACGGGTCTGGCGGGGTGCAGGGCGTTGGGGGGAATGGTGCCGTCGGCGAGGCGGACGAGCTGGCCGTCCACCGTCCAGCCGGCGGTGCGCCCGGGGACGGCGGTCTCGGGGTCGACCGCGTCGCGTCCCTGGAAGAGCCGTCCGGCGCGGACGTCGGCTCCGCTGACGGCGAGCTGGGCCAGGGCGGTGAGGAAGCCGGTCAGTCCGGCGCCCCGGCCGCCGTCGAGCGGGATCGTACGGTGCGGGCGGTCGCCCAGGACGGCGGAGACCAGCTTGCTCAGTACGCGTCCGGGGCCTACCTCGGCGAAGACCCGGGCGCCCGCCGCGTACATGGCCTCGATCTGCTCGGTGAACCGGACCGGCGCGCCGATCTGAGCGGCGAGGCCGGCCCGGATCGCCGCGGGCTCGGCCGGGTACAACTCGGCCGTGCGGTTGGCCCAGACGTCGAAGGCGGTCGGGTAGACGGTCATGGACTCCAGGCGGTCGGCGAAGGCGTCGCCCGCGCCGGCCAGCAGGGGGCTGTGGAAGGCACAGGCCACCTGGAGCGGCTTCGCCGGGTGGCCGGCGTCCCGCAGATGGGCGACGGCCGCGGCCATCGGCTCGGTGGGACCCGAGATGACGGTCTGCCGGGGCGCGTTGTGGTTGGCGGCGACGACGTCCTCGGCGAGACCGGCCAGCCGCAGTACCTCCTCGACCTGCTCGACGGTGGCGGTGACGGCCGCCATCGTGCCGGCGTCGCCGTCCGCCACCTGGGCGAGGATCGCCTCGGCGCGGGCGGCGCTCGCGCTGAGGACGTCCTGCGGCGCGAGTGCCCCGGCCACACCGAGCGCGACGAGTTCGCCGTAGCTGTGACCGGCGGCCATGGCGGGGCGTACGCCGACCGAGGCGAGCAGTTCCGCGGCGGCGAGTTCGACCACACCGAGCGCGGGCTGGGCGACGGAGGTGTCGGTGATCCGGGCCAGCTGGCCGGCCTTCGTCTCCTCGTCGAAGGCGGCCGGCGGGTAGAGCGCGTCCGCCCAGCGCGCGCCGAGCTGGAGGTAGCGCTGCAACTCGGGGAAGGCGACGAAGAGTTCGGCGAGCATGCCGGGGCGCTGGCTGCCCTGGCCCGGGAAGAGGAAGGCCAGCTTCCCGGCTCCCTCGCCGTCGCTGTCCGGGGCACCGGTCGCGGTGCCGTCGAGCGCGGTGTCGTCGGAGACATGGAGCCCGGCCTCCGGGTCGCGCTCCCCTTCGGCGGCCCTGCGCAGCAGTTCGGGCAGCGCCGCGAGGCTCGGGGCCACCACGGCGATCCGTACCGGCTCGCCGCGTACCGCCGCCTGGTCGCCGCGGTGGGCCGCGTGGCGCGCGTAGTCGCGCAGCCGCCAGTCGCCTCCGCGCTGGATCAGGTCGAGCAGCGCGCGGGCCGCGCGGCGCGCCGCGGCGGCGTCCCGGCCACGGAACGTGAACAGCTCCGCGGGCCAGGCGTCCAGCGTATGGGCAGGTGGCGCCTGGTCATACGCGCGTAGAACGACATGGAAATTGGTGCCGCCGAATCCGAAAGCGCTTACTCCCGCGACACGGTCGGCGGGCTCCGCGGCCCACGGACGGGCGGCGGTGTGGAAGACGAACGGGCTGCTCGCGCCGTCCCATGCCTCGTTGGGCCGGCGCACGTGCAGGGTGGGCGGCTTCACCCCGTGGTAGAGCGCCAGTGTGGTCTTGATCAGTCCGGCCAGTCCGGCCGCGCACTTGGTGTGGCCGATCTGGGACTTCACCGAGCCGATCGCGCAGCCGGCCGGCTCGGCCCCCGCCTCGGTGAACACCTCGGTCAGTGTGGCGAGTTCGGTGCGGTCGCCGACGACGGTGCCGGTGCCGTGCGCCTCGATCAGTCCGACATCGGCGGGGGACACACCGGCGTTGCGGTAGGCGCGGGTGAGCGCGGAGCGCTGGCCCGCCGGGCGGGGCGCGGTCAGGCCGAGCGCCCGGCCGTCGCTGGCGCTGCCGACGCCGTCGATCACGGCGTAGATCCGGTCGCCGTCGCGCTCGGCGTCGGCCAGCCGCTTGAGCGCCACGCAGGCGACCCCCTCGCCGAGCGCGATGCCGTCGGCGGCGCCGTCGAAGGTGGCGGAGCGGCCGGTCGGGGAGAGCGCGTGCACGGAGGAGAACAGCAGATAGTCGTTGATGCCGTTGTGCAGGTCGGCGCCGCCGCAGAGCACCAGATCGCTGGTGCCGGTGACCAGTTCCTTGCAGGCCACGTCCACGGCGGTGAGCGAGGACGCGCAGGCCGCGTCCACGGTGTAGTTGGCGCCGCCGAGGTCGAGCCGGTTGGCGATCCGGCCCGCGATGACATTGGCGAGCATCCCGGGGAAGGAGTCCTCGGTCAGCCGCGGCAGCTGCTCGTCGAGTGCGGACGGGATGGTGCCGACGTATCCGGGCAGCACCGTGCGCAGGGTCGTCGCGTTGGACAGATCGCTGCCCGCTTCCGCGCCGAACACCACGGAGGTACGGGCGTGATCGGTGTCCGCGCCGTCGTACCCGGCGTCGGCGAGCGCGCGCCGCGCCGCCTCCAGCGCGAGCAGCTGTACGGGTTCGATGCTCGCCAGCGAGGCCGGCGGGATGCCGTAGCGCAGCGGGTCGAAGGGGATCTCGGGCAGGAATCCGCCCCAGCGCGAAGGGGTGCGCTCGCCGTCGCCGTCGGGCGCGTAGTACCGCTCCGCGTCCCAGCGGTGCGCCGGGACTTCGGTGACGCAGTCCTTGCCCGCCAGGATGTTGGCCCAGAACTCGGCGAGGTCGGGGGCGCCGGGGAACATGCCGGCCATGCCCACCACGGCGATCCGCAGCGGTTCGGGGGCGCTCTCCGCGTCCTCGTCCACCCGGTCGAGTCCGAGTGCGGTACGCAGTCCCGCGGCCCGGGAGCGCAGCCATCCGGCGGCCCCTTCGGCGACGGACTCGTGGAGCGCCGCGACGGTGGTGACGGATTCACGCAGGACGCAGACCTCCCCCGCCATGAACATGCCCTCGTCGGACTGGCGCGTCTCGTCGACCGGCCGCAGTTCGTCGCCGACCCGCTCGATGCCCTTGCTGGCGAGCCGGAGCCTGCCGACGTTGAACCGCTCCAGCTGTTCCCAGATCTCCCGGTCGGGCACGCCCTGTTCGCGCAGTTCGTCCTTGAGGTGCGCGAAGTCCTGGGTGATGGCGCTGTGGGCGCAGCGGGTGGCGTGTCCGGGGGCGGTCTCCAGCAGATCGGTCCGCTCGGCGGCGACGATGCTGCGCTGGAAGAGCGGCTGGATGGCACCGGCCGCGACCGCCTCCTCCGTGAAGAGATACGCGGTGCCCATCAGCACGCCGAACGCGGCTCCCGCGCGGGTCAGCGGGGCGGCGAGGGCCGCCGCCATCGCGGCCGAGCGGGTGTCGTGGATGCCTCCGGCGAACAGGACGGTCAGCTCGGCGGCGGCCTCGTCGCCTGCCTCGGCCACGAAGTCGAGCAGGACCTCGGTCTGCGCCTCCCACAGCGGGAAGCTGTTGCGCGGTCCGACATGCCCGCCGCACTCGGCGCCCTCGAAGATGAACCGGCGCGCGCCGGCCGCGAGGAACTGTCGCAGCAGCCCCGGGGAGGGCACATGCAGGAAGGTGGCGATGCCCTCCGCCTCCAGCGCGGCGGCCTGGGCCGGCCTGCCGCCCGCGATGATCGCGTGCGTCGGCCTCAGCTCGCGTACCACCTCCAGCTGCGCGGACCTGATCTCCTCGTCCGCGAACCCGAGGACACCGACGCCCCAGGGCGCGTCGCCGAGGGCGTCGCGGGTGCGCTCCAGCATCGTCCGGGTGCGGTCCGCGTTCGCGAGCGCGAGCGCCAGGAACGGCAGGCCGCCCCCGGCCGCGACGGCGGCGGCGAACGCCGGCTCGTCGCTGACCCGGGTCATCGGCCCCTGGGCGATGGGGAATTCGGTGCCGAGTGCCCGTGCGCCCGCCGATCCCGCGGCCAGCGCGGCGGCGGGCAGGTCGTCCTCGACGGCGGCGGATATCGCCGCCCTGACGCCCCGGACCGCGTCGCCCACCGACTTCCAGCGCCGGGCGAAGGAAGCCGCGAGAAACGCGTCCTGGCCCACCGGCAGAAACTGTGTGCGGAGATCGTCGCTTCCCACCCTGGCCGCGAACTCGGCCGGATCCTGGGGGAGTTCGGGGGCACCGGGACCACGGCGGCGCAGCACCCGCGTCCCGTGGTGCAGCACCGTCTCCGAGCCGTCGAGTCCGGTGAGCGCGCCGGTGAGCTCCGCCGGCAGGCCCGCCTCGTCGAACAGCGCGAGCTGGGTGTCGAGTACGACACCCGCCGCGCCTCCCGCGACGACGGCGGCGGCCGTGTGCGGCCCGATGCCACCGCACGCCCAGACCGGCAGTGTGATGTCCGGGTCCGCCAGCACCTGCTGGAGCAGGACGAACGTACTCAGCTCGCCCGCCCTGCCACCGCTCTCCGCGCCACGCACGATCAGCCCGGCCGCCCCGGCTCCCGCGGCCTCCCGCGCGCCCGCCAGACCGGTCACCTCCACGAGGACCCGGCGGCCGGCGAACTCCTCAGGTGTGCGCCCGGGGTCCGCCAGCAGCACGGTGTCCACGGGCTCCGGCAGATCCGCCGCGGTGACGGTGCAGCCGGGACGTATCCGCACACCGAAAGGGAGCGACGACCAGCGCAGGGTGCGGTCGAGTGTGTCGGCGACGCTCCTGGGGTCACCGGTCGTCAGCTCCAGCACGCTGAGCGCACCCGCCCGTGCCGCGGCGGCCGTCAGCCGTGGCGACGAGCGGTGCAGGGGGTTGACGGCGATGACCGACTGAGGCAGCGAGAACTCAATGGACGCGACGGATTCCGGCATCCGCATGAAGTCTCCCGGATCGAGGTGGGGGGTTGACCGAGGGCTTGGCCGTGGGGGGCAGACCGTGAGGTTGACTGGCCGGTAGTTAACTGGCCCTCCCTCCCGGGGGTCAACTGGTCACGCTGCGCAACGAGTTACGCGTAGCCGCTGCCCCACACACTGCGTAGTCGAAGAACCTCGCGAGGGGGCAGTAATCGGACGCCTTACCAGGACCGCAATCCGCGGATCATGTGCGTGATATCGACCTGTCATGCCCATGAAATGCAGGATCTGTCTCCGGGTCATCGGCTGTGCCGCAGATCACAGTACCCGGGTCTCGCATTCTGTCACCCACGGGGCATGCCTACACGGCGTGACAATGCCGCAGAAACGCTTCACCTGCCTCGGCGCCATGCCGTGGTGACGCTTGAGCAGGTGATAGATAAATCTTATAGTTGCCACCGCATCAGTGAACGCGGCGTGAACCGGAGGAAGAAGAGTGAGGAACGTTCCATCACAGCTCTTCCTGCCCATATGCCCGCCCGCCGCTGCCCGTTGACGTAACAGATCCCCGCGCGCGTCCCCTCTTTCCGTGACAGCTCCGGAAAACGGTGCGGGCATGACCGGTTAACGCCCCCTCACGATCACGCACAGCACCGTATTCCAACGGTTTCCCCTCGCGAACCGTTCTCTTTCGGTGACCATTCCTTCCCGCCCACCACGGGCATGCGGAGCGAGATGACTCCCCCTCAGATTTCCGTCGTCGTACCGTGTTTCAACGAGAGCGAAGTACTCGCCGCCTTTCACACCACTCTGCTCGCCGCCCTCGAACCGACCCGGCAGACCTTTGAGATCTGCTATGTGGACGACGGCAGCGCGGACGGCACCAGAAGACACCTCAGCGAACTGGCGGCAGCGGACCCGCGCGTCCGATACACCTCCTTCAGCCGCAACTTCGGCAAGGAGGCGGCCATGCTCGCGGGACTGCGTATGTCCCGGGGAGACGCGGTCGTGCTCATGGACGCGGACCTCCAGCACCCCCCGGAGCTGGTGCCCCGCATGCTTGAGCTGCACCGACACGGCTACGACCAGGTCGTGGCCCAGCGCGACCGCACGGGCGAGGGCGCCCTGCGCACCGCGCTCAGCAGGGTCTACTACCGGCTGGTGCGGCGCTGTATGGACGTCCATGTCGTGGACGGGGCGGGCGATTTCAGACTGCTCTCGCGGCATGCGGTGAACAGCGTACTGTCCCTGCCGGAGAGCAACAGATTCTCCAAGGGAATCTTCTCCTGGATCGGCTTCGACACGGCGAGTTTCACCTACCGGAATGTCCAGCGCGCGGCCGGCACCTCCAAGTGGGGCGGCCGGAACCTGCTCAACTACGGCATCGACGGACTGCTCTCCTTCAACAGCCGCCCCCTGCGGCTCGCCATCCATACCGGTCTCTGGCTCTTTCTCTCCGCGCTCGTATACGCGCTGTGGATCATCGCGAATGTCGCCCTGAACGGTGTGGACGCGCCGGGCTATACGACGCTCATGACCGCCATCGTGGCGCTCAGCGGAATCCAGCTCGCCACGCTCGGTGTCATCGGCGAATACGTCGGGCGGATTTACCACGAGGCGAAGCGCCGTCCGCACTATGTGGTCCGGGAAACGGATACGACCCGTACGTCCTTTCCGTCCGGTGCGCCGTCGGCGGTCTCCGTCGGACAAGCCCGTTCGGAGCGATAGGGAACCGGCGGCCGGACGCGTTCCCGCCGGACGCGGTCCAGCCGGAAACGGAACCTCCCCTTTCGAAAGGCAGTGGTGTACATGGCCGCGGGCGCGTCGAGCGTCATCATCCCGGAGCAGCCGGGCGGAAGACCCCGGCGGCGGCGGGGGAACGGCCGCGGGCCATCCGTACTCTCCGTACGCTCGTGGCCGGGATACGGCGTACTGGGCCTGCTGTCACTGCCACTGGGGCTTCTCGGGTCGGCGTTCTGGCTCGGCCGCCATGTCCGTCCCAGCGCGGACGAGTGGTGTTTCCTGCCCAGCGTGCGCGATCACGGCATCACGGGGCTGGTGGCGAAGTTCTACCTGACGGACAACGGACGGCTCGGGAACGGCCTGCTGGTCGGGGCGTACGCGAAGTTCGGGGTCGCGGGCCACCAGTGGTTCGGCCTGGTCAGCGGTGTGGTGGTGCTGGGGCTACTGTGGGCCGTGACCGCAGTGCTGCTGCGCCTGACGGGCCGGACGGCGCCGCGTGGCGTGCCGCTGTTCGTGGCGTCCATGGTGACGGTGGTGTTCCTCTTCGCGAGCCTCAACACGTACAAGGCGTTCTACTGGCCCGCCTCCTCCGTCTCGCACACCGTCGCACCGGTACTGGCGTGCGCCGCCGCCGTCCCCCTGCTGTGGGCCGGGTCGCGCCGGGGACGCGTCGCGGCGGCGGCCTGCGCGCTCGTCATGGGCGCCTTCCTCGGCACCCTCTCGGAGGAGACGTCGGTCGTCGCGCTGGTCGTGCTCGTGGCCCTGCTGCTGCTCAACCACCGGATCCTCGTCCCTCGCGCACGGGCCCACGCGCGCGCCTGGTGCCTGGCCGGTGTGACCGGGATCGTGATCGGCACGCTGCTGCTGCTCACCTCCCCCGGATCGCGCAACCGGCGTGAGCGGTACGACGCCGGGACCGGCTCGATGTTCGCGCCCGAATCGCTCGCCGGCTCACTGGACGGCTTCCTGGACATCCTCGGGACCCTGTTCACCACCTGGTGGTATCTGGGCGCCCTCGCGGCCGGTGTGCTGCTGGCGCTGCTGACCGGGAACCGGAAAGGGCACGCGCCGGTACTGCTGCCGTACCGCCCGCTCCTCCTGCTGGGCGCGGGCACCGTCACATTCCTGGTCGCCGGATACGTCTGCACGGTCATCACGTACCCGCTCTTCGGACCGCATGTGGTGTTCGCGCACCGCACCTGGAACGACTATCTCCTGCTGTATGTCGTGCTTCTGGTGGGTGCCGGGGCGCTCCTGGGGCGGGCGTTGCGGGGACACGCGACGCGGGGGCGCGCGACGCGTACGGGCGCCGTCGCGACGGCCGCCGGAGCGGCGATGTGCGTCGCGGTGTGCGTCGCACTGGCCTTTCCGCTCGGCGAACTGGGCGAGAGCATGCGCGTACGGGCCGAGAAGTGGGACCACCAGGACCACTGGCTGCGGGAGCGGGCGGCGCGGGGCGCGCGGGTCCTCCCGTACAAGCCGCTGTCCGTCAGCGGGATGGGGGAGCCGTTCGCGCACCGGGGCGGCAAGACCTGGCCGGCCCGGTGTGTCGCCGACTACTACCACCTGAAGCGGATCACCCGCGCGGAGCGGCTTCCCTGATCCCGCCGCCGTCACCGGCGCCTCCACACGTGTTCTTGTGGGATGCTGACGTATCCGCACCTCCCCTTCTTCCCCCCGAGGCACTATGCGCTGCGTCATCGCCCGCTTCCCCTTCGAACTGGTCAAGAGCGAGGTGCAGCAGGCGATGAAGGGCATCAAGCCGGAACCCATCACCGGTGAATCCGTGGTCATCGGCCGCCGTGCCTACCCCGTCAAGCAGGTGGGGGAAGTCATCACACGGCAGGACCGCCGCGATTTCACCTCCTTCGAGGTGACGAGGGCGCTGACCAGGCTCGGCTTCACCTGCCACGCCGTCCCGGCTCCCGTCGCGCCGGAGCCGCTCACCCCGCTCGAAACCGCGTCGGCGCTGCTCGGCCCCGGCGCACGGGACTGATACGCGCCGGACGGGCCGCGGCCGGTGTTCCGTACGCTCACTCAGGGCGGCGCCCGCGTAGTAGAGTCGGCGCCCATGTCGAAGCCTGATCATCTGCTTGTTGACATCGCCACCACCGTGGAGTCCGAGCAAAGCAATCAGATGTCCCTCACCGTGGTCGTCCAGGGCGCCGTCATCACAGGACGGCTGGCGCCCGAAGTTGTGTGGAGGGAGCGGGTCGCCGAGGTCCTGGAGGACTCCGAGCGACTGGGACCGTTCTCCGCCGTCTTCGGTCCGGCCGCCGCGAACGCCCGCTCATCGCACCCGGACGAGCCGCCCACCCATCTGCACTTCCATGTCGCCCGGATCCTCCAGGGAAGTTTCGGGATCCCGGAGACCGGTGGCATGTACCGCATCGCCATCGGGGACGTGAACGCCTGGACGGTGGGAGACTTCAGCTACTCCGACGGCTGAGGCCGTCCGCTCCCCCTCCGAACCCCCTTCGCACACCTCAGCGGAAGTGCCCCGGTACCAGTCGGTACCGGGGCACTTCCGCTGGGTTCCGCCCGTGGCTCAGGCGGCGCTGTTACGGGGCGACTGGCGCGGTGCGCCGCCGGTGCGCGCCGCGGAGCCGGCGGAGGAGGACCGGCGGCCCTGACCCGCGCGGCCACGGCCGCGGCCCTGGGAGGGGCCGCGCTTGGCCCGCTCGGTGACCGGCGCGGTGATGGTGACCGGAACCCCCGAGGGCGCCTGGGCGCCCGTGATGCGGCTCAGTTCGGCCTCGCCCGAGCGGACCTGGGCGGTCTGCGGCGTGATGCCCGCGTCGGCCATCAGCCGGCTCATCTCGCGCCGCTGGTTCGGCAGGACGAGCGTGACGACACTGCCGGACTCGCCGGCCCGTGCGGTGCGTCCGCCGCGGTGCAGATAGTCCTTGTGGTCGCTGGGCGGGTCGACGTTGACGACGAGGTCGAGGTTGTCGATGTGAATGCCGCGGGCCGCGACATTGGTGGCCACCAGCACCGTGACATGGCCCGTCTTGAACTGCGCGAGGGTGCGGGTGCGCTGGGGCTGGGACTTGCCGCCGTGCAGCGCGGCGGCGCGTACGCCGCTGTTCAGCAGGTGCTCGGTGAGCCGGTCGACGGCGTGCTTGGTGTCCAGGAACATCAGCACCCGGCCGTCGCGCGCCGCGATCTCGGTGGTGGTGGCGTACTTGTCGGCGCCGTGTACGTGGAGCACATGGTGCTCCATCGTGGTGACCGCGCCCGCGGACGGGTCGACGGAGTGGACCACCGGGTCGTGGAGGTAGCGGCGGACCAGGAGGTCGACATTGCGGTCGAGGGTGGCGGAGAACAGCAGCCGCTGGCCCTCGGTGCGCACCTGGTCGAGCAGCGCGGTGACCTGCGGCATGAATCCCATGTCGGCCATCTGGTCGGCCTCGTCGAGCACTGTGATGGCGACCCGGTCCAGCCGGCAGTCGCCGCGGTCGATGAGGTCCTTGAGCCGTCCCGGGGTGGCGACGACGATCTCCGTGCCACCGCGCAGCGCGCTGGACTGGCGGCCGATCGACATACCGCCGACGACCGTGGCCAGCCGCAGCTTCAGCGACCGGGCGTACGGGGTGAGCGCGTCGGTGACCTGCTGGGCCAGTTCCCGGGTGGGGACGAGGATCAGGGCGAGCGGCTGCTTGGGCTGGGCGCGCTGTCCGGCGGTACGGGCCAGCACCGCCAGGCCGAAGGCGAGGGTCTTGCCGGAGCCGGTACGTCCCCGGCCGAGAACGTCCCGGCCGGCCAGCGAGTTGGGCAGGGTGGCCGCCTGGATCGGGAACGGCTCGCTGACCCCCAGACCGCTGAGCGTCTTGAGCAGTTCGGACGGCATGTCCAGGTCGGCGAAGGCCGCGACCGCGGGCAGCGCCGGGGTGAGGGTGACGGGGAGGGCGAACTCGCCCTTCAGCGCGGCGGGGCGCCGCCCATGTCCGCCACCGGAACGGCCCGGGGCGCCGGAGCGCCCCTGGGAACCCGAACGGCTGGAGGAACCCGAGCCGAACCGGCCGCCCCGGCCGGAGCCGGCGGAGCCGCCCGTGCGGGTGCGGGAGTAACGGTCGTTCGTGCGTGCTGCGCGGTTCATTCAGAACCTTTCTCGATGGGCACGTATCGAGAATTCTCGGCAGAAACACCGCACGAAGAATCGCAAGAACGAGCCGATTACATACAGAGACCAGAGCCGCGCCGGGGCGTAGAACAGCCGGAACCGTGCGTCGCGTTCCGCACACCATCAGGGCACGCGGAACAGGCTCTGTCGAAACGTGGAAGATTACGGGAAAACCACGTGAAAAATATAAAAACAACGAGCTGGGGCCCGCATTTCTAGGTGCGGACCCCAGCTACGTCATGAATTCAGCGTCAGGCGGGAACGATGTTCTCCGCCTGCGGGCCCTTCTGGCCCTGCGTGACGTCGAAGTTCACCTTCTGGCCCTCCTGCAGCTCACGGAAGCCCTGGGCGGCGATGTTCGAGTAGTGGGCGAAGACGTCGGCGCCGCCGCCGTCCTGCTCGATGAAGCCGAAACCCTTTTCCGCGTTGAACCACTTGACGGTGCCACTGGCCATGTTGATCTCCTTCGGGGCATTTAGCCCGGAGGTCCGCACTGTGCGGACCCCACGTCGCCGCGATGATTACCCCGTCCGGAGAAAGCCCGGAAATACAAAAGCGCACCCACCGGCACATAAAGCCGGTAAGAGCACTTGAAGTCTTTGGGAACCACAACTGCAACTGAGATCAACAGTAGCACGGCGCGAGCGGCCGGGTACGGCAGGCAATATCACTCCGTCCGCCGTGCCACAAATCTTCATCACGCATCAAGCCAATTTCTGCACCAGCGACCACAGATATTCAGGAGCCGTGGGCTCCGCCCCGGTCGGCCGGGGCGACCGTGCCCGTCGTCCGGGCCGGGGGGCGCCGGGACGCCTGGCGGGAAATCCGGTGACGCGTACCGTGGGACGCGTGTGCTGGAGTGCGACAGCCGATCTTGTGGTGGGCGCCGGTATCACCGTGGTCGGCGTGGCCTGTGTGTCTCGGGTACGCAGGGTCCGGGATCTGCCGCTCGCCGCGCTGCCGTTGCTGCTGGGGGCGCACCAGATCATCGAATCGGTCGTGTGGCGCTCCGGCGGCGGCGCGGGCCCTGCCACCCTCGCCTGGGTCGTGATCGCATTGCCGGTACTGGCGGTGTGGGTGCCGTTCGCCGTCCTGCTCGCCGCGCCGCCCCGGGCGCGGCGCCGGCTGATGGTTCCGGCCGTGATCGGACTCGGCACCGCCGCGGTGCTGTCGTACTACCTCGTCCACCGGACGGCGAGGGCCGAGATCCGCGGCCACACCATGGGGTTCGCGCTCGATCTTCCGCATGTCCCGCTGCTGGTGGTGGCCTATGCCCTGGCCACCGTCGGGGCGCTGCTCATCGGCGGTGATCCGACGGTGCGGCTGCTCGGCGTGGTCGTCGCGTACGCGGCGGTGCTGTGCGTGACGCTCTGGCGGCTGGAGTTCATCTCCACCTGGTGCGGCCTCGCGGCGGTGGCGTCCGTCCTGGTCCTGGTGTGGGCCCGGCGCCTCCCGGCCGCCCCCCGGCCACGGACGGGGTGACGTACGAACAAACGGCCGCCCCCGTCCGCGCGGCACCGCGCCCCCACACCGTGCCGCCGGTCCCTAGCATGAGACCGAGCGGCCCCGGCGACCGCCCGCGTGGCCCGGTCTCGGGAGGGGACGTCATGAGCAGCGGTACGCCCGACCCGTCCCTGACAGCCCGTACGCCACGCTTCACCGCCGACTTCTCGTCCACCGAGCAGTGGGTCGCGGGGCGCTCGTGGGCGTATCCCGGCGGCGGGCCGACCAATCCGGGGGACAACAAGCTCGATCATCTCGTGCCCGACGCGGAGTACAGCCGCGGTGGCACCTTCCGGGCGACGCTCCGTTCCGACGGCTACTGGAACACGGGGCTGCTGACCACGGAGGGCAGCCCCGGGGAGTTCACCGTCCGCACCGGAGACGTGCTGGAGACGGGCGTGCGGCTGCCCACCGAGACCGGCGCGTGGCCCGCGATCTGGACCTGGCTGGACGGCGGGAACGAGGTCGACGTCTTCGAGTACCACCCCGACAACCCCCATCTGCTGGAGCTGTCGAACCGTGTGCGGGGCAGCGAGCGCTACTACACGGACCAGGAGATCCGGCCCGGTGCGCGGGTGGGGCTGAGGGTGGAGTTCCGGTCCAGGACGGTCGTCTGGTGGGTCAACGGCCGGCGCGTCTTCGCCGACGGCAGGGGCGTGGGCCGCGACTGGCGCGCCCATCTCATCGTCAATCTCTCCGTCTGCGCAGGTCGGTACCACCCCGCCCCGCAGCCGGGGGTGACCGCGATGTCGTACGGGGTCGACTACCTCCGGGTGTACGGCGCCCGCTCCTGAAACGCGCTGCCCCCTGAACCACGCCGCCTGAACCGACGTGCGGGCCGGGGGCCGGTGCGCGAGACTCGACAACACCATGAACGAGGACGCTCAGGAGACGGACACCCCGGCCGGGGACCAGCGGGACGAGGCGTATCTGCCCATCGCCGAGCACGGTCTGATCGGGGATCTGCGGACCGCGGCGCTGGTGGGCACCGACGGCCGGATCGACTGGTTCTGCGCTCCCCGCTTCGACGCCCCCAGCGTCTTCGGATCCCTGCTGGACGCGGAGCGCGGCGGCTCCTGGGACATCCGGCCGGTGTGCCAGATCTCCACCCACAACCAGTTCTACTTCCCCGACACGAACATCCTGATCACCCGGATGCTCACGGCCGACGGCATCGTGGAGGTCCAGGACTTCATGCCGATCGTGCGGGAGCAGGACCCGCACCACCGGCAGCGGCTGGTGCGGCGGGTGGTGAACGTACGTGGCCGGATGCGGCTGGGGGTACGGATCGCGCCGCGGCTGAACTACGGCCGGGACCGGCACCGGCTGGAGCGCATGCCCGACGGCGTACGGTTCGTCGGCGACGTCCTCGCGCTGTCGCTGCGGTCCTCCATCGCGCTGGAACTCGACGACACCGACGCCTACGCGACGTTCGACCTCGACGAGGGTGAGACGGCCCTGTTCGACCTCGAAACGGACTACGCCTGCGCGTCCGCCGCCGCGGACGCGGGCATCGGCGCGAACCCCGGGCCGGATCCGTGCGCGGTCGACGCCGAGGCCGCCGAGGCGCTCTTCCTGGCCACCAAGGACTTCTGGCGCCGCTGGCTGAGGCAGTCCACGTACACCGGCCGCTGGCGTGAGACGGTCCACCGCTCGGCGCTGACCCTCAAGCTGCTGACACATGAGCCGACGGGCGCCATCATCGCCGCGCCGACGCTCGGGCTTCCCGAACAGCTCGGCGGCGCGCGCAACTGGGACTACCGGTACGTATGGATCAGGGACGCCGCGTTCTCCCTGTACGCGCTGTTGCGGATGGGGTTCACCCAGGAGGCCCAGGGGTTCATCAGCTGGCTGGCCGAGCGGCTGCGGGACGCGACGGACGGCCGGGTGGGCCCGCTGCGCGTCGTGTACTCGATCGACGGTGAGGACCAACTCCCCGAGGAGGTGCTCGGGCATCTGGAGGGGTACCGGGGCTCGTATCCGGTGAGTATCGGCAACAACGCCAGCGACCAGCGCCAGCTGGACATCTACGGCGAACTGATCGACTCGATCTATCTGTTCAACAAGTACGGCGCGGGTATCTCGCACGAGAGCTGGACCGATCTGTGCGAGATCCTGGAGTGGCTGCTGAGGCACTGGGACAGCGCCGATCAGTCCATCTGGGAGACCAGGGCGGGTCAGCAGCACCACACGTACTCGCGGCTGATGTGCTGGGTCGCCGTCGAGCGCATGATCAGAATGGCGCGCCAGCGCGGACTGCCCGGCGATCTGGTCCGCTGGACGGCCGCCCGGGACGAGATCTACCACCAGATCATGGAGCGGGGCTGGGATCCGCGGACCCGTACCTTCGTCCAGCGGCTCTCCGCCGAGCCGGGCCGGCCTCCCGAGAACATCCTGGACGCCTCACTGCTGCTGATGCCCATGGTCAAGTTCATCTCGCCGGTCGATCCGCGGTTCCTGTCCACCGTCGAGGCGATCGCGGACCGGCTCGTGATGGACAACCTGGTGTTCCGGTACGACCCGTCGCAGGCCCCGGACGGGCTCGACGGTTCCGAGGGCACGTTCTCGATCTGTTCGTTCTGGTGGGTGGAGGCGCTCGCCCGGACCGGTGAGGTGGAGCAGGCGCGGCTGGCGCTGGAGAAGATGTTCACGTACGCCAACCATGTGGGGCTGTACGCCGAGCAGATCGGGCTGACCGGTGAGCATCTGGGCAACTTCCCCCAGGCGTTCACCCACCTCGCCCTGATCAGCTCGGCGATCAACCTCGACCGGGCGATGGGCTGAGGGCCGGAAGGGAGCGGACAGGAATCATGCCGGCGTCACGTCACCCCGTGTCCGGGGCCCCCTGCTGGGTGAGTCTGATGGCCCGCGACCTGGAGGCCGCCCAGATCTTCTACGGAGCCGTCCTCGGCTGGACGTTCCGGCCCACGGCCCTGGGCGACGAGTTCAGTCTCGCGCTCAACGACGGCGCGGCGGTCGCCGGGATCGGGGCGCTGGCTCCGAGCCTCCAGGCCGCGGTCGCCTGGACCCCGTACTTCGCCGTCGATGACGCCGACCTCGTGTCGGCCCGTATCCGCGAGCGGGGCGCGACCGTGGCGGTGGGGCCGCTCCCCATGCACACGGGCCGTGCCACCCTCGCCGCCGATCCGGACGGCGCCGTGTTCGGCTTCTGGGAGGGCAGGACCGTCGCCGGGTGGTCCGTGGGGCGGGGCAGCGCGCCGGCGCGGCTGGAGCTGCGGACCCGGGACGCGTTCGCCGCCGCCATCTTCTACGGGCAGGTCCTCGGCTGGGGCTCGGACGAGAAGGCGAGCTGCGAGGTCCACTACGAGGACGATCAGGTACTGGTGCGCGACGGCACGCACACGGTCGCGGCGCTGCGCGGCGGAGCGGTCGAGAGCGCCCCGGACCCGCAGATCAGACCGCGCTGGCACGTGTACTTCCGGGCGGCCGACGTGAGCGCCGCCGCGCGGGCCGCCGCCGCTGCCGGCGGGGTCGTCGTCACTCCGCCGGGCCTCACCCCGGCCGGTGAGGAGGCCACCCTCCGCGACCCCGACGGCGGCCTCTTCACGATCGTCTCGGCGTGAGAGGGCCACGCTCGGGGGTCACTCGGCCAGGCGCGCGTTACGGCGGACCGAGGACCAGAAGGACCAGCCGATCAGGACGACGCCGACGAGTCCGGTGATGAGTTCGCTGATCTGGTACTGGATGGTGATCAGCAGGATCAGCGCCAGCGCGCCGATGGCGTAGTGCGCGCCGTGCTCCAGATAGACGAAGTCGTCGAGTGTTCCCTGCCGGACCAGATAGACCGTGAGGGACCTGACGTACATCGCGCCGATGCCGAGGCCGAGGGCCATCAGCACGATGTCGTTGGTGATCGCGAAGGCGCCGATGACCCCGTCGAACGAGAACGACGCGTCGATCACCTCCAGATACAGGAACATGAAGAACGCGGCGTTGCCGGTGAGCGCGACCGCCGAGCCGGATCCGCGCTTCCTGGCGGCTTCCTCGACCCGTTCCTCCTCGTCCTCGATGCGGTTCTCGAAGAAGCGGGAGAGCCCGCCGACGACCAGATACGTGATGAGCCCCGCGACGCCGGCCGTCAGGACCGTCTGGGCCTTGTCCGCGTGTGCGCCGCCGTGCTGGTGGGCATGGGTGGCGACCGTCATGGACGCGACGAGCAGCACGATCAGCGCGATACAGACCGCGAGCATGTCGATCCGGCCGAGCTTCGCCAGCGGCCGCTCCAGCCAGGCCTGCCACTTGATCTCCCGGTCCTCGAAGATGAAGTTGAGGAAGATCATCAGCAGGAAGATCCCGCCGAAGGCGGCGATCGACGGATGAGCGTCCGTCACCAGCTGCTGGTAGCGGTTCTTGTCGTTGATGGCCAGCTCCACCGCCTCGACCGGGCCGATCCTGGCGGTGAGGGAGACGATCAGGACGGGAAAGACGAGCCGCATGCCGAAGACGGCGATCAGCACCCCGACGGTGAGGAAGATCGTCTGCCAGAAGGCGCTCATCTTCTTCAGGATCCCGGCATTGATCACCGCGTTGTCGAAGGAGAGCGAGATCTCCAGGACCGCGAGGATGGCGACGATCCACAGGGCGGCCCAGCCGCCGTACAGCGCCCCGACGGCGAGGCCCGCCGCGGTGACGACAAACGCCCATCTGAATGTTTTCAGAACCATCTGGTCATCCACTTCCCCTCGGTGAGGCCCCGCTTCCCCCTCGGTGAGGCCCCGGCTTCCCCTCGGTGAGGCCCGGTCAGCGTCTCACCGTGAAGCCGGCTCTTCCGGGAAACACGCACGGCTGACAGACTCCTCCCGTGCCCGACTTCGACATGCTTGTCATCGGATCAGGACCGGGCGGCCAGAAGGCCGCCATCGCGGCGGCCAAGCTCGGCCGCCGGGTCGCCGTGATCGACCGCCCCGACATGGTCGGTGGCGTCTCCATTCATACCGGAACCGTCCCCTCCAAGACCTTGCGCGAGGCGGTGCTCTATCTCACGGGGCTGGCTCAGCGGGATCTGTACGGCCAGAGCTACCGGCTCAAGGAAGAGATCACCGTCGCCGATCTGACGGCCCGGACGCAGCATGTCGTCGGCCTGGAGGTCGACGTCGTACGCAGTCAGCTGGCCAGGAACCAGATCACACCGCTCGCGGGCACCGGCCGGTTCATGGACGATCACACGGTCGCCGTACGGGACGCCTCCGGCCAGGACCGGCTGCTGACCGCGGATCACATCGTGATCGCCACCGGCACCCGGCCGGCCCGCCCGGCGAGCGTCGAGTTCGACGACCGTACGGTCATGGACTCGGACAGTGTGCTCAGCATGGAGAAGGTGCCCCGGTCCATGGTGATCGTGGGCGCCGGTGTCATCGGCATGGAATACGCGTCGATGTTCGCCGCCCTCGGCAGCAAGATCACCGTGGTCGAACAGCGCGCAGGGATGCTGGACTTCTGTGATGTCGAGGTCGTCGAGGCCCTCAAGTACCGGTTGCGGGATCTGGCGGTGACGTTCCGCTTCGGCGAGACGGTGGCGGCGGTCGAACGGCACGAGCAGGGCACGCTCACCATTCTGGAGAGCGGCAAGAAGATCGCCGCCGACGCCGTGATGTACTCCGCCGGGCGCCAGGGACTGACCGAGGAACTCGACCTCGGCAAGGCGGGCCTCTCCGCCGACGCGCGCGGACGGATCACGGTCGACGAGCACTACCGCACCGAGGTTCCGCACATCTACGCCGTCGGCGACGTCATAGGCTTCCCCGCCCTTGCCGCGACCTCGATGGAACAGGGCCGGGCCGCCGCGTACCACGCGTGCGACGAGCCGGTCAATCCGATGCACCATCTACAGCCGATCGGTATCTACACCATCCCGGAGATCAGCTTCATCGGCCGGACCGAGGACCAGCTGACGAAGGAGCGCGTGCCGTTCGAGGTCGGGGTCTCCCGCTATCGCGAACTGGCCAGGGGCCAGATCGTCGGCGACGCGCACGGCGTGCTGAAGCTGCTGGTCTCCCCGGAGGACCGGCGGCTGCTCGGAGTGCACTGTTTCGGCTCAGGGGCGACGGAGCTGATACATATCGGCCAGGCCGTGATGGGGTGCGGCGGTACGGTCGACTATCTGGTGGACGCGGTGTTCAACTATCCGACGCTGGCCGAGTCGTACAAGGTCGCCGCCCTCGATGTGACCAACAAGATCCGCGAGATCGAGCGCATGAAGCGCTGAACCCGCCGCCCCGGCCGGGCGGGGCGACGGCCCCGGCCCGCGACGGCTCCGCTCCCTCTCTCCCCCGGTCCGCCAACAGCTCCCCGGGACAAGCGAATTCCCTTTCCCGGTCCGCGAGACTCACGGATTCGCTCCCCGAAGCGCTTGGGAAACGCGCGAATTCGCTCAAAGGATCGGTCAATCCCCTTTCCCGTGAAGCTTTCCGTGAAGCTTTTCCGTGGAGCGCCGGCCGTCGCGGCAGCACACTCCACCCGTATGACACCGCATCTATCGATCTTTGCCTTTTCTTTGCTCGCACGCCAACCGTCGCCCCGGGAACACCGAGGGGAATACACGAGGCACCCGGAGCCCTTTCCCGCGCCCCCGGAATGAGAGGTTCCGAGAGGAAGACCGCCTCGCCAGACGGGCCGTGGGGGCTCCGGCCCGTCCACTTCACCGCGTGGATCATGCACAGAACAACACCGGCGTGCGCCGGTCACGAAGCATCTATTCACCACCGTCGGTGGCCGGGATATGACTTCAGGTGACGCCCGGCGGATATACGATCCCCCAACAACGTCTGGTGAAGAGGTAGTTCAAACCATGATCAAGTCGCATGGCCGTGGTGGGACTGGGATACCCGGCCGACGGACACCCTCGCACCTGGCAGTCGTACCGGCGCCGCGCCGCCCCCACTCCCCGTGACCACTGCCGGGTGAATTCTCCGCACCACATTCTCAGCCAACTCGAAGGTTCTCCATGGCACGTTCCCCCGCGCCCTCTCCCCCGACCCGCAGGTCGCCGTGGCTTTGGTCGACGACTCTGGTGGCCGCCCTCGCCTCCTTCGCTGTCGCGATCGTGCCCATAACGCGCCTCGGCGCCGGCCCGACCACGGCCTACGGCGTGGTCGCGCTGCTGGTCTTCGTCTCCCTGTCGGTGCTGCGCGGGCAGCACCGGCGCGCCGAGTCCGATGTGGTCCGCTACTGCGACGAGACACGGGAGCGGGAGGCGGAAACGGCCCGTCGCGACACCCGCTGGCGCTCCCATGTCCAGCACCAGTCCGAGCTGGTACGGGAGGAGGTCGAGCATCTCGTCAAGGAGAGGCTGCCCGCCGCGCTCGCCAGGACCGAGATCCCCGGACCGCTGCACGGCGCCGAACGGCTGGGCGAAGGGGTCACCGACTGGTTCGGCAGGCTGCTGGCCGAGGTCGCCGAGGCGGTGGACCACCGCGAGGAGTCGCAGCGGCTCGCGCTGGCCGAGCTGGCCAGCCGGGTACAGACCTCGGCACACCGGATCCAGGCCGCGGTGACGGGGCTGGCGGACCGCTATCCCGGTGACGCCGATCTGCTGGAGACCACCATGCAGGTGGATCACGCGGCGACCCAGCAGGCCCGGCACGCGCAGAGCCTCAAGGTGCTCTGCGGCGAGTGGCCGGGGCAGCAGTGGCAGAAGCCGCTGGCGATGGTGGATGTGGTCAGGGCCGCGTCCGGACGGATCGTGGCGTACAAGCGCGTCGAGGTCACCGGCGACCCGGACGTCGGGGTCACACCGTCGGTGGTCGAACCGCTGATCCATCTGCTGGCGGAACTGCTCGCCAACGCCACGGAGTACTCACCGCCGCGGACGGGTGTGCCCGTGACCGTGCGTACGGTGCAGCGCGGCGCGGTCATCGAGGTGGACGACGGCGGTCTCGGCATGGACGAGTACCGGCTGACCGAGGCGCGCGAGATCGTCTCCGGCTGCCGGCTGCTCGGGGTCGGCGAGGTCGGTGAGATCCCGCAGACCGGCTTCGCGGTCGTGGGCCGGTTCGCCGACCGGCACGGCTTCCAGGTCGACCTGGGCCCTTCGCCGTACGGCGGGGTCCGCGCCGTGGTGCTGGTGCCCACGGGGGTACTGGAGACCCTCGCCCCCGCCGGTACCACGGCAAAGCCCGTCCCTCCCGTACCCCAGGTACCCCACGTGCCCCAGCCCACCTCAGCGCCCGACGTGAGCGGCACCCCGCCGGAGCGGCCCGCCGCCGACCGGCCGGCCGTGGCTCGGCCGGCCTTCCCCGAAGCCGCCGCTCCCGGGACCGCCGCTGCTGAAGCCACCGCTCCAGAGGCCGCGACCGAGCCGGTCGCATCCCGGCCCGCCACCCCCGAACCCGCCCCCGGAAGCGCCGCGCCGGCGCCGGACGTGTCGGTGCCCGCCGCACGCGACGCGACGGGCCGGGACATGCCGATGTCCGGCGCGCCGGCCCTCCCGTCGCGGAACGGCCGCCGGCTCCCCCAGCGCCGTTCACGTCGCGACGAGTACGCGCCCGCGGTGGAGGCGGCCCCCACCGCCCTCACACCTCCGGGCACACCGGAACAGGCCGGTGACTGGATGGAGCAGTTCTTCGAGGGCGGCCGGTCCATCCCGACCTCCGGCTCCGTCCCGTACGAGGGCCAGGACGGCTCTTCCTCCCCCACCCCCGATTCACCGGAAGGACTGACGTGAGCATGAGTTACGTGGAGAACCCGGAGCAGCGAGGCTGGATGATCGCCGAGGTCGCCGCGGTTCCCGGGGTGCGTGAGGTGATCGTCTTCAGCGCCGACGGACTGCTGCTTGCCAGCTCCGAGGGGATGAACCGGGACTCCGCCGACCGGCTGTCGGCGAACTGCTCGGGTCTCCAGTCCCTGGCCCGCAGCCTGGGCCGGGAGTTCGGTGAGGAGGGCGGGGCCGTCCATCAGCAGATGGTGGAGTTCAACGGCGGGTTCCTGTTCATGCGCAGCGCCAACGGGGCCCATCTCGCCGTGGTGACGGGCCCCGTGGTGGACCCGAAGCTGGTCGCCCGTCAGATGCAGGCGCAGGTCATGAAGATCGGCGCCGGCAATCTGAGCAGCCCGCCGCGACAGGAGTCCGCGCGGTGAGTGAACCGGACGGTGAGTACTCGGCCAGTGCGTTACGTCCCTATGTGATTACCAAGGGACGCTCCAGGCCCTCCCGTAACACCATAGGAGTCGAGACCCTCCTCATCGCCGTCGATCCCCCGCGCGACGTTCCGGTCTCCGCGACGCGGGAGGAGCGCGCGCTCGTGCGGATGTGCGAGCGCCTGCTGTCGCTGGTGGAGGCCGCCGCCCATCTCGAACTGCCGGTGAGTCTGGTGAAGGTGCTGGCATCCGATCTCGTCGACAGTGGCCATCTGTCCGCGCGCTCCGGCGTTCCGCAGGCCGTTCTGCCCGACTCGCAACTGCTTCAGGAGGTACTGGATGGTCTCCGTCGGCTCCGCTGACCGCTATTTGCCCGACACGGTCCAGCAGGCCGTCAAGATTCTCGTGGTGGGCGCCTTCGGTGTCGGGAAGACCACCCTGGTCGGCTCGGTCAGCGAGATCTCACCGCTGCGCACGGAGGAGGTGATGACCGAGGCGAGTGTCGGCGTGGACGATCTGGCCGGCATGAGCACCAAGACCACCACGACGGTCGCCATGGACTTCGGCCGGATCACCCTCAACTCCTGGCTGGTCCTCTATCTGTTCGGCACCCCGGGACAGCGGCGGTTCTGGGATCTGTGGGACGGCCTCGCCGAGGGCGCACTCGGCGTGCTCGTCATCGTCGACACCAGGCGGCTTGAGGACAGCTTCGACGTTCTGGAGCAACTGGAGCTCCGGGGGCTGCCGTTCGCGGTGGCGGTCAACCAGTTCCCGGACAGCGAGGAGTACGGGGTGGAGGAACTGCGCGGCGCGCTCGACCTGTTGCCGGAGACTCCCGTGGTGATGTGCGACGCGCGGGAGCGTGCCGCGTCGGTGGACGCGCTGATCAGCCTGGTCGAATACGTGTCGAGCGTCGGTACGGTACGTACCAAGGAGACCGCGTCATGAACCGCTCCTCCCCGCCCGCTCCGCCCCCGGCGCTCTCCCCGCGAGGTCTACCGCGGGCTGCGTGAGCGGTACGGCAATGTCGCCCGCGTCGAACTGGAACCGGGCGTACCCGGCTGGCTCGTCATGGGCTACCGGGAGTTGCTGACCATCACCCGTCAGGAGCAGGTCTTCTCCCGCGACGCCCGCGACTGGCGCGATCTCACGAAGGAGGTCGTCTCACCGCGCTCCGGGCTGCTGCCGATGATGGCCCGGCGCCCCGATGTGACAGGGGCCGACGGCCCCGAACACCGCAGGCTGCGAAAGCCGCTGGACGACGGTGTGGCGCGGATCGACCAGCGCAGGGCACGGCTCCAGGTCGAAGCGCTGTGCACGGAACTGATCGAGGGGTTCTCCCGGCGGGGCCGGGCCGATCTGGTGGACGAGTACGCCACGGTCGTGCCCTCGCTCTCCCTCGCCTCCCTGCTCGGACTGGGCGGCGAGGAGGGCCGGGAACTGCTGCGGGCGCCCACTACGCTGTCCGCCGACAGCACCGACGCCGCGCACGACGGCGACCGCCCCGACGACACCGCCGGGGAACCCGGCAACCGCGCCCACCTCGCCTTCTCCGCGGCCCCCACGTCTGCCCCGCGCAGGTACCCGCACGACTGATCACCCGAACCGCCGTCACCACGGCCTTCCATCTGCTGCCCGACATGAGACTCGCCGTCCCCGCCGATCAGGTGGCCTGGCGCCGGTCCCCCTGGACGCGTATCCCGGTCTCCCTCCCCGTGGAGTTCTCCGCGGCCGGGACCCGGCCGCGGAGAGGACCGTCCTCCCACAGGACCGTCGCCGACAGGACCGTCGCCGACAGGACCGTCAGGACTTAGGGTCTTTCGTTTGGATCAGGCCGGATCAGGGAGCGGGGCTGGTGGAGGGGGTCCCTCCCGTGCCGTTCAGGCTACGGGGGAGGATCGCAAGGCGGAGGAGGGAGCCATGGCGGAGCCCTGGTGACCGACGACAACGCGGCGAGGCGCGGCCCGCCGCGGCAGCGGCTGATGTCACCGCGGGCACGCGAGCCCGGCATGATCCAAACGAGAGGCCTTAGGGCCGGGCCGGCGGATACCGGCCGCCTCAGCGCGGCCGGTGCGCCTCCGTCACAGCCGGCCCGCCTCGACGATCCGCCGGAGGAAGCGCCTCGTACGCTCCTGCCCCGGATCCCCGAACACCTGCTGGGGCGTACCGCGCTCCAGCACCACCCCGTTGTCCAGGAAGCACACCTGGTCCGCCACCTCACGGGCGAAGCCCATCTCGTGGGTGGCCAGGACCATCGTCATCCCGTCGCCCTTCAGATCGCGTACGACCGAGAGCACCTCGCCGACGAGTTCGGGGTCGAGCGCCGCGGTGATCTCGTCCAGGAGCAGCAGCCGCGGCCGTACCGCGAGCGCGCGTACGATCGCCGCGCGCTGCTGCTGACCACCGCTGAGCCGGTCCGGGTACTCCCCCGCCTTGTCCCCGAGGCCGAGCCGTACCAGCAGTTCGCGCGCCCGCGACTCCGCCTCCTCGCGGGGGACGCCGAGCACCCGGCGCGGCGCGAGCGTGATGTTCTGGAGGACCGTCATGTGCGGGAAGAGGTTGTACGACTGGAACACCACCCCGATACGGCGACGCACCGCGTCCGGGTCGGTCCGCGGGTCGGTGATCTCCTCGCCGTCGAGGAAGATCGCGCCGTCGTCGATCTCCTCCAGCAGATTGGCGCACCTCAGGAGGGTCGACTTGCCGGATCCCGAGGCGCCGATCAGCGCGGTGACGGTGTGCGGGGCGACATCGAGACTGACGTCGCGCAGGACGACCCGGTCCCGCCCGAAGGTCTTGCGTACGGAGTCCAGTCGCAGCACCGGGGCATCACCGTCGCCCGGCGCGCGAGCGGGCTCCGTACCGGCGGCCTCCGTACGGGTGTCATCGGCCGTCATACGGTTCCTCCCTGGGCGCGTCGGCGGTCCATCCGGGCCGTGACCCAGTCCGTGAAGCGGGTCATCGGGATCGTCAGCGCGACGAAGACCAGGCCCGCGACCACATACGGCGTGTAGTTGAAGTACTTCCCGGCGATGATCTGCGCCGCGTACACGGCGTCCACGGCACCGGCGATCGACACGAGACCGGTGTCCTTCTGCAGCGACACCAGGTCGTTGAGCAGCGGCGGCACGACGCGCCGTACGGCCTGCGGAAGCACGACGTACCGCAGCGTCTTGGCGCTGGACAGCCCCAGCGAACGGGCCGCCGCCCGCTGGGAGGGGTGTACGGACTCGATGCCCGCCCGGAAGACCTCGGCGACATACGCGGAGTACGTCAGCACCAGCGCCGTCCCGCCCAGCAGCACGGGGTCCGTGGTGACGCCCTCCAGCCGCAGCGCCGGGACCCCGAAGACGACCATCAGCAGGCAGATGATCAGCGGCAGCCCGCGGAAGAAGTCGGTGTACGCGGTGGCCAGGGCGCGCACGGGGAAGAAGACCGGGCCGCGCAGGGTGCGGGCGACGGCCAGCAGCAGCCCGAGCAGCAGGACGCACACCCCGCAGACCGCCAGCAGCCGCAGATTGAGCAGCAGTCCGTCGAGGACCTTCGGCAGGGCCATCCGCGCGTACTCGGCGCTGAAGAAGGTCTCGCGGGTGCGCTGCCAGCCGGGCGAGCCGGTGATCACGAGGAACAGGACCACACCCGTCACCAGCGTGGAGAGCGCGGCGACGGCGGTGGCCCGGCGGGCACGGGCGCGTTTGTACCGCTCGCGCGCGATCCGCCGCGCCGAGGGCGTGTAGGTGTCCTCGCCCCCGGCGCCGGGCCGGCCCTCGTCCTCGCCCTCTCCTTCGCCCTTCGTCGGCCGGACGGTGTTCGAGGAGGTCACTTGAGCACCGGGGCGTTCACGGCGTCGGCGAGCCACTGCTTCTCCAGCGCGGCGAGCGTGCCGTCCGCCCGCAGTCCGTCGACGGCCCGCGTGACGCAGGACGTGAGTGCGCTGCCCTTGTCGAGGACGAGTCCGAACCGCTCCGCCACACCGGCCGAGTCCGCGAACTGGCCGACCACCTTCGCGTCCGGCACCTCCGCCCCGGTGATGTAGAAGGCCGTCGGCAGATCGACGACGATCGCGTCGACCTGGCCGTTGCGCAGCGCCGACTTGGCGAAGTCGTTCTTCTGGAAGACGGCGGGCTGCCGCGTCGGCTTGATGATCTGATTGATCGTGTCGAGGCTCGTGGTGCCGACCTGCGCGCCGAGCTTGGCGTCCTTGAGGCCGGCCGCGGTCGTCGCCTTGGCGTACGGGGAGTCCTTCAGCGCGATGACGGCCTGCCGTACGTCGTAGTAGCCCGAGGAGAAGTCGACGGCCTTCTTGCGCTCGTCGCTGATGGAGACCTGGTTGATGTCGAAGTCGAAGTTCTTCTCGCCCGGTGCGAACGAGTTGTTGAACGGCACGGTCTGCCAGACGACCTGGTTCTTCTCGTACCCGAGGGCCTTGGCCACGGCGTAGGTCACCGCCGACTCGAAGCCCTTGCCGCTCGCCGGGTCGTCGTCCTGGAACCAGGGCGCGTAGGCCGGCTTGTCCGTACCCACCGTCAGCTTCCCCTTCGCTCGCGTGGCCAGTGCGCCCGGGTCGCAGGCGGACGCGGAGGACCCGGAGGACGACGCGTCGGCCCCGGTCGAGGTGTCCTGCGGGGCGCAGGCCGTGGCGGCGGCGATGACAAGGAGGGCGGGAAGCGCGGGGAGAAGGCTTCGGGCGGTGAGGTGCATGGCGGGAGAGTGGCACCGCGCGGGGGGCTCTGTCGAGATCAGGGCATTGCGATCGCATGAATTCCGCCGGTGGGCGGGCCCGTGTGGCCGGGATCCGCCCCTCACACTCTCGGTGCCGCGCCGCACGCCACCGCGCCCCGGCCGGCTCGTGCCGCACGCCGGGAGCTCACGCGGCCCACTCGGCCCACACACCACCCACACCACGCACACCACGCACACCACGCACACCACAGGCAGCCCGCACGGTACCCGCCGTCCGGCGGATGGTGTCCGCCGTCCGGCACCCCCGGCGGGCCCGGGTCCGGAGGCAGGATGGCCGCACCGGTCACAGGGGCGTGACCGCGACCCAGGGAGGTACCGATGAACGCCACTCCGTCCCCCGGTGTACGGGCCGGCCGGCCCGGTCCGCCACCGCCGCCGCCGTTCGATCCGGAACTCGCCGCGGCGCTCGGCGTCATCGGTGAGCGCTTGGGCACCGTGCTGAACCTCGATGACATCCCCGCCATGCGCGGGACCGGGATCATCGACCGGCTCTCGGACGACGACCTGCGGCAGGACGGCGCGTTCGAGATCGAGGAGCGGGCGGTACCGGGCCCGCCGGGCGAGCCGGACATCTCCCTGCTGATCGCGCGGCCGACGGGGGCCGGCACGCCGCTGCCCGCGCTGTACAACATCCACGGCGGCGGGATGATCCTCGGCGACAACAGGTCGGGCATCCAGCCCTTCCTCGACCTGGCACGGGAACTCAACCTGGTGATCGTCTCGGTGGAGTACCGGCTGGCCCCCGAACATCCGCACCCGGCGCCGGTGGAGGACGCCTACGCGGGGCTTGTCTGGACCGCCGGCCACGCCGGTGAACTCGGCATCGACCCCGGCCGGATCATCGTCGCCGGCGGCAGCGCGGGCGGTGGCCTGGCCGCCGCCGTCGCACTGCTGGCACGCGACAGGGGCGGCCCCGCGCTGGCCGGGCAGATGCTGATGTGCCCGATGCTCGACGACCGTAACGACACCGTCTCCAGCCACCAGATGGCCGGCCTCGGGATCTGGGACAGGGCGGCGAACCACACGGGATGGACCGCGCTTCTCGGGGACCGGCGCGGCGGCCCCGATGTCTCCCCGTACGCCGCGCCCGCCCGTGCCGAGGATCTGTCGGGGCTGCCCCCTGCGTTCATCGACGTCGGTTCCGCGGAGACCTTCCGGGACGAGGACGTCACGTACGCCGGCCGGCTGTGGCAGGCCGGCGGCCGGGCCGAGCTGCATGTGTGGCCCGGCGGCTTCCACGGGTTCGAGAGCCTGGCGCCGCAGGCGGCGATCTCCCAGGACGCGCGGAACGCGCAGCTGACATGGCTGCGCAGACTGCTCGCCGCCGGCTGACGGGGCGCACCCGCGGCCGGACCTGGAGCCGGTCGCGCGACCGGACCACGTCAGGACCGGCCGATGGGAAAGCGAACGGACCGTGATCTTCCGGAAAGAGCCCGGGAGTGGTTGGCACCGGCCGTTCGGAGAAGCAGGATGAGGGTGTGAAGGAACTCGCGGGCAGGCTTGCGGCGCTGGACCCCGACGCGGGCGCGGCTCTCCAGGTGATCGCGTACTTCGACCGGCTGATCGAGGGCCGCGCGGGCCTGGAGTCGCTGGTGCGCGGCGCGGCCGTGCTGTCGGGCTGCCCGGCCCGGCTGGTGGACGACGAGCGGGGCGTACGAATCCGGGTCGACGCCGACGGGATACGCCAGGACCGGGCCGGACCGGCGCTGTCGTCGTGGATGTCCGCCCCACTGGTGCCCGGCGGCGCCCCGGCGGTCTGGCTGGAGAGCGCGGGACCGCCCGACGGAGTCCACGGCATGGTGCTGGAACGGACCGTGGCCGCCGCCCGTGTGGTGCTCGACCGGACCCGCGGCCGGGCACCGCTGGCGGACCCGGCCGCCGATCCCGCCTCGGTGGAGGTGCTGCTGGACGCGTCGGCCCCGGAGCACGCCCGGTGGCAGGCGGCCGGCCGGCTCGGGCTGCGGAAGGTGGCACGGGCCCGGGTGGTGGCCGCCGCGGGCGATGTGCCGGTGGTCGAGGCGGTGCGCACCCCGGAAGCCCCGCCGCTGTCCGACGGCCGACGCGCGGGCGTCGGTCCCGCGGTGCCCGTGCTCGAACTGCCGGCGTCCGCGGCGGCCGCCAGGACCGCGCTGCGGTTCACCGCGGAGGGCACCGACCAGGATCCGGGGCCGAGGGCGGTGTACGCGGACGAGTTGGGCGGTCTCGCCGTGCTGGCGGCCTCCGTCGGCCCGGACACGGAACCGGTCCCCGACGTACGCGCGCTCGACCGGGCCGTCGCCGCGGCCCCCTGGGCGGCGAGCACACTCCACACGGTCGCGTACTCCACGAGCCTGCGCGCCGCCGCCGCAGAGCTGAACATGCATCACTCCACGCTCCAGGACCGGCTGGCGCAGGCGGAGCACTGGCTCGGCTGGCCGGTGCACGATCCACGGGGACGGCTGCGGCTGCAACTGGCCCTCGCGCTGTGGCGGCTGGGCCGCAACCTCCACCGCTGACGCCTCTGCCGAGCGGTGGTGGCTGTCCGGAGCCCCGCGCTGACCGCCACCTCCTGAGCACCCTGGAGCGACGTTCGGGGCGAGACGTGGGACGGCATGGGGGGCTCTGTCGTTACCCTGGGTCCTGATGTTCACACCCCAGGGCCCGACCCTCCGCGAACTCGCCGTGCAGGCATTCTCGTCCATCGAGCACGGCTACGATCTGCTGGCGCCGAAGTTCGACCACACCCCGTTCCGTACGCCGGGCCATCTGCTGGACGCGGTGGTACGTACGGTCCGGCCGCTCGGACCGTTCGCCAACGGACTCGACATCTGCTGTGGGACCGGGGCCGGAGCAGGTGTGCTGCGGCGGCTGTGCGACGAGCGGGTGGCCGGTGTCGACTTCAGCGCGGGCATGCTCACCGCGGCCGCCGCTTCCGCCTCCTCCGCCGCCTCCCCCGAGTTCACCTCGGCGGCCGTGGACTGGGTACGGGCCGACGCGCGCGCCCTGCCGTTCGCGCCGGTCTTCGATCTGGCCGTCAGCTTCGGGGCGTTCGGCCATTTCCTGCCCGCCGAGCGGCCCGTGCTCTTCGCGCAGGCACACGCGGTGCTGCGGCCGGGTGGCCTCTTCGTCTTTCCCGTTCCGGCCCCGCCCCGCGTCGGCACCCCGCTCTACTGGGCCCTCTGGGGCTTCGATACGGCGATGCGTCTGCGCAATCTGCTCTGGCATCCACGGTTCGTCATGTACTACCGCACGTTCAAGCTGCCCGACGTACGGGACGAACTGGCCCGGACGGGGTTCACCACGCGACTCCTCCCGCTGACGGACCTCGGGCAACGCCCCGACGGCAGTCCCCGATGCGCCCTGGTGGTGGCACGCCGGAAGTGATCCCGGTCCTCGCGGGGCCCGCGCGGGCCCCGCGAGATCCGGTTCCGGTCAGTCGTCCAGTGCCCGTCCCGGTCCCCGGGGTCCCGGACGTTCGTCGAGCACTTCGGGAAACTCCTGGTCCCGCGGCTGCGGCGGCTGCGGACCGTGGCCGGTCATGATGATGGTCTGTTCGATGCGCACCACACGGTAGACATCACCGCCGATGATCACCTGGTCCTCACCGCGCACGACCGCCTCGGCGGCCCGGGTGAAGCGCGGCCCCAACTCACCCGCGTCCAGGGCCCGTACCCGCAGCACATCACGGAGATCCGTCCTGGCCTCCGCCTCGGCGGGAACGGCCGGAAAGAGCTGCCGCCAGCCCCCGTCCTCGTGGAGCATCGCCGCATACGCCGTGTAGTGCGAGACCGACGTCCGCTCCCAGTCCGGACCGCTCACCGGGAACTTGCGCCGCAGCGCCTCCTCACGCCGGCCCAGCTCCAGCAGCCGCCGGGCCGCGGCGTCATCGAATAACTCGCCCGTGGACTCGTCGTCCGCCGTCTCATCGTCCGCCGCTTCGTCGGGGTTCGCGCTCACCTGAGTAGCGTGCCGCAAAACGACGGCCCCCGAGGTCGGGATAGGAGGATCTTCCGGGGTAAATCCCGCCATGTTTACGCGGTGCGGATCGGCCGGGTACCGCCGTCCGCCGTTATCCGCGCCCGCCCGGGAAGTATCGTTCCAGCAGGTCGTTACGGAAGACGCCCCGCGGGTCCAGCTTCGCCGTCAGCGCCTCGAAGTCCGCGTACCGCTCGTACAGCCCTGCGAGCCGCTCCGGGCCCATTGTGAACAGTTTCCCCCAGTGCGGTCTGACCTCGAACGGCGCCAGCGCGTCCTCGATCGCGTCCAGCACGGGCGTGACGGCCGCGGTGTCCGGGTGCCAGGTGAAATGGAAGGCCACGGTGTCCCGTCCATAGGCGGGACTCAGCCATAGTCCGTCGGCCGCGACCGTCCGGATCTCACCGATCTGGAGGACCGGCGAGATGCGCTCCCTGATCCGGGCCAGCGCGTCGAAGGCCGCCCGCCCGTCCTCCCGCGCCACGAAGTACTCGCTCTGGAGCTCCTCGCCGTTGCTCGGGGTGAACTCGGGCCGGAAGTGCGGCAGTCGTTCGTGCCACGGCCCGGTGACGCCGGACTGCTCGGTGCAGGTCGAGGGGTCCATGCCGGGCACCGGGTGCCGGGGGCCGTCGGCGCGTACGGCACCGAACCGGCGGTCCGGTGCCGGATCCGGATCACCGTCGCCGATACGCTCCTTGAGCCACATCAGCTCGATCCGCTCCGTACGCCAGCTGGTGAAGAGGCTCACGCTGTACGCGGATGAGAGCACCTCGTCGAACCGCTCGCGCAGTCGCTCGTACGGGAGCCCCTCGTACACCCACTGCCGGACGTCGTACGCGGGAACGAGGTCCAGCGTCATACGGGTCACGATGCCGGCCGCGCCCAGGGCGACCACCGCCCCCGCGAAGTCCGCGTCGTCCCGGTCGAGAACGAGCAGCTCGCCGTCCGCCGTGACGAGTTCGAGCGCGCGTACCGCCGAGGCCAGTGTGCCGTTGGCCGCCCCGGATCCGTGTGTTCCGGTGGCGCAGGCACCGGCGACCGAGATGTGCGGGAGCGAGCCGAGGTTGTGCAGGGCCAGGCCCGCCCGGTGGACCGCTCCGGTGAACTCGGCGAACCGCAGCCCCCCGCTGACCGTGACGGTGGCGGCCCCTTGGTCGATCTCCACGATCCGGGGCAGTCCGGCCACCGAGACCAGATCGCCGTGGGTGTCCGCGATGGCGTTGAACGAGTGGCCACTGCCCAGCGCGCGCACGGATCCGCTCCCGGCGACGATCTCCCGCAGCCGCTCCACCGAGGACGGCGTGTGGACGCGCGCCGCGTTGAAGGTGATGTTGCCCGCCCAGTTCCTCGTCACGGGAGGTATGGCCCGGTCACGGGGAACGTCGGGGCTTCCGGGCGGCTGGAGCACGGAGTTCTCCTTCTTCGCGGTAGGGGCACGGCGGTCGGGCACTGCGGCCGGCGTGGCGGTCCGGGCTCTGCGGTCCGGCGTGGCGGGCCACGCCCACTCCCGTACTTCTTACCTCATGCGCCCCGGCTCCGGCCCGCGTGGTGCGGGCCGGGCGACCAGCGGCCCGGGGCTAGGGTGTCGATCCGTCGGTCCGTGCGAGAAGTAGTCCGCGGGAAGGCGCCCGCGGAAGCCGTGCGCCGGTGCGGAAAGCGCGAAGGAAGGCAGGTACCCCCCGTGCCCGAAAGACTTCCCGTGGCACCGCGGTGGGCCGTGGGGGCACTGCTGACCATGACCTTCGCGACCGGTCTCGTGGACGCGGTGAGCTATCTGCGGCTGGGGCATGTCTTCGTCGCCAACATGACCGGCAACGTCGTCTTCCTCGGGTTCTCCCTCGCCGAGCAGTACCGGCTGCCGGTGCTGGCACCGATCGTGGCCATGGCGGCCTTCGTGCTGGGGGCGTTTCTCGGCGGGCGGCTCAGCAGGTTCCTCGGTGGCCGGCCGCGGTTCTGGCTCGTCCGCGCCTTCGCCTGCCAGGCCGCCGGACTCACACTGACGGCGCTGCTGCTCGCCACGGGGGTGCTGCGCGCCGAGGGCCGGATCACTCTCGTGGTCATCGCGCTGCTCGCCGGCTGCAGCGGGCTGCAGAACGCGACGGTGCGCCTGCTCGCCCCCCGGGATCTGATGACGACCGTCCTCACCCAGACGCTCACCGGGCTCTCGGCGGAGAGCGTGCTCGGGGCGGGCATCGGCCGGAAACCGCACCGCAAGATCGGTTCGGTGCTGACCATGTTCGCCGGGGCGGCGGTCGGCGCGCTGCTGCTTCAGACGACCCTGGCGGGTGTGGTGGGGCTGGCCGCCGTCCTGGTGGCGTGCGCGGCCGGGGTCTTCGCGCTGGCTCCGGCGCCGACTCCGACGCCGGACGACTCCGTCGCCTGAAGCCCCCCGGCCCGCGCCGCCTGCCGGTCAGCCGCGCTCCGCGGCGACGGTCAGCAACTCCTCGACCCGGCGCAGCGCTTCACGGACATTCTCCTCGGAGGTGGCCTGCCGCGCCTCGGCCGGTATCATCCAGCGCAGCGGGGCCTCCGGGTTCTCGGGACGTGCCGCGCCGGGTTCGGCCGTGGCCAGGACGAACCGGAGGTCCGCGTGTTCATGCGCGGGTTCACCGCCGCCCGCGGCGACCGGCACGATCACCACCTGTGCGAGCCGGGCGGGCGACGGGTCCGGATACGGGACCAGATCCCCGAGCCCGGTCTCTTCCCGGCCCTCCCGCAGCACGATGTCCAGCGGATCGCTCTCACCCGGATCGCCGTGGCCCCCGACCTGGAGCCATGAGCGCTGGCGGGCGTGCCAGCGCATCAGCACCCGTCCGCTCGCGGGGTGCACGATCAGCGCGGACGCCGTCACATGCAGCGGAATCGAACGCAGCCAGGGATCGTCCGCGCCCTCCGCGAGCGCGCGAACGCGGGCCGCGTCGGCGGCCTCACCCGGATCCCGTGTCCGGTACCGGGACAGCAGATCGAGGATCGGTCGGCCGACAGCGTGCATCGCGTTCTCCATGCCCGTGCTGTCCGTCATATGCGTCCTGCCCGTCGTACGCGTCAACTCGTGGAAGCCGGCGCGGTCTTCGCGCGCCGCGCCACCGGGGAGGTTACGGATCACGGAAGCCGATGTCCTCCGAGTTTTCGGCGCGCGGGGCTTACCGCCCGTGGCGGCCACAGGTTCCACGGGTCGCTCGCCCGCACAGCGCGGCGAGCGGCCTCCGATTGCGACCTGGGGTGACCGATCGCATACGCTGCGCTACATGAACGGTGCGGCGTGGAGCGGGAAGAGCGGGCGCGGGTCGAGGTCCTGCCTCGTGCTGCTCACCGTGCTGGCCGCGCTCCTGCATGTGCTGGGCTGCGCGCACGGTCCGGTCTCCGCCGCGCCTCTGCGGAGTGTGGCGACACCCACGGCGGCGGTCGCGTCGCCGTACCCCGCCCCCGGTCACCCGCCCGCGCCGGTGGCCGGCTGCGCCGGCCGGGCCAGCCATGGGGCGGCTTCCTGCACCGACACGGACGAGCCGAGCCTCCTGCCGCAGCGTCCGGACGCCTCGCCCGTGCCCCTCACGGTGGATGGACCGCACGCGCCCGACACCGCCGTACGGAACCCGATGGGCGCACGCGCCCAGGCGGCGCGCGGGGACACCCCAGGTGGCCGGTGCACGGAACAGCGGCGGCGCGCGGCGCTGGGTGTGTGGCGGAACTGACGGGCGCCCCTGGCCTCTGACGGTGCGCGAGCGGTTCTGCCCGCCCGTACCGCCGGTGGCTCCCCAGGCTCTCCGACCGTTCACCCCCTCACCACGGCCCTGTCGCGCCCACGCGCGGCCGGCCACTGGAGCTCTGCGCGATGGACCACTTCGACGTTTCCCCCGCCCCTCAGCCGGCCCACACCCCCGCGGCGCTGGTCGGCGACACCCCGACGCTCTGGATCGGCGCCCCGTTCACGGTCCCCGGCCGTGGCTTCTGGGCCAAGCTGGAGGGACACAACCCCGGCGGAATCAAGGACCGGACAGCCCTCTACATGGTGGCGCGCGCCCGGGAGCGCGGCGAACTGCCGCCCGGGGCACGGATCGTGGAATCCACCTCCGGCACGCTGGGCCTGGGGCTGGCACTGGCCGGGGTGACCTTCGGCCATCCCGTCACCGTCGTCACCGATCCGGGAATGGAACCGCTGGTGACCGGGCTGCTGACGGCGTACGGCGCGGACATCGAGCTGGTACGGGCGCCGCATCCGGTGGGCGGCTGGCAGGAGGCCCGGCGGCGCCGGGTGGCGGAACTGCTCGCCGCGCATCCGCACGCGTGGTGCCCGGATCAGTACCACAACCCCGACAATGTGGCCGCGTACCGTCCGCTCGCCCAGGAGCTGGTGTCCCAACTGGGCCGGATCGACACGCTGGTGGCGAGCGTCGGTACGGGCGGGCACTCCGCCGGGATCGCCAGTGTGCTGCGCCACCACTTCCCCGCCCTGCGAGTGGTGGGTGTCGACACCACCGGCTCGACCATCTTCGGCCAGCCCGCGGCGCCCCGGCTGATGCGCGGTCTGGGCAGCAGCATCCATCCGCGCAATGTCGCGTACGGCCTCTTCGACGAAGTGCACTGGGTGGCCGCCCCGGAAGCGGTCTGGGCCGCGCGTTCGCTGGCGCGGGCGCGTTACGCGACGGGCGGCTGGAGTGTCGGGGCCGTCGCTCTGGTCTCGCGCTGGCTGGCCGCCGTACGGCCGCCCGAGGAGCGGATCGTGGCGGTCTTCCCGGACGGGCCGCAGCGCTATGTCGGGACCGTCTTCGACGACGCGTACTGCCGTGAGCACGGGTTGCTGGGCCACCGGCCCGCCGAGCAGCCGATGGAGATCGCGCACCCCGGCGAACGCACCGTCACCCGGTGGACGCGCTGTACCACGGTGGTGGACCCGCTCGCCGCGACCGGTCCGGAAGCGGGCGGCGCCGGCCTGGCGGGGGTGGCCCGGTGAAGGGATCCGTGACAGCCCCCGGCCCACACGCCCGGACGACGGGCCTGTGGGCCACGACCCGGTCCTTTCCGCCCGCGGCACGTCTGCTGATGGCGAACCAGTTCGCCATCAATCTCGCCTTCTACATGCTCATGCCCTATCTCGCGGCGCATCTGGCCGGTGGGCTCGGGCTGGCCGCCTGGGCGGTCGGTCTGGTCCTCGGCGTACGCACGCTCTCACAGCAGGGGATGTTCCTGATCGGCGGCGCCCTCGCCGACCGCTTCGGCTACAAGGCGCCGATCATGGCCGGCTGTCTGCTGCGCACGGGCGGTTTCGCCCTGCTGGGCTGGGTGGACCAACTGCCCGCGCTGATCGTGGCGTCGGCGGCGACCGGGTTCGCCGGCGCGCTGTTCAATCCGGCGGTACGCGCGTATCTGGCGGCGGAGGCGGGCGAGCGGCGGGTCGAGGCCTTCGCTGTCTTCAACGTCTATTACCAGGCCGGGATGTTGCTGGGTCCTCCGGTGGGGCTCGTGCTGCTCGCCGCCGACTTCCGGCTGGTGTGCGTGACCGCCGCGGTGATCTTCGCCGCGCTGACCGCGCTCCAGTGGCGCGCGCTGCCCGCACGGGGCGGCGGGGAGAGCGCGGGTGAACGGCCCTCGGGGATGGGCGCGCAGTGGCGCACGGTGCTGGCCAACCGGCCGTTCCTGCTGTTCTCGCTGGCGATGATCGGCTCGTACGTACTGACGTTCCAGGTCTATCTGGCCCTGCCGCTGGCCGCCTCCGACGCGTTGGGGCCGGCCGCCGAGAAGGCCACGGGCGCCCTGTTCGTGATCTCGGCCGCCGTCGCGGTGGTGGGGCAGACCCGGCTGACGCGCTGGGCCACGCGGCGCTGGAGTGCGCCGGGAGCGCTGACGCGGGGGCTGACCGTCATGGGGCTGGCGTTCGTCCCGCCGGCTCTGGTCCCCGCCGGTGACGGGCCTACGGCACGGCTGTGGATGCTCGCCGCGCTGGTGGCGGCGGTCGTCGCGCTGGCCGTGGGGAGCGCGGTGGTCTATCCGTTCGAGATGGACACGGTCGTCGCGCTGTCGGGCGACCGGCTGGTCGCCACCCACTACGGCCTCTACAACACCGTCTCCGGGCTGGGGATCACGCTCGGCAATCTGGGCACGGGCGCGCTGTGGGATGTGGCACAGCGCCACGACGCCCGCTGGCTGCCCTGGGCGATGCTGACCTGTACGGGCCTGACCTGCGCCGGAGCGGTGTTCGCGCTGGCGCGCGGCGGCCGGCTGACCGCTCCGGTGACCCGGCCCGTACCCGGCTGAGTGCCGCTTCGAGCGCCGCCCGCCCCGTAGCGGTCCCGCACCAGGGCATATCATCGCTTGCCGAAATGGACATATCTTGGTGGGGATTCGCCGCGCTCGCCGCGGCGGCGGCGCTCGTCGGCTTCTCGAAGACGGCGGTGAGCGGCGCGAATACGGTCAGTCTGGCCGTTTTCGCGGCCGTGCTGCCGGCGCGTGAGTCGACGGGCATACTGCTGCCGATCCTGATCGTCGGTGATGTGGTGGCCGTGCTCACCTACCGGCGGCATGCCCACTGGCCGACCCTGTGGCGGCTGTTTCCCGCGGTCGCCGCGGGGGTGGTGGCGGGCACCGTCTTCCTGCTCTGGGCCGATGACGCCGCCGTCCGCACCTCGATCGGCGCGATCCTGCTGCTGATGGCGGGCGTCACGATCTGGCGGCGACGCCACGGCGCGGACAACACGGCCGGCGCGGACAGCTCGGACAACGCGGGCAGTGCGGGCAGCTCGAAGGAGACGCCGGAAACGGCCGCCGGGAATGGCGGCTCAAAGGCGTCGTCCGCCGGTCGCGTCAAGGCGCGTTCGTACGGCGTGCTCGGCGGGTTCACCACCATGGTCGCCAACGCGGGCGGCCCCGTCATGTCGCTCTATCTGCTCTCCGCGGGTTTCCGGAAGCTCGGTTTCCTCGGCACCTCCGCGTGGTTCTTCCTGATCGTCAATACGTCCAAGCTGCCCTTCAGCGTGGGACTCGGCCTGATCGACGGCCGTACCCTGCTGCTGGACGCCGCTCTCGTGCTCTTCGTCTTCCCCGGCGCCCTCATCGGCAAGGCGTGCGTGGACCGGATCGACCAACGGGTCTTCGAGCGGCTGGTGATCGGCGCGACCGTCCTCGGTGGCCTGCAACTTCTGCTGCGCTGAACCGCGTCCCCTCACCGCCCGACGGGCGCGGAGGACATGTACGGTCATTCCGATATGAGTGGTTTACGGTGCCTCCATGGACGCGGATCATGAAGGTCACCCACGCTCCGGCGGTGCGCACGGCAGACATCGGACGATGCGCGAACGCTGGTCCGCCTTCACCGCCTCACCGTTCCTCCCCGCGATCGTCCTGACCTTCATCCTCGCCGCGGCCGCCGGGCTCTTCGCGGGTTCCTACACGTACAACATGGCGAATCCGACGCCCCATCGGATCCCCGCCGCCGTGGTGGGCCCCACCGGCACGGCACACGCCACCGCGTTCGTGAACGGCATGGAGAAGGCCCTGAACGGCGCGCTCGAACTCCATCGCTATCCGAGCGACACGGCGGCGCGGCGCGGGGTGGAGGAGCAGGAAGTCTTCGCGATCCTGACGTTCCGTACGGACCGCGCCGACTTCGCGGTGGCCGGCGCGGCGGGCGCCTCCGTCGCGCAACTGCTCACGGAGACGGCCCTGCCCGTGGCCAAGGCCGTCGGGCTCCCCCTGCGGATCAGCGATGTCAAACCGCTCCAGAAGGGCGATCCGCGCGGGCTGGCGCTCTTCTACGTCTCGCTCGCCGCCGTGATCATCGGCTTCGTCGGGGCGATTCAACTGAGCGTCCACGCGCGCGAGCTGAACCCCTGGGAACGGATCGCCTTCACCGTGGCGTACTCCCTGCTCGGCGCCTTCGCGATCGCCTCCGTGGTCGACTGGTGGCTCGGCGCGCTCGATCTTCCGTTCGTGGAGTCCTGGCTGATCCTGGCGTTCACCATGTTCACGTCCGGGATGGTCTTCTCCATGTTCAACACCCTCATGGGCCGGTGGGCGATGCTTCCGACCTGGGGGCTGATGGTGCTGCTGGGCAATCCCTCCTCCGGCGGGGCCGTCTCCTGGCCGCTGCTGCCCTCCGTGCTGGGGCTCATCGGACGGTGGCTGCCTCCGGGCGCCTCGATCAACGCCAACCACACCGCGGTGTACTTCGGCAACGCCCAGCACGTGTTCCCCTTCGCCGTCCTGGCGGGCTGGGCGTTCGTGTCCATCACCGTGTTCTGGTTCTGGCGTCACCGGCACCCCGGCGGCCGGGAGCACACACCGGCGCACGCCGGCGCGGACCCGGCGCCCCCGTGATCGGATCTCGCCGGTGCAGCACAACCGCCTGAGCCGTTCGCGTGTCATCTCCGGCAAGCGGTACAGCACGACCACTGCCGGCCGGGACCGCTGTCCGGCGCCGTGCCGCTCACCACCGACCGACCGAAACGGGGAATCCATCCATGCGTATCCGTCCTGCTCTCATCGCCCCGGCGGCCGCCGCCCTCACCGTGCTCCTGCTCGCCACGGGCGCCTCGGCCGCCGTCCCCGCGCCCGCCGGGATCTTCACGCCCGCGGCGCTCGCCACCTGCCGCGAAGGCGCGGTCAAGGTGACCGCGACCGCGTCCGGCACGGTCGACCAGGTCCGTATCAGCGTCACCAACAAGAGTGGCCGCGCCTGCGCCGTGGACCACATCCCGACCGTCACCTTCGGGGACCTGGACGGAACGGCCCAGCCCGTACCGCCCGTGGAGAGCGCGCCGTACAGGCTCGCCGCCGGAGGTACCGCGTACGCCGCGGTGCGCACCATCGACCCGGCCGCCGAGGACTCCCGTACGGTCGCGTATCTGACCGTCGCGGGCGACCCCTCGCACCACGGCACGCGGTTCGACGCCGCGTCCCTGGGGTCGCCCGCGGGCATCCCCGTCTGGGAGCCGGTCACCACGCTCTGGCAGCCCACCCGTGCCGGGGCGGACGCCGCACTGGCCGCCGCCCCGCGCTGAGTTGCTCCGGGGGTCCGCGGGCCGGCGGGCCCCCGGAACCGCTGCCCCGTCGGGGAAGTGGCGCCGGGCCTGGCAGAGTAGGGGCACTGAACGGGGGCAGCAGACAGTGGCAGCGGAGAGCGACAAGAGTCGGGGCGAGGGTGGAGTGAACGGTGTGGAGCGGGACAAGATTGACTCACAGACGGTGGCCGGAGGTCCCTGCTGGGTGACGCTGCTCTCCCGTGAACTGCCCGCCGCCCAGGCGTTCTACAGCGATGTACTGGGCTGGACCTACCGGCCGGCGGGGCTCGGGGACGACTTCTGCGTCGCCCTCTCCGACGGAATGCCGGTCGCGGGCATCGGCGCGCTGGCGGCCTCGCTCCAGGTCGCCGTCTCCTGGACGCCGTATTTCGCGGTGGCCGATGTGGACGAGGCCGCGGCCCGGATCAGGGAGCGCGGCGCGACCGTCGCGGTCGGTCCGCTGGCGTTCCACTCGGGCCGGGCCGCACTGGCCGCGGACCCCGACGGCGCGGCGTTCGGCATCTGGGAGGGCGCGGTGCGCTCCGACTGGACCGTGGGGCGCGGCAGCGCCCCGGCCTGGCTGGAGCTGCACACCCGCGACACCGACGACGCGGCCAGGTTCTACAGCCAGGTCCTGGGCTGGGCACCGGAGACCGAGGGCGGTTTCACCCTCGTCCGTGAACACGATCACGCGGTGCTGCGGCAGGACGAGCATGTGGTCGCCAAGATCCGCGGCGGCGCCGTACAGGCCACGCCCGATCCGCGGATCCGCCCGCGCTGGCATGTGTATTTCCGGGTGCCGGAGGTGTCCGGTTCGGTGGAGGCGGCACTCAAGGGCGGAGGGGCGCTGCTCTCGCCGCCGGACGCGTCGCTCGCCCCGGCCGAGGCGACGCTGCGCGATCCCGACGGCGCGCTGTTCACCGTGACGTCGGGCTGACGGAGCGGGCGCGTCCGGCGTCCGGCGTGTGACCGTCCGGCCGGTGACCCCCCGGCCGGTGCGGTGCGCCGCGCCGGCCCGTCAGGCGGACCGCACCGGCGGCACGCCCTCGACCTCGAAGACGACCTCGTCCTCGTAACACCACCACCAGCCCTCACCCGGCTCGTACGAACGGATGAGGGGGTGACCGGACGCGTTGTGGTGCGCGGTGGCGTGCCTGTTCTTGGAGGAGTCGCAGCAGCCGATGTGACCGCAGCCCTGGCACTCCCGCAGATGCACCCAGGTGTCGCCCATGGCGACACAGTCGGTGCAGCTGTCCGGGCTGTCCGGGGTCACCGGCCCCACATCCGCGAGATGACTGCAGATGAACCCTCCCACGCGCTCTCCGCTCTCCGTCATCACGCCGCCGCCCGTCCGACCGCACAGGTCACTCGCACAGGTCACTTCGAGTCAGTCGCCTTTTTTTCACCGTACGGCCGGTCCTCCGCCACCGCCAGCAGGAGGGGAACCCCGGGGTGACGGAGGCGGCGGAGGTCAGGGCTTGTAGACCTTCCCCGGTTCGGCGTGTCCCGGCGCCAGCAGCTGGGGGACCGTGACGAATGTGTAGCCGCGCTTCTTCAGCTCCTCGATGATCCCGGGGACGGCGGGCACGGTGCCGTCGTAGATGTCGTGCAGCAGGATGATGCCGTCACGGTCCGCCTGGTCGAGGATGCGCTTCTTGATGAGCTTGGAGTCCGTCGTCGAGTAGTCCTTGGCGGTGGCGCTCCACATGATCTGCGCGAGGCCGAGCTCACGGCTCACCTTCGTGACCTCGTCATTGGTACGGCCCTGCGGCGGGCGCATCAGCGTGGGCTCGCGACCGGTGATCTCCGCTATGGCGTCCTGCGTACGCGAGAGCTCCTCGCGGACGGCGTCGGGGTCCTGGTCGGTCAGGATCTCGTGCGACCAGGTGTGGTTGGCCACCTCGTGGCCCTCGGCCGCGATACGGCGCACGAGGTCGGGGTGTTTGACGACGTGGTTCTTGCCGAGCAGGAAGAAGGTCGCGGGGACCTTCTCCCTCTTGAGGATGTCGAGCAGTCCGGGGGTGTGCTCGGACGGTCCCGCGTCGAAGGTGAGGGCTATACAGCGTTCCTTCGCGCAGTCGACCGTACCGTCCGCGACCTTCGCCCCGTTCTCGGCGTCGCCTCTGGCGTCGGCGGGCGAGTGGCCGTCGTACGAGGAGCAGCCGGTCAGCATCAGACCGAGCGAGGCGGCCGCCACCAGGGCGCTCGCTGCTCTCAGGCCGCGTACCAGAGTATTTTTTGGCATGACAAATCCCTCTTCCGATGGCTGGGTGGCCGGTGGGAGAGAAGGCCTCAGTCGCGCAGCACTGAGCCCGCACCGGGCCTGGGTGGGAGCCGGCGCGCGGAACGGCGCGCCGGGTGACGTGGGTTGGGCCGCGGCCCCGGAGGGCCCGGCGAGCCGGCTATGCCATGCGGAACACGCCGAACACACCGAACACGCGACGTGCGCGGCGGGACGCCGCCGCGGACAGCGGGCAGGGCGAAGCGGGGTTCACTCGCCCGGACAGGGCATGGCCGAATGACATACCCGCACTATACATAGCGCGTATACATGCAGTGCATAGTGGGGCTCTTTCCTCCCCCGGGAGGTTCAGCGAAGGCGCCCACACCCGTACGACCTGCACCGACGCACCCCGGACCAGGATTCCGTACGGCATTCAACGTCCCACGTACGCGCTCCCGTCGCCGAGCCGTCATCCCGGTAATCGAACATCTGACCCGCTGGGCATCACAGGCATCGGCAAGGAGCAGCAATGGGCCACGGCCATCACCACCCGCATGACCACGCACACGACCACACGCACCACGTCCAGGCCGAAACCGGTCCCTTGCCTCCGGCGCTCGACGCCGACGTGCCGGACAGTGAGCTGTCGCCCAGCCAGTTGTCCCGCCGCTCGATGCTGCGCCGCACCGGTCTGCTCGGCGCGGGCCTGGCAGGGGCGGGCGTGCTGGGCGGGGCCGCCGCCGCGGCCGCGCATCCGGGCGGTTCCGGCAGTTCGTCCGGCCGGGGCAGGAGCAACGGCTTCCTCTGGCTGGCGGGCGACCACCACATCCACACGCAGTACAGCAGCGACGGCAAGTACCGCGTCGTCGACCAGGTGCGCCAGGGCACGGCGCACGGGCTCGACTGGATGGTCATCACCGACCACGGCAGCGCGGCGCACGCCAAGATCGGTGTGGAGAAGGTCAACCCGGACATCAAGGAAGCCCGCGAGACCTACAAGGACCAGCTCGTCTTCCAGGGCCTGGAGTGGAACATCCCGGGCGCCGAGCACGCCACGGTCTTCGTCCACCCGGGCCGCAACGAGGTGGAGGTGCTGAAGAAGTTCGAGACCGACTACGACGGCAGCCTGCACCCCAGTACCTCCAACGCCACGAACGAGGCACTGGCCGTCTCCGGGCTCCAGTTCCTCGCCGACCAGGTGCGCCGGCGCAAGGTCGACGACGCGGTGATGCTCGCCAACCACCCGGCCCGCAACGGCATCGACTCGCCCCACGAGATCCGCGGCTGGCGCGACGCCACCTCGGCCGGCCACCCCATCGCCATCGGTATGGAGGGCGCGCCCGGCCACCAGGCGGCGGGTCTGCCGAAGCCGGTCGGCAGCGGCGGTGGCCGCGGTTACTACGAGAACGCGCCCGGCGCGAACTCCTTCGCCGCGTATCCGCCGGAGAGCTACCGCACCTGGGGCGGCTTCGACTGGATGACCTCCACGGTCGGCGGTCTCTGGGACAGTCTGCTGGCCGAGGGCAAGCCGTGGTGGATCACCGCCAACTCGGACTCCCACAGCGTCTACGCCGAGCCGTCCGTGATCGGGCCCGACGACGACTTCAACGCCAACGGCAAGCACTCCGACCCCGTGTACGGAACCGGCCTCGACCTCGGGAAGGGCGACTACTGGCCGGGCCACTACAGCCGTACGCATGTCGGCGCGGACCGGTTCTCGTACGCGGCGGTCATGGACGGTATGCGGGCCGGCCGGATCTGGGTCGACCACGGCGGTCTGATCAGCGGTCTGGACGCCCGGGTCAAGGGCGGCGGGCGCTGGGCCACGCTCGGCGGCGCACTGCACGTCAAGCGTGGGACGGACGTCGAGCTGTCCATCGACATCGCGCTGGCCAACGGCGCCAACTGGGCGCAGTTCGTGCCGAAGCTGGCCCGGGTCGATGTCATCCAGGGCCAGGTCACCGGCCACGTCCACGACAAGGACACCTTCACCGCGCCGACCGCCAGGGTCGCGAAGTCCTTCGAGGTCGACAAGTCGACAGGCACTGTGCGGCTGACGTACAGGCTCGGCCGGGTCTCGGGACCGCTCTACGTCCGGCTGCGCGGCACGGACGGCAACCGCACCGCCGTGGGGCCGAACGGCGTGTCCGTCGACCCCGTGGGCCCGGCGATGGACGTGCTGGGCGACGCCGACCCGTGGAAGGACCTGTGGTTCTACTCGAACCCCATCTGGGTGCTTCCGTCCTGACCGCACCCCCGGGAACAATCGGCGGGGCTCCGCCGTTGGACCCAGTGAGGGTGTGGATGGAACTGAGTCCCCGGGCCCCATATGAGAATCGCCCATGGGGAAGATCGTTCGGCTGAAGCCCCATGGAGCCTATCGCCGCGAGGCGACCGCCATCCACGCTCTCCCTTATGACGACCCCGACCGGCGTCCCCCGTCCGGTCGGGGTCTTCTGTCGGTCCGGGCGCGGAAACAGGGCGGAAGGGGACGGCGGCGGGGATGACGAGCGAAGACGAGGGGACGGAGCGGTCCGGTGGCTTCGAGGCCGCGACGGGCGACGGCCCGGTGTGCGGGACGACGCCCCAGGCGCGTACGGCCGAGGTCCGGGTCGCCTATGAGGGACTGCTCCAGATCCGACGGCTGACACACGCCGGGGCAGGGGATCCGACGGCGGTTCCCGCCCCGTGGGAGCGGCGGCGGCCGGTGCGCGCCGTCGCGCTCGCGCTGGAGGCCGCCGGTCTCCCGGCGTCCGCGGTCGACGGCTCGGGACAGCGGGTCGCGACGGGATATCGCGTACGCGCGGGTGATCCCCCCGCCACCGCGAGGGCCGGTGAGACTCCCGCCGCCGTACGGGTGGAGTGGCTCGGCCCGCACGGCGGAGGGGCCGCCCAGGACGAGGAACGGGCCCTGACGGAGTGCGCCGCCGTACTGACGCGCCTGGGGTGGGAGGCCCTGCTCTACCGCGGGCCGCGGCGGCGGCGCTTCCTGGAGGTCGAACCGGCCTCCTGAGCCGCCTCCCGACCGCGCCCGCCCGGTGGAGGACGGAAACGGGAACACCCCGCGCACCGTCATGTCGCTCCGGTGCCCGGGGTGTTCCTGTTCTCCGGTCCGTCCCGGGTCCGCCCGCAGTCAGGACCCGGTCTTCCCGCTCAGGGGTAGCTGACGAGATTGGCCACGTTGGTGGCCGGGTTCGACGGGCCTCCCCTGTCGTTGATGACATGCCGGATGGTGCCCGTACCGCCCAGCGACACCGTCACCATGTTGCGGAAGCGGACATTGGCGTTGTTGGGCACTTCGAACGCGCGCTCCGCGGTCACGCTGCTGTTGACGTTGAAGAAGCAGTAGCTGCCGAGGCCGTACGCCTGATGGCTGGTCACCGAGTCGGCCACCTTGTAGGCGGCGTATCCCTGTGTCGCGCCGTTCATCCAGGCCGCCTGGTTGGGCGGGTCGTACGGCATCTCGTTCTGGTAGAAGTACGTTCTGCCGCCGTTGCCGTTCCAGATCGTCTGATGCTTCTGATAGTGCTCGACGAACAGGCCGTACATCGTGACGTCGGCGCCGTTCACGACCAGACCGGTGTCCGCCGTGTTGGTGTTCCAGCCGACCCCGCTGCCGTGATCCGCGCGCCAGATCCACATATGGTCGCCGATCACATTGCGGCTGTTGACGACCAGGCTGGTGGTCGCCTTGCCGACGCCCGCGCCGCCGATGCGGAAGAACACATCGTGCAGCGAGGTGGGGTTGGCGGCGTGGCTCGCGTTCGAGCCGTCGGCGCCGACCTCCATCAGCCGCTGGGAGTTGACCGTACCCGCGTCGATGAGCACACCCGCCACCTTGACGCCGTCCACATCGGCGACCGACACCGCGGTGATGCCGTTGTCCGGGATGAGGGTGGCGAGGCCGAGCCCGAGGACGACGGTGTCGGGACGGGTGATCCTCAGCGTCTGGTTGAGGTGGTAGACGCCGGGGGTGACGAGCAGGTCCTTGCCCGCCGCCAGCGCGGCGTTCATGTCCGCCGCCGTCGCGCCCGGCTTGGCGATGTAGAACTGGTCCAGCGGGAGCGACGTACCCGCGGGAGCACCGCCCGACCAGGTCGTGCCCTTCGAGTTGGCGCGCAGCGCGGGCACGAACACCTTGTAGGCGCCGGCCGGGTCGACGTACAGGAAGGGCTTCTCCCGCACCGTCGGCGTCTGGTCGACCGTGGTGTAGGGCGGGTTGGGGAAGCTGTTCGCGGGCGCGTTCTGGGCGCCGACGAACACCATGTTCCAGTTGGACCCCGTCCAGCTGCCCCACTCGGTGTTCCGGGACAGCCACTGCTGCTGCGACCCGGACCTGACCTGGCCGTCGACCTTCGAGTCGGCCATGAATCCGCCGCTGGCCCAGCCGCCGTCGTCCAGCGCGAGGTTGCCGCGGACATGCATCCGGCGGTACGGGGCGGCCTGCGAGACGGCCCAGCGGTCGGTGCCGGTGGTGGGGGTGACGGAGAGGTTCTCGGCGCTGCGCCAGAAGTTCTGGGTCGCGTTCTGCGGAGGGAACCAGTCGGCCTCGACATGGACGGCGCCACGGATATTGACGTCGTCCGGTGAGAGCCCGAGACCGGCCACCTGCGTGTAGAAGCCGACGTTCACATCGGCGTCGTAGGTGCCCGGCTTGAACAGGAAGGCCGCGCGCTGGGCGCCGAACTGATTGGTCTCCTGCTGCCGGAAGGTCGCGTTCACCCGGTTCTGGATCGAGGACGCCGACATCGACGGATCGAAGACGACGACGTTGGGACCGAGATCCGGGGTGCCGGGGGGCGCCGGCGGATCAGCGGCCTGGACCCGGAAGGACTGGGCGGCGGATCCGTTGCAGGTGTACTGCTGGAGCTGGACGCTGTCGGCGGTCGAGGCGCTCGGTACGTCGAGGCACTTCCCGCTGTTGCGGTTGACGAAGTGGTAGGCGCCGTCGGCCTCCTCCACCGGCTGCCACTGCTGGTTGTTGCCTCCGCTGTACGTCCAGAGCTGGATCGTGGCGGCGTCGGCGGCCGAGACGTCGGTGACGTCCCAGACCTGGCTGTCGGCGTTGCGGTTGCCCGCCCTGACGTAGCCGGCGCTGGTCGCCGTCAGCGACCAGTTCTGCGCGAGGCTGCCGTTGCAGGCGTACTGCTGCACCGCGGTGCCGTTGCCGGTCGCCGCGGCGCGGGCGTCCACGCACTTGCCGTTGCCCTTGTTGCTGATCGTGGCCCAGCCGGTGGGCAGGGCCGCCGCCGCGGTGGTGCCCGCGGCGGCCTCCTGCTGGGGCAGACCGATCAGGGAGGCGCACAGGCCCACCACGGTCAGCAGCAGGGTGAGCGGGTGGAGCCGGCGGCGGGACTGCCCGCCGCCGTCGAGGTGTTGGTTCATGGAGGCTCCTCGCCCGGTCAGCCGGCGTACTGGGCGAAGACGCGGGTGAAGTCCCACGCCTGCTGGCTCACGCCGGAGCAGGTGTCGGCTCCGCCGCCGGTGCAGGGCCGGTCACGGTTGACCGACCAGAAGGTCAGCCGGGCCAGATGGTGCTGCTGCGCGTAGGCGAGGATGGTGCGGAAGTCCGCGACGGTCACCGTCTCGTTGTTGTCGGTGATGCCGTTCATCGACGAGATGCCGATGCTGCGGTACGTCTGGTCGTCGCTGTACCCGTACGCGTTCTTGACCGCGTTCTTGAGGCCCTCGGCGGCGCGGGTGGTGAGCGTGCCCATGTTCTGTCCGGTTCCGCCGAAGTTGAACGGCATGATCGTCCAGCTGTCGACGGTGAGTCCGGCGGCGGCCGCGCGGTTGATCAGGCTGGTGTCAGGACCGTTCTGGCCGGTGCCGAAGGTGACATAGACCTTGATGCCGGGGTTGTTGGCCTTGATGGTCTTGAGCGCGTCCACGGTGCGCTGCTGGACGGTGGGGCTGTCGTACGCGGCGGCCTCGATGTCGATGTCGATCGCCTTGAGGCCGTACGCGTTGATGACCTTCTGGTAGGCCGCGGCCAGTTCACCCGCGCTGGAGCAGGAGCTCTCCAGCTTGTTGCCGCTCCAGCCGCCGAAGGACGGGATGACGTCGCCGCCCGCGCCGCGCACGGTGTTGATGGTCTGCTGGTCCACTCCGCCGGTCAGCGGCCGTCCGCCGTCCCACTGGGGGTTGCAGTAGCCGTTGCTGAGCACGAACGCCAGGGTGAACCACTTCACGCCGGTCGCGTTCATGACGGTGGTCGGGTTGGGCGGGCTGCCCCAGCCGTTGTAGATGTACGGTGCGACCGCCATGGGTCCGCTGGGCGCGGGGTTGCCGCCGCCGCCCGAGGGCGCGGTCCACTTCTGGTTGGCCGTTCCGGTGCAGGTCCAGATCTGCAGCCGGGTGCCGTTGGCGGAGCTGTTGCCCGTCACGTCCAGGCACTTGTCGGCCTGGGTGTTGACGATGTCGCGGGCCGCGGAGACGGACCACTTCTGATTGGCGGTTCCCGTGCAGGTCCACAGCTGGAGCTGCGCGCCGTTCGTGGTGCTGTTGTCCTTGACGTCCAGGCACTTGCCGAGGGCCCTGATCGAGCCGTCGGAGGCGACGTCCCACTGCTGGGCGGCCGAGCCGTTGCAGTCGTAGAGCTGTACGGCCGCGCCGTTGGCGGAGCTGCCGGACGCCACGTCCACGCACTTGCCGCCCAGGCCCGTGATCGTGCCGACGGCGGCGACCGCCGCGGTGGCGGGGGTGGGCGCGGTGACGAGCGACGCGCCGATCGCGAGGGGCAGCGCGGCCAGCAGGGCGAAGGATCTGAGGGGCTTGCGGAGGGTGCGTACCGTCGTCATCCGCGGTTCACCGTCCACTTCTGGTTCGCGGCGCCCGTGCAGGTCCAGATCTGCAGCCGGGTGCCGTTGGCGGAGCTGTTGCCGGCCACGTCGACGCATTTGTTGGCCTGGATGTTCACGATGTCGCGGGCGTCCGGGACGGCCCAGCGCTGATTGGGGCCTCCGGTGCAGTCCCACAGCTGGAGCTGCGCGCCGTCCGCCGTGCTGTTGTCCTTCACGTCCAGGCACTTGCCGAGCGCGCGGAGCGAGCCGTCGGAGGCGACGGTCCACTTCTGGGCGGCCGAGCCGTTGCAGTCGTAGAGCTGTACGGGCGTGCCGTTGGCGGAGCTGGCGGACGCCACGTCCATGCACTTGCCGCCGAGTCCGGTGATCGTGCCCCCGGTGCCGCCGGAGCCGCCGTCGATCGTGCTCACGCGCACGTAGTCGACGACGAGCTGGGACGGGAACGGCGTGCTGCCGTTGGGGTCACCGGGCCAGTAGCCGCCGACCGCGAGGTTCAGGATGATGAAGAAGGGCTTGTTGAACACCCAGGAACGGCCGCCGAGATCCGCCGGGGTGCGTGTCTGGTAGACGTTGCCGTCGACGCTCCAGGTGATGGCGTTGGGCGACCAGTCGATGGCGAAGGTGTGGAAGGCGTCGGCGAACGCCTGGCCGTTCGGCAGGGTGTAGCCGGCGCCGATGCCGCCCGAACCGGAGTAGCCGGGGCCGTGCAGGGTGCCATGGACCGTGCCGGGCTCGAAGCCGACGTTCTCCATGATGTCGATCTCACCGCTGTTGGGCCAGCCGACGTTGCCGATGTCGTTCCCGAGCATCCAGAACGCGGGCCACATGCCCTGGCCGCGCGGCACCTTCAGCCGGGCCTCGACCCGTCCGTAGGTCGAGGTGAACTTGCCGGACGTGTTGAGCCGGGCCGAGGTGTACTCGCACCGGCCGTACCAGCACTGGTAGTTGCCGGGGTTGTCCTTGCGCGCGGTGATGACCAGGTTGCCCTGGCCGTCGAGCGCGGCGTTGTTGTTGCCCGCCGTGTAGTACTGCCGTTCGTGGTTGTTGACGTTGTCGCCGGTCTCGATCTGCCACTTGCCGCCGTCGACGGCCGATCCCGCGGCGCCGTTGAAGTCGTCGGAGAACGTGACCGCCGCCGCCCCGACCCCGCCCGCCGACGGGTCGGGGGCGGGGGCCGCGGCGGCGGGGACCGCGGCCGCCAGGCTGGAACAGCAGAGAAGAGCGAGCGCGTAGAGCGCAATTCGGCGTCCCATGGGGATTCGCACAGGTCATCACATCACTTCGAGTGGGGGGTCATGCGCATGACATCGCACACGCCCGGGAGGAGCTTCGGGGAGAGCCGACTCGGACGCTTATTTCAATACTTGATTTAAGGGAGGGTGCGAGGGGTCGTCAAGAAGCTGGTATGGACCAAAGTTGACCAGATTCACGTCCAGCGCCCATGCATATGAACGCAGACCCGCCACAACCAGGCGGGATGACGCCGGGATGACACCGGACAGTGAAGCCAAAACTTGACCTGCACATGACCGACACCGGGCGTTCACACGAGGACACATGCCTTGTGGAAGGCTCCCGCTGAACCGTTACTTCACGACCACGCGCCGCACTGCCCCCCACCCTGTGGCCGTGCGCCGCGGTGGTCCCGCCGGAGAGGACAGCTCCCCCATGTCCCGTCGCCAACGTCCCACCCGACGCACGCTGTTGGCTCTCTGCGCCGCCACCGCGGTGCTCGCCACCACCGCGGCCGCCGCACCCGCCGTCGCCTCCCAGGAGAGCGCACCCGCCGCCGCGGCCACCGCCGCGCTCGACGACACGTACTACCAGGGCGCCATCGGCAAGACCGGTGCCGCGCTCAAGTCGTCGCTGCACTCGATCATCAAGAACCAGACGAAGATCACCTACGCCCAGGTCTGGACGGCGCTCCAGGCCACGGACCAGGACCCCAAGAACTCGTCGAACGTGATCGAGCTGTACACCGGCCGGTCCATCTCCAAGTCGAGCAACGGCGGCAACTCGGGCCAGTGGAACCGCGAGCACGTCTGGGCGAAGTCCCACGGCGACTTCGGCGAGGCGACCGGCCCCGGCACCGATGTCCACCATCTGCGCCCGGAGGACGTCGGCGTCAACTCCATCCGCGGAAACAAGGACTTCGACAACGGCGGCAGCGCGGTCTCCGGCGCCCCCGGCAACTACACGGACTCCGACTCCTTCGAGCCGCGCGACGCGGTGAAGGGCGATGTCGCCCGGATGATCCTGTACATGGCCGTACGGTACGAGGGCGACGACTCCTGGCCCGACCTCGAACCCAACGAGCGGGTCAACAACGGATCGAGCCCCGCGATAGGGAAGCTGTCCGTACTCAAGCAGTGGAACGACGAGGACCCGCCGGACGCCTTCGAGCAGCGCCGCAACCAGGTCATATACGACCAGGTCCAGCACAACCGCAACCCGTTCATCGACCACCCGGAATGGGTGGAGTCCATCTGGTGACCGTGCGGGCCGTCCGGTGATCACGGCGCGGCCTGCCCGCGCCTGATCGCCCGCGGTGCCAGACTGTGCCGCGTTAACTCCAAGCGCCCCCAGCGGGGAATGCTGGCCGAGCCCCCGGGACACGCTTCGCCCGGGGGCTTCGGCTTGCCGCGGCGCGCGCCCCGGTACATGGCCAGAGGTACGTGGCCAGGGACGCGGCCCGCCGTCCGGCCCGCGACCGGTGCCGTTACCAGTGCCGTTACCGGGCCGGCAGGCCGCGGTACCAGTCCAGCGTGGCGTCGATGGTCTCGGACAGCGGGGTGGGCCGGATCCCGAACATCCGCTCGAAGGCCGACGAGTCCATGATCTGCGCCTCGGTGTGCTGGTAGAACATCTCCTCGTACTCCCGCATGAAGACCTCGTCGAACGGCCCGACGGGGCGCGGCGCGTCGAGCACGGCGGTCTTGAGCGCGCCGCCCACCCGCCGCTCGATCATCACGTGGATCTCGCGGGTGGTGACGGCGGGCGCGGTGGGCAGATGCCAGACCCGCCCGTCGCCCTCCGGGCGCTCGCCGAGCGTGGCCAGTCCCGTCGCCACGTCACCGATGTTCGTATAGCTGTGCGGCAGGTCGATATCGCCCAGCGCGAGTACCTCACCCCCCGTCAGCGCGGCCGGGAAGGTGGCCCCGCCCAGCGACGAGTTGAGCACGCCGGGACCGACGAAGTCGGCCGACCGGGCGAGCACGACGCGGACCCGCCCCTCGCGGTGCGCGGCGAGATACTCCTCGTCGAGCCGCGCCCGCATCCGGCCCTTGCGTGACGTCGCCCGCCAGGGCGTGTCCTCGGTCATGACCTCGCCGTGCGTCTCGCCGTACGGATAGAGGGTGTCCAGCACCACCAGGCGCGCGCCGGTGGTCTCCGCCGCGCCCAGTACCGCCCGCTGGATCCTGGGCATCGCCTCCACCTGGAGGTGATAGGCGACGTTCACGCAGTGGTATACGACGGCGGCGCCCTCCACCGCGGCCAGGGCCCCTTCGGGAGTGGACACATCGGCCGCGAACCGCTCCACGCCTTCGAGGGGATCTCCCGCCCCAGCGCGGTCCACGAGCCGTACGGGATGGCCGCGGCGGGCGAGTTCGGCGGCGAGGGTGGTGCCGGCGGGGCCCGCCCCCAGCACAGTGTGGAGGTCGCGGTCAGCAGCGGACATGACGAGTCCCTTTCGTTCGGAGTCCGAGGGGTGATGTACGCCCCATCGAGCTACGGTCGATCACTTCTGTTATTGATCATAACTCTCGCGATGGTGAATCACAAGCTGCCCGTTTCCGCGCCCCGACCCGAGGGGCTACGGCCTGTAACCTTCACGAGACACCGTCACGCACACAGGAGGACGCCATGGCCGACGCGGCACAGACCCCCCGGGCGCGCTACCGCGAACAGACCCGCGCGGAGATCAAGTCGGCGGCGCTCCAGCAACTCGCCGAGGGCGGCGTGCAGGCCGTGGCGCTGACCCGGATCGCCAAGGAGATGGGACTCTCGGGGCCCGCGCTGTACCGGTACTTCGCCGGCCGCGACGATCTGCTCAGCGCGCTGATCCGGGACGCGTACGACGATGTGGCGCGGACGATGGAACGCGCGGCGGCCGGCGCGCCGCCCGGGAGCGCCCGCGCCACCCTGCATGTACTGGCCGGCACGTACCGCGACTGGGCCGTCGCCGAGCCGCACCGTTATCTGCTGATCCAGGGGACGCCGGTCCCCGGCTACGCGGCCCCGCCCGACACCCTGCTGCGCGCGCGGGCCGCGCTCGGCCCGTTCCTGAAGGTGTTCGCGGGCGCCGAACCCACCGAAGCGGTACGGCCGGTCGTCGCCGAGATGGACGCGTGGGCCGGGGACGACGGCACGGTGGGCGACTGGCTGACGGAGTACACCGGCACCGCCGCCCCGGCGGCGGGAGCGGGCGCGGCGCTCGCCGGGACCGTACTGGCCTGGTCCCAACTGCACGGCACGGTGAGCCTGGAGGTCTCCGGCCTGTACGGGGGGATGGGGCACCGGTCGAGCACCCTGCTGACGGCCCAGATGGACACGCTGGCCGACGCCTTCCGGCTGCCGTAGCCACCGGCGCACCGCCCGGGGGCCGCCACCGCCCCCGCCACCGCCCCCGCCCCCGCCCGAGGCACTTCCTGGACAGGTGTCTATGATTCATGGACACCTGTCCAGTAGTGCCCGATCCGCAGGAGACCCCGATCATGCAGACCGCCGCGAATGTCCTGGTCGGCCTGGTGGCCGCGTTCCACGTCTACGTGATGGTGCTGGAGATGTTCCTGTGGGAGCGGAGGCCCGGCCGTGAACTGTCGGGATTCGACGCCGACATGGCCCGCGCGACCGCGCCCCTCGCCGCCAACCAGGGTCTCTACAACGGTTTCCTGGCCGCGGGGCTGATATGGGGGCTGATCGCCGCGGACCCGACGGGGTACCGCGTCCAGCTCTTCTTCCTGATCTGCGTGGTCGTGGCCGGTGTGTACGGCGGGGCCACCGCGAACAGGCGCATCCTGTTCGTGCAGGCACTGCCGGGCGCGGTCACCCTGGCCGCGGTGCTGGCGGCGGGGTGACCGGCGCACCTGCGGGACCGCCCGCGAGCGGGCCGGCGGGCGATCCCCGTACGGCCAGGACCCGGGCAAGGCTCCGGCAGGCCCTGCTCGACGCCTGCGCGGAGCACCCGTTCGAGGAGGTCGGCGTCGCCGCCCTGGTGCGCCGCGCCGGGATGGGCAGGGCCACGTTCTATCTGCACTACCCCGACCTTCAGGCGCTGGCGGTCGACGCCTGCGCGGAGGTGGTCCGGGACGCCGTGGACGCCCTGCACGCCTGGCGCGGCACGCCCGATCCGCGTGTCCCACCGCCCGCGCTGACCTCGTTCTTCACCGGCCTCACTCCGCATGCCGCGCTCTACCGGACGCTGCTGCGCCCCGGTGGCAGCGGCCCGCTCGGCGAACTGCTCCACCGTGAACTGCGGGAACGCAGCCGCGTAGAGCGGACCCTGGCCGGGGCGCCCGCCCCCGAGCTGATCGCGTCGGCGGTGGCCGCCGCCTTCGCCGGGGTGCTGGCGGACTGGCTGCACGGGCTGATCGAGGACACGCCGGAGGGCATCGCGACGCGCGTCTGGCGGCTGCTGGTGGCGCTGCACCGCACGCCGGTCGTCTGAGCGCCGCCGGAGCGGTACGGCGCGAGGCAGGTCCGGCCGACGGTGCGCGATTCCGCGGGTGCGCGTAAGCGACGGTGCGCGAGAAGGGCGAGGGCGAGAACGACGGCGCGCGAGAACGGCGAGGGCTGGAACGACGGTGCATGCATGCGAGACGTACAGCCTGCGGCATATGCCAAAGGAATGATCGGCCCGAGTGTTGCCAAACGCCTTACGTGCCCGGGGCGCCTGTGCGACAGTCGTCATGGTCCCCCCACCGACAGGCCGCGCCACCCCGTATCGGAGTACGAGATGCCGTCCCCTCTGTTCGCGGACCGCCCCGCCCCGCAAGCCGCCGAGCCGGGGACGGTGGACGCGCTCATCACCCGGACCCGCCGGCTGCGCGGTGACGTGGACGCCGTACGCCGGGACACCGAGGTCGACGACAGCAACACGCTCTGGCGTTGGAAGCGGGCGCTCTGCGATCTGGCGATATGTCAACTGGACCAGCTGGGCTCCCACTTGGACCAGCTCAAGGCGGGCAGGCCGGACGCGGGAGGCGCGTCCGACCGTCCGGCACGGGACGCTTCCCCGAACCGGGACCCCGCTCAGGACGGCCCCGGACCACGGCTCGGCCGGGTGGGCAGCGGGGAGTGGAACCTCCTGACCGACGAGGTCAGTTGGTCGGAGGAACTGTTCCGGATCCTCGGACGCGATCCGGAGAGCGGGCCGCTGACACTCGACGAACTCCCGTCCCTGGTGCTCCCAGAAGACCAGGCGCTGCTCACCGTGATGGTGACGGACTGTCTGATCGACGGGAAGCCCATCGACGGCGAGTTCAGGATCTTCGGGGCCGACAGTGAGGTCCGTACCCTGCACATGATGGGCGAGCCCGTCCTCGACACCGACGGCTGCACCGCCTCCATGTGGGCGGTGGTGCGCGACATCAGCGTGCTGCGCGACGGCGAGCGGTCCTTACGCGACTCCCGTGACTCCCTCCGGCGCGAGCACCATCTCGCGCAGACCGAACACCGGCTGGTGGCCGAGCTGCACGACGCGGTGCTTCCCCCCTGGCACGGCTCCTCGTATCCGCCGAGGAGCGGGCCCGACGCGCTGGACCTGGCCGCCCGCAGGCTCCCCGCCACGGCGCACCCGGCGACCGGTGGTCACTGGTTCGACGCCCTCGAACTTCCCTCCGGGGAATCGCTGTTGACGATCGGCGAGCTGACCGGGCATGGGGTGGCCGGGGCATCCTCGATGGCCATGCTGCTGGGAGCGCTGCGCGGAATGGCCGTGGCGGGTATCGCGCCCGGAGCCCTGCTCGGCCATCTCAACCAGCTGCTGGAGTCCTCGCAACAGCCGGCGCTGGGCAGCGCGCTCTGCTCCCGCTACGCCCCGGAGACCCGGACCTTCTCCTGGGCGCAGGCGGGCCACCCCGCCCCGCTGCTGTTCCGCGACGGGACGGGGCGCGCGCTCACGCCGCCGGACGGCGTACTGCTCGGGGCGACCTCGGGGGCCGCGTACGAGCAGGCCGAAGTCCAGCTCCTGCCCGGGGATCTCCTGGTGCTGCACACCGACGGCGACGGGCCGACGCGCGAGCGCCTGATCGGACTGGCGCCCCGGGTGGCCGGGACCCGCTCCGCGCGGGAGTGTGCTCAGTTGATCGCCGAGGAGTGCGACAGCGCCGAACGCGCGGACGCCGCCTGTCTGATGGTCGTCAGGATCCCCGGACGACAGGGAGCTCCCGGCTGACGGAGGATCCCCGGGCGACCCCGAAGCACGGCTCCCCGAAGAGGGGCTCCCGGAAGCACAACTCCCGGAAGAGCGGCTCCGGACAGCGGAGGGGCGCTAGACATCCGCCTGCCCCGTCCGCTTCACCGGCCCCCTCGGCATGGCCAGCTTCAGCTCCTCGCGCAGATCGTCGATCTTCTCGTACCCCGCGTACTGGCCGGTGAGCCGGTACATCTCCCGCAGCCGGTCCCAGGTGCGGTGCGAGGAGGTCTCCCCCATCGACACCAGCGCCAGCCGCGCGTAGCGGTCGGCCTGTTCGGGATCGTCGGCGATGAAGCAGGCGGACGCCAGCGAGATGTAGTCGAAGATCTTGGAGCGCTGCCGGTCGTTGCCGCGCAGTTCCAGCGCGCGCTTGGCGTGCTGCTGCGCGGTGATCGCCGCCGCGGGCTCGTGGTCGGCGAGGGTACGGAAGGCGAGGGCCTCCATGCCGTGCAGATCGGCCTCGTCGAACATCTGCATCCAGCAGGGCGAGGGGACGTCCTGCTTGTCCGCGACGAAGAGTTCCTCCGCCTCGCCCAGGGTGCGGCGCATGGCCTTGCCGCGGCCCATGGACGCGTGTGCCCATGCCTCGATGGTGCGCAGCATGGCGCGGGTGCGGGGCAGAGCCTCCTCGCCCGAACCCGAATCCGCGAGCTTCATCAGATCGAGTGCCTCGTCGGGCCTGCCGAGGTGGACCATCTGACGAGCGGCCCTGGACAGGGCCTCGCCCGCGCGGGGCCGGTCGCCGCCCTCGCGCGCCGCGTGAGTGGCGATGACGAAGTACTTCTGGGCCGTGGGTTCGAGACCGATGTCGTGGGACATCCAGCCGGCGAGTACGGCGAGGTTGGCGGCGACGCCCCAGAGGCGCCGCTGGAGATGGTCGGGGTGGCGGTAGGCGAGCATGCCGCCCACTTCATTGAGCTGGCCCACCACGGCCTTGCGCTGGAGCCCGCCGCCCCGGGCGGCGTCCCAGGCGCGGAACACCTCGACGGAGCGCTCCAGGGCCTCGATCTCCTGCGACCCGATGGGGGCGGCCTCGTAACGGTCGAACCCGGCGGGTTCCGCGTGCAGGGGATCGTCGATCCGGGGGGCGTCGGACGAGAGTGCGGGGTCGGAGTGCAGCCAGTCATGCATGGCGCTGGTGAGTGCTGAGCCTGCGGTGAGCGCGGCACCCGCGCCCACCAAGCCGCGACGGTTGAGCATGAGGTCCATTCCCGTGAATTCGGTGAGGACCGCAGCCGTCCGGTCGGGCGCCCAGGGGAGGGCGTCGGGGTTGTCCGCGTTCCCGGCGTCCCGGCGTTTCCCCGCGCGCCCGCTCCGTACGAACCCGAGGTCCTCGATGGTCACGACACGACCGAGCCGCTCGGTGAACAGGGCTACCAGCACTCTCGGCACGGGATCGCGCGGGGTCTCCCCCATGTCGATCCAACGCCTCACCCGCGAGGTGTCGGTGGCCAGCTGGGGGTGGCCCATGGCCGCCGCCTGCCGGTTCACCAGCCGTGCGAGTTCGCCCTTGGACCAGCCGGCCAGGCCGAACAGATCCGACAGACGGGTGTTGGGTTCTCCGCTCACGTCAAGCCCCCAGGTTCTCAGCTGAGTTGACAGTAACCGCCTGTCAGAGGCGTGGCGACTATTCGCCACGGTTCGCCAGGCTTCGCCAGCTCGTGTGCCAGGGGGTCGACGGTGTCAGGTAGGAACGCGCCATCCCGGCCCGGCAGCCGGACGTACTCCCCAGGGTGCCCCATGGCTGCCGGGCGGGAGGCGCGAGTAATTCGTCGGCACACGAAGGGATCTGTATCGCCCATGTACACAGCATCGTCCTCCGTGTCCGCTCCGCCCCGGTCGCAGCGTACGGTCGCCCCCGGCGGCGGGCCGTATCTCGACCCCACGCATGCGGGGCGGCCGCGGCTCAGGGCGGGGACGGTCACCCAACCGCTCAGCGGGAGAATCGACTTGTCCGGCCCCCAGGGCGCGCAGCTGCGCATGGCGATCACGGCGGTGCACCGGGTCTGTCCGGAGTTCAACCCGGTGCAGGTACTGCGGCGCAGCGGGCGCTCCGTTCTGCTCGTCGGAACCACGGGGCGCGCCAACGCGGTCGCCAAGTGCCTGCTGGACCACTCCCCCGTCTGGACCGAACGGTTCAGGCACGAAATAGCTGCTTATCGCTCCTTCGTCCGGCACCGGCCGCCGGTACGGGTCCCCCGGCTGATCGCCGCGGACCCGGAGAACTGCGCGCTGGTGATCGAGCGGATGCCGGGGCGGGCCGCCGCGCTGACCCGCCATCCGGTGGAGGCACCGCCGCGCGCCGATCTGCGGGCCGCGCTCGGCGCGATCGCCAGGCTGAACACCTGGCGGCCCCCGGCCGGTCTGTTCGACAAGCCGCTCGACTACGCGTCGCGGATCGCCCGCTACCACGAGCTGGGGCTGTTCACCGACCGGGACCTGGGCGATCTGCAGAAGCTGCTGCACGGTCTGGCCGGCGCCAGACAGGGCATGGAGTTCTGTCACGGCGACGCCCTGCTCTCCAACGTCCTGCTGTCCCCGGCGGGTCCCGTGCTCGTCGACTGGGAGCACGCGGGCTGGTATCTGCCGGGCTACGACCTGGCGACGCTCTGGGCGGTGCTCGGGGACGCCCCGCTGGCGCGCCGCCGGATCAGTCAGCTCGCACAGGCCGGCGGACCGGTGGCGCGGGACGCGTTCCTGGTCAATCTGATGCTCGTGCTGACCCGGGAGATCCGGATGTACGAGACGGCGGTGCAGCGCGCGCTGCGTGAGACACCGTCATCCGGTGGCGGCCCGTCCGCCCACCCGTCGCCGTCCGTGCAGCAGAGCGGTCTGACGCCGGCCGAGGAGCAGCGGCTGCTGCTGCGGCGGTTGCACGACGACTGCGCGATGGCACGGCGGGCCGTGCGCGCGGCGGTGGGGACCCGCTGATCCGGCCGGCCCGGCCGTACCGAGCGAGAACGAACAGTGCCGCACGCCCCGCGCGGATCACGGGGCGCGCGGCGCGTCCGGCGTGTCCCCGGGCCGGCCCCGGTCCCGCGCGAATCCCGGGCGGTATCCGGCCTCCCCCGGCGGCTTCCGGCCGCTCCTCGTGGCGCATGTCTGATCATTGGTCCATTCCACTGACGCGCCGCAGGCCCGGACCCCACCGCCGCGAAACTCCGTGACACCCACGCTGACGTGCGAAATCCCCTCCATGCCTGATGATTGACGGATTCTCCGGAAGCCGATACCCCTGTAGTCCAGTCGGCCCGGCAGGCCCCTTCGCGCATCACCCGTCACTGGAGGCTGCATTGCAAGGTTCCGTCCCCCCACGACCGAGATTCCCGCGTGGTCGCGCGCTGCGAGCGGGGGGTGTCGTGGCGTCCGCCGCGCTGCTGCTGCCCCTGGTCTCCGCCACTCCGTCCGTCACCGCGGAACAGCCGGGATCCGGCGCGTTGCAGCGTGAGTTCGCCGCCGCGGCCGCGCGGTACCAGGTGCCGCAGAGCGTGCTGCTCGGTGTCTCGTATCTCCAGTCCCGCTGGGACACGCACAGCGGCGCCCCGAGCGTCACCGGCGGCTACGGCCCGATGCATCTGACCGACGCCAGGACCGCGCTCGCCGACGCGCCGCACCACTCGGAGGGTACGGAGGACCCGCGCGGGGACACCTCGCGCGCGGCGAAGACCGTCACCGGGGCCGCGCTGCCCAGGACCTCCGAACTGCCCGCCCGGCTGCGCACCCTGGACCGTGCCGCCGAGCTGACCGGGCTGCCCGCCAAGGAGCTGCGGCGCAGCCCCGCGGCCAATGTCCGGGGTGGCGCGGCACTGCTGGCCGCGGCCCAGCGGGAGCTGGGACAGCCGCTGAGCGGCGATCCGGCCGACTGGTACGGCGCGGTGGCCCGGTTCTCCGGGGCGGACGACTCCGCGACGGCCGCGACCTACGCCGATGACGTGTACGACGTGATCAGGAACGGCGAGCACCGTACGACGGACAGCGGCCAGCGGGTGGCGCTGCGCGCGGCCCCCCGGATCTCCCCCGACACCGCGCAGACCGCGCGGCTCGGTCTGCGGAAGGCCGACGCCGGACGGGCCGAGTGTCCCGGTACGGTCGCCTGCGAGTGGATCCCGGCGCCGTACGCGGAGTTCGGCGAGGGCGACTACGGGAACCACGACAAGGCGGACCGGCCGAAGTCCCAGTCGGTCGACTACATCGTCATTCATGACACCGAGGGCTCCTGGGACACCACGATCAAGCTGATCCAGGACCCGAAGTATGTGTCGTGGAACTACACGTTGCGCTCGTCCGACGGGCATGTCGCCCAGCATGTGGCGACCAAGGATGTCGCCTGGCACGCCGGCAACTGGTACATCAACTCCAAGTCGGTGGGTCTGGAACACGAGGGCTTCCTCACCGCGCCGGACGCCTGGTACACGGAGGCGATGTACCGCACCTCGGCGCGGCTGGTCGGGTACCTGGCGAAGAAGTACGACATCCCGCTGGACCGCCGGCACATCCTGGGCCATGACAATGTGCCCGGCACGACCACCTCGACGATCCCCGGAATGCACACCGACCCCGGCCCGTACTGGGACTGGGCGCACTACTTCCAGCTGCTCGGGAAGCCGTTCAAGGCGACCGCGGGGCCGGCGGCGTCCGTGGTCACGATCCGTCCGGACTACGCGGCCAACCAGCCGTCCTACACCGGCTGCGAGAAGGCGGGCCAGGCCTGCGCCCCGCACGGCTCGGGCGCCGTACGGCTGCACACCGCCCCGGCCGCGGACGCGCCGCTCGTGAAGGACATCGGGCTGCGGCCCGGCGGCGAGGACTCCACGACCGACGTCAACGACCTGGGTGCCCGCGCCTCGACCGGCCAGCAGTTCGCGGTCGCCGGGCGCGAGGGCGACTGGACGGCGATCTGGTACCTCGGCCAGAAGGCGTGGTTCCACAACCCGCGTACGAAGCCGACCGCCGTGGGCGCCAAGGAGCGGGTGCTGACGCCGAAGGCCGGGCTGGCGGAGATCCCGGTGTACGGACGGGCCTATCCGGAGGCCGGGGCCTACCCGGAGGGGGTTCCGGTCCAGACGGTCTCGGCGTTCCCCTACAAGCTGCTCGCCGGCCAGCGCTATGTGGTGGGCGTCCAGGCACCGAGTGAGTACTTCTTCGCGCCGACCTTCGACACCGCCGGACACCGGGTGGTGCGGGGCGAGGACACGTACTACGAGATCCAGTTCGGGCACCGGGTCGCCTATGTGAAGGCGGCCGATGTGGAGGTGCGGCCGGCACGCTGATACCGAACCGGCAGGGGGATGCCGGGCGTCGCCGGCCGCGGGGGAGCCGGTGACGCCCGGCCTCTGTCTGTCCAGGTACGTCGTCTGTCCGGGTGCGTACGGCGGTGCGGTGGCGCGGAGCCGTGAGTCAGTAGCGCAGGACGGCGGCGATCCGGTCGTGGACGGCGAGCGTGTCGTCCGGGAGGAAGACCACCTCGGCGCCGCCGTCCAGGGCTGTTTCGACGAGTTCGTCGACGATGTCCTCGCGTACGTCGGGGCCCGCGGCGGACTCGTCGTCGACCGGGATCAGATGCCCGTCGCTGACGCGGACCGTACGGCGGTAGTGCTCTTCGATCGCGACCAGATCGGCCCGCTTCTCGCGTACGGACTCCCAGACCTCGTCGAGTCCGGCGGCGAAGGTGCGCCGGCCCTTGGCGTCGTCCAGCCGGGTCAGTACCTCGGCCTTCTCGCGGCGCGCGTACTCCTCCGCCACGGGCCGGAGTTCCTTCAGCAGGACGGGGGCCGGGCCGTCCGTCAGACCGCCCTTGACCAGCCGTCCGACGGCCGTACGGGTGGCGTTGCCCGTCTCGTCCAGCAGGGCGAGCGCGGGGGCGAGGCCGACCAGATGAAGCGGCCGGGGGCGGCGCGCCAGCACCGCGCCCATGGTCTCGTCGACGGACCGCAGGAAACGGCGGGTCTCCTCGTCGGTGAAGGTGCTGGGGGTGTCACCGATCCGTTCCTCGCGTTCGACGTCCCAGGTGTCCTCGGGAGGCGTCAGGGGGAATCCGTCCTCGCGGTGCTCGCGCAGCGACTCACCGGACCCGCTCCAGAGCGTCGCGCGGTCGGCGGCGATCGCCAGCACCCAGAACGGCCGTGACTGCGCGGTGGCCGCCACGAGGTTCCGGGTCAGATAGGTGTCGGAGAGGACGACGCGCTCGGGGACCTCGCGCGGCAGGTACCAGACCCGGAACTCCCCGGCGTCGGCGAGCAGCAGCAGCCCGTCGAGCAGATGGCGCAGATCGACCTCGGCGACGGCCTTGTCGAGCCGGCCCATGACGGCGGCACGGGTCCGCTTGTCCAGACCGGGTTCGGCCTCCAGCCGGCGTCCCGCCTCGGCCAGCAGATTGCGCAGCCGTACCGCGTCCTGCTCGTGGTGGGGTTCGCGGCGGTGCGTGGGCATCGTCAGGGACACGGCCGGATAGGTGCGTGTTGCACGCAGTTCCCGCAGGACGTCGGGGTTCAGACCATTGCTGTCCATGCTGTCCCTTCGCTCGATGAAGGTCCGGCGGCGGGCGGACAGGCGCGTGCCGGCCCCCACTCGTGCATCCATCTTGCGCGATTCCGGCCGGTTCCGCAGGAGGGGCGGTCCGCTCGACCGCGCGAGGGCCCCACCGGCCGTGCGGCGGATGGGGCCCCCGGTCCGAGACCGTCCGAGACCTACGGGGTGAACTCGTATGTCTGTCCCGCGGTCGCCCGGAAGGTCCGCTCACCGCCGGGCAGCAGGGTGCTGCGCAGGGTCAGGTCCGTCGTACGGCTCGCGCGCAGCGTGATCCGGCTCGCCCTGCCGCCGCTCCAGCTGATGTCGAGCGTGACGCCGCCGCGCGCCCGCAGCCCCGTCACCCGGCCGTCCGGCCAGGAGGCCGGCAGGGCGGGCAGGATCTCGATCGGGCCGTGCTGGCTCTGGACCAGCATCTCGGCGACCCCCGAGGTGGCGCCGAAGTTGCCGTCGATCTGGAAGGGCGGGTGGGTGTCCCAGAGATTGGGCAGGGTGGAGCTCTTGAGCTGCTCCGAGAGCATCTTGTGGGCGTGGTTGCCGTCCCGCAGCCGCGCCCAGAAGTTGATCTTCCATGCCTTGCTCCAGCCGGTGCCGCCGTCGCCGCGCGCGGCCAGCGAGACCTTGGCCGCCTCGGCCCACGTGCTGCCCGCGACGATCTGCCGGCCCGGGTGGAGAGCGTAGAGATGCGAGACATGGCGGTGGTCGTCGGTCCGGCCGTCGACATCGGTCTTCCACTCCTGGAGCTGGCCCCAGGAGCCGATACGGAGCCCGGGGTCGAGATCGCGGAGGGCGGTCTCCAGCCGGGCACGGAAGTCGGGCGCGTCCCCCAGGGTTCTGGCGGCCTCCAGGGTGTTGGTGAACAGGTCGTACACGATCTGCTGGGACATCGCCGCGCCCGCCGTGAAGTCCCCGTGCTCCGGTGAGTAGCTGGGCGTGACGACGAGCTTCCCGTCGCGCGGGTCGGTGCGGAGATTGACGAGCCAGAACTCCGCGGCCTCCTTCATCACCGGGTAGGCGGTGGAGCGGAGATAGCCGGTGGAGCCGTTGAACCGGTAGTGGTCGTAGAGCTGCTGGGTGAGCCAGGCCGCGGCCTCCGGGAACCAGAACGCGGTGGCCCAGTCGTGCACGCCCGTGAAGCCGAACGGGTTGGTCTCGTTCTGCACGACCCAGCCGGCCGAGCCGAAGATCTCCCGCGCGCTCACCCGGCCGGGCGCGCGCATCGCCTCGACATAGCGGTCGTAGGGAGCCGTGGTCTCGGCGAGGTTGGTGACCTCGGCGAGCCAGTAGTTCATCTGGAGGTTGATGTTGACGTGATAGTCCGCCGACCAAGGCGGGTTGGTGACGTTGTTCCATACGCCCTGGAGGTTCGCGGGCAGGGAGCCGGCCCGCGAGGAGGCGATCAGCAGATAGCGGCCGTACTGGAAGAACAGCGCTTCGAGCGCCCGGTCGGCGGCGCTGCCGCTCCCCGTGTACTGCGTCAGCAGCTGGTTGGTGGGCAGGTCGGGGAGTTGCTGGCCGATGTCGAGGGTGACCCGGCCGAAGAGGGCGCTGTGGTCGTTCACATGGGCGGTGCGCAGGGCGTCGTACGAGCGGCGGGCGGCCGCGTCGACCGCGCCGGTGACCGCTGCGTGCGGGTCGGCGCCCCGGTAGCGCGGGTAGGTGTCGGCGTAGTCGGTACCGGCGGCGAGGACGAACCAGGCGCTGTTGGCGCCGGTGACGGTGAGGGTGCCGTTCGCCCCGGCGGTGACCCGGCCGCCGTCGGTCCGTACCCGGATCTGGGTCTCGAACCGCATCCCGTTGTCCTGGAGCGCGCCCTTGACCGTGAGCCGGCCGCCGCTCGCCGTGGCGGTGAAGTCGGTGCGCGGCGAGGTGTAGCGGAGCGTGAAGCCGATCTTTCCCGGCTGGTTGGCGGAGAACCGGCCGACGATGACCTTGCCGGGGTAGGAGGCGAAGAACTCCCGTGTGTACGCGACGCCTTGGTGGGTGTACGTGACGGCGGCGAGCGCGGACGCGAGATCGAGGGTGCGGCGGTAGGAGCCGTCGGGGGCCGACGGGGCGCCCGGTACGGCCAGCTCCAGATCGCCCAGTACCTGGAACGCGCCGAAGCCGTGCTTCGGCTGGCCGAGTTCGGCGGCGACGGCTTCCGGCGAGAGCTTGCCCTCGGTGTCCAGGCGCTGCTGTACGGAGGCGAGGACTCCGGGCCGGGGCTGGGTCCAGTTGCCGTGGTCGTATCCGGCGGCCCCGGGGCCGCCGGTCCACAGGGTCTTCTCATTGAGGGTGAGGCGCTCGGTGGCGAGGGTGCCGAACACGCTCGCGCCGAGCGCGCCGCTGCCGATGGGCAGCGACTCGCGCTCCCAGTCGGCGGCGGGTGTGTGGTACCTGAGCGTCAATTCATCGGAGGGGTTAACGGCGGCTGCGGCTCCGGATATTGCCGGAATACCCAGCGTCAGCGCGCCCGTTACCCCGAGCGCGGACTTGATCGTGGTTCTGCGGCTCATCCCAGGGGTCATGGCAGGCACGGTAAAAGTCCGATGACTGAAAGGGCAAGGGACATGACAATTTCGCTCCCGCGCGGTGTGGATCACGGCCGGTCCCGACCCGTGATCCACACCGTGCGGGAGCGATCGGTTCCTGGCCCGGCTCCGCTCCGCCGCTGACTCAGCCCTGCTGGAACAGCTCCGCGGGCAGCGGCTTCAGCAGTGCGTAGAGATCGTCCGTGATGGGCCGGTCCCAGCTGGCGATGGTGACCAGCACATCGTCGCTGCGGTCGAACTGCACGCAGGAGATCCGGCTTTCCGAGAGCTTGAGCCGGCGCACGATCAGGAGGTTGTCCCCCTGCATCACCGGAATGTCCTCGGCCCCGGTCACCTCGACCGGCTCCTCGTTCTCCAGCGCCAGGAGCAGCTGCGCCACCTCGAACGGGATCTGCCCGTCGGCCAGCTCGCGGGCGGGCGACCCCGCGGGCAGATTGCCGATGATCATCGCGGGGCCACGACCACCGAACAGGTCGTACCGGAGGAAGACACCCTGGCAGCTGCCATCGGGCGCGGGCAGCAGTCCCGCCCCCAGATTGCCGGGCCAGTCACCCGGGTCCATGGCCAGGACATCGAAGTCCGGGCCCGCGGGTGTGGCGGCGCTGCGGCGGCGGAGAAAGGACATCCCACCATGGTACGGGGTCGTACCACTTCACCGGAGCCGGCCGCCCACGCTCTGTCAGCCGGGACGCGCTCCGCCGGCGGCGCCGCCCGCGCCGGCTCCGTTCCGTCAGGTGAGGTCGAACTCCCCGTCGCGCGCGTTGATCACGAAGGCCCGCCACTCGGCCGGGCTGAAGATCAGCGACGGGCTCTCCGGCCGGCCGCTGTTGCGCATGGCGATGAACCCTTCGACGAAGGCGATCTGGACGTCGCCCGTGCCCCGGCTGCTCGACTGCCAGTCCGCGTTGCTCAGATCGAGTTCCGGCTTGTCCCAGCCCGAAAGCGGCTTATGGGTGGTGGTGCTCTCAGCCACGTCCTGCTCCTCCCACTGCGTCGTCCCGGGGCCACCCTATCGACCGGCGCCGGTCCCGGACAGGCCGCGCCGCGGGGTCCCCGCGGGACGGGTCATGGCCGGCGGACGGAGCCGAGGGCGCGGTGCGGTGCCGTCATATGCGGTGTTTCCAGGGGCAGTTCACCGCCCGCCGGGACCACCGAGGCCGGCGGCACACCGCCACAGAACGGCGCGGCGCGCTCCTCGGCCGCCCGCACGATCGCCCGTACGAGCGCGTGATCGACGCGGTTGATCTCCGCGCGCACCTCCGCGAGACCGGGCCGGGTGGGGCGGGCCTGTGGGCGGGGAGTCGCCGCGCGGGCCGTGTCGCGGCTCTTGACGCTCACCGGCACTCCTGAATTACTGATCCCGGGACGATCAACCGAATGATCGGTCGATCGGACCGCACTGTCCGAGGGACCGGGAGAGCGCCCATGACATCTCTGCTGGACGCGGCGGAACAGCTCAGCCGCGAGGAGCTGGCCGTGCTGCAACTGGAACGGCTGCGCGCCACACTGCGGCACGCCTACGACAACGTCGGCCACTACCGGCTGGCCTTCGACCGGGCGGGGCTGCGTCCCGAGGACTGCCGCTCGCTCGCCGATCTGGCGCGCTTCCCGTTCACCGTCAAGGCCGATCTGCGGGACAACTATCCGTTCGGGATGTTCGCCGTGGACCAGTCGGAGGTGCGGCGCGTCCACGCCTCCAGCGGCACCACGGGCCGGCCGACCGTCGTCGGATACACCCAGCGGGATCTGGACACCTGGGCCGATGTGGTGGCCCGCTCGATCCGGGCGGCGGGTGGCCGCCCCGGGCACAAGGTCCATGTGGCCTACGGCTACGGCCTCTTCACCGGCGGACTCGGCGCGCACTACGGCGCCGAGCGGCTCGGCTGCACGGTGATCCCGGCGTCCGGGGGCATGACCGCCCGGCAGGTCCAGCTGATCCAGGACTTCCGCCCCGAGATCATCATGGTGACGCCGTCGTACATGCTGACGCTGCTCGACGAGTTCGAGCGCCAGGGTGTGGATCCCCGTACGACCTCCCTCCAGGTGGGCATCTTCGGCGCCGAGCCCTGGACGGAGGAGATGCGGCGTGAGATCGAGGAGCGGTTCGCGATCGACGCGGTCGACATCTACGGGCTGTCGGAGGTGATGGGCCCGGGGGTCGCCCAGGAGTGTGTGGAGACGAAGGACGGCCTGCACATCTGGGAGGACCACTTCTATCCGGAAGTGGTCGATCCGTTCACCGGGGAGGTGCTGCCGGACGGCGCGGAGGGCGAGTTGGTCTTCACCTCGCTCACCAAGGAGGCGATGCCGGTGATCCGCTACCGGACCCGGGATCTCACCCGGCTGCTGCCCGGTACGGCCCGGGTCTTCCGCCGGATGGAGAAGATCACGGGCCGGTCCGACGACATGGTGATCCTGCGCGGGGTGAACCTCTTCCCCACCCAGATCGAGGAGATCGTACTGCGCACGCCGGGGGTGGCCCCGCACTTCCAGCTCCGGCTGACGCGCGAGGGCCGGATGGACGCGCTGACGGTACGGGCCGAGGCCCGCGCGGACGCGACCTCCGCGCAGCGCGCGGACGCGGTGCGGGCGATCGCCACGGCGGTCAAGGACGGGGTGGGGGTCTCGGTGGCGGTGGAGGTCGTCGATCCGGAGACGCTGGAGCGCTCGGTGGGCAAGATCAAACGGATCGTGGACCTCAGGCCCCGCTGAGCCCGGGGGCCGGGCCCCGACCGGTCCCGGCCCCTGGTTCCGGCCCCCGGTTCCGGCCGCCAGGCCCGGCCCCGGTCCCGCGCGGTGCCTCAGGACCGGCTGAGACGGTCCCGCAGCTCACGCTTGAGGATCTTCCCGCTGGCGTTGCGCGGCAGCGCCGCCACGAACACGATCCGCTTCGGCGCCTTGAAGTGGGCGAGCTTCTCGCGTGCGTGGGCGAGGAGTTCGGCCTCGGTGACCTCGCCGCGCGGGACGACAACGGCGGTGACGGCCTCGATCCAGCGGTCGTCCGGCAGTCCGACGACCGCGGCCTCGGCGACGCCGGGATGGGTGTAGAGAGCGTCCTCGACCTGCCGGGACGCGACCAGCACCCCGCCGGAGTTGATGACGTCCTTCACCCGGTCCACGACCGTGTAGTAGCCCTCCGCGTCCCGCACGGCGAGGTCCCCGGAGTGGAACCAGCCGTCGCGGAACGCCTCCGCCGTCTCCTCCGGCTTGTCCCAGTACCCCGCGCAGAGCTGCGGCGACCGGTAGACGACCTCGCCCGCCGTACCGTCCGGAACGTCCTCGCCGCTCTCGTCGACGACCCGTGCCTCGACATGCCGGACGGGCCTGCCGCAGGAGTCCATCCGGCCCTCGTGCTCGCCGGGTCCGAGGACCGTGGCGAGGGGGCCGATCTCGCTCTGTCCGAAGCAGTTGTAGAAGGCGAGCGAGGGCAGCCGGGCGCGCAGCCGTTCCAGTACGGGCACCGGCATGACCGAGGCGCCGTAGTACGCCTTGCGCAGCGCGGTCAGGTCGCGCGTGGTGAACTCGGGGTGCTGCGAGAGGCCGATCCATACGGTGGGCGGCGCGAAGAGGCTGTCCGCACGGCCCGCGCCGACGAGTGTGAAGATCGTCTCCGCGTCCGGTGCGTCCAGGATCGTGTTCTCCGCGCCGACCGCGAGATACGGCAGCAGGAAGACATGCATCTGGGCGGAGTGGTAGAGCGGCAGCGAGTGGACCGGCCGGTCGCTCTCCCGCAGGTCCAGGGCGGTGATGGAGCTGGCGTACGCGTGCACCTGGGCGCGGTGCGTCATCATGGCGCCCTTGGGCAGCGCGGTGGTGCCCGAGGTGTAGAGCAGCTGGGACAGCTCGCCGGGGTCGCCGGCGCGTTCGTACGGCCTCGGCGCGGCCAGTGCGGCGAGCAGCGAGTCGTCGGTGTCCCGCAGCGCGCGTACCGGAACGTCGCCGGGGATCCGCCCGGCGAGGCCCGGATCCGCGAGGACGAGCGCGCTGCCCGACTGCCGCACGAGATAGCCGAGGTCGTCGCCGGTGAGGTGCTGATTGACCGGTACGTGGACGAGCCCGGCCCGCGCGCAGGCGAGATAGGCGATCAGATAGACGTCCGAGTTGTGGCCGTAGGACGCCACCCGGTCGCCGTCCGCGAGACCGTGGCCGCGCAGCTCGGCGGCGGCGGTGGAGACGGCCGCGTCCAGCTCCGCGTAGGTCCAGGTGCGGTCCGCGTACCGTACGGCCACGCGGTCGGGCACCCGGGCCGCGGTACGGCGCACCACGCCGTCGACGGTGCTGTCGAGCAACTCCCGCAGGGGGTCGTCGGGTTCCGGCGCGGTGTGGTCCTCGGCGTTCATGGCGCGATCCTCCGGGCCGCCGCGGTCCGGGTCAATCCCCCGGACCGCCCCCGGCCCCCCACCGGATCCGCCGGGTCCCGTCCGGGTCATGGGCTGATGGCGAGGAAGACGAACGCGGCGAAGATCCCCAGATGCACGCCGCCCTGGAGCAGCGTGGCCCGGCCCGGAGCGACGGTCAGGGCGCCCACCACCACGGTCAGCGCCAGCAGCACCATATGGATGGCGCCCAGCCCGAGCACCAGCGGCCCGCTCAGCCAGATCGTGGCGACCGCGATGGCCGGGATCGTCAGACCGATGCTCGCTATGGCGGAGCCGAGCGCCAGATTGAGGCTGGTCTGCACGCGCTCGCGGCGGGCGGCGCGCACGGCGGCGAGCGTCTCGGGCAGCAGCACCAGCAGCGCGATGACCACACCGACCACGGCCTGTGGCAGTCCGGCCGACTCCACACCCGACTCGATGGTCGGGGACACCGCCTTCGCGTCCCCGACGACGGCGATCAGTGCCACGACCAGCATCACCAGGCTCAGGACGGTCGCGGAGCGGGTGGGCAGCGGCGCGTGCGCGTCCTCCTCCCGCACATCCCCCTCCTGGGTGACGGGCAGAAAGTAGTCGCGGTGACGGACGGTCTGTACGGCGACGAAGAGCCCGTACAGGACGAGCGAGGCGACCGCGGCGAAGGCCAGTTGCGCGGGCGAGAACTCGGGGCCCGGCTTGCTGGTGGTGAACGTCGGGATCACCAGCGTCAGTGTGGCCAGGGTGGCGACGGTGGCCAGCGCGGTACCGGTGCCCTCCGCGTTGAAGACGGCGACCCTGCTGCGTACGGCGCCGACCAGCAGGCAGAGCCCGAGAATGCCGTTGCAGGTGATCATGACGGCGGCGAAGACCGTGTCACGGGCGAGGGAGGCGGTCCTGTCGCCGCCGTCGATCATCAGCGTGACGATGAGCGCCACCTCGATGACCGTGACCGCGACGGCGAGGACGAGCGAGCCGAAGGGCTCCCCCACCCGGTGGGCGACGACCTCGGCGTGGTGCACGGCGGCGAGCACGGCGCCCGCGAGACAGAGGGCGACGAGCGCGACCGCGAAGCCCGGCAGGCTGCGCCCCCAGCTGAGGACCAGCGCGACCACCGCGACCAGCGGCACCACCACGGTCCACTGGGACACCAGTGACCTGATGCCGATGCTCGTCCTCATGCGCCTCACGCTGCCAGAGGTGCTGGTGGTGCGCTCGGTGACGGCGCCGTACGGTGGCCCCGTGCCGTCACCCGTGATGCGGTGTCAGTTCCGCTGTGGTAAGAGGTCCTGACGGTGAGATCCCAGGAGACGACGTTCAGGGGAGGGCTGCCAAGTGGCGGAGGACCGGGCGGACGGACAGGGAGCGAGCGGTACGGAGGGCGGCGCGGGGGCCGGCGGACGGCGCGGCGCGCGGAACAGTGCGGGGGACGGTGGACGGCGCGGCGCGCGGCCTCTGAGCCGGCGCAGGCTGGGCGGCGGGATACTGGCCCTGGGCGGGGCCCTCGCCGTGGCACCGATCCCGTTCGCCGACGGCGCGGCCCGCGCCGCCGCGGCGGGACCGCGTGGTGGGTCCGGTGGCAGGGCGCGGACGACGCTGCGGCACGGCTCCGCCGAGCGGGCCGGCCTCCTCCCCGGCCAGCTGGACCGGCTGGTCGACGAGGCGACGGCCTTCCTCGGTCCCTCCCCCGCACATCCCTGGTACGCGGGCGCGGTGCTGCTCGCCGGGCGCGGGGGGACGGTCGCCCTGCACCGGCCGCTCGGTGCGGCCGTGCGCTACGCGGCCTACGACGAGAAGACCGACACCGGAGTGGAGCTGCCGCCGGAGCGGCGGATCGCGATGGCCGAGGACACGGTCTTCGATCTCGCCTCCCTCTCCAAGCTGTTCACCTCGATCCTCGCCGTCCAGCAGATCGAGCGCGGAGCACTGGAGCTGACGGCCCGCGTCACCACGTATCTCCCGGAGTTCGGGCGGGCGGGCAAGCAGGACGTGACCGTGCGCCAGCTGCTCACGCACACGTCCGGCTTCCGCGCCTGGGTCCCGCTCTATACGGCGCCGACGTACGAGGGCAAGCTCCAGCTGCTGTGGGACGAGGCCCCGGTGAGCCCGCCCGGTACGGCCTATCTGTACTCGGACCTCAATCTGATCTCGCTCCAGCTGATCCTGGAGCGGATCACCGGTCACACGCTGGACACCCTGCTCCGCGACGAGATCACCGCTCCGCTCTCGATGCACCGCACGCGCTACAACCCGCCCGCCTCCTGGAGACCGAAGATCGCCGCCACCGAGGACGCGCGCCGGCCGTGGTCCGGGCTCGACCGGGGGCTGGTGTGGGGCGAGGTGCACGACGAGAACGCCTACAGCCTCGGCGGGGTCGCGGGCCACGCCGGGGTCTTCTCCCCCGCCTGGGACCTGGCGATCCTCGCCCGTACGCTGCTGAACGGCGGCGCGTACGGCCGGGCCCGGATCCTGCGGCCCGAGTCCGTGGAGCTGATGTTCACCGACTTCAACTCCGGCTTCCCCGGCGACGCCCACGGACTGGGCTTCGAGCTCTACCAGCACTGGTACATGGGCGCGATGGCCACCCCGGGCACGGCGGGCCACACCGGGTTCACCGGCACCAGTCTCGTCCTCGACCCGACGACCGACTCCTTCCTGATCGTGCTCGGCAACTCGGTGCACCCCGTACGGAGCTGGCGGTCCGGCAGCGCGCCGCGCGTCGCGACGGCCGACCGGATGGCACGCGCCGTCGCGGTGCGGCCCGCGCATGGCCGAACCGCGTGGTTCTCCGGCATGGCGGGCGCCACGACGGCCACGCTGACCCTGCCCCCGGTCACGGCCCGCGCCGGGGTGCTGCGCTGTTCGCTGTGGTGGGACACCGAGCCGGACGCGGACGGACTGTTCCTGGAGGCGTCGGCCGACGCCGGGACGAGCTGGCGGCCGGTGCCCTTCACGACCGTACGCGCCGGGCAGGAGCCGCTGGCGCACCCGGCGGGTACGGCCACGGGCTGGTCGGGGCGCGTCTGGCACCGGCTGACCGCGGACCTGGCGGACTGGCGCGATACGGCGGTGCGGCTGCGCTGGCGGTACACGACGGACCGGCTGTACGTGGGACGCGGCGCGTACGTGGACGGGCTGCGGATCGATGACGGCGGGAGCCCGGTCTTCGACGAGGCGCGTCGGAAGGACGCGGCGCGCATCGAGGCGGCCGGCTGGGTGGTGTCGGAGGACTGACGGTGGTGACCGCCTCCGGACGATGACCGCGTGGTACGAGACACGCGGGCCCGGCGGGATGTGCGCGTCAGGGTTCCGGGGCCGGCGACGGGGGCGCCGACAGCGGGGACGCGCGCTCAGCGGCCCCTGGTGCCGTGCTGCTGGCGCAACGCGGCGACCTGGCGGTACAGCTCCACCGCCTCCGCTCCCCGTCCCAGCTGTTCCAGGCAGTGCGCCTCGTCGTTCCTGGCCGCCAGGGTCTCCGGGTGGACGGGGCCCAGGACCCGGTCCCGGGCCTCCGCGACCCTGCGGTAGACGGTCAGGGCCTCGGGCCAGCGCTCCAGCCAGCCCAGGCCGACGGCGATCTCCCGGCGGCTGACGAGGGTGTCGGGGTGGTCGGCGCCGAGGACCTGTTCCCGGGCCGCGCACACCTCACGGGCCTCCGCGAGCGCCTCGTCCCAGCGGGCGAGGCGGCCCAGGTTGACCCCGAAGCCGTGCCGGGCCCGGAGGGTCTCCGGATGCAGCGGCCCCTGGACACGGCTCCGGTCGGCGACGAGCCCGCGGTACAGATCGAGGGCCTCCTCGCTGCGGCCCAGCCGTCCCAGGCTGATACCGATCTCGTAGCGCGCGGAGAGTGTGTCGGGGTGGTCGGGGCCCAGCGCGCGGGCGCGGACGGCGGCCACCTCACGGTAGGCGCCCAGCGCCTCCGGCCAGCGGCCGAGCCGCCCCAGCGCATAACCCACCTCGTACTGGCTGACCAGCGTGTCGGGATGGTCGGCGCCGAGCACCCGGGCGCGCGCCACGGCGACCGAGTGGGCCAGCCGGTAGGCGTCCTCCAGGCGGCCGAGACGGCTGAGGTTGTACGCCAGGTTGTGGCGGCAGCGCAGGGTGTCCGGATGGTCGGGGCCCATGGTGCGCTCGCGCGAGGCGAGCACCGCGGCGAACACGTCATGGGCCTCGAAATGCCGGCCGAGCTGCCCCAGCGCGAACGCCGTCTCCTGGCGGGCGGCCAGCGTCTCCGGATGGTCCTGGCCGAGCGCGCGGGCCCGCCCCTCCGCGACGCGGGTGAACTCGCGCAGCGCGTCCGCCGCACGCCCGGTCCTGCTGAGCGTGAACCCGACCTCGTACCGGCTGGCGAGGGTGTCGGGATGGTCGGGGCCGAGGGCGTGCTCGCGTTCCGCGGCGACCGCGCGGTGCACCTCGCCCGCCTCCTCCCAGCGGCCTAGCCGGCCGAGGCTCAGACCGGCGTTGTGCCGGCTGACGAGGACCGCGAGCTGCTCGGGGGACGGGGTGGGCCGCGCCGCGGCCGGGTACGTTCCGGTGGTGGCGCGCGGATCGGCCGGCCGGGTCCACTCGCCGGTGAGGCCCGCGGAGTGGTCGGGCGGGGTGGGCCGCAGCACGGACACACCGGTCGCCTTGTGACCGGTGGTCATGGAGCGGGCCCAGGACGGCAGCCGGGAACCGCCCGACGGCGGCCCCGAGCCGCCAGGACCGTAGGGCGCGGGACCTTCGTCCCGCGCGGGGAACGCCGGGGGTGTGTGCGGCCCTGTGCTCACCGGGCCCGTACTGACCGGGCCCGTGTACCCGGGCGCCGTGCTCCCCGGGACCGTGCCCGCCGGGCCCTGGGCCGTACGCGCGGCGCCGATCCTGCGCCGCAGATCCCCCGCGTCGGCGGGCCGCTCCTCCGGTGTCTTGGCCAGCAGATCGAGGACGAGCCGGTCGAAGAACTCCGGCAGCTCCGACCGGTGCTTGCGCGGCGGCTCCGGGATCGTGTCACGGTGGCCGACCAGGACCGCCCAGGTGTCGCCCAGGTCGAACGGCGGGGCGCCGGTGGCGATCTCGTACAGCACACAGCCCAGCGAGTAGAGGTCGCTGCGGTGGTCGACCTGGCCGGCGCCGATCTGCTCGGGCGACATGTAGTGCGGGGTGCCCATCGCGATGCCCGTGCCGGTCAGCCGCGAGGTGAAGCCGATGTCATGGCCGAGCCGCGCGATGCCGAAGTCGCAGATCTTCACCGTGCCGTCGGAGAGCCGCATGATGTTGGCGGGCTTCAGGTCCCGGTGGACGATGCCCTGGCCATGGGTGTACGCGAGGGCGTCCGCGACCTGCTCGGCGATGTCGACGACATGGGGCACCGGCAGCGGATGCTGCTGGTTGTCCTCCAGCAGCTGGCTGAGGTTGCGTCCGTCGAGCAGTTCCATCACGAGATAGAGCACGCCGTCGTCCTCGCCGAAGTCATGGACGACGGTGACGCCCCGGTGCTGGAGGGCGGCGGCGACCCGCGCCTCCCTGCGGAACCGCTCCCGCATGATCCGGGTGAAGGACTGGTCCTGCTGCGGGCCCAGCGGCTTGAGGCACTTGACCGCGACGTGCCTGCCGAGCGATTCGTCGCGGGCCCGCCACACCTCGCCCATCCCCCCGCGCCCGATCCGGTCGAGCAGCCGGTAGCGGCCTTGGATCAGCCTGGTGTCCGCCATCGCGTGCTGTCGCCCCCGTCACCTCGCTGCGCCCTCCCCGGCCCGTCCAGTATGGCCGCACCGTCCTGGAGTGTGTACGGGGCGGGACGGGTGTCGGGGCCGAGCCCGGCCATTGCCCGGAGAATGTGCCGCGGTGGCGGCCGCCACCGCGGCCGGGCGGGGACGGACGTTCGATCCGGCCCTGCCGGGCTCGCGCGCGGGCGGGTACGGCGGGTATGCGGACGGGTATCCGGCCAGGACGGGCGGACCCGCGCGCGGCGTAGCACGATGGCAGCATGCTGTTGGCACCGCTCGCGCATGTCTCCCGGGAGGTCGCCGAGACCTCGGCGCGCTCCCGGAAGATCTCCCTGCTGGCCGGACTGTTCCGTACGGCGGGACCCGAGGACGTGCCCATCGTCATCCCGTATCTGGCCGGGCGGCTGCCGCAGGGCAGGATCGGAGTCGGCTGGAACGCGCTGAAGGACCCGCCCCCGCCGGCGGACCGCGCGCTGCTGACCGTGCACCGGGTCGATGCCGCCTTCACCGCCCTCGCCGCCGTGGCGGGCCGCGGCGCACAGGGCGAGCGACGGCGGCTGGTCCAGGAACTGCTGGGCGCGGCCACCGAGGAGGAGCAGCGCTTCCTGGTGGGGCTGGTCTCCGGCGAGGTGCGCCAGGGCGCGCTGGACGCCGTCGCCGTCGAGGCGCTGGCGGAGACCTCGGGCGCGCGGCCCGCCGCGGTGCGCCGGGCGGTGATGCTGGCGGGTTCCCTCCAGAGGGTGGCGGAGCGGCTGCTGGCGGAGGGGCCGCGGGTGCTCGAGGAGTTCCTGCTCACGGTGGGGCGGCCCGTACTGCCGATGCTCGCGCAGAGCGCGGCGAGCGTCGCGGAGGCGATGGACCGGCTCGGGGAGTGCGCCATCGAGGAGAAACTGGACGGCATCCGGGTGCAGGTGCACCGCGACGGGCCGACGGTACGGATCTTCACGCGCACGCTCGACGACATCACGGACCGGCTGCCCGAGGTGACCGCGATCGCGCTGGAGCTGCCGGGCGACCGCTTCGTCCTGGACGGGGAGGTCATCGCGCTGGACGCGGAGGGCAGGCCGAGGCCGTTCCAGGAGATCGCGAGCCGGGTCGGCTCGCGGATGGACGTACAGTCCGCCGCCGCGGCCGTTCCGCTGTCACCGGTCTTCTTCGACATCCTCGCCGCCGGGGGCGAGGACGTGCTGGAACTGCCGTGCGCGGAGCGGCACGAGGCGCTGGCACGGCTGGTCCCCGAGCCGATGCGGGTACGGCGGCTCGTGGTCACCGGCGCGGCCCGGGAGGAGGCGCGGGCCGCCGAGGCGTTCCTGCGCGACACCCTGGCCCGGGGCCATGAGGGTGTGGTGGTCAAGGCGCTCGACACCCCCTACAGCGCGTGCCGGCGCGGGGCGGGCTGGCTGAAGGTGAAACCGGTGCACACCCTGGATCTCGTGGTGCTCGCCGCGGAGTGGGGACACGGCAGGCGCACCGGCAGACTCTCCAACCTGCATCTGGGCGCGCGCCGGCCGGACGGTTCGTTCGCGATGCTCGGCAAGACGTTCAAGGGGCTGACGGACCAGATGCTGGAGTGGCAGACGGAACGTCTGCGGGAACTGGCGGTCCGTGACGACGGCTTCACCGTGACCGTACGTCCTGACCTGGTGGTCGAGATCGCGTACGACGGTCTCCAGCGCTCGTCCCGCTACCCGGCGGGCGTGACGCTGCGCTTCGCCCGGGTGGTCCGCTACCGCGAGGACAAGTCCGCGACGGAGGCGGACACGGTCGAGACGGTCCTCGCGGCGCACGACGTGACGGAGCACGGCCGGCCGCGCGGGACGGACGCGGCTGTGTGACCGGGCGTCGGCCCGGCCGGGCAGCGAGCCCCGGGGCCGGTGAGCGGTACCGGCCCCGGGACGTGTGCGGCTCCCCGTGGGATGCTCCGCGCCGGGCGCCTCGGGCGCGCCGGGCGCCTCGGCCGCGCGGGGTTCCTCAGCCGCGCGGGACGACGGTCGCGAGCACCGTCGGCAGCGCGCGCCAGTCGGCCGAGATCAGGCTGGCGTTCCGCTGGGCCAGCAGCGTCAGCCGGTCGCGGGCCTGCTGCTCGGTGGGGTTGGAGCCGTCGATGGCCGGCGGGACGTTGTGGGCGTCCGTCATCAGCAGGAAGTAGTTCCGCTGCGCGTACCAGGCGGTGTCGATGGTGCCGGCCGCGTAGGCGGAGGCATCGCCGTCGAAGAACACGAACCAGGGCCTGATCGTCGCGTCCGTGTAGCGGGTGCGCGGATCACCGGCGGTGGCCTTGTGGACGGCGGGGAAGGCCGCGGCCTCGCCCAGCCGGCCCGCCGCCTTGAGGTCACGCAGATAGGTGGCGTACTCACGGTCGGTCCACAGGGTGTCGAGCGGATTCTGCTCCTCCACCGTGCCGGGGATCAGCTCGACGATGAACTTGCCGGCCATCTGCGCGCGCGTCGGCCAGGCGCCGGCCTGGGCGGCCTGGTCGAGGTCGCCGCGGTCGCCCACCAGGTCGGCGGGGCGGTAGAGCGCGTCGCCGAGCTTGCTGTTGAGCAGCGCGTCGAGGGCGGCGGGGCCACGGCCGGCCTGCCCCTGGAAGCCGTCCTTCATCTCGATCTTGATGACGATGGGCCGGTGGCCCTGGTGGGCGTCGTGCCAGGTCTTGAGGTCGGTCAGGCAGCCGGCCAGATCGCGGTCCTTCGCGTTGGTGCGCAGCTGGCTCACCGTGGTGGCGTTGGCGCAGTTGTTGTCATTGCCCAGCGGATTGCTGTGGGACACGCGCCAGGAGGCGCCGAACACATTGGTCCATACGTCGAGTTCGAGCATCCCGGCTCCGGAGTCCAGCGCGTCCGCGAAGTACGGGAAGGTCGCCTTCTCGTACGCGTTGTGGACACCGACCCCGGTGGTGGAGGGGTACGGCAGCGTGCCCGTGTCGGCGGCGGCGGCCGACGTGGTGGCGAAGGCGAGCACGGCGACGGCACCGGCCGTCACCATGGTGCGAAGGAGCTTTGCCATATCCCTTGTTCCTCCCGTTGCGCATGTCTTGGGCATGTCAATCGAGGGGGAGCGTAGGCGAGTTCGGTGACGAGCGGGAGGACGCGAGCTTACGGATGCGATCGGCGGGGCTACGGCCCCGGCGATCATCGATGCGATCACCGGCGCCGGGCACCCGGCCCCGGGTCTGCCATCATGGGCGAAACGGAACGCCGCTCCATTCGCGATACGGATCATCGTTCCGCTTGGTGTACCTCACGGAAGGAGCGTCGCGGTGAACGACAGCGGCCGGAGCGGGAGCACGGGAAGCGCGGCCGGATCCCAGCGCAAGGACGCCCGGCGCAACCGCCAGACCCTGCTGGAGGCGGCCGCCACGGTCTTCGTCACCTCGGGTGTGGAAGCCCCGGTGCGCGATATCGCGGCCAAGGCCGGCGTCGGGATGGGCACGATCTACCGCCACTTCCCCACCCGGGCGGACCTCGTCATCGCCGTCTACCGCCACCAGGTCGACGCCTGCGCCGAAGCCGGGCCTGTCCTGCTGGCGGCCGGCCCGACACCGCACGCCGCACTCGGACGGTGGGTCGACCTCTTCGTCGACTTCCTGGTCACCAAGCACGGCCTCGCCGCGGCGCTGCGGACCGACAACGCCCGCTTCGAGACGCTGCACGCCTACTTCCTCGACCGCCTCGTGCCGGTGTGCGCCGAACTCCTCGACGCCGCTGTCGCCGCCGGTGAGATCCGCTCCGGCCTCGACGCCCTCCAGCTCATGCACGGCATCGGAAACCTCTGCGTCGGCGCCGACAGCGATCCCGACTACGACGCACGCGGACTGGTCGCACTCCTCGTCGCGGGACTGCGCCAACCACGCTGACCGCACAAGTCCCTTGTCGTGCACGGCGGTTCCCCGAGGCCGCCGCGACGGAGGCGACGCCCGGCCGGCCGCACGGAGAAGCGCGCCCCGCCGCTCGGCGGGGCGCGCTCGGTGCGCGAGGCGCGTGGTCGGGGACGCGGCGGCTGTCGCGGTCGCGCCACGGCAGCCGCGGTACGGCTAGGGCAGCTGCTCCTCGATGGCCGCGCGGCCCCTCTCGGCCAGTCGGCGCCTGGCCCATTCGATGTTCTCCGGGGTGAGATCGCGGCCGGAGGCGAGCGCGAGATCTTCGGCCGTGACCTGGTCGCACGCGCCGGTGTGCAACAGCCGGTCGGGGGTCACGCTCTCGGGCTCCGGTTGCGCCGTGGACTCTGCGTTCATGCCGCCTCCTCGTTCATCCGGTGTTCGCCATTCTCGTGCCCGCCGGGCCCCGCCGCATCCCCGGTGCGCCGCGGCGGAAGGCCGCTCCACAGCCGCGGCGACCGGGATCACCCCGCCGGGCGGGTCCGGGAGGCGGACCGCCGCCCGAGCAGCTCCGCCAGGCCCCTGCGGGTCGCCGCCAGCACCACCCGGTCCCGGGGGTGCAGCACATAGCCGGGGTGCAGATCCCAGACCAGCCCGGCCGGCCGCCGCTCCTCGTGATCGAGCCGGGTGTCGGCGAGATCGGGCACCCGGTCCCCGGGCGCGGCGGTGTCCAGCGCGATGACCCGCCAGGCGCCCGGCCGGAACACCTCCGCGACCGTACGGCCCTCCAGCCGCGGATGACCCGCCACATCGATGGCGGCCATCAGCAGCACCTTGCGTTCCACCGGGATCGCCCCGAGGATCTGGCGCCCCATCATGGCGATGGCGAAGGCGGGGGCCGCCAGGGTGGAGACGCTGCGGCTGCGGGTGAGCGCACCGGGGTGCGCCGCGCGCAGGGTGCGGTAGACGGCGGTCGCGAAGTCGTCGTCGTACAGCCTCAGCGCCACCCGCAGATCGGGGGCGACGGAGCGCGCGTACAGCGCGGCCTCGAGATTGGTGGTGTCGACGCTGGTGAGGGCGAGCAGGGCGTGCGCCCGCTCGATCTTGGCCGCCTCCAGCACCCCCTCCTGGGTCACGTCTCCCAGGACGGTCGGCACGCGCAGGCCGCGGGCGAGCGCGATCCCCCGCGCGTCGGGGTCCTCCTCCACGCACACCACGGGGATGCCCAGCTCACGCAGGCGTACGAGCACCCGGCTGCCGATCTTGCCGAGTCCGAGGAGTACGACATGACCGGAGATGCCGCGCGGCGGCCGGCGCAGCGCCGATGCCGTACGGAACGTGCCGAGCGCCTCCAGGACCGCCGCGAGCACCACGGGCAGCATCAGGACTCCGGTGACCATGGCGAGGAGCTGCATGACCTGCCGGGGCGCGGGCTCGCCCACGGCGGGATCGCCGATGGCGAAGAGGTCGAGCAGCGTGAGGTACATCGCGCCCAGCGGATGAGCCCCGGTGACCAGCGACGACACGACCGCGAGGGCGAGTACGGCGGCGATGATCCCGGCGAAGGACCACCGCAGCCGGCGCGAGAACAGTGAGGCGAGCGGGGCGCCGCGGCCCGTGAGCCTGCGCGGCGGCAGGTCGGGCGCGGCGTGCGAGACGGCTTCCAGCACGACCGTGCCGCGTCCGGTGGCGGCGGCGGCGCTCGCGTCGTCGGGCAGCAGTCGCGGGCCGTCCTGGCCGCTGTTGTCCGAACCCTCCGCCCCGGCCGGGTCGTTGGTGGTGGCGGAGAGCAGGGCGAGGGTGCACAGCCCCGGGTCGGCGACCTCGCCGGGCCCCGGCGGGTTGCGCTCCACGGCCCGCAGCAGCAGGCCGTCGGCCCGTACCACCTTGCTCGTCCCCGCGACGGCGGTGGCGGCCAGTGCGGGGGCGGCGGTGTCGGCGTCCGAGAGGACGGTGGTGGTGGCGTCCAGGGCCGCCCGGTCGAGACCGGGGAGGGCGACGGCCGCCGCCTGGTCGAGCAGTTCCTCCAGATGCTGGCCGAGCTTGCGGTTGTAGAGCCGGATGACCAGCCGCAGCTGGGGGTTGAGCCGGCGGGCGGCGAGCGCGACCCGGATGTTGATGTCGTCGTCGTCATGGACGAGGGCGAGCGCCGCCGCCTCCTCCACTCCGGCGTCGACGAGGACGTCCTCGTCGAGTTCCGCCGCTTCGAGGAGACGCGGACCGTCCGGTCTCCTGGTCCCCTCCCCCGCCGGTTCCGGGAGCGTCGCGGCCGTACGGGCCATGGCCGCGGACATCCGACCGAAGAACGCCGAGGCCCGGCCCAGACCGGCCAGCGGAGCGGGCGGGAGGCGGGAGGGGCGTACCGGCGGGACGACGAGCGTCACCCGTTCGCCATAGACGTCGCGCAGCTCGCTCGCCAGCCGGTGGGCCAGGGTGTCGTCGCCGCAGACGACCATATGGCCGGTCGGAAGGCCCTGTTGTACCTGGTGAGGAAGTGTGGACACGGCACCAGTGTGCCGAACGGGTGAGCGGACGCGACACAGCCGCCCCGGCCTGGAGCGTGGGCCGTGAGCGGCTGAATCGACGTCAGATGGCTTTGTACCGCAGAGCTATGACACCGGATCAGATGTCCTGATCAAGCGCCTGATCAGGTATCTCGATCAGAGTCCCGGTCGGAGCCCCGGTCGGAGTCCCGGTCAGGTGTTCTTCACGGAGTACGAGTGGGCCCCGACCCCGGCCAGCGCCCCCTTGTCGACGATCAGATACTCGTCGCGCAGCGGGGTGTCCGCGAAGAAGGACTCCAGGATCTCCCGGGTCCCGGCGGCATAGCGGGCCTGGGCGGAGAGCGAGGAGCCGGAGATGTGCGGGGTCATGCCGTGGTGCGGCATGGTCCGCCACGGGTGGTCGGCCGGCGCGGGCTGCGGGTACCACACGTCGCCCGCGTAACCGGCGAGCTGGCCGCTGCGCAGCGCGCGGTCGATGGCGTCACGGTCGGCGATCTTCGCGCGGGCGGTGTTGATGAGGTAGGCGCCGCGCTTCATGGTGGCGAGCAGCTCGTCGCCGAAGAGCCCCTCCGTCTCGGGGTGCAGGGGCGCGTTGATCGTCACCACGTCGCAGTGCGGGACCATGTCGGCCGCGCTCTCGTGCCAGGTGAGCCCCAGCTCCTGCTCGACGGACTCGGGCAGCCGGTGACGGTCGGTGTAGTGCAGCCCGACGTCGAAGGGCGCCAGCCTGCGCAGGACGGCGAGCCCGATCCGGCCCGCGGCCACGGTGCCGACCTGCATGCCCTCCAGGTCGTACGAGCGGGCGACGCAGTCCGCGATGTTCCAGCCGCCGTCCAGGACCCACTGGTGCGAGGGCAGGTAGTTCCGTACGAGCGACAGCGTCATCATCACGACGTGCTCGGCGACGCTGATGCTGTTGCAGTACGTGACCTCGGCGACGGTGATGCCCTTGGCGATGGCGGCGTCGAGGTCGACGTGGTCGGAGCCGATGCCCGCCGTGATGGCGAGCTTCAGGTTCTCGGCCTTGGCGATGCGCTCCGCCGTCAGGTAGGCGGGCCAGAACGGCTGCGAGATGACCACATCGGCGTCGACCAGTTCCTGGTCGAAGACCGACCCCTCCCGGTCCTTGTCCGAGGTGACGACGAGGGTGTGGCCGCGGGACTCCAGGAACGTACGCAGACCCAGCTCACCGGAGACACTGCCGAGGAGCTGCCCGGGGGTGAAGTCGATGCCCTGCGGAGTGGGGGTGGTCTGGCCGCCCGGGTAGTGGTCGATACGCGGGAGGTCGTCGCGAGCGTAGGTCTTGGGGTATCCGTCGACCGGGTCGTCGTACAGCACACACAGCACCTTTGCCATGACTGCGGCTCCTCATTCATCGCTGCGGGAAGATGTCTTCAACACTCCTGCACCGCCAGGTCATGGTCAAAATGAATGCTTCTATGTCGGGATAGGAAACGGCTATCCCGGATCTCCCGACGGGGTCGCCGGACTCAGATAGGTGTCCAGGAGCCGGTCCAGCGCCTCCCGTACGCCCGCCTCCCTGGCTATCTCCAACAGGGCTCTGGCCAGCACGGGTTCGGGGCTGCGGTCGGCGATGACCAGGCCCACACGCGGTCCGTGCGCCGGGTGTTCGAGCGGGATCACCCGCATCCCGTCGGGAACTCCGAACATGTGCAGCCAGGCGTGGGAGATGACGCTCGACCAGTGACCGGCCGCGAGATGCGCGTACAGACCGGCGACGGAGTCCGTCTCGATGGCGGGGGTCACGGCGGTGACGCCCTCGGCGGCGAAGTACTCGTCCATGATCCGGCGGTTGCGCATCTGCGGGGAGAGCAGGCAGAGCGGCAGCCCGGCGATCTCCGCCCAGCGGGCGACCGGGCGGCCCGTCATCGATCCGCCGTGCGGGGTGAGCAGCAGATAGCGCTCCTCGTACAGCGGACTCCTGCGGACGTGGCCGAGGCTGTCGTCGTCGAGATAGGTGAGCGCGATGTCCAGTTCGAACTCGGCCAGCCGCTGGGCGATCTCGCGGGAGGAGAGGGAGTCGAGCGAGACCCGGGCCCGGGGATGCCGTTCCACGAACGGGGTGGTGAGCAGTGAGGCGGCGGTCAGGGCGGTGGGGATGGCGCCCAGCCGCAGGGTGCCGGCCAGACCGTCGCGCATCGCGGAGAGTTCATGGCGCAGGGCGTCGCGCTCGGCGAGGATGCGGTGTGCCCAGAGCAGCACCCGTTCGCCCTCGGGGGTCAGCCCTTCGAAGCGGCGACCTCGCTGGACGATGGGCACGTCCAGTTCGTGCTCCAGTTTGCGGATCGCCGCGGACAGCGAGGGCTGCGACACGTAACAGGCCGCCGCGGCACGGGCGAAGTGCCGTTCTCTGGCGAGTGCGACCAGATACTCCAGCTGACGCAGCAACATCGCTCGCTCCCCTGCTCGGTCCGCGTACTCACCCTGTCAGGCCCGCGCCGCCGGCGGGACCTCCCCGGCGGGCCCGGTCTCACAGGGCGACGAGGGTGACCTCGGTGGCCTTGACACTGGTCCATACGGATACGCCGTCGGCCAGGCCGAGCTCGGCGGCGGACTGCGGCGTGATCTCGGCGACCAGATCGGGGGCCTCGTCCGAGGTGATCAGTACGCGCAGCCTGCTGCCGAGCGCGGTGATCTCGCGTACCGTCCCCCGCCAGACGTTGCGCGGGCTGCCGGCGGGGCGCTCACGGTGTACGGAGACGGCCTCGGGGGCGATGATCGCGAGGGCCGCCGCGCCCTCGGCGGGCGGCTCGGCGACGATCAGCCGTCCGCCGGCGGCGAGTTCGAACCCGGCGGGCCCCGACCTGCCTGCCCAGGCGTTGCGCCCGAGCATCCGGGCGACCCACGGCGAGCGCGGGTTGCGGGTCACCTCGGCGGGCGGGGCGTCCTGGAGGACCCTGCCGTCGTCGAGCACGAGGACCCGGTCGGCCAGTGAGACGGCCTCGACCGGGTCGTGGGTGACGATCAGACAGACCCCGCCGAAGCCGTCGAGATGGCCGCGCAGGGTGTGCCGCACCCGCGCGCGGGTGGTCTGGTCGAGCGCGGCGAGCGGCTCGTCGAGAAGCAGCAGCCGGGGCCGGGCGGCGAGCGCGCGGGCCAGCGCGACCCGCTGCGCCTGGCCGCCGGAGAGCTGATGCGGCTTGCGGTGGGCGAGTTGCCCGACACCGAGCCGGTCGAGCCACTCCCCCGCGCTGCGGCGGGCCTCGGCACGGGGGACGCCATGGGCGCGCAGGCCGTACGCGGTGTTGGCGAGCGCGGTGAGATGGGGGAAGAGCGCGCCGTCCTGCGGGACCCAGGCGACACCGCGGCGGTGCGGCGGGAGGGCGGTGACATCGCGGTCGCCGAGACGGAGTGCGGCGTGGGCGCGCGGGGTCAGGCCGAGGAGGGCGCGCAGCAGTGTCGTCTTGCCGGCGCCGTTGGGGCCGACGACGGCGATGGTCGTGCCGGGCTCGGCGTCCAGAACGAGCTGGTTGAATCCGGTGACCTCCGCGTGCAGCGGCCAACGCCCAGCCGGGGCCGGGGACGTGCCCGGCGTGAGGGCGGTGTCGTCCGGTCCGGCGGATCCGGACGGTGCGGAAGGCGCGTCGGTGTCGTCCGGCGGCGACGAGGCACGGCCAGGTACGCGGTCGGCCGTCACGCCCGTCCAGCGTCCCCGCAGGGCGATCAGTACGCCCATCGCGATGGCGAGCAGCAGCAGGGAGACCGAGGTCGCGGCCTCGGGCGAGTCCTGGAGCAGCAGATAGACCTGGAGCGGAAGCGTCTGGGTGGTGCCGGGGAGGTTGCCCGCGAAGGTGATCGTGGCGCCGAACTCGCCGAGGGCGCGCGCCCAGGTCAGCGCGGCGCCCGCGGCGAGCCCCGGGGCGACCATGGGCAGGGTGACGGTGAGGAACACCCGTACCGGCGAGGCGCCCAGGGACGCGGCGGTCTCCTCGTAGGCGGGCCGCATTCCGGCGAGGGTGCCTTCGAGGCTGATGATGAGGAACGGCATCGCCACGAACGTCGCGGCGATCACCGCGCCCGAGGTGTGGAACGGCAGGGTGATGCCGAAGGAGCCCTCCAGCCACGGCCCGAGCAGCCCCCGCCGGCCGAAGCCGAGCAGCAGCGCGACCCCGCCGACCGTGGGCGGCAGCACCATCGGCAGCAGGACCAGCGCGCGTACCAGCGTCTTGCCCGGGAACCTCACCCGGGCCAGCAGCCAGGCCAGAGGCACCCCGAGCATCAGGGAGAGACCGAGCGCCCAGAAGGAGACCAGCAGCGACAGCCGCAGCGCCTCCACCACACCAGGAGTGGTGAGATGCGTCCCCAGATCACCCCAGGGTGTACGGACGAGAATGCCGAGCAGGGGCAGCAGCAGAAACGCGATCGCGAGCAGCGCGGGAAGCGCCAGCGCGACGGGAGCGCCGGTGCCTCGGGCGCGCATGCGTCTCATCGGGGGTCCTGGGAGGTGGAGTCGCTGGGGGGCTACGGCTTCTGGAACCCGGCGTCCTGGAGGATCTTCTGCGCCTCGGGCCCGCTGAGCCAGCTGACGAACGCGGCGGCGGCCTCCGTGTGCTGAGAGGTCTTGAGGGTGGCGGCGGGGTAGTCGGCGATGGCGTTCTGCGCGTCGGGGATGGCGACGGCGTCGACCTTGCCGGTCGCGGACTCGGCGTCGGTCTTGTAGACGATGCCCGCGTCGGCCTCGCCCAGCTCGACCTTGCTCAGCACGGCGCGCACGTTCGGCTCCTGCGAGACCGGCTTGACCACGATCTTCTGCGCGTCCAGGACCTGCTTGCTGTAGCGGCCGACGGGCACCTCGGGCGCGGCCAGGACGACCTTCAGCTCGGGGTCGGCGAGGTCCTTCAGGTTCTCGATGCGGTCCGGGTTGCCCTCGCCGGTGGCGATCACCAGCCGGTTCTTGGCGATGATCTTCGGGGAGCCGGTGTCGCCGCGGAGACCGTCCATCGTCTTCGTGTCGGCGGTGACCAGCGCGTCGGCCGGAGCGCCCTGCTTGACCTGGGCGGCCAGCTCCTGCGAACCGGCGAAGGAGAACGTCACCTTCGTGCCCGGGTGCGCCTTCTCGTAGGCGGCGCCCGCCGTCTTGAACACATCGGTCAGCGAAGAGGCGGCCAGCACGGTCAGATCCGCCGCGTGGGCGCCGCTCGCCGACGCCTCGGCGGTGGAGCCCGCGTCGGAGTCCTTCTCGCTGTCGCTTTCACCGCCGCAGGCGGCCAGCGGCACGAGCAGGGCGGCGGTCATGAGCACGGTCGCGGCACGGCGCCGGGTGAGGGCGAGAGACATGAGGGTGGACTCCTTGGCGGTACGGGCCCGGTATGGGCACGCGAGCGGACAGTGACAGGAGCGCCGGGGACGGGCGACGCCTCGGGGCGGTACGAAAAGCGGCACGAAAAGCGGTACGGAACGCGGCACGGAAGGCCAGCGGGCCGCGAGGGCCCGGGGAACGGCGGCGGCACGGCGCGCGCCACGACGCCTCGGGAACCGCGCGGGTCACGTGCGGTCGATGTGCACGCTGGTGGACTTCACGCGGGCGGTGGCCTGTACGCCAACCTCAAGACCCAGTTCCTCGACGGCTTCCCGGGTCAGCAGGGAGACCAGCCGGTGCGGACCGGCCTGGATCTCCACCTGGGCGGCGACATCGCCGAGCTTCACGGCGGTGACGATGCCGGGAAACGCGTTACGGGCCGAGGTGTACGAGATGTCCTCCTCGCCCGTGTCGTTCTGCGCGAGCTCGATGGAGAACGCCGCGAGCGCGCGGCCGTCGATGAGCCGGCGCCCGCCCTCGTCGCGATGGGTCGCGACCCGGCCCGCGTCGGCCCAGCGGCGCGCGGTGTCGGGGCTCACCCCGAGAAGCCTGGCCGCCTGACCGATGGTGTAGGACTGCATGTGCGACAAGATAGGCCGTATTCGCTCGCACATACAATTCTCACGTCAATCATCCAGCGCGTTTGCGAGGCGCCTGGAGGAAGCCCCAAAAGGCCCGGTGGCCGGGCCGACGTCTACAGCCGGCTCAGCGCTTGACGGCCCGCAGGATGACGAACTTCGGATCACTGGTCACGGTCTCGCAGTTGCCGAAGAGCCGCCGCAGCTTGGTGTGGTAGCCGAGGTGGCGGTTGCCGACGACCCACAGCTCGCCGCCGGGCCGCAGCGCGGCGCGTGACCCGGTGAACATCCGCCAGGCCGTCGCGTCGGTGGTCGCCTGATGCGTGTGGAACGGCGGGTTGTTCAGCACGAGATCGACCGTCCCCGCCGGTACGTCCGTCATGCTGTCGCCGAGGACGAACTCGGCCGCTGTCCCGGCGTCGACGTTCTTGCGGAAGGTGGCCTCGGCCGAGGCCACCGCCGAGAAGGACTCATCGATGAAGGTCACCCGGGCCGCCGGGTTCTCCAGCGCCATGGCCGTGCCCACGACACCGTTGCCGCAGCCGAGGTCGACCACGTGCTCGGGGCCGTGGCGCCGGGGCAGATTGCGCAGCAGGAAGCGCGTACCGATGTCGAGCCGCTCGGCGCAGAAGATCCCCGCGTGGTTGACGACCGTACGGCCCGATACGGTTCCGAGCCCTTCCGGCAGCGCGTAGCTGTGCGGCCAGGGGCTGGCGGTGCGGGTACGCCCCGGCGCGGCCGTGCCGAGGATCAGCCGTGCCTTTCTGACCGCGAGCGAGGTCCTGGTCGGGCCGAGGATCTGCTCGAACAGCTTCAGTGTGGAGGTGTGGATCTCGGTGACCCGTCCCGTGCCGATGACCACGGTCCCCTGATGCACCGCCGTGGCGAGACGGTGCAGTTGGTCCTCCAGCAGCGCCAGGCTCTTGGGGACGCGGATCAGCAGCACGTCGACGCGTTCCGGCGGGGTGTCCCTGGCCGAGAGCAGCCGTACGGAATCACCGCCGACTCCGGCGCGGCGCAGATTGGCACGGGTCGCCTGCTGGGTGAGATACGAGTCGGTGATCTGGACGAGCGGGTCCGCGACGAGTTGTTCGAGCCGGCGCGCGGCGAGCACCGTGGTCAGGGCGCCCCAGCGGTCCCCGACGACGACCACCGTGCCCGACAGGTCCGTCGGTTCGGTGCCTTCCGGCGCGTCGCCCGCCGGGCCCGTGTCCGCCTGGCCCGCGTACGCCTGGCCCGTGTCCGCCTGGCCCGTGTCCGCCGGCGCGGCGCCCGGCCGTCCTGCGTCCCCCTGCCCCGTGTCGGCTCCCGCGAGGTGCCGCAGCAGATACTCGTCGGCGGCGTCCCACGCGCGCAGCGTGTCGCGGGGATGCTCGGGGAATCGGGTGAGGCCGAACTCGCCCCAGGGTGTCGTCAAACGGTTCATCGTGGTCACAGGCTATCCGTCCGGGAGCGCGGCGTACGCGCCGAGGCTCACGCGGTGCCTGTTCAGCGCGGGTCCGGCGCGCCGCGTGGCCGCCTCGCTCGCCGCCGGCCCACCGCCGCTCCGTACGCTCACCGGCCCGGTCCGTCCTTCGCCGTCCGGCGCGCGCGGTCCAGGGCCGTCCGTGCCTGCCCGACCGTGAGGACGGCGGCGAACTCGTTGCGGGCGATCTCCAGCACCACCTGGGCGTCGGCGGGCGGATGAGGGTGTTCACGCAGCGCGATGTCCGCCGCCGCCCGGGCGAGCAGATCGTCGTCGGGGGACGCGCCCGGCTGGGACATGGTGCGCAGGACCTGGTGCCAGAGTCCGGTCATCGCGTCATTTCCCTTCGTCCGCCAGGCCGCTGCGCGTGCCGTCCACACTGCCCACACTGCCCACACTGCCCACGCCGTCCACACCGTCCGCACGGTCTTCGCCGTCCTCGCCGACCGCGCCGTCCGTGGGAAGTCCGGGTGCGCCGGGGCGGACGGAGAGACCGAGGACGGCGAGAGCGTGGTGGACCAGTTCGTCGGCCAGCATCGGCGGCGAGAAAGCGTCGGTGTTACGGGCCCAGTGCCCGACCAGTTCGTTGACCGCCCCGATGAGGGCGACCATGGCGAGCGCGTAATCGCGCCGTACGGCCTCGCCGCGCTCCACGGCGCGCTCGGCTTCCCCGATCAGGAAATCGGTCCACAGGCCGCGCCAGAGCAGCCGGTGCTCCTCCACCGCGCGTCCGGCGCCGATGACCTCGATGAAGGCGATCCGGGTGGCCGCGGGATCGGCGGTGACGGCGTCCACGTAGGCGCGGGTCAGGGCCGTGATCCTGGCACGGGTGTCGGCGGACTCCGCCGCGGGATCGCTGAGGACGGTCAGGGCGGCTTCCATGCCCGAACGGGCGACATCGTTGTGCAGCGCGATCAGCAGCGCCTCGCGCCCCTCGAACTCCTCGTAGAACGCGCGGATGGAGACCCGCGCGGTGACACAGATCCGCTCGATGGACGTGGCCGGGTAACCGCGTGTGGTGAACAGTTCGGTGGCGGTCGTGAGCAGCCGCTCGCGGCGCCGTGCCCTGCGCGTCTGGCCCGTGCGGTCCTGCGCCGGTGGCGTATCCCCGGGGGACCGGCCCGTCCCGGCGGACGGCGGACCCGTCCCCGCGGGCGAGGGGCGCGCGTCGGCGGGTGGTGGTCCCGTTCGCGCGGGCGACCGGCCCGTACCGGCCGGCGACGTGTCTGTGGATTTCCGGACCGGATCCATCCGACCTCCCCGAATCGCCCTGTGAACGTGCTGTGTTGCGTTGTCGCGTGGGGTTGAGGGCGCTTATCGAGCATGGCACGCGTCGATGGCCGACACGCCGTAATCCGAGAATGCTCCGCTGTCCGCCGTCGCGGTGTATTCCCGTATGAAAACCACCCGAATGGCCGTCACGCCGGGCTCCCCCGGCCCCGGAACGCGATGCTCGTGCTCACCGGCGATACGGCGTCACCGACCAGCGGAGGGAGCGGGGCCGTGATGACCACTCCCGCGGACCGGGCGGAGCGCGGCCGGGCCGCACGCAAAGAGGCGTCCCGCTCCTCGCACGGTCTGTGGATACCCGCCGCCGACCGGCTCGATCCGCTCACCGTGCTGGCGCGCCAGACCGCCAACCGCGTCCCCGAACTGCTGCCGCTGCGCTACGAGCGCATGGCCGCCTCCCCGTTCGCCTTTCTGCGCGGCGCCGCCGCCGTGATGGCCGCGGATCTGGCCACCCAGCCCCGCACGGGACTCACCGTCCAGCTCTGCGGGGACGCCCATCTGCTGAACTTCGGTGTGTTCGCCTCGCCCGAGCGCGCGCTGCTCTTCGACCTCAACGACTTCGACGAGACGCTTCCCGGCCCCTTCGAGTGGGATGTGAAGCGGCTCGCCGCGAGCATCGCGGTCGCCGCCGGCGAGAACGGCCACTCCGAGGCCCACACCCGGCAGGCCGTACACACCGCGTCCGCCGCCTACCGGACGTCGATGCGGCGGCTGTCCGCCCGCGGTGAACTCGATGTCTGGTACGAGCGTCTCGACGCCGAGGACATCCTTCCGCTCATGCGTGCGGAACACCGCAAGCGGGTCGAGTCGCAGCTGGCGCGCGCCGGGGAGCGCATCGGGCTGCGGACGCTGGACATGCTCACCGACGCGCCGGACGGGCAGCGCAGGATCACCCCCGACCCGCCCCTGCTCGAACCGGTGAGCCGGCTCGACATGGCCGTGCTCCGCCGGATCTTCATCGGCTACCGGAGCACACTCCCGGAGGAGCGGCGCACACTCCTCGACCGGTTCCGCTTCATCGACGCGGCCCGCAAGGTCGTGGGCGTCAGCAGCGTCGGGACCCGCTGCTACATCGTGCTGCTGGAGGGCCGGCACGCCGGGGATCCGCTGTTCCTCCAGATCAGGGAGGCGGAACGGTCCGTACTCGAACCCCATCTGCAGCAGAGCGTCTACCCGCACCAGGGCCACCGGGTGGTGGCGGGACAGCGGCTGCTCCAGGCGGCGAGCGACATCTTCCTCGGGTGGGTGACCGGGCCCGAGGGCCGGCACTTCTACTGGCGTCAGCTGCGTGACATGAAGGGCTCCCTCGTCGTCGAGGACATGTCGCCGCCCCTGCTGCACGACTACGCGCGGCTGTGCGGCGCGGCGCTGGCCCGCGCGCACGCCCGGTCCGGCGACCGGATCGCGATCGCGCACTACCTCGGTGGCTCCGACGCCTTCGACCGCGCCATGGCCGACTTCGCGCTGCGTTACGCCGACCGCAACGCGGCCGACCACGCCACGCTCGCCGCGGCCCTCGCGGCGGGCCGGCTGCCGGAGGAGCGCCCCGGGCCGGTGGGGCGCCGCTGACAGGTCATCCGCAGGGGCGGGTTTCGCGGTAGCGGATGAGGGTGCGGGCGCTGCCGGCGAAGGCCGTGGAGCGGCTCGGCCCACCCCGCCGCCGGGCAGCCGGCTGTCGTCTCCGGTCCCGTTCCCGTCATCCCTTCGGCCCGGCCGCGCAGGCGAGGTCCTGGGGCGGGCGCTGTCCGGTGGTCAGGAATGCCGTCACCGCGTCGTTCGCGCACATGTTGCGGCCGAAGAGATAGACACCGTGCCCGCCCTGGTCGGCGGTCACCATCACGGCCCGTTCCCCGAGGGCCCGCCTCAGCTTCCGGGCGCCGGCCAGCGGCGTTCCCGGGTCACGCTCGTTCTGCACCATGAGGATGTTCGACGGTCCCCGGTCACCGATGCGCACCGGCTGCTCGACCCGCTCGTCCGGCCAGAACGCGCACGGTCCGATATTGGCCGTGGACCCGCCCAGCATCGGGTAGTTCAGCCGGTCGACCGCGACGTCCTTCTGATACTTCCGGACCGTCTCCGGCCACTGCGAATCACCGCAGATGACGTGGTAACGGCTGGATGTGAGGCTGCCCGGCGGGGTCAGCGGCTGACCGGGCGGCAGCGGCCCGTCCGTGTCGAGCGCCTGCCAGATCTCAGCCAGCCGGCGCATGGTCACATCGCTGAAGAGGTGGTCGAGCGTGATCCCGCGGAACAGCGTCCCGTCGACGCCCTGGACCGGGTTCGCCTCCAACCGCTCCGCGAGATCGAAGAACTCCGCGGTGACCTGCTGCGGTGTGGTGCCCAGACCGTACTCGGGGTGCGCGACGGCGAACGCCGCGAAGTCCGGGAACCGGTCCTCCAGCCCACGGGCGAACATCCGCATGGCCGTGACGTCGTAACCGCCGGGGCCCAGGTTGCTGTCGAGCACGATCCGGTCGCCGCGCTCCGGGAACATCGCCGTGTACACCGCACCGAGGTAGGTGCCGTAGGAGGCACCGAGGTACGACAGCTTCGGCTCGCCCAGCGCCGCCCGGATCCGGTCCATGTCGCGCGCGGTGTTCGCGGTGGTGATGTGCGGCAGCGTCCCCGCCGTCCGTGAGGTGGCGCACTGCTCGGCGATGGTCCGCGCGTTCCCGGCCGACCGCGCGACATCGGCCGCGGTGTGCGCGTACGGCGGGAAGTTGCCGCGCGCCATCTGGTCCTCCGTCAGATCGCAGGTCACCGGCGCGCTGCGGCCGACGCCACGCGGGTCGAAGCCGATCACGTCGTAGGAGTCCCGCACCTCCTGTGGCAGCCCGGAGGCGGCGAGAACGGCCGGGTAGCCGAGTCCCGCGGCGCCGGGGCCGCCCGGATTCGTCAGCAGCACGCCGCGGCGCTGGGACGGTTTCGCGCTCGGCAGCCGGGAGATCGCGATCTCGATCTTCCTGCCGTCCGGATCCCGGTAGTCCAGGGGGACTTCGAGCGTCGAGCACTCGAGAGGGAGCGAGGCGGTCTCCTCCGGGCACGGGCCCCACCGCGGTGTGGACGGCGTCGCTGCCGCCGGTACTCCCGTCATGGTCGCCGCCAGTGTGGTGGCGGCGAGAGCGAGGGACAGGGTCGGGTGCATCTGGTGTCCTCCTGGAGGGCGCACGGGGCGCCGGATCGTGTCAGGCCGTTTCCCGGCCGCGGATTCCCCCGGAACGACCGGCCCGCTCGGCCTCATGTCCGGTTGTCCCGGCACGTGAAGGAGTCTGTTCGTGCGACGCGGCCGGCACATCGGCCCGGCGGCTCGTACCGTCTTCGACCCCGGGCCAAGCGGCGATTCGACTCCGGTCCAGGGCGAATTGGCCCGCGGTCCGATTCACCGGCCGCGTGGTTTCGCGATAATGACCGGGTGAACATCGACGTCGCGCCACGGCTCGGGTGGTGGCAGCAGACCTGGCGACTGGCGGCGGCCGTGGCCGTGGGCATACCGCTCTGGCTCTCCACCGGTGTGCTGCTGCGGTGGCAGGCGGCGGAAACGGGCTCCTGGTTCCTCATCGGTGATCCGCTGGTGGCTTTCGGCTGTCTGACGGCGCTTCTGTGGCGGCGGCGGTTCCCTCTCACCGTCGCCATGACGATCGCGATCGCCTCGACCGCGTCGGCACTCGCCACCGGCGCCGCGCTGGTGGCGCTGGGCTCGGTCTCCACGCGTCGTCGTCCGGTGGAGACCGGGGTCGTCGTGCTGGCCTACGTGACCGCGTCACAGTTGGCTGTCGGGTTCTACCCGGTCCAGAGCGCGCCCGGCACGTGGTGGTTCCAGCTGACGTTGCCGACGCTGACCGCGGGCATCGCGGTGGCCGTGGGCATGGCCGTCGGCGCGCGGCGTGTCGAAGTGCTGTCCTTGCGGGACCGGGCGGAGAGCGCGGAACGGGAACAGGCCGCACGAGCGGCGCAGGCACGGGCCCTGGAACGCAACCGGATCGCCCGCGAGATGCATGACGTGCTCGCGCACCGGATCTCCCTGGTCGCCCTGCAGGCCGGAGTGCTGGATCACCGCGGCGACCTCAGGGCCGAGGAGAGCCGCGTGCTGGTCCGCGGCATCGCCGAGGGCTCCCACCAAGCGCTGGAAGAACTACGGGATGTCCTCGGTGTGCTCCGGGCCGACCCGGGCTGCCCGGAACCACCGCAGCCCTCCCTCGATCGCATCCCCGGCCTGGTGTCCGACGCCCGCACGTCCGGACTGGACGTCGCGCTCACCACCACCGTGACGGGAACACCGTCCGACACCGTCGGACGGACCTGCTACCGGGTCGTCCAAGAAGGACTGACCAACGCCGCCAAACACGCTCCAGGCGCACGCATACACATCACCGTCGAAGGAACGGCCGGCGACACACTCCACGTCAGCGTCCGCAACTCCCCGGCCGCCACGCAAACCGCACGACCACCGGCGTCGGGATTCGGCCTGCTCGGGCTCACCGAACGAGTCGGCCTCGCCGGCGGCGAACTCAGCCATCACCCCACACCCGAGGACGGCTACGTCCTCACCGCGCGACTGCCCTGGCCGGACCCCACCCACGAAAAGAGAGCATGAGTGGACAGCGAACAGGAGCCGGTGCGTGTCGTCATCGTCGACGACGACCAGTTGGTACGGATGGCGCTGCGGCTCGTCATCGGCGGCGAACCGGACCTGACCGTCGTCGGGGAGGCGGCCGACGGGGACGCCGCTCTCACCGTGGTGGCCGAACAGCGGCCGGACGTCGTGCTGATGGACGTGCGGATGCCCGGCCGTGACGGTCTCAGCGCGACCCGGGAGCTTCTCACCCGGCCGACGCCGCCCCGGGTGCTCATGCTGACCACATTCGACTCCGACGATCTGGTGCTGGGCGCGCTGCGCGCCGGAGCACTCGGGTTCGTCCTCAAGGACACCCCACCGCAGCGGATTCTCGACGCGGTGCGGACCGTCGCGGTCGGCGACCCCGTGCTGTCTGCGGCGGCCGCGGCGCGGGTGATCGCCGCGGCCACCGGTCCGCGGTCCTCTCACGCTCGCGGCTCATCGCGCGAAGCCGCGCGGAAACAGCTGTCCACACTGACCGAACGGGAACTCGAAACCGCTCGGGCCATCGCGGACGGGCTGGGGAACCCGGAGATCGCCCGGAGGCTGCATATCAGCATCGCGACCGTCAAGGCACACACCGGCGGCCTGTTCGCCAAGCTGGCGGTCGAGAACCGGGTACAGATCGCGCTCCTGGTCCGCGACGCGGAGGAATGACCAGCCCGTCCGCGCCCCGGAGCGTCTCCTCGGCGGAGGGCTCGTCAGCGCGCGGTCCGCACCAGCAGGACGGCGGCCTCCCGCGCCCGCAGCGCCGGTTCCGCGGTGTCCTGTATCGCGGCGGTCACCATGGCGCCCTCGGCCAGGAGTTGGAGCTGATCGGCCGTGTCCGGGGGAAGTTCCGCGTCGGCCACCAGACCGGCCAGATACCGCTTGAAGGCCAGCTTGTGCGCCCGCGCCTGCGCCGCGACCCGGGGTGAGGTGGCGCCGAGTTCGCCGTACGCGTTGATCCAGGCGCAGCCGCGGAAGTCCGGCTCGCCGAACCACGCGTGCAGATGGTCGAAGACCGCCAGGATCCGTTCCTCGGGATCCCGGTGGCGCTCCACCCGGTCGGCCAGTCGGCGGCGCCACACGAGGTCGCGCCGCGCGAGGTACGCCTCGACCAGCTGGTCCTTGGCGGGGAAGAGCTGGTAGAGCCGCTTGAGCGAGACCCCGGACGCGCCGCGGATGTCGTCCATGCCGACGCTCTGGACACCGCGGGCGTAGAACAGCCGCTCCGCCGCGTCCAGCGCCTGTTCCCTGGCGGCCGCACCGTCCATCCTCGCCACGCTCCCCACCCGTTCCTCGCCCCTTCGTTCCTTGACCGGAGAACCATCGTTCTCTAGCGTAGCAACGAGAGCGGAGAACGCTGGTTCTCCCTCGTGGTCCGCACCGATACCGGTCCGCACCCGTCCCCACCACTCCGCGCCAGAAGGAGCCCGTGATGAGCACCCGTCCGCCCCTGCCGCCGTTCACCCTCGATACGGCGAAGCAGAAGGTCCAGGCCGCCGAGGACGCGTGGAACACCCGCGATCCGCACAAGGTCTCGCTCGCCTACACCGAGGACTCGCGGTGGCGTAACCGGGACACGTTCGTCACCGGCCGGGACGCCATCGTCGAACTGCTCACGCGGAAGTGGGAACGCGAGCTGGAGTACGCGCTGCGCAAGGACCTGTGGGCCTTCGAGGGCGATCGCATCGCGGTGCGCTTCCAGTACGAGAGCCATGACGCGGACGGCCGGTGGTGGCGTTCGTACGGCAACGAGCTGTGGGAGTTCGACGGGAACGGCCTGATGTCGCGCCGGGAGGCCAGCATCAACGACGTACCGATCCAGGAGAGCGAGCGCCGGATCTTCGGCCCCCGGCCCGACGCGGAACGCGGCGCGTCCTTCCCCCTGCGCTGAGTCGTCGCCCAGCCTGGGCCACCGGCCGCCGGGCCGCCGGGCCTCAGCCGGCGTTCAGGGCCGGACCCACGGTGTCGAGAGCGGCCCCGGCGTCATCGGCGAGGGTCACCGCCACCAGCCGCACCTGCTTGGACGGTACGAGGCCGGGGTTGGGCCGGAGCATGAACCGCCCCACGTAGTGCCCGCCGCCCGAGGCCCGCAGCTCGATGTCGCCCTCCGGCCAGCCGAGGTGTTCGATGTCCCACGGCTTGCGGTCCACGGTCAGCGTGCCGTCCTGCTCCAGCCGCGCCGGATGGCCGAGGAGACTGCCGTACTCGAACCGGCAACCGCGCAGCCTCAGGATCTCCACGAGATGCCGGCTCACCTGGTCGACCACGGCGTCGGGCGAGCCGGTGGACTGCGCGAGCCGTGCGGTGTCATGGATCCGGCCGAGCAGCCCGGCGTCCACCACCGTCATGACATGCAGCCGTCTCGCGTGGGCGGCCAGTTGCGACACGGCGAGCCCCACCGCCAGCAGCAGCACCGCGGTCTCGATGTCGTTCGCGCCGGTGATGCTGAACCGTTCGAACGGCCGGGCCAGGAAGAAGTCGAACCACAGGGCCGCCGACAGCGCGGCCACCGCGCCGGCGACGCGGTTGCCCATGGCGGCGACCGCCACGACGACCACGACGAGGATCAGCGCCAGATCGGCGCTCGCCATGCCCGAACGGAGCGGCAGCAGCAACAGGGCGACCGCGAGAGGGGCGATCAGCGCCGCGCCCAGTGCGATGCGGTCGCGAAGCGGGAATCTCATGGTCCACCTCGCCGTCATGCCTCGGACGCCGGACCCCACCGGTCCGGCCGCCGGATTCAGGACCGCAGCAACGGCCCTCGACTTGGATCTTCCCTCGGCGGCCTCCGGGAACCCGGGCCGCCGGGGGTCTTGACGCGGCCCTGCCGCCGGCCGCGCGGACCTTGACGCGATCTTGACGCCCTGGGACCGGCCGTCAGGGTCATACGGAGGGGCGGACGCCCTACGTGGCGGCGCACGGGGCATGCACATCGGATGAAACACGTGTGGTGCCACCGCGGCGCGTGATACGTCTCCGTGTCATGGACGATCTTGTGACTGAGCGGCTCGTGCTTCATCCGTTGAATGTTCTGGAGGCCGAGCGGGTGGCCGCGGCCGAACCGGCGGACGGGGACCGCTGGGCGCCCGGGTATCCCGCCGACGGCGACATGGTGGGGGCCAGACGCTATCTGACGACCTGTGCGATCACCGGTGATCCCCAGCCCTTCGGCCCGTACGAGATCCGCCGTCGCGAGGACGGATACGCCATAGGCGGGCTCGGTTTCCACGGCGCCCCGGACGAGAACCTCACCGTCACGATCGGCTACGGCCTGATCCCGTCGGAGCACGGCAGGGGATACGCCTCCGAGGCCCTGCGCGAACTGCTGCGATTCGCGCGGACCAGCGGTATCACCCGTGTCCAGGGCGACACCGACCACGAGAACACCGCGTCCCAGCGCGTCATGACAGCGGTCGGGATGCGGCTCGTCTCGGAGGACGAGCAGTTGAAGTACTACGGGATCGTCTGGGCGGACGGCCGGCAGGCCGGGTGATGATCCGGTGTCACCCGGCCCGTCGGGGCGGTCCGCCGCGCCTCGTCCCCGGCTATCCGCGGCGCGGGGTGGGCGTGCGGCGGCGGGCCGCCGGACGGTCGAACACGCTGTCCATGGAAGGCTCGTCCTCCCCCTCGCCGTCGGGCAGCGGTGGCAGTTCCACGGTGTAGCGCGGTTCGAGGAAGATGTCGTGATGCTGCGGACGCGCGTTCGGCGCGGCCCCCGTGCTCGGTTCCTGCGACGGATCCTGACGGGACGGTGAAGAAGGCATGCACAACCGTTCGGAGAGTCGAGCGGCCGCGCGGCCCGAATGCCGATCGACCCGCTGGGAAGGTGTCTACCTCATCATTCCCCGTCCCGCATCACCGCAGGTGGCCGGAGCGTGGCGCCGCCGGTCCCGGCTGCTCCTCCGGCGTACCGCGTCGGCCGGTTCCACCGGGTGCGGGCCGGGGTGGTGAGAGTGCCCGTCCGCGCACCGCCCACCGGTCGGTGAGCATGTTCGTACGGAGCTGATTCAGGGTACGCGAGAGCGGCCGCGGGGTCTGCACCAGGAAGGCCCCGAACCGCTCGGCCGGCCGCGCACCGAGCCGCTCGCGCGCCACCGTTCCGGCTTGCCGCTCCTCCGCGGAGCCTCCGTGGTGTCGGGAAGGACCTGATCAACCCTCGGGCCGTAGCCGGGTAACGCGTGCGGGGGCACTCGGACGGATGAATGAATCGCGGGCTGCCGTGGGCACCGCTGTGCGCGAGCGGGGCGGTCCCGGCGTCGGCCCCTTGGCCCTGCCCGGGGCGTCGGCGGGTTTCCCTCCCGGGCGGTCCGGACGAGTTGGGCGAGCCGAGCGGGCCCGGCGGGGGAAGGGTGAGGTCGTGCGTCTTGTCCGAAACGCCGTGGGAGAGCCGGTGGCCGAGCTGGTGAAGGGACGGCGCCCGCAGCCGATCCTGGTACAGACGATGCGGTCGGCCGCCGCCGCGACGATCGCCTACGTGGTCGCCCTGTGGCTGAGCGACGAGCCGGCGCCGCTGACCGCTCCCCTGACGGCGCTGCTCGTCGTCCAGGTCACGCTCTACTCGACCCTCACCACCGGCATCCGCAGGGTGAACTCCGTCGTCGCCGGGGTGCTGGTGGCCAGCGGCTTCAGTGTGCTGGTCGGGCTGACCTGGTGGAGCCTGGGGCTGATCATCGTGGCCTCGCTGATCGTCGGACGGCTGGTCCGGGTGGACGAGTTCGTGCCGGAGGTCGCGATCAGCGCGATGCTCGTCCTCGGGGTGACACGGGTGGCGTCGACCGCCTGGGACCGGGTGCTGGAGACGCTGATCGGCGCGGTGGTGGGGCTGCTGTTCAACTTCCTGTTCGTACCGCCGGTGTGGGTCCGTACCGCCGGCCAGTCCATCGAGGATCTCTCCCGCCGTATGCGCCAGTTGCTGCTGCGCATCGGGGAGGGGCTGACGGAGACCACTCCGGTGGAGCGCGCCGCCGACCGGCTGCACGAGGCGCGCCGTCTCGACCACGACATCAGCGAGGTGGACGCGGATCTCCGGCAGGCCGAGGACAGCGTCCGGCTCAACCCCCGGGTCAAGGAAGGGCTGCTGCACCGCGTGGTGCTGCGTACCGGTCTCGACACCCTGGAGATCTGCACGGTCGTGCTGCGCGTACTGGCCAGGACACTGACCGACCTCGCCAAGGAGCGTACGGAGGAACCGCTGTTCCCGCAGGAGGTGGGGACCGCGCTCCAGGAGTTGCTGGCCCGGGTCGCCGACGCCGTCGTGAGCTTCGCCGTACTGGTCACCACGGAGGTCAGCCAGAGCGCGGAGACCGCCGAGGCACGGCTCACTGAGGATCTGGAAGCGGCGAACGCGAGCCGGGAACGGCTGGCGGGGCTGCTGTTGGAAGGCGTCCAGCGGCACCCTCGTCAGTGGCAGCTCCATGGCGCGCTGCTCGCGGAGATCGACCGGATCCTGGACGAGCTGGACATGGAGAACCGTTCCAAGCGGCTGATGGAGGAGCTGGACCGCGCCTCTCGCGAAACGCGTGAGCGATACCCCCGGCTGGCCGCCACCTGGCAATGGGGACGGGACGCGTGCCAATGGGTACGGGAAGCGCTGCCGCGCCGGGACAGCCCTTAAGACCGGCCGATATACCGGACCGGGAAAGGGCGGGGCGGTGCCGCGCCTCTCCCGGCCACCGTTCTGGCGTGAATCGCTCGTTCGCGGAGCAACGGGAAACTGCCGCCGGAATATTGACGGAGTTTTTGCCCGGACCGCAATGAGCCGAGGTGTATTCGGGCACGGACACCGTCCTCCGTTCCCTCCTGGCCCCGCAATCATGGGCGTCATCAGCGAGGACGGCGAGATCCGGCCGGGCGGCCGGATGTGATCAGTGGCCACGCCCCCGCCGCCCGAGCCCGCCCGGCGGACTACTTTCCGACGTCTCAGCAGGTCCATGGGGTGCGCGGAGAGCGAGAGTTGGATGGGGCGGTTGAGGGGACCGGTGCGAATGGCGGTACTGTGCGCGCGCGCCGTCATCGTGGGCGGCGCGGTTATCGCGGAGGATTTTGTGACTCTATTCAGCGGATCATGGCGGCGCAGAAGCGCCCTCATAACCGTCGCCACGGCAAGTGCGCTCGGTGTCGGCCTGTCGGCCGTCCCCGCGTCCGCGCACACGCCGACGTGGTCGGTGACCTGCTCCGAGGTCAGCCTCGACCTGACCGCCTACGGCAACAGCGACAAGAACACGGTGACGGTCACCGTGGACGGCAAGGACCTGCTGCCCACGGAGAATTTCAAGAACGACTTCCACAAGAAGCTCGACCTTCCCGAGCACAAGAGCGAGCTGAGCGTTCGTCTCGTCGTGGTGGCCGCCGACGGCGACCAGTTCTCGAAGGACGAGACGAAGACCGCTCCGGTCTGCGAGGAGCCCACCCAGCCGCCGTCCTCGGGGACCCCGAAGCCGACGCCGACGCCTTCGGAGGCGACGCCCACCACCGAGGCGCCCAAGCCGACGCCTTCGTCGACGGTCACGCCCACGGACGAGGCCGACAGCTCGGCGCCCGCGGTTCCGTCGTCGCAGCCGAGCCCGGCCGGGGACGACCTCGCCGAGACGGGTTCCTCCAGCTCCACCCCGCTCATCGCCGGTGCGGCCGCCGTCGTACTGGTCGCCGGAGCGGGCATCATGTGGGCCGCGCGCAAGCGTCGTACCGCTGGAAACTGACCGACCGCTCCCCACACACCGCCCCGCCGCCACGCCGGACGCCGTCCGGACTTCACCGCCAACACTCGGCGGCCCGGACGACGGTGACCCGGCCATGAGGCATGGACCGGACGACTGCTCGCCCGCCAGGGGCGCGTCGGCCGGACTCCCCGCGGCACAGGTGGTGTGAAGAGTCGAGGAGGTACGGAGCGGGCGGGCCGCCCCGGTGGGGCGGCCACCCCGACGTACTCCTCGCGCAGTGCGAGGCCCCGCGGCATCCCCCGTCCGCGGGGCCTCGCCATGCGCGGCGCGACCCGCGCGCGGACAATGGACCGGACACCCGCCGACGGAGCGAATCCCCGGCGGCGCGAACCCGGCGGCGGGACCTCGCCGCCGGACCGGAAGCCCGCCGACAGGCCACCGACACACTGGGGGCGCCATGGATCCGGTGGAGGCTCTCGACAGGATCGCCTTTCTGCTGGAGCGCTCGCGGGCCGAGACCTATCGGGTGCGCGCGTTCCGTACCGCCTCGGCGGTGGTGGCGGGCATGCCCGCCGAGGAGGTCGCGCGACGCGCCGAGGCGGGCACGCTCGGCCGGGTACGCGGCATCGGTCCCAAGACGTCGCAGGTCGTGGAAGCCGTGGTGAAGGGCTCCGTTCCGGAGTATCTGGCGCGGCTGGAGCAGGAGGCCGCCGGGCCGCTCGCGGAGCGTGGACACACACTGCGCGCGGCGCTGCGCGGTGACTGCCATCTGCACTCCGACTGGTCGGACGGCGGCAGTCCCATCGAGGAGATGGGGGGGACGGCGGCCGCGCTCGGTCATGAGTGGGCCGTGCTCACGGACCACTCCCCCACCCTGACCGTGGCCCGGGGGCTGACGGCCGGGCGGCTGCGCGAACAGCTCGATGTGATCGCGGAGCTGAACGAGCGGTGGGCGCCGTTCCGGCTGTTGACCGGCATCGAGTGCGACATCCTGCCGGACGGCTCGCTCGACCAGGAGCCGGAACTGCTCGACCGGCTCGATCTGGTGGTGGCGTCCGTCCACTCGAAGCTGCGCATGGACGCCGCCCCGATGACCCGGCGCATGGTCGCCGCCGTACGCAATCCGCTGACCGATGTGCTGGGTCACTGCACGGGGCGGCTGGTCATCGGACGGAGCCGGCGGGATCGCGGATCGGGCGGCAGCCGGCCGGAGTCGGCGTTCGACGCGGACGCGGTGTTCGAGGCGTGCGCCGAATCGGGCACCGCGGTGGAGATCAACAGCAGGCCCGAACGGCTCGACCCGCCCCGCCGGCTGCTGCGCCGGGCGGTGGCGGCCGGGGTCTTCTTCGCCATCGACACGGACGCGCACGCGCCGGGGCAGCTCGACTGGCAACTCCTGGGCTGCGCGCGGGCGGAGGAGTGCGACGTGCCCGCCGACCGGGTCGTCAACACCTGGCCGGCCGAGGGGCTGCGCGAGTGGACACGGACCCGCCGGGCCCCGGACCCGGGCTGAACGGCGCCCGCTGTACGTACGGGAGAGCCGGACCGCGGCGGCCGGGCCCGGCGGCCTGCGTGCGAGCCGGGCCCGGCGGTCTGCCTGTGAGCCGGGCTCAGCCGCCGTCCAGCGCGGCGAACAGACTGGTGTCGAGGCGAGCCAGCAGATCGGTCGGATCCTCGTACACCTCCACCGCCCCGCCGGACTCCAGGGCCGCGCGCGGAATGCCGCCCGACAGCAGGGCGACGGGGCGGACACCGGCTCGTGTCGCCGCCTCCATGTCCCACACCGAGTCGCCGACGAACACCGCCCGTTCCGCCGGCACCCCGGCCAGCTCCAGTGCCGGGCCGACCGGGTCGGGGGCCGGCCGGCCCGCCGGTACGCCGTCCGCGCCCGCCGTCCCGAGGATGACGTCGTCGGCGTCGATCGCCCCGCGCAGCGCGGTGATCTCGGCCTCGCCCGCCGAGGTCGCGAGCACGATCCGCCAGCCGCGGTCGGCGAGCGACCGCAACAGATCGCCCGCCCCCTCGAAGGCGGGCAGCCGGTCCAGGCAGGTCCCGTACAGCGTGGTGTGCGCGGCGCTGATCCGCGCGTCCTGGCCACGGTCGCGCTCGTCGCCGAGCAGATGCGCGATCAGATCGCCGGAGCCGATGCCGATCGCCCGGTGGATCGCCGACATCGGCACCGTGTGCCCGGCCTGGCGGAACGCCTCCCACCAGGCGGTCACATGAAGGTGGTTGGTGTCGACGAGTGTTCCGTCGACGTCGAACAGTGCCGCGCGCGTCGCCATATGTGTCCCGTTCCCGTTCGGGTCGGGCCCCGGGACCACGCCCCGGCGCCCCGGATGCCTGGAGCAACGTCTTGATCATGCCGTCTTCTCCCGGCCCGGAACGGGTTGAGCGGGGCCGTACGGGTGAACCGCCGGCCTTCGCACGGGCTCAGCCTCCGAGGCTCCGGCGCCTCCGCCGGGGGGTGCGGCCCGCGATCACCCCTCCGTACGTCCGCCGCCCGGCCCGCCCGCTCCGCTCTCCGAGCGCGCCGCGTGACGGGCCAACGCGGGGAGCACACCCCAGCACACGACGAACCACCCGGCCATCACCCCGACCAGCCAGAGGGCGAGGGTGTGGTCCACCGCCAGCCGCAGGATGAGCAGCAGGGCCGAGGCCATCGTGCAGAAGAGCAGTACCAGCCCGACGACGGTCAGCCGAGAGGCCCAGACCACCATCCTCGGCTTCAACCGCCGTCCCGTCAGAAGCCGGTGGAACGACACCGGCCCGATCAGCGCGCCGACCGCCGCCGCGCCGAGCATCACCGTGCTGGTGTAGATGGCCCTGTCGGTGTCCGACAGTTCGGTGAACCGCGACTGGAAGACGACGGTGAGCAGGAATCCGAACAGAATCTGCACGCCCGTCTGCGCCACGCGCAGTTCCTGGAGCAGTTCGCCCCAGAGGCGGTCCGCACGCTCCTCCACCGTCTCGTGCCGGCCGTGGCCGTCGTTGCCCTGTCTCGTCACGCCCTCGTCACCCTCGCCTTCCCGCGCTCGGCATACCGGCCTCCCCGGCGTCCTCGGCCTCGCTCCGGCTCCCACCTCCCGCGCCCGTCTCTCCACGGACGCGTCGTCGCGTACCCGTTCCGCACCCCGTGAAGCGTCAGTCCGAGGGCGGTGGTGGCAGGCGCAGATGGGCCAGGTCGTCCGGGACCGGGGTGTTGGGGCGGAACAGCGGGGCCGATTCGCCGTCCGCGGCCGTCGCGGGCGCGTCGGTGAGCCGGAAGCGGGCGCGCAGCCGGGTGTAGAAGTCGGTCGGGCCCAACCGGACCAGGCGCAGCCGGTACTTGGCGCCGTACACACCGACCCAGTCGCCCGGCCCGAGCACCCCGCGCAACTGACCGTCGATGCTCAGCGCCACCTCACCGGAGTGGGGCAGTACCCGCAGGGCCACCGATTCGTCGGGCGCCGCCACGACCGTGCGGTCGAACGTCATGTGCGCGGCCACGGGCGTGAAGACCACGGCGTCCATGTGCGGGGAGAGCACCGGGCCTCCGGCCGCGAAGCTGTAGGCCGTCGACCCGGTCGGGGAGGCCACGATGAGCGCGTCCGCGGAGTACGCGGCGAGAAGGCGTCCCGCGATATAGACCCCGAGGCTGACCTGCCGGTCCCGGACGAGCTTCTCCAGTACGACGTCGTTGACGGCGACGATGTCCAGCGCCACCCCCCAGCCGTCGCCCTCCTCGGTGTCCGGCCGGACGTGGGGTGGCGGCAGCGACGGCACCTGGCTGGAGCGCAGCAGCGCTTCCATGACGGTCGGCATCTGCGGCACGCGCGACGTCCGCATCGTGAGCGTCATCCGCTCCTCGATCTCGGCACGCCCCTCGTGGACGGCGTCCAGTGCCTGCGTGACCTTCTCCGCCGGGACCTCGGTCAGGAATCCGACCCGGCCCAGATCGACCCCGAGCACCGCCGCGTCGTTCTTGGCGGCGATCCGGGCTCCGCGCAGGAACGTGCCGTCGCCGCCGAGGGTCAGTACGAGGTCGGGATGGCCGGCCGCGGTCGCCTCCTCCTGGCCTCCGTGGCGCGGTTCGTGCACGTTCCACACATCGATCTCCGTGCAGGGGATCCCGTGCGCCCGGCCCCAGGCGTGGACGGCGCTCGCCGCCTCGACGGCCGCGGCGCGGCCCCGGTGCACCACGAGGCCGATGCGTTCGACAGACATGCTCGCGCTCTCCGTACGTCCGGTCCCTCGGAATCCGTCCGCTCCGGCGGTCGGGGCACCGCCGCGCACTTTCCAGGGTCGCCGATGACCCGGCGGAACGGCCGGGGCCGGTCGGCCCCTTATCGGATTCACCCGAATGGCGGATAGCGCCGGATGGCCCCGCCACCGCACCGACCACCGTGAACGCTGGTCCGACAGGCACCCGTGGCCAGGTCCTCGCCATGCCGGCACGCCGCCCCGGTTGCCCCGGGTCCCGGACGGATGCGCGATGGAGTCGTGCGCGCCTGACCGTGAGGGGCCTATCCCGCAGACGCGCTTCCCCCACGCGAGGAGTGATCGCTGATGTCAGCCGATGGCGTGTTCGACAACCCCAGCAGGCTCAACGGTTTGGCCATATACGACAAGGACGGCGACAAGATCGGCAACGTCGGCCAGGTCTATGTGGGCGACCGCTCGGGCCGCCCGGAGTGGGTCACCGTGAAGACCGGTCTGTTCGGCATGAAGGAAAGCCTCGTCCCGCTGTCCGGCGCCCGCCGCGCGGGTGAGGACATCCACGTCCCGTACGCGAAGGAGACCGTCAAGGAGGCTCCGCGGCTGGACGCGGACGAGCATCTGGACCCCAGTCAGGAGAAGCAGCTCTACAAGCACTACGGTCTGACCGCCACGGGAGCCGGTCTGGGCATGGCCTCGGACACCGCCGCGGGCAGGGGCACGACCTCCGGCACGGCCACGGGCGCGGCCTCCGGCACGGGGCGGACGGGGGCCGGGACGGCTGCCGGCGCGCGGCCGGGTGCCGGCACCACCGCCGGCGCGGCACGGCCCATGGCCGGGGTGCGCGGCTCGATGCCCGGCGAGGACAAGGAACGGTACGGCGAGGAACTGATCCGGTCCGAGGAGCAGCTGCACGTCAGCACCGAGGAACACGAGGTGGGCCACGCCCGGCTGCGCAAGGTCGTGGTGACCGAGAACGTGACCACCTCCGTACCGCTCAGCCATGAGGAGGTCCGGGTCATCCACGAGGCGATCGCGCCCGAGGACCGGTCCGGCGTCCGCAGCTCCCGTATCGGGGAGGCTCAGACCGAGGTGACCCTGCACGCCGAACAGCCTGTCATCCGCAAGGAGTCCGTCCCGGTCGAGCGCGTGCGCATGGAGACGGAGAAGGTGACCGAGCAGAAGGAGGTCTCCACCGAGGTCCGCAAGGAACAGATCGAGTACGACACCGATCAGACCGACACGGGCCTGGGCGGCAGGCGCGGCTCCGGGCGCTGACCCGGCCGGGATCCGCCGTACACGAACGCCCCCGCCCGCCACGTCCGCGTGGCCGGCGGGGGCGGGCCGTACGCGCCCTCGGCGGCCGGCTTCCCGGGGTCGAGGGCGCCCGGCGACTTGCTGCACCCGGCGCGTACGGTGTATGGGCGGCATGGCCTCTCCGAGTGTTCGGGCCGGTGCGGGGACGTGGAACCGCCGGTGCGGGAACGTGGGACCGAGCGGTGGGACCGAGCGTCAGCTCGCGCTCGGGCTGACGCTGGCGCTCGGGCTGACGCTCGTGCTCGGGCTGGTGCTCGCGCTGGGGCTCGCGCTCTGCGGCGGGGTGGTGATGGCCTTGCCCTCGGGGCTGACGACGAACCACTTGGCGCCGAACTCGGTCAGGTCCTGGCCCTTGGTCTCGCCGGGCTTGGTGTCTTCCCTGAACGTGTAGAGCGGGTGGCCGTTGTACATGGCCTGCTTGGTCCCGTCGCTGCGCGTGGTGGTGGTCAGCAGATTCGCCTTGACACCGGCGCCTGCCTGCGGGGTTCCGGTGACGAGCGCGGGCGGCCAGTCCGCCACGCAGTCGCCGGTGCACGTGGACTTCTTCGCCTTGTCCGCCTCGAAGAGGTAGAGCGTATGGCCCTTGCCGTTGACCAGGATCTTTCCGAAGGGTCCGGTCTTGACGGATACCTTGCCCAGTTCCTCGGACGGGTTGACCGACGGGGAGCTCGTCACGGACGAGGACGGGGAGGTGGAGGCCGCCGCGAAGTCCGCGGGCTCTTCCTTGGAGGCCGATCCGCTCCCGCTGTCGGAGCAACCGGCGACCACCCCGGCGCAGAGTGCGGCCGCGGCCAGCGCGGCTGCTGTCCTGGTGTTGATCCTCATACAAGTCTCCTCCAGCTCAGGGCCGCCCCAGGGGCAGCGCAGCGCCCGCCCGATCGCGGTCGCAGCTCCCACTACACGACAGGCTCCGAAAGCGGGCCACCGGACAGAGCCGTCCGGAGTACACGACCCCGGACCGGGCGTACGTACGGTCGGCGCAGGGCCCCCGGCAGGGGCCTTGCGGGCCCTGGCCTGTGGCGGCCTGGGCTCCTCCGTACGGGTGAGGTAGTGTGGGGTGCTGCGAAGGGGAGTAGCCCCGCGAACCGGTCGTCGACACACTGGAACCCCCGGGTTCCCGGTGGCCGGGCCCACTGATCCGGTGGGCGGGCGAGACCTTCGGTCAGGCATTGACGGTGTCCACGCTGTGTGGGCACCACCGTCGTGCCGGGCCGAGTGTCCTCCTGGCTCCGTACGGGGCTTCGCGAAGATCCGGGCCCGGCCCTCAGAGAAAGCCACCCGGAATGCATCTCGACCCCCTGGCGATCGTCACCGCCTTCGGGCTGATCTTCCTTGCGGAGCTCCCCGACAAGACCATGTTCGCGTCCCTTGCCATGGGGACGCGCATGCGCCCGCTCTATGTATGGTTCGGCACCTCGACGGCGTTCCTCGTGCATGTCGCCATCGCCGTCGGCGCGGGCAGTCTGATCGGGCTCCTGCCCGGCTGGATCGTCAAGCTCGTCTCCGCCGCACTCTTCGCGTTCGGCGCCTTCATGCTGCTGCGCGGTGGAGGCGACGACGAGGACGAGGACGGCGAGACGAAGACCGTCACGGGCTTCTGGCCCGTCTACTCCACCGCCTTCATGGCCGTCTTCATCAGCGAGTGGGGCGACCTCACCCAGATCACCACCGCCAACCTCGCGGCCAGCAACGGCACTTGGTCCACCGCCATCGGTTCGGCCGCCGCGCTCATGTCCGTCTCCGCGCTGGCTCTGCTCGCCGGCCGGTTCATCGCCACGCGCGTCCCCCTCAAGACCGTCCAGCGCATCGGCGGTCTGTGCATGCTCGGCCTCGCGATCTGGTCCGTGACCGAGATCTTCGTGGGCTGACGACCGGCCCGCTCCGGGCGGGCGGCGCATACGAAGAAGCCCTGCCCGCCGGTGGAGACCGGCGGGCAGGGCTTCTTTCGGACAGGACGCTTCTCCGGACAGGACGCCTCTGCGGACAAGACGCTTCTGCGGACAGGACAGCGGCGCTCAGGCGGCCGGGGCCAGGTGCTTGTCGAGCACCGCGAGGACATCGCGGGCCGCCGCGGGCCCGGTGTTGAGATAGAAGACGTCGTCATCGACCGGGACCGCCGTCCTGCCCGCGACGGCGGACAGGGTCGGCCAGAGCGGTGCCTTCGTCAGCGCGGACACCTTGGACGCGGGGCCCTGGACTCCGTAGAACAGCCAGTCGGCATCGGCCCGGTCCAGCTGCTCGTTGCTGATGTTCTGGGAGGTCTTGTCGAACTGCTGGCTCTTGGGACGGCCGAGCCCGGCGTCCTCGGCGATGCTCCCGGTGAACGAGGGCACGCCGAAGACCCGCAGCCGGTCGCCGTTCAGCCGCAGGAAGGACACGGTCACCGGCTTGTCGAGGCGCTTGCCGAGCTTCTCGGCGTCGGCGTGGAAGTCGTCGAGGTACGTCCGCGCCTGCTCGGTCTTGCCGAGCCCGTCGGCGACGAGCAGGAAGTCCTGCTTCCAGTACAGCCCCGTGCCCTGGGTGGCGATGGTGGGCGCCAGCTCGGTCAGCGCGGTGTAGAGGGTCTTGGCGTTCTTGCCCGCGATGTTCATCAGGATCAGATCCGGCTTGATGTTCGCGATGGTCTCCAGGTTCGGGTCGACCCGCGAGCCCACGTCCACGACCTTCGCCAGTTGCCCGGCGTCCTTCGGGAAGTCGTCCTTCAGATACCCGGGTACGAGCTCCGCCCCGTCCCCGCGGGTCGAACCCGCCGGCACCGTACCGAGCGTGAGCAGCGCGTCGGCCTGCCCCGTGGAGATCACCACGACCTTCTCCGGTGCGGCCTCAAGAGTGGTCTTGCCTTCGAAGTGGCTGACGGTGCGCGGGAATTGCCCGTCCGGTTTCCCGCTGCCCATGCCCTTGGGCACGGAGCGGGGCGCCGTGTGGGCCGACCCGGCCGGTGTGGCCGGCGCGGCGGACGTCGCGCCGTCGCCCGACGCGTCGGTCGAATTGGTGGAACAGCCGCTGAGCAGCAGGGCGCCGGCTACGGCTGCGCCACTGACGAGACGGGTGAGAGGGAGATCACGGAAGCGGTACACGAGGCATTAGCTTAGGCTTCCCTAAGTGCGGATGAGTAGGTATGACGGTCATGCGATGGATCACATATCCGGAGGTGCGGGTTCCGGAAAAGCGGGGTCCGTGCAAGCTGTTCCCGTGAAAGCGGAGCAGGCGGCCCCGGTCGACGACGAGCAGCGCCCCGACGGGCGGCGAACAGCCGGCCCGCCGAGCGCGCGCCGACGGGCCGGGGGGCTCCGGCGCGGAAAACACCTCGCCGCTCTGGTCGTCTGTCTCGCGCTCGTCGTCCTGCTCGTACTGATCAGCCTGGGCGTCGGCGCGCGGGGCATCCCCCTGGGGACCGTGGGGCGGGTGCTGCTCCATGACGACGGAAGCCCGGAGGCCATCATCGTCCGGCAGTTGAGGATGCCGCGTACCGCTCTCGCGGTGGTCGTCGGTGCCGCGCTGGCGCTGGCCGGGGTCGTGATGCAGGCCATCACCCGCAACCCGCTCGCCGAGCCGGGCATCGTAGGTGTCAACGCGGGCGCCTCCTTCGCGGTCGTGATCGCCATCGCCGCGTTCCATGTCACCGGCGTCTCCGGATACATCTGGTTCGCCTTCGCCGGAGCGGTCCTGGCCGCGCTGGTCGTCTACACCCTCACCTCGGGCGCCACCCGTAGCCACCACCACACCCGGCTCGTCCTGGCGGGGGCGGCGCTGTCCGCGAGTCTCGGCGCCTGTACGGGCATCATCACCATGTTCAACACCACGGCCTTCGACTCCTACCGCTTCTGGGTGGTGGGGGCGCTGGAGAACCGGGGTACGGAAGCGCTCACCGCCGCGGCCCCCTTCGTCGTGGCCGGCACGCTGATCGCGCTGGCGCTCGGCCCGTCCCTGAACGCGCTCGCGCTGGGGGACGAGACCGGGGCGGCTCTCGGCCTCAGGGTCCCCTGGGTACGCGCGGCCGGTTTCCTCTCCATCATGCTGCTCTGCGGCGCGGCGACCGCCGCCGCGGGGCCGATCGCGTTCGTCGGTCTCGTCGTTCCGCATGTGCTGCGGCTGGTCCTCGGCCCCGACCTGCGTCCGCTGCTCCTCTTCGCGCTGCCCGGCGGCGCCATCCTGCTGCTCGTCAGTGATATCGCGGGACGGGTGATCGCCCCGCCGGGCGAGATCGAGGTCGGGATCGTCACCGCGTTCGTCGGGGCCCCCGCGCTGCTCTGGCTCGTCGTCAGGCGCAAGGAGGTCGCGGCGTGAACACCCCGTACCGTCCCGCCGCCCCGACGCGCGTGCTGCGGCTTCCCGGCGCACTCACCCTGCGCTACTCGGGCCGTACCGCCGTCGTGGCGGCCGTTCTGCTGCTGGGGTGCGCGGTGGTGTGGGCGCTCAGCGTGTTCACCGGTACGTACCGGATCGACACGGGCCGGATCCTCGACGTACTCGCCGGCGGCGGATCGGGGACGGACCGGTTCATCATCGTCGGCCAGCGGCTGCCGCGCGTCTGTGCCGCGCTGCTGGTGGGCGCGGCCCTCGGGCTGTCCGGGGCGCTGTTCCAGAGTCTGTCGCGCAACCCCCTCGGCAGCCCGGACGTCATCGGGTTCACCACCGGCTCCACCAGTGGCGCGCTCGTCGTCATCCTGGCCGGCGGGGGTACGGCCGGGCTCGGTGTCGGCGCGGGCTCGGTGCTCGGCGGGCTGGTGACGGCGGTGGTCGTGTACGCGTTCACCGCGTCACGCGGTGTCTCGGGCAACCGGCTGGTGCTCGCCGGTATCGCCGTGGGCGCGATGCTGGCGTCGGTCAACGACTTCCTCATCACCCGCGCCGATCTGGAGTCCGCGGAGAGCGCCAAGGCCTGGACGTTCGGCAGCCTCAACGCCGTCTCCTGGCCGCAGGTCACTCCGCTGGCGCTCGCGCTGCCCGTACTCGCCGTGGCGACCCTGGCCGTGGGCCGGCCGCTGCGGCTCATGGAGATGGGGGACGACACGGCGGGCGCCCTCGGGGTGGACATCGCGCGCGTCCGGGCGCTCGGCCTGCTGCTGGGGATCGCCCTGGCGGGCGCGGCCATCGCCGTCGCCGGCCCGATCGGCTTCCTGGCGCTGGCGGCCCCTCAACTGGCCCGCAGAATCACCCGGGCCCCGGGCGCCCCGATCGGCTCGGCCATGCTCACGGGCGCGCTGATCCTCGCCACCGCCGATCTGCTGGCCCAACGGCTCCTGTCCCCCTTCCAGATCCCGGTGGGGCTGGTCACCGGCGCCCTCGGCGGTCTCTATCTGCTGTGGCTGCTGTCCAGGGAGAAGAGGAACGCCCGGCCCCGGTGACCCCGTATCCGACGGTCCGCCGCACAGGCGCCGGCGGGTCGGCCGCACTAGCGCCGACGGCCGGTCATTGACCGGCGGACGGAAGAGGTCACTCCCTCACGGCCGGGCCGCGCCATGTTGGACGCCACGCATTGTCTACGATGATCCTATGAAGCGATGGTCGCCACGTGGCAGGACCCGGCCCACTGGGCCGCGGGTTCTTCTTCTGCTGCTGGTGACCGCGGTGATGACCGGTCTGCTGGCGATGCACGGGCTGTCGCCCGTTCCCACGGCGGAAGCGCACGCCGCGTCCGCTGCGGCCTCGTCCGCTCCGGCGTCCGCCATGGGCCCGGGATCGGCTTCCGCACCCGCGCCCTCCGTACCCGCGCCCTCCAGTCATGCCATGGCCGCCGGCGCGGTGGACGGGGACTGCGCGCATCAGGAGCACGGGGGCGGCGGGCATCTGGACCACGCGGATGCCACCTGCGCCGCCGCCGGGGTCGGTGCCGGCCCCGCGCTGCCGACCTCGCTCGCCGCCGCTCTGCCCTCCGGCCCGCTCGACGTGCCCGTCGCGCTTCGACAGGCGCCCGGGACGGCGACGGGCGACCGGGCTCCTCCCTCGTTGAGCGAACTCCAACTCCTGCGTATATAGGCGCCGCTCCCGCGGCCGTCGCCCGCTGCCGAGCCGATCACGTCGATGCGCGTCGATTCATGTCGATCGCGTCGATCGGTTCGCCGGGCCGGTGGCCGCCTCCGGTATGCCCTCGTCTCCCCCACCACGCACAGGAGTCGTTCCACCATGACCTCGTACCGTCACACGGCCCGTACGGCCGCCACCGCCGCGGCCGTGACCGCCGCCGCGCTCACCCTCGCCGCCTGCGGCGGGGACAACGGAAGCCCGTCCTCCAGCGCCTCGACGTCCGTGTCCGCCTCGGCTTCGGCGGCGGCGGGCTCGGCGCACAACACCGCGGACGTGTCCTTCGCGACGGACATGATCCCGCATCACCAGCAGGCGGTGGAGATGGCCGACCTCGCCGCCACCCGGGCCTCCTCGGCGGAGGTGAAGAAGCTCGCCGCCGAGATCAAGAAGGCCCAGGACCCGGAGATCAGGACCCTGTCCGGCTGGCTCACTTCCTGGGGCGCGCAGGTGCCCACACAGGGGAGCGCGGATCACTCGGCCGCGGGGCACTCGATGCCCGGGATGATGGCCGAGGGCGACATGTCCACGCTGGAGAAGGCGTCGGGCCCGGCGTTCGACACCGCGTTCCTGAAGCTGATGGTCAAGCATCACGAGGGCGCGGTCGAGATGGCCAGGACCGAGAAGTCGGCCGGGGCCGACCCGAGCGCCAAGGAGATGGCCGACGCCATCATCACGTCCCAGAGCGCCGAGATCACGCGGATGAACAACCTGCTCGACAAGTAGCACCTGGGCCCCGGGGCCCAGGCGACCGGGGACCGCGCCGAACGCGCGGTCCCCGGTCGGCCGCGTGCGGCGCTCCACCCCGAGAGCACCGCTCCGTCAGGAGACCGCCGCTCCGTCGCGAAAGCGGTTCTCCGCTAAGAGAGCAGCGCTCCGCCACTCCCCCTACGGTCCGCGACCGCGACCCCGACGGCCGGAATAGGGATCTCCAGTTCGGGCCGGTCCCACATCACGGCCGGCGGGTTCGCGGCGACGGTGCCGGTGCGACGGGCGCCCACACTGCGGTAGAAACCCTCGGCGGGCGGATGGGAGACGACACGGACGGCGTCGAGCCCGGCGCCACGCGCCTCGTCCGTCATGTGCTCGACGAGCCGGCGGCCGATACCGAGCCCCTGAGCCACGTCCGCGACGAACATCAGATCGAGCTCCGGCGGATCGAGGACGAGCGCGTAGAAACCGAGCAGCCGCTCATCGGTACGCGCGGCGTCGGCGTCGGCCTCGGCGTTGCCCGCGGCCTGTCCGGTCGCCACAGCTCCGGTCGCCACGGCCACGAAGACCCGGTGGGTCTCGATGTAGTCGGGGCCGACCCGGTACCCGGCGATCATCGGCGCGTACGGACCCTCGTAGGCGCGGGAGCCCCGGACGAGCCGGGTGAGCCGCCGGGCGTCCCGCGCGGTCGCCCGCCTGATCGAGACCGTCGCACCGGCCACCCCGTCACCCACACGCGTAACTCGCGAAACCATGGGGTGAGTATTACACCCGCGTCACCGCCGAGGCGTGGCGCCCTATGCGCGAACCCCGGCGCCGGACAGGATGAGGGACGGGGCCGGTGCGCCGAACCGCCCCTGGGGTGCGTCGCGTATGCCAGAGGTCCAGACCGAGAGCCGTTTTCTTTCTTTGCCGGGCGGTTATTGGCATGGCCATGTGGAAGCTTCAGCATGGAACCGCACTACGCGCGTCACCCCTTCCGGGCCACGCACTTCGGGAGACACCATGGAAGCCCACGTCCCCACACAGTCCCGCCGCGCCTTACTGCGCTCCGGAGCCGGTCTCGGCGCCGCCGCGCTGGGACTCGCCACGATCTCCGCCTCCACCGCACGGGCCGCCGGCGAACGGCGTGCCCCGGGCGAGCGGAGCGCTCCCGGCGCCGGACCGCGCGCCTCCGACGCCTATCCGCCCACCCACTGGATCCCGGCCAGCGCCTCCAACTACACGGTGGCCGCCCGTCCGACCACGTATCAGGTCGACTTCGTCGTCATCCATGTGACGCAGGAGAGCTTCCCCGACGCGATGAAGATCTTCCAGGACCCGGCCAAGAAGGTCTCCGCGCACTACATGGTCGCCTCGGCCGACGGCTACATCGGGCAGTTCGTACGGGAGAAGGATGTCGCCTGGCACGCGGGCAACTGGGACTACAACACCCGCAGCATCGGCATCGAGCACGAGGGCTGGGTGGACAGGCCGGAGTACTTCACGGACGCGATGTACGCGTCGTCCGCGGCGCTGACCGCCGCCGTCTGCGCCAGATACGGCATTCCCGGGACACGGGAACACATCATCGCCCACAGCGAGGTACCCGGCGCCACGCACACCGACCCGGGCCCGCTCTGGGACTGGGACCGGTACATCGCTCTGGTCAACGGCTGACCCGTCCACGGTTCCACCACGCGCGCGGTCGGAGGCCGTTGCCGGCCGCGCCACCGAACACAACGAGCACACCGCCCCGTTCGGGTGAGGAATCCCGGCCGGTCTGGCGGTCGTCCCGTCCCACGTGCCATAAGGAGGAGCCAACGTCCCACAGGGGAAAGAGAACACCGTGTCCAGAATGCGCACGGGGCGCCGCGTCGCCTCGGCTCTCGCCGTACTCGTGATCGCCTGGGCCGGGCCCCTGGCCGCGACACCCGCCGGCGCCGCCTGGTCCCCCGCCGCCTCGTCCGCGGCGGACGGTGCCCCGGCGCCGCGGGCGGCGAAGGTGCCCGTGGGAGAGCCCAGGGGCAAGGTCGTCTCGCGGATCACCCTGAGCATCCGTGAGGAGCCGACCTCCCGCTCCGCCTATCTGGGCGGCCTGCGGCCCGGCACGGTCATCCCCCTCTTCTGCAAGGTCAGGGGCGAGAACGTGGACGGCAACACCCTGTGGTACCTGCTCGGGGACGCACGGCCCGGCTATGTCGCGGCGCGTTACGTCGAGAACCAGTCGCCGGTGCCGTTCTGCCGACGCTGACCGCCCCGCGAGGAGCGAGCGTGCCCGGCGAGGCCTACCGACTCGCCCACACCGGTGGCGGACGCCCCGGCAGAACCCATCCGGTCTTCGAACCGGCCGACGGGTACTGCTACGCGCAGGACGTCGCCGCATACTTCGCCCGCAGCCGCGCCTCATCGGCCGGCTCTGAGACGACCGGGTACCGGCCAAGAGGACGGCCGGGTGGCGGCGGACATGAGCCCGCCGCCGCCACCCGGCCCACTCGTCACGCGAACGGTGTCAGGAAGTCCTTGGGCGCGAGCGCCCGGCTGACGATGCGGGTGTCACCGATCCAGCCGTAGAAGCCCTGGCCGAACAGCTCGTCGAACTGGGTGGCCCCGATGACGAAGGGCTTGCCCAGCGTGGCGATACCGGTCGACTTCTGGGCCGGGTTCCGCGCGATCTTCGAGCCGTCGACGTACATCACCGTACGGCGGCCGTCGTTGACGAGGGCGATATGCATCCAGCGGCCCACCGGGACGGCGTGGCTCCAGGAGGTGGGGTCGGCGTCCTGGCGCTGCGGGTAGACGACGAACTGGAGGAATCGCTCGGGGGAGAGATTGAGGCTGCACGTCGGCTCGTCGGGCGACCAGCCGGTGGTCTTGCCCGCGTCGCCGTTGCGCCCCTCCCAGCTGAGGATCCCCATCCAGGCGTGATCACCGTCGAACGGCTCAGGGAGCTTGATGAAGGTCTCGATGGTGTAACCCGAGGTGAAGGTGGCGCTGTTGAGCGGGGCGCCCGCCGCGGTGGTGAGGACCGCGCCCCGGTCCGGGGCCTTGCCTCCGTCGAAGCGCAGGCTCGCGTGGGCCGGCTGGCCGAGGTGGTGCTCGGCCGACCAGGTCAGCGCGTCGGCGCCGCTCGCGTGGAGCCGACGCACCGTCAGATCGTTTCCGTTGCCGGTCAGGTCACGGGCGACCCTGCCGTCCGTCACGGGCTTGCCCGCCCGGCCGGCGTCCGGCAGGCCGGAGGAGTCGAACCGCCAGTAGGCCACGGTGCCGCGCGGCATCACGGCGGAGGCGGGCCGCGGGGCGGGCGGTGCGGCCGGGGCGAAGCCCGCGAACCGCTCGGTGAAGTCGATGTCCAGGCTGAACCGGTCGACCGGGCCGGACAGTTCGATGGTCTCGGCCTCCAGGGGTGTCCGCTTCGCCGGATCGCGGGAGAGGAACCACGGGGAGAACGTCTCGACGTCGATGACCCCGCGGGCCAGATCGAAGCCGTACAGCCGGATCATCCCGGCGCCGCCGTAGTAGCGGTCCTGGTAGTTGGTGATCTGGACGTGTACGTCATGACCGGCGTCGTTGGTCAGTACGGTGCGGCCCGGCGGCCAGTAGTGACCGCCCAGGGCCAGGAAGATCTGGTCGTTGCCGCGGACGATGCCGTCCCACAGCCGCTTGCCGTTGTCCGACAGCTGGGCCGCGCCGTCGTCGTCCGCCCAGGCGAGGTCGTGGGTGGTCAGCACGGCGGGCAGCGACGGGTGCTTGTCGAGCACGCCCTGTGCCCAGCGCAGCCCGCTGTCCGACACCCGCCAGTCCAGCGCGAGGATCAGCCACTCGCGGCCTGCCGCGCGCAGCACGTGGTAGCTGTTGTAGCCGTCGGGCGAGGCACCGCCGAAGGTCGGCATGGAGGAGTAGCGCTTCGGTCCGAAGGACTTGAGATACGCGCTGTCGCCACGCTGGTCGTCCGTCGACCCGTTGATGTCGTGATTGCCCGCGAGGACGCTGTAGGGCACCTTGCCGTGGAGGGTACGGAAGGTGTCGGCGGCGAGTTCGATCTCTTCCCCGGTGCCGTGTTCCGTGACGTCACCGAGGTGCGTCATGAACGCGATGTTGGATTCGCCGCGCTCGGAGACGAGATACCGGAACGTCTCGCGCAGCGGGGCCGGGTCGGAGCTGTCGGCGTCGAAGAGGTACTGGGTGTCCGGAAGGACGGCCAGCGCGAACCGGGGGGTGTCGGCGTCGAACCGGCCGCCGCCGCCCCCTGCCGTGGCCGCCGCCGTCGCTGTCGCCGCACGCGCCGGTGCGGTGTCGAGCGCCGTGGCCGCGACGCCCGCGGCGGGTACGACGAGCGCGGCCTGAAGCAGCGCCCGTCTGTCCAGATTCTTCTTGCTGTCTGCCGTACTCATGCGCACTCCATGTACTGGATGTCCGTGTCCGCTGCACTGTGCTGATCGGCCGTGTCCTTCCGGTGGCAGGGAGCTGAACGGTGGCCGCCCTCCGCCGCACGAATGGGCCCACAGGGCACGAAGTGGCCCGGATCGTACGGTGGGCTCCGGCGCGGCCGGGTGCACCGCTGACGCCGTCGTGGTGATGCGTGAAGATCGTCACTACGGCCGCGCGACAGCGCGTGCGCCCGAGTGGAGGGGATTCCTGATGCGCCGTCACGGAACTGTCCTGGATGACCTCGATCGCAAGATCCTCACAGCGCTGATCGCCGACGCCAGGGCGAGTTTCAAGGAGATCGGTCTGTCCATCGGGTTGTCGGCGCCCGCGGTGAAGCGCCGGGTGGACCGGCTGCGGCAGGAAGAGGTGATCACCGGTTTCACCACGGTGGTCACACCGGCGGCGCTGGGCTGGCACACCGAGGCGTACGTGGAGGTGTTCTGCGAGGGGGCCGCGCCGCCCAAGCGGCTGGCGGAGGTCGTACGGAACCACCCCGAGATCCAGTCGGCCGTCACCGTGACCGGTCGCGCCGACGCGATCCTCCATATCAGGGCGCTCGACGTCGAGCACTTCGAGGATGTCCTCGAACGGATCCGTGCGGAATCGTTCGTGAAGGAGACGCACAGCTTCGTGGTGCTGTCCCATCTGCTGCCGACCAGTCCCGAGGCGGGCTCGGGGCGCTTCTCCCGGATCGCGGATTAACGAGTAGCCGCTCTCGCGCCTTCACACGCAACAGAGTTGCGGTCCCGCGCAACATTCCTCTCTTGTTCGCGTGTCCCGGGTCTCCATATTCTGGTGCTCATGTCGCCGGTTCCAGGAAAGGGCCGTTCATGAGAGAGCGACGGACAGCGAGGAAACGCCGTTTTCTGGTGTGCCCGCCGGAGTATTTCGAGGTCCGCTATGCCATCAACCCCTGGATGACATCGGAGGAACCGGTGGATACCGCGCTGGCTCTCCGGCAATGGGAATCCCTCGTCTCCGTGTACCGGGATCTGGGCCATGACGTGGAGACCGTAACGCCCGTCGCCGGTCTGCCGGACATGGTGTTCGCCGCCAATTCCGCGCTGGTGTTCGACGGCAGGGCGTTCGGGGCGCACTTTCTCGCACCGGAGCGGCAGCCGGAATCCGGCCACTACCGGGCATGGTTCGAAAGCGCCGGATTCGAGGTGGGCAGCGCTGTCCATATCTGCGAGGGAGAGGGCGACTTCACACCGGTGGGAGGACTGCTCCTCGCCGGGACGGGATTCCGTACGCTGCCGCAGGCACACCAGGAGGCCCAGGAGTTCTTCGGTGTGCCCACGGTCAGCCTGCGCCTTGTCGACCCGCTCTTCTACCATCTGGATACGGCGTTGTTCGCGCTCGACGACCACAATGTCGCCTACTATCCGGGCGCGTTCTCACCGGGGAGCAGGCGCGTGCTGGAAACCCTCTTTCCCGACGCGGTGATCGCGACGGCGCAGGACGCCAAGTGTTTCGGGCTCAATTCCGTGTCGGACGGGCACCATGTGGTCATCGCCCAGGACGCCGCCGGGCTCATCGCGGCGGTGGCGGACCGCGGATACCGTCCGGTCCCGGTGGATCTCTCGGAATTCCGGAAGGCCGGCGGCGGGGTGAAATGCTGTACGCAGGAACTCCGCACGCGGGAGGCGGGTACGCGCGAAGGGCCGGCGAACCGCGCCGTCACCGCGTCGGCCTGAAGAAGGCCCGGCTCCGTCGGCGAAGGCAGGCCCGGGGGCTCCCGCGCCGCGGTCCGGGCGATCGGCCGGGGGCGCCTCAATCGGTATGTAGGGAAGGGCAGTTGGCCACTAGAATTCGGTAACGGGCGCGTTTGTCGCGTCCGACCGATTGGGGGGCCAGATGTCCTGGGATCAACAAGGCGGGGACAGAGGTAACACCGGGGCCGGAGGGTTCGGTGGGACCGGAAATGGGACCGGGGGGTCCGGGGACCCCGGAGGCGGAACCGGGGGGTTCGGCGGAGCCGGAAGCGGGACCGGGGGGTTCGGGGGATCCGGGGGGTTCGTGGTGCCTCCGCCGCCCGCCCAGCCGCCGGCCGCACCGCCTCCGCCGCCCGGTCCCGCGGACCCGGTGCGGGCCGTCGCGGTGGCCCTGCTCAACCTCACGGGCCTCGGGCTCGGTTACGCCCTCATGCGCCGGTGGCTCGCCACGGCCGTGTGTGTGATCGTGACCGGTGTCCTGCTGGTGATCGCCCTTCCCGCGGAGCCGGACGGTGTCCCCGGTGGGGTGCTCACCGCCTACCTCGTCTTCCTGGCCCTCGCGGCCGCTCACGGCGCGGCCGGCGGGCTGCGCACCCCGCTAGCCTGGCCGCCGCGGTCGCCCGTCGCCGTACTGCTCGGTCTCGTGCTGCTCGCCGCACCGGTCGGAGGAGTGGTCCTCTACGACGGAGCGCGCGAGGAGGCCACGCAGCAGATGCTTCTCGACCGCCTCGGCCGGGCCGACCAGCTCGTGCGGACCGCCACGAGCAAGCCGTTCAAGGCGGCCGAGCCCGACTACAGCGAGGCGCTGGCCGTCTACCGCGGCCTCCGCGAGGACCACGCCGACTCCCGGGCCGCCCAACGCGTTCCCGAGCGGCTGAACGCGTACTACACGACGATCGGCGCTCCGTACGACGAGCGGAAGTACTGCGAGGCGATCGCGCCGCTGAACTATCTGCGGTCGGTGCCGGACACCATCGGCGCGAAGGAGCTCGGCTCGCTGGTCAACTGGCCCGACGACCGGCTCGCCACCTCGCTCTACGAGTGCGGGCTGCCCGGCCTCGGCAGCGTCACGGGCGGTGCGGAGACCGGCGGCCACCTCTACGAGCTGCTGACCACCTTCCCCCGCTCCCCGCAGGCCGCGCGGGTCGAACCGGCCGTCAGCTCCGCGATCGACAAGGTCGCCAAGGACCTGAAGGGCGGCGAACCGTGCGCGGCCAACGAGACGATGCGCACCCTCGCCGACCAGGCCAAGGCCCTGCCGGGCGACGCGGCGGGCGTGTCCGCCGCCCTCGGCAAGGACGCGGCGAAGGCGAAGCGGCATGTCCAGGCCGGTATGTACGCGTGCGGCGTGGACCAGTACAAGGACGGCAAGTTCGACGAGGCGCGGAAGACGATGGACGACTTCGCCGGCACGTACAAGAAGGACAGGAACCGGGCCCGTGCGCAGAAGATCGCCATAGCCGCGGAGATAGCCCAGGACGAGCCCGCCGCGGGCAAGCGTCTGCCCACGACGGCCTCCGGCGGCAGCATCACCGTCACCATCAGCAACGACAGCCCCGAAGAGGTCGAGATCCTCTACACGGGCCCGGTCACCGGCAGCGTCAAACTCAAGGCGTGCGACGGGTGCAGGCGGTACCAGAGCTCCGTGGCCGCGTCGGTCAGCGCCTGTCAGGGCGGTGAGAACTACCCCAGCAAGACGATCAGCCTGCCCGCGGGCACCACGTACTTCCTGCACAAGTCCACGGGCGGCTCCGCCTCGACCGGTACGGACACGACCAAGATCGAACCGGGCTACACGTACACGGAGTGTGCCTACGTGGTCGAGGGGCTCGGCACCGGCTTCTAGGGTTCCCGGCAGATACGAGGAGTCCCGCCCGCCTCCGGTGGGCGGGACTTCGCCGTTTCGATCCGTCAGCCGGGCGGTCAGAGCACCCGGAAGAGGTCGGCGGCGGCTTGGACGTCGGTGAGGTCCTCGATGGAGCGGAGGTTGTCGCACAGGGCGTCCAGGACCGAGCCGGCTTCGGCGGCGCGCGGGGCACCGACGGCCACGCCGAAGACACGGAAGCCCAGCAGGTGCTTGGCGTCGTTCCAGCCGCGCATCCATTCCTCGGTGACGCCGCATTCGTCGTCGGTGATCATCACGATGTCGCCGCGCGGGCCGGCGTCGTCGTTGAGCTCCTCCGCCAGCAGTTCGGCGGCCGCTGTCAGTGGTGTCTGGTAGCTGGTGCCGCCGCCGAGGAACGTCTCCGCGAAGTGGAGCACTTCGACGATGTCCGCTTCCCGGCCGGCCGGGAAGCGGAAGACCTGGATCTTGTCGGCGGCGGAGAACAGGATGCCGGCGAAGTCACGCCTGGCGTGGCGGGCCTGATCCAGCAGCGCCAGGGCGCACGCCTTGGCCCATGCCTCGCGGGTGACTCCGCCGGGCCCCGCCTCGTACATGGAGTGCGAGGTGTCCACGCACGCGATGATGGCGCCCTGGCCGGTGCTCTGCTCTCCCTGGCTGTCGTAGAGCATCAGCTCCCCGGCGGCGTAGCGCGCGGCGAACACCGCACGCAGCTCGGGCAGGCCGAGGTTGGCCAGCTCGGAGGGGATCAGGCGGGAGAGGTCATTGCCGAGCGTGACGCCAACCAGCTCCCCGGCGGCGTTCTCCACCTTGCGGGCGCGCTCACCGTCGGCCATCTGCCGGAATCGGCCGATCAGCTCGGCCCACTGTGCGAGACGGCTGGTGCGCAGCCGCTCGGCGAGCAGCGCGCGCCGGTCGAACGGCATCCGCTCCAGCTCGCCGGGACCAACGCCCCAGGCCCGCATCAGCGCGGTCTCCTGCCGCGCGCCCTCGGCGGCCTTCGCCGCCGCGTTCCGCGCGCCGGCACGGATACCGGGGGCCGCCGCCGCGAGGGCCTGCGCGGCGTCCTGGGCGGCCTGCCGCGCAGCGGCGTCGGCGGCCTCGGCGGCCTCGGCGGCCTCGATCGCCTGTTGGACGGCATCGGCGGCCGGGGCCTGCACGGTGCCGTCCTCACCGGCCTCGTCCGCGGCCCGCTGGAGCGCCTCGCCCACCGCGGCCGCCGCGCCCTCGGCGGCCTGCTGGGCCTTCTTCGTCTGCTCGGCCTGTTCCTGGGCGTCCTGGGAGCGCTCCAGCGTCCGGCGCAGCGCGGCGGCCTGGGCGAGCACGGCCATGGCGGCGGCGTAGGGGTCGCCTGCGGTCTCCCGGCGCAGCTCGGCGAACTCCGGTGACTCCACCAGCGAGGTGATGACCTGGTGGTTGACCAGCCGCGAGTGGTCCATCTCCGTGCGCTCGCGCAACCGCGGGCCGACCTTGTAGGCGGCCATGAACGCGTCGGTCAGGAGGTCGGTGGCGTACTCGTAGCGCTCGTTCAGCTCCTCGGCCAGCTCGCGCAGTCCGGCCGACTGCTCGTAGGTGTCGCGCCACGTGATCTGTTCGAACCGGTCCGCGACCACGGCCGCGGTGTGCCGCTCGGGAGCGGCGGACAGGCCCAGCCACTTCCCGGCCCCGCTCGCCATCTCGTCGAGCCGGTTCGGTGTCCTGCCCATGCTCCCGATCCCCCCGGCGTTCAGAGCTGCGCCTGCACCATGCTCGCGTCCACGCCGAGGGCCTCGGTGAGAACGCGGGCGCGGACGGCGCGCTGGCGGCCCGTGACGCGGTCGATCGCGGCGGTGGAGCGGCCGGCACCGGCGGCCTCCTCACGCAGCTTCTCCAGCCGCTTCCCCGCCATGGCGAGCTTGTTGTGGGCCTTCTTGATGACCCACTCGCTCAGCGCCTCGCGGGACTGCCCGGCCATGGCATCGAGCTGGGCCTCCAGTTCCTCGATGGCGTCGGCCAGGTCGAGCGCCTCCTTGGCGTCGGGGTTGACCAGGTGCAGTACCTCGCGTTCGACGGTCGGGCGTTCGGCCGGGGAATCCCACAGCACGTGAGTCAGCACCGACAGGTCGGTCTCGGCGACCGCCGGGCGGCCGTCGAGATACGCGGATGCCTGGAGCAGGCCCACCGCCTGCCGCCAGCGGCGGTCGGAGGCGACGAGTTCCTTGCGGCGCAGGGCGGCCCGCAGCGTACACACCGCGTCCACGATCGTGTCGGGGACGTCCACGGCCGGGACGGCTTCGGTCACGGCGTGCCGCAACGCGGTCAGCTCGATGGTGGTCCGTGTCGGTGCCACCGGGCGGCTGACGGCGGAGCGGACCAGCGCGGCGAAGTTCGAGGGGTCCGCCAGGTACCCGACCTCGATCCGCACCAGCAGCCGGTCGTAGATCGCGGCCGAAACCTCTCCGCCGGGCAGTTCGTTGCTCGCCGTGATGGCCCCGATCAGGGGGCAGCGGATCGGCTCGCCGCCGCTCTCGGGGTGGTAGATCCGCTCGTTGAGGTAGCCCAGCGTCTCGTTCAGGGCCGCCGTGGAGCACTTGAAGATCTCGTCGATGAAGGCGACATGCGCGGTCGTGGCGCGGCCGTCGTAGACCTGACGGTACTCACCCCGGGCCAGCGCGGCGACGTCGATGGGGCCGAACATCCTTGTCGGCGCGGTGAACTTGGACAGGAGGATCTCCCAGTAGGACGCCCCCTCGATCCTGCCCGTGAGCTCCCGGGTCATCTCGGACTTCGCCGTTCCGGGCGGTCCGAGCACCAACGAGTGCTGTCCGGCCAACAGCGTCACGACCAACGTCCGCACCACGTCGGCCCGTTCGTAGAAACGGTCCGACACCTCGTCGCTGATCATCCGCAGTCTCCCGGCCGTGTCCTGCGCGCCGTGCGCGTTCCGCGCGTCCTGTGTGCCCATGTTCAACTCCATCGCTGTGAAGCCCTGTTGGGCTGACGAGACGGCCCCCTGCCCGAGCAAGATAACGCGCCCGCATCCGGGTCAGCCCGCCGTCCGGCTCGTTGCCGCGTCGCCCCCACGGCCCGCGATTGGTCCATACCAAGCCCTTGACGCGGGCTTCACTCACACCTTGAATCAAGTATTGAACTCCCTTGTCAACTCCCCCACTGGTGTGAGTCTCGCGAAAGGTATGACATGGGCATGAGAATTCAGTGGAGACGCGTGGCCGCCCGGCGGTACGCCTCCATGACCCGCAGGGCGGCGTACGCGGCCGTCGGCTCCCTCGTCGTGGGACTGCTCAGCGTGCTCCCCGCCTCTCCCGCCGCGGCCGCCACCGGCCAGATCAGCGGGCTGGCGGGCAAGTGTGTCGACGTGGCGGGCGCGTCGAGCGCCAATGGCACCGCCGTGCAGCTCTACGACTGCAACGGCTCCGGCGCCCAGCAGTGGAACGTCGGTTCGGACGGCACCATCCGGGCCCTCGGCAAGTGTCTGGACGTCACCGGCAATTCGACCGCCAACGGGGCCGTGCTCCAGCTGTGGGACTGCACCGGCGCCGCCAATCAGCGGTGGGCCGTGTCCGCCGCGCGGGACATCGTGAGCATCGCGGCCGACAAGTGCCTCGACGTCACCGGCAACAACCCGGCCAACGGGACCCGCTTGCAGATCTGGACCTGCACCGGCGCCGCGAACCAGAAGTGGTCCGCTCCGGCCACCGGCGGCGGCAACCCGAGTCCGGGCGGATTCGTCGTCTCCGAGGCCCAGTTCAACCAGATGTTCCCCGGCCGGAACCCCTTCTACACGTACAGCGGTCTGACCGCCGCCCTCGGCGCCTACCCGGCCTTCGCGAAGACCGGCAGCGAGACGGTCCAGCGCCAGGAGGCGGCCGCCTTCCTCGCGAACGTCAACCACGAGACCGGCGGCCTGGTCCATGTCGTGGAGCAGAACACCGCCAACTACCCGCATTACTGCGACTGGGGCCAGCCCTACGGCTGCCCGGCGGGCCAGGCTGCGTACTACGGCCGCGGCCCGATCCAGCTGAGCTGGAACTTCAACTACAAGGCGGCCGGGGACGCGCTGGGCATCGACCTGCTCAACAACCCCTGGCTCGTGCAGAACGACTCGGCCGTGGCCTGGAAGACCGCCCTCTGGTACTGGAACACCCAGTCCGGCCCCGGCACGATGACCCCGCACAACGCCATGGTCAACCAGCGCGGGTTCGGCGAGACGATCCGCAGCATCAACGGCAGCATCGAGTGCAACGGGGGCAACCCCGGACAGGTGCAGAGCCGCGTCGACGCCTACCAGCGCTTCGTCTCGATCCTCGGGACCACGCCGGGCGGCAACCTCTACTGCTGACCACCGGGACAGGGTCCCGTAGCCCGATGGAGATCCGGGGGGCTGTCCGGCCGCGCGCCGGGCGGCCCCCGTCGTGCGTCACACACGTCGGGCGCCGTCCCGCACGCCGGACGCGGCCGGGGATGCCGGACGCGGTCAGGGGCGGACGAGTACCTTCAGTGCCTCGCGGTCGTCCATGGCCCGGTACCCCTCGGGCACCTCGTCCAGGCCGATGGTGCGGTCGAAGACACGGCCCGGCTCGACCTCGCCGTCGAGGACGCCGGGCAGCAGTTCGTCGATGTAGGCGCGCACCGGAGCGGGGCCGCCGTTGAGCGTGATGTTGGGCCCGAACAGGCTGCCGAAGCCGACCGGGGCGTCCTCGTACTGCGGCACACCGACGCGGCTGATCACACCGCCGGGACGCACCACGCCGACCGCCATCTCGTACGCGTTCATGTAGCCGACAGCCTCCAGCACCGTGTGGGTGCCGTCGCCGCCGGTGAGCTCCCGTACCTTCGCGATGCCCTCCTCACCGCGCTCGGCGACCACGTCGGTGGCGCCGAAGTCGCGTCCGAGGTCGGTGCGGTCCTTGTGCCGGCCCATGAGGATGATCCGTTCGGCGCCCAGACGCTTGGCCGACAGCACGGCCATCAGCCCGACGGCGCCGTCGCCGATCACGGTCACCGTGGTGCGTGGGTTCACACGGGCCATCTTCGCCGCGTGGTATCCGGTGCCGTACACGTCGGACAGGGTCAGCAGGGACGGCAGCAGGGCGGAGTCCTCGCCCACGGGCAGCTTCACCAGCGTGCCCTGGGCCTGCGGGACGCGGATCGCCTCCGCCTGGCCGCCGCCCACACCGCCCGCGGCCCAGAACCCGCCGTGGCGGCAGGAGGTCTGGAGGCCCTCACGGCAGAAGTCACAGGTGTTGTCGGCGAACGCGAAGGGGGCCACGACGAGATCGCCCCGCCTCAACCCGGCGACGTCGGAACCGAGTTCCTCGACGACGCCGAGGAACTCGTGTCCCATCGGCGTTCCCTGCTCGGAGGCCGGGATGTTGTGATACGGGTGCAGGTCACTGCCGCAGATACAGGCGCGCACGATACGCACGACCGCATCGGTGGGCTGCCGCAGAACGGGGTCGGGCGCGTCCTCGACGCGCACATCGCCGGGTCCGTACATGAACGTGGCTCGCATGAGGCACCTTCCCTGGTGATGAGGTGATGGCGGTTCGTTGGTTTCGGTGGGGCGCGATCTCGGTGGTCAGCCGGTCGCGCCGCGGTATTCGTCGTCGGTGACGTGCTCGCCCCACTGGGTTTCCGGGCTGTCGTCGCCGCGGCCCTCCCACAGCGCGATATGCGTCATGAAGTGGTCCGGAGCGGCGCCGTGCCAGTGCCACTCGCCGGGCGGGGTGTGGACGGTGTCTCCCGGCCGCATCACCACGACCTCACCGCCGCGGGACCGCACCAGCCCGACGCCGTCGGTGACGTACAGCGTCTGCCCCACGGCGTGCGTGTGCCAGGCGGTACGGGCGCTGGGCGCGAAACGTACCGTGTTCGCCCGCATACGGGACGGCTCCTGGCCGGCGTAGATGACGTCGAACCACACGTCACCGGTGAACATCTCGTCCGGCCCCTTGGCCGAGGGCCTCTGCGGCAACTTTTCCATGCCGGTCGCTCCTTGCGTCGTGCTGTGCCACCGCGGACGGGAGAGAGAAAGGCCGCCGCGGTCGGCTGATCGGCGGTTCCACGCGGCCGTGCGATCTTCTTCGCGCACCGGCCACATCGTGCAGAGTGGCATTCCCACACCCACCCGCAAAGGGGAGAATTTCCTCCCCGGGACGCATTCATCCTGGGAGGAAACTGTCCCCCTCACAGGAGGGCCGGCCGGTGGGACACTGGTGCGCATGAACCGCGACGCACACCTTAATGAGCTGGGGGAGTTCCTCCGGGCCCGGCGCGCCGGGCTCAGCCCCCGCACAGTGGGGCTGCCCGACAGCGGCTCACTCCGGCGGGTGCCCGGCCTGCGCCGGGAAGAGGTGGCCCAGCTGGCCGCGATCAGCACCGACTTCTACACCCGTCTGGAGCAGGGACGCATCCAGGCGTCCGCGCCCGTACTGGCCGCCCTCGCCCGTGTGCTGCATCTCGACGACGACCAGCGCGACTATCTCTTCGGGCTGGCGGGAAAAGACCAGAAGCGGCCCCGGCGGCGCGCACTGCAGAAAGTCCAGCCGCAATTGCAGCGGCTTCTCGACGACCTCACCGCGACTCCGGCGATTGTCATGGGCCGCCGTATGGACGTTCTCGCGTGGAATGCGCTCGCCGCCGCTCTGGTCACCGATTTCGGCCGGATTCCGGAAAGGCACCGCAATTACGTGCGGCTGGTCTTCACCGACCCCGCCATGAGGACGCTGTACAGCGACTGGGAGACCGTCGCGCGCACCTGCGCGGCCCAGTTGCGCATGGAAGCCGCCACGTATCCCGACGACCCGCGCCTTACGGAGCTGGTCGGCGAACTGTCGGTCCAGGACCCGCAGTTCCGCGAGTGGTGGGCCGCCCACCACGTCGCCGCGCTGAGTGTGGGCACCAAGACGCTCCATCACCCCGTCGCCGGCGACCTCACCCTCGACTGGGACACCCTGACCGCGAGCACCGACCCCGACCAGCAGCTCGTCATCTGGACCGCCGAGGTGGGCACCCCCTCCCACGACGGGCTGCGCATCCTGGCCTCATGGGCCGCGGACCACCCGAAGGCCGCCTCGGACAGCGCCTGACGCGGTGCCGCCCGAGGCCCATCTCCGCCTCGCCTACGCCTCCTCGTCCACCCTGATCAGATGCAGGGACGTGCTCGCCCAGTCCCCGGCCGGCAGTTCGGGCACGATCCCGTACCCGGTGAGGACCGACGCGTGATGGACGGCGCCGGTACGGGCGTCCCGGTAGCGTGCGGCGGGGTCCAGCCCCGCCAGCCTGAGGGCGGGGCGCGGGGTGCCGTGGCGCGGTGCCCGCTGCCAGACCAGCACGAACGCCTCCCGCCGGTCCGTGGTGGTGTACTGCACGGCGGACGGCGCGTCGTCGACGGGACCGCGCAGCCGGTGCAGGGTGCCGTGCTGCACGATATGGCGGACCTTCTTGTACTCCGCCACCCACTTGGCGCCCTCGGCGCGTTCCGCCGCCGTCCAGCGCGCGAGATCGCCGCCCACCGCCAGCACCCCCGCCATCGCGACATGGAAGCGGTAACGCAACGGCACCGAGCGGCCGGTGAGCTGGTTGGGCACGTCCGTCACCCAGGCCGCCATCGTCCGTGCCGGGTAGATCTGGCCGAAACCGTGCTGGATCAGGACGCGGTCCGCCGCGTCGGTGTTGTCGGACGGCCACGCCTGGTCCGTACGGGAGAGGATGGCCAGGTCGACACGGCCCCCGCCGCCACTGCACGTCTCGATCCGCAGCCCCGGGTGGTCCGCGCGCAGCCGGTCGATGACCTCGTACAGGTGGTGGGTGTACCGCGTCCACAACACGTCCTCGCCGCCCTCGCGACCGGGCCAGCCGGCCTCGCTGAAGGCGCGGTTCATGTCCCACTTGAGGAAGTCGATCCCGTTCTCCGCGACCAGCCGCGTCAGCCAGCCGTATGCCCACTCGGCGACGTCGTCCCGGGCGAAGTTCAGCACCAGCTGGTTGCGCAGCCGGGTGCGGGTGCGGTGCGGGAAGTGCAGTACCCAGTCCGGGTGCGCGCGGTAGAGGTCGCTGTCCGGGTTGACCATTTCGGGCTCCACCCACAGGCCGAAGCGCATACCGAGCCGGTGGACCTCCTCGATCAGCGGGGTGAGCCCGTTGGGGAAGCCCCGGGCCGCCGGCACCCAGTCGCCGAGTCCGGCCGTGTCGTCGCGGCGCCCGCCGTACCAGCCGTCGTCGACGACGTAGAGCTCCACTCCGAGCTCCGCGGCCCGCGCCGCCAGCGCCTTCTGTCCCGCCTCGTCGACCGCGAAGCCGGTGGCCTCCCAGGAGTTGAACAGTACGGGGCGCGATTCCTCGGGGTGCGGCAGCACATGGGCCAGGATGTACGCGTGCCAGGCGCGGCTGGCCGCGCCGAAGCCGCCGTCCGTGTACAGGGCCGCGTAGCGCGGGGTCACGTACTCCTCGCCGGGCCCGAGCGGGAGTGACACCCCGTCGTGTCCGGCTCCGCCGGTGAAGGCCGTACGTCCGTCGGGGGTGCGCTGCACGGTGACGTGCCAGCTTCCGCTCCAGGCCAGGGCCGCGCTCCACACCTCGCCCCGGTCCTCGGTGGCGTCTCCGGCGTCCAGCATCAGCCAGGGGTTGGCGTGGTGGCTGGTGATGCCGCGCCTGCTGGTGAGCACGGTCTCGCCGTGCGGTACGGGCTCCCGGTGGAGCACGCCCTCCGCCGACCACTGTCCGGTGACATGGCTGATCCGGTAGTCGTCGCGCGGCGGCAGCGTCCAGGCCGCGGAGTCGGCGCGGGCCAGCGTGAGCGGCTGCCCGCCGGTGTTGCGCAGCACGGTCCAGCGCTCGACGACATCGGCGTCCTCGTGGACGCGGTAGTGCAGGGTGACCGCGAGCGGGTAGTGGCGGTCGCGGAACTCCAGCGCCAACTCGGCGGTTCCCGGGGCCGGTTCGCTGGTGCGGTGGCACACGTACCGCCACTCGAAGGCGCGGGTGCCGTCGGCGAACCGTACCCGCAGGGAGGGCGCTCCGTAGCGCGCCCCTCCGTCGACGGGCAGCTCCTCGCCGGCCGCCGGTCGGCCCTCGAAGCTGCTGATCTCCACGGCCGGAGGAGGTACGAGTTCCGCGGCCGCCGCGAGGGTCAGCCGTGGTCCCCACGCGAGGTGGCAGGGCGCTCCCGTGTCATCGATCCGCAGCGCGTACGACGTGCGCGCGGTGGAGAGCAGCCAGACCCCGGAGGCCGGGGCGAAGGAGATCAGAGACATTGATCCTCGCGTTCAAATAGCGCCACAGGAGAGGTGAGCAGCCAACCTCTCCTTCGATCGACTGTCAACACCTGCATCAGATCTCTCTTTTACAGGCTGAAGCTGCCTGTAGAAGGTTCTTCATGCGATGTCTGCTTCTTTCATTGACAGCAGAAAAGAATCACCCTAGCTTTCCGGCCATGCGCTCAACCACTCCCCATGAGGCGGTCCCGGCGACGACGCCGGCCGCTTCCCTGGTCTTCACGACCGTGCTGTCCCACGGCCCGCTCACCCGGACCGAGATCGCGCGGCGGGCCCGGCTGTCCCCGGCCGCGGTCACCAAGGCGGTGCGCCCGCTGATGGAGGTCGGGTATCTGGTCGAAGGGGTGGACGAGGGCGCGCCGCCCGCGCTCGGACGTCCGGCGAACCTGGTGCGGGTCGACGCGGGCAGGGCGCTGTTCATCGGGATCAAGGTGACGGGCGACGAGATCATCGCCGTCCTGGCCGACCTGTGCTGCCGTATCCGGGTCGCCCGGCACGTACGGCTCACGGACCGTGAGCCGGGGGCGGTGCTCCCCGCCCTCACCGCGCTGGTGCGGGAACTGCTCCTGGAGGCCGATGGTTTCGGTGTGCGGGTGCGGGGGCTGGGCGTCGCCGTCTCGGGTGATGTGGACCGCGCGGACGGTGTGGTGCGCTACTCGCCCTTCCTGGACTGGCGGGACATCCCGCTCGCCGAGATCGTCGGAACCGCGACCGGTCTGCCGGTCACGGTCGACAACGACGTACGGGCGCTGACCGTCGCCGAGCAGTGGTTCGGGGCAGGGGTCGGGCTCTCCGACTTCGCCCTGGTGACCGTGGGCGCCGGTATCGGCTGTGGTCTGGTGGTGCATGGACGGGTGGTGTCGGGCGCCCACGGTGTGGCCGGCGAGATCGGACATCTGTCCATCGACCCGCTCGGCCCGCCGTGCCACTGCGGCAACAACGGATGCGTCGAGGCCATCGCCGCGGACCCGGCGATCCTGCGCGGAGTCCGGGAGGCCACGGGCAGGCCCGTGAGCACCGCGGCCGAGGCGCTGGAACTGGCCCGCGGCGGCGACCCCGGGGTCCGTGGGGTCTACGCGCGGGCCGGCGAGGCCATCGGCAGGGCCATCGGCTCGGTGGTCAATGTCCTCGGTCCGGAACGCGTGATCATCTCCGGCGAGGGCCTGGCCGCGTACGACCTGTTCGCCGAGGGCATCCGCGACGCGTTCACCGCGTCCGCGTTCGGCACCGCCGCGCAGTGCGACGTGATGACACGTCCGCTGCCCTTCGAGGAGTGGGCGCGCGGGGCCGCGGCCACCGCGATCCAGTCCTTCATCGGATCAGACACGCAATAGGAGTAGCGATGACGCTGCAGAGCCGCACCCCCCGGACCTCCGTGGGTCCACACCGCAGAAGGGTGGTCCAGGGGCTGTTCGGTGCCGGGGCCGCAGCCCTGGCCATGCCCGCCCTCGCCGCCTGCGGCGGAGGGGCCGCGTCCGACCCGAAGACGGTGACCTTCGGCTCGAACGGCGCGGACGCCACACCGAAGAAGGCCTACGCCGCGGTGACGGACGCCTTCGCGAAGGACAGCAAGCTCACGGTCAAGACGAACACCGTCGACCACGACACGTTCCAGAAGAGCATCTCCACCTATCTCCAGGGCACCCCTGACGATGTCTTCACCTGGTTCGCCGGCTACCGCATGCAGTACTTCGCCAAGAAGCGCCTCGCCAGCCCCATCGACGACGTGTGGGAGACGATAGGCGCCGGTTACAGCGACGCCGCCAAGCAGCTGTCCAAGGGGGAGGACGGGAAGTACTACTTCGTCCCGCTCTACAACTACCCGTGGGCCGTCTTCTACCGCAAGAGCGTCTTCCAGCAGTACGGCTACGAGATCCCCGTGACGTGGAGCCAGTTCACCGCGCTGGCGAAGCGGATGAGGAAGGACGGCCTCTCCCCCATCGCCTCCGGCTACGGCGGCGGCGACACCTGGAGCATCCTCGGCGCCTTCGACTATCTCAACCTGCGTGCCAACGGCTATGACTTCCACATGTCCCTGATGCGGGGCCAGGTCGCCTGGACCGACAAGCGCACCGCCAGGACCATCGACCTGTGGCGCGAGCTCACCCCGCACTACCAGAAGGGCGCGGGCGGCCGTTCGTGGCAGGACGCCGCGCAGTCGCTGCTCGACAAGAAGTCCGGCATGGCGATCATCGGTCTCTTCCTCGGCCAGCAGATCACCGATGAATCCCTGCGCTCCGACATCGACTTCTTCCCGTTCCCGGAGATCGACCCGGCATACGGTCAGGACACGGTCGAGGCGCCCACCGACGGCTTCATGCTCAGCCGCAGGCCGAAGAACCCGGACGCCGCGCGGAAGTTCCTCGAATTCCTCGGTGGGGCCAAGGCCGAGAACCTCTACATGGGCGTCGACCCGAGCAATGTCGCCGTCAACTCCGGCGCCGACACCGGCTCGTACAACGCGCTCCAGAAGAAGTCCGCCCAGCTCATCGCGGACGCCAAGCACATCACCCAGTTCGGGGACCGCGACAGCGACCCGGGATTCATCTCCACCGTGGTCCAGCCCGGCTTCACCGAGTGGCTGAACCACCCGGACGACGGTTCGGCCCTGCTGAAGAAGATCGAGTCGCAGCGCTCGCGCTTCTTCACGGCCTGATCCCACCGGAGAGGTTCCACCATGTCCTCCGTGCGTACCGCGCGCCGGTCCCCGTCGCGCGCACACCCCCGTCCTCGCCGGCTCGGTCCTGGTGACCGCCTCTTCCTGACGGTGGTCGTCGGCATCCCGCTGATCGCCCTGCTGGTCTTCGTGTGGCTGCCGGCGCTGGCCTCCATCGGTCTGTCCTTCACCAGCTGGGACGGCCTCTACCTGGCCGACGTCCACTGGGTCGGTCTGGACAACTACCTCCAGATCTTCACCAATTACCCGCCGTTCTGGCCGGCCGTGCGGCACAACGTGATCTGGCTGCTGTTCACGGTGCTGCTGCCCGCGCCGTTCGGTGTCTTCCTCGCCTACCAGCTGGACCGGAAGATCCGCTTCACCCGGATCTACCAGACGGCCATCTTCATGCCGATGGTGCTGTCCCTGGCGGTCGTCGGCTTCATGTGGGAGATCATCTACAACCCGGACAACGGGCTGCTGAACGGGGTGATCGGCGCCGTATCGCCCGGCCACCACATCGACTGGCTGGGCGACCCGAACCTCAATCTCTGGGCCGTACTGGTCGCTTCCGGCTGGCGGCACGCCGGCTACATCATGATTCTCTACCTGGCGGGGCTCAAGGGCTTCGACCCCGCCCTGAAGGAGGCCGCCGCGCTCGACGGTGCCAATGGACGCCAGACCTTCCTGCGGGTGGTGCTGCCGGCCATGAAGCCGGTCAACATCATCGTCCTGGTCGTCACCGTCATGGAGTCCCTGCGCGCCTTCGACATCGTCTACGTACTCGGCGGCGGTACCGGCAGCAAGCCCGGCATGGAACTGCTGTCCCTGCTCATCACCGACAACATCATCGGTGAGTCCAGCCATATCGGATACGGTTCCGCCCTCGCGGTCATCCTGCTCCTCGTCTCCCTCGCGGCGATCGGGGCGTTCCTCTTCCAGACCTTCCGCAAGGAGGACCAGTGACCGCGACCGTCACGCCGCCGGCCCCCCGGTCGCGCACCCCGCTCCCCCGTACCGCCGGGGCTCCCCGGGGGCCGAAGCGGCAGACCGGACGGCACCTCATGCTCGGCGGCATCGCGCTGCTGTGGCTCGTGCCGCTGCTGTGGGCCGTCTACACCTCCCTGCGGCCCTACTCCGACACCACGAAGCACGGCTATCTGTCCTGGCCGCGCAGTATCGGTCTGGGGAACTTCGCGGACGCCTGGAGCCAGTCCGGGATGCCGCGCTTCTTCTGGAACTCGGTACTCATCACCATTCCGGCGGTCCTCGGCACCCTGCTGTTCGCCGCGGCGGTGGCCTTCTTCGTGTCGCGGTTCGACTTCCGCTGGAACATCGCGCTGCTGATCCTCTTCACCGCGGGGAACCTCATCCCCGCCCAGGTGCTGATCACGCCGCTGTACCGGCTGTATCTGCTGGTACCGCTGCCGGGGTGGATGAGTGATTCCCTGCTCGTCTACAACTCGCTCTGGGGCATCATCTTCATCCACATCGCCTACCAGTGCGGCTTCTGCACCTTCGTGCTCAGCAACTACATGAAGACGATCCCGAAGGAGATCTTCGAAGCCGCTCTCGTTGACGGCGCTCCGGTGTGGCGCCAGTTCTTCCAGATCGTGCTGCCGCTGTGCCGCCCGGCGTTCGCGGCGCTGGCCACGCTGGAATCCATCTGGATCTACAACGACTTCTTCTGGTCCCTCGCGCTGATCGAGACCGGTGACAAGCGTCCGATCACCTCGGCCCTCGCCAATCTTCAGGGCCAGTACTTCACCAATCCGAACCTCATCGCGGCGGGCGCCCTGCTGACCGCGATCCCGACCCTGCTGGTCTACTTCGCGCTCCAGCGCCAGTTCATCAGCGGGCTCACCATCGGCTCGGGCAAGGGCTGAGCCGCCGCCCCGCTCGCGCCGCCGCCCCGCTCGTACCGCCGGCCCACGTACCACCGCCATCGCGTACCACCGGCCCGCGTACCGCCGCACCGCTCGTACGAGCGTCACCGCGAGCGGCCGGCCGGCCACCACCGTCAGGAACGCACGTCCCCTGCCCGGTTCCACCCGCGCGATCCCCCGTGACCCGACAACTGGAGGTGCGACCCCATGCGGTCATCCTCGTACCCCGCCCCGCCGGCAGCCCGGACCGGCTCCGCGCGCCGGACCATGAGAGCCATGCTGGTCCTGGCCGTCACCGCCGGTCTCGCCACGGCCGTTCCCGCCGCCGAGGCCACGGCTCCGGCCCGGGTCGCGGCGGCCTCGTCCGCCGCCGCGACCACGGCGGGCGCCGCCGCCTCCGCCGAGGCCGCCGACATCGCCGCCAAGCCCTATATGGGCTGGTCCAGTTGGAGCATGCAGTCCTCCAAGTACCCGGGGCTGAACCCGGACGGCGATTACAGCTATCTCACCGAGGCCAACGTCCTGAAGCAGACGGACGCCCTCGCAGCCAAGCTCAAGAAGTACGGCTACGACCGCGTCAACATCGACGCCGGCTGGTGGCGCGACAACGACTGGAAGCCCGGGTTCGACGCGTACGGGCGGCAGACGCACGACCCGGTCCGGTTCCCCCGTGGCATGAAGCCGGTCGCGGACCACATCCATGCCAAGGGCCTCAAGGCGGGTATCTATCTGCCCGTCGGCCTGGAGAAGGAGGCGTACGGCGACGGCGAGGTGCCGATCTGGAACGCCCCCGGCTGCACCACCGCCGATATCGTCCACCCGGACCTGCGGACCACCAACGGCTGGGACAGCTCCTACAAGATCGACTTCGCCGACCCGTGCGCGCAGAAGTACATCGACTCGCAGGCCCGGCTGTTCGCCGACTGGGGCTACGACTTCCTCAAGCTGGACGGCGTGGGCCCCGGCTCGTTCAAGTCCGGTGACAACTACGACAACGTCGCCGATGTCGCCGCCTGGCAGAAGGCCATCGCCGCCACCGGGCGCCCCATCCACCTCCAGCTCTCCTGGTCGCTCGACATCGGCCACGCCGCCGACTGGAAGCGCCACTCCAACGGCTGGCGCATCGACACCGACATCGAGTGCTACTGCAACACCCTCGTCACCTGGGAGAACTCGGTCAACGACCGGTGGGACGACGCCCCCGCGTGGAGCGACAAGGCGGGCCCCGGAGGCTGGAACGACTTCGACGCGATCGATGTCGGCAACGGGGAGATGGACGGTCTCACCAAGGCCGAGCGGCAGAGCTATATGACCCTGTGGGCCATCAGCAAGTCGCCCCTGTACACCGGTGACGACCTCACCAGGCTGGACAGTTACGGTATCTCGCTGCTGACCAACCGCGAGGTCATCGCCGTCGACCAGAGCGACTCGCCCGTGGCGCGTCCGGTCACCCCGATGGGCGACCAGCAGGTCTGGGGCACCCGGAACCCCGACGGCAGTTACACCGTCGCCCTGTTCAACCTCGGCGACTCGCCGGCCTCCGTCACCGCCCACTGGGCATCCTTCGGCTTCACCGGCAACGCCTCCGTGCGCGACCTGTGGAACAAGGAGAACCTCGGGCGCCACACGAACAGGATCACCGCGGCCCTGCCCGCACACGGCTCGCGTCTGTTCACCGTCAAGCCCGGCGGCGAGGCGCTGCCCACCACCGGTTACGAGGCGGAGTCCGCGGCGAACACCCTGACGGGCAACGCCTCCCTCGCCGGATGCGACGCCTGCTCCGGTGGCCAGAAGGTCGGCAACCTCTACACCGGTGGCAAGCTGACGTTCAACGGCATCACCGTGAAGAAGGACGGGATCTACACCGTCCGGGTCGGCTACGTCAGCGGCGACGCGCGCTCGGTGACCGTCTCCTCCAACAGCGGTAACGGAAGCAGTCTGAAGTTCCCCTCCACCGGTGACTGGGGCACCGCCAAGACCGTCAGCGTCCAGCTGGCCCTGAAGGCGGGCTCCAACACCATCACGTTCGACAGCGGCGGCGGATACGCGCCCGACCTCGACAGGATCGACGTACCGCGCTCCTGACGTACCCCCGCGGGGCCCGGTGACCCGACCCGGGCCCCGTACCGGGCCCCGTACCGGGCTCCCGGCGGTGCCCCGACCGGCCCCGCACGCCCACCGAGTGATCCCCCGACGTCACACCGGCGGTCCGCAGCCGCCGTTCCCGCCTGCGCGTTTCCCCGGATATGGAGTGCACCCCGTGGACATCCCGCACACCCCCTCCCCCGACAACCGCCACAGCCGCAGGGGCTTCCTCGCGCTCACCGCCGCCGGCGCGGCCACCGCGCTCGGTGCCCTGCCCGCCTTCTCCGCCTCGGCGGCCCCGCTCCGTCCCACCGAGTCGCCCCTGCTGTCCCCGGCCGACGCCGCGAGGAACCAGCTGTGGTGGCAGGCTCCCGGCTCCGCCGGCTCGATGATCGAGCAGGGGCTCCCGGTCGGGAACGGACGCCTCGGGGCGCTCGCGAGCAACGATCCGGCCGCCGAACTCCTGCTGATCACCGACGCCACGCTGTGGACCGGTGGTCTCAACGACACACTCCAGAGCGACGGCCAATTCCCTTACGGGCGTGATGACTTCGGCTCGTTCACCCTGCTCGCCGAACTCACCGTCGCCCTCCCCGACCACGACCTGGGCCGCGTACACGACTACCGCCGCACCCTCGACCTCGCCCAGGGCCTGATCACCACCTCGTACGAACTCTCCGGTGTCACCTACCGGCGGCAGATCTTCGCCAGCCGTCCCGACGACGCCATCGTCCTGCACTTCTCCCAGCAGGGCGGCGGCGCGTACACCGGCACCCTCTCCCTCGCCGGCACACACGGCGAGTCCACCACCGCCGACAGCGCCCGGCGCTACGCGTCGTTCGGCGCCTCCTTCGCCAATGGCCTGAAGTACGGCGCGGCCGTCACCGCCCACAGCAGCACCGGTACGGTCCGGGTGCGCGGTACGTCGATCACCTTCAGCGGCTGCCGGGACCTCACCGTCGTCGTCAGCGGTGGCACCAACTACGCGCCCGACGCCGCCGCGGGTTTCCGCGACCCGTCCCTGGAACCGGAACGGCTGGCCAGGACCAAGGTCCTCGACGCGGCCGGCCACTCGGCGACCAGTCTGCTGCGTACCCATGTCGCCGACTTCCGGGCGGTGTTCGGACAGCTCGGCATCGACCTCGGCGCCTCTTCCGCCGCACAGCGTGAGCTCGACACATGGGAGCGGGTGCGCGCACGCGACCGGGACAACGTCCCCGACCCGGAACTCGAAGCCGCCTACCTCCAGTTCGGCCGCTACCTGATGATCTCCGGATCACGGGGAAGCCTGCCGCTCAACCTCCAGGGCCTGTGGCTGGACGGCAACGACCCGGACTGGATGGGCGACTACCACACCGACATCAACGTCCAGATGAACTACTGGCTGGCCGACCGGGCGGGTCTGTCCGACTGCTTCGACGCCTTCGCCGACTACTGCCTCGCGCAGGTGCCCTCCTGGACGGAGGTCACGCAGAGGCTGTTCAACGACCCGGCCAACAGGTTCCGCAACTCCAGTGGCAAGATCGCCGGCTGGACGGTCGCCTTCTCCACCAACCCCTATGGCGGCAGCGGCTGGTGGTGGCATCCGGCCGGCAACGCCTGGCTCTGCCAGAACCTGTTCGAGCACTACGAGTACACCCAGGACCGCGCGTATCTCGGCAAGATCTACCCCCTCCTCAAGGGCGCGGTGGAGTTCTGGGAGGCCCGCCTGCTCACCACGACCGTCACCGACGCGTCAGGAGCCTCGCGCGAGGTCCTGATTGCCGACAGCGACTGGTCGCCCGAGCACGGTCCGCAGGACGCCAAGGGCATCACCTACGCGCAGGAGGTGGTGTGGACCCTGTTCGCCAACTACCGGGCGGCGACCGAGATCCTCGGCCGGGACACCGGCTACGGCAGGACCGTCGACCGGCTGCGGGAGCGGCTGTATCTGCCCGTGGTCAGCCCGAAGACGGGCTGGCTGGAGGAGTGGATGTCGCCCGACAACCTCGGCGAGACCACACACCGCCATCTCTCGCCGCTCATCGGGCTCTTCCCCGGCGACAGGATCCGCCCCGACGGATCGACGCCGAAGGACATCGTCGACGGCGCGACGGCGCTTCTCGACGCGCGCGGGATGAACAGCTTCGGCTGGGCCAACGCCTGGCGCGGCCTGTGCTGGGCCCGGCTGAAGGACGCCGAGAAGGCGTACCGGCTCGTCGTCACCAATCTGAAGCCGTCGGCCAACGGCAGCAACGGCAGCGCGATGAACCTCTTCGACATCTACGAGGTCGAGCAGGGGCGTGGCATCTTCCAGATCGACGCGAACTTCGGCACCGCCGCCTCGATCATCGAGATGCTGGTCTACTCGCGGCCGGGGCACGTCGAGCTGCTGCCCGCGCTGCCCGCCGCCTGGGCGGCCTCCGGTTCGGTGTCCGGCGTGGGCGTACGGGGCGGCTTCATCGCCGACGTCAGCTGGAAGAACGGCCAGGTCACCCGCGCGACGCTGAAGAGCGTGGGCGGCCGTCGCACGACCGTCGCCGCCGGAGGCACGACGCGCGAGATCAGCCTCGATCCCGGTGAGTCCGTCACCCTGCGGAACCTCGGATGAGGGCCGCCGCGGCGCGCGCGGGGGGCCGGTGGGTACGGTCCGCGTCCGGGCGCCGCGCGGTGGGTGTCGTGTGCGCGCTGGTCATGGCGGTCTGCGGCGCGCCGACCGCCGTCCCGGCGGCGCGGGCGGCGCAGTCGGCCCAGGCCGCGCACGCCGCCGGACAGAGCACGCACACCGTGGTCACCTGGGGCGCCAGTGCGGAGCGGCAGGGCGCCGGCCCCGCCGACCGCAGCTACCGGCTGATCGTCCGCACCAGCGTCGGCGGTACGGACCCGCGTATCCGGCTCTCCAACGCCTTCGGTGACCACCCGGTCACCTTCGCGAGCGCCTACGCGGGGCTGCGGAAGCAGGGGGCCGAGCTGGTCCGCGGCTCCAACCGGCGGCTGACGTTCGGCGGGGCCGCGTCCGTCACCGTACCGGCCGGTGCGACCGTGCTCAGTGATGCCCTGCCGGGGAGACTGGCCGCCGGAAGCGATCTCGTCGTGAGTCTGTATGTGACCGGTGCGCGGGGGCCGACGACCGGTCACGGCATGGCCATGCAGACCAACTACGCCGCCGCCGGTGATCACGCCGCGGAGGAGGGCGCGGCCAACTGGACCGATCCGATGGGCTCCTGGTACTGGCTGGACGCCGTCAGTGTGGAGACGTCCGCGAGGACCGGCGCGGTGGTGACCCTCGGGGACTCCATCACCGACGGATGGGCTTCCTCCACGGACCGGAACCGCCGCTGGCCCGACTATCTGTCCCAGCGGCTCCTGGCCGCGCCCGGCAGCCCGGTGAAGGGGGTCGCGAACGAGGGCATCTCGGGCAACAAGGTGCTCGCGGACGGGGCCGGGGAGTCGGCGCTGAACCGGCTGGAGCGTGATGTGCTCTCCCTCCCCGGGGTCAGCACGGTCTTCCTGTTCGAGGGCATCAACGACATCAAGGCGCACTCCGGTGTCACGGTGGACGATCTGACCGCCGGATACCGGCAGATCATCGAGCGGGTGCACGCCGCGGGGAAGTGTGTCGTCGGGGCGACCGTCATGCCGTTCAAGGGCTGGTACGAATACGACGCCGAGAGCGAGGCCGTACGCCAGGGGGTCAACGACTGGATCAGGAACAGCGGCGCGTTCGACGCGGTGACGGACTTCGACAGGGTCACGCGCAACCCCTACGACCAGCAGCGGATCATGCCGTTCTTCGACGGCGGCGACCACCTCCATCCGAACGACAAGGGGATGCAGGCGATGGCCGACGCCGTCGATCTGTCCGCTCTGCACTGCGCTCGCCGAGCCGCGAGCCGTTGACCGCGGGGGTCTTGGGCCGGGGACCGGATACGAGCCGGGGGCCGGTTACGGGCAGGAATGCTCCTTGCCCTCCGGCCCCCAGGCCGTGCGCCGGTCGCCGCGCGCCACCGTGCCGCACAGCAGCTCGGTCACCGGCTCGTCACCGGTGCCGCGCAACACCGCGAGCAGTTTGTCGTCCGTCAGCCGTCCCCCGCCCGCCGCGCCATGGGCGTCGATCCTGCCGGTGGCCCCGTCGAAGCCGCCGTCGCCAAGGCCTTGATAGAGCACACCTTGCAGCAGTGTGCGGTCCAGCCGGTCGTCACGTCCGCCGGTGGTCCGCCAGGCCTGGTCGACGCCTTCGGCGAGATAGCGCAACGCGTCCCAGGCGAGGGCGACATGGCCGTCCCCGCGCATGGCTCGCGTCGCGGCGCTGTGGTCGCGGCCGTACGCACGGTCGTACGCGGTGAGGAAGGCGGCGGCCTCCGGGCTCCGTTCCGCCTGCGCGGGGGCATAACCGTGCGAGGCGTAGAAGAGGGTGAGGCCCTTGAAGTCGTCCAAGAGGCGCCGGTCCTCGGTCAGCGCCGTGGTGACATCGTCGCCGCCGAGCACACTGATCTCCGGGCAGTCGCCGGAGAGCCGGGCGATCTCGGCGAGGAACAGCTGCAACTGGCTGCCCCGCGCGGACCACACCACCGCGGTCCTCGGCTCCTCCCGTACGGACCGGCAGACCTCGCGGGCCAGGTCCTCCACGGTCGGTACGGACCGACCGCCCAGCGCGCCGGGCACCGCTCCCGGCTCCGGCGCGTCGGTGGGGGTGTAGAGGAGTACGTCGGTGCGCCCCGGCCCGTACGAGGCGCGGAAGGCCCCGGCGAGACTGTTGCTGTAGGCGTCGGTCGCGTCGGCGACGAGCGCCACCCGGCGTGCGGTGCGTCCGCCCGCGGTCATCCCGGCGTTCGAGGCGAACTCCGCCATCAGCTCGGCGGCCCGCGCGTCGGTGGGCGCCATCTGGTAGTAGTGCTCGCCCTGGCGGAGCAGTTCGTCGGCGGTGCCCGAGGTACCGATCATCGGGATGCCCGCCGCGTCGAGGGTACGTATCGCGTCGTACGTGTTGCGGCGGCTCTGCCCGAAGCCCACCACGCCCGCGATGGACGGATCACGCGCGGCGAGCTCGGCGATCCGGTCGGCGACGGCGGGGGCGTCCTTGAAACGGTCGCCCGCGTTGGCGGCGAGCACCCGCAGCGGGACACGCTCGCCGGACCGCAGCGCCTGGGCGTTGATGTGCCGCTGTGCCAGTGCGATGCCGCGCAGCTCGGCCAGGGTGCCGCCGCGCACCGGGTCCTCGGCGTCCTCGCCGCCGGTGAGCGGGCCGAAGTAGACGACGGTACGGCGACCGGGGCGCGGATCGTCGGCCGGCCGGCCCGCGAGCGCCGAGTCGGCCTCCTCGTTCTGCCGCTCGATCTGCTGGAGGACTGCCCGTACGGCCTGCTCACCGGGGGCCCCGCCGAAGCCGGACGCGCCGTCCGCGACGCCGACGCACTGTCCGTCCGTGCCGAGGAAGGTGGAGCCCTGGCAGGGGTCGTCCGCCTCGCGGCTCGCGAAGTCCGGTACGAGGACGAGACCGGCCGCCAGTGTCAGCGCGAGCGCTCCGATGCCCAGCACTCCCGCCACCTCGGCGCCCGGACCCCAGCGCGGGGACGGTGTGACCAGTGTGGGCCAGCGGCCGAGCCAGTACACCGCGGCCTGGTCGTCCTCGGGCCCCTCGTCCACCGGCACGACGATGCCGGTCGGCTGCCCCGGCGTCATCCCGCGCCGCTCGATATTGATCAGCTCGGCACCGGCGTGGGCGAGCCCCGTCGCATCGATGTCGGGGATGCGCGAGGCCAGCGAGCGTACGCCGCCCGCCACCGCGAAGACCGAGGTACAGCGCAGGTCCTCCATGGCGGAGCGGAGTTCACGCAGAAACCGCTGGGCGCGCGAGTCGGCCGGCCCGGCCTCGTCGAAGAGCAGCACGAACCGGGAGGTGCGGCGCCGCCGCCAGGGGTTGAGGAGACGGGCCCGGCACGCCTGGTCGAGGTCGGCGAGCAGGGCGTGCATGAGCACCCGGTCCATGCGCTCCGGCTCCTGGGCGGGCTCGCCGTGTACGAGGTCGAGCGCGGAGCGGAAGAAGTCGGTGGGCGGGCTGCCGTGCTGGCGGCGCACCCACTCCGCGTACCAGCTGCGGCTGCGGGCCCGTCCGAGCATGCGGCGGTTGGCGCGCCAGCCGAAGACGGCGCGCGGCAGCCGCTGGAAGAGCGGGCCCGCGATGAAGTTCCACAGCAGTTCGAGCAGTGTGCCGCCGCTGGCCTGGTCACGGCCGCCGAGCCACCACAGGCTCTGTGCGGTACGGGACCAGTTGCGGTGCTCCGCGTAGCAGTGGTTGCGCAGCTCGGCGTGGCGGCGCTCCATGAGCCCCTCGATGGCCGGCGCGGTGACGACGGAGCGCAGCAACCGGTAGCTGTGCGGCCGGAGTTCACCGGTACCGGGCGGCATGGTCTCGGCGAGCTGGAGGGTCAGATGCTCGAAGAGTTCGAGCGGCGGCCGGTCGGCTCCGTCCGGGATCCGCGGGATGTACGCGTGCGGAGCCAGCACCTCGCTGCGGCCGCGCATCCGTGAGCGGAGCCCCGCCACGATCCGGCGTCCCGCGTCGCCGCCGCCCGGCTCGCTGAGCAGGACGACCGGCACTCTGCTGCGGCTGCGTCGCGGCTGCACCACCAGTTTGTCGAACGCGTCGACAAAACGTTCAACGCCCGGATACGCCGGAATACGGCTGTGCGGATCCCCTGCGGTCATGAACGGGCCCCCTCGTTCCCCCTGAGAAACAAGGGTCTATTCGCCCGAGGCGCTCAGCGCAAGCCCGCCGCGCCGGACGGAGCGGCCGGCCCGCGGAAGGTCCACGGAGGGATCGCGGAGGGACCCGCGGAGGGACCGTGGCCTGGCCTGGTGCCGCCGACGACATGCGTGCCGATATATCCCGTTATCTAATGGAAAAACCTTACGGAGAAGGTCAGTATGAACATGATCGAGAAGTCGATCGACGTCGATGTTCCCGTCCGGATCGCCTACAACCAGTGGACGCAGTTCGAGAGCTTCCCCCGCTTCCTGGAAGGGGTGGAGCGCATCGATCAGCCCCAGCGCACGCTGGCGCACTGGGTCACCCGATCCGGTGCGGTCACCCATGAGTTCGATGTGGAGATCGTCGAGCAGCGACCCGACGAGTATCTGACCTGGCGCACGCTGACCGAGCCCCGGCACGAGGGCACGGTCACCTTCGAGTCCCTCGGCCCCGAGCGTACGCGGGTCAGCCTGCGGCTCGACCTCGAAGCGTGCGGAGTGATCGAGAAGACCGGAAGCGCCCTCCACCTCGCGCGGCGCCGGGTCCACCGGGGGATGGAGTCCTTCAAGGAGTTCATCGAGGCGCACGGACGGGAGACCGGCAGCTGGCGGGGCGAGGTCCGGTCCGGACGGGTACGGCCGGATCCCGCCGAGGAATCGCCACGGGTTCCCACCTGGCCCACGGGCTGAGTGTGCGTGGACCCGATGTGCGCGTGGACCTGATGTGCGTGCGCACCTGATGTGCGCGTGGACCCGATATGGGCGTGGACCTGATGTGGGCGTGGACCCGATGTGGGCGTGGACCCGATGTGCGTAGCGAGCGAAAGGCTGAGACTTGTGCCGAGGAAACCACCGGTCGACGACCCCGGCGGTGACAAGCCGCGCGTCACGCCACCGAAGACCTGGGCGACGGGTGTGCCCGCGGTGGTGCACGCGATGGAGTACTCGCTGGAGCAGACCTCGCCGCGGCGCACCGCCCTGACCCTGCTGAACATCAACCAGACCCAGGGGTTCGACTGTCCGGGCTGCGCCTGGCCGGATCCCGGGCCGGGGCACCGCAAGCGGAACGAGTACTGCGAGAACGGCGCCAAACACGTCAACGACGAGGCCACGTCGCGCCGGATCACCGCCCCGTTCTTCGAGCGGTACTCGATCAGTGAGCTGGCCGGGAAGTCGGATCAGTGGCTCAACCAGCAGGGCCGGCTCACCGAGCCCATGGTGAAGCGCGCCGGCTCCGACCACTACGAACCGGTGACCTGGAGCGAGGCACTGGATCTGCTCGCCGATGAGCTGCGACAGCTGAACTCCCCGGACGAGGCCGTGTTCTACACCTCGGGGAGGGCCGGCAACGAGGCGGCGTTCGTGCTCCAGCTGTTCGCGCGGGCCTTCGGGACCAATAATCTGCCCGACTGTTCCAACATGTGCCACGAGTCGAGCGGTGCCGCGCTGAAGGAGACCCTGGGCATCGGCAAGGGGGATGTGAGCCTCCGGGACATCCACCACTCGGACCTGGTGTTCCTGGTGGGCCAGAACCCGGGCAGCAATCACCCGCGCATGCTCACCGCGCTGGAGGAGACCAAGCGCAACGGCGGGCGCATCGTCGCGGTGAATCCGCTGTACGAGGCCGGTCTGATCCGGTTCAAGTACCCGCAGAGCCCGCGCGGTGTGATCGGCCGGGGCACACAGATCGCCGATCAGTTCCTCCATATCCGGGTCGGGGGCGATCTCGCCCTCTTCCAGGCGCTGAATCTGCTGCTGCTCGAGGCCGAGGACGCCCGTCCGGGTACGGTGCTCGACCACGAGTTCATCGAGAACCACACCAGCGGCTTCACCGAGTTCGCCGCTCATCTCCGGCAGTTGTCGTGGAAGGACGTCCACACGGCCACCGGACTGGCACGCGCGGAGATCGAGCAATTGCGCGACCTGGTACTGGGCAGCGAACGGATCGTCGTCTGCTGGGCGATGGGCCTGACCCAGCAGAAGTACGGCGTCCCCACGATCCGGGAGATCGTCAACTTCCTGATGCTGCGCGGGAATATCGGCACCCCCCGCGCGGGCGTGTGCCCGGTGCGCGGGCACAGCAATGTCCAGGGAGACCGCACCATGGGCATCTGGGAGCAGATGCCGAAGGAGTTCATGGACGCGCTGGGCCGCGAATTCTCGTTCACCCCGCCGGCCAAGCACGGCTGGGACACGGTGAATTCCATCCGGGCCATGCTCGACGGCCGCGCCAGGATCTTTCTCGGTCTGGCCGGCAACTTCGTACGGGCGACGCCCGACAGCGGGGTCACGGAGCGCGCCATGCGCCGCTGCCGGCTCACGGCGCACATCTCGACCAAGCTGAACCGCTCACACACGGTCTGCGGGGAGATCGCGCTCATTCTCCCGACGTTGGGCCGGAGTGAGAAGGACAGGCAGGCGGGCGGCGAGCAGTTCGTCACGGTCGAGGACTCGATGAGTCAGGTGCACGCCTCGTACGGGCACCTCGAACCCGCCTCCAGCACGCTGCTCAGCGAGGTGGCCATCCTGAGCCAGCTCGCCCGGCGTACCCTCGGCGACACGGTGGACGTGCCCTGGGACGGGTTCGAGGCGGATTACCACCTCATCCGGCAGCGGATCGCCCGTGTCGTACCGGGGTTCGAGAACTTCAACGAACGCGTGGTCAAGCCCGGCGGGTTCGTCCTCCCCAACCCGGTGAACGAAGGGGTGTTCCCGACCCCGAGCGGCAAGGCGATCTTCACCTCGAACGAGTTCCGGATGCCGCACGTCCCCGACGGGCATCTGCTCCTCCAGACCCTGCGCTCCCACGACCAGTGGAACACCATCCCGTACACGCTGAACGACCGCTATCGCGGAATCCACGGATCCAGACGCGTCGTGCTCGTCAACCCGGCCGACATCCGGGCACTCGGGCTCACCGACGGCGCTCAGGTCGATCTCGTCGGGGTGTGGCACGACAGCGTCGAGCGGCGCGCGGACGGTTTCCGCCTCGTCGCGTACCCGACGGCCCGGGGGTGCGCCGCCGCGTACTACCCGGAGACGAATGTGCTGGTGCCCCTGGACAGCGTGGCGGAGATCAGCAACACCCCCACGTCCAAAGGGATCGTCATCCGCCTCGACCCCTCGCCCCAGCAGGCGACCGCACCCCGTTCGTCCGCGTGAACGCCGGGCGCGAAGTCGGCGCGGCGGTCGGCGCTCCCTGAGGAACGCCTTGGCCGGCCCGGCCGGCACCGCCGGCAAGGTGCGTCCCACACCGACGGGGACGAGCGCACCAGGGCCGCCGGACTCCGGTGGGACAGAGCCTATTCGTCCGAGCTCGAACTCCGGATCGTCCGGTTCCCGCGCCCCGCCCGGCTCACGAGCTCGCCCGCCGCCCGGGTCGCGGCGGCCACCACGCGCACCCAGCGCGGGCCGCCCCGCGCCGCCCATACGACACAGACGCACCCTCCGACGGCGAGTACGAGGACACCCGACAAGACGAGCACGAGCATGTTCATCCCCCTCCTTCTGTTGCGGTCCGCGCCATCCTCTCAGGTCGCGGCCGGCCCGTAGACGGCTGCCGCGACACGGACGAAGGAGCGGATGAGCGGGCTGGTGCCGGTGCTGTTCCAGGCGATGACGAGGTCGCTGGACGGCATGTCGGTCAGAGGGACGGAGGTGAGGCCCTCGGGAAAGGTGTGGCCGAGCGGTGCCAGGCCGACGGTGCCGTCCCACAGGATGGACTGCAGGCATTCCTGGGCGGTCCGCACGACCGGGCCGTCGCCTCGCCGGGCGGCCGGGGGGCCGCTCCAGAATGCCTGCCAGGCGGGATCGGTTCCTTCGGGCAGCCGGAACCAGCGCCGGTCCGCCAGTTCGTCCCGGCGCAGGCTCTCGCGGCCGGCGAGCGGATCGTCGGTGCGCAGGACCACACCGACGGGATCGGAGCGCAGGACGCGGACGGTGATGCCGGTGTCGTCGAAGGGTGCCCGGGTCAGGGCCACGTCCACGAGACCGGCCCGCAGTCCGGCGGTCGGGTCGGCCAGGTCGGTCTCGCGGATCCGGACGCGGACGGCGGGATGGCGTTGCCGGTACGCCGCGGCCAGTCGTGTGCCGGCCTGCTCGGCGCTGTCGGCGAGGGTGCCGACGGTGAGGGTGGCGGCGCCCGCGGCGGCCGTCACACGCGCACGTACGTGTTCGGCCCGGTCCAGCAGGGTGCGTGCCTCCTCATGGAGCACGGCCCCGGCGGTGGTGAGCGCGACACCGGTGGGCGAGCGGATCAGCAGGGCGCAGCCGAGGTCGGTCTCCAGCCGCTGGATGGCCCGGCTCAGCGGTGGCTGGGTCATGTGAAGGCGCGCGGCGGCCCGGCCGAAGTGCAGCTCTTCGGCGACCGTCACGAAGTAGCGCAGCGTCCGCAAGTCCATCAGCAGCGACGATACCCGCGCGGTATCGGGGAGACGGAACCGGTGTTGGACGCCTCCGGCACCCCCACGCTGGACTGGGACCACGCGCGACCGTCAGCGAGCCCAAGGAGCCCACGATGGCTGAACACACCATTCCGGACCCCGCCGTCCACATCACGGACGTGCGGGAACTGGCCCATGACCTGATGGTCATCCCGAATCGGCGGGCCCAGCTCGTACCGAACATCGGCGTCGTCGGCGGCCGGGACGCCGTGCTGGTCGTCGAGACGGGGATGGGGCCCGGCAACGCGGAAAAGGTGCTGGAGTTCGCCGCCGGCTATGCCAGAGGGCGTCGGCTTTTCTTGACCACGACCCACTTTCATCCCGAGCACGCGTTCGGTGCGCAGGTCTTCGCCGGTGAGGCGACGTTCCTGGTCAACCGGGCCCAGGCCGAGGATCTGAAGGTGAAAGGCCCCGGCTATCTCGACATGTTCAGGGGACTCGGCGAGTCGGTCGCGCGCCGGCTGGAGGGAGTGGCACTGGCACAGCCGGACGTCGTCTACGACGAGTCATACGATCTGGACCTGGGGGGCCGGGTGGTACAGCTGCGCGCCACCGGCCGGGCGCACAGCAGGGGCGACCAGGTGGTCAGGGTGCCGGACGCGGATGTCCTGTTCACGGGGGACCTCGTGGAGGCCGGTCAGTTCGCCATCTTCCCGTGGTTCCCGCCGTATGACACCGACGTCTCGGGCACCCGCTGGCTGAGTGTGATGCGGCGGCTGGCGGCCGAGGGCGCGGGGATCGTGGTGCCCGGCCACGGCGAGGTCGGCGGCCCCCGGCTGCTCGCGGACGTACGCGACTACCTGCGGCTCCTGCGGGACGAGACGTGGCTCCGGCGCGACTCCGCGGCCGGTGAGGAGACGATCGCCGCCGAGATCTCGGCGCTGATGATCGAGCGCCATCCGCACTGGGACGGCCAGGAGTGGATCGAGAAGGGCGTGGGCTGCCTCTGCGCCGAACACCCCGCGTGACACCACCCCACCGGTCGTCGACACACGGGAACTCCCGGGTTCCCGGTGACCGGGCCCGTCTCTGGTGAGGATGCGGGCGGGCGAGACCTTCGGCCCGATGCCGACGACGTACAACAGCGCGCCGGCGGGGTCGAAGCCGTTCCGCCGCTCCTCGTGCCGATCGTCCTCGAAGCCCCCGCCGGGCGGGAAAGCCGGACGATACCCGTGATCCATTTCGTACTGCTCATCGTGAGCGCGGTGGCGATCTATCTCTCCTGTGAGTGGTTCGTCAACGCGGTGGAGTGGCTGGGCGCACGCCTGAACGTCGGGAAGATGGCGGTCGGCACGATCCTGGCCGCCTTCGGCACCGCCCTGCCCGAGTCGGTGGTCACCCTGGTGGCGGTGACCACCGGCGCCACCGAGGAGGCCAAGGACATCGGTGTCGGGGCGGCGATGGGAGGCCCCCTCGCGTTGTCCACCATCGCCTACGGCGTCACCGGCATGATGCTTCTCCTCAAGCGCCGCGGGGAACGCCGGCAGGTCCAGGCCGGCACCGGTGTGCCGCCGAGCGGCCGGGACGGCGAGGCGCTGGGCGACGCGAAGGACATGAAGCGGCTGGCCAAGGACCAGAAGTGGTTCCTGCCGATCTTCGTCGTGAAGGTCGCGCTCGGTCTGGTCGCCTTCACCTTCAAGCCCGCCCTGGGGTTCCTGTTCTTCGCCGCGTACGCCGTGTACTTCTGGCGGGAGATGCGAGGCGGACGGGAGGCGGACGGCGGGGTGGACGAGGAGCTTGAGCCGCTGAAGTTCCAGCCCGGGGCCGCCTCCCCGGCCACCTGGGCGGTGGCGGCCCAGACCCTGGCCACACTCGCCGTGATCTTCTTCGCGTCGCAGCTGTTCGTGCGGCAGCTGGACGCCATCGGCCCGATGCTCGGGCTGTCGTCCGCGGTGACGGCGCTCCTGCTCTCGCCCATCGCGACGGAGCTCCCGGAGGTCATGAACGCGGTCATCTGGGTGCGGCAGGGCAAGACACAGCTCGCGCTGGCCAATATCTCCGGCGCCATGATGATCCAGGCGACGGTGCCGAGCGGCCTGGGCCTCCTGTTCACCACCTGGATGTTCGACGGCGCGCTGTTGTGGTCCGGGCTGATCACCATGGCGGCGATCGTCTACCTGCTGCTGACCATGCGCGCCCGCAGACTCACACCCGCCCGCCTCTCCGCCGCCGCGGGCTTCTATCTCGTCTTCGCCGTCGGACTCGTCCCGATCCTCTCCTGACCACACCGCGGCGGCGGCTGTCGGGGCGGCCGATGACGGCTCCTGTACGTCTCCGACGCTGATCGGTGACGTCTACCATGTCCGTTGGCACGGAGGCGGTGACGGAGAGGACACGGGGCATGCGGTGGCTGGGGGAGCTGGAAGCCGAGATCTTGGACTGCCTGTGGAAGTGGGACAGACCCGCCACGGTCCGTGAAGTCGTCGACGACATCAACACACGCCGCCCGGCCGCCTATTCGACCGTGATGACCGTGGCCACGATCCTCTACAACAAGGGGTGGCTGACCCGCGAGAAGCAGGGCCGCGCCTGGCTCTACACGCCGGTGCGCAGCCGGGAGGCGTACTCCGCGGCCCTCATGGAGGACGCGTTGGGAGCCAGCCAGGACCGGCCGGCCGCTCTCGCGTACTTCGTCGAGCGGATGACCGACGAGGAAGTGGCCGCGTTGCGCGAGGCGCTCAGGACCGTCGGCCGTCCCGCCGAATGAACGCCGCTCCCGCCCTCATCGGTTACGCGGCCGCTGTCGGCTGGGTCGCCCCGCGTGCGATGCTGCGGAGCGGCTGGACACACCGGTCCCCCGCGCTCGCCGCGACGGTGTGGACCGCGTTCGCGGTCTCCTTCTCCCTGTGCGTCGCCCTCGTCGCGCTCCATCTCGCCACCCCGAGGGCGCACCTGCACGGCATTCTCTACTCGTGCCGGGTGGCCTTGGGGATCGATTCGCCCGGCACGGGCACGGTGGAGCGTCTCGGCATCGCGGCCTCGGCGACGGTGGTGACTGCCCTTGCGGCGAGTTTCGCCTTCCACGCGCTGCGCGCACGCGGGGCACGCAACGGTCACCGCAGGATCCTGGACAAGGTCGGCCGCCCGTCGGCGGGGCTGCGTGCCACGGTGATCGAGCACGGCGTACCGGCCGCTTACTGTCTGCCGGGCCGCCGCCCCAGGATCGTCCTGAGCACGAGGGCCGTTGAACTGCTCTCCACGGCGCAACTGGGCGCTGTGGTGGAACACGAACGGGCTCATATCGCCTGCCGCCACCACCTGGTGCTGGTCGCGGCCCAGTCCTTCGCGACGGTCTTTCGCGGACTGCCGCTGGCGCGGCATCTCCGTGAGCAGATACCGCTCCTGCTGGAGATGGCCGCCGACGACCGGGCTCTGCGCAGGTACCCGCACGGGGTGCTGGCCACCGCCATGTTCGAAATGGCGTCAGGAAGCGCCGCCCCCCGGGGCACACTGTCCGCGGGCGGCCCTACGGCACTCGTCCGGCTCCGGCGGATCCTGGCGCCGAAGCGGTGCGCCCACCCGGCACTCCGCGGTGTCATGGCCGTGACCGCCGTCATGACACCGCTGCTGCCCCTTCTCGTCGCGTGCCCTCCCGGACTGGGCTGAGTCACGCGGGCGGAGGCTCTCAGCTGATGCGTACGCCCCACATGAACGGCATGCCGCTCCGCGCGATCGACTCGTACCGCACCTGGGCCCCCGGCTTGGGCGAATGCAGGATCTGGCCGTTGCCCGCGTAGAAGCCCACATGGCTCAGGTCGGTGCGCATGATGATGAGATCGCCCGGCTTGAGGGCGCTCAGCGAGTTGATGCGCGTGCCGGCGTTGGCCTGGGCCTGGGAGGTGCGGGGTATGGACACCCCCGCCTGACGGAACGCCCACGACGTCAGCCCCGAACAGTCGAAGGAGTTCGGCCCGGCCGCTCCCCAGACGTACGGCAGTCCGACACGGCTCTTGGCCGCGCTGAACGCGGAGGCGGTCCGCTGGGACGCGCTGCCCTCGTTGCCGAGGTCGACCCGGTCGCTCGACCGGTTGGCCCGTTCCTGCTCGGCTTCCCGCTCCTCCCGTTCCTCGGCCGACAGCGTGTTGAGGAGCCGCTGCGCCTCCGCCAGCTTGCCCTGGATCGTCTTCTTCTTGCTGCCGAGTTCCTTGCGGGTGTCCTTGAGGTCCTGGAGCTTGGTCGCGGCCTGGCTGCGCTGCTGGCTCAGTTCGCGCTGCTGTCCCAGGAACCGCTCCAGCGTGCCCGCCTGTTGTGCGCTGAGCCGGTCGAGGTCGGACACCTTGTCCAGGTAAGCGTCGGGATCGGCCGAGAGGAAGAGCTGGAGCGACGGGTCGAGGCCACCGCTGCGGTACTGCGCGGTGGCCACCGAGCCGAGGTGGTCGCGGAACTCGTTGAGGTCCGCCTGCTTGCGGGCGGCGGCGTCCTGGAGATCGTCGACCTGCTTCTGCAGTCCGTCGGCCTTCTCCTTCGCCCCGTTGTACTTCTCGGTGGCCTGGGTCGCCTCCTCGTACAGGCGGTCGATCTGCGCCTGCACCCCCTTCTTGTTCGGGTCGGGCAGCGGGTCGGCGGAGGCCGACTGCGTCGACACCGCGACGGCCGCCGCGGCTGTCACCGAAAGAACGGTCGCGTACGTGTGGTTCGACTGCTTGGGACGACGGTGGGACGCCACGAGAGACGAGCTCCTTCTTCCACAGCCCGCCTCCGGAGGAACAAACGCAGCTGTCCTCCGGCTCCACCCGGGCATGGCGGATCCGGCGGCGCCTCCGCCGCCACCCCGTGCGGGTGATCGACCGTACGAAGGCCAGAACCCGAACACTAATCCACTTAAAGGTTTAGTACCAGACGCGACGGCATCGCGGCGGCGCGCCGGGCGGACCCCGGCGCGGTTCCGGCGCGGTCACCCCCGCGCGCCGCCCAACCGCCGCGCCCCCGGGTCCGGGGGTCGTTGTTAGCCGTACTCCCGGTCTTTGTTCATGCCGCGTTCGGTTTGCTCTCCGAGACTCAGTGATCGCCCCCCGCAGAGCTGTTGAACGAGAGGCTCCATCGTGAAGGACAGAAACAGCGAAGATCCCGAGTCCGCGGCGCTCTCGCGGCGACGACTGGTCAAGTTCGCCGGTGTCGGGGCGACACTGGCGGCCGCGAGCCCGCTGGTGGGCGCCGGCCAGGCGTGGGCGCATGACGACGACGACCGCGAGCACGGGAAGCCGGGCGACTCCCGCCGCGCGTGGCGGGCCGGCGATCACCATGTGCACTCCGAGTACAGCGGCGAGTTCGACACCTCGACGAACCCTCCTACGTTCCACAAGGGCGCCGACGCCGTCTACCCGATCGTCACCAACGCCATCATGGCCAAGCACTTCGGCCTGAGCTGGGTGATGTGCACCGACCACGGCGGGCCGACGCACTCGAAGGTGAACCTGGAGCAGGCCTACCCCGACCTGCTGCGCTCACGCGTACTCGTGCCCGGGGTCCTGCAGTTCTGGGGGATGGAGTTCGACGCACCGGCTCTGGACCACCACACGCTGATGATCCCTCACCACAGTGACGAGGCACAGCAGCTGTTCGAGCTGGAGAGCCGCTTCGCCAAGTTCGACGCGTTCCCCACCGACAGCGGCCGTGACACCGAGCCCAAGATGATCGAGTTCCTGAAGGCCGCGAAGGACATGCGGCGCAAGCCGCTGGTCATCGCCCACCACGCCTCGCGCTCGGCGACCGGTCTCGGCGTCTACGGGCAGGACACCCCGCGGGAGTTCCGCAACGGCAACAACGCCGCACCGGAGATCTACGTCGGCTTCGAGGGCGCTCCCGGCCACCAGGCGGGCCCGCTCAACGGCGGCGCGCGCGGCGGCTACGGGAGCTACCCCACCCACGGCGGCTTCGACCAGATGACGGCGCGCGTCGGCGGGCTCTGGGACGCGCTGCTCGGCGAGGGCCGGCGCTGGTGGATCACCGCGACGTCGGACTCGCACGTGCACTGGACGCGCGGCGGCTCGGACTTCTGGCCGGGCGAGTACAGCAAGACCCATGTGCTGGCCCGGCAGGACTACGCCGACATCATGGACGGACTGCGCAACGGGCGGATCTGGGTCGGGACCGGGGATCTGATCACCAGTCTCGACGTCACCGCGAGCAACCGCGGTCGCGACGCCGGCGTCGGCGAGACGCTCACCGTGAGCAGCCGCAACCGCACCGACGTCGAGATCGAGATCAAGTTCCGGCCGCTGGAGGGCGAGAACGCCAACGGCGACCGGCCGGAGGTCCGGCGTGTCGACCTGATCGTGGGTCAGATCACCGGCCCGAGTCCCAGCCTCGACACCGACACCAACCCGACCACGAAGGTCGTCGCCCGCTTCGGCCCCCGCGACTGGCGCAAGCAGGGGAAGGACTACGTCATCCGGCACACCCTGCGGAACGTGGAGAGCGACCTCTACGCCCGTGTGCGCGGCACGAGCACGGACGAGGCCGAGCCGCTCGCCGACGGGAAGGAGAGCCCCTGGGACGACCTGTGGTTCTACTCGAACCCCGTCTTCGTCCAGGTTCGCTGAGGCCCGTCCTGGCGATCATGTGCGGCATGCCGCGCCGACACGGGTAGAGCCCCGTCCCCCGGCTCCGGCCGCCCGCTTCTGATGCCTGCCGGTCCGGGGCGCGACGTACGCGCCCCGGACCGTGCGCGGATCGCCACGGCGCTTCAGCCGGCGGTGGCACGCGACAGCGCTTCAGCCGGCCGGTGGCAGGCGCAGATCCGTGCAGCCGTGCCGCTTCGCCGACCGCTCCGCGAACTCCCGGAACGCGGGCAGCCCGAAGGTCTCCTCGCCCTTCTCGCCGGGCAGCCATACGGTGGCCGCCTCGACCGGCACGTGTCCCGTGAACAGGGCCCGCCCGGAATGACCGGGACAGCGGGCGCTGGCCCACTGTCCGCGCGCGTCCGCCCCGGCCGCCTCGCGCGACTCGACCAGGCTCCCGCCACGGGAATCGCCCCGCGCCTTCCACGCGTACGGGCCGAAGCGGGCGGTGAACTCATAACGCTCGTCGAAGTAGTGGTAGGCCCCTACCTCGCACCTCTCGTACACGGCGGCGGCGCTGGTCCCGGTCTCCCACACCGTGTCCAGCCGCTCGTCGCGGCCGAACGGCAGGCCCGCGCAGGTGCCCTTCGCCGCAGCCGTCGACGTGGAATCGCCCCGGACCGCGGGCAACGACCGGACGGCGTCGCCCTTCTCGGCCTCGCAGCCCCATCGCGCCGAAGCCTTGACTGCCGTCGCGGTGGCGAACCGCGCCCAGTACAGGTCACCGTCGAGCCATCCGTCCTTCCGCGCCCGGCGCTCCGTGTCCTCCTCGGAGGAGGTCATGGAGAGGTACGAGCCGATCGTGACGGCGACGACGTCGTCGGTTCCCCGGCAGCCGAGCAGGACCCGGACCGAACCGCCGTCGGCCGCCCCGCGCCAGCCACCCGTCAACGACACGGGCAGCAGGCTGCCGCCGAACGACGGCAGGACCTCCTCCCAGTCCCTGAACTCGTTGTCCTCGGCCCTGAGCAGCGCCACGGTCACCTCCGTCCGGTTCACCTGGCAGTACTGGGCGTCCCGGGCGACGGAACGGTCGTTCGCCAGGGACGTGTGCGGCTGAAGGCCCTCGAACAGAGAGCTCTTCTCATGGGCCAGGAGGCCCCCGCAGAAGGTCTTCATGGTCTCCTCGAACCGCCAGCGGTTCCCGGTGTCGCTCTCCCGCCACCAGATCCAGGCCGCCAGCAGTACAAGGGCCAGCACCCCCGCCGTCCACGCCGTCCACCGAACCCATGCCGTACGCGCCACGCCCGACCCCACACCCGTCCCCATCCCCGCGCAGGGGGCTTGTCGTGCCCCTGCTCAATTCGGTCACCAGGCTACGGCCACGCGTCGGAGCCGCGGGACACAGCCCGCCGGGCGGGGCGGTCCGCCCCGCCCGGCCGTACGCCGGCGTACGAGCGGGCCAGGAGACGCAGGTCACACGCGTCCGTGTCACAGGGGGTCGGGCCACCTCGTCTCAGGGGTGTAGCCACAGACGACCACGGAGGAGCACACCATGGACGCGCGACTGAACTACCTCGCCGACCCGACCGCGGGCAGGACCGTCAAGCACTTCATGTCGATCGGCAAGGCGCTCAAGGACTCGCCGCTGCCGGCCGCCACACAGGAACTGGTGGCGCTTCGCGTGAGTCAGATCAACGGCTGCGCCGTCTGCATCGACATGCACACCAAGGATGCCGCGGCCGCCGGCGAGACCTCGCCGCGGCTGAACCTGGTCGCGGCCTGGCGGGAGGCCACGGTCTTCACCGGCGCCGAGCGTGCCGCGCTGGAGCTGGCGGAGGAGGGGACCAGGGTCGCGGACGCGGCCGGTGGGGTCAGCGATGAGGTGTGGGCGTCCGCCGCCGAGCACTACGACGAGGAGCAGCTCACCGCCCTGGTGATCCTGGTCTCCTTCATGAACACGGTGAACCGGCTGAACATCATCACGCGGCAGCCGGCCGGCGACTACCGGCCCGGACAGCTCCACTGAACGGCATCGGCGCTTCGAGGGAATGTCGAGGGAAGGGGACACGGCGTGAGCAAGGTCGAGGAGTTCGCGGAGCTGAGGCCGCTGCTGTTCTCGATCGCGTACCGGATTCTGGGCAGTGTGGGTGAGGCCGAGGACGCGGTGCAGGAGACCTGGCTGCGCTTCGACGGCTCGGCGACCCGGCCCACGTCGGCCAGGGCCTTTCTGTCGGCCGTGGTGACACGGATCTCGATCGATGTGCTGCGTTCCGCGCGGGTGCGGCGGGAGGAGTATGTCGGGCCGTGGTTTCCCGAGCCGCTGCTGAGTGACCCGTACGAGGATCCGGCGCGGTCGGTGGAGCTGGCCGACTCGGTGTCGATGGCGGCGCTGCTGCTCCTGGAGCGGCTCAGCCCGCTGGAGCGGGCGGTGTTCGTCCTGCGGGAGGTGTTCGCCTTCGGGTTCGACGAGATCGCCGAGGCGGTGGGGCGTTCCGAGGCGGCGTGCAGACAGCTGCTGGTGCGGGCGCGGCGGCACATGGAGGCCGGGCGGCCGCGGTTCGCGGCGGACCGCCAGGCGCGGCGGGAGCTGGCGACGCGCTTCTTCGACGCGCTCAAGGACGGCGATGTGGGCGGGCTGCGGGAGCTGCTGGCCGCCGATGTGCGGATGGTCGGGGACGGCGGCGGGAAGGCCCCGCAGCTGGCCAGGGCCGTCATGGGCGCGGAGAACGTGGCCCGGGTGCTGGGCACGGTCTTCCCCTGGCTGATCCGGATCGACGTGTCGTTCGAGCCGCACGAGGTCAACGGCCAGCCCGGTGCGATCTTCCGCGACCGGGACGGCAAGGTGCTCCATGTCCTGGTCCTCGACGTCCTCGACGGACAGATCCAGACCGTCCGGGCGGTGATCAATCCCGACAAGATCGGCCACATCGGGCCGGTCGCCGACGCCTGGGCCATCGACCGCGAGATGAAGCGGGTCCGCCGGCAGCCGAACTGACCTCGGGAGTGCCGCTGTTCGGCACGGAGCGGTGGGCCCGCGCGCGAGCCTACCGCCGCGTGCCCGGGGACGAGTGGTCATTCCACAGACCGTGCCGCGCGGGCTCGTTGGATCGATACTGAATCAGGAGGCGTGCCGCACCGATCTGCCAGCCGACCTAGGAGTCACCCATGAAGATGCTCATCAATGTGCCGGAGACGGTCGTCGCGGATGCTCTGCGGGGTCTGGCCTCCGCGCACCCCAAGCTCTCCGTCGATGTGGACAACCGTGTGGTGGTACGGAGCGACGCGCCCGTGGCGGGGAAGGTGGGGCTCGTCTCCGGGGGCGGGTCCGGGCATGAGCCGCTGCACGCCGGGTTCGTCGGGCCCGGGATGCTCTCCGCCGCCTGTCCCGGTGAGGTCTTCACGTCCCCGGTGCCCGATCAGATGGTGCGGGCCGCCGCGGCGGTGGACAGCGGCGCCGGGGTGCTGTTCATCGTCAAGAACTACACCGGGGACGTCCTGAACTTCGACATGGCCGCCGAGCTGGCCGAGGACGAGGGCGTACAGATCGCGAAGGTGCTGGTCAACGACGATGTGGCGGTGACCGACAGTCTCTTTACGGCAGGGCGGCGCGGTACGGGCGCGACGTTGTTCGTCGAGAAGCTGGCGGGGGCCGCGGCCGAGGAGGGGCAGCCGCTGGAGCGGGTCGAGGCGATCGGCCGGCGGGTGAACGAGAGCGCGCGGAGCTTCGGTGTCGCCCTGACCGCCGTCAGCACGCCCGCCAAGGGCAGTCCGACCTTCGACCTGCCCGAGGGCGAGCTGGAGCTGGGTATCGGGATCCATGGCGAACCCGGCCGTGAGCGGCGCGCGATGATGACGTCGCACGAGATCGCGGACTTCGCCGTGAACGCGGTGCTGGAGGATCTGCGGCCGTCGGGCCCGGTGATCGTTCTGGTCAACGGCATGGGCGGCACACCGCTGCTGGAGCTGTACGGATTCAACGCCGAGGTGCAGCGGGTGCTGGGCGAGCGGGGTGTGGCGGTGGCCCGTACTCTCGTCGGCAACTATGTGACCTCGCTCGACATGGCAGGCTGCTCGGTGACTCTCTGCCAGGTGGACGAGGAACTCCTGCGGCTGTGGGACGCGCCGGTCGAGACCGCCGCGCTCCGCTGGGGCCGCTGAGCACCGAGGGGAACCCGGTACGGCAGGGACGGACAGCAGGGTCGGCAGGGCACGACCCACGGGGCGAGGAGATCACGTGACCGATCAGAATCCCGGCCGGATGCTCGACACCGGCTTCTTCCGCGGCTGGCTGACCGCGGCGGCGGCCGCGGTGGAGCGTGAGGCGGACCGGCTCACCGAGCTGGACTCGGCCATCGGCGACGCGGACCACGGCAGCAATATGCAGCGCGGTTTCCGGGCGGTCGTGACCGCTCTGGAGAAGGAGGAGCCGGCCGGGCCCGGCGCCGTACTGATGCTGGCGGGACGTCTGCTCATCTCCACGGTGGGCGGCGCGTCCGGGCCGCTGTACGGGACGCTGCTGAGGCGTACGGGCAAGGCACTCGGCGACGCCGGCGAGGTGACGTCCGCGCAGCTGACCGAGGCGCTGCGTACGGGGGTGGCGGCGGTGGCCCAGCTGGGCGGGGCGAAGGCCGGTGACAAGACGATGCTGGACGCGCTGGAGCCCGCGGTCGAGGCGCTCGGCACCTCGTTCGCGGCGGCGGCGGAAGCGGCGGACAACGGAGCGCTGGCGACCGTCCCCCTCCAGGCGCGCAAGGGCAGGGCGAGCTATCTGGGCGAGCGGAGCATCGGGCACCAAGATCCGGGGGCCACGTCCTCCGCCCTGCTGATCGGCGCGCTCGCGGAAACGGCGGGGGCGGCGGAATGAGCATCGAGGCGCCGGTGGGCATCGTGCTGGTGTCGCACAGCGGACCGGTCGCCGTGGCCGTCGCCGCGCTGGCGCGGGGGCTGGCGGGCGGCGGTGCGACCGCTCCGGTGGCGGCGGCGGGCGGCACCCCCGACGGCGGGCTCGGCACCAGCTCCGAGCTGATCGTGGCGGCGGCCGCAGAGGTGGACCGGGGGGCGGGTATCGCGATCCTGGTGGATCTCGGCAGTGCCGTGCTGACGGTGAAGTCGCTGCTCGCCGAGGGGGACGAACTGCCGGAGGGTGCCCGGCTGGTGGACGCGCCCTTCGTGGAGGGCGCGGTGGCCGCGATGGTCACCGCCTCGGCCGGCGGCGACCTGGACGCGGTGGCCGCCGCGGCGGCGGAGGCGTACCAGTACCGCAAGCAATGACCGGCGGACGGGTCGGCACTTCCGGACGCCCCCTGCCGAGGTGACGCATGGCGGAGAAAGCGTGGAAAAAGGCGCATAGTCGTCGTGATCGGCGCATCACCTCACAGGAATACTGAACCCTCACGGATCGGCGGCGCCGACCGCCCCGTTGGCGTCGGCATGGCCCGTCGGCATGGCCCCGGAGGGACCGGCATGGTGAACGCGGTGGACGTGGAGACGGACCCGGCCGGCGGGGACGGACCGGCCGGCTCGACGGACCGCCCGACCCGCCACGCCGTGGTCGTCGGCGGAAGCATCGCGGCCCTGCTGACGGCCCGGACGCTCAGCGCCCACGCGGACCGGGTGACCCTCGTCGAACGCGATCGCCTGCCCGGAGGACCGGAGCCCCGGGCCGGCGTCCCGCAGAGCCGGCATATCCATGGCCTGCTGGAGGGCGGACAGCGGGCGCTGGAGGAGTTGCTTCCCGGGATCGTGGCCGAACTCCAGGAGCACGGCGCGCCCCGGATCGGGATGCCGCGCGACCTGGCGCAGTGGCAGAACGGACGCTTCTACCGGCGTACGCCCTCCACCGTCCATCTCCTCACCGGCACCCGGCCCGTGCTGGAGTGGCTCGTCAGACGCCGGGTCCTGGCGGATCCGCGGATCACGGTTCAGGAGGGCACGGAGGTCGTGGGCCTGATCGGCGACGCGGCCCGCGTCCGGGGCGTACGGCTGCGCGAGCGCGGGGCCGGCGGCCGTCTCGACGTACGGTCACTGGCCGCCGATCTGGTCGTGGACGCGTCGGGACGCGCCACCCACGCGCCGGAATGGCTGGCCGGGATCGGCGCCGAGCCCGCTCACGAGGAGACGCTCGACACCGGACTCGCCTACGCGACCAGGGTCTATCACGCACCGGAAGCCACCGCTCTGAAGACGGACTGTCCCGGTTACTACTTCGTCCCGGGCCGTGGCGAGCCGCGCGGCGCGGTCGCCCTGCCCATCGAGAACGGCCGCTATCTCGTCACGCTGTCCGGGCTGCGCGGCAGCGAACCGCCCTCGGACGGTGCCGCGTTCACCGAGTTCGCGGCCCTGCTCCCCCATCCGGCGCTGCACGAATGGCTGTTGAAGGCCCGGCCGGACTCGGCGGTCCACGCGTTCCGCTCGACGGCCAATGTCCGGCGGCGCTACGACCTCCACGGCCGCCGGCCGGCCGGGTTCCTGGCCGTGGGCGACGCGCTGTGCGCCTTCAATCCGGTGTACGGGCAGGGGATGGCGGTCGCCGCGCTCGGCGCGCTCGCGCTGCGCGACGCGCTCGCCGATCCCCGCCGTACGCCGACGACCCGGCGCGTACAGCGGGCGGTGCTCGGGGCCGCGCGGCAGGCCTGGGACGTCGCGGCCGGCGCGGACAGGGAGCTGCCGGGGGCGACCGGCAACGCGGCGCGGACGCGGCCGGCGGACCGTGCCGGTGCCTGGTACGTCCAACGGGTGGTGGACCGCGCCCCCGGCGATCCGGTGGTCGGAGCGGCGTTCCGCGCCGCGTGCGCGCTGACCGGGCCGGTCAGCGGGCTCTTCGCGCCGAGGGTGGCGCGCGCGGTGCTGTTCGGGCCTCCTCTGCCGGCACCGGCGGATCCGCCGGTGCGGCCGGAAGGAGCATGAGCACGCGAGGTGCCGTCGCCTTGCCGACGGTCCGTTCCGGGCACAGGCTCACTCTTGAGGAACCTCTAATGGAAACCCTGGGAGTGGGGTGTGTGGCACATGGCATCGGACGGGCCGGACCTCCCGGCCGCTTCGGAGCAGGCGGAACCGGGGACGGAGCCCGGCGGGCGGGCGCGCTGTCTGGTCACCGGCGCCACGGGATATCTCGGCGGCCGGCTGGTGCCCGAACTGCTGGACGCGGGGCACACGGTCCGCTGCCTGGCCCGGTCGCCCGGCAAACTGCGTGATCACCCCTGGGCCGGCCGTACCGACGTGGTACGCGGCGATGTGACCGACCCCGGGTCCGTCCGGGCGGCCATGGACGGCATCGACGTGGCGTACTACCTGGTGCACGCGCTGGGTACGGGACGGGACTTCGCGGCCACGGACCGCGGGGCCGCCCGGATCTTCGCGGAGCGGGCCAAGGCCGCGGGCGTACGGCGCATCGTCTATCTCGGCGGGCTCACCCCGGCCGGGGTCCCGGAGCGTGAGCTCTCCCCGCATCTGCGGTCGCGCGCCGAGGTCGGCCGGATCCTCCTCGGCTCAGGAGTGCCGACCGTGGTGCTGCGCGCCGCTGTCGTCATCGGCTCGGGGTCCGCCTCCTTCGAGATGCTGCGCTATCTGACGGAGCGGCTGCCGGTGATGGTGACGCCCAGCTGGGTGCGTACATCCATCCAGCCGATCGCGGTCCGTGATGTGCTGCGGCTTCTCGTGGGCTGCGCCCTGCTGCCCGCCGAGGTCTGCCGGGCCTTCGACATCGGCGGCCCCGACGTGCTGACGTACCGGGACATGATGCGGCGGTACGCGGCCGTGGCCGGGCTTCCCCGGCGGCTCATCCTTCCGGTGCCCGTCCTGACACCGAGGCTGTCCAGCCACTGGATCGGTCTGGTGACGCCGGTGCCCCGTTCGATCGCCCGGCCGCTGACGGAGTCCCTGCGCCATGAGGTCGTCTGCCATGAACGGGACATCACGCGGTACCTCCCCGATCCGCCGGGCGGTCCCGTCCCCTTCGACCGCGCGGTCGAACTGGCCCTGCGGCGTATCCAGGACGCCCAGGTGACCACCCGCTGGTCGTCCGCGTCCGTACCGGGCGCGCCGAGCGATCCGCTGCCCACCGACCCCGACTGGGCGGGCGGCAGCCTCTACACCGACCGCCGCGAGCTGACGGTGCGCGCGTCGGCCGCTTCGCTGTGGCGCGTCATCGAGGGCATCGGCGGTGACAACGGCTGGTACTCGTTCCCGCTCGCCTGGGCGGTACGAGGTTGGCTCGACCGGTTCGTCGGCGGGGTCGGACTGCGCCGGGGCAGACGCGATGCCGCGCGGCTGCGGGTCGGTGACTCGCTGGACTTCTGGCGGGTGGAGGAGATCGAGCCGGGCCGGCTGCTGCGGCTGCGCGCGGAGATGCGGCTGCCGGGGCTCGCCTGGCTGGAGCTGCGCGCGGACCGTGACGACCGGGACCGTACGGTCTTCCGGCAGCGGGCGGTGTTCCATCCGCAGGGGCTGCTGGGCCACGCGTACTGGTGGAGCGTCTCGCCGTTCCACGCGCTGGTGTTCGGCGGGATGGCCCGCAATATCGCGCGGGCGGCCGAGGCCCGTGAAGCGACCGGGGCCGCGGCGGAAACCGGGGCCGAGGAGCCCGCGCGGACCTGAGACCGTCCGGGGCGTGGCGGCGCTCCGTCGAGAGGCGTGGCGGCGCTCCGTCAGAGGGGTGTGGCGGCCTTCAGCACGAGGAAGAGCGTGACGGTCGCGTTCGCCGAGGAGAGGGCGGAGCCGAGCGTTCCGGCAGCCGCCGCCCAGACCGCCAGCCCCACCGCGGTGAACATCGGTGGCCAGCGGACGGCCGAGGGCTCGGGCCCCAGCAGCGCGGCCACCCTGCGCGGTACCGGTCCCGGCCCCGGTCCCGACGCCGCGAAACCGGCCAGAGTCGGCGTCGGGGTGCCCCGGGAGACCAGCGCGGCCTTGCCGATGGCGCGGGCCACGACCGTGCGCTCGCCGGTGGCGCGGGCCGCCTCCTCGTCCGCCCAGCGTTCGGTGGTGTACGCCACCGCCGCCCTGAGGGGCCGCAGCAGCGGATTGGCCCGCGCGGCGAGCCGTACCGCCAGCAGGAACCGGTGGTGCCGGCCGCTGAGATGCGCGTGTTCATGTGCGATCAGGGCGGTACGTTCCTGGTCGTCCAGGCACGCGAGCATCGCCGTGGAGACCACGATCCGCCCCGGCGCGGCGACGCCGGGGCCGACGGCGGGCCCTGCGGCGGCCCGGGGGCCGGGCAGCGCGTAGGCGTACGGCGCGTCGTCGGTCAGTACGGCGAGCTCACCGTCCGGCAGCCCGGCCAGCGCGTGCTGCGCGCGGCGGCGCACCCGATGATGGCGCCAGGCGGCGGCCGTGCAGCTGACGGCGACCCCGGCCAGGGCGACGATGGCCGCCTTGCCCGCTATCTCGTCGTACGGGACCGCCTCTCTGACCTCCGGGTCCGACCAGCCGTCGGGCAGGGGGTTGCCCGGCAGCTGCGCCGTACCGACCACCACCAGCAGCCCCAGACAGACGGTGCTGCACAGCGCCAGGACGCCGGCCAGTGCCGAGAGCAGCCGGGTGGCGACACGGGGATGGAGATGGATCTCGGCCAGGCGCGCGATGGGCAGTGCGGTCAGCGGCAGGACGAGCGGCAGGAAGACGAACAGCCCCATTCCGTCAGCCCCCCGCCCCGTTTCCGGGAGTGTCGCCGGAGCCGCCCCGTGGTCCGGATCCGGATGACCGGCCGTCCCCGGATTCCGGGCCGTCCTCGGGGAGGACGAGCAGGTCGCGCAGCAGCCGTTCGTCGTCCGGGGAGAGCGCGGTGACGAATCGCGCCAGCACGGCCTCGCGGTCCGCTTCCCCGTCCAGCACCTTGCGCATCCGGAGGGCGGCGAGTCCCGCCTCGTCCGAGGCCGCGCGCCACTCGAAGGAACGGCCCGCGCGCTCCCGTGTCACCGCCCGCTTGGCCTGGAGCCGGGTCAGGATGGTCATGACCGTCGTGTACGCGAGCTGCCCGCCGATCCGGTCCTGCACCCAGGCGGCCGTGACGGGCCCCGGCGCCTGCCGCAGCGCGGCGAGTACCTGGGCCTCCAGCTCGCCCTGGCCGCGCCGGCGGGGACGCTCGTCCGGACTGCCGTGCACCCTCACGATGTCTCCCTCCTGCCGCGCCGTCACGGCACGGGGGCAGGTCGTCCATGCTACTGAGCCCGGAGTGCCCCGCGCTCACGCGAGGAGCACTCCCGGAATCTTCTACAGTCCTGTAGATTTCAGCTCGGGCCACCGGTCCGGGCCCGCCGGCGTCTCGGCGGGATTCCGGCGTCGGGGTCCGACAGCACGCCGGACACCCGACCGGCAGCGCAGGGGCACAGGGCGCAGGGCGCGCGTCCTGTGCCCCGTGCTCGTCGCTGGTGGAATGCGCCGCTCGTGCCCCGCCTTCGTCGCTCCAGAGGCGGACCGGCCGGGGCTCAGGGGCGGCTGGGCGCCGGGTCGGTGGCTTCCGTGTCGTTCGCTTCCGTCGCGGGCGGTTCCGCCACGGGTGAGGCGGACGTCTCCGACGGTGCCGAGGCAGCCGCGACGGGCGGCACGGGCCCGGCGGGGGCCGGGGCGGCCTTGCGGGTCAGGCGGCGGGCCAGGGGTTCCGTCCAGCGCGCCGCCAGCGGGCCGAGGATCACCAGGATGAGTACGTACGCGGTGGCCAGCGGCCCGATCCGCGGCTCCACGCCGACCGCCAGTCCGGCGATGACGATGGAGAACTCACCGCGCGCCACGAGCGTGCCGCCGGTGCGCCAGCGGCCGGCGGTCCGTACCCCGGCCCGCTTGGCCGCGTACCAGCCGGTGCCGATCTTCGTCAGGGTGGTGACGGTCGCCAGGATCAGTGCCGGTACGAGGACCGGCGGAATGGCGGCCGGGTCGGTGTTCAGACCGAAGAAGACGAAGAAGACGGCGGCGAACAGGTCGCGCAGCGGGGCGAGCAGGTTGTGCGCGCCCTCGGCGACCTCGCCGGAGAGCGCGATACCGACGAGGAACGCGCCGACGGCGGCGGAGACTTGGAGTTCCTGGGCGACTCCGGCGACCAGGACCGTGAGACCGAGGACGACCAGGAGCAGCATCTCCGGGTTGTCGGAGGAGACCGCACGGCTGATCAGCCGGCCGTGCCGCAGGGCCAGATAGAGGACGGCGCCGACCGTGCCGAGCGAGATCAGCAGCGTGAGGCTCCCGCCGGCGAGGCTGAGTCCGGCGAGCAGCGCCGTGAGAAGCGGCAGATAGACGGCCATGGCGAGGTCCTCGATGACCAGGACACCCAGGATCACCGGTGTTTCACGGTTGCCGAGCCGGCCGAGGTCACCGAGGACTTTCGCGATCACGCCGGACGAGGAGATCCAGGTGACACCGGCCAGGGCCACCGCGGCGACGGGACCCCAGCCCAGGATCAGCGCGGCGGCGGCGCCCGGCACGGCGTTCAGCACGAAGTCGACGATGCCGGAGGGGTATTGGGTCTTGAGGTTGGAGACGAGTTCGGAGGCGCTGTACTCCAGCCCCAGCAGGAGCAGCAGCAGGATGACGCCGATCTCCGCGCCGGTGGCGACGAACTCCTCGCTCGCGTTGAGCGGAAGCAGCCCGCCCTGGCCGAAGGCGAGCCCGGCGAGCAGATAGAGCGGAATGGCGGAGAAGCCCACCCGGCCCGCGAGCCGGCCGAGTATCCCGAGGCCCAGGATGATGGCCCCGAGTTCGATGAGCAGAGCGGTGGTGTCGTGCACGGGCGCTTATCCTCCGGTGATCAGTTCGGCGACGGCGTCCACGCCTTCCCGGGTGCCGACGACGACGAGCGTGTCCCCCAGGGCGAAGCGGAAGTCCGGGGTGGGTGAGGGAAAGGCGTCGGTGCGGCGCAGGACGGCGACGATCGAGGCGCCCGTGCGGGTCCGCACCTGGGTGGCGCCGAGTGTCCGGCCCACGTACGGGGACCGTTTGGTGAGCTGGATGTGCTCGGTGAGCAGATCGATTTCGAGGTGCTGGTGCAGATGCGCGACGGGATCGGGCGTCAGGAGTTTGGAGAGCGCGGTCGCCTCGTGCGGGGCGAGCGTCGCGGCGTCCCGGCAGTTGTCGTCGTCCTCGGGATCGTGGAAGGCGAGGATGCGGCGGCCGTCCTGGTGCACGACGACCGACAGATGCTTGCCCGCGTCGGTGCTGAGGTCGTAGCGGGTACCGACCCCGGGCAGGGAGGTTTTGCTGACGTGAGCTGTGGGCTCCATGAGAACGCTCCATACGGGCGTGATGTGAGGGGGTGCGGGCACGGCGGTCCCGTGGACGGGCCCACCTGGCGGCCGGGCGTGACGGTCCGTCGCCCACCACCGGACAGGGATTCCGCGTCATGCGTCACGCGCCGTGCGTCATGCGCCGTGCGGAAGCACCGTCACGGAAGGCGACGGTGCGGGAAACTCCGGTAAGGGCACCGGCGACGGGACCGACGCGGCGTCAGTCGATCCGGCGTGGCGAACGGGCAGGGGAGCGCGCATATGGAAACCGCCCCCTCAAGCCCCGCGTGACCGACCGTCCGCCCAGAATCACTGCCATGGGCACACCGGCACTCAAGGAAGCGTCGGTCACCCGCTTGCCATTTTAACGTAAAATAAAATGTGCTGATTGACCCTTATGGGAAAGAAAAGGAAATCTGATACGGAAAAGGCTATTGCGAAGTGCGGGCGATGCCCTGCCGGACGCGGCCCCGGTCGGGGTCGAAGAGATGGGCGGCCGCGCCGGCCAGCACCAGTCCGCCGGCGATGAGAAGTCCGTGACCGACGACGACACCCAGGACGAATCCGCCCAGCGCGACGGCCACCAGCAGCCAGGCGACGCCGTGCCGGTACTCACGCGGACGGCAGGGGGAGCCGGCCTCCAGGGCGCGCGCGAACCGGGGGTCGTCCTGGCGCAGCCGTGTGGCGAGATCGCCGAGTCGTCGGTCTTCTTCGAAGGCTGCCACGAGTTCCCTTCCCATCGGGTCCCTCACACGATCACCCGTCCGGGCACCAGGGCGCCATCGGAGCCGACACCCATATCCGGGGGTGGCCGACATGTAGACGCGCGGGCGTACGCCCCCATGGAGGGCGCCCGCCCGTGGCGGCCGTCGGACCGCGCTCCCCGGGCGGGCGATAGTGGAGGGCGTCTACTGCGAGGAGGCCCTGCTCCGTGTCCCTGTTCTGGCGGATCTTTCTGCTCAACGCCGCGGTCCTGTTCGCGGCCACCGCCCTGCTCCTGCTCGGCCCCGTCACCGTGTCCGCCCCCGTACTGCTCACGGAAGCGCTGATCATGGCCCTGGGGCTGGTGGCCATGCTCGTCGCCAACGCCGCGCTGCTGCGGATCGGGCTCGCTCCGCTGCAACGGCTCACCCGGGCCATGACCACCACCGATCTGCTGCGCCCCGGACGCAGGCCCGCGGTCTCGGGGCATGGCGAGATCGCCGGGCTGATCGAGACGTTCAACACCATGCTCGACCGGCTGGAGGCCGAACGCGCCGCCAGCAGCGGGCTCGCGCTCTCCGCCCAGGAGGCCGAACGCCGAAGGATCGCGCAGGAGTTGCACGACGAGATCGGCCAGACCCTCACGGCGGTGCTGCTCGAGTTGAAGCGCGTCGCCGACCGGGCGCCCGCACCGCTGCGCGACGAACTGCGCCATGTGCAGGAGACGACCCGGGGCAGTCTGGACGAGATCCGCCGGATAGCCCGTCGGCTCCGCCCCGGTGTCCTGGAGGAACTGGGGCTCATCAGCGCGCTGAAGGCACTGACCAGCGAGATCACCACGCACTCCGGCCTCTCCGTCCGGAGCGGCTTCGACAGCGCGCTGCCCCGGCTGGGCGAGGATGTCGAGCTGGTGCTCTACCGGGTCGCGCAGGAGGGTCTCACCAATGTCGTGCGCCATGCCGACGCGCGGCACGTGGATCTCACGCTCCGGCGCACCACCGGGGTGGTGGAGTTGCGTCTCAGGGACGACGGACACGGGATCGGTACGGCGGCCGAGGGCGCGGGGATCCGCGGGATGCGCGAACGGGCCCTGCTCATCGGCGCCGAGCTGTCGGTGGGGCGCGGCAGCGCGCGGAGCGGTGCCCCCGGCGGCGGAACGGACGTACGGCTGCGCGTGCCGATCGGCGAAGACGCCCGCGACAGCGGGGACGCCGAAGGCGGCGGAAACGCCGGGGGCAGCGGAAACAGCAGTGACAGCGGAAGCGGCGGCGACAGCGGCATCAGCGGCCGGAGCGCCACGAGCGACGAGATCAAAGGAAGCGACTGACCATGCCCGAGGCGACCCAGACCCGCATCCTCCTGGCGGACGATCACGCCCTGGTCCGCCGGGGCGTCCGGCTGATCCTCGACAACGAACCGGATCTGACGGTCGTCGCCGAGGCGGGCGACGGCGCGGAAGCCGTGGAGTTGGCCCGCTCCCACCGGCCCGACCTGGCCATCCTGGACATCGCGATGCCCCGGCTGACCGGCCTCCAGGCGGCGCGCGAACTCGCCGGGCTCCAGCCGGAGACCCGCATCCTGATGCTGACGATGTACGACAACGAGCAGTATTTCTTCGAGGCGTTGAAGTCCGGGGCGAGCGGCTACGTCCTCAAGTCCGTCGCCGACCGGGACCTGGTGGAGGCGTGCCGGGCCGCGATGCGCGACGAACCGTTCCTCTACCCCGGGGCCGTGACCGCTCTGATCCGTAACTACCTCGACCGGGTACGGCAGGGCGACGGCATCCCCGACAGCGCGATCACGCCCCGCGAGGAGGAGATCCTCAAGCTGGTGGCCGAGGGACACACGTCCAAGGAGATCGCCGGGATCCTGGTCATCAGCGCCAAGACCGTCGAGCGCCATCGCGCCAACCTCCTCCAGAAACTCGGGCTGCGGGACCGGCTGGAGCTCACGCGCTACGCGATCCGGGCCGGTCTGATCGAGCCGTAGGGCCTGTCCTCGAAGTCCCGCCCACCCGGGAACGCCCGGCACGCGGCGGGAGTCCGCGCGCCCCGTGCTGGGCAGAGAGTGGGTGGCGCCCGTACGAACCCGCGTACGGATTCGGCGCCCAGGACACCGCACCAACACGAGCGGAACGAGGCGAGGCATGAACCCGGGCAACAGCTGGGAGTTCACTGACGACCGCGGCCATCTCACCGTGGCACGAACCCACCCGACGCGGGTGGTGGCCTACATACAGGCGGGCGCGACCCTCTGGGACCACGGTCTGCGTCCCCTGGGGATCTTCGGATCCCACCATGACGGGGACACCCCCGATCCGGCGAAGGCGGGCGAACTGCCCCTCGCCGAACTGCGCTCCTTCGGCGCGGGCAGCGCCCTCGATCCGGACGCACTGGTCGCGGCCGAGCCGGATCTCGTCGTCGCCGTCAGCTATGGCGGCGGGCAGGTGTACGGCATCGACCCGGAGGCGGCCAAGCATCTGGAGGAGCAGGTGCCCGTCGTCGTTCTCGACGTGGGGAAGGACCGCTCGCTCGACGGGATCAGGGACCGGTTCACCGCGCTGGCCCGCTCGCTGCGGACGCCGCTGCGGCCCGCGGAGGCCGATCTGGAGCGCGCGGAGTCCCGGCTGCGTACCGCGGCGGCCCGCCCCGGCGCGCCCCGGGTGCTGGCTCTCTCGGCGGCGGGACCGGAAACGGCGTATCTGGCCCGGCCGCTGACCTGGCCCGATCTACGGGCCGTCAGTGAGCTGGGGGTGGCGCTGGTCGAGCCCGCGGAGGGCGGCGGGGCCAACTGGCGTACGGCCGAGTGGGCCGAGGCGGCAGCGCTGGAAGCGGACATCGTGCTCGCCGACGTACGGGCGAACGCGGCGCCGCGCGAAGAACTCCGGGGCAACACGCACTGGCGTGCACTTGAGGAGCGGGCGCGGATCGTGCCGTGGAACCCGGAAGCGCCGGTCAGCCACCGCGCGCATGCCCGGTTCCTCCACACGGTCGCCGACGCCGTGGACGCGGCCGGGGCCTAGGGCCTCTCGTTTGGATCATGCCGGGCTCGCGTGCCCGCGGTGACATCAGCCGCTGCCGCGGCGGGCCGCGCCTCGCCGCGTTGTCGTCGGTCACCATGCTCCGCCATGGCTCCCTCCTCCGCCTTGCGATCCTCCCCCGTAGCCTGAACGGCACGGGAGGGACCCCCTCCACCAGACCCCCTGATCCGGCCTGAT
>NZ_PHRF01000027.1:273915-442281 GCF_004151105.1 Streptomyces sp. L-9-10
CGGCCCTGTCCGGTCGTAGTCGGCGTGGGCGCGGGCGTGGGCGCACGGTCGTCCCCGCCGCCCCGGTCCGGGGACCCCGCCCCCGGACCCGTCCGCCGGCATCCGTTCCGCTTCGCAGGGCGGCGGCAGCCGCTTCGCAGGAGCGGCGCCCCCTGCCCGGTCGCGCTCAGCCCGGTCTGCCGTCCGGCTGGAACTCGCACCAGACCGCCTTTCCGTCCCCGCGCGGCTCGACCCCCCAGCGCGCGGCCACCGCGTCCACCAGCAGGAGCCCCCTTCCGGAGGTGGCCGCCTCGCCGGGCTCCCGGCGGCGGGGCCAGACGCTGGAGCGGTCCTTGACCCACAGGCGGACCCGGCGTACCGGCTCCGGCAGGACCTCCAGGGTGAGTACGGCGCCACCCTCCGTGTGGAGCAGCACATTCACCAGCAGCTCGCCGGCGGCCAGCTCCACATCGTCGATGAGCGCGGCCAGCCCCCAGTCCGCCAGCGCCTGGCGCAGCACGGCGCGGCTCTCGACCAGGCCCTCCGGGTCCGCCTGGTGGACGTACAGATGGATACGGGGCGCCTGGTCGGTACCGGGATCGGGGCGGCGGCGCAGCACGAGCAGCGCGATGTCGTCGCCCGTCCCCCAGCGCTCCCACAGCCGCTCCGAGAGGTGGTCGGCCAGCGCGCCCGCCTGCCCGGGACCGGCCCGTACCATCTCGGCGAGGGCGTCCATCCCGACCGAGATGTCGCTGCCGGGCTCCTCGACCAGCCCGTCGGTGCACAGCACCAGGGTCTCGCCCGGTACGAGGTCGAGCCGGGTCTCCGGGAACTCCTCCTGCCCGAAGGCCGTGGCGTACCCCAGCGGCAGTCCGCCGCGCAGATGGGGCCAGCCGATCCGGCCGTCGGTGTGCCGGATGAGGGGGCCGAGATGGCCGGCCCGTACGGCACGTATCGCGCCGGTGACCAGGTCCACCTGGGCGTATACGCAGGTCGCGAAGCGCTCTGTGTCGAGTTCGGAGAGAAAGCGCGAGGCGCGTGCCAGGACGGTCGCGGGCGCGTGGCCCTCGCCCGCGAAGGCGCGCAGGGCGATACGCAGCTGGCCCATGATGGCGGCGGCGTGGGTGTCGTGCCCCTGGACGTCGCCGATCACGATGCCGACCCGGCCCTCGGGCAGGGTGATCACGTCGTACCAGTCGCCGCCCACCTCCCGGCCGCTCCAGGCCGCGTGATAGCGGACCGCGATCTCGGCGCCGGGGAACTCCGGGATGTCGCGGGGCAGCATGGAGGCCTGGAGGCCGGTCGCGAACTCGCGCTCCTGGTCGAAGAGGACGGCGCGCTGGAGGGACTGGGCCACGATGCCCGCCAGGCCCATCAGCGTATTGCGGTCCTCGGTCGGGAAGTGCGTGCGGTGCCGGTAGAAGAGCGCCAGACAGCCGATGGAGCGCGACTGGGCGACCAGCGGCAGGAAGGCCGCCGCGTTGGCCCCGAGCCCCCGGACGTACGGCCGGAGCCGCGGGAAGCGGTCGATCACCAGGTCGCGCAGTGAGCTGACGAACCTCGGCCGCTGGTTCAGGACGGCCTCGGCGAGCGGCAGGGAGCCGTCGAGGCGGTGGAGCCGCAGGTCGTCGAGCACGTCGATGGACTCGCCTGCCAGCGCGATGAGCTTCAGGGCGCCGCCCTCCACCACGCCGAGAGCGAGCCCGTCGGCACCGAAGTGCTCAAGGCCGCCCGCGCCCGTCAGCGCGGCGGCGACATCGTCCACGGTGATCGCCCGGGAGAGTGCGTCCGAGGCGCTGTGGGCCGCGCCTGTCATACCCGCACCGCCCGCACTGCCCGTACCGCCGGTATCACCCGTCTCCACCGGGTTGACCACGGTGAATTCGGAGAGGTCCGCCGTGGCGTTCCGCACGATGCCGATGATGCGGTACGGACGGCCCTGTTCGTCGCGCAGGATGCGGGCTCTCGTATGGGTCCACTGCCGCATTCCGGTGCGGCGCGTCAGCTGGAAGTACGAGCCGTACGAGGACCGGCCGCTCCGGATCGCCGCGTCCACCACGGCCTGGAGGCGCAGGCCCTCCTCGCGGGGTACGCGTGACGCCAGGGTCTCGGCCACGCCGTCGTACTCGTCGGGGCGCATATCGAACACAGCGAGGCCCGCCGCATCGAGCTCGAAGGCCCCGCTTTCGAGGTCCCAGTCGAAGCTGCCCATGCGGTTCAGTGCGAGTCTCTCGTCCGCACCGATCACCGGCCGGTCCCGGTCCCGATCGCGTCCTGCCATGCGCCCGCTCCGGAGGTGGGCTGGGGAGCCCGGTCAGCCGGCCGGGGCTCCTCACTGAGTTTCGTGGCGTTCGAACGCATGTAGCGTAACTTTCCCGGCAAAACGTCGCACTATGGGCCGGACCGAGACCGCCGCCCGGCCTGCCCGTCGATCGGGCCCCGCGGCGGGCCGCCGGGCCGAAGGATCAGCCCGTCTTCCGGTCCGCCCCGCCCCACGCCTGGACAGAGCGACAGCCGCGTGCTGTGATGCCAACTCCCCCTGTTTTCAACGTTGTACAGCTCGGCACTGACATGGATGGGAGTCCCTGATCATGCTCGACCGACGACGTTTTCTGCACACCGGCGCCCTCGCGATCGGCAGCGGGGGCCTGCTCGGCCCCTTCGCGTCCGCCGCCTCCGCCTCCACCCCCGCCTCCGCCGTAGCCCCGGCCTCCATCCCCGCCTCCGCCTCCGCCTCCTCCGTGGCCCCGGCACCCGGCGGCTGGTACGCGCCGAACGCCGCGCCGCTCGCCCCCACCGCCTTCCAGAAACTCCCTCTCGGCAGCGTCACGGCCCGGGGCTGGCTCTCGGGGCAGCTGCGCCTCCTCCTCGACGGCCTCTTCGGCCGCTACGCCGAGATCTCCCACTTCCTGCGGTTCGACGAGTCCGGCTGGGTCCATCCGGAGAAGGACGGCTGGGAGGAAGTCACCTACTGGCTGCGCGGATATGTCAGTCTCGCCGCGCTCACCGGCGACCGGGACGCCCTCGCCACGAGCCGCCGCTGGATCGACGCGATCCTCGCCACACAGCGGCCGGACGGTTTCTTCGGCCCGACCCGGCTGCGTACCGCGCTCAACGGCGGCCCCGACTTCTGGCCGTACCTCCCGCTGCTCCAGGCGCTGCGTTCGCACGAGGAGTTCACCGGCGACGAGCGGATCCTGCCGTTCATCGTGCGCTTCCTCCGCTATATGGACGCGCAGGGCCCTGGGGCGTTCAACTCCAGCTGGGTTTCCAAGCGTTGGGGCGACGGCCTCGACATCGCGATGTGGGTCTACAACCGCACCCGCGAGCCCTTCCTGCTCGGCCTGGCCGACACCATGCACACCCACGGCGCGAACTGGGTCGACCACTTCCCCGATCTGCACAATGTCAATATCGCCCAGGGTTTCCGCGAGCCCGCGCAGTACGCCCTGCGCTCGGGGTCCGCCGGCCTCACCCGGTCCACCTACCGCAACTACGCGGCCATCATGGGCACTTACGGCCAGTTCCCCGGTGGCGGATTCGCGGGGGACGAGAACGCCCGGCCCGGCTTCGGTGACCCCCGGCAGGGCTTCGAGACCTGCGGAATCGTCGAGTTCATGGCCAGCCATGAACTGCTCACCCGTATCACCGGCGACCCGGTGTGGGCCGACCGCTGCGAGGAGCTGGCCTTCAACATGCTCCCGGCCGCCACGGACCCGTGGGGCAGGGGCGTGCACTACATCACCTCCGCCAACGGCATCGGTCTCGACAACTCCCGTAAGACGCAGGGGCAGTTCCAGAACGGCTTCGCGATGCAGTCGTTCCAGCCGGGCGTCGACCAGTACCGCTGCTGCCCGCACAACTACGGCATGGGCTGGACCTACTTCACCGAGGAGCTGTGGCTCGCGACCCCCGACCGGGGGCTGGCCGCCTCGATGTACGCGGCGAGCCGTGTCCGCGCGAAGGTCGCCGACGGCACGGAGATCACCGTCGCCGAGGACACCGACTATCCCTTCAAGGAAACGATCACACTCACCGTCTCCACCCCGCGCCGCCTCCGCTTCCCGTTGTATCTGCGGATACCCGGCTGGTGCGAACAACCCGGACTGTCCGTCAACGGGCGGCGCACAACCGCCACGGCGGGCCCCTCCTTCGCCAAGGTCGACCGCACATGGAGCGACGGTGACCGGGTGACACTGCGGCTGCCGCAGCGCACCACCGTACGCCGCTGGGACGACAACCACGGCGCCGTCAGCATCGACCACGGCCCGCTGACCTACTCCCTGCGGATCGGCGAGCGGTACGAGCGCTACGCCGGGACGGACGACTTCCCGGAACTCGCCGTGCACGCGAGCGGACCGTGGAACTACGGCCTCGCCACCGACGGGCCCGCGGATCCTCCGGCGGATCTGCGGTTCTCCGCCGACAGCGGCCCGCTGTCGGGCGATCCCTTCACCCAGGAGGGCACCCCGGTCCGGATCACCGCCCCCGCCCGCCGGATCGCCGAGTGGGTCGCGGACGACGAGCGGGTCATCGCTCCCCTCCAGGACGGCCCGGCCCGCAGCACGTCGGCCGTGGAGCGGGTCACGCTGATCCCGATGGGCGCGGCCAGGCTCCGTGTCACCGCCTTCCCGACCGCGCACCCCGAAGGCCGGCCCTGGACACCCGAACCCGCCTTCCACCGCGTCCAGAACAAGCACAGCGGGAAGGTCCTGGCCGTGGACAGGATGTCGCTGGCCGACAGCGCCCGGGTGGTGCAGTTCGACAACTCCGGTACGGCGGACCATGCCTGGCAGCTGACCGACGCGGGCGGCGGCTGGTCCCTGATCCGGAACGGGAACAGCGGCAAGGTGCTCGGCGTCGACGGAATGTCCACCGCCGACAGCGCGCCGGTGGTGCAGTTCGCGGACAACGGGACCGACGACCACCTCTGGCAACTGCTGGACAACGGCGACGGCTGGTACCGCATCCGCAACAAGCACAGCGGGAAGGTGCTGGGCGTCGACGGGATGTCGACCGCCAACAGCGCCCAGGTGGTCCAGTTCGACGACAACGGCACGGACGACCATCTGTGGAAGCTGCTCTGACAGGCTCCCGACACGGCCGCGAGCGCGCCGGGATCGCGCACGGCTCTTGACGTGTACGGGGCGCGGGAGAAGCATCTCCGGTACTCAGAGAGCGCTCTCCAGGCTCTCTCCCACCGCACCTCCCGCATCGCCGAAGACTCAGGAGACCTGCCCATGCACGCTCCTCCGCTCGCTTCACCGGTGTTCCGCAGACCCTCGCCCGCACGCCGGCGCCCCGCGAGCAGGCGAGGGCTCGCCGCCTCCCTCGCGGCCACCCTGATCGCCTCCCTGTTACTCCTCATCCCCGGCACCTCCGCCCAGGCCGCGCCCACCCTGCTCTCCCAGGGCAAGCCCGTGACCGCCTCCAGCCAGGAGAACGGCGGCACCCCCGCCACCGGAGCCGTCGACGGCGACAACGGGACCCGCTGGTCGAGCGCCGCGTCCGATCCGCAGTGGATCCAGGTCGACCTCGGCGCCACCGCCGCCGTCAGCCAGATCGTTCTGCGCTGGGAGACCGCCTACGCCACGGCGTACCGGATCGAGTTCTCGGCGAACGGCACGAACTGGACCACCGCGTACTCCACCGCCACCGGGCCCGGCGGCACGGAGACGCTCAATGTCTCGGGCAACGCCCGCTACGTGCGGGTGTACGGCACCGCGCGCGCCACCCAGTGGGGCTACTCGCTCTGGGAGTTCCAGGTCTTCGGCGGCACCTCCGGCGGCGGGGACCCGCTCCCGGGCGGTGGTGATCTGGGGCCGAACGTGGTGGTCTTCGATCCGTCGACGCCCAATATCCAGGGCAGGCTGGACGAGATCTTCCGCCAGCAGGAATCGGCGCAGTTCGGCTCGGGCCGCTACCAGCTGCTGTTCAAGCCCGGCACGTACAACAACATCAACGCCCAGCTCGGCTTCTACACCTCGATCTCCGGCCTCGGGCTCTCGCCCGACGACACCACCTTCAACGGTGATGTGACCGTGGACGCCGGCTGGTTCAACGGCAACGCCACCCAGAACTTCTGGCGCTCCGCCGAGAACCTCGCCCTCAACCCCGTCAACGGCACCAACCGCTGGGCCGTCGCCCAGGCCGCGCCCTTCCGCCGTATGCACGTCAAGGGTGGCCTCAACCTCGCTCCCAACGGCTACGGCTGGGCCAGCGGCGGCTACATCGCCGACAGCCGTATCGACGGCACCGTCGGCCCCTACTCCCAGCAGCAGTGGTACACCCGCGACAGCTCCGTCGGCGGCTGGACCAACGGCGTCTGGAACATGACCTTCTCCGGTGTCGAAGGCGCGCCCGCCCAGAGCTTCCCCAACCCGCCCTACACCACCCTCAACACCACCCCCGTCTCCCGCGAGAAGCCCTTCCTCTACCTCGACGGGAACGCCTACAAGGTGTTCGTCCCCGCCAAGCGCACCAACGCGCGCGGCACCACCTGGGGCAATGGCGCACCGCAGGGCCAGTCGCTGCCGCTCGACCAGTTCTATGTCGTCAAGCCGGGCGCGACCGCCGCGACGATCAATCAGGCGCTCGCGCAGGGGCTCAACCTGCTGTTCACACCCGGCATTTACCACGTCGACCAGCCGATCAACGTGAACCGCGCCAACACCGTCGTGCTGGGGCTCGGGCTCGCCACGATCGTGCCGGACAACGGGGTGACCGCCATGAAGGTCGCCGATGTGGACGGGGTGAAGCTGGCCGGGTTCCTGATCGACGCCGGTCCGGTGAACTCTCCGACGCTTCTGGAGGTCGGCCCCCAGGGCGCGTCCGCGGACCACTCCGCCAATCCGACGACCGTGCAGGACGTGTTCATCAGGATCGGCGGCGCGGGCCCCGGCAAGGCCACCACCAGCATGGTGGTCAACAGCGACGACACGATCATCGACCACACCTGGGTCTGGCGCGCCGACCACGGCGCCGGCGTCGGCTGGGAGACCAACCGCGCGGATTACGGTATCCGGGTCAACGGCGACGACGTGCTGGCCACGGGGCTCTTCGTCGAGCACTTCAACAAGTACGACGTGGAGTGGTACGGCGAGAACGGCAGGACGATCTTCTTCCAGAACGAGAAGGCGTATGACGCACCCAACCAGGCCGCCATCCAGAACGGATCCATCAAGGGCTACGCCGCCTACAAGGTCGCCGACTCCGTCAACAACCATGAGGGCTGGGGTCTGGGCAGCTACTGCAACTACACCTCGGACTCGACGATCCAGCAGGATCACGGCTTCCAGGCGCCGGTCAAACCCGGAGTGAGATTCCACGATCTCCTGGTCGTCTCGCTCGGCGGGATGGGCCAGTACAACCATGTGATCAACAGCATCGGGTCACCCACCTCGGGAACCTCGACGGTTCCGTCGACGGTGACCTCGTTCCCGTAGGTGATCCCGCGGTAGGGCGTCCCGCATGAAGGGGCCCGGCCTCGCACCGCGCACCGCGCGCCGAGGCCGGGCCCCGCCCGTTACCCGACCGGCGGGCCGGCACCGTGCACCGGCCGGGTGCGCCGCCCCCGTACGGCGCAACCATTCATACGATCGGCCGGGCGGCACACCGAGAAGCTGCGGCTCCCCGTGACGCGCTCGATGATGCGCCGAAGACCCCGCCGTCCACGGGCTGTCCACGGAGCCGGGCACCGAACGTCGGCATCGAAGACGCGAGCGAAATCCGCACAGATAGCCGATGCCCGGAATGCACCGTTACGCACCCGTGCCCAGACTGACGGCATGTCGGGCAAACAGAGCGCTGGCCTCCTCGTGTACCGGGTGACGGACACCGGTACCGAAGTGCTCCTCGGGCACATGGGCGGACCGTTCTGGTCCGGCCGCGATGCCGCCGCCTGGTCGATCCCCAAGGGTGAGCACGGACCGGACGAGCGGCCGGAGGACGCCGCCCGCCGCGAGTTCCAGGAGGAACTCGGCCTGCCGGCGCCCGACGGACCGTGGATCCCGCTCGGCGGGATGCGGCAACGGAGTGGCAAGACGGTCACGGTCTGGGCCGTAGAGGGGGATCTCGAACCCGCCCTCGCCGTGCCCGGCACTTTCACCATGGAGTGGCCGAGAGGATCGGGTGTCCTGCGCGAATTCCCCGAGCTGGACCGTGTCGCCTGGTTCTCGCTGGAGAACGCCGTGGAGCCACTGGTGACGGGGCAGCGGGTCTTCCTCGACCGGCTGAGCGAGTGCATAGGCGACGGCCACAGGCCGTCCCCGCCCAGCCGCTGACCCCGCCATCCGGGTGCCGCCCAGGCGCGCCGTCCGGTCCGGTTCATTCAGGAAAGGGATCTTCTCCGTGCCCGCTCGCCCTCATGTCTTCGCCGCCGCCAGTACGGCGCTGCTCGCCGCCGCGGTCATTCCCGCGACCGTGCTCCCCGCCCTGGCCGTGCCCGCCGAGGCGCCGCACGCCCCCGCGTCACCCGCCCGCGCGTCGCCCGACTCCGCGTCCGTCGACCCCGCGTACCGCGCCCTCCGGTCGTCCCTCTCCGTAGCGGCCTCCTCCGCGCCGTCGCCCTCCGCGCCGTCCACTTCCGGCCGTCGGTCCTCTTCCGACGCGTCCTCTTCCGGCCCGTCCTTCTCCGCGCCGTCCGCCTCCGCCCCATCCGCCTCGGCGCCGTCCCCCTCCCCCCCATCCGCCGCCGCACCGCCCGATCGCCATGGCGCGCCGGGGCCCGCGGCAGGGCCGCCCGCCGGTAGAGAATCGTTCAGGCACGACGGACTCCCCGAGGACGGACCCGTCACGGCGTCCGCTCTGCTGGCCAGGGCCGGCGGCTGCGACCAGATCTCCAACGGGCAGTACCGCACCCGCGAGAGCACTCCGGCCACCATCCCCGTCTGCGATGCCAAGGGCGCCGTCTTCTGGAAGGCCGACATGGACATCGACTGCGACGGCCAGACCACGGCCCACTGCAACTCCGCGGCTGACCCCTACTACCAGGACAGCACCGCGTACCTTCAGTCCGACGGCAGAGCGCTCAACCCTGAGGAGCTGCCGTATATCGTCGTGCCTCTCTCCAGCTCCATCTGGAACTTCCGCTCGTCGGGCATCCGGGGCGGATCCGTCGCGGCGGTCATCCACCGCGACAAGGTGGAGTACGCCGTCGTCGGCGACACCGGCCCGCCGGGAATCATCGGGGAGGCGTCGTACGCGACGGCACGCGCGCTGGGAATCGCGCCCGACCCCTCGGGCGGCGGGGTCCCGTCGGGAGTGACGTACATCGTCTTCAAGGACTCCGAGCTCTCCCGGCTGGACGACCAGGAGACCATCGCGCGGCGCGGCGACGAGCTGGCGAAACAATTCCTCAGGGACAACTGAAAGGCGAGCGGTCACTCCAGGCCCCCGGCTTCCGGTGTGGGCCTGCCCGTGGGCACCACGCACACGTGCGGCGGGGGCCCGCCCTCCCGGGCCGGACCCCCGCCGCACACACCGCGTCCTTCCGGACGGGAGAAGGCTCAGACGATGCCTTCCGAGATCTCCGACTGCTCGCGCGCGTTGCCGTACGCCTGCGGAGTGCTGTACGAGCCACGGGCTATGTACCACCAGGCGGTCGCCAGGATCAGCACCACGGCCAGGGCGATCACGGCGTAGTTCATGGAGTCGACCGTCACCGGGTTCGACTGGGGCAGGCAGAAGAGCACGGTGACCAGGGCCACCCACACCACGGCTATCCAGCCGATCGGCTTGCTCCAGCGCCCGAGCGTCCACGGTCCGGGCTCGAAGCGGTCCTTGGCGCGCAGCTTCAGGAAGATGGGGATGGCGTACGCCGGGGTGATACCGATGACGTTGATGGCCGTCACCGCGCCGTACGCCGTCGTGGAGTACAGCGACGGCAAGGCGAGCACACCCGCGACGATGACCGACAGCCAGACCGCCGGGACCGGGGTCTGGGTACGGCTGCTGACGCGCCGCCACAGCGCCGAGCCCGGCAGGGCGTTGTCACGGCTGAAGGCGAAGACCATCCGGCTGGCCGCCGCGACCTCCGCGTTGCCGCAGAACAGCTGCGCCACGATCACGAGCAGCAGCAGGGCCGTGGCACCGCTCGTACCGAGCGCGTCGATCAGGATCTGCGCGGGCGGCACGCCGGTGTCGCTGTTCTGGGCGCCCGCGTAGTCCTGGATGGCGAAGGTGAGGCCGGCCAGCAGGGCGAAGCCGGCGATCCAGGAGACCCAGATGGCCCGGACGATCCCGCGCGCGGCGGTGACGGACGCGTTCGAGGTCTCCTCCGAGAGATGGGCCGAGGCGTCGTAGCCGCAGAAGGTGTACTGCGCGAGCAGCAGCCCGATCGCGGCCACATAGAGCGGGTTCTGCCAGCCGGTGTCATTGACGAACTCGGTGAAGACGAACGACGGCGACTGGTGGTGGTCGGGGACGATCGCCAGGGCCCCGACGATGATGGCGACACCGGCCAGATGCCACCACACACTGATCGAGTTGAGCACGCTGACCAGCTTGACCCCGAACAGGTTCAGCACGGCGTGCAGCAGCAGGATGCACAGGAAGATCACGAAGGTCCAGCCCGGAGTGGGACTGAAGCCGAACTGGAGGTTGAGGAAGGCCCCGGTGAACAGCGCGGCTCCGTAGTCGATTCCCGCGATCGCGCCGAGCAGTCCGAGCAGGTTGAGCCAGCCGGTGTACCAGCCCCACTTACGGCCGCCGAGCCGGTCCGCCATGTAATAAAGGGCGCCCGAGGTCGGATACGCGCTCGTGACCTCGGCCAGCGCCATGCCGACGCAGAGCACGAACAGACCGACGCCCGCCCAGCCCCAGAGCATCACCGACGGACCGCCGGTGCCCATGCCGAAGCCGTACAGGGTCATACAGCCGGACAGGATGGAGATGACCGAGAAGCTGATGGCGAAGTTGCCGAACCCGCCCATGCGGCGGGCGAGGACGGGCTGGTAGCCGAGCTCGCGCAGCCGCTGCTCTTCGTCCTTCTGGGGCATGGGACCGGCCTTCGACCAGGCCGGTGGCGAAGTGGTCATGGAAAGAACCTCCGGTGGGAAACAACGAATCGGGGGACGGCTGGGGGACGTGCTGCCGAGGACAGAGGGACGCGAGCGGCACCGCGGCGGGTGCCGCTCAGCCGCCCGGCCCGTCCCGCTGGTCGCGGGCCGCCGCGAGACACCGGCCGCGGGCGCGCAGGAACACGTCCTCGGCCTGCCCGGCGTCGCCGGGGCTGCGCGTACGATACGCCCACGGCACGGAGGCGTAGTAAGGCCCCAGGGCCTCGAACACCCGGGCCCCCTGCTCGAATTGGAGCGATCCCCACAGGCCGTGCGCCAGATGGTTGAGGTCGAGCAGCGAGGCCTCGGCGAGAACGGCGTGGTCGAACCACAGATTCAGCGCCCGCAGGGCGTCACGGGTCGCGTCCTCCGTGACCCAGTGGAGGTCGAGCGCCTTCTCGTGACCGTTCTCCCGGCGGTAGCGCTCCACCCGTACGAACAGCGGCATGACGTGCAGCGCCGAGCCCTGGGGCGCGGAAGAGGCCGCCCACTGGACGAAGTTGACCGCCTCCGAGAGCGATCCGTCGGCCCGCCGCGCGTAGACGAACTGAAGCATGCGGTGATACGCCTCGCGGTTGTACGGATCGCGCTTGTCGGCCTCCGCGAGAAGGGCCCAGGGACCGGGGAAGAGCATCGGCCCCGGCGGCGGCAGCCGGTGTTCCTCCAGCCGCTGTCTGCCGTCGAGTTGGGACAGGGCGAGCAGACACACCCAGGGCACCGGGTCGTCGGGAGCGTGGCGCGCGGCGCCGCCGCACGCCTCCCATGCCTGCTGCCACAGCTCCTGCGTGCGGGCGTGTCCCTCGCGATGGGCCCGTACGGCACGCTCCACCAGCACCCGGGTGTGCATCACGTGCGCGGCGACGCTCCTGGGCTCTTCGGACAGCCATGCCCGTACGGCGTCGGAACCGGCGGCCACGGCGGCGAGCACCTGGGTGCGCTGGGTCCACAGGGCCCAATCGGACGTCGCGGCAAGGAGGTTGCGCATCGAGACCCAGCGGCCGGTACGCAGATCCTGGACCGCGGCGCGCAGTTCGTTGTCGTGACCCGCCGGGTGGTATACGGGGCGCATGTTGTCGCTCGCCATCAACTCGGCCCCGTCCGCTCACGCGTGGACGGCCGCCGGGCGAGCCACGGTGACGGCCGTCGCAGGAGGGCCCACGGAGCGGGGGGCACTAGCATCGCCCCTCCCTTACCGGCCCCGGTGGACCGGGGACCTGGGGATGGCGGACGTTCCCCCGTTCCGGTATCCCGGAACTCCCGTACCGCGGCGGCCGGGAGACGCCGGCCGTCGCGGGCTGCCTACAGGACGTACTGAGCCGGGCGCGGCCGAAGGGGCACCTGGCTGAAAGTATGTTCGTCATTGATCCTCTAGGACGGTGGGGGGTGGAGCGATCCGGCGTCGTCGCAGAAGGCACAGACCTTACGTGCCGCAGGTCAGGAAGAGCCGAAGAGCACCACCTGCCGCTGCGGCGATCAGTGTAGGGGGCGGAGTGACGTGGCTCGAACACTTTGCTGATCTTTCGCAACTCTCTGTTGATCAAAGCAGGTTGGACCCCGCACGGCCGCGGTGCCCGGACGATTTCCCGGAGCGCCGGGCCCAGGCGCCGCCACGCCCGCGCACGGACGGTCCAGAGAACCCTTGACGCCCGCTCTGACCTGCATCACGCTTTCGCTCAGCGATCACGAAGCGCCGCGATCGACGCGGCCTCGCGCCCCTCCGCGACCGAAGAACGGGATATGCCGCCAGCCCAGCACTCGCCCCGCCCTCGCGCCGGATCATCCACCCGGCCGGTACTCGCCGTCGACCAGGGAACCTCGTCCACCAAGGCGCTGGTCATCTGCCCCGAACGAGGCGTGATCGGTACGGGTTCCGCCCCGGCGCCGCCCCGCTACGGCTCCGGCGGACTGGTGGAGGTCGATCCCGCCGTCCTCCTCCGCTCCGTACTCGACGCCGGGCGGCAGGCGCTGGCGGACGCGGCGGAGCCGGTCGCGGCCGTCGGTCTGGCCAACCAGGGCGAGACGGTGCTCGCCTGGGATCCGGGTACGGGTACGCCGCTCACCGACGCGATCGTCTGGCAGGACCGCCGCGCCGAGCCGCTCTGCGCGGAACTCGCGCCGTACGACGGCCGCTTGAGGCAGCTGACGGGGCTCCCGCTGGACCCGTACTTCGCCGCGCCCAAGATGGCCTGGATCCGGCGCGAGCTGACCCGCGAGGGCACCGTCACCACCAGCGACTCCTGGCTGATCCACCAGCTGACCGGCGCGTTCGTGACGGACGCCGCCACCGCCGGGCGCACACAGCTGCTCGACCTCGACCGGGCCGACTGGTCGCCGGAGGCCCTGGAGATCTTCGGGCTCTCCGACGAGGCGCTGCCCCGTGTCGTCGACGCGGCGGGACCGGTCGGCACCACCGGTGCCTTCGGTGCCGAGATCCCGCTGACCGGGCTGCTCGTCGACCAGCAGGCCGCACTGCTCGCCCAGGACGTGACCGAACCGGGATCCGCCAAGTGCACCTACGGCACCGGCGCGTTCCTGCTCGCGCAGACCGGCGGCCTGCCGCGCCGGGGAACGTCGGGCCTGGTCAGCTGTGTCGCCTGGCGGCTGGACGGCCAGACCAGCTACTGCCTCGACGGACAGGTCTACACGGCCGCGTCCGCCGTGCGCTGGCTGACGGATCTCGGCGTGATCTCGGGGGCCGCCGATCTCGACACGGTCGGCTCCTCCGTACCGGACAGCGGCGGCGTGACCTTCGTACCCGCGCTCGCGGGGCTCGCCGCGCCGTGGTGGCGCGGCGATCTGCGCGGCTCCATGACCGGCCTCGGCCTGGACACCGGTCCGGGACAGCTCGTACGCGCGCTGTGCGAGGGCATCGCCGCCCAGGTCGTGGAGCTGGCGGACGCGGTGGCCACCGATCTCGGCACACCGCTGACGAGCCTGCGGGTGGACGGCGGTCTGACCCGGTCGGCGCTGCTGATGCAGACCCAGGCCGATCTGCTGCAACGGCCCGTCGAGGTCTCGGCGCTGCCCGATGTCACGGCGCTGGGGGTGGGCGCCCTCGCGCGCCTCGGCCTCGACCCGGCGCAGTCGTTGCGGCAGGTGATCCCGGAGTGGAAACCCGCCGCGGTCTACGAGCCGGGGATCGGCGCGGACGAGGCGGCGGAGCGGCTGGGGGTCTTCCGCGCGGAGGTGGCGGCGCTGCTCGACCGTAGTCCCCCGCCCTGAAGCACGGCGGTCCGGAACGAGACGGCCCGGACCGCAGGAGAACCGACGAGACCGAAGACAATCGCCGCGTACCGAAGAGAACCCGAACCGAACCGCCGCGCACCGACGCCGACCGAACCGCGGCCCGGACCTCCGTCCCGGCCTGGACCTGGAGCACCATGACTGTCACGACCTCGGGCACGCTGCCGGACGAGGTGTACGACGTCGCTGTCATCGGCGCCGGAGTGGTCGGCACGGCCATCGCCCGTGAACTGACCCGCTATCCGCTGCGGATCGCGCTGGTGGAGGCGTCCGACGATGTCGGCGACGGTACGTCGAAGGCCAACACGGCCATTCTGCACACCGGTTTCGACGCCGTGCCCGGTTCGCTGGAGTCCCGGCTCGTACGCGAGGGACAGCGGCGGCTCGCGGAGTACGCCGCGCGGACGGGGATCCCCGTCGAACCGCTCGGCGCCCTGCTCGTCGCGTGGGACGAGGAACAGCTGGCCGCGCTCCCCGGACTGGCGGCGAAGGCCGAGCGCAATGAGTACCGCGAGACACGGATCCTGGACGCGGACGAGCTGTACTCCCGCGAGCCGCGTCTCGGCCCCGGCGCGCTCGGGGCACTCGAAGTCCCCGGCGAGAGCGTCATCTGCCCCTGGACGACGACGCTCGCGTACGCCACCCAGGCCGTACGGGCCGGGGCGGATCTGCACCTCAACTGCCGGGTGGAGGACGTCGCCGACGTGCCCGGCGACGAGTTCGCGCACGAACTGACCACCGGCCGCGGCGTATTGCGGACGCACACGCTGATCAACGCCGCCGGACTGTACGCCGACGAGGTCGACCGGCTGCTCGGCCACACGGACTTCACCGTGACCCCCCGGCGCGGTCAGCTCATGGTCTTCGACAAGTTCGCCCGCGATCTGGTCCGGCACATCCTGCTGCCGGTGCCCACCGCACTCGGCAAGGGGGTACTGGTGGCGCCCACGGTGTACGGCAATGTGATGCTCGGCCCGACCGCCGAGGACCTGGACGACAAGACGGCGACCGGATCGACGGCCGAGGGGCTGGACTTCCTGCGGGAGAAGGGCGCACGGATCATGCCGGAACTGCTCGACGAGGAGGTGACGGCCGTCTACGCGGGACTGCGCGCCGCCACCGAGGAGGACGACTACCGCATCCGCTCCCATCCCGGGCAGCGCTACATCACGGTGGGCGGTATCCGCTCCACCGGGCTGACCGCGTCCATGGCGATCGCCGCCCATGTCGTGGAGCTGCTCGCCGGCTCCGGCCGGGACCTGGGCGCGGCACGGGAACTCGAACCGGTACGGATGCCGAACATCGGCGAGGCGTCGCCACGACCGTACGAACGCGCCGAGCTGATCGCGGCGGACCCTGAGTACGGAAGGATCGTGTGCCACTGCGAACGGGTCTCGCGCGGGGAGATCCGCGACGCCCTCGCCAGTACCGTCCCGCCCCGCTCGCCCGAGGGGCTGCGGCGGCGCACCCGCGCCCGGGGCGGCCGGTGCCAGGGCTTCTACTGCGGCGCCACCGTACGCGCCCTGCTCGATGCCGAAGCTCCGGAAGCCCCCGGAGCCCCGGGCGCGGCCGGCACGTACGGCACGCCCGGACCGTCCGGACCGCCCGATGGCGGCGAAGCATCCCAGCGGCCGGAGGTCGGACCATGAGCGCGACATCGGACCGGGACGCCGTGTCCTCCGGCCCCGGACCCGGCCCCGGCCGACGGCGGCGCTCGGTCGATGTGCTGGTGATCGGCGCGGGTCCCGCGGGTCTGGCCGCGGCCGAGCGACTGGCCGCCTCGGGCGCCGGTACGGTCGAGGTCGTCGACCGCGAGGAGGAGGCCGGCGGTGTCCCCCGCCACTGCTTCCACACCGGGTTCGGCCTGCGTGATCTGCACCGTCCGATGAGCGGCCCCGCGTACGCCCGCCACTGGCGTGATCTGGCGACCGGCGCGGGAGCGACGCTGCGCACCGGTGTCTCCGTCACCGGCTGGGCGGGACATCACGGGCGCGAGGTCTCCCCCGGCGGCCCCGGGCCGCTCACCGTGGAGACCACCGGACCCGAGGGCCTCGAAAGCCTCTCCGCCGGGGCGGTCGTCCTCGCCACCGGCGCGCGCGAACGGCCGCGCGGCGCACGGCTGGTGCCGGGAACACGGCCGGCCGGTGTGTTCACCACCGGCGAGCTGCAACAGGCCGTCCATCTGCACCATCAGCGGATCGGGCTGCGGGCCGTCGTCATCGGGGCCGAGCCCGTCAGCTACTCCGCGGCTCGCACCCTGCGGAGCGCGGGCGTGGAGATCGCGGCGATGGTCACCGAACAGCCGCACCACCAGTCCTCATGGGCCTCGGGGCTCGGATCCCGGCTGCGCCACCGCGTACCGCTGCTCACCGGCACGACCGTCACCGAACTGCTCGGCCGGGGCCGGCTCACCGGGGTCGCGCTGCGGCACGACGACGGCAGGACGACGACCGTCGGCTGCGACACCGTCGTCTTCACCGGGGACTGGATCCCCGACCATGAGCTGGCCCGCCGGGGCGGGATCATTCTCGACCGGGGCACCCGGGGCCCGGCGGTCGACACCGCGTTCCGCACGGCCGCGCCCGGCGTCTTCGCCGTCGGCAATCTGCTGCACGCCATCGAGCCCGCGGGCACCGCCGCCCGGGAGGGCCGGCTCGTCGCCGGGCCCGTGCTGCGGTATCTGGCGGACGGCGCCTGGCCGGGCGGACAGGTGCCGGTGGAGGTGGACGCGCCCCTGCGGTGGGTCGCGCCGAACCGTATCGATCCACGCGGTCCGCGCCCGCCGCTGGGCCGCTTCACGCTCCGCACGGCACGCTCGGCCGACCGGCTGTCGTTCCTCCTGGTCAGCCAGGACGGGCGGGTGCTGCACCGGGAACGGCTGCGGCGTGGCGCGGTGCCGAACCGCCCGCTGTACGCCTCCGCCGACTGGATCGACCGCGCCGATCCCGGCGGCGGCCCGATCGTGATCAGCACAGGCTGAGCCCGGCCGCGGTGCCGCCCTGTCGCGTGTACGGGCTCAGAGACCGTCGGACCCCAGGACCGCCGCGTAGAAACCGGCGCGCCCCGCGAGCGGCGTCAGCTCACCCGCCCGCCGGGCCGGGAAGCAGACCAGCGGGTAGCAGTCGGACTCTATGTCGAGCACGGCGAGCGCCACGCCCAGTTCCAGATGGAGCCGGCCGGCCTCATTGAGGAAGGCGGCGGTGTCCAGCGGCTCCGCGTCCGTGCCGTCCGAGTCCTCCGGGCCCGCGAGGGACCACGGGTCGACGGTGGGACGGGATTCGAGGCCCCGGAGCTGACGTCTGATCTCGTCGCCGCCCTCCTTCCAGTCGACCTCTGCCAGCAGCCCCTGGGCGGTGAGGGCGTCGACGAGCGCGATCCACGCGAGGTTCTCGATGGGCGCGTCGATGCCGCGGCGATCAAGCCGCGTGGCGTGCGTACGGACGTAGGCGTCCGGGTCGTCGTACGCGAACAGGGCCTCTTCGGCGACGGCCGCGCGGCCGGGCGCGAGGAGCTCGGCCAACTCGGCGAGCGCCCGCGCGGCGGGTGCGGAGGCGGAGGCGGAGGCGGGACGATCCGTCATGATGACAGCTCCTCAGAGGTCGGCTCAGGAACCAGCGCACGGCGGGAACCAGGGGTGGGCGTCGGGAAATCCAGGTGTCCAGGGGTGGATCACCGGCCCGGGAAACACCCTCCCACGGGGGTCTGACAACCGGCCGTTCGCACGTGGCCACCGGAAGCGGGGCCCGGGGAACGGGGCCACTGCAAGCGGGGCCGGAGAGCGGGGTCCGGAGGCACGGCCACGGGACATACGCGCCGCCCTTCCCCGCAGAGTGAACGCTGAGTGACCGGCTCCGGTCCTGCGACTGTGGGCGCGGCGACGGTTCCCCGACGCGGTGATCCCTGTGTGGTGATCGGTGTTGGCCGTTGGAACGTCGTTCACGCGCAGGCCACGCCCGGTGTCAACCATCAAGGAGTAGCCAGGGGGCCGTCCCCGGCGCGCTTGTTGATGCGCTCGCACTCGGGAGACCGCAGAATGACACGCATACGCTCCGCAGTCACCGCCGTCGACCGCCGCTCCTTTCTCACCGCCACCGGAGCGGTCGGCGTCTCCGCCGGGATCGGGCTGGCGCTCGGCGCGGGCGGCGGTCCCGGGGAAGCGGCCGCCGCACCCGGAGTGACCGCCGCACCCTCCGTCCCCGGCCCCCGCGGCCCCGCCGCCCCGGCCACACCCATCCGTGCCGTCCCCGCCCGTACGACGCTGGAGACGGTGGCCGCGCCCCGCGACAGCGCCGCGGCCTTCCGGCGGCTCGGCGACGGTCCCGGCTGGCGCAGGGTCGTCCGCGAGTCGCTCGCGGCCCCGCGGCCCGGCCGCGCCCAGCGGCGTACCGTACTCAGCTCCTTCGTCCAGCTCACCGATCTGCATCTGGTGGATGTCCAGCACCCGGTGCGCACCGAGTATCTGCGTTCGCAGCAGCTCTCGGGATGGCGGCCGCAGGAGGCGCTCACCGTCCCCGGGGCGGTGGCCCTGATCGAGCAGATCAACGCGCTGAAGGCCGGCCCCGCGACCGGGGCGCCGCTCTCCTTCGCCGTGACGACGGGCGACAACACCGACAACAACTCCCGGGCGGAACTGGACTGGTTCCTCACGGTGATGAGCGGTGGCCGTATCTCCCCCAACACCGGTGACCTCCAGCGTTACGAAGGGGTGCAGAACTCCGACGAGCGGCTGTTCTGGCACCCGGAGGACTCCCGCCGCGACACCGACAAGCGGCTCGGCTACCCCCGTATCGACGGGTTCCTCGCCGCCGCGATCCGGTCCGTGAACAGCCCGGGGCTGCGTATCCCGTGGTACTCGACCGTCGGCAATCACGACGGTCTGGCCAGCGGGGCGATGGCCGACCCGTCCGGCTTCCTCGCCGAGTTCGCCGTCGGTGCGAAGAAGCTGTACGGCATCCCCGACGCCGAGGCCAAGCAGCTGCTGAAGCTCCTCTCGAAGGGCGGGGACCCCAACGGGGAGAAGCTGATCGACCTGCTGCGCCGCTCGAAGCGCGCGATGCGGTCCATCACCGCGGATCCGCGCCGGGCGCCGTTCGGTCCCCGTGAGTATCTGACCGCGCACCTCGACCCGGAGCGGGCGGGCGCCGGTCCGGCCGGCCATGGCTACACCGCGGCCAATCTGGACGACGACACGCTCTACTACACATTCCCGATGGGCGAGAACGTCACCGGCATCAGCCTCGACACCACCGACCGGGGCGGCCACTACACCGGTTCGCTCAACACCGCCCAGCTCACCTGGCTGAAGCGCAAGCTCGCGGAGCACCGGGACGGATACGTCGTCATCTTCAGCCATCACAACAGCTGGACGATGACCAACACCCACCCGGACCCCGCCCACCCCGGCGAGGCCCGGCACAACGGCGACGAGGTGCTGGCACTGCTCAAGCGGAACCGCAATGTGCTGGCCTGGGTCAATGGCCACAGCCACCGCAACTCGATCCTTCCGCACGGCAGCTTCTGGGAGATCTCCACCGCCTCGCACATCGACTTCCCGCAGCTCGCCCGGGTCATCGAGATCACCGACAACGGGGACGGCACGCTGTCGCTGTTCACCACGCTGATCGAGTCGGCGGCGCCGCACAGGACCGACTTCGAGGACCTCTCGCAGACCGGTCTCGCCGCCCTGTACCGCGAGCTGTCGCACAACGCGCCGGGGTCGACCACCGCCCCGTCGGGCAAGTCCACGGACCGCAACACCGAGCTGCTGCTGAGCCGCTGACACCCCCGCCGCCGGCCCCGCCGACACCTCCGCCGACAGCCCCGGCCGCTGACGCCGCCCGGGAGACGACATCGCTCAGGAAGGGACGCACAGCCATCCACCACGGTCCTGCCTCCGACCGCGGCCACCGGACCCGGCACACTGTCCGGGGCGGTTCCGGATCCGGTGCCCGCCCGACGACCGCCGTGGGAGGCACGATGCCGCTGCAGATCAGCGCGACCAATCCGGAGCAGCCGGCCGTGCTGCTGGATCTGCCGTGGACCACTCCGCTCGACCAGTGGCCCGACGAGTGCCTGGTCGCGCTCCCGCGCGGTATCTCGCGCCATGTGGTGCGCTTCGCCTCGGCAGGGCCCGAGGTCGTGGCGGTCAAGGAGATATCGGAGCGCGGGGCGGTCCGCGAGTTCGGTCTGCTCCGCGATCTCCACCGCCTCGGGATCCCGGCCGTGGACCCGGTCGCGGTGGTGACCGGGCGCGTGGACGCGGACGGGGCGCCCCTGGAGCCGGCACTGATCACACGCCATCTCAAGGGGTCGCTGCCCTATCGCTCGATGTTCGAGTCGACGATGCGGCCGACCACCGTGAAGCGGCTCATGGACGCGCTGGCCGTGCTGCTCGTACGACTGCATCTCGCCGGGTTCGCCTGGGGCGACTGCTCGCTGTCCAACGCGCTCTTCCGGCGGGACGCGGGCGCGTACGCCGCGTATCTGGTGGACGCCGAGACGGGGCAGATCCAGCAGAACCTGAGCCGGGGACAGCGCGATTACGACATCGAGCTGGCGCGGGTGAACATCGCCGGGGAACTGATGGACCTGGAGGCGTCGGGGGCGCTGCACCCTTCCGTCGACCCGGTGCCCTTCGGCGCGGCGATCGTCCAGCGGTACGAGGATCTCTGGCACGAGGTGACGCGCGAGTCCGTGTACCCGGTGGACAAGCGGCACTACATCGACCGCCGGATCCGCCGGCTCAACGATCTGGGCTTCGATGTCGCGGAGATGCAGATCGAGCGCTCCCCGGTGGGCGACACCGTCACCTTCCTGCCGAAGGTCGTGGACGCGGGCCATCATCAGCGGCAGCTGCTGCGTCTGACCGGCCTGGACGCCGAGGAGAACCAGGCGCGCCGGCTGCTGAACGACCTGGAGAGCTGGATGGCCGGCGAGGAGGACTACGCGCCAGGCGATCCCCTGGGGGCGCGGCCCGAGGTCCTCGCGCACCGCTGGGTCCGCGATGTCTTCCGGCCGACCGTACGGGCCGTACCGCTGGAGGCGCGCGGCGAGATGGACGCGGCGCAGATCTACCACGAGGTGCTGGAGCACCGCTGGTATCTGTCGGAGGCGGCGGGGCGCGATGTCGGTCTGGAGGCGACGATCGCGGACTACCTCGTGAACGTACTGCCGCACTCGGTGAACGCGATGACGCCCCCGGGGGCGGAGACGACGGGCGGTCTCTCGCCCTGACCCCGGGAGGCGGCCCTCCGGGAGACGGCGCCCGGGAAACGGGCGCTCCGGGAGACGGCGCCCCGGGAGAAGGCGCTCCGGCCCCGGGTGCCGTATGCCCTCTCACTGGAGGGCGCGTACCGCCGCCGCGAAGACCGAGGGCATCCGGGCCGCCGCCGGGACGATCAGCCGGGCTCCCGCCGCGTGACCGCTGACCCTCAGCAGCCCCTCCGTCAGCATCCGGTGGCGCCGGGACAGGGCGCGCCACCGCCGCTCGTACTCCTGCGGCCGGCCCGCGCGCAGACACCGGACGGCCGCCTCCGCCGAGGCCAGCGCGAGCGCGATGCCCTCGCCGGTGAGGGCGTCGACATACCCGGCCGCGTCGCCGACGAGCAGTACCCGGCCCGCGCTGCGGCGGCGTACCCGCTGGCGCAGGGGGCCCGCGCCGCGCACGGCGCCGACCGGCTCACCGTCCAGCAGCGGGAGCAGCCGGGGGAAGCGGGCCAGATGGTCGTCGTAACCGCCCTTCACCGTGGTCAGTACGGCCACCCCGACCAGATCGTCCGCCACGGGTGTCACATAGGCCTCTCCCGCCCGCCCCGACGAGGACCAGTGGACCTCGACGAAGTCCGTCCAGGGCTTCATGCGGTAGTGCCGCCGCTGCCCGTACCGCCGGGGCCGCCGGTCGGGGACGTCCAGACCGAGGCGGTGCCGTACGGGTGAGCGCAGCCCGTCGGCGGCGACCAGCCAGCGCGCCCGCAGCCCGCCCGCGGTCACGGAGTCCGCGTTCTGCTCCACCGCGCCGACCCGGCCGGTCACGGTTCTGACACCCGCCTCCGCGGCCCGTCGTGCCAGCGCGGCGTGGAGTTCCGTACGCCGTACCCCGAGCCCGGGTCCGTCGTCGAACGGGGCCTCGGCCCGGTGGGTGCCGCGGACGTAGCGGATGCCGCGCAGCGGATGGCCCGGGAGCGGGCCGAGGCCGAGGGCGGACAGCGCGCGTACGCCACGCGGCATCACGCCTTCGCCGCACGCCTTGTCGACAGGGGTGGAACGGGGTTCGATCACCACCGTCTCCAGCCCGGCCAGCGCGGCGTGGACCGCGGTGGCGAGCCCGGCGGGTCCGCCGCCCACCACCAGCAGATCGATCACGGCCGGGCGCCGGCGGCGGCCGACTCCAGCGCGCGGTTCTCGCACCGTATCCGGATCGTCAGCAGTACCGCGTTGAACGCGGTGAACAGCAGCGCGGTGATCCAGGCGCCGTGGACGAGCGGCAGCGCGATCCCTTCCGCCGCCACCGCCACATAGTTGGGGTGCCGCAGCAGCCGGTACGGGCCGCCGGTCACCAGCGGAAGTCCCGGCACGACCAGTACCCGGGTGTTCCAGCGCGGGCCGAGCGTACGGATGCACCACCAGCGCAGCGCCTGCGCGGCCAGCACGACGGCGGCCATCGGCCAGCCGAGCGCCGGGTCGAACGGCCGGTCTGCCAGCCACACTTCCGCGAGACAGCCGAGCAGCAGCAGGGTGTGCAGCGCGACCATCGGCGGGTAGTGCCCGCGCCCCCGCTCGACGGCGCCGCGCGCCAGACTCCAGCGGGCGTTGCGCCGGGCGACGACGAGTTCGGCGACGCGCTCCGCGCCCACGGCCAGTACCAGCGCGGTGTACCAGATCATGTCTCCCCGTCCCTCTGTCTCTTCTCCCCTGTACCTCTCCGCCGACGCCGCCGGCCCTACCAGCGGAGCAGCACGAGCTCGGAGCAGAATCCGGGCCCCATCGCCAGCAGCAGCCCGTGGGTACCGGGCGGTGGCGGGCGCTCGGCGAGCGTGTCGCGCAGCACGTGCAGTACGGAGGAGGACGACAGATTCCCGACCGCCGCCAGCGAACGCCAGGTCATGTCGAGGGCGTCGGCGGGCAGTCGCAGGACCTCTTCGACGGCTTCCAGCACCTTCGGCCCGCCGGGGTGGCACACCCACGCGGTGATGTCCTCGCGCGTCAGTCCGTTGGAGGCGAGGAATCCGTCGACGTCCGCGGCGAGGTTCTTGCGGACCAGATCCGGAACGCTCGCGTCCAGGACGATACGGAACCCGGAGCCCGTGATGTCCCAGCCCATCGCCTGCTCGGTGTCCGGGTAGAGCCGGCTGCGCGTGTCGACGACGACGGGGCCGGTGGCCCGGCGCCCGGGGCCGCAGGCGACGACGGCCGCGGCGCCGTCCCCGAAGAGCGCGGTCGCGACGAGATTGGCGGACGAGACGTCGTCACGCTGGAAGGTGAGCGAGCACAGCTCGACCGAGAGGAGGACGGCCACTTCGTCGGGACGTCCGAGCAGATAGTCGTGCAGCCGGGCGATGCCTGCCGCTCCCGCCACGCAGCCGAGCCCGAAGACCGGCACCCTCTTCACGTCGGAGCGCAGTCCGAGCCGTCCGACGAGGCGCGCGTCCACGGACGGCGCCGCGATACCCGTCACCGAGGTGAACATCAGCAGATCGACATCGCGCGGGGAGAGCCCCGCCGCGTCCAGCGCCCGGCCGACCGTCTCGGCTCCGAGCGGCACGGCTCCGGCGATGAAGGCGTCGTTCACCGCCCCGAAGTCCTTGAGACCGTCGTACTGGTCGAGGGGGAGGGCCGTGTGGCGCGTCTCCACGCGCGCGCCGCGGTGCAGCCGGTCGAGTACCTGCCGGTCGGCACCTGCGGGCAGACAGGTCCTGGCGACCATGTCCGTGATCTCGTGCTGGGGGTACCGATGCGGAGCCAGGGCTCCATGGACGGCTGCGATGCGAGTCATCTGCGGTCCGGGGTCGGAGGGGGCGGCTGATGTGCCATCCCTGCCCCCGCTCGGTCGTGCCACACACGAAGTCGCCTGTACGGCCCCTCAGGACCGGTTGTACGACCGCGCTGTGACGGGCCGTCCGGCGGCCCGAGGTGCGGGCGTGACGGACCGGCCGCTGTCGGCGGTGCTGCTTACGATGGACGCGTGGACGCCATCGACCAGCCGGGAAGCATCGTCCGTACACCACTCGGCGAGGCTCCGGCCGGATGGCCGCGCCGGGCGGCCCGGCTGCTGGGCGCGTTGCTGGGCGCGTGCCATCCGGGGCCCACGGTCGCGGTGACGCTGCTGGTCGCGGGGTTCGCGGTGGCCGCCGGGCAGGACGCGTCCGGCTGTCTGCTGGTGACCGCCGCCGTCCTGACGGGGCAGTTGTCGGTCGGCTGGAGCAATGACGCCGTCGACGCGGCGCGGGACACCGCGGCCGGACGCCGCGCCAAGCCCGTGGTGGACGGGGCCGTCGGCGCGCGTACCGTACGGGCCGCGGCGCTGACGGCGCTGGTTCTGTGCGTTCCGCTGTCGCTGGCGTACGGCGCGCTCGCGGGCGTGGTGCATCTCGTGGGGGTGGCCGCGGCCTGGCTGTACAACGTCCGGCTGAAGTCGACGGTGCTGTCGTGGCTGCCGTACGCGATCGGGTTCGCTTCCCTGCCCGCCTTCGTGACGCTCGGTCTGCCGGGGCAGCCCCGGCCCGCCTGGTGGATCGTCACCGCCGCGGCGCTGGTGGGGGTCGGGGCGCATCTCGGCAATGTGCTGCCGGACATCGAGGCGGATCTCGCGCTGGGGGTACGGGGCTGGCCGCAGCGGCTGGGGCCGGCCGCCGTGCGGCTGCTCCTGCCGGCCCCGCTGGTGGCGGCGACGGTCCTTCTCGCGCTCGGCGGAGCGGGCGTGGTCGGTGCGGTCGCCGTCGCCGTGGCGCTGATCACGGCGGTCGGCGGCTCGCTGCTGGGCCGCCGCCGCCCCAAGGTGCCGTTCCTCGCGGCGATCGTGGTCGCGGGTGTCGATGTCGCGCTGCTGCTGTGGCGGGGGGCCGCGCTCGGCTGACCCGGGGCCCGCCGGGGTGCGGCGTCAGCCGGAGACGCCGAGCCTCTCGCGGAGGAAGGTGATCGTGCGCTCCCAGGCGAGCTGGGCGGAGGTGGCGTGGTATGCCTCGGGGCGGCCGTCGTTGAAGAAGGCGTGGCCCGCCCCCGGGTAGAGATGGATGACCGGAACGATCCCGGACTGGGACTCGATCGCGGTACGCAGTTCCCCGAGGCTCGACGGCGGAACGGTGTCGTCGTCCCCACCGTAGTGGCCGAGGATCTCGGCCTTGAGGTTCGAGAAGTCGGGGACACCGTCCCGGTTGACGCCGTAGAACGGCACGGCCGCGGAGACCCGCTGGTCCTTCGCGGCGAGACTGAGCACGAATCCGCCGCCCATGCAGAAGCCGACCGTGCCGATCGTTTCGCCGTCCGTCTCGGGCCGCGCGAGCAGATAGTCGACGGCTCCGGAGAGCAGGTCGACGCCCCGCTCGGTGGGCAGGTCGCCCATCATGCGCAGCGCCTCGCCGGAGTCGTGGGCGACCCGGCCGCCGTACAGATCCGGGGCGAGGGCGACGAAGCCCGCCCGTGCGAAGCGGTCGGCGATGTCCTTGATGTGGGCGGTCAGGCCCCACCACTCCTGGATGACGATGACGCCGGGGCCGTGTCCGGCGGGCGGTACGGCGAGATATCCGTACGCGGTCGTTCCCGCGCTCGGGAACGAGACGTTCTGCAGGGTGGATTCGGTGGGCGCGGTGGAGTCGTCGGAGTCGGTCGGCTCGGTGGCCATGGCAGGTGCTCCCAGCTCTGGTGTGCGGTGACGGAACGACATCGAGATCGTATGAAACACGGGCGTGCGGAGGGCGCGCGCCTCTCCGGGCCACACCCGGGTACACACGACGGGCACGCCGCGCCGGTCTCGCGCGTTGTCGGAGTGGCTCTGTGTGACACCTGAGGAGAGATGACGGAAATGGCCCTGTGGGACCGGTTCAAGGAATCCGCCGCGACGATGCAGACGCAGCTCATGGCGAAGAAGAACGACCTCAAGAGCGGCTCGTTCCGCGACGCGAGCATGGCGATGTGCGCTCTGGTCGCCGCGGCCGACGGCTCCGTCGACCCCGCCGAACGCCAGCGGGTCGCCTCGTTGATCGCCACCAATGAGGTACTGCGGAACTTCCCCGCGGACGACCTCCAGCGCCGCTTCGACGGCTATCTCAACCAGCTGACCGCCGACTTCGCGTTCGGCAAGGTGGGCGTGCTCCAGGAGGTGGGCAAGGCCAGGAAGAAGCCGGACGAGGCACGGGCCGTCATCCAGATCGGCATCGTCATCGGCGGCGCCGACGGCGACTTCGACAAGACGGAACAGGCCGTGGTCCGCGAAGCCTGCTTCGCACTCGACCTGCCGCCGCACGAGTTCGACCTCTGAGCGGACCGTCCGGCCGGACACGCACGGGGCGGTGGCCGACGGCCACCGCCCGCGTCGTATCTCCTGGCCTCAGCTGGTTCCGCGCCGCTCGGCGGGACCGGTCCTGGAGGCTGAACCGGGCCTGGGAGCCGGGTCGGTCCTGGGAGCCGGGTCGGTCCCGGGAGCCGGATCGGGCCTGAACGCCCAGGCCATGTCCGGCTCCAGCGCGAAGCGGAAGAGCCGCTGGACGGGGGGCGTACAGAGCAGCGTGACGACCACGCCCGCGAGGACGGTGACGAAGACCGGGCCGGTGGGCCGGTGCAGCCAGTCGGCGTCGTACCAGCCCCAGATGCTCGCGCTCTGGGCGAGGAAGCCGTGCAGCAGATAGCCGCAGAGCGTGCCGGCTCCCAGCAGCGTGAACCACATGCGGCGGCCGGGGACCCAGGCGAAGAAGCAGGCGGTCAGTACGAGGGAGCAGCCGAAGAGGGCGAGCGTCATCAGGATCCCGCTCCACCAGGGCGCGCCCAACTCCTGCGCGCTGTCGCGGTGGAAGAACCACGCCATGTTCATGCGGGTGACGGCCCAGTACGCGAAGACCACCGTGGCGGCGAAGACCGGAACGGCCAGAAGGCGTACTTCCTTGCGGCGGACCAGCTGGAAGTGCTCGGGCTTGAGCCGCAGGCCGAGCACGAAGAACGGCAGGAACTGCAGGACCCGCTGGAGATCGAGGTCGTCGCCGATGTCCGGGGAGAGGGAGGCGAGCACGGCGATCCCCAGCGCGACCGGGACGGGCCACCGCACCAGACGCCAGATCGGTGCCGTCATCCGCCAGACGAAGAGGGCGAGCAGGAACCAGGTCAGATACCAGGGGTCGAGAAGGGTGATCTCCATGGACGGATCGTCCGCGGCCCACCGGCGGAAGAGGCTGTAGGCGACCTCGAACACGATGTACGGCACGGCGATGCCGGTGATCAGCCGACGCACCCGGTCGGGCCGGAAGTCGAAACTCCGGGAGAAATAGCCCGAGATAATAATGAATGCCGGCATATGGAAGGCGTAGACGACGATGTAGAGCGCCGAGACCGCCCGGCTGCCGTCCCGCAGCGGCTCCCACGCGTGCCCCATCGCGACCAGCACGATCGCCAGGAACTTGGCGTTGTCGAAGAACGCGTCCCGCTTCTTGGCCGGTGGCGTGGCCGGCCCGGCCGCCGCGGCTTCCGCCGGTTTCGCGGTCGCCGTGGCCCGTACCGACTGATCAGTGAGCTGCGTCACAGAGCCTCCCAGAGGGAACCCGGATCGGCGAACACACCTCTTACGGAAAATGTGGGGGGAAATCGTGGGGCGAACATTCAAGGCACCCTAACCAGGGCCCCCGCCGGCTCTCCACCTGGGTGGCGCGGATCCGGAGGCCCCTACCGAGCCGTCACACACTCGCCACACGGCCTCCTTCCGGCCACATCCCCTCAGACGGCGTGAAGTCTCGCCGCCGGGCCCGGATTCACCGGACCCGCTGGACCCGGACCCGCCGGAACCGGACCTCTGGACCCGGACCCGCCGGACCAGGCCCTAGGCCTTGAGGAGGTCCGCCGCGAGCTGGTCGATCCGTGTCCGCCAGGCGGCCAGGACCGCGTCCGCGTCGGCTCCCTCCGGGCCGGTCTGGGTCAGCACCAGCCGGGCCCCGTGGCCGGTCCCCTGTCCCAGTTCCCAGGTGACCGACCCCTCGGGCTGCCAGGTATAGGTGAGCGACTTCGGCGCCCTGACCTCCGCGACATGGCCCGCCGGAACGTTCTCGGCGGTGAAGCCGACGGGGACGGGCAGGCCCGCCACCGGCTCGATGCCCGCCGACAGGACGTCCCAGACGGTCGCGGCCGGCCGTACCAGCTGCCGTTCCAGCCGGATCCGCGGGCCGGGGGCGTCGTCCCCGGCGGGCTCGGCGGTGCCACGGCCGAGACCGAACCGCCGTACGTACGTCTCGTGCAGCTCGCCCGTGTCACGGCCGACGGTGACCGGACCCCCGGCGAGCAACTGGGCGAGGGCGGCGATACAGAGGTGCCAGCCGGAGGCGAAGCTCGCCGCGCCCGCGAGATCGTCGAAGGTGTGCACGAGTGTGAGCAGTGAGCCCTCTCCGTCGGGCGCGACGGACCAGCTCAGATGGTCGGTACCCCAGGTGAACGCGAAGAGGCGGGGCTCGTCCACGTCCGTGACGGTGCCGGTCATGCCCGGTCCGCTGACGCCGGGGAAGTGGAAGCCCATCGCGCCACCGGGGGTGAGGTCGACGGTGACCTCCGAGGGGAACCACTGGGCGAGAGCGGCGGGTTCGGTGATCGCGGCCCAGACCCTCTCGGGAGGGTGCGGAAGCCTGCGCTCCATCCGCAGGGCGGTCCGGCCGTCGGCGGCGGTCGTCAGCGTGTCGTCCTGCGAGATGTCGTGCCAGGTGTGGTCGTAGGGGGTGCCGTCGTGCGGGTTCGTGTTCATGAGGGGTCGTCCTCCATCGCGTCGAGACCTGCCGGCCCCCGACGAGACCGGCGTCGCGCAGTACCCGCAGATGCTGGCATACGACCCCACGGCAAGAGACGCTCCAGCACGGCGCGGTGTCGTGAAATTTCCGCCATACGGGGCGGTGATTACGCTCCGGATATGGCCGGATCCGCGTCGTGACAGGACGTCAGTAAAGGCTTCATAGTTGGAAGTTCGGGCATTCCGGAGTCGCTTTCCACTCCCCCGGGAAATCGCTCTGCCACGGCACCCGACAGTACCCGCGCAACGTCACCGCAAAAGCACTGCGGCCCAGGCCATCAGGCTCCACAGAACGGCGCAAGGAGAGCGGCCGTGCATGACGAATTCCTGTGCCATGTCACCGCGTACGGAATCTGCGGTGGACAGCGTATCGGCGTTCCGCTGGGAACATATCGCGCCCCCACTCTGGCACTTGCACTGTGGTGGTTGCGGGATCGTGCGACCTGGATCGCGGAACGGCTCGATCCCAGCCCCGACAACGAACATTTTCCGGCCGCCGCGCTCACTCCGGTGGGTCGCGGCGTGCCGGACGTACCGACGACGCTCCGGGCCTGGCGGGACGATACGGCCCATCAGGACATGGTCGCCGAGCACTTGGCGGCCGGGCGTCTCATCCGTGTCGCCACCCGCGACGACACCACGGAATACGAGTTACTGGCGGAATCGGTGGACGCGCTGCGTATGGACCGCGCGCTGCCGCCTCTGATCACACCGGAAGAACTGCCGGAGCCTCTTCACCGGGACCGTCCACTGGTCGCTTCCGCACCCGGCTCCGCCCACGAGTACCGAAGACACGGCGGCGGTCAGGGCCTGAGGCCCGGGGGTGATGATTCCTTCGGGGACACCTTGGAGTTCGGCCGGATTTACCGGTGAAGGAGAAATGACGGACGCATGACAGACGAATGACGGCGGAACGGGGAACGGGCGACGGGGGGGGGGAACGGGGAATCCCGGGTTATCGGCACGGCACCGCCGGTCAGCGCCCGGGATCCTCTCCCTGCGCGATCTCGATATGGGTGTGCAGGTCGTTCGCCGCCCCCACGGCCGAGACGCCGGACAGCGTCAGGCACATCAGCAGCGCGCCCGCGACAAGACGGCGGGCCCGGGGCCTGAGCGCGGGCCGGCCGCTCGTGCCGGTACCCAGCAGCGCGGCGACACGGCGGGGCACCGGCCCCGCGGTCGCCGCGAGCACGGTCCGGGGCCTGACCGCACCCGGCCGGCCCGGCGCCCCGCGGGCGGCCAGCGCGGCGCGCCCGATCGCACGGGCGGCGAGACGCCGGTCACCGACGGCCGCGGCGGCGGCCTCGTCCGCGGCGCGCTCCAGCGCGTAGCCGAGCGGTTCGCGCAGCGAGCGCAGGGCGGGGTGGCAGAGCGCGGCCAGTTCCGCCGCCGCGAGCAGGACATGATGACGGCCGCGCAGATGGGCGCGTTCGTGGGCGAACAGCGCCTCGCGCTCGGGCGGTTCCAGGGCGCGCAGCATGCCGGTGGTGACGACGATCCGGCCGGGGCGCCCCGGCAGCGCGTAGGCGTCGGGGCGGTCGTCCCGTACCACCGCCAGTTCGCCGTCCGTACCGCCCGTGAGGGCCCTGGCCCGGCGCAGCTCCGCCCGGTCGCGCCGCGCGGCGGCGGTGAGCGCCGACGCACGCCGGACCAGCAGAGCTCCGGCGACGAGCGCGAGCGCGATGGTCACCGGGGGCGGTCCGGCCGTCAGCGGCTCGGCGAGTTCACCGAGGACGGCGACGGCGGGGAGATACGACGCGCCCGGTACCACCAGCAGCACCAGGGCCGCCGAAGCACTGGCGGCCAGGACCAGCGCGGCGGCGGTGAGCAGCAGGGCCGCGCGGCGCGGCGGGACGACCGCGGCGACCCGGCGGGCGGCCGGCGCCGCGAGGAAGGGCATCAGGAGCGGGATCAGTACGAGGTAGGTCATCAGGCCCCGCCGTCGTCCAGCAGCGAGCGCAGCAGCCGCTCGTCCTCGTCGTTGAGCTGCGAGACGAAGCGGGCGAGCACCGCGCTCCGGTCCTCGTCCTTCGCCAGCTCGGAGTGCATACGGCGGGCGGTCAGCCCCGGGGCGTCCTCGGTCGGGGAGTACGCGTAGCCGCGCCCCGAACGGATGCGCGTGACACTGCCCTTCTCGTACAGCCGCGACAGAATCGTGGTGACGGTGGTGCGGGCGAGCGATCCACCGAGCGCCTCCTGGACACGTCCGGGTGTGAGCGGCTCCCCGGCCGCCCACAGCGCCGCGAGCACACCGGCTTCCAGCTCCCCCGCCGGCCGCCGTTCCGCGCCGTCGTCGCCCATGGGAACGCTCCTCCCGCTCTCTTCGTCTACAGTGAAGTAGACCGTCTACAGAACTGTAGTCACTCGGGTCGTCATGCGGGACACCCCTGTCCGCCCCTCCGTCCACCATTATGGGAGCAGCCCTTCAATGGACGTATCCGCCCTCGCGACGACGCCGCAGGCCGTGAACCTTCTCGACGCGGGCTCACTGCTCTCCGCGTTCGGCGCCCTCGGCATCGCCGTCGTGCTCTTCGCCGAGACCGGCCTCCTCGTCGGTTTCTTCCTCCCCGGTGACTCACTGCTCTTCACCGCGGGGCTGCTCTGTGTCCCCGGCGCGAACGGAACCGCGCATCTCTCGCTCCCGCAGGTCCTGACCGCGTCGGTCCTCGGCGCGCTGCTGGGCGCGCAGACCGGCTACTGGATCGGCCTGCGCGGCGGCCGGGCGCTGCTGGCGCGAAGCCGCGCCCGCAAGCTGCGCGAGGGAGCGGCCCGCGCGGAGGAACTGCTCGAACGGTACGGCCACGCGAAGGCCATCGTGCTCGCCCGCTTCGTCCCGGTCGTGCGCACCGTGCTGAACCCGCTGGCCGGCGCCCTGAACGTGCCCGCCCGTCTCTTCACCCTCTGGCAGGTCCTCGGCGGCGTGCTCTGGACCGTCGGGCTCGTACTCGCCGGATACGCGCTCGGCTCGTCCGTGCCCAATGTCGACCGATATCTGATGCCCATCGTCGCGGTCATCGTGGTCATCTCGCTCGTTCCGCTCGCCCTGGAGGTGCTGCGCTCGCGCCGCGCCGCCGCGTCCCCGGCCGGGACCGGAGCCGCCGGATCCCTGCCCGAGTCCCCCGAGGAGGCACGTTGACCGCGAACGCGTGGGCGCCGGGCGCGTCCGATGAGCGATGGTTCGACGAGGGTCTGTACAGGTCCGTGACCGGCCTGGCGGACCGCTCGCCCGGCCCGCTGGACACCGCCGTCTTCCTCTGGTCCGCCTACGGTCTGGCCCTGTTCGGCGCGCTCCTGCTGGCGGCGTGGTGGCGCGCCCGGCCCGCGGCCGGCGCACCGCGGTCCTCGGCGCGTGCCGTCATGGCACTCGCCGCGCCGCTCGCGCTGGTCCTGGCGTACGTCGTCGGTCTGGCCCTCAAGTCGGTGATGCGGGAGCAACGGCCCTGTCAGACGCTGCACACGATCACCATCGAGGCCTGCCCTCCGCTGGGCGACTGGTCGCTGCCGAGCAACCACGCCGCGATCGCGGCGGCGGCGGCCGTCGCGCTGCTGTTCGTCGACCGCGCGCTCGCGGCGGTCGCGGTCCCGGCGGCGCTGCTGATGGCCGGATCACGGGTCTGGGTCGGGGCGCACTACCCGCACGACGTCGTCCTCGGGCTGCTGGTCGGTTCGGTGGTGGCCTGGGCGCTGATGAGCCTCGCGCGACGCACCGCTCCGCTGGCCGAACGGCTCCATGACACCCCGCTGCGCCCGCTGGTGGCCCGTCGGTGAGCCTGACGGCACCGTCGGCCCGCAGAGCCGTCCGCACGGCGCCGCTGATCGTCACCGCGCTGTGCGCCGGGGCCTTCGCCCTGCTGGCCGTGCTCGTGACGAGCCGCGGTGGCGCCCCGTTCCCGCTGGACACGGACGCGCTCGACTGGTCGGTCGGGCACCGCTCGTCCCCCGCGGCCGTCACGGCGGCGCGGGCCGTGACGGCGAGCGGCACCGGACCGTATCCCTATCTGTGCGCCGTCGTGGCCGGGCTGCTCGCCGGCCGGGACGCGCGGCACCGGCTGGTGGCGGCGGCCGGCGCGCTGGTGTTCCTCCTCGCGGGGCAGGCCGCCCGCTACGGGCTGCTGGCGGCCGTGGCCCGTCCCCGGCCGCCGATGGCGGACTGGCTGACCCACGCCTCCGGCTTCGCGTTCCCCTCCGGGCACGCCACCACGTCGGCGCTCGCGGCGGGTCTGCTGATCTGGGGCCTCCTCCGCTTCGGCCGCGTATCCGAGGCGATACCCGGACTGCTGAGAGGGGCGCTCATCGTGCTCCTCGTCTGCTGGGCCGTCGCCGTGGGGCTGAGCCGGATCTATCTCGGGGTGCACTGGGCGACGGATGTCGTGGGCGGATGGCTCTACGCCGCCACCTGGCTCGGGCTGGGCGCGTCCTTCATCCCGGCCCGATCGCATCTCCCGGCCGGACGGTCGCACCATGAACATTCGCCGTATCCGCCGCCGGACGGCCGATGAGTCTCGGACTCCGCGGGTGTCTACCTCCTCGACACCCCTGATCCCCTCTGATCCCCCCTGATCAACCCCGATCGAGAAAGGACGGCCGCCATGTTCGGCAGCACCCCGGCGTTCAGCGGATTCGCCGTGAACGACATCGAGAAGGCCAGGCACTTCTACGGCGACACACTGGGACTGACGGTGGAGGAGGAGCACGGCCTGCTGCATCTGCGTCTCGCGGGCGGAACCACCGTGCTCATCTACCCGAAGCCCGATCACACACCCGCGTCGTTCACGATTCTCAACTTCCCGGTGGACGACATCGACGCGGCGGTCGACGAACTGGGCCGCCGCGGCGTGACCTTCGAGCGCTACCCCGGGATGGAAGCGGACGAGAAGGCCGTCTTCCGGGGCGGCGGCCCGTACATCGCGTGGTTCACGGACCCGGCGGGGAATGTCCTGTCCGTGCTCCAGGACCGCTAGGACCTGTCGTCGAAGTCCCGTCCGCCCTCAGAGCGCGCGGTGCATGATGTGCAGCCCGACATAGCCGCGCGCCGGGTGCAGGAAGCCCTCCGGGAGCGTGCCCAGTACCTCGAAGCCGAGCGACCGGTACAGCTTCACCGCGTGCACATTGGTCTCGACGACCGCGTTGAACTGCATCGCGCGGTATCCCGCCGCGCGGGCCCAGTCGATCGAGTACGTACAGAGCGCCCTGCCCAGCCCGCGCCCCGCGTGCGCCGGGTCGACCATGTAACTCGCGCTCGCGATGTGCGAGCCGTTGCCCATGTGGTTCCGGTTCATCTTCGCCGTGCCCAGGACCGTACCCGCGTCGTCGACGGCGACGACGGTGCGGTTCGGCGGCGCGACCAGCCACATGTCACGCCCGTCGGCCTCGCTGAGCCCGAGGGGATAGGTGAAGGTCTCGCCCTCGGCGACGATCCGGTGGAAGAACGGCCAGATGACGGGCCAGTCCTCGGGGGTGGCTTCCCTGATCAGCATGCGGCCAGAATGCCCGTACGCCCCGCGGGCCCACCAGTGCTTTTCCCGCTCACGCCTCGGTGGCGGCCACGGCCGACCTGAGCGGGGCGCCCGCGTCGTGCAGGCTTCTGAGCGCCTGGCGGTAGGAGGTGAGGAGGCCCGTCTCCAGATAGTCGATCCCGAGCTCCTGGCAGTAACGCCGGACGAGGGGCTGGGCCCGGCGCAGATGCGGGGTGGGCATGCTCGGGAAGAGATGGTGCTCGATCTGGTAGTTGAGCCCGCCCAGCGCGAGATCGGTGAACCAGCCGCCGCGCACATTGCGCGAGGTGAGGACCTGGCGCCGGAGGAAGTCGGGGCGGTCGTCGCCGGTCAGGGTGGGCATGCCCTTGTGATTGGGGGCGAAGATCGAGCCGAGGTACAGGCCGAACAGGCACTGGTGGACGGCGAGGAAGGCCACCGCCTTGCCGGGCGGCAGGACCACGAACAGCGCGCCGAGATAGAGCGCGAAGTGGGTGAAGAGCAACAGGCCCTCCAGGCGACGCTGTTTCAGCGAACGGTCGGCCAGCGCCCGTACCCCGGCCACATGGAGGTTGATGCCCTCCAGTGCGAGGAGCGGGAAGAACAGATAGGCCTGCGAGCCGCCGATCAGCCGGGGCAGCCCCTTGGCCGCGCGCGCCTGGCCGCGGGTCCACACCAGTACGTCGGGTTCGACGTCCGGATCCAGCTCCACGTGGTTCGGATTGGCGTGGTGCCGGGAGTGCTTGTCCTGCCACCAGCCGTATCCCATGCCGATACCGAGATTCCCGGCGAGCCGGCCGGCCCAGGCGCTGGCCCGGCGCAGCCGGAACACCTGGCGATGTCCCACGTCATGCGCGACGAGGGCGACCTGTCCGAAGACGACGGCGAGGAAAGCGGCGACGGCGAGTGTCCACCAGCTGTCGCCGAGAAGGGCGAAGGCCGCCCAGCCGACCGCGTAGAGCACGGCGATGAGCGACATCCGTGCCACGTAGTACCAGGGCCGTCGGCGCATCAGGCCGGCCGCGGTGATTTTCCTCGCCAGGCAGGCGAAATCACTGCCGGTTTCCCGTCGCTTTTCGAGCACCGCGGGTTCACCTGAGGGATGGATCGCCATTCAGCCACGCCTTTCGGGTCGACCACGACCGTCTTGAGCCGGCTGGGTTGATTACGTACACCGACCGGGAATGTCTTTTCGAGTGTAACCGTCCGCCACCCCCGAACGGCGGATACGGGCGCGGCCGGCATCGGTCCGATACCCAGTCCGGGTACTGTCCTGGAAAAACGGATAAGAAGAGAATAAGCCGAGGAGAGGTGAGGCGCTCATGTTCGAAGCCGAGGACATCCGGGAGTGGCGCGGCCACGACGTGGTCGATGCCGAAAAGCGGAAGATCGGCTCGCTGGAGGCCATCTATGTCGACACCGCGACGGACGCCCCGTCGTTCGCCACGGTCACGGTCGGTCTGCCCATGAAACGGCGGCTGGTCTTCGTCCCGCTGGCCGACGCCACTGTCGGACCGGACTATCTGAAGGTCCCGTGGGACCGGAAACTCGCCAAGGACGCCCCGTCGATCGATACCGACGGAGAACTCCTCTCCGAGGACGAACCGCGGATCTTCTCGCACTACGGGCTGCCCTACGCGACCGGCGCGCAGGGCGAGCGCCGGCTCGGCCGCCGCTGAAAAAACGGCGCGGGCGCGGGGCGCGGCGGGAGAGCCGCGCCGCGCGCCATGGCCGCGTGGAGATCAGACGAGGTTTTTCTCGATATTCGCGAGATACGCGGGCATGAAGTGGTCGCGAATTCCGTCGGACGCGGGCGCGAACAGATCGGCGGTACGCCCCTTGATACGGTCCTTGAGCCCGTCGATCAGCGGCATCCGGTCGTGGAGTACGCCGTCGGCGTCGAAATACCTGACGTGGTCCACATGGGTGAACACCGGCGCCGGCGGGACCTGCGGAACGATGTCGTTGTTGTTGACGAAGCGGACGGTACGGCCCTTCAGCGCGGCGTTGTGCGCGACGGCGAGCAGCCGGTCGCAGGTGCGGGGCTGTCCGTAGGTGTAGATGCCGTCGGCGAGGATCCGCGGCTCCTCGAAGTACAGCCGGCCTCCGGCGAGCATGGCGAGGGCGCCGCCCAGGCTGTGCCCGGTGAACCACACCGTCTGGCCGCCGGTGCGGAACGCCTCGACGGCGGACCGTACGTCCGGATACACCGAGGCGAGTGCCCGGTGGAAGCCGAAGTGGACGAAGCCCTTGTTGCCCGGCCCCGGTACGGGCGGGGTGCTGGCGTCGGTCAGCCAGTCACGGATCTCCAGCGGCTGGGTGCCGCGGAACGCGACGACGATCATCCGGTCGCTCGCGGCGACGTACGCCTGGGTGTCCTCCAGGGGGAACGGCAGTTCATGGCGGGCCTCGAAGTGCCGGAACCGGTCGAACCCCCAGTCGGCGAGGACCGTCCGCGCCTCTTCCTCGTCGCGGTAGGCCAGCTCCGCGGCCTTCGCCAGCCAGTAGGCGTGGGCCAGTTGATAGCCGGTCGTCTGATGGTCGAGCGGGGCGACGGGCACGGCGAACCTCCGGGACGTACACGGACACGGACACGGGCGTGAAGTGACGCGTCCGATGATCGACGATTCCCCGCACCCGTCACATCACCGCGTTCACTCGCACGGGCGGCGTGCGGGAGCGCTCGGGGCATACGGGCGCCCCGCCCCGGCGTACTCATGTCGCACCTCGCCCGGCCTCGCCCGGCCTCGCGCCCACGACGCCTTCGGCGGGTTCGGCGACTTCGGCCGGTTCGGCGTTTTCGGCGTGTACAGCGCTCTCGTCGGACCGGGCCGAGGTGGCCGAAAATCGACGATCATCCTTCCGATTGGTCTGGACCACATGCGTGGTGACCGCTAGGGTCCCTGCCAGCCGACACTCCCGTACGAGCACCCTCCGACGGCCCCACCCCGCCCCGCTCCCCCGGTCGGCTCCGTACCAAGGACCGAAGTACCGTGATCGATATCGTTGTCGTACTCCGGGCCGAGGACGCCGTCCTCGACTTCCTGTCCGTGCTCACCGACGACGGCGGTGGCGAGACCCGGGTGATCCTCGCCGATCACGATCGCGCCGAGACGCTGATCCTCGGTGCGGACCTGGACACGGCGGAACGCCTCGCCCTGATCGCGTCCCATGTCAGGCCCGTGACGGAGGGCATCGCCTCGCCGGGGCCCGAGGTACTCGCCACGCTCCTGCGTCAGGCAGCCGCCGGACAGCCCTGCCGGATCTGGACACACTCCCCCGCCGACACCCGGCGCAGTCGCGGGCGCCTCGGCCGTGACACCGCCCTCGCCCGCGCCGCCGACGCCCGCCTCGCGGGGGCCGAGCTGCGGCATGCCGTCGGGTTCTCGCCGTACCTCCAGATCCTCAGCGATCTCGATCACTCGCTGGGGCGGGAACACATCGCGGCCAAGCTGGACTTCGTCAACGGCTCGTGCGGGCATCTGCTGGCCGAGCCGGACCCCGAGTTCGTCGTCCAGACACCCCATGTCCCCGCCGTCGAGCGGTTCTTCGACACCGACCCCGACCAGCGCGAGCGGCTCTTCGCGCTGCTCGCCAGCCTGGACGACGAGGCGGCGTCCGTGGTGGACCCCTGGGAATTCGGCAGTTCGCCGTACGAGGCACGACGGCTGGACGCCACCGCTGCCTGGGTACGGGAGCGGTGTGCCGGCAACGGCGACAGCTCCGGCTCAGGCTCCGGCGGCGCGCTGGTGGAGGTGGGGGCCTGTGAGGGCGCGCTGACCCACCGGCTCGCCGCCGCGGGCTTCACCGTACGGGCGACCGAGCCCAACGCGGTCTTCCGGCCCCGGCTCACCGCCGCGCTCGCCGGTACCGACGGGGTCACCGTGGACAGTGCCGACCTCGCCGAACTGGCCAAGGAAGACGGTCCTCGCGCCACCGCGCACCTGCTGATCGAGATGCTCTACTACGGCCAGGATCTGGCGCTCCTCGACGATCTGGCCACGGATCTCGTCTTCGTCGCGCTCGAACCCGAGGCGCTCGTCTCGCGCGTACGCCCCTGGCTGGAGCGGTCCACCAGCTGGCGGGCGGACGAGGAGACCGTCCTCGTACCCCCGCAACTGGAGACCGTCTGCGCGGGACGCGCCTATCTGAGCAAGCGCGGCAGCGTGGGCCTGCTCCTGCGGCGTACGAACGGCTGACCGCCCGGGGAGACCGGAGATGTACGACATGGACGACGCGTACGACCGTTGTGTCGGGCTGGGCTACCACTGTGAGTCCACCCATCAGATCCGCCGGATCACCGGCGATGACCGCGCGCACTTCTTCGACTGGCTCGATCTCGAATTCGAGTCCGTTGTGGAGACGATCGCCGGCGACTTCTCCGGCGTGCTGCGGCCCGGGATGGTCGAACCGTTCAGCGACGGTCACTGCGCGCTGGACCGGGGCTCCGACATCCGTTTCTTCCACGACTTCCACCCGGCGCCGGGCAGCACGCTCAGCCGGTCCGACATCGACCGGCAGCTCGACCGTGTGCGCGCCAAGTTCCGGGCGCTGGCCGACCGCTGGCGGACGCTCGCGCGATCGTCCGCGTATGTGCTGTACGTCCACCACGACGCCTTCGACGAACTCAGCGCCGCCGATCTGCGGCGGCTGCGGCTGGTCATCGCGACGGCGTACCCGCGCCACCGGTTCGATCTGCTCTGGCTGCGCCGTACCCCGCCGCCTGACGGCGGCGCCCTCGGCCCCGGAATCAGCTGGGGCACGGTCGCGGCCGTCCCCGGCCGGTGGGAGGGCGACGACGCCGAGTGGGACGCCGCCTTCCGCGAGGTGCGGTTCGCCGAGGCGCCCTCGCCGGCCCCCTCGCCCTCGCCGACGCCGTCACCATCCGTATCGCGTGGAGTCTCCGTACCGCGTGGGGTATCCGCAACGCGCGGAGTCTCCGCACCGCGTGGGGTATCCGCGACGCCCGCACCATCCGTCACCGACAGGAGCACGTCCGTATGACACCGCCCCCGCCCGCCACCGCGATCCTCTCCCCGCACTTCGACGACGCCGCGCTGTCGCTCGCGGGGCTGATCCCCGCGCTCGACTCGCCCGTCACCGTCGTGACCGTGTACGGCGGCGCGCCGTGTCCAGGACAGGAGGTCTCCTGGTGGGACACCACCTGCGGCTTCTCATCCGGCGGCGAGGCACATCTCGCCCGGGTGGCGGAAGACACCCGGGCCTGTGCGCTGCTCGGTGTCGAGCGGGTCGTTCTCGGGCATCCCGACGGTCCGTACGGGGACGGCGGCCCGCTCCACGAGATCGACACGTATCTCGCCGATCTCGCCCCCGGCACGCGGCTGCTGATTCCCCTGGGCACCAACCAGGCCGATCACACGAAGGTCCGCGACCGTGCGCTGCGGGTCCTCGGTGAACTCGGCAGGCCGCTCCCCTTCGTCTACGCCGACCTTCCCTATACGGGGCATCTCAAGGAGTGGGGCGGCGCGGAGACCGACACGGCCCTCGCCGAGAACGAGGACTACGGGCGCGCGTATCAGGACATCACGAGCCGCTACCGGACGCGGACCGTCCACGATCTGACGCTGTCCGACCAGCAGTGGGCGGCCAAGCGCGCGGCGGTGCTCTGTTACGCGTCGCAGCTGGCGCCGCTCGCCATCGACCACGGGCGCGTGATGGCCCGGGGCGGTCCGCTGCGCGCCGAGCGTGTCTGGGCGCTGGAGGAGGCCGGATCCCCGGGAGAGCCCGGCTGACAGGCGCCGCGCCGCGCCCCGCCCGCGACCTGTCCGCGCGGGCGGGACCGGGCGGGCGGCGCGGCACCCATCCGGGGGCCCTGCACAGGTGCGGCGTCCCCGGCGGGTAGTAGACGACCATGACCCGCAAGCGTTTCGGTGCGACGGAGCACAGACACCGGTTCCGGAGCCTCTATCGCTCCATCGCCGCGTCTGCCGCCGTGCTCGCCTGGAACCGCGGCCGTGAGATGGAGCTGATGCACCGAGCGATGAGCTTCGCCGCACTCGGCTTTCTCACTCTCGTGCCCCTGCTGATCCTCGTCGCGGCGGCCGACCCGGCGAGCGGTCAGGGGTTCGCCCGCTGGCTGGGGCAGGGGCTGGGGGTGTCGTCCTCCGCGCAGGCGGAGATCCAGCAGCTGTTCGGCAGACCGGGCCAGGCGTTGCAGCGGACGACGGCGTTCGGGCTCGCCGCGCTCGCGGTGTTCGGGCTGACGTTCGGGTCCGCCGTGCAGACCGGTTACGAGCGGGTCTGGGAGCTGCCGACGGCGCGCTGGCACACCATGTGGCGCCATGTCCTGTGGCTGGCGGTGCTCGTCTTCTTTCTCCTGCTCTTCGTCAACACACCCGTCACCTCCGAGTCCGTCGTCGCGATCGTGTTCGCGACGTTCGGTGATCTGATCGGGACGTGCCTCTTCTTCTGGTGGTCGCAGCGGGTGCTCCTGGCCGGCCGCGTCCGCTGGCCGGCGCTCCTGCCGGGAGCCATCGCGACCGCGCTGGGACTGCTCGGACTCCGGGTGTTCTCACGCGTCGTCTTCTCTCCGCTGATCGCCGCGAACGCGGTCACCTACGGCCCGTTCGGGACGGTTCTGGTCATCCAGTCCTGGCTGGTCGGCGTCGGCTTCGTCGTCTACGGTGGCGCGCTGGTGGGGCGCCTCTTCCACGAGCACCGCATGCACCGGCGGATCCAGCGCTGTATCGACGCCTACGACGAGACGGATCCCCCCGACGGGACGGACCGAACGGACGGACCAGGCTGAGCCGACGGAACAGGGTGCGCTGCGGCCGGGACCACGGCGGTACGCCAACCCCGCCGTGAGAGCGCCCGAGGGGCGTGCCGTCCTGGAGACGGCACGCCCCTGCTCATGACCGTCGGAACCGTCAGAGGTCGAACTCGCCCGGCGCGATGCCGACCGCGAAACAGGCCTCGCGGACGACGGCGCGCTCGCTCTCGTCGAAGTCGCCGTCCGCGCCGCCGATGACGATGCCGATCTGGATGACCGCGCGGGCCTCGGTGGGCTTCTTGGCGACCTTGCCGATGGTCTGCAGGACGCCGACCTTGCCGAAGTCGAAGTCGGCGGTCAGCTTCTGGCAGTAGTCGTTGAAGCGCGTCTGCAGATCGTCCGCGGGGAAGTTCTGCAGTACGTCGTTGGTCATGATCAGCGAGGCGACGCGCTGGCGCTCGGACGGGTCGATGGAGCCGTCGGCCGCCGCGACCAGCGCGCACATCGCCATGCTGGCGTCACGGAAGGCGCCGCTCTTGAGGTCGTTCTTCTTCGCGTTCAGCTGCGTCTGCATCGACGCGGCGGAATCCTTGATGCGGTCCCACAGGGCCACGTGGAGTCTCCTGGAAAGTGAGAGCGGAAAGTGAGTGCGGCGGGGGTGAGGGGTGCGGACGTGGTCTAAAGGTGGGGGACCACGGCCGGCATGAGGTCCTGGAACGTACGTCCCTCGGCGGGGGTGCCGATGGCGGACATCTGCCAGCCACCACCGGAGCGGTACACCTTGGCCATGACCTGCGCGGTGTGCTTGCCACCGCCGGTGAGTGTGTAGCGGGCCAGTTCCTGGCCGTTGGTCTCGTCGACCAGCCGGCAGAAGGCGTTGTCGACCTCTTCGAAGGTCTGGCCGGTGAAGGAGTTGACGGTGAAGACGATCTGGTCGACATGGACGGGGACGCGCTGGAGGTCCACGACGATCGACTCGTCGTCACCGCCCTGTCCCGCGCCGCCGACCCGGTTGTCGCCGGTGTGCCGCACCGAACCGTCGTCGCTGGTCAGATGCTGGAAGAAGACGACATCCACGGCCTCCTTGCCGGCGAAGAGCAGCGCCGACGCGTCCAGGTCGATCTCGCGGGCGGTCAGCCGGGCGAGGAAGCCCTTGCGGGCCGCCTGCCAGCCGAGGCCCATGCGGACGACGGTGAGTTCACCTCCGCCGGACTTGGTCAGGCTGATCTGCTGGCCCTTGGCAAGGTTGACGCTCATCGTTCGCTCCTGGGGGGCGTGGGGGTCGGACGCGCGGGTCGGTACGCGGATACACGCGGGTACGGGGACGGACGTCAGACGTTGACGCCGTAGTCGGAGGCGATACCGGCGAGGCCGGAGGCGTACCCCTGGCCGATGGCGCGGAACTTCCACTCGGCGCCGTTGCGGTACAGCTCGCCGAAGATCATCGCGGTCTCGGTCGAGGCGTCCTCGCTGAGGTCGTAGCGCGCCAGCTCGGCCCCGCCCGCCTGGTTGATCACCCGGATGTACGCGTTGCGGACCTGGCCGAAGGACTGGCCGCGGGACTCCGCGTCATGGATCGACACCGGAAAGACGATCTTGGTGATATCGGCGGGCACGGCGGCCAGATCGACCTTGACCGTCTCGTCGTCGCCCTCGCCCTCACCGGTGAGGTTGTCCCCGGTGTGCTCGACCGAACCGTCCGGGCTGGTCAGGTTGTTGTAGAAGACGAAGTGCCGGTCGGAGCCGACCTTGCCGGAGCCGTCGACCAGCAGGGCGCTGGCATCCAGGTCGTGATCGGCGCCGGTGGTGGTCCGTACGTCCCAGCCGAGGCCGACCAGCACGGCGGTCAGACCGGGAGCCTCCTTGCTCAGCGAGACGTTGCCGCCTTTGGCGAGGCTCACACCCATATTGCTTCCCTTCTTCCGTCCCGGAACCGGGCACGTCTTCCGTCCCGGGCACCGGGCACGCCGGACGTTCCGGTGCCACGCGGTGCCGTATGGCACGATCGTAAATCTACAACACTGTAGAAGTTTGCCTGTCGCGAAGGTGCGCCGTGCGGAGTCGGCGAGGATGCCCCAGTTCTTTCTACAAGTTTGTAGAGAAAGTAGAGTGCATCTGTCGCACGGGGCGATGACCGGCCTGTCCGGACGGACGGCGGCCGGCGACGGGCACGGAGGATCAGCGTGGGCAGGGAATCCAGCGGGCGGCGGGGGCATTCGGCGGGTGGGGGGCATCGCGGCGGCCGGCGGGCGGGCAGGACCAGGCTGACCCGGCGGGGCCGAATAGCCGTGTGGTCGGGCGGGGCACTGGCCGTGGCGCTCATCGGCGTATCGGGTGCGGCGGCCTGGATCTACCAGGACCTCAACGGCAATATCCACTCCGCCGACGTGGACAACAGGATCGGCGGCGACCGGCCGGTCAATCTGAGCCCGGGGTCCAAGAACATCCTCGTGGTGGGGTCCGACTCACGAGGCGGCGACAACGCGAAGTACGGCGAGGGCCTGACCACCATGCAGTCGGACACGCTGATGGTCCTGCATGTGTCCGCCGACCGTAAGTGGGCCACGGTCGTGTCGCTTCCCCGCGACTCGTGGGTGGACATACCGGCGTGCGACAAGGGGGACGGCAGCAAGTCCGCGCCCCACAAGTTCAAGATCAATGAGGCGTTCGCCATCGGCGGTACGACCGGCGAGGTGTCCGGCGCCGCCGCCTGCACCATCAGGACGGTGGAACAGAACACCGGCCTGCGCATGGACCACTTCATGTCCGTCGATTTCCAGGGCTTCAAGGGCATGGTCAACGCGCTGGACGGCATCGAGGTCTGCCCCGAGACCGCCATCCACGACAAGAAGGCCCATCTCGACCTGGACGCCGGGTGCCAGACGGTCAGGGACGAGGCGGCCCTCGGATACGTCCGTACGCGCTACAGCGTCGGGGACGGCTCGGATCTGGGGCGCATCGGCCGCCAGCAGGAGTTCATGGAGGCCCTGGCGGCCAAGGCCCAGGAGAAACTGACCAGCCCGAACGCGCTGTACGGTTTCCTGGACTCGGCGACCAAGTCGCTGACCACGGACAAGGCGCTGGCGGGCATCAAGCCCCTCTCCGGCCTCGCGTCCGAGGTCAAGGGAATCCCCACCGACCGGCTGACGTTCCTCACGGTGCCGAACTACGCGCGGGAGGCGGACGCGCCGGCCGACAAGGCGAACGTCGTCTGGCAGTACCCGCAGGCGGCGGAGTTGTTCGCCGCCCTGGCGAAGGACGACGAGGTCGACAAGGAGAAACTGGAAGCCGACGCGAAGAACCCGGTCTACGCCCATACGGTGCGGGTCCAGGTCCTCAACGGCTCCGGCACGAGGGGGCGGGCCGCGTCGGTCGCGGAGACACTGCGGTCGGTGGGATTCACGGTCGTCGGTGTCGGCAACGCGCCGGAGGACACCAAGAAGACCACGGTCGGTTATCCGCAGGACCAGGCGGGACCGGCCGAGGTACTGGCCTCACGGCTGCCGGGCAGCGTCGCCCGGGAGGACGCGACGGCCGCCCCGGGCGTGGTGACACTCACCGTCGGCAAGGACTTCGGCGCCGTCCGGTAATCCGGGCGATGGCGTGAGCCGGACACGGCATTGCACTTCTTTGCGAATCCTTTACTATTGCTGGGCGGGGTGTCCACTCCGCCCTTCACCACCTACCTGACCAAGAAGGAGCTGCGGTCCCGCAATGGGTGAGCCTCCCAGTACGAGCCGTGCCGTCCCCGTCCCGTCGAGCGATGGAACGGAGGTGGCACGGTGACCGAGCTGCTTCTGCTGCTCCTCGCTCTCGCGCTCACGCTCGCTTGTGCGGTGTTCGTAGCGGCCGAGTTCTCCCTGACGACCATCGAGCGCGGCGAGCTGGAGCGTGCCGCCGCCGCTGGTGAGCGCGGCGCCGCCAGCGCGCTGGCGGCGGTCAAGCGGCTGACCTTCCAGCTCTCCGGCGCCCAGCTGGGCATCACGGTGACCTCGCTGGTCATCGGCATGCTCGCGGAACCGTCCCTGGCCCTGCTCCTGCGCGGCCCGCTGGAGGCGGTCGGCCTGCCGGCGGGCGCGGTGTCCACCGTCGCCACCCTGCTGGGCGTCGCCCTGTCCACCGTCGTACTGATGGTCATCGGCGAACTGGTCCCCAAGAACTGGGCGATCTCCAACCCGCTCGCGGTCGCCAAGGTCGTGGCGGGGCCGCAGCGCGGCTTCACCGCCGCCTTCACCCCGCTGATCAGGCATCTCAACAACACCGCGAACCGTCTGGTGCGCCGCTTCGGGCTGGAGCCCGCCGAAGAGCTGGCCTCCGCCCGTACCCCCGAGGAGCTGGTCGCCCTGGCGCGGCACTCGGCCCGGGAGGGCGCCATAGAGGCGGACTCCGCCGAGCTGTTCGTACGGACCCTGCATCTGGCGGACCTGACCGCGGAGAACGTGATGACGCCGCGCGTGGACGTACGGGCCCTGGAGGCCCACGCCACCGCCGCGGACGCGGCGAACCTGACGCTGGCGACCGGCCTGTCCCGGTTCCCGGTCTACCGCGACAGCCTCGACGAGGTGATCGGCACCATCCATATCCGCGATGTCCTCGCGCTGGACGAGAACAGGCGCGGCGACACCCTCGTGACCGAGCTGGCCACCAGCCCGCTGCTCGTCCCGGACTCCCTTCCGGTGGACCGGCTGCTGCGGCGCCTGCGCGAGTCACGGACGATGGCCGTGGTCATAGACGAGTACGGCGGCACCGCGGGCGTCGCCACCGTCGAGGACATCGTCGAAGAGGTCGTCGGCGAGGTACGCGACGAGCACGACCCGGACGAGACCCCCGACCTGGCACCGGGCCGGCCGGCCGCCGACGGCCGCCGCGTATGGGAGGCGGACGGCAGTGTCCGTCTCGACCAGCTCGCGGAGATCGGCTTCGACGCACCGGAGGGGCCGTACGAGACGCTCGCCGGGCTGCTCGCGACCCGGCTGGGGCGGCTGCCCGTCCTGACCGACACGCTGGAGATCGAGGGCTGGCGGTTCGCGGTCCTGCGGATCGAGCACCACCGGGCCGACCGGGTCGGGATCACCGCGCCCGCACTGGCCACCCAGCTCGCGGAGGACAAGCGATGACCGGCCTGCAACTCGCCATCGGCGTGTTCACCCTGTTCACCAACGCGTTCTTCGTCGGCGCCGAGTTCGCCCTGATCTCCGTACGGCGCAGCCAGATCGAGCCCCTGGCGATCAAGGGCAGCCTCCGGGCCAAGACCACCCTGTGGGGCCTGGAGCATCTGTCCGCGGCCATGGCCACGGCCCAACTGGGCATCACCATCTCCTCGTTGGTGCTGGGCGCCGTCGCCGAACCGGCGATCGCCCATCTGCTGGAGCCGCCGTTCGAGGCGATCGGTGTGCCGGGTGCGCTGATCCACCCGATCGCGTTCGTGATCGCGCTGACCCTGGCGACGTATCTGCACATGCTGATCGGCGAGATGGTGCCCAAGAACATCGCGCTGGCCGCGCCGGCTCCGACCGCGCTCGCGCTGGGGCCCGCCCTGGTCGGGCTGACCCGGGCGCTGCGCCCGGTGATCTTCGGTATCAACGCGCTCGCCAACGCCATCCTGCGGCTGCTGAAGGTCGAGCCCAAGGACGAGGTCGCGTCGGTCTTCACCGACGACGAACTCGCCCGTCTGGTCAAGGACTCCAGCGAGGCGGGACTGCTGGACCCCGCGGACGGCGAGCGGCTGCGCGACGCCCTGGAGCTGGGCACGCGTCCGGTGGGTGAGGTGATGGTCCCGCTCAACCGGGTGATCACCGTCGACCACCAGGTCACCCCGCAGCAGTTGGAGCGCACCGCGGCGTCCTCCGGCTTCTCGCGGCTGCCGGTCACCGGACCCGACAACACGATCCTCGGCTATCTGCACATCAAGGACGCCCTCGGTGCCGGGGAGCGGACCCGGCCGTTCCCGCGCTCCGCGCTGCACACGGTGATCAGGGTCGAGATCGACACCCCGCTCGACGACACCATGACGGCCATGCGCGCCGCCGGTACGCACCTCGCCGCCGTCAGCGGCGACAAGGGGACCGTCATCGGCTTCGTCACCATGGAAGACGTCCTGGAGGAACTTGTCGGCCCCGCGGCCGGCTCACCGACCGCCGCGTAGCCGCGCGGCGGAAGAGCGGCCGGTGCCCCGCCCCGGGCACCGGCCGCTTCTTCTTTTCGGCGGTCAGGGTGTGTGTTTCGGGTGGTCAGGGTGTGCGTTCGGGGCGGTCAGGGTTTGCGCGCCACTCCGACGTAGCAGGCGGCTTCCTTGTTGCTGACGCTCCCGCTCTGCTCCTCGGGGTCGGGGCGCCACGCGTGCGAGGGCGTGATCCCCGGCTCGATGAGCCGCCAGCCGGCGAAGAACCGGGCGATCTCCTCGCGGGTGCGCGCCTGTCCCGGCGTGCCCGCGGCGCGGTAGGCGGTGGTGAGCCGCGCGATGCCCTCCGGGTCGAACTCGGTGGTGACATGTGCGATGGCGAGCGTGGAGCCGGACGGCAGCGCGGACTTGAGGCGTTCGACGATGTCATGGGCGTCGTGCTCGTCGGTGACGAAGTGGAGCAGCGCGTTGAGGCTGAGCGCTATGGGGCGGGTGAAGTCGAGCGTCGCGCGTATCTCCTCGGCGGCCAACAGGGCCTCGGGGGCGGTGACATCGGCCTCCGCGTACGCGGTGCGCCCCGCGGGGTGGCTGTGCAGCAGCGCGCGGGCGTGGGCCAGCACGATCGGATCGTTGTCCGTGTAGACGACGTGTGCCTCCGGGACCTCCCGCTGCGCGACCTCGTGAAGGTTCGGAGAAGTGGGGATTCCGGTGCCGATGTCGAGGAACTGCCGCATGCCCTGCCGCGCGAGGAAGCGGACGGAGCGGTGCATGAAGCGCCGGTTGATCCGGGCGGTGGAGAGAATGGAGGGGAAGGCGGAGATGGCCCTCGCGGCGGCCTCACGGTCCGCGGGAAAGTTGGTCGTCCCGCCCAGATAGTAGTCGTACATACGGGCGGAATGCGCCCGGTCCAGTTCAAGATCCACCGCACCGTTGTCGCCCATCGCGCGACCCCCGTCCTCATCGCCGGATAACAGTCGGTGACTTCCCACCGCCGCATGCGGACAACCGTACGAGATGGCCCAACTCTCCCCACGGGCAGGCCAGATGGAGACGGCTCCGGTGCACGGCGCGACGGAATGATCCGGAAACACCGCCCACCTTTCGGCCCAGTAATCATATGATGGCTGTCCGTGAGGAAACGCCGGGAGCGTCCCGCACATCGAGGGCGCTCGTCCGGTTGGCTGACAGATGAGAGAGGCACACCTCTCGCACCGACGCCCTCCGCCGTGGAGCGGCGCGGTGTCCAGTGAACGGGGCACGCGTGCAGGTCGATCCGGAACGTCCGGTGGTCCGCGTCTCCCAGGGCGCCCAGGATCTGGACGACCACGGCCCTCCGGTCTCCCCCGACGGGACGGTCCACCGGCTGGCGCTGACCTTCGACGCGTTCGACGCGCGCCACCACACCCTGTGGCTGCGCTACGCCCATACCCAGGTGGGCGGTCGGGACGCCGCCGAGACAGTGGTCGACGCCACCTGCGCCCGGCTCCTGGAGCACTGGCCGCATGTGCTGACGCAGGAATCGGTGGCGCGGTACGCGTGGGCGCTCCTCAAGGAGGAGGTGGCGTGGTGGCTGGACGACCACGACATGGAACCGGCGCTGGTCGACACCGCCGCCTTCCACGCGGCGGTCCGCAAGCTCCTCGACCACGAGAAGCGTGATCAATTCGACGTGCTGCAACGGGAGATCGGGCTCTACAGGGCCATCTCCCGGCTTCCCGAGCGGCAGTACGACGTGGTCGTGCTGCGCTACGCCCTCCAGATCCCGGACGAGGAGGTCGCCGAGTACATGGGCATCGAAGTCGCCACCGTACGGTCCCATGTACGGCACGCCCGCAGACGCCTGGCCAGGGACCTCGACGTACGAGCGCCCGAGAGGGAGGAGTAGGCCGTGCGCCACGCCCGCGAACCCGACCCCGGACCCATCGACGCGCTGCTGGAGGACGCGGAAGTCCTCGGCGACACCTATGACGACTACGACACCGCGGCGGCGCGGAGCCGGGCCGGGGCGCGGCGGACGGTGCGGGCGGCGGCGTGCCGTACGGACCCGGGTGCGGCACCGCTTCGTTACCCGTCGGCCCACGAACAGGCCGCCCATGACCTGAGCCTCGCCGTCGCCCTCGTCCTGAACGCGCCCGAGGCGGCGGCCAGTCTGGGCCGGCTGGTGGACCATGACCGTATCGATCCCGAGGGCGCCGTCGTCTTCGCCGCGCTCCTGCATCTGACCGGGCACCGTGACGCGGCCCAATTCTGGTGGCAGTTCGCCGCCGGAGGCGGCAATCGCACCGCGGCCTTCTGCCTCTTCCTCGCCCATCAGCAGCGGGCCGAGTTCAAGGACGCGGCGTACTGGCGCCGTCAGTCCCGGCATCTGCCCGGGTCGGGGCGGCCCGTGGCACCGCCCGCGCTCTCCTCGCTGCTCCCCGAGACGGTCCGGCACGATCTGCTCAGCCAGTGCCACCACGGCCGTCACCCCACGCTGCCGGCCGCGCTGGAGGCCGTGATCAACCGGCTCCGGGTCGACAGCGCGGACGAGGACTTCGGCGAGGTCCCCCAGCCCGCCCCCTCCCTGACCGACGACCTCACCAGGGGCACCGGCGGCCGTCCAATCGACTAGGTGTGCTGTCCGGACACGTGGGTGACGCGGAGGCCGGGTGACACGGCGCGTGACCTCGTATGCCGGTCCCGGATGGCACAAAAGTCCGACAGGGGCATTTGATGTACCCAAGCGTGCGCCCCTCTGGCGCACGGTGGCCCTTCACGGTGAGAGAGCCGCCCGTGGAGTCCGGTAGAGGGAGCAGTGCCATGCCTCTTGATCCCACGCCCTCCGGCGACGCGCCGATACGGACCCTGCTCCGGACAGCGGCGACCGCCCGGCCCCTGGACGAGGTCGCCGCGCTGGTGAGCCTGTTGAAGCGGACCGGAGAGGTCCCGAACCCGGGGGACGAGGCGCTGCGCGCCGCCGCCGTCACCCGTCCTCTCGATGAGGTACGGCAACTGGTCGCCCTGCTGAACGAGCCCCGACGCTCGTAGGACGGGGCTCGTAGGACGGGGCTGGTATGACGGATCGCGTGCACGGAGGCCGCCGCCTCGGCTATCCGGTGGCCGCCGCGGTGTTCGCCATCGGTATGGCCGGTACGACGCTGCCCACCCCGCTCTACGGGCTCTACCGCCAACAGCTCGGCTTCTCCGAGCTGATGGTGACGGTCGTGTTCGCCGTCTACGCCCTCGGGGTGATCGCCGTACTGCTGCTGGCCGGCGACCTCTCCGACCAGGTGGGCCGGCGGCCGGTGCTGCTCGTCGCGCTGGCGCTGGCCGCCGGGAGCGCCTTCTGCTTCCTGTTCGAGGGCGGGCTTCCGCTGCTGTTCGCGGGCCGGCTGCTGTCGGGCTTCTCCGCCGGGCTGCTCAGCGGCGCGGCCACCGTCACCGTGCTGGAGCTGGCCCCGCCCGAGGAGAAAGCGCGGGCGGGGCTCGCCGCCACCGCCGCGAACATGGGCGGCCTGGGCTGCGGCCCGCTGCTCTCCGGGCTGCTCGCGCAGTACGCGCCGTGGCCGCTGCGGCTGCCCTTCATCGTCCATCTCGGGCTGCTGGCCGTGGCATGCGTACTCACCTGGTTTCTGCCGGAGACCGTCGCGCATCCGACGCGGCGGCCCCGGCTGAGGCCCCAGGGGCTGGTGGTACCGCCCCAGGTGCGTGGGGTGTTCGCGCCGTCGGCGCTCGCCGCGTTCGCGGGCTTCGCCCTGCTGGGTCTGTTCACCGCGGTGGCGCCGTCCTTCGTGTCCCAGACCCTGAACGTCGAGAACCTGGCCGTCTCGGGATCGGTCGTCTTCTCCCTCTTCCTCGCCTCCACCATCGGCCAGTCACTGATGGGGCGTCTGGGGGTACGCCGGGCGCTGCCGGGCGGTTGTCTGGTGCTGGTGGCCGGTCTGGTGCTGGTGGGGACGTCGCTGGCGGTGGAGTCGCTGGCGCTGCTCGTCACGGGCGCGGTCCTGGGCGGTCTGGGCCAGGGGCTGGCCTTCCGTGCGGCGATGACCGCCGTCAGCGGCGCGGCGCCGCCCGCGAACCGGGGCGGCACGGTCTCCGCCCTGTTCGTCGTCGCCTACGCGGGAATCTCGCTGCCCGTCGTCGGTGTCGGCGCGCTGACGCTCGGGCTGGGGCTGAAGGGCGCCGGGCTGACGTTCACGGCATGCGTGGTGGTGCTGGTGGCGCTCGTCGGGCTGTATCTGCTGCGCCGGCCCCTGCCGGAGGGCTGACGAGGGCCGGCGGAGAGCCGAAGGAGGCCGGGAACGGCTTCTCAGGGGCGTCCCGCCGGCGGAACCTCCTCGTTCCTCGGCACCGGACCCGGTGGTGTTCCGTCCCCGAACGGCCGTCCGCCCAGCTCCTCCCGGTGGTGTGCGGTCAGCCAGCCGGACAGATCGGGGCCGAGGGGCACGATGCCGGTCGGGTTGATACCGGTGTGCACCTGGTAGTAGTGCCGCTTGATGTGGTCGAAGTCCACCGTGTCGCCGAACCCCGGGGTCTGGTACAGGTCCCTCGCATAGGCCCACAGCACCGGGTCCTCGGTGAGCTTGGACCGGTTGCATTTGAAGTGTCCGTGGTAGACGGCGTCGAAGCGCACCAGGGTGGTGAACAGCCGGATGTCCGCCTCGGTGAGGGTGTCCCCCACCAGATAGCGGCGGTCCGCCAGGCGCCGCGACACCTGGTCGAGACGGCGGAACAACGCGCGGTAGGCGTCCTCGTAGGCGCTCTGCCCGTTCGCGAACCCGGCGCGGTACACCCCGTTGTTGATATCCCGGTAGATCCCCTCCATGACGTCGTCGATCTCGTCGCGCAGCGGCTCCGGACAGAGATCGGGCGCGCCGGGCCGGTGCAGCGCCGTCCATTCGGTGGCGAGGTCCAGGGTGATCCGCTGGAAGTCGTTGGTCACGAGTTTCCCGCTCGGTACGTCCACGATCGCGGGCACGCTGACCCCGCCGGGATAGTCCGTCTCCCGCGCGTCGTACGCCTCGCCGAGGAAGCGGATGCCGAGGACGGGGTCCCGGCCGTCCGGGGCCAGGGTGAAGCGCCAGCCGCGGTCGTCCTGGATCGGGTCGGCGATGGCGAGGGAGATCGCGTCCTCCAGGCCGAGGAGCCGACGCGAGATCAGGGCGCGGCTCGCCCAGGGGCAGGCGCGGCTGACCACGAGCCGGTAGCGGCCGGACTCGACGGGCCAGCCGTCCCGGCCGTCGGCCGTGATCCGGTCGGCGAAATGGCTCCTCGACCGTTTGAAGGGCTTCCTTCCGTACTCCGCGTTGCGCTCCGTGTTCTCGGTGCGCTCCGTGCTCTGCGTGCTCTCTGGGCTCTCTGGGCTCTCTCGGCTCTCTGGGCTCTCTGGGCTCTCTGAGGGAGTGCGGTTCATCGCTGGTCTCCTTTCGGCGGTGGGGACGCCCGGTGGGTGAAGGGCCGCGTCGGTCCCGTACCCCGCTTTCTGTCCCGGTGCGCCGTGGCCACGTCAGCGCTGGCGACCAGCAGTGCCGCGACCACGAACGCCAGCGAGACGATCAGCCCGTGGTCGAACGCCTTCGCCCAGCCGTCCGGTTCCACCTGGGCGAAGAAGACCGATCCCACGGCGGCGATACCGATCGCGGAGCCCACCCGCTGACCGGTCTGGAGCGTGCCTCCGGCGCTGCCTGCCATGGGCACCGGGACCTCGGAGAGCGTCAGGGTCTGGTTCGGTGTGATGACGAGCCCGCTGCCGAGGCCCGCCACCAGCAGCGGCACCGCCATCGCCCAGCCCGCGCTGTGTCCCGGCACCAGGTGTACGGCGAACGCGGTGGCCGCCAGACCGGCCGTCACCATGATCAGTCCGACCACGACCAGCGGCCTCCCGAAGCGGTTGACCAGCCGTCCTCCGATGCCCGCCGCCACGGCGGAGCCCACCGCGAAGGGGGTGATGGCCAGTCCGGCCTCCAGGGCGGAGTAGTGCAGTCCGCTCTGGAGATAGAGGGTGCTGATGAAGAAGATCGTGGTGAACCCGGCGAAGTACAGCAGGATCAGCAGACATCCCAGCCAGTAGGAACGGACGCGGAAGAGCCGCAGGTCCAGCACCGGCTGGGTGCCGCCGGGCCGGCACCGGGACTCCCATTTCACGAAGCCCGTCAGCAGCGCGGCGGCGACGATCAGCAGCAGCCACTTCTCGCCGCCGTGCCACTGCTGCGACTGGACGAAGGGGAGCAGCAGTGCCAGCACGCCCGTGCCGAGCAGCAGTACCCCGAGGGGGTCGAGATCGCGTGGCCGTACGGGGGCCGCCGACGGGGTGTCCGGCAGCAGCCGCCGGGCCAGCAGCAGACAGATGACGCCCAGTGGCAGATTGACGTAGAAGACCCAGCGCCACCCGTCCCGCGCACCCGCCAATTGGATGATCAGACCGCCCAGCAGCGGTCCCACGGCCGTCGAGATGCCGACCACCATTCCGAACATGCCGAAGGCGCGGCCCCGCTCACGGCCGGTGAACATCTGCTGGATCAGTGCGGAGATCTGGGGGGTGACGATGCCTCCGGCGAAGCCCTGCACCAGCCGGGCGATCACCAGCCAGAGACTGGACTGGGCGGCTCCGCAGGCCGCCGAGGCCAGGGTGAAGAGCGTGAGCCCGATCATGAAGACCGGGCGCCGGCCCCGGGCGTCGCCGAGCCGCCCGGCGGGGATCAGGAAGAGACCGAAGGCGAGCGCGTAGCCGGACAGCACCCATTGGAGGTCGGAGACCGGGGTGCGCAGCCCTTCGCGGATCAACGGCAGGGCCACATTGACGATGGAGACGTCCAGGAGCGTCATGAAGCCCGCGACCAGACATACGGCCAGGGCCTTCCAGCGCCGGGGGTCCGGCGCCGCGGCGGCGTCCTGCCCGCTCCCCCGCCCTGTATCTCCGGCCATGAATCGCACCCTAGTTCGCGGGTCCCGATCCCTCACCCGGAGCGCGCCGACCGGTGGACAGGGCGGCGCGGACGGGGTACGGGCCCGCGCGTGGAGCGCGCGGGCCCGTACCCCGTCGAGTCGGTCGCTTTCCCTCAAACCCCGTGCCGGACCGCGGGGGTCACTTCACGTTGATGGCGGTCCAGGCGGCGCCGACCGCCTTGTACTCGGCGCTGGTCGTGCCGTACAGGGCGCCCGCCGCGCTCAGCGTCGCGGTGCGCGCCTTCGCGTAGTTGGTGGAGGACGTCATGTACGTGGTCAGCGCCTTGTACCAGATCTGCGTGGCCTTGTCGCGGCCGATGCCGGTGACAGTGGAGCCGTCGTACGTGGGGCTGTTGTAGCTCACGCCGTTGACCGTCTTCGCGCCGCTGCCCTCGGACAGCAGGTAGAAGAAGTGGTTGGCCGGGCCCGAGGAGTAGTGGACGTCGATGTTGCCCAGGGTGGACGACCAGTAGTCCTTCGAGGCGCCGTCCTTGCTCGGCTTGTCCTGGTAGCGCAGCGGCGTGCCGTCGCCGTTGATGTTGATCTTCTCGCCGATGAGGTAGTCGCCCGGGTCGCTCGCGGTGTTCGAGTAGAACTCGACCGCGGTGGCGAAGATGTCGGAGGTCGCCTCGTTGAGACCGCCGGACTCACCGCTGTAGGTGAGGTTGGCGGTGGCGGCGGTGACGCCGTGGCTCATCTCGTGCGCGGCCACGTCCAGCGAGGTCAGCGGGTTGGCGTTGCCCGAGCCGTCGCCGTAGGTCATGCAGAAGCAGCTGTCGCTCCAGAACGCGTTCACGTAGTTGTTGCCGTAGTGGACGCGGGAGTAGGAGCCGACCCCGTTGTTCTTGATGCCGTTGCGGCCCAGCACGTTCTTGAAGAAGTCCCAGGTCTCGGCCGCGCCGTAGTGCGCGTCGACGGCGGCGGTCTGCCGGCCGCCGGCCCAGACGTCGTCGGCGTCGGTGAAGAGCGTGCCGGTGCCCGAGGTGCCCTGGTTCAGGTCGTACGTCTTGTGGCTGCCGCGAGCGCCGTCGGTGAGGTTGTACGTGGTGCCGCTCTTGGTGGTGCCGAGCGTCACCGAGCCGTTGTACTTGCCGGTGCCGGTGCCGGCCTCGATGGCCTCGTCGGTGAAGAGCTGCTTGCCGGTGGCCGCGTCGGTGACGACGTGCAGCTCGCTCGGAGTGCCGTCGGGCTGGACGCCCTTGACGACGGTCTCCCAGGCCAGCACGGGCTTGCCGGTCGCGGCCCAGATCACCTTGCGGGGCGCGGTGTCCGCCGCGGCCTTGGCGGTCTTCTCCGCCGAAGCGGCCTTCAGCGCGCTCGACTTCGCGGTGGCCGCGGGGAGTTCGGCGGCGGTGGAGGGCACGGCTATTCGGGCCGTGGTCGCCTTGGTCACGCTGCGCGCGCCGGCCGGGGCCTCGTGGACGACGAGGTCGCCGCCGAGGACGGGCAGGCCCGCGTAGGTCCGCTCGTAACGGGTGTGGACGGTTCCGTCGGCGTCCTTGATGACGTCCCGGACGACGAGCTTCTCCTGGGCGCCGAGGCCGAGGGCACCGGCCTCGCTCGCGGCGTCCGCCTGGGCGGACTTGATGGCGTCGACGCGCTGGGCCGGGCTGAGCTCCAGAGCTGTGGCGCCGCTCTCCCGGGTGGGGTCGGGCTGGGCGGCGGCCGGCCCCGACTGGACGCCGACGACCACCATGGCGGCGGAGGCGACCAGGGCGGCGACACGGACGACGTTCTTGCGGGAGGTGTGCGTGCGGGGGGTGGAAGCTACGAGTCTCACTCAGTCTCCAAGAGTGCCGGGCCGTCGGTAACGGCCCTGTGTGGGGAAGCGGCGGCCATGGGTGGACCGTCGCCCGATGGTGCTGAGCTGTGCGCGTGCCGTGAACAGGCTCACCGCGTGATGCACCCGCGCTGAGCCGTCCAGAGAGTGACATCGATCGGACTCGTAGGAACAGATCAGATACCAGGATTTGACCTTGTGTTGTCAATTCAGTGCGGCATACAGACATCAATCGGTCGCATGGACGGTGGAGTTGACAGCGGGAGGGCCCCGCGCCGGGGAGGCGCGGGACCCTCCGTGAGCAATCGGTCATACGCCATGAAAAGCCGCCGCTATTCGAAGAGATCGGCGTACGAGCCGAGGGCCAGCGCGATGTCGGCCTGCGCCCAGAAGCGGTGGTACGTGAAGGTCGGCGCGGCCCCGCCGTTCAGATACGCCTCGACCTTCGACCAGGCCGGGTCGTCCTCGTAGAAGGACCGGATCGACGCGAAGGTGGAACTCCCGTTGATCACGTCGCCGTTGGGCATGGTGCCGGTCCAGCCGCTCGGCACGTAGACCGGGTCGTCGAAGCGGCTGTAGTCGGCGCGGGTCTCCGGGACCGCGATCCCCAGCGCGTCCCGGTGGTGGTCCCACATCCCGTCGAGGAGTGCCTTCGCGGTGGTCCTGGCCGCCGCGTTGCCGGACTTCGCGGCGTAGTAGGAGAGGGTCTTGGCGTACGCGGCGGCCACCCCGACGTCATTGGTGTAGTCGGCGACGGTCACACGCAGACCGGTGTTGGCGCCGGGCGTGGTGGCGTTCCAGGTGTCGGGCTTGCCGGACCACTGGAGGGTCGACGGGATCCGGTACGTACCGTCGGGGTTGACGGTGGTCTTGGACAGGGCCCAGGAGACCCACTTGTCCAGCACGGCCTTGGCGGCGCTGTCGCCGGTCTGGTGGTAGTACTCCGCGACCCGCTCCATGGACCAGGCCTGGAAGCCGAACCACTGGTTGGACGGCGGGTCGTGGTAGACGGGCGCCTCGTCGTAGTACATGCCGTAGAAGGTCGGGGTGCCGGCCGGAGGCTGCGCGTACCGGCCCTGCCAGCTGTTGGTGGCGCCGCCCGCGATGCCGCCCTCGGCGGACTGGAGCCAGCGGTAGAACTCCACCTGCCGTTTGAGGCTGGTGTTCCAGTCCTGCTGTCCGGTGGCGGAGGCGGGCTTGAGATCGGCGTACGAACTCAGCGCCCAGGCGGCCATCGGGTTCTGGTACCCGCTGTGGCTGAAACTGGAGCCGATACGCCAGGCCCAGCCGGCCGAGGCATCGGTGGCACCGCCCCAGGCGTAGTACCAGGAGAGCAGGTAGTGCGAGCTGTTCTTGCCGCTGCCCGCCGGGCAGGCCGTCTCGCCCACACAGCCGCCGACCTTCTTGAAGTACTTGTCGTACATCGCGTAGCGGAGGTAGTCCCCCATCTTGGCCGCCTTGGCGACATTGGCCGCGACCTCGCCGCCTTTGCCCTGCTCCTTGGCCCACTCCGATGCCCAGTAGGCGGCCTGGATGGCGCGGGCGTCGGCGTCCGGCGCGTTGGTGAACTTCCACTGCTTCGCGTAGGAGGCGTCCCCGGTGAACAGGTCCAGATAGCCGTTCCTGCCGCCGTACTTGAAGGCGTCGCAGGTCGGCTGGGTCACGGTCTCCCAGACGGACTCCTGCGGGCCGCGCTGGAAGGTGTTGATGTACGAGGGGCCCTGATCGGCCGGTCCCGCCTCGCACTTCCCCGGCGAGTTGCCGAAGCCGTAGACGTTGTCGACGTCCTGGATCCAGTGCATGCCATAGATGTCATCGGTGCCGTAGGCGCTCTTCAGCTCCCCGGCCAGGGGGTCGTTGCCGACCGCGACATTGCCGTTGAGCTGCGAGGGGTACTGCGAGGGCAGATCCCACTCGGGGGCGTAGGTGGCCGGTTTCGACGCGTTGTAGAAGCTGTTCGTGGGCTGGTCGGCGTGGGTGGGGATCATGTACTTCTCCATGGTGGCCCACGCGCCGTTGAACTTGCTCCAGTCGCCGGTGACCTTGCCGTACATGGCCTGGAGCCAGATCAGATAGCTGTACGCCTCGGAGGTCGTCTCGTGGCCCTGGTCGGGCGCCTCGACGATCAGGGTCTCCACCGAGTGGTACGGGATGCCCTCGGGCGAGAAGTAGCCGGCGGCCGGGTCGGTGATCTTGCCGTACAGATCGAGGAACCGCGCGTTGTAGGTGCCGGCCGCGGCCAGCTGGGTGACGGTCACCTCGGCCTTGGTCTGGCCGGGCGCGGTCGCGGTGAAGGTGGCGGCGCCGGTGCCGGTGGCCGCTGCGGAGACGGTCACCTGCTGGGCGGTGTTCCAGTTGGCGCCGGTGAAGGTGAGGGTGGAGCCGGAGGTGAGGGTGAGGCCGGTGTTGCCCGCGGTACGGGCCACGGTGACCGTCACATCGGCGGCGGGCCGGGTGGAGAGCTTCACCCCGAAGGTGCCGGTCCCGCCCTGCTGTACGCCGAGTTGGGCGGGGCTCGCGACCAGGGACGGGCCCGTGGCGACCCGTACGCCGACCGGGGTGGACTCCGCCGCGGCGCCCTGGCCGTCGTATGCCTTCGCGTAGAGCGAGAGATCGCCGGCGGGGACGTCCGCGTAGTCGAAGGTGTACGGGGAGGAGGTGTCCGTGCCGAGCAGCCGGGTGTCGCTGTAGAACTCGACCTTGGAGATCCCGGCGCCGTCGGCGGCGACGGCGGTGGCGGCCATCGGGATGGTGCCGCCCGCGGTGAACACCGCGCCGGGCGCCGGACTGGTCAGCACGGTGAGGGGCGGCTGATGCGCGCCCGTGCAGCGCACGCCGTTGACGGTGAAGACGGTGGGCGCGGTGTTGGTGCCGCTGTAGGTGAAGTTGGCGCCGGCGGTCGCCGCAGCTCCTGGGGCGATCCGCGCGTTGTGCGCGGCGTTCGTGACGGTGACGGTCCTGCCGGACTGGCTCCAGCCGCCGTTCCAGCCGTTGGTGAGCTTCTGGTCCCCGGAGTGGTCGTAGCCGAGCGTCCAGCCGTCGATGGGGTCCGTACCGCGATTGGTGATCGTGAGGTCGGCAGTGAAGCCTGTGCCCCAGTCATTGGTCTTGTAGTCGACACCGCACTGGACGGCCGCGGCGTGCGCGGGGGTGCCGTTGACCGCGGTGAGGCCGAGCGGCAGGGAGAGGGCGGCGGCCAGCGCGGTGAGCAGGCGCCGGACTCCGCGCTGCCGCACCCCGCGCGGTCGCGTTTCAGACGGCCGGCTTTCACCCGGCCGGACGTCACGCGGTGTGCCGGATCTTCCGGGTGGCGGTGGTGCCCCTGGCGGTGAACCTCGTAAGCCGGGCATGGGGTGGTCCTCCTCGCGGTCCGGTGCGGGTGGTGTGGGGGTGCGAACCAGTGGGAGCGCTCCCAAGCGTTGAGCGGGACCGTGGACCTGTCAAGAGTTTGAACGCGACGCATGTCCGGGCGAGTTGTCAGATAAAAGAATTCAACTGGGCTGTTGACTCAGGCGACTTCGGCGCTACCGTCGGAAGCCAACCAGTGGGAGCGCTTCCATCAGTCATACGCCGCGTCAGGCGGCGTATCGGCCATCGAGGAGTCGCTCCATGCGAGCACCACCACGCCTCACCGCACTGCTGGCCGCCGCGGCCCTGGCCGTGGCGGGCACCGCTCTCGTCCCGCAGCCGACCGCGTCGGGAACCGCGGCCGGCTGCACCGTCGCCTACAGCACCACCGGTCAGTGGGACAGTGGCTTCCAGGGCGCTGTCACGCTCACCAACAACGGGTCACCCGTCGAGAACTGGACACTCACCTTCGACTTCCCCGGAAGCCAGAAGGTGACCCAGGGCTGGAACGGGAAGTGGTCGCAGTCCGGGAGGACCGTGACCGCCGTCAACGAGAGCTGGAACGGGAAGATCGCCACCGGCGGCTCGCTCAGCGCCGGGTTCATCGCCTCCTGGTCCGGGTCCAACCCGGCGCCCACCGCGTTCAGGCTCAACGGCGTGGCGTGCGACGGCGGTCCGGGACCGGGAGACCCCTCCGATCCACCGACCGACCCGCCGACCGATCCGCCGGGACCGGGCGGCACTCCACCGAAGCTGCGCGCCTCGGGCAACAAACTGGTCGACGAGAACGGCACGACCCGCCGCATGCTCGGCGTGAACCGCTCCGGCGGCGAGTTCGCGTGTATCCAGGGCTACGGCATCTTCGACGGTCCGGTGGACGACGCGTCGGTGCGGGCCATCGCCGACTGGAAGGTCAACACCGTACGGATACCGCTCAACGAGGAGTGCTGGCTCGGCCTCGCGCATGTGAAGCCGGAGTACGCCGGCGCGAACTACATCGCCGCGGTCAGGCAGTTCGTGACCAGGCTGGAGGCACACGGCATCACTCCGGTCGTCGAACTGCACTGGACCCACGGCAGGTACACGGGCAACGACAACCACTGCCCGGACACCGAGTACGCGACCTGCCAGAAGCCGATGCCGAACGCGCGGTACACACCGGCCTTCTGGACCTCGGTCGCACAGGCCTTCAAGGACGACCCGGCGGTGGTCTTCGACCTCTTCAACGAGCCGTTCCCGGACCGGGCCACCAGTGATATCAACGCGGCCTGGACCTGCTGGCGCGATGGCGGCACCTGCCCGGGGATCGATTTCGAAGTGGCCGGGATGCAGTCGCTGGTGAACGCGGTACGGGCCACCGGCGCCCGGAACCTGGTGCTGATCCCCGGCATCGCCTACTCCAACGACATGCGGCAGTGGCTGAAGTACCGGCCCGCCGACCCGGCGGGCAATCTGGCCGCCGCCTGGCACACGTACAACTTCAACGTCTGCGCGAGCGAGAGCTGCTGGAACGAACAGCTCGCGCCGGTGGCCGCCGAAGTGCCCTTCGTGGCGGGCGAGATCGGCGAGAACACCTGCTCGCACGGCTATATCGACCGGGTCATGGCCTGGCTCGACAGCCATGGCGCCTCGTATCTCGGGTGGACCTGGAACACCTGGGACTGCTCCTCGGGACCCGCTCTGATCAGCGACTACAACGGCACGCCCACCAGTTTCGGCGTAGGACTCCGTGACCATCTGAAGGGACTCTCATGAGCCGCACCCCCACCCCTCCGCGACGTGCACGAGGCGCGGCGCTCGCCGCGTTCGCGCTGGTCGCCGCCGCCGCCGGCACCGCGACCGCGCTGGACGCGCCCGCCGGTGCCGCCGCGGCCGGCTGCACCGTCGACTACCGGATCCAGACCGCCTGGAACGGCGGCTTCTCGGCCAATGTCAACGTGACCAACACCGGCGACGCGATCAGTTCCTGGAAACTGGAGTGGAGCTTCGCCGGTGACCAGAAGGTGACGCAGGGCTGGAACTCCACCATCACCCAGAGCGGTACGGCCGTCTTAGCCGCCAATGTGGCGTGGAACGGCGCGCTGGCGAGCGGCGCCTCGGCGTCCTTCGGCTTCAACGCCTCGGCCACCGGGTCCAACGCGGTTCCGGCCGTCTTCAAACTCAACGGTGTCACCTGCAACTCCCCCGGTGGCGGCGGTCCGACGGATCCGCCGACCGACCCGCCGACCGACCCGCCCGCCGGTGCCAAGGTCGACAACCCGTACGCGAACGCCGGGGTGTACGTGAACCCGGAGTGGGCCGCGAAAGCCGCGGCCGAACCCGGCGGCAGCAGGGTCTCCAACCAGCCGACCGGTGTGTGGCTGGACCGGATCGCGGCCATCGAGGGTGTCGGCGCCGGCATGGGGCTGCGCGACCACCTCGACGAGGCGCTGCGGCAGGCCGCGGGCAGGCCGTTCGTCGTCCAGCTCGTGATCTACAACCTGCCGGGCCGTGACTGCGCAGCGCTCGCCTCCAACGGAGAGCTGGGCCCGACGGAGATCGGCCGCTATCAGAGCGAGTACATCGATCCGATCGCCGCCATACTCGCCGACAGCAAGTACGCCGGCCTGCGGATCGTGACGACCGTCGAGATCGACTCGCTGCCCAATCTGGTCACCAATGTCACGCCGCGGCCGACCGTCACCCCGCAGTGTGACGCGATGAAGGCGAACGGCAACTACATCAAGGGCGTCGGTTACGCGCTCAACCACCTCGGCGCCATCCCCAACGTCTACAACTATGTCGACGCGGGCCACCACGGCTGGATCGGCTGGGACGACAACTTCAACGCCTCGGCGCAGGTCTTCAAGCAGGCCGCGACCGCCGAGGGCAGCACGGTCGACAAGGTGCACGGCTTCATCGTCAACACCGCCAACTACGGCGCGCTCAAGGAGAACAACTTCACCATCAACGACAGCGTGGCCGGCAAGTCGGTCCGCGAGTCGAAGTGGGTGGACTGGAACCGCTACGTCGATGAGCAGTCGTTCGCCCAGGCGTTCCGGCAGGAGCTGGTGGGCGTCGGCTTCCCGTCGGGCATCGGGATGCTGATCGACACCTCACGCAACGGCTGGGGCGGCTCGGCGCGGCCCGGCGGTCCCGGCCCGCAGACCAGCGTGGACACCTATGTGGACGGCGGGCGCTACGACCGCCGGATCCATCTGGGCAACTGGTGCAACCAGTCCGGTGCCGGACTGGGCGAACGGCCGAAGGCGGCGCCCGCCGCCGGGATCGACGCGTACGTGTGGATGAAGCCCCCGGGCGAGTCGGACGGCGCGAGCAAGGAGATCCCGAACAACCAGGGCAAGGGCTTCGACCGGATGTGCGACCCGACGTACACCGGCAATCCCCGGAACAACAACAACATGTCCGGTGCGCTGCCGAACGCGCCGCTGTCCGGTGACTGGTTCTCCGCGCAGTTCCAGGAGCTGCTGAAGAACGCGAACCCGGCGCTGTAGCGCGTGTCGCCGGCGCCGCCGCCATAGGCGCGGCAGCCGCTCCGAGCGGCCGTGGCCGACAGCGGGGGCCAGGTGTGGGACCGGCGGGAGCCCTACGGGGCACCGGTCCCACACCGTCCATATAGTCCCCTTATACCGTTTCGCCAGGAAAGGAGGAAAATAACAGGAGAAAGAACTAATGGAGGCGAGCGATGACACAGACCCGCTACACCCAGGACCGCGGTCTGACCACCCGCATGGTGACCACCATGTTCCTGATCGGCCTGCTGTACGTGGTCCTGGTCGGTGTGCTGCTGGCCGTGCTGGGGAAGTTCTGGCCGGTCATCCTGATCCTCGTCGGAGGGCTGTTCATCGCGCAGTTCTGGTTCAGCGACAAGATCGCGGCCTTCGGCATGGGCGCGCGCGAGGTCACCCCCGAGCAGGCGCCCGAGCTGCACGGAGCCGTCGACCGGATCTGCGCGCTGGCCGATATGCCGAAACCCAAGGTGGCGATCGCGCGGAGTGACATACCGAACGCCTTCGCCACGGGCCGGAGCGAACGCAGCGCACTGGTCTGTGCCACGACCGGCCTGCTCCGCAGGCTGGAGCCGGAGGAGCTGGAGGGTGTCCTCGCCCATGAGATGTCGCATGTCGCGCACCGCGATGTGGCCGTGATGACCATCGCCTCGTTCCTGGGCGTGCTCGCGGGCCTGATCACCCGGATCGCGCTCTACAGCGGGCTGTCCAGGAGCGCCAGGAACGCCGGCCCCGCAGGGATCGCGATCTTGCTGATTCCGCTGGTCAGCGCGGTGGTGTACGCGATCGGCTTCCTGCTGACCCGGCTGCTGTCCCGCTACCGCGAGCTCTCCGCCGACCGTACGGCCGCGCTGCTCACCGGCCGGCCCTCGGCGCTCGCCTCCGCGCTGACCAAGGTGAGCGGCCAGATGGCCCGGATCCCCACGGAGGACCTGCGGAAGGCGGAGCCGTACAACGCGTTCTACTTCGTGCCCGCGTTCTCCTCGAAGGAGAGCCTGGGGCGGCTGCTCGCCTCGCACCCGACGCTCGAGCAGCGGCTGGACCAGCTCGCCCGTATCTCCGCCGAACTCGCCCGCCCGTAAGCGCGGCCGTAAGCCTGGCCGTAAGGCGTGACGGTGAGCGCGGCCGTCGCCGTTGTGCCGCTTGTGCCGCATGTCTCTGTCGACACCGTCCCCCGTCGCTGTGAGGAGCTGGTCCTGTGGGCCTTCTCGACGCCATCCTCGGCCGGAGCAAACCGGTCCGCCCCGATCTCGACCAGCTCTTCGCCCTCCCGTCCGCCGCGCTCACCCTCCAGGCCGGGGCCGGATACACCCCCACCGGCCTGGGGTCTGTCTGTTTCGCGGGCGTCGAGGGCGGTGGTTTCGCCAGGATCCGGCAGGACGTGCGCGAACTGCTCGACGCGGACACCGGCCAGGACAGCCGGCCGGTGGAGTTCAGCCAGGACTCGTACGGCTACACCTGGCTGCTCGCGCGACGGGCGCCGGACGACACGGCCACCCTGGTGAACGATCTGCACGCGGTGAACACCCTGCTGGAAGAGGGCGGATTCGGCCCTCAGCTGCTCTGCTCACTGCTCGGTTTCCGGGATACCGAGCACCGGCCCCTCGCGCTCGTCTATCTCTACAAGCGCGGCAGCTTCTACCCCTTCGCGCCGCTGCCCGGCACCGCCGAGAAACGCGACAATCAGCGGGAACTCCAGGTCAGAGCGGTGCTCGGGGACGATCTGCGGATCGAGCCCGATCTCGCGCGCTGGTTCCCCGTCTGGGGTGCGCCGGGGCTCTGACCGGACCCGTCGCCGGGGCTGCGACCGGACCCGTTGTCAGTGGTGGACGGCAGGATGAAGGACATGACGACGACTTCCACCCCAGTCTTCGACGCCGCCGCGTACGCGCAGGCGGTCGACCACGCGGCCAAGGCCGCCGCCGCGTACTACGCGAGCGGCGAGAGCTCCCTGGACGACGACGCGTACGACCGGCTGGTGCGCGGAATCGCGGCGTACGAGCAGGCGCATCCCGATGAGGTGCTGGCGCATTCGCCGACCGGGAAGGTCGCGGGCGGCGCCGCGGGCGGCGACGTTCCGCACACGGCACCGATGCTGTCGCTGGACAATGTCTTCTCGGCCGAGCAGTTCACGGCGTGGGCCGCGTCGCTGGAGCGCCGTCTCGGCAGACCGGTGGAAGCCTGGAGCGTCGAGCCGAAGCTCGACGGTCTGGCGGTGGCCGCGCGGTACGAGAACGGCGAGCTGGCGCGGTTGATCACCCGGGGCGACGGCACCGCGGGCGAGGACGTCTCGCATGCCATCGGGACGGTCACGGGCCTGCCGGGGCGGCTCTCCGAGCCGGTCACCCTGGAGGTGCGCGGAGAGGTGCTGATGACGAGCGAGCAGTTCGAGCGGGCGAACACGGTCCGTACGGCGCACGGCGCGACCCCCTTCGCCAACCCCCGCAGCGGTGCGGCCGGGACCCTGCGGGCCAAGGACCGTCCGTACCAGGTGGAGACGGCGTTCTTCTGCTACGGGGCGCTGCCGCTGTCCGCCACCCCCGGCCCGCGGAGCGAGGACCTCACGCGGTGGCCGCACAGCGAGGTGCTGGAGTACGTGGCCGGTCTGGGCGTCACCACCGCGGCGGGCACGGCGGTGCCGCCGCGCGCGGTGGCCACGGTGGACGAGGTACGGGCCGGGGTCGCCGAGATCGCCGCGCTGCGGGCCGAGCTGCCGTTCGGGATAGACGGCATCGTCATCAAGGCCGATCTGGCGGAGGACCAGCGCGAGGCGGGCTCGGGCTCACGGGCCCCGCGCTGGGCGATCGCGTACAAGCTGGCGGCGGTCGAGAAGATCACCCGGCTGCTGGACGTGGAGTGGAACGTCGGCCGGACGGGGATCGTCGCGCCCCGGGCCGTGCTGGAGCCGGTGGAGATCGACGGCTCCACCGTCACGTACGCCACGCTGCACAATCCGGCGGACATCACCCGTCGCGATCTGCGGCTCGGTGACCAGGTGATGGTCTACAAGGCCGGGGACATCATTCCGCGTATCGAGGCACCCGTCGCCCATCTGCGGACCGGCGAGGAGCGTCCGATCGTCTTTCCGGAGAGCTGCCCGCAGTGCGGATCGGAGATCGACACCGGCGAGCAGCGCTGGCGGTGCGTCCGGGGCCGCGACTGCCATGTGGTCGCGTCCCTCGCGTACGCGGTCGGGCGCGACCAGCTCGATATCGAGGGCCTGGGCGCCACGCGTGTCGTCCAGCTCGTCGACGCCGGTCTGGTGCGGGACTTCGCCGATCTGTTCTCGCTGCGGCGCGAACAGCTCCTCGCTCTGGAGCGGATGGGCGAGACCAGCACCGACAATCTGCTCGCGGCCATCGAGGGGGCGAAGCGGCAGCCGCTGGCCCGGGTGCTGGCCGCGCTCGGGGTCCGGGGCACCGGCCGCTCCATGTCCCGTCGGATCGCCCGGCACTTCGCCACCATGGACCGCGTCAGATCGGCCGGCGCCGAGGAGATCCAGCGGGTCGACGGCATCGGTACGGAGAAGGCCCCGGTGATCGTCGCGGAACTCACCGAGCTGGCTCCGCTGATCGACAAGCTCGTCGCCGCGGGCGTCAACATGACCGAACCGGGCGCCACCGAACCGCCCTTGGCGTCGTCGGAGGAGGACGGCGCAGGGCCCGAGCGGACGGGCGGCGACGCCCCTTCCGGCGGCGGTCCGCTGGACTCCATGACCGTCGTGGTGACCGGCGCCATGACCGGGCCGCTGGCGAAGCTCTCCCGCAACGAGATGAACGAACTGATAGAGCGGGCCGGTGGCACGTCCTCGTCCGGCGTCTCCAAGCGCACCACGCTCCTGGTCGCCGGCGAGAAGGCCGGCTCCAAGCGGACCAAGGCGGAGGCGCTGGGGATACGTATCGCCACGCCCGAGGAGTTCGCCGAGCTGGTGGCCGGTCTGCTCGAAGACGCCTGACGGCCGCCCGCCCCGCTATCCGGCGTACGGCAGCGGGGCGAGTCCGGCGATCCCCGGGTCGACGGTGAACACGGCGCCGGCAGCCGGGTCGTCGCCGTCCACGAGGCCCTGCCGCGAGGTGGTGATGAACAGCCGGCGATAGTCGTCACCGCCGAACGAACAGGCGCTGACCTGGCGCGCGTTGACCTCGACCACCTCGTCCAGGGTGCCGTCGGCGGCGTAGCGGCGGACGGCGGAGCCGCCCCACAGCGCGACCCACACTCCCCCTTCGGCGTCCACGGTCAGGCCGTCGGGGGAGCCGTCGCCCGGGTCGACGGCGACCCAGGGCTCGGGGGTGGAGAACTGTCCGGTCGACGGATCGGTCGTGATCCGGGCGATCGTCTGCGTGGGGGTGTCGACGTAATAGGCGAAGCCACCGTCCGGGGCCCACGCGAGGCCGTTGGAGATGGTGACTCCGGTGTGGACGAGAGAGGTGGCGCCGTCGGGGGTGAGGCGGTGGACGGAACCGGCACCGGGGCGGGCGTCGTACGCCATGGAACCGCAGTAGAAGTTTCCGGCGGGATCGCAGGCACCGTCGTTCATCCGGACCGTGGGGTCGGTCCACAGCTCGTCGCCGGCGGTGACCGTGCCGTCCTCGGCCACCAGGACGAAGCCCCGCTCGACGGCCGCGACCACACCGCCGGAGCTCCGGGGCCGCCAGGCCGCCGCGACCTCGCCGAGGTGCCACCGTTCGTACGCACCGCCGCCTTCGGCTTCGGTGTCGAAGGTGAGCAGGTCGCCGGCCAGCAGGTCGACGATCCTCAGCCGACCGGCGCCCGGGTCCCAGCCGGGGCCCTCGCCGTGATGGGTGACGATCCCGGTCCACTGCTCGGCTCGCATGGCGGCCCCTCTCGTCTCAGCCTTCCGGAGGCCCGGGGCGCCCCGGGCGGCTCCGCTCACGCTCGCACGCATGCTACGGGCGTGTCCGCGGCGTACCGGCGTCCGCCCTCCTGGGACGGCAGCGGTGGCTGGTCAGAGGAAATGCCCGCTGGCGAGATAAGGCGCCGGGACGGGCATCCCGCGGACGGCGATATAGCCTTCCTGCCCGATGTCGAGACGGGCGGCCAGGCCGACATCGATCGCCCACTCGTTCGGTGTGGTGATGCAGTTGACCAGGGTTTCGCCCCGCGACGAGGCCAGGGCTTCCCACAGCAGCTTCTGTGCGGTCTCCGGGTGCGCGGCGGCCAGAAGCGAGGCCTGCCCGCGGTCGTCGAGGTAGACGTATCCCGGCTTCGTCATGTCCCGGGACACGACCAGCCGCATGGTGCCGAGCATGTAGCCGTGGTCGGGGCCGTGGCCCGCCATACGCAGGTTCCGGTCCAGCCGGTCCATCCACTCGAAGTCGTCGGCCCGGCCCTCCCGCAGGCCGTCCACCGGGGGAAGGGTGGACCGGTCAACGGCGCCGACCATCCGCATCTGCGGGTGGAGGGAGAACCCCGCCAGCCTGTACCGGCGGGTGGCTCCCGCGTGGACGCTGGAGGAGAAGATGCCGGGGCGCCCGTCGGCATGGCCGAGGGCGGCATCCATCAGGCGCTTCCCGATGCCCAGGGCCTGATGGCCCGGCAGTACGCCGTAGGTCGCCAGGAACCACAGAGGGCCGCGGTTCTGGGACATGGCGAATCCGACGACCTCGCCGGCTCCGGTGTCCTCCTTCACCGCGACCCAGCACCCTCCCGGGTCGACGCTCAAGAAGAAGCGCATCCGGTCGATCCACTGCTTCGAGGCGACCGCCGAGCGCGGCTCGACTTCCGGATCGCTGACCCGCCTGGTGCTCCGCTCCGCGTCGAGGAACGTCAACGCCGATGCCCGTTCCGCCGAGGCGAGATCGTCCGCACGCATCAGCCTGACCTGTACAGAGTCCATGGTTTCAGCGTAGTGATCAGTGAGTCAGGGCCGCATCCGGTTATCCCGTGTCCGTGGGGCGGTGGGCTCTGCGGCTCTTACGACCGACTCGCTGAGACCCTTGTGTCATGACAGCTGAGAACGAGGCGGCGGACAGCGGAGCTCTGGTCGGCGGCATGGTGAACGCGGGCGCGGTCTTCCGCCGCGGTGCCCTGGTGGAACGGCCGGCGCCGCGCACCGCGCGCGCCCTTCACACCCACCTCCTCGCGCTCAAGGAGCACGGCTTCGACGCGGCTCCGACCCCGGTCCGTCTCACCGAGGACGGCCGCGAGCAGCTGACCTTCATCCCCGGCGACGTCGCCCTGCCGCCGTTTCCGCGCTGGGTGACGACGGAGACCGCGCTGAGATCGGTGGGCAGCCTGCTGCGGCGCCTGCACGACGCCTGCACGGCCATCGGGGTCGACGCATGCGCGGAGTGGCCCCGGGACCTGGCCGACCCGGAGGGAGGAACGATGCTGTGCCACAACGACGTTTGCCCGGACAATGTCGTCTTTCGCGACGGCCGTGCCGCGGCCCTGATCGATTTCGACCTGGCGGCCCCCGGCCGGCCCCTGTGGGATGTCGCCATGACCGCCCGCTACTGGGTGCCCATGCTCGACCCCGCGTCCGCGGCGGCCCTCTATCCCGCCGGGCTGGACGCCCCGGCGCGGCTGCGGATCCTCGCCGACAGCTACGGCCTCTCCCCGCGAGAGCGCGCTGAACTGCCCGGCGTCATCGAGCAGGCCACCACATCCTGCCGGGCCTTCGTCGCCGACCGTGTGGCCGAAGGCGACCCGGTCTACGTGCAGGCGCTGTCCGAGCGCGGTGGTTGGCAACGGTGGGACCGCATGCAGAGCTGGCTGGTGGCCCACCACGAGACGTTCGTGACCGCCCTGCTGGACTGACGCGGTGGCCTGGCTCTCGCGTACCGCTGATCCGCGTCCGCTGCCACCGGAAGCGCCGCCGGTCTCCCGGCGGCGCCACGCCGTGTGTGCGGTGTCCGGTTGCTACGGCTTGGGCAGGGTGCAGCCCGGACGAGTCAGGTCGATCTTGCTGCCGGTGCCGACGCACGCGACGATCCCGTAGGTCTCCTGGGCATAGTTGATGCCCTGACGCACGGTCACCGTGCCGTTCTGGTCGACCTCGCACGGGTTGTTGACCGTGCAGCGGCCGCCGCTCTCATTGCCGGTGTTGTTGACGGCGACGACCTTGCCCGTGGTGTTGTCGATGACGGGCGAGCCCGAGGTGCCGCCGATCGTGTTGCACGCGGAGGTGTAGCGGACCGAGTCCTTCCAGGTCCAGCTCCCTTCCTTCAGCTGGTAGGCGAAACCATCGATGTTGCAGCTGTAGATCCGCTTCCAGTAGCCGGAGACGACCTTGATCGCGGTGCCCTGGACCGGGCGGGTGGCGTTGAGTTCCAGCGCCGAGATCCCGTAGGAGCTCTGTATCTGCGCGTAGGTGCTGGTGAGTTGGTACAGCGACATATCGGTGTCGGTCATCGTCGCGTACGCGATCTTGCTGGCGCGCAGGGTCGCGACACCGGTGCCCGCGGAGTTCAGCAGGCTGAAGGTACGGGTGGACGCGCGGTCCACGATGACCTGGCCGGCGGCGGGCATACCGCTCTCCAGGCAGTGGCCGTTGGACAGCACGAGTGCGGGGTCGCTCGGTTGCGAAGCGGGCGTACGGACAACGGAGCCGGAACAGTTGCTGAGTGCGACCGTTCCGGCGAAGTCGACTGCCTGGACCTTGGCTTGGGCGGTTGCCGTGGTCCCGGCGGCCTTCGTGGGCGCGCCCGCGTCATGGCTTGTGGCCATGGCGGGTGCCGCTCCCGCTCCGAGGAGCAGAACGGCGAGCAGCGCGCCGAGGAGAGGCTTTCTCATGTGGGGTCCCCTCTGTGACCGAAGTTCCTTCGGTTTTGTCATGGGCATTGTTGACGCATGCGTGGCAGCGGGCAACCATGCCTGGACGAGGCTCTCGCGGACCCCTGGGATTCCGGCCCCTGACATGACGGTGGGGGCGGCGCCGACCGGCACCGCCCCCACCCACCGTCATTCCCTTCAGTTGATCAGATCGTTCCCGGCCTTCACCGCGTCGGCCCCGGCCTTCACCGCGCTCTTCACGGCGCCCACCTTCTTGTCGACCTTGTTCCCGAGGACGCCTTCCACAACGGGCTCGGCCTTGGTGCCCACGGCCGCCGCGGTCTGCGCCGTGCTGCTCAGGGTCGACCCGAATTCGACCGCCTGGGCGGCGGGGGCGACGGCGGCGAGCAGCGCGGAGCCTGCCGCCGCGGCGGTGAGAAATCGATACGCGTTCATGATCGGTGTAACGCGTGGAGGCGTTAGAGGACACGCGCCCCTCCACCGGCGGGGGCACGCCAAGGCCGGGGCGTGGGTACGGCCGGGGCGTGGTGGGGCGTGGACGCGGCTCCCCGTCAGGCCGCCCCCGCCTCCGTACCCGTACGCGTACCCGTACCCGTCCCCGCGAGCACCTCGGGGCGCAGCAGGTCCATCAGCCGGTCGGCCGGCAACAGCCCGCGTTCCAGGACCAGTTCGGCGACGCCGCGCCCGGAGGCGAGGGCCTCCTTGGCGATCTCGGTCGCGGCGAGGTAGCCGATATGCGGGTTGAGCGCGGTGACGAGCCCGATGGAGTTCTCCACACTCGCGCGCAGGGTCTCGGTATTGGCGGTGATACCGGACACGCAGCGCTCCGCGAGCGTGACGCAGGCGGCCCGCAGATGGGTGATGCTCTCCGAGAGGGAGTGCAGGATGATCGGTTCGAAGGCGTTGAGCTGGAGCTGCCCCGCCTCCGCCGCCATGGTGATGGTGACGTCGTTGCCGATCACCTCGAAGGCCACCTGGTTGACCACCTCGGGGATCACCGGGTTGACCTTGCCCGGCATGATGCTGGAACCCGCCTGCACCGGCGGCAGATTGATCTCCGCGAAGCCCGCCCGCGGTCCCGAGGAGAGCAGCCGCAGATCGTTGCAGCTCTTGGAGAGCTTGACAGCGATGCGCTTGAGCACACCGGAGAGATGGACGAAGGCGCCGCAGTCCTGGGTGGCCTCGACGAGGTTGGCCGCGGTGACCAGGGGCAGCCCGGTGATGGCGGCGAGATGGCGGCGGGCGGCCTCCGCGTAACCCGCTGGGGCGTTGAGCCCGGTGCCGATGGCGGTCGCGCCGAGGTTGATCTCATGGACGAGGCAGACGGCCTCGGCGAGCCTGCATTCGTCCTCCTCCAGCATCACCGCGTACGCGGAGAACTCCTGGCCGAGGGTCATCGGCACCGCGTCCTGGAGCTGGGTCCGGCCCATCTTGAGGATCTCGCGGAACTCCTCGGCCTTGGCCGCGAACGCCTCGCGCAGGATCGTCATCGCGTCGAGCAGTTCCCGTACCGCGAGGATCGTGGCGACATTGACGGCGGTCGGATAGACGTCGTTCGTCGACTGGCTGAGGTTGACGTCCTCGTTCGGGTGCAGCTCGTGGTGGTCGCCCTTGGTGTGGCCGAGGATCTCCAGTGCCCGGTTGGCGATGACCTCGTTGGCGTTCATGTTGGTCGACGTACCGGCGCCGCCCTGGATCACGTCCACGACGAACTGGTCGTGCAGCAGGCCCTCGTTCCTGATCTCCCGGCAGGCGGCGGCGATGGCGTCGGCCTTCTCGGCGGTGAGCAGCCCGAGGTCCTGGTTGGCGCGGGCCGCGGCTTCCTTGACGGCGGCGAGCGCGTTGATCAGATGGGGGTAGGCGGCGATCGGCGTACCGGTGATGGGGAAGTTCTCCGAGGCGCGCAGGGTGTGCACTCCCCAGTACGCGTCGGCGGGTATGTCGCGGTCGCCCAGCAGATCGTGTTCGCGGCGGTGGCCGGCAGTCATATCGCGGGTCCTTCGTGAGAGCTGAGGGTGGGTGTCCCGTGGCGGCGGGACGGCGGAACGGCGGAAGGAGAAACGGCGGGGAGACGGGGAGACGGGGAGACGGGGATGCGGAACGGTGGGAAGGCGGAACGGGGAAGCGGTGGGACGGTGTTACGCGGCGGACGGGGCGGGCGGGACCGCACCGGCCGACGGGGCGAAGAAGGGGGCCAGGGCACCTGCCGCACGCAGGGTTCCGACCTCCTGTCCGCCCCCGATGACCGGCGCCCGGTCGAATCCGGCGAGGATCTCCGGATCGATCCCGCACCTGGCGAGGGCCGCGGCGGTCACCGGCATCCTGGCGCGGTCGGCACCGTCGGCGATCTTCACACCGACGGCCCGCCCGTCCGGCAGCGCCACGATCTGTACGCCCTCGAACCCGTCCTTGGCGAGCAGACCCGGGACCGCGCGCATCAGCCGGGCGACATCCCGGCCGCTGCCGGAGACCATCTCCGGGTGCTCGCGCATGGCGTGCGCGACCCGGCCCTCGTCGGTACCGGGCGCGGCCGTCGCGATCCGGGCCGCGGCCCGGGTGAGACCGCGCAGGGATACGGCGAAGAGCGGCGCGCCGCACCCGTCGACCGTCACCCGTGCGATGGCCTGCCCCGTCAGCTCCTCGACCGTCGAGGCGATCTCCCGCTGGAGCGGATGCCCGGGGTCGAGATAGTTCTCCAGTGGCCAGCCCCTGGCCTTGGCCGTCATCAGCATGGCGGCGTGCTTGCCCGAGCAGTTCTGGGCGAGCCGGTTCGGGCCGCGTCCGGCGCGGATCCACTCGTCCCGCACCGCCGGGTCGTACGGCAGATCGGGCACGTTGCGCAGGTCGTCCTCGGTCAGTCCCGCACCGTCCAGGATGCGCCGGGCCGTGGCCAGATGGAGTTCCTCGCCGGAGTGGCTGGCCGCGGTGAGGGCCAGCGACTCGGTGTCGAGCGCCGGCAGTCCGGCGCGCAGCAGTCCGACCGCCTGGACAGGCTTGAGCGCCGAGCGCGGGTAGAACGCGGCCTCGATGTCGCCCGCGCGGAACTCCACACTGCCGTCCGCCGCCAGGACGACGACCGAGCCGTGGTGGACGCCCTCGATGACACCTCCCCGTACGACATGCGCGACGGGGACATGGGCCGGCTCACGGACGGCGGGGGGCGCTCCCGGCATGGCGGACTCTCCCGGTACGAGGGGCTGCGCGGGGCGCGCGGGGCGTGGCGGGGTGGCCCCCGCCGGCGTGGAGTTGGTCATGATCAGCTCTCGTTGTCGTTCTTGGTGCCGGGGGAAGTCCCGGTCCCGGCCGAGGTCCCGGCAGCGGTCCCGGCCGCGGTCCCGGCCGCGGTTTCCCGTACGGTCCCGACCCGGCCCCGTACCAGGAACCAGCCCACGACCAGCGCCGCCCCGATCGCGGGCAGGGACAGGACGGTCGTACGCCCCGCGCCGCCGTCGGCGTACATCAGGACCAGCACCGACGCGAGGAAGACCAGCGTGACGATCTCGGTCCACGGCGAGCCGGGGAGCCGGTAGCCGGGGCGTACGAGCAGCCCGGCCTGCGTCTTCCGCCAGAAGAGGAGATGACAGACCATGATCATGGCCCAGGTGCTGAGGATGCCGAGCGCGGCGAAGTTCAGCACGATCTCGAACGCCTCGCTCGGTACGACGTAGTTGAGGCCGACGCCCAGCACACAGATCGAGGAGGTCAGCAGAATGCCTCCGTACGGCACCTGGCTGCGGCTCATCACCCCGGTGAACTTCGGCGCCGACCCCGACATCGCCATCGAACGCAGGATGCGGCCGGTGGAGTAGAGCCCGGAGTTGAGGCTCGACATCGCGGCGGTGAGGACGACGAGGTTCATCACCCCGCCGGCCGCCGGCACGCCGATATTGGACAGCACGGTCACGAACGGGCTCTCGCGGGCGGAGTACGCGTCCCAGGGCAGCAGCATCGTGAGCAGCACGACCGAGCCGACGTAGAAGAGGGCCACGCGCCACATGATGGAGTTGATCGCCTTCGGCATGATCTTCTCCGGGTGCGCGGTCTCGCCCGCCGTGACACCGACGAGTTCGACGGAGGCGTAGGCGAAGACAACGCCCTGGATGACCAGCAGCATCGGGAGCATCCCGGCCGGGAAGAGGCCGCCGTTGTCCGTGATCAGCGAGGGACCGGGGGTGTGGCCGTCGACCGGCTGCTGGGTGACCAGCAGGAAGATGCCGATCAGCATGAAGAGGACCAGCGCTCCGACCTTGATGATCGCGAACCAGAACTCCAGTTCACCGAAGATCTTCACGGAGATGAGGTTCACGGTCAGTACGACCGCGAGCGCGATCAGGGCGATCACCCACTGCGGGACATCGGTGAACATGCCCCAGTAGTGGGTGTAGGTCGCCACCGCCGTGATGTCGGCGATTCCGGTGGTCGCCCAGTTCAGGAAGTACATCCAGCCCGCGACGAACGCCCCCTTCTCGCCGAGGAATTCACGGGCGTACGAGACGAACGCCCCGGAGGACGGCCGGTGCAGCACCAGCTCTCCGAGGGCACGCACCACGAGGAACGCGAAGACACCGCAGACGGCGTAGGCCACGGCCAGCGACGGCCCGGCGTCGGCGAGCCTGCCGCCCGCGCCGAGGAACAGCCCGGTGCCGATGGCCCCGCCGATGGCGATCATGTTGATGTGGCGGGACTTCAGGGACTTGCTGTATCCGGCGTCACCGGCGTCGATGTGCGCGGCATGGTCCGGCGCACGTTCGTCGCCCGCTGGTCGCGGCTTCTGGAGGGACGGTTCACTCACGCCGGGTCTTCGCCTTCTGTGGGGGGAACCGCGCGCCGCGGCGAGCGCACGATGGTGGTCAACGTCGACTCGACGCGGGCCAGATGGTGGGTCATGGCTTCCACGGCGTCGCGCTCGGAACGGTCGACGAGCGCGTCGACGATCGCCTGGTGTTCCCGATTCGACTGCTCGCGCCGCCCGCCCAGATCGTTGAGGAACGCCGACTGGCGGGCCAGCGCGTCACGGATCTCCTCGATGACTCTCCGGAAGACGGGGTTCTGGGCGGCCCGCGCGACCGCGAGGTGGAAGAGGGTGTCCATCGCCACCCACGCGGTGGTGTCGGTCTCCCGTTCCATCCGCTCCTGAAGGTGCGCGAGATGGTCGAGGTCCTCGGGGGTGCGGCGGAGCGCCGCGTACCCGGCCACCGGGATCTCCACATGGCGGCGCACTTCGAGGAGGTCGCTCGCCGAGTAGTCACCGAAGGTCGGGTCCTCGACCGGGCCGTGGGACACGACGAAGGTGCCCTTGCCGGTGCGCGAGACCGTGAGCCCCATGGTCTGGAGCGCGCGCAGCGCCTCCCGGAGAACGGGTCTGCTCACTTCCAGGCGGCGGCAGAGCTCTGCCTCCGAGGGGAGCTTGTCCCCCACCGCGTACTCACCGCGCTCGATGGCACCGCGCAGATGACCGAGCACCGCTTCCAGGGCGCTGATCCGCTTGGGCGCCTCGCCAGCTGTCTGGCTGTCTGACAGGTTCACCCGCGCATCCTGAACCCCCGGGGAGAGGGCTGTCAAGAACGCCATTCACCAAAGGGAACGGCGAAGGGGACGCCGGACGGACAGCGGAGGGGACAGGGACGAGAGCAGGACGCGCGGGTGAACCACCCGTCCCGCGCCGAGGGGGCGGGTGATCCACCGGTCCACCGCCCCCTCAGCGCGGGACGGCGGCCAGGGTCTCCCGTACGGCTCCGAGCAGCGCCTCGTCGTCCGGCTCGGCGCTCGCCCAGGCCACATGACCGTCGGGGCGAATGAGAGCGGCACGCACACCGGACCAGTCGGAGTGCGGCGCGGAGAGGGGCGCGCTATGGACGGTGAGCCGGCGGACGGGGTCGGCGGTGAGCCACTCCAATTCACCGGTGAAACCGCCGGTGGAATCGCCGGTGGAATCGCCGGTGAGATCGAGCAGTATGTGACGGCCGTTCCGGAGCAGGGCGAACAGGCCCGTCCCCGAACCGCCGTCTCCCCCGGCGAGCGCCAGATCCGGGGCCCGGCGGCCGGTGAGCGAATGCGCCGGAACGGACGGCGCGGGCGGATACGCGACGGCGAGCCCGGAGAGACGTTCGGCGAGGTCCCTGGAGAACTCGGGCCGGGTGGCGATCAGTGTGCTGAGGACCTCGCGCAGCGCCTGCCCCTCCGGAGTGAAGGCGGTCATGAGCGCGGTCTGCGCCCGTGTGCTCTCCAGCAGATCCGCGCCGACCGGATGCCGTTCGTCGTGGTAACCGTCCAGGAGACCGTCGGGCGCCCCGCCCGCGACCACGGCGGCCAGCTTCCAGCCGAGATTGGTGGCGTCCTGGACACCGACGTTGAGGCCCACTCCCCCGGTCGGGAAGTGCATGTGCGCGGCGTCCCCCGCCAGCAGTACCCGCCCCGAGCGGTACCGCGCCGCCTGCCGGGTGGCGTTGCCGAACCGGGAGAGCCACACCGGATCGCGCATCCCGAAGTCGTCGCCCGTGATCCGTACGACCTTGGCGCGCAGTTCTTCCAGGGTGAGCGCGCCGGGCGGTTCGGCCCGGACGTCGTCGCGGGCGATGCCGACGAAGCGGTGGATCCCGCCCGGCAGCGGCACGGCCATCAGCCCGCCCTCGGTCGTGGACACATTCAGACCCGGCCCCTCCGGCGGGCTGTCCAGGACGACATCGCCGAGCCAGCCCCAGGTCGTGACGTCGGTGCCGGGGAAGCCGATGCCCGCCGCGTCGCGTACGACGCTCCGCGTTCCGTCGCAGCCGACGACGTAGGCCGCCCGCAGCTCGTACGGCCCGTCAGGCCCCTCGGTCCGGACGGACACCGAGTCCCGCTGCCGCAGGAGACCCGTGACCCGGTGCCCGCGCCGGATCCGCGCGCCGGCCGACAGCGCGTACTCCTCCAGCAGTTCTTCGGTACGGGCCTGGGGCAGCGCCAGCGTGAACGGGTAGGGCGTGTCCAGCGCGCCGAAGTCCATCCGGTCGGTCAGTCCGCCGAAGTGGCCGCTGGGAATCCGTCCTCCTTCCGCGAGGAACGCCTCCGCCACACCACGAGAGGCCAGGATCTCGATGGTGCGCGGATGGACCGTGAGCGCCTTCGAGTGCGGGTTCCGCTCTTCCCTGGTCTCCAGGACGGTGACGGACACCCCGCCGAGGCGCAGCTCCGCCGCCAGCCAGAGCCCGACCGGACCGGCTCCGACCACGACGACCTGTTCCCCGCCCGAGTCCACATCCCTGCCCATATCCATATCCATATCCATGCTGATGCCTCCACCCCTTCCCTCTTGGTCACTGACCAATGACACGGAACAGTAGACTAGGTCAGTGACCAAAAGGCAATCGGATCGGCCCTCACGGCCCCGGCTCGATCCGGAGACGGTGGTACGGGCGGCACTGGAACTGCTGGACGACAAGGGCGCGGAGGCGGTGTCGATCCGCGGCATCGCGGAGCGGCTCGGCGTCAGGATGAACACCGTCCTCTGGCACGCCAAGACCAAGGCCCGGCTGCTGGAACTGATGGCGGACGCGATCGTCGGCGGGGTGCCTCTGGACGATCTGCCCGAGCCCTGGGAGGAGCGGGTCCGCGAACTCTGCCACCGCTACCGTCGCGGTCTGCTGGCACACCGCGACGGAGCCGCCGTCGTGTCCGGCACCTACAGCGCGGAACCCGCCACCCTCCGCTTGGCCGAGACCATGGTCGAGGCGCTGCTCGGCACGGGTCTGCCCGAGCGCGAGGCGGCCTGGGCGTGCTGGACGCTGGTCTACTTCGTACTGGGACTGTCCCAGGAGGAACAAGCGGCTCCGGAGTCGGTCGGCCACGGCCTCGGCCGCGCGCTCGTCCCCGGACTCCACCCCTCACTGAGCCGGGTCGTGGCGCACTTCGAGGACACCTCCTTCGACGAGCGCTTCGACTACGGCCTCTCCCTGATCCTGCGGTCACTGAGCGAACGGGCGGGCCGGCACGGCTGATCGGGGACTCCGCCTCGGCCCCCTCCCCCGGCGTTACGGATGATGTGCGCCTCGCCGTCGCGGCATCTGCGGCAGCCGTCAGAACGGCCGGTCGCCCGCGATGGCGACGCGCTCGGCCACCCGGCGGTGCGGGGCGTAGTCATTGACCGCGTAGTGCTGGGTGGCGCGGTTGTCCCAGAAGGCGATGTCCCCCGCCTGCCAGCGGAACCGCACCTGGTACTCGGGCACATGGGCCTGCTGGAACAGCAGGCGCAGCAACCGGTCGCTCTCCGCACGCTCCAGCCCCACGATCCGGGTGGTGAAGGAGATGTTGACGAACAGCATCCGCCGCCCGGTCTCGGGGTGGCGCCGTACGACGGGGTGCTCGACGGGCGGGAACAGCTCCTGGAACGGGGCGAGTTGGGCGGGCGAGGAGAAGCGCGCGAAGCCCGGGACGAAGTCGTGCACGGCGCGGGCGCCGTCGATACGGTCCTTCACACCCTGCGGCAGATTGTCGTACGCCGCCGCCATATCGGCCCACATCGTGTCACCGCCGACCGGAGGCACCTCGCGGAGTTGCAGCACCGCGCCCAGCGCGGGCCGCTCGCGGAACGTCACATCCGCGTGCCAGACGTTCTCGAAGGTGGGCACCGCACTCCGGTCGAACCGGACCACCTCCGGGGCGTCTCCGGCGGCCAGCAGCGGATTGGTCTCCAACTCGCCCCAGTTGCGGGCGAAGGCGCGCTGCGCGTCGGACGAGAGATGCTGTCCGCGGAAGAAGAGCACCTTCCACTCCAGCAACGCCCGGTTGAGCTCCTCGCGCACGGCGGGTGCCGGCGGGAGGGACAGGTCGAGCCCGCGGATCTCGGCACCGATGATCCGTCCCTGCGGGACGACGTCGAAGAGTTCGTACGGCCGGTCCTCCCATTCCTCCGGGAGGCGGCGCAGCGTACGGGGGCCTTCGTACAGGCCGTCGGCGGGTATGCGGTGATCACGCAGTACGGGTGACACGGACGGAACGGACGCGGTGGAAGGAGCGGACTCGGCGGAAGGGACGGTGATGGTCACGGCTCTCCTCTGGGGGAACGACGGCAGGCATCACGCGGGGCGGTTCGGCGGAGGCGGGATCCCGGAGCGGACGGGCCCGTCGACAACGGGCCGGTGGGGCTACGGGTGGCGTCGCGGATCAGCGACAGGAACGGGCCGGGGGAGATCCCACCCGGCCGCGGCGACGCAGAAAGCTGTGGCCGCGGGGCGTGCACTCACCGTGGGGGCCGCTGTGGCGCGGCTCCGCTGCACGGAAGTTCGAGTACGTACCCATGGCAGGCACCGTACCTCAGATCGCCCGGCGGAACGCGGCGAGGAGGTGCCTCGTCCGGCCCGCGGACTCGGCGTGGGCCACCATCCGGTCCATGACCTGCATATGTTCGGTGACCTCGGCGTCCTGATCGAGATAGAGGGCGCCGGTCAGATATTCGATGTACACCATGTCGGGCACTTCAGGCATATCAAAGCGGAACAGTACGAACGGACTGTAGGTGCCGGGGTGATGGCCCGCGGCGAACTCGGCTATCTGGATCGTCACATTGGGCAGTTCCGTCGCCTCGATCAGCCGGTCGATCTGTGCCCGCATCACCGCCGACGAGCCGACGGGTCTGCGCAGTACCGTTTCGTCCAGGACGACCCAGAGCGCCGGCGCATCGGAGCGGGTCAGCAGCGCCTGGCGCCTTTTGCGCAGCGCGACATGGCGTTCGATCCTGCCGGGGTCGGTCATCCGGCCCAGGGCGCCCGCGGTCAGGACCTCACGGGCGTAGTCCTCTGTCTGGAGCAGTCCGGGCACGAAGTGCGGTTCGTAGGAGCGAATGGTCGTGGCGGCCTCTTCGAGGCTCACGTATCCGCTGAACCAGTCCGGGAGTATGTCGTAGAACCGCTGCCACCAGCCCGGTTCGTTCGCCTCGTCCGCCAGCCGCAGGAACATCTCGGCCTCGTCGGCGGACACGCCGTAGGCGGGGAGCAGGATCTGCACGTAGGGGATCTTGAGTGAGACCTCGGCCGTCTCCATCCGGCGGACGGTGGCGGCGGTGACGCGCAGCAGCTTGCCCGCCTGCTCCCGGCTCAGTCCCGCGCCCTCGCGCAGGGTCTGCAACTGCTTGCTGAGGACGAGTTGGCCGATCGTCGGCGCGGAGCGCGGTTCGCTCACGTCCCACCTCTACGCACCACAGCACCCCCCGAGCGCCACCGTTACGTCGGGCAGTCTGCCACAGCGGCCCGAGCATGAACATGGGAATCTGACGCCTCGTCCGGAACTCCCGGAAGTGGTGCCCGAGCGGTTTCCTGCCGCGGGGTACGCCGGTCGGGAAGGGTCAGGAAGTGGGGAGCGTGAAGCCCAGTTCCGCCGCGGCCAGGGCGGGGGTGGGCTGCGACCAGCGCGCGACGGCGTGCTCGGTGCTGGACAGCGAGCGCGTCTCGGCGCGGTCGAGGTAGAGCGTTCCGCCGAGATGGTCCGTCTCGTGCTGGACGATACGGGCCGGCCACCCCGAGAACTCCTCATCGAGTTCCCGCCCCCGCTCGTCCTGCCCGCACAGCCGGACCCGCGCGTGGCGCACGACCACGGCCTGCCAGCCGGGGACGCTCAGGCAGCCTTCGAAGAACGCGGCCCGGCCGTCGCCGAGCGGCTCGTACGACGGGTTGACCAGCACCCGGAAAGGCTGCGGAACCCTGCCGCGCGCGTCCCGCACCTCGTCGCTCACCTCGGCGGGATCCTCGATGACCGCGAGCCGCAGGGGGATTCCCACCTGCGGCGCCGCCAGTCCGACGCCGGGCGCGGCGTGCATCGTCTCGCGCATGACGCGCACCAGACGCTCCAGCCGGGCCTCTCCCAACTGCCCCTCGTACGAAAGCGCGGGGCGCCGTAGCACGGGGTCACCCGCGGAGACGATGGGGAGCGGCGAGGGTCCGTCGAGAAAGGTGTCGACGAGATCGGTGAGTTCGGTACGCGTCATGGCCTGCATGGCCCCACTTTCCCAGACTCCGGAAAAGGGTCCGCTCGCCGGGCAGGGGCCGCGCGCACGTGTCAGCGGTCTTCAGCGGCGGCACAGGGGGTGGCCAGTGGGTCACCCGCCGCCGGGGATGACGGCCGGCCCGCCCGGTCTCCCGGGACGGGCCGGCCGGGCGGCTCAGGCCCTTCGGCGGTTGCGGCCGCTCTTCATCGCGGCTGCCGCGCACACCAGACCGAGCAGGATGGTCAGCGCGCCGATGATCGCGTTGGTCCAGATGATGCCCTTGTCCGGACCGGTACCGACGATCCATGGCGCGATGATCAGCCACACACCCATGGCGCACATGGCCCAGCTGAGGCCGTACATGCGCTGAGGCATGACGGTGAAACCGACAGCCATCACCACAAGCGCGATTCCCATGATGAGGTTGTGCACCGCCAGAGCGGGCTGGGTGGCCGTGAAGTGGATGATCCAGGGCGACAGGGCGCAGAACAGGCCGACGAGAAAAACCGGTCCGTCGAGGAGCGCCACGTCGCGTCCGCCGAGCATGCGGGCGTAACGCTCCCGCATCTCCGGGACATCGGGATGACCGGCCAGGTCCTGCCTCGTATGTGAGACGTCCTGCCCCGGTGAGACGTCCTGCCTCGTGTGCCTCGTGTGTGAGACGTCGGCCATACGACTCGCCTCCTTCGCTTGCGCAAGTCAGACCGCGATGCGCGACATCGAGTCGCGTCAGACCCATTCTGCGCGCTTTGGCCACTTTTGTGTAGCGGTGAGATAAGAAGAGCGAGATATCCTTTATACATAAAACACCTGCTGATCTTTTTCATGGCGAATACGCAGCACACGGGCCCGTCCACTCCCGGTCCGGGCCGCCGAACCGGAGCAAAGGAGCCGTACCCGTGGCCGAGGACCTCCTCGCAGGTGTGATGCGGCAGTGGCAGCAGGTACTGCCCGAACTGGACACCGCCCCGATGGCGGTCATCGGGCGGCTCAACCGCTGCTCCGCGCTCCTCCAGCAGGCCGCTGACGCGCCCCTCAGGCGGGAGCGACTGACCCGGCCCGAGTTCGACATCCTGGGAACCCTGCGCCGTACGGACCGGGAGCTGACTCCGGGGCGGATCGCCCGGGAGACCTTCGCCTCCGGGGCGGCGGTGACCAAGCGGCTGCGCCGGCTGGAGAAGCGGGGACTGGTCGCCCGGCGGCCGGACGACCGGGACCGCCGTGTCACGCATCTGTTCCTGACCACCGAGGGGCGTGAGCTGCTGGACCGGCTGCTGCCCGAGCAACTGGGCTACGAGGCGGCCCTGCTGGACGGACTCGGTACCCGCAATCGGGAGCGGCTGGCGGGCGCGCTGGGCGAGTTGCTGGTCCTGCTGGAGGGCCGGCTCGGGAGCCTGCCGGACTCTTGACGTGGCACGCCGCGGGGAAGGCGGTACCGGGAGACACCTTCCCCCAGAGAGGACCTCCCCCGTGGCCGTCGAGGATTTCCCGCGCTATTCCCTGCTCTTCGGACCGAGCCCGATACACAGCCTGGACCGGCTGACCGGGTTCCTCGGCGGCGCCCGCGTCTGGGCCAAACGCGAGGACTGCAACTCCGGTCTCGCGTACGGCGGGAACAAGACCCGGAAGCTGGAGTACATCGTCCCTGACGTGCTGGCCCAGGGCGCGGACACGCTCGTCTCGATCGGGGGGTACCAGTCGAACCACACCCGGCAGGTGGCCGCCGTCGCCGCTCATCTCGGTCTCAAGGCCCGGCTCATCCAGGAGAAGTGGGTGGACTGGCCCGACCCCGTGAACGACAAGGCCGGCAATATCCTGCTGTCCCGGATCATGGGCGCCGATGTCCGGCTCGGCTCGGCGGGGTTCGGTATCGGGATCAAGGACTCCTGGCAGCAGGCGCTGGACGAGGTACGGGCCGAGGGCGGCGCACCGTACCCGATTCCGGCCGGTGCCTCCGAACACCCGCTCGGCGGGCTGGGGTTCGCGAACTGGGCGTACGAGGTGGAGCGTCAGGAGGCCGAGCACGGCGTCTTCTTCGACACGATCGTCGTCTGCAGTGTCACGGGCTCCACGCAGGCCGGGATGATCGCCGGATTCGCGGGCCAGGACCGCCCGCGGCGGGTGATCGGCATCGACGCCTCCGCCAGGATCGACGAGACCCGCGAGCAGGTCGGACGGATCGCGCGGCACACCGCCGATCTGATCGGCCTCCGGCGCGAGCTGCGTGACGACGAGATCAGCGTGCTCGAAGGGTGGGCGGGCGACCAGTACGGCATCCCGGTGGCGTCGACGCTGGAGGCGATCCGGCTCACCGGCCGGCTGGAGGGGATGATCATCGACCCGGTGTACGAGGGCAAGTCCATGGCCGGGCTGATCGATCTGGTGCGTACGGGCGAGATCGGCAAGGACTCGACGGTGCTGTACGCGCACCTGGGCGGGCAGCCCGCGCTCAACGCCTACAGCGGCGCCTTCGACTGAGGGCGCGACCATAAACACAACCGCCGTCAGCTGAGGAAGGTCGCCACGACCACCAGCCCCGGCACCGACAGCATCGTGGACAGCAGAATCGATTCGCGGGCCAGCCGTTCGGCGACGCGATAACGGGAGGCGTACGTATAGAGGTTCTGCGCGGCCGGCAGGGCCGAGGTCACCACGACATCGAGCAGGGCCGCGCCGTGCAACCCGAAGACCAGAGCCCCGAGCGCCCAGGCCGCCAGCGGCTGGCCCACGGACTTCAGGACCGCGGACAGCAGCACGGGCCGGCGGTCGGGGCCCCGGCCCGGCAACGCGCCGCCGTACAGCGAGATGCCGAAGGCGAGCAGCACCGCGGGGACGGACATGTTGCCGATCAGTATCAGCGGGTCCAGCACCGGACCCGGCACCGTCACCCCCGTCGCCGCCACCGCGACTCCGCACAGCGAACTGGCCGCGACCGGGTTGCGCAGCGGCGTCGTCACCCGCTGCCACACCGGTCGCTTCTCGCCGGAGCCCGAGAGATCGAGCACCGTCAGCGCGATCGGTGTGACCACGATCTGCTGGAAGAGCAGGACGGGCGCCACCAGTGAGGCGTCGCCGAGGACGTACACGGCGATCGGGATGCCGAGATTCCCGGCATTGACATAGCTGGAGCAGAGCGCGCCGATCGTGGTGGTCCCCACGTCCCAGCGTCGTACGAGCGCGACCGCCACGAACGCCCCGGCGGCGGCCACCGTACTGAGCGCGGTGATCAGCAGCCTGCTGGAGAGGACCACCGACAGATCGGCCTGGGCCAGCGTCGTGAACAGCAGCGCCGGTGTGGCCACGTGGAACGCGAGCTTGGTGAGCACCTCGCGCCCGTTGTCCCCGAGATATCTGCGCCGACCTATCAGATAGCCGACACCGATGACGACCGCGATGACGCCGAATCCGGTCAGTACGCCGCGCACCGCACGCCCCCGTCCGCGAAGTGGGCAGCCCTCGGGGGCGGTGCAGATGCATGGTCCATGCAGCCAACCCTCCCGAGGAACCTCGCCCGGGGTCAACGTGATCTCGCGCACCGAGACCGGCCGGCTGTGCTTCCGGCGCAGCCGCCGCCACCGGCTCCACCGACCTGACGGAGGGTCGGAGGGCAGGAGGGGAGGATGGCGAGGAAGGAAGGAAGGAAGGAAGGAAGGAAGGACGGGAGGACGGTCAGCTCAGCGGCTTGTCGACGACCGCCTTCGCATGGCTGAAGGTGTCGATCGAGTACTCGCCGTGGTAGCGCCCCATGCCGCTCGCGCCGACACCGCCGAAGGGCAGCTCCGGCATCGCCAGATGGGAGACGGGCAGCCCGAACGTGAGCGCTCCGGAGGAGGTCTCCTCGGTCAGCCGCCGCTTGGTCTCCTCGGACTCGGTGAACCCGTAGAGCGCCAGCGGCTTGTCGCGGTCGTTGATGAAGGCGATCGCCGCGTCCAGGTCCGGTACGGGGATGATCGGCAGCACGGGACCGAAGATCTCCTCACGCATCACCGGGGCGTCCGGCGGGACGTCGGCCAGTACGGTCGGGTCGATATGGCGGGCCGCGCGGTCGCTGCCACCGCCGAGGACGACGCGGCCGTCGCCGAGGAACGGGATCAGCCGGTCGAAGTTCCGCTCGTTGACGATCTTGCCGTACTTCGGGTTGCCCGCGGGATCGTCCCCGTACATGGACCGGACGGCGGCGGTCAGCCGCGGTTCCAGCTCCGTCGCCGTCTCGCCGATGGCGAGGATGTAGTCGGGCGCCACACAGGTCTGCCCCGCGTTGGCGAACTTGCCGCGCGCGATCCGCTGCGCGGTGACCTCCAGATCGGCGCCCGGCTCGACCACGGCGGGGCTCTTGCCGCCCAGTTCCAGGGTGACGGGGGTGAGATGGCGGGCGGCGGCGGTCATGACGATGCGGCCGACCTGCCCGCTGCCGGTGTAGAAGATGTGGTCGAAGCGCTGCTCCAGCAGGGCGGTGGTCTCCGGGACCGCGCCCTCGACCACGGCGACGGCCTCGTTGTCGAGATACCGGGGCACCAGCTCGGCGAGGGCGGCCGAGCTCGCGGGCGCCAGCTCGCTGGGCTTGATGACCACGGTGTTGCCCGAGGCGAGCGCCCCCACCAGCGGCGCGAGCACGAGCTGTACGGGGTAGTTCCACGGGCCGATGATCAGCACCACCCCGAGCGGGTCACGGACGACCCGGGCCCCGGCGGGGAGGAAGACATCGGGGACGGCGGCCGGCCTGGGGCGCAGCCACTCCTCCAGATGCGCGACCGTATGGTCCAGCTCGTTGAGGGTGAAGCCGATCTCGGCGCGGTACGCCTCGGCCGGATTCTTGCCCAGGTCCGCGAGCAGGGCCGCCTGGAGTTCGTCGGTCCGTTCGGTGAGCAGCCGGCGCAGGGCGTCGAGCTGTCCCAGCCGCCAGGAGAGCGGTTTGCTCCGGCCGGTGTTGAAGGTGGCGCGCAGCCGCGCGACGGTGGCGGCGGGGGTCGCGGTGACGGTGGTCATGGTCCTACTCCTTGCTCGGCGGACTGCGGGGCTCGGTGCACGGGCAACGGGATCACTATGCGCGTAAGGATGTATGAGGGGTGCACGGGGGACGTATAAGGGGCGATGTCGTGCGAGGCGTGCACGAGGGAAGGGAGGACAACCGGATGATCAGTGGCCCCGGCCCGGACCCCGCCATGGGCGTGGAGCCCGGCCTGAGCACGGACCCCGTGGGCGTGGACCCCGTTCTGGGCGTGGAGCCCGTCGTGGGCGTGGAGCCCGTCGTGGGCGTGGAGCCCGTCTCCGGTGGCGCACCCGTCGTCCGCACCGAGTACGGCCGGGTGCGCGGCCGTATCGAGCGCGGGTTCGCCGTTTTCCGCGGTGTCCCGTACGCGGCGGCGCCCGTCGGCCCGTACCGCTTCCGCCCGCCGGCCGCGCCCGCGCCGTGGGACGGTGTCCGTGAGGCCTCCGCCTTCGGGCCGACCGCCCCGAAGCCGCCGTACGCCCCGCCGCTGGACCGGCTGCTGCCCGATCCGTCGGTGCCGGGGGACGACTGTCTGAACCTCAATGTGTGGACCCCCGATCCGGGCGGCGCCGGGCTGCCCGTGATGGTCTGGATCCACGGCGGCTCGCTGCGGAACGGCTCGTCGGCCGTTCCCACGTACGACGGCGCCGCGTTCGCCCGGGACGGCGTGGTCCTCGTGTCGCTGAACTACCGGCTCGGCATCGAGGGGTTCGGGGTGTTCCCCGACGCGCCCGCCAACCTGGGGCTGCGGGACCAGCTCGCGGCGCTCGCGTGGGTACGGCGGAATGTGGCGGCCTTCGGCGGCGATCCCGAACTGGTCACCGTCTTCGGCGAATCCGCCGGGGCGTTCTCCGTCGCCGGGATCCTGGCCTCCCCGCTCTCCGCCGGTCTGCTGCGGCGCGCTGTGCTGCAGAGCGGCGTCCCGTCCGCTGTCACTCCGGCCAGAGGCCGGCGCACCACCCGGCGCGTCGCCCGGCGGCTGCGGGTCCCGGCGACGGCGGCGGCCCTCGCCGGAGTGGACCGCGACCGGCTGCTGCGGGCGCAGCGCGAGGTGACCGCGGGCGGCCCGCTGGGCGGCGGCGCGAGCTTCGATCTCGTGGTGGACGGCGAGGTGCTGCCCCGCGACCCGGCCGCCGCGCTGGCGGCGGGGCAGGGCGCGGAGATCGGTCTGCTGATGGGCACCACCTCGGAGGAGTACCGGCTGTGGTTCATACCCAGCGGTGCGCTCGACCGGATCGGTCCGGTCACGCTGCGGCTCGCCATGGCCCGGTTCGGGGTACGGGGCAGGACGGCGGCGGTGTACCGGGCCAACCGGCCGGACGCGTCGCCCGGGGAGCTGCTCGGCGCGCTCGCCACCGACCGGCTGCTGCGTATCCCGCTCACCCGGCTCGCCGACGCGCGCGGGAACGGTCCGGCCGCCACCTACTTCTACGAGTTCGCCTGGCCCTCGCCGGTCCAGCGGCTCGGCGCGTGCCACGCCCTGGAGATCGGCTTCGTCTTCGACACCCTGCGGGAGCCGGCCACGCGCTCGCTCACCGGCACCGGGGCGCCGCAGTCCCTGGCGGACACCATGCACGCCGACTGGGTGCGCTTCGCGGCCACCGGGGATCCGGGCTGGCCCGCCTGGGACGCCTCGCGCCCGGTGATGACGTACGGGCGCGGCGCCCCCGAGGTCGTCCACGCTCCCCGGGACGACGAACGCCGCGCCTGGGACAGGCCCTGACCGGCCGGACACCGGAACCGAACCGGGACGCGGGCGCGGGAATGCGGGAACGGCCGGCCCTTCCTCCGACGTGTCAGAGGGGCCGGCTCGTCCCGTCGTTGTGCCGGTCCTCCGGTCAGCGCAGTTCCGTCATCGCGCTGTTGTCGAAGGGCACCAGCTCGTCCGCCCGCCCCTCGATCGTCTTCACCGCCCACTCGGGATCGGCCAGCAGCGCGCGTCCGACGGCCACCAGGTCGAACTCGTCCCGCTCCAGCCGGTCGAGCAGCGGGTCGATACCCGCTATCCCCTTCACCTTGCCCTGCTCGACAGCTTCCAGGAACACACTGTCCAGTCCCACGGAGCCGACGGTGATGGTGGGCCGGCCCGTCAGCTTCTTCGCCCAGCCGGCGAGGTTCAGCTCCGAGCCGTCGAACTCCGGCTCCCAGTAGCGGCGTGTCGAGGCGTGGAAGACGTCGACGCCCGCCTCGGCCAGCGGGGTGAGCAGACGTTCCAGCTCTTCGGGGGTTTCGGTCAGCTTGGCGGTGTAGTGGTGTGCCTTCCACTGGGACAGCCGGAAGATGATCGGGAAGGACGGCGACACCGCCGCGCGCGCGGCCGCGACGATCTCGGTGGCGAAGCGGATCCTGGCCGCGTCGTCGCCGCCGTAGGCGTCGGCGCGCCGGTTCGTACGGGACCAGAGGAACTGGTCGATGAGGTAGCCGTGCGCGCCGTGCAGCTCGATCCCGTCGAAGCCGAGGCGCTCGGCATCGGCCGCCGCGGCGCCGAAGGCCGCGACCGCCTCGTCGATTTCGGCGAGGCTCATCGCCCGGCCCTCCGGGTTGCCGTCCAGCCCCAGCCCGGACGGGCTGACCGCCTTCGCCACCGACTCGTCGTCGGTCACCCGGCCGCTGCCCTCCGCCCAGAGCTGCGGAACGATCCGGCCGCCGGCGCGGTGTACGGCGTCGACGACCCGGGCCCAGCCGGCGAGCGCGTCCTCCCCGTGGAAACGCGGGATCTGCTGCTCGCGCCCGGAGTAGGGGTGGTCGACATGGGTCCCCTCCGTGATGATCAGCCCCACGCCGCCGGCCGCCCGGCGCGCGTAGTAGTCCGCGACATCGGCGCCCGGGACACCACCGGGCGAGAAGTTGCGCGTCATGGGCGCCATGGCGATCCGGTTCGGCAGGACCAGGTCCCCGATACTGAAGGAGCGGGAAAGGATCTGTCCCGCCCTGTTCGCCCGCTCGTTCGGTGTCGCTGATGCCGCCGGTGCCGTCGATGTCACGGATGTTCTCCCTCGGATAGCGTGAGAGTGGTCAATCACTCCCCGCGCTCAACGAGGTGGGGCGGGAGCGTATTCCCGCTCCCGGAAGTTCAGTTGGGTGGGGAAGGGCGACCGTCGCCGGGGCCGGGGCCGTGGTCGCGGCCTGGCCCGTGCCCGTGCCCATGTCCGGAGAGGGTGCGCGCCCACGGAGCGTCCACGGCCGCCACATCGAGGGCGGCGAGTACGTTGCCGAGCATGCCGTCCGCGAAGAACCCCCGGATACATTCGTCGGAGGCGAGGGACGCCGCCCGTACGTACTCCACCTGCTTCGCGTAGCAGTCGCGCACGGCCGCGCGGATCGCCGGCTCACTCGCGGCGCAGTTGGCCTGGAGCAGCACCATGACCAAGTCCCGCTCCTCGGTGGCCAGTCGACGGAAGGACGACGTCACGGTGGCGAGCACCTCCGCCGGATCGCTGCTCTCCGCGGCGGCCAGAGAGCGTGACATCCGCTCGCGCACGAGCCATGCGCAGTGGTTGATCAGCGCGACGAACAGGGCTTCCTTGTGCGGGAAGAGCCGGTAGAGATAGGCCTGCGAGATACCGGCGGCCTCCGCGACCTCCGTGGTGCTCGTCCCGTAGTACCCACGGGCCGCGAAGGCGTGCATGGCCGTGCGCAGCACTGTCTCGCGACGCTCGTCCGCGGTCGACAACCGGCGTCTTCCCGAGGATGACATGTGAGTAATCAACCACTCTTCCCCTCATCTGTCGATGCCCTCAACGAATTGTCCCCGTGCCCCCTTCCCGTCGCGTCCCCGCCCCCTCTTTCTCTCCGTCCCTTCCTTCTCTCCGCCCCCGCCTTCTCTCCGTCCCCGTCGCGTCCCCGCCTCTGGGCGGCGAACAGGGACCCCCACGATCGGGTGAATGTGACCCGGCGGCGATTGCCCGGCGGAGAGGCCCCGATACGCGGCACGGCCGCCCATCGGCCCAGTCACAGCACGCCTCCCGGGAATTCCACCGGATCCGGTTCCGATTCTCGCGACGCGCCGGAAGGGAGAAGGTCGCACCGGCCCGGTGAAAGCAACGCCATGCTGCTGCCGAGTTCACACGGGACTGTTGACCGGAGGAGCGTTACGGTGACCACGACGGGCACGGAAGAATCGGCCGAGGCCGACGACAGCTACGAGAATGAGCTGCCGGTACGGCGCAGGGAGCCGGGCAAAGTCATCGTGGGGTGGCTGACCACCACCGATCATAAGACGATCGGCACGCTGTATCTCCTGACATCGTTCGCGTTCTTCATCATGGGCGGGGTGCTGGCGCTCTTCATGCGCGCCGAACTGGGCCGTCCCGGTATTCAGATCATCTCGCACGAACAGTTCAATCAGGCGTTCACGATGCACGGCACGATCATGCTGCTGATGTTCGCCACACCCCTGTTCGCCGGATTCACGAACTGGATCATGCCGCTGCAGATCGGCGCACCCGATGTGGCGTTCCCACGGCTGAACATCTTCGCGTACTGGCTCTATCTCTTCGGATCTCTCATCGTCGTGGCCGGCTTCATCACGCCGAACGGCGCGGCGGACTTCGGGTGGTTCGCGTATTCGCCGCTGACGGACGGGGTCCGCTCGCCGGGGGTCGGCGGCGATCTGTGGATCATGGGTCTGGCTTTCTCCGGCTTCGGGACGATCCTCGGCTCGGTCAACTTCATCACCACGATCATCTGTATGCGCGCGCCCGGCATGACGATGTTCCGCATGCCGATCTTCACCTGGAACGTGCTGCTGACCGCCGTACTGGTCCTGTTCGCCTTCCCCATTCTGGCCGCCGCGCTGCTCGCGCTGGAGGCGGACCGCAAATTCGGCGCGCATGTCTTCGAAGCGGCCAACGGCGGGGCGCTGTTGTGGCAGCACCTCTTCTGGTTCTTCGGCCATCCCGAGGTCTACATCATCGCGCTTCCGTTCTTCGGCATCGTCACGGAAATCCTCCCGGTCTTCAGCCGCAAGCCGGTCTTCGGCTATATCGGTCTGGTAGCGGCGACAGTCGCGATCGCGGGGCTGTCGATCACGGTATGGGCGCACCACATGTTCGTGACCGGTGGTGTGCTGCTGCCGTTCTTCTCGTTCATGACCTTCCTGATCGCGGTACCGACCGGGGTGAAGTTCTTCAACTGGATCGGCACGATGTGGAAGGGCTCACTGTCCTTCGAAACGCCGATGCTCTGGTCGATCGGCTTCCTGGTCACATTCCTCTTCGGCGGCCTGACCGGCATCATCCTGGCGTCGCCGCCGATGGACTTCCATGTGTCCGACTCCTACTTCGTGGTGGCGCACTTCCACTATGTGGTGTTCGGCACGGTGGTGTTCGCGATGTTCGCCGGATTCCATTTCTGGTGGCCGAAGTTCACCGGCAAGATGCTGGACGAGCGGCTCGGGAAGATCACATTCTGGACGCTCTTCGCCGGTTTCCACGGCACCTTCCTCGTCCAGCACTGGCTGGGCGCCGAGGGTATGCCGCGCCGTTACGCGGACTATCTCGCCGCCGACGGTTTCACCGCGCTGAACATGGTCTCCACGATCAGTTCGTTCGTCCTCGGCCTGTCGATGCTGCCGTTCTTCTACAACGTCTGGAAGACCGCCAAGTACGGCAAGCAGGTCGAGGCCGACGACCCCTGGGGGTACGGACGTTCGCTGGAATGGGCCACTTCCTGCCCCCCGCCGCGGCACAACTTCATCACCCTGCCGCGTATCCGTTCCGAATCCCCCGCGTTCGATCTGCACTATCCGTCCATCCGGCTGCTCGACGAGGCGCTGAACAACCCCGCGGCCTCCGCCACCGTGGCACCGGGTGACCGGCAGAAATGACGGCCCCTGTCCGGAGACACGGGGTACGGGGTACGAGGTACGGGGAGAGCTGAGGAGATTGGTGTGGAGCCCGACAAGGAGAGCGCCCGCGGTCTCTACCAGATCGAGGGCTATCTGCTCTGGAGCGCGGAGATCGAGGACGTACGCCGGCAGGCCGCCCGTTTCACCGCGCAGTTGCCCTGGCTGACCACGGCTCAGCGTGAGGACGTGGAGCGGGTCTACACCGCGGACCGGGCGGCCGCCTCCCGGGCGATGCTCGTACGGATCTCCGATCGCGCAACCGAACTGCGCCGCGAATACACCGCGCGCTACCGGCAGCTCAGAACCCGCACGGTGGCGGCGGCGGTTGTGGCCGTCGGGGTGGCGAGCGGCGTCTGCGGCGCGGTCACGTATCTGACCCGCTGACATAAGCCGCCCAAGCCACACATTCCTCACCAACAGGACACAAGGCGGCGCGCCGGACGGATTTCAATTCGGCTTGTTTCTCGCGCAGGGATCGAGCGGTCCTGTGAAGCGGTCGTGAATTCATCTTCATACCCTTCCGGCGACGCCCCTCTGACCACACCCTATTGCCTCCGAACGGCATCGCGGAAAATGATCAGTCGATGACTGAATCACTCTCTTGACCATCCCTTGACACACAATCCAGACTCGCAAGCGGCACTCATGCATCAGGAGCCACTGACGCATACGCATGCGGCCTTCGCATACGCATGCGGATGGCCCTGCGAGACCGATATCGCACGGGGTGTGTGACGGGGGAAAAAACGGAGAGCGCGTAGGCCGGTCAGTTCGGTGCGTACGCGCGTTCCCTGCACTTCCTCTCCTCATCTCTTGGTGCGCGAAGGGAATGGAGGGGGAATGCCGACGCACATGGGCTATCCCGGCGTATACATCGAAGAGCTTCCCAGCAGCACCCGTACCATCGCCTCGGTCACCACCTCGGTGACCGCGTTCGTGGGGCACACCCGCCGGGGTCCGCTCAACCAACCCGTGCGGATCACCAGCTTCGCGGACTTCGAGCGCCGCTTCGGCGGGCTCACCTCCCAGAGCGCGGTCGGCTACGCCGTCCACCAGTTCTTCGGCAACGGCGGCTCCGTCGCGGTGATCGTGCGCGTGGCCAAGGCCGGCACCGGCGAAGAAGCCTGCGTCACCCTCGAATCCACCGAGGGGCACAGTCAGTGCCCGGTGCTCGAGGTACGCGCCAAGGAACCCGGCGTCTGGGGCTCGGGGCTGCGGGTGGCCGTCGACCACGACACACCGACCCCGGACAAGACCTTCAACCTCCGGATCCTGGACGCGCGCGGCGGCGCCCGTGAGATCTTCACCGGGCTGTCGATGGACGCCGGGCACGGACGGTTCGTGGAGACGGTCGTCAACGCCGGTTCCTCCCTCGTCCGTGTGAAGGCCCTGGACGAGGACAGGCCCGACCCCTCCGGCACTGTCTCCAAGCCCTTCTCGGCGGAACTTCCGAATCTGAACGTCGAGTTGAAGGTCAAGATCGGCGACGTGGAGCGTGAGTTCACCCTCCACGACCCCGACCACGACGGCGAGGCGCCGGGCAGTGTCACGGAGCTGGCCCTCCTGCTGGAACGCAAGCTGCGCTCGCTCCCGGACGCCCCGGGCAAGCACACCTTCGCCGGCGCCGAGGTCACGGCGTTCGGCCGCCGGATCCAGGTCGTCGCCGGGTCCGCCGACCCCGACGACGTGGTGCGGTTCGTCGGCGAGTGCGCCAATGACCTGGGTCTCGAGGCCTCGGTCAACCCGCCCGTGTTCCCGCTCCAGGGCGGCAAGGACGGCGATCCGCCCGGACCGCGCGACCTCATCGGCAGCGAGGCGAGCAAGACCGGTGTGCAGGCGCTGCGCGATGTGGACGACGTCAATCTGCTGGCCCTGCCCGAGCTTTCGGCGTACGAGTCCACCGAGGACATGGTCACCGTGCTCTCCGCGGCCGAGCAGCTCTGCCGGGAGCGGCGGATCTTCCTGCTCGTGGACTCGCCGTCCACCTGGGGCAGCGTGGACGCCGCGCGCGCCGGGATCGGCGCGTTCGAACCCGTACGCAGCGATCACGCCGCGCTGTACTTCCCGCACCTCCAGCTGACGGACCCGCTCACGGGACGGCTGCGCTCCTTCCCGCCGTCGGGTGCCATCGCCGGGGTCATCGCCCGTACCGACGGAGAGCGCGGGGTCTGGAAGGCGCCGGCCGGGACCGAGGCGCGGCTCGCCGGGGTGCGGTCGCTGACGGTCAAGCTCACCGACCGGGAGAACGGACTGCTCAATCCGCTGGGCGTGAACTCCCTGCGCACCTTCCCGGTGGTCGGTCCGCTGGTCTGGGGCGCCCGTACGCTCCAGGGCGCGGACGCGCTCGACAGCGAGTGGAAGTACGTGCCGGTGCGCCGGCTCGCGCTCCATGTCGAGGAGAGTCTCTACCGCGGTCTGCAATGGGTCGTCTTCGAGCCCAACACCGAGCAGTTGTGGCAGCAGATCCGGCTGAAGGCCTCGGCCTATCTCAACGATCTGTTCCGGCAGGGCGCTTTCCAGGGCGGCACACCGCGCGAGGCGTACTTCGTCAAGTGTGACAAGGACACCACCACCGAGGCCGATATCGAGCGCGGAGTGGTGAATGTCGTGATCGGTATCGCGCCGGTCAAGCCCGCGGAATTCGTGATCGTGAAGATCCAGCAGGTGGCCGGGCAGTTCGACCTGTCGTAACCGAGGAAAAGGAACACGAAGGAAACCGATGGCTGAGTTCCAGATCAACGCCCATCGCTTCGACCCCTACAAGAATTTCAAGTTCCTGGTCCTGTGGGACGGTCGAACGGTCGCGGGCGTCAGCAAGATCAGTCCGCTGAAGCGCACCACCGAAGTGGTCAAACACCGCCACGGCGGCGACCCCAGCTCACCCCGGAAGTCCCCGGGCCGCTCCGAGTTCGAGGGAGTCACGCTCGAACGCGGCGTCACCCACGACCCGGAGTTCGACCGCTGGGCCAACAAGGTCTGGCAGGTCGGGGCCGGGCTCGGCTCGGAGGTCTCACTGCGGGACTTCCGTAAGGACATCATCATCCAGGTCCTCAACGAGGCCGGGCAGGTGGCCGTCTCGCACAAGCTCTACCGGGCCTGGGTGAGCGAGTACCAGGTGCTCGGCGAGCTGGACGCCAACGCGAACGCCGTCGCCATCCAGAGCGTCAAGCTCGAATGCGAGGGCTGGGAACGGGACTACGAGGTGGAGGAGCCGGTCGAGCCCTCGTTCACCTATCCGGCCTGATCCGCGCGAGCCGTACCACGCGTACCACTCGCATCTCACGTACCACTCACACCTCTCGTACGACTCGTATCGCTCGTACGACGTACCACCCGCACCAACCCGTAGCACCTGCACAACGGAGGAATGAGCGATGACGCCGACGGGGCCGGCCGAGCTGCTCGCCACCTGGGAATCCGGGCTGGCGCAGCACGACGCGGGACGGTCCCTGCTGCTGCACCGGGCGGCCCGCCCGGGGGCCGGCACCGACGAGTTGCTGTCGATGCCGGTCGGCGCGCGGGAGGCGGATCTCTTCGCGCTGCGCCGGGCCCTGTTCGGGGAGCGCATGCAGGTACGCGTCGAGTGCGCGTCGTGCGGAGAGGCGATGGAGTTCGATCTCGACGCCACGGTGCTGGGCGTCCGGGGGCGGACTCCGGACGGGCCGCTGCGGGTGGCGGAGGACGACTGGGTGGTGGAGTTCCGGCTGCCCACCGTCGCCGACCTCGCGGCGGCCGGCTCCGCACCGGACGCGGCGGAGGCCCGTCGGCTGCTGGTCGCGCGCTGCGCGCTCTCGGCCGTACGGGGCGGGGAGACGGTGCCGCCGGAGCGGCTGGCCGAACTGCTGCCCGCGGATCTGCGACGGCGCCTCTCCGAGACGGCGGCGGAGGCGGATCCGGCGGCCGACGTGACGCTCAACGTCAGCTGCCCCGAGTGCGGTGGGGTCACCCCCGCCGAACTGGACATCACCTCGTATCTGTGGACCGAACTGGACACCTGGGCCCGGGACTTGCTGCTCGATGTCCATCTGCTCGCGAGCGCCTACGGGTGGAGCGAGCCGGAGATCCTGGCGCTCAGCCCGCTGCGGCGTCGTTACTACCTGGAGCTGTGTGCCGATGCCTGACTACTTCGACCGGCTGCTCGCCCGGTACACGCCGGTGCCCGGGGCGGGCGGCGCCGAGGGTGCGGAAGGGATCGCGGGCGCCGAGGGTACCGGGATCAGGACGCGTGTCCGGCCACGGCTTCCCGGCCCGTACGAGCGGGTCGAGGCGCTGCGGTCCGGCCCGCGGGAGCCCGACGAGCCGGCCGCGCTGATCCCGTCCGTTTCCCAACCGTCCTCCGGTCCGGCCGAGTTGGTGCGCGAGCGGCGCGAGGTGCGGACGGACCGGCATACGGTCGTACGGACCGAGGCGGTGCGTCCGGGCGGCGAGCACGAGCGGCCCGCCGGTTCCGCCGCCGCGCCGAGCACGGGACCGCTGTTCCCGCCGCTCTCCCACCGGGCTCCGGGGCCACGACCGGCGTCGGGCGACAGCCCGCGCACACCGCGAGGGCCCGGGGCCCCCTCGTCATCCGGCACGGAGCGGGCGGCGCCCGCCACCGCGCCGCGCGCCGCCGCCACTCCCCCGGCCACCGCCGCACCGCTCAGGCCGCGCGACGCCGGCACCGCCGCCGCCCGGGGCGCCGCGCCGAACGGGGTGGGCCGGCGTGCGCCCAAGCAGGCCGAGCGCGTCGTCCACGTACAGATCGGCCGGCTCGAAGTGAGCGCGGCGCCACCGCCCGGCGGACATCGCCCCGGCGCCGCCGACCGCCCCGATCACACCGGACGGCGCGGGCCCGCGCTGACCCTGGACGACTATCTGTCGCGCGGCGAGAAGAAGAGGAACTGAGGCCATGAGCAACGCACTTGCCGTCGCGACGGTCACCCAGGCCCTGGCGCTGCTGATCGAGAGCAATCTGGGGCCCGAGATCGATATCGCGGTCAAGGTGGAGACCCGTAAACCGCCGGCCGAGCCACCGGCCGAGCCGACCATCAATGTCTTTCTGTACCAGGTCACTCCCAACGCCTCGATGCGCCACACCGACCTGCCGACACGCGCGTCGGACGGCACACTCATCAAGCGTCCCGCCGCGCCGCTCGATCTGCACTATCTGATCAGCGCGTACGGCGAGGAGGCCGAGCTGGTCAGCCAGCGGCTGATCGGGTGTGTGGTCCGGACCCTGCACGAAATCCCGGTCCTGTCACAGGAGTTGATCGAGCTGGCGGCCGAGCGTCCGTATCTGGCGGGCAGCGATCTGGCCGCGTCCGCGCAGCGGGTGCGCTTCACACCGACGGTGATGGACATCGACGAGACGTCGAAGCTGTGGGGGATGCTCCACCACACGCCGTACACGCTGTCGGTGGCCTACCAGGCGTCGCTGGTGCTGATCGAGGGCCGCGAGAGGCCCGTACCGGCGAAACCGGTGGAGCGGCGGACGGTACGGGCGCTGCCGTTCGGGGCGCCGGGCGCGCCGGTGCCGCCGGTCGCGGGGGATCCGTCGGGCGCTGGGGCTCCGTCCGTTGCGGGGGCTCCGTCGGACGCCGACGGCACCGCCACGGAGGGCGCCACCGCGGAGAAGGAAACGGGGACGAAGCCGGAGTCGGAGACGAAGCCGAAGGCCGGCGCGCCCGCGAAGAAGCGCGCGGCGAGCAGGACCGCCACCGCCAAGACACCGGCCAAGCGGGCCGCGTCCGCCTCTCGTACCCGTACCCACACCCGCGGAAAGCCCGGCGCGGGCGACGACGGCACGGAGAGCTGAGGCACGGTGCGCGAGACGGGGGCGGGTGAGGGCATGGGTACGTACGAGGGGGCGGACCGGGGCGCGGCGGAAGGCGCCGGCACGGACGGTCGCGCGCTGGCCGCGGCCGTACGGTCCGTGCTCGCGCGTGTCGACGCCCACGCGCGACGCGCCGAGGACCGTACGCGACCGACGGAGGGCGACGAGCCTCCAGGCGCGGACACGGGCGGGGGCGGGGGCGCCGATACGGGCGGAGGCATCGGCACCGGTCCAGGCACCCTGGACGCGCTCGTCAGGTGCTTCGGGCTCAGCGCGTTCGAGCGCGAGGTCATCCTGCTCGCCGCCGCCGCGGAGCTGGATCCCGCCACCGGCGCCCGGTGCGCCGCCGCGAGCGGCGATCCCGACCGGGCACACCCCACGTTCTCGCTCGCCCTCGCCGCTCTGGCGGAGCCGCACTGGAGCGCGCTGACGCCCGTCGCCCCGCTGCGCCGCTGGCGACTGATCGAGCTGGACGACGAGACACGGCTGACCACTTCCCGGCTGCGCCTCGACGAACGCGTCCTGCACTTCCTCGTCGGCTCGCCGTATCTGGACGCGCGGCTGCACGGCCTGTTGCGCCGTACGACCGCGCCGGACTCCCTCCCCGCCTCCTTCGAACGGGCGGCGGACCGGGTCGCGGCGGGGCTGGCGGGCGCCGGACCGTACGCCCCGTTACGTGTCGAGCTGGTCGGCGGGGACCTGCGCTCCCGGGCCGATATCGCCGCCGCGGGCGCCCGCCGCTCGGGGCTCGGCCTGTACGCGCTGGCCGCTGACGACCTGCCCACCGATCCGGCGGAACGCGACCGGCTGGCCCGGCTCTGGCAGCGTGAGGCCATCCTGCTGCCCGCGGCGCTGCTGGTGGAGGTCGGTGAGCCGGACCGTGAACAGACCGCGGCCACCGACGCGTTCGTGGAGAGCGCGGGCGTGCCGCTGGTGGTCTCCAGCCTCGACCCCCGGCAGACCGCCCGGCCGCGCGGCGAGCGGGTGACCGTACCCTCGCTGGACGCCGAGGAGCAGTTGGGCGTGTGGACGAACGCCTTTCAGGACGTACCGGCGGTGTCGGAACACGACCTGCGGGGACTGGTCGAGCAGTTCTCGCTGCCGCCCCATCTGATCCGGTCCGCGGGCGCCGCCGTCGTACGGGATCTGTCCGGTGAGGACGATCTGGACGCGGCCGGCCTCGCCTGGCGTGCCGGGCTCACCGAGGCCCGGATGGGGATGGACGAGCTGGGCCGGCGGATCGAACCGGAGGCGGCCTGGGGTGATCTGGTGCTGGCGGAAAGGCAGTTGAGGATCCTCCGCGAGATCGTCGCGCACGTGCGGCAGCGGGCCACCGTCTACCAGGAGTGGGGCTTCGAGGCGACACTGCGCCGGGGCCTGGGCGTCACCGCGCTCTTCGCGGGCGGCTCCGGTACCGGAAAGACGCTGGCGGCCGAGGTGATGGCACGGGAACTGGGCCTGGATCTCTTCATCATCGATCTGTCGCAGGTGGTCAGCAAGTACATCGGTGAGACCGAGAAGAACCTGCGCAGGGTGTTCGACGCGGCCGAACAGGGCGGCGCGCTGCTGCTGTTCGACGAGGCGGACGCGCTCTTCGGCAAGCGCAGCGAGGTGAAGGACAGTCATGACCGGTACGCCAACCTGGAGGTCAGCTATCTGCTGATGCGCATGGAGGCGTACCGGGGGCTGGCGATCCTCACCACCAACATGAAGCAGGCCCTGGACACGGCGTTCATGCGCCGGATCCGCTTCGTCGTCGACTTCCCCTTCCCCGGCGAGGCCGAACGCGCGGAGATCTGGCGGCGGGTGCTGCCCGCGCGGGCGCCGATGAAGGGCATCGATCCGGAGCGTCTGGCCCGGCTGACCGTGGCGGGCGGCTCGATCCGCAATATCGCGCTGTCGGGTGCTTTCCTCGCCGCGGAGGAGGGCGACCGGCTCCAGATGCGCCACATGCTGGAGGCGGCACGCACCGAGTACCTCAAGCTGGATCGCTCCTTGACACCCACGGAGGTGCACGGATGGGTCTGAACGAGGCACCACGTACGTCCGAGGTACGGGTGGACACGGTACGGGTCGACATAGGCGAGTTGGTGCTCGACGGCTTCGACCGCGTGGACCCCGACCGGGTGTCGGCGGCCTTCCAGGCGGAGTTGGCCCGGCTCGTACGGGACCGGGGCGTACCCCTGGCGGCGGACGGCGGCCGGGCCCTGGACGCCCTCTCCGGCCTGCCGCCCCTGCCCGCGACCACCTCACCGCGGCGGCTGGGCGAGGCGCTGGCGCGCGCGGTGCACGCGGGACTCTCGGGGCGGGGTGAGTCGCGATGAGCACCACGCACTCCGGGGAGCGGAACAGCCAGTCGGCGAACGACAAGCAGCGCAAGCGCAAGACCCGGACCAAGTCCCGTACCCCGGAACCGAAGAACATCGTCAGCGGCGCCGGCCAGCCCCTGGACCTGAGCGTACGGCGCGAGTTGGAGGAGCAGCTCGGCCACGACTTCAGCCGCGTACGCCTCCACACCGACCGCGACGCGGGCGCGCTCACGGAACTGCTGGGCGCGGACGCGGTCGCGGTCGGCCAGGACATCTTCTTCCGCGAGGGCGCCTACCGTCCGGGCACGGTGGACGGACAGCGCCTGCTGGCCCACGAACTGCTGCACACGGTGCAGAGCCCGGACGGCCTGGGGGCGCTGCGCGCGGGCCGCGATCTGGGCGCGGTGAGCCTGCCGCAGCAGGCGATGGAGCGCGAGGCGGAGTCGGCGGCCCAGCGGTCCGTACGGGACGGAGAACCGGCCCCGGACGTACGACGGGACGAGTCCACTCCGGGCTGGCTGCGCTACGCGACGCTCGACGCCGACCTGCGGCGCCAGGAGCAGCTCGACCCGGCGACGCTGGTGGACCGGCTGACGAACAGTCTGCTGCGCTCGCTGCGCGGCGACCCGGAGGACCGCTCCAAGCGCGTACGCACGCAACTCACCCGATTCGGACCCGAGTTGCAGGACGCGGTGCTCGACCGGCTGGAGCTGCGACTGCTCCCCTCGGAGCGTGACCGGCTGATCGATCTGGTCGAGGAGGCCGAGGACGGCGGCCCGCTCGAACTGGACGCCCTGAGTGCCCCCGCGGCCGTGCCGGACGTCGTCGAACTGCTGGAACGGGACCAGGTACGGGAGCGAGGACAGGAACGGGAACGGGGAGAGCAGCAGCCCGAACGCTCGGGGGAGGAAAGGGAGCCAACCGCCCCGGGACAACAACAGGAGCAGCAGCGGCGACAGGACCAGCAGCGGCCGGCGTCGAACGGCGGTGGCTCCGGTACCGCCGGGTCCCGGTCACAGCAGCCCACCGGAACGTCCGGCCGGACCTCACAGGGGACGCAGGCGTCGGGGCAGGGCGGTGGCCGGAGCAGCGCCGTCACCACCGGGGGCAAGGCCGAGGCGGAGAGCGCCACTCAGTCCTCGGGGTCTCAGCAGCACGGCCGGAACGAGTCCGGCGATGGTGCGGGCGGCCCCGGGGGCAGCGGTGCGCCCGCGGCGAGCAAGGAGGAGTCCGCGGCCAAGAACCGGCCCGGCGCCGTGGAACCCTTGATCGCCGGGCAGCAGCCGCGTGAGGCGGACAAGCGTCGCAAGGACCGTCAGGAGTCGGCGGGTGTGGAGCCCGGCGCTCTGCTGAGGACCGCGGACCTGGGCAGCCGCAGCACGCTCGAAGGGATCCGGCCCCAGGACGGGGAACTGGAGGATGAGCCGCCGGGCGCGGAGTCCGGTACGGGCGGCGAGCCGCAAGAGCTCGATGCGGACGAGGCGTTCGACACAGACAGCGCGTGGAACACCCAGCTCACGCCCGAGGACTTCCTCCCCGCGTCCGACCTCGACGTGTCCGGCGTACCGACCGCGGACAAGATCACCCCGGACCAGGGCGCCAACCCGTCGGTGCCCAGTTTCCCCGAGCCTCCCGGGACCAAGGCGGAAGAGGTACAGGCGCGACGGGACGAGGAGGACGCGGCGGAATCGGCCTCGGGGGACGACGAGCTTTCGGCGTCGGCGGGCGCCGGCGGTGAAGCGCATGATTCCCCGGCCGCCCGCGCCGAAGCGGAAGGCCGGCAGGCCAATGCCCTCCAGGCCGAGAAACCGGTCGAGCAGGAGGTGGGCCCGCCGCCCTCGTCCGACGGTGCGGCCACTGACCGTACGGGGTCCGAACCGACTCCCGAGGTCAGGGACCGGGAATCGACGGCACCGGCAACAGAGCGATCCGAGCCGGACCAGAAACCGGAAGCCCAGGAATCCGAGACGGCGGAACAGAACCAGGATCAGGACGAGGGCCGGGACCAGGGCCAGGACCAGCCGTCGGCGGCGGGAGGCGACGCGCAGGCGTCGGCGGGTGGGACGGCGCAGTCCGGTACGGCCTCCAGTACGCCTTCGGGTACGGCCTCCGGCTCACCCACCGCGTCCTCTCCTGCCCCTGTGACGTCCCCGGCGCCGACGGCTGACGCGGACACATCCGAGGGATCCGGCCCGAGTGGCGACGCCCGCTCGGACGGGCAGGACTCCGGGACCGGCACCTCGGCCGAGGCCTCCCCGGCCCGGGACACCCATGTCTCGGGCACGGGAAGCGCGGCGGGAACCGCTGGTGGCGGTGCGCCGGAGCCCGGGGCGGAGGGCCAGCGGACGGAGGGCGGGCGGTCAGAGGCTCCCGCTTCCGCTCCGGCTTCGGCCCCCGAGCCCGCCGCCGCTCCCACGTCGGTGCCGACTCCGACGGCCGCGCCGGCCGGCTCGCGTTCGTCGGGCTCCGCACCTTCACGGACCGTCAAGGGCGGCGGTGGCACGCGTAGCGCTTCGGGCGGTGGCGGAGGCCGCGGGGGCTCACGCGGTGCCGCGCCGGCCCAGGCGAAGCGCGCACCGGCCGCGCCGAACCTGTCGCAGGTGTCACCGGAGGCCGGTCTCAGCACCGCGGCGAACCTCAAGCCGCACCGCGCCCTTGAGGCGCTGGGCGGTGTGAACGGCGCGGTCGACAGGACCGTCGGCGAAGAACATCAGGCCCTCCAGGCGGCACCGCCGACGACGGAACGGCCGTCGGGCGCACCACAGACGTTGAGTGGCGCGCCGAGCACCTCCGCCCCGGGCGAGTACTCCAGTGATCCGGCAGCCCAGGTCGACGCCCCCGAGCAGGAGGAGGCGGAGGTCGAGGGGGACCAGCCCCCGGAGGGCGAGATCCCGGGGATGGAGATCGAGGAGCCCAGCAAGATCGAACTGGGCCTGGCGGCCGGGGGGCAGGCTGTCGCCGGGATCGTGAACGGAGTCAGCAATCTCGTCGGTGGCGGCGACATCATCGACACCGACGCCCTCGTGGGCTGGATCCTCGACCTGCCGACCGAGGACGAGATGCTCGCACAGGCGTCGGTGGGCACGGCACCCGGCGTCGGGCTCGGCGGGGAGACCGGTGGCCGCGTCGACGAGCAGGGCGGTGAACTCGACGCCAAGGGCCAGGAACTCCACTCGTCAGGGCGGGACGACGCCGGCCGGCCGCTGGGCGAGGACCAGATCTATCCCGACGTACCGCAGGAGACGCTGACCGCACACGTGCCGGGCGCCCAGGGGCAGGGCGGCGGCGCGGGCCAGGGCGGCGGCGCGCCGGTCGGAGGGCGGATCCCGCCGGAGGCGGTCTCGGAGGTCGCGGAACACGAACGCGGACCGCAGCTCCAGAGCGCGTACAGCGACGGCCAGAAGACGATGTCCGGCAAGCGGCAGGCCAAGGACGACGACTTCAGGAAGTCGCAGGAGCGGCACAGGCAGGACGTCCGGAGCGAGATCGAGACCAACACGAGGACCCAGACCACAGAACGCGAGCGGACCAGCGCCGAGGTCGAGGAGTCCCGGGCGCGGTGGAGGACGGAACAGGACGGAGAGCTCGACTCCCTCGGGACGAAGAAGAGCGACAAGATCGAGAAGATCCGCGAGGACGTCAAGGACAAGGAGGAGCAGACCGACGAGGACGTCGAGAACCGGCGGACGACGGATCAGGAGGAGATCGGACGAGAGAGGACCAGGGCGGAGGAAGGCGCCAGGAGCGAACGCGACAGCGCGAAGGACGACTCGGGCAGCTGGATCTCCCGGGCGTTCGACTGGATCCGGGACAAGCTCAATGAGCTCAAAGACGCCATCATCAGGGTCTTCCGGGCGGCCCGGGAGGCGATCACCAGTCTGATCACGGACTTCAAGGGCACTGTTCTCGGTTGGATCGAGGAGGCCCGTGAGTTCATCATCGAGAAGTTCGAGGAGTTCACCGAGGCCCTGATCCAGCTGGGCAAGGACCTGCTCGACGGCCTCCTCGAAATCGCCAACGAGATTCGCGATCTCGTCATCCAGATCCGCGACGCGGCGATCGAGCTGGTCAACCAGATCGCCGACGAGCTTCGACAGATGGTCAACGACCTCCTCGACCAGCTCGGTGAGATGCTCAGCGGTCTCCTCGACGCGCTGCGTGAAGGTCTCCGGATGGCGGTCGACGCCGTCATGAGCGGGCTCAAGGCCATCATGGACTTCGCGCTGGGCCTGCTCAACGCCCTGGGTGAGTGGGCGTTGATCGCCGCGGACATCATCACCGACCCGGGAGGCTGGATCAGTGGCGCCGCGGCCTCGGCGGAGGACGGCGCCAGGAACTACCTCTTCCAGGAAATCATCTCGGCCGTCAAGAACTGGTTCAACGAGAAGATCCAGGAGGTGCTGGGCCTCCCGAAGGCGATCTTCGACGCTCTGCTCAACGGTGGTGTGAGCAAGGAGCAGATGGCCGAGGAGGCCTGGGAAGAGGCCAAGCCCCAACTGCCTTTCATCATCGGTGAGATCGTCGTCACCAAGGTCATCGCCAAGCTCATCCCCGGCGCGGGCTGGGTCCTGGCGATCATCGACGCACTGAAGGCCGCGTGGGGTGCGCTGAGCGAGATCCTGCAGGCTTTCGGCGCGTTCATGGACTACCTGAAGGCGGTCAAGGGCGGCAACGCCGGCCTGCTGTTCGCCAAGGCCGTGGCGTCGGGTGTGGTGGCGCTGCTGGAACTGGCCTACCAGGCGCTGCTGAGCGGGGTCGCCAGGTACGTGAAGAAGGTCGGCGACCGCCTGAAGGGAGTGGCGGAAGGCTTCAAACGAAACCCCGCCAAGCCGAACACCCCGAACGCCTCAGGGCCCCAGGCCGCGCCGCGCCCCCAGGACCCCACGCGCCCGAACAACCCGAACAGGCCGCAGGCGACGGAGCGGCCGAGGCCGAACGACCAGCGGCGCAGGAACCAGGAGACGCGGGACGCCCAGGGGCAGGCCCGCCGCACCGCCGACGAACTGAAGCGCCCGCAGACCGGCCCCGGCCGGCGCCCCCGCCCGTCCCGAGGCGCCACCCCCCGCCCCACCACGCGCCGCCCCCAGAGCTCCCCCGCCACCTCCACGCGCCCGCGACCGGACCGCACGAACGACCGCGACCGCCGGAACGACTCCGACCGCACCGACCAGAACACCCCCCAGGACCGCACCCGCCGCGAACCAAACACCACAAGGCCAACACAGCGCCGCCGCCCCACGTCACCGGCGGCCAGGGCCATGAACCGCGCCAGGCAGACGGTACGGGCCGCCCTCAACCGCACCCGCAGGGCCAAAGACGCCCTGGGCCGCAGGGACACCGACAACCGGCGCCGCCGCGACCTCGACAACAACGCCCGCCGCATGCGAGACGCCTACGCCCACCGCCGGGACTTGCTGCGCCGGCAACAGAGGACGCGCCAGGAACAACGCCAGCGGCAGCGCGACCAGCGGCGGCGGGACGAGAACTCTCCGGAGTCGAAGGACGACAGGCTCCGCAGGATCGTGGCCCGCATCCAGCCACGACTACGGCGCATGTTCCGTCGCGGGACCACAGGCATTGTGCTGGATTCAACGCTCAGCGCGATGCGACTGTGGTACCGGCTGACGGACCTCCGTGTCCAAGGCCTTCCGTCCTTCAACGTCCGGGCTGTTCTCAATCCAGAGGCACTGGCAGGCGGCGGCTTCAGGTTGACAGGGGATGAGATTCGAGCGCTGGTGCACGAGATCTCTCAGGAACTGCTGGACCATCCTGACATCCAGCAGCGAGCCCTGAGGATGCGGCGTTCGAAGTCCGGCTTGCTCGGCAGATTCCGTCCGTCACAGCCGGTGGAGGTCGCGGAGGGTCCCGACATTCCTGCGGCCGTGCGTTATCTGCGAGAGCGTGGAACCAACTTGAACACCTCCACGCCGAGCGGCGCGGTACATACCATGGACCCTTACAAGCCTCCGCTCTGGAAGGACGAGTCCTACATTTTCGGAAGAGAACACGAGAGAGTCTTGGAACTGAACTCTCCCGGATTCCTCAACGCGTTCACCCGAGGCGTGTTTGCCTACCCTCAGATCGCAGAGAAGATGGCCGGCAGCGGACTCACGGACCGGGACATCGCCGACTACATGCGCACGTACGTCAGGACCGGAAAACTCCCCAAGAGACTCAGCCGAAGGAATCGGCGTCTTCTGCGCAATACAGCCTGGCTTATGCTGGTCCGAGAATCGGTGCGCAACCCGGCGAATATCGGGTTCTCGGCCATGACCCTAGACCTGCTACGCCGCGGGCAGAATCGGGGAGGAATGTCGTGGCACGAAGCACTCGCCGAGTACGAAGAAACGCAGACCACAGGGCAGCGAGGAAGGTTCCCGATGTCCATGGCCAAGGCCATGCGCGCTGTGCGTGGGGTCGAGGCGACAGCGGCCGGGCGCGCGCCAGGCACCACCTCACAGGGGGGAACTCGTGCCGAACGCGCAGAACTGGTGCGGCGCGAGACACAACTCGCGCAGCAGTGGGCGAACGCCATCACCAACAACCAGGGAATTATCGGCGACACGGAGGAAAGCGCCTTCGAGGAGGGACGCCATAAGCTGAGGGACACCCTTTCAAAATTCTACGGAACGCAATAAAGGAAACAGTAAATGCTTCGCGAATCACAACGAGTTGTACTGCGGCCGCAGGTGACACGGGAAGATGTCCAAGACATCGCATGGGACTTTAATTGGAACGCCATCGAGGCCGGAGACCGAAGTTCGGATACTCCGGTGGACGTCTGGCAGACGCTCGACGGGGGCACCGAAATTCGCTTTGTGCAGGATCGACCGATCGGCATGCGATATTTCTTGATCCATGGCACGGACTGCGAGTCCGTAGTCACGGATCTGAGGAATGCCGTGCCGACCTGGACTTTCCCGGACGCCCTTTCCTTCGTACGACACGCAGATGATCGCGACGACACGCTGATCGGGCTCTATGCAGTCGCCCTCTCCGCAGCATCCACGGATCGTGAGGCCGCAGTCGAGCAATTGCGCGCGATGGTGGGCAGCCCTGACGCTGGTATTCGTCAAGCCGTTGTCATCGCAACCGGCTATCTCGGCTGGCCGGAACTCATTGCCTTGGTGGAGGAAATCCAACGTACCGACCCCGTCGACCATGTACGGACCAACGCAGGCGTCCTACTGGACGGACTCCGCCGCCACGGCACTGCTACCAGCGAGGGGCCATGACACGCTACGCGGATATTCCCAAGCCCATTCGGTCCGGGATCGTCATCGTCGATCCCGAGCGCGGCACGCCCCAGCGCATCATCGTGCTCCAGTTCAATCCCGACACCCTCGAACGCTCCGTCGCGCCCCAGGCCGCCGGCGGTAGTGGGGACTCCGGTGGAGGGGGCAGTGGAAGCGGGGATCGGAATGAGGCGCTGCGGCTCAAGGGGCCCGCGCAGGAGACGTGGAAGTTCACCGCCGAGATCGACGCGACCGATCAGCTGGATGTGGCGGCGCCCGATGGGATTCATCCGCAGCTCGCCGTCCTCGAAATGCTGGTGCAGCCCACCACCGCGCAGTTACGGGCCGCCTCACGGCTGGCGCAGAACGGGACCATCGAGATCAGTCCGATCGAGACGCCGCTGACCCTCTTCACCTGGGGCAGCAAGCGCGTCATGCCCGTGCGGCTGACCGAGCTGTCGATCAATGAGTCGGCGTTCGACGTCAATCTGAACCCCATACGGGCCGCGCTCAGCATCGGGCTGAAGGTGCTGACGGTCAGTGATCTGCCCGCCGGGCATCGCGGGGCCGAGTTGTATCTCGCGCATCTGGCGCAGAAGGAGCGGCTCGCAGCAGGTCTGGGGGCGGGGCGGCTCGGTGCTCTGGGGCTGAGTGGTGGCCTCGGTGGCGGAATCGCGATGGGGAGGTAGTGGACCATGATCGAGCCCTACGAGAGCGCCTGGGACGGGATCCCCGGCGCCCATCCGTATCCGCGCGGCAGCCGGTACCACGACGCCGAGATCGGGGTGCACGTACAGCCGGACGGCACCGAAGTGCGGTACACCAAGCGGCGGTTGCTGCCGCCGCTCCCGACGGCCGGGGACGGTGTCGCGCCGCACACCGTCAGCGGTGGGGAACGGCCCGACCATCTCGGGCAGCGGTATTTCGGCGATCCGGGCCAGTGGTGGCAGATCGCCGACGCCAACCCTGTACTCGATCCACGCGAGTTGACCGACGAGCCGGGGCGGGTGATCGGGATTCCGCTGCCCGGCGGAGCCGTGGGGAACGGCCATGGCTGATGAGCCGATCGGGACCGGGCCCGTCCATCTCACCCTCCACATGGGGCCCAAGCTCACCCGGCCCGTGCCCGCGGAGGTGACCGAGGCGCTGCTGTCCGCTCAGATCACGACCACGTCCGGGGAACGGAGCGGGTTCCAGATCGCGTTCGATCTGACGAAGACCGGTGTGATCACGCGGCGGCTGCTGCCCGAGGGGTTCTTCGATCCGCGGACGCGGGTGATCGTCGCGGCCTCCGTCAAGGGGACCACGACCGTGCTGCTCGACGGGCTGATCGTGCGTCAGGAGGTCGGCGCCAGCAATCAGCCGGGGCAGACGACGCTCACGGTCACCGGCGAGGACCTCACCCTGCTGATGGACCTTGAGGAGCGGACCGACCGCTATCCCAACCTCGCGCCCTCACAGCGCGTCGAGCGGATTCTCGCGAAGTACGCCGACTACGGGATCGACGCGCGCATCATCCGCGAGCAGATTCAGCAGCCGGCCCGCGAGCAGTACCGCGTCGACTACCAGACCGGGACCGATCTCCAGTATGTGAACGAGCTGGCCAAGGCCAACGGGTACATGTTCTCTCTCGACCCGGGGCCCGTGCCCGGACGGTCCAGCGCGTTCTGGGGGCCCGAGCAGCGGCTCGGGCAGCGTCAGCACGCGCTCAATGTGAATATGGACAACAACTCGACCGTCGACCAGCTGACGTTCGCCTACGACGGGACCGCCCGCGAGGAGCCGCAGGCGCGCGTGCAGGATCCGGCGTCGCGCGACTCCACGCTGCTCGCCCAGCCCGACATCAGTCCGCTGCGGCCCCCGCTCGGTCGGCGGGCCAGCCCGGCGCTCAAGCGCAGAACGCTCTCCGGTACGGCGAAGAAGGACCTCGGGCAGGCGAGCGCCGAGGCCCTCGCCAGGGCCGCGACCTCGGCGGACGCGATCTCCGGCTCCGGGTCGCTGGATGTCAACCGGCATGGATATGTGCTGCGGCCAAGGGAGTTGGTGGGGGTCCGGGGGGCCGGGGTGACCTACGACGGCGACTACTACGTCAAGAGCGTCACCCACAACCTCAGGCCCGGCTCGTACCAGCAGAACTTCACGCTCTCCCGCGAGGGCCTCATCGCCCGCGGCACGACCGTTCGCCCGTAGCGACCAGGAGATTTTCGTATGGCGGCACCGAACAACCGCTTCCTCGGCAAGTTCCGGGGCCGCGTGATCGACAACAAGGATCCGCTCAGAATCGGCAGGATCACGGCCCAGGTGCCGGATGTGCTGGGCGACGAGGCGTCGACCTGGGCGCTGCCCTGCCTGCCGTTCACCGGGCGCCAGTCGGGTCAGTACGCCGTCCCGGAGATCGGCGCCGGGGTGTGGGTGGAGTTCGAGCAGGGAGATCCCAGCTTCCCCGTCTGGACGGGGTGTTGGTACGGGGAGGCGTCCGAGCTGCCGCCGCGCGCGAGCGCGGAGCTGCCCGCCTCGCAGCCGGTGGTGATCCAGACTCCCGGCGCCCACAAGCTGGTGATGTCGGACGTGCCCGGCGGCGACGGGATCCTGCTGGAGGCCAAGGGCGGTGCGTACGTCCAGATCGACGAGAAGGGCGTGACCATCGGCAACGGCAAGGGGGCGTCCATCGTGCTGATCGGCGACGAGGTCAGCATCAACGAGGGCCGGTTGATCGTGCCGAAGAAGCGCTAGCGATGGCGACAGCGACAGCGACAGCGATGACAACGACGATCACGACGACGACGACGAAAACGAAGACGAACAGAACGGGGAGAGGTCTGTTGTCCGGGAATGTTGTGAACGGTGGGTCCACGATCAGCTGTCCGCACGGCGGCCGTGTCGTACCCGCCTCCGCCCGGTCGTCCGGTGTACGGATCGACGGCCTGCCGGTACCCACCGCCACCGATGTCTTCACCGTCACCGGCTGCCCGCACCACATCGACGGGGTCCCCCATCCGTGTGTCACGGTCCGCTGGACGCCCGAGCGCGGCGGTGTGCTGATCGACGGCGTGCCCGCCCTGCTCGACAGCACGTCCGCGCTCTGCTTCAGCGCCGCGCTGGTACCGCAGGGACCGCCGGTGATCACCCCCGTGACCCGGGGGGTGACCAGCCGATGAGGAGCGACATCGCTTTTCCCTTCCGTACCGACCGGCGCGGGCGCACCGCGCACGCCGACTACGACGACCATGTGCGGGATCTGATCGAGCAGTTGCTCTTCACCAGCCCCGGCGAGCGCGTGATGCGCCCCGACTTCGGCTGCGGTCTGCTCGATCTGGTCTTCACACCCAACAGCCCGGAACTGGCCTCCGCCCTGGAGCTGTCCGTGCAGGCGTCGCTCCAGCGCTGGCTGGGCGAACTGATCGAGGTGGAGGCGCTGGACGTGGTGAGCGAGGAGAACGTGGTGCGGGTGTATCTGCGCTATGTGGTGCGCTCCACCGCGAGCCGCCGCGACGAGGTGTTCGAGGGGAGCGGCCCGGTATGAGCGAGCCGAGCGATCAGCTGGTCTGCCGTACGGACGGCAGGCGTACGAAGGTACGGGCCGCGCGGCTCGGTGGTGTGGACGCGGTCGAGGTCGGTGACGACGGGCTGACTCTGACCGTCACGTTCCTCGGCAAGGCGCCCCACGGGCTCTGCCCGGAGAACATCAGGATCGACGGCGGCCGGCGGATCACCGGCATCGAGGCTGTCGAGGTGTCGGTGGAGCGCGAGGAGGACCCGGAGCTGGACGACCGGCTGTTCGTCACGCTCGACCGCACCGGTGACACCTCCCGCTACCGGCTCTCGGTGGTCGGGACGGATCCGTACGGACGGCCGGGCACCGAGCCGTTCCCGGGCTTCGACCAGCGGTACTTCCGGGCCGGCCTCGACTTCCGGGCGGACTGTCCCACCCCCTTCGACCGCGAGAAGGACGAGCGGGCCGACGGGGCGGCGCCCCCGCACACGACCGCACCCGCACCCGCACCCGCACCCGCACCCGTCATCGACTACACAGCGCGCGACTACGACACGATCCGCCGGCTGATTCTGGACCGGCTGGCGCTGACCACCCCGGGCTGGGTCGAGCGCAACGCCGCCGATCTCGGCACCACCCTGGTCGAACTCATCGCGCACACCGCGGATCTGATCAGCCATCAGCAGGACGCGGTCGCGACCGAGGCGTATCTCGACACGGCGCGGCGCCGGGTGTCCGTACGCCGCCATGTGCGGCTCATCGACTATCCGATGCACGACGGGGTCAACGCCCGCGCGTTCGTCACGGTCGAGACCGCGCGCCGGCTGACACTGCCGCCCGGTACGTTCCGCTTCGCCGCCGTCGACGTCCGTACGCCGGCGCCGCGTGACCGGCCCGAGATCGGTACGGTCATCGACGACCGGGATCTGGCCGTGCTGGGCGAACGTGGTTCCGTGGAGGTCTTCGAACCGGTCGTCGCCGAGGAGCCGTTGGTCCTCTCCCCCGAACACCACACCATCCGCTTCTGGACCTGGGGCGAGGAGGTGTGCGCGCTGCCCAGGGGAGCCACCGCCGCCACGCTCCGCGACGAGTGGGCGGACAAGGAGTCGGCGGACAAGGAGTGTGTGTCCCGGACGCTGGAGCTGTCGCCGGGCGATCTGCTGCTGATCGAGGAGGTACGGGGGCCGCGCTCCGGTACGCCCGGCGACGCCGATCCGGCGCACCGGCAGGCCGTACGCCTCACCTCCGTCACCCCGGGCGTGGACCGGCTGGCGGACCAGCCCGTCCTGGAGGTCACCTGGGCGCGGGAGGACGCGCTCGCCTTCCCCTTCTGTCTGTCCACACGCGGCGGTCCCGGCTGCGGGCCGGTCGAGGATGTGAGCGTGGCGCGCGGGAACGTCGTGCTCGTCGACCACGGCCGTTCGCTGACCTTCCACGGCGGCGCGGCCCAGACGGTCACCGTCCCGCCGGCGCCCGCCGTCCTCGGTTCCTGTGCGCCGTCGGGCTTCGGCTGCTGGGACGGGGACGCCGGGAACGCGACGGCCGCGCTCATCAACACCCGTATCGAACAGGCGCATTGTGGACGTTCGCTGACGGCCGATCAGGTCCGCGAGCTGTTCACCGTCGTCGGTGAGAATGCGACGGTACGCGCGGGGCTCACGCTGGAGCTGGCGGGGCGCCGACGGGAGAAGGTCGTCCCCGGCACCGCGTACGCCCAGGCGGAGGCGCTGGCGACCCTGCTGGCGCAGGTCGTCTATCCGGGCATCCGGCCGCGCTTCCGGCCGGTGCTCGACCGCTCCCCCGTCGCCCAGTCCGTACCGTTCCCGGAGCCCCGGCATGTCTCGGCCGGACAGGCCGACAGGCTGGCGGCGATCGGGGGCCGGGTGCGGGAGCGGCTGGTGGAGCTGTGGCGCAGTGCCCGCGACCACGACGGACTGGCGGACCGTGAGATCAACGAGCTGACCGTGCTGTTCGGGCTGCGGGTGCTGGAACGTCTTGAGCTGCGGCGCCATCCGGTGCGCGCGCTGCGCGAGTTGCTGCACCGCAGCGAGCGTTTGCTCGCCGCGAAGCTGCGGCGGCTCGAAGTTCTGGGCGCGCGGGCGCGCGCGGGCACGGTGCTCGACGGCACCATCGCCTGGGAGATCGCGCACAGTTGGGGCCCGGCGTACGCGGTCGGACTGCATCCCGGTGAGGCGGTACTGCGCGGGCCCGCCGCGGCCCTCGTACAGGATCCTCGGGCCGCGCTGCCCGCGGTGCGTGTCACGGACGGCGACACGTCCTGGGCGCCCCGGCGGGATCTGCTCTCCAGCGGCCCGCGCGACCGGCACTTCGTCGGTGAGCTGGAGGACGACGGGCGGATCGCCCTGCGGTTCGGCGACGGCCGGTACGGTGCGCGACCGCGACCGGGTGCCCGGCTGGAGCTGCACTACCGGCTCGGCGGTGGCACGGCGGGCAATGTCGGCGCGGAGGCCATCAACCATCTGGTGCTGAGCCGTGATCCCGACGCGTCCGACGCCGGGGAGCCGATGCCGGTGGCGGGGGTGCGCAATCCGCTGCCGGCCGTCGGCGGTACGGAGCCCGAACCCATCGATCAGGTGCGCCAGTTGGCGCCGCTCGACCTCAAGCGCTCGCGGCTGCGCGCCGTCACCGCCGAGGACTACGCGGCGCTGGCGACGGGGCTCCCCGGGGTGCGGCGCGCGGCGGCGGAGATCCGCTGGACGGGCAGTGTCCAGGAGGCGCAGGTCGCCGTCGACGCGCTGGGGACCGGCGATCCCTCCCCCGAGCTGCTCGACTCGGTGTCGTACGCCCTGGAGAGCTACCGCCGGATCGGCCATGACCTGGTCGTCGGCCCCGCCAGGAACGTGCCGCTGGACATCGCTCTCACGGTGTGTGCCGCGCCCGGCCATCAGCACGGGCAGATCCTGGCCGAGCTGTACCGGCTGCTGGGCAGCCGGCGGCTGTCGGGCGGCCGGCTCGGCTTCTTCCACCCCGACGCGCTGACCTTCGGCGAACCGGTGCGGCTCAGCAGGCTGGTGGCCGTCGCGGCGGCCGTCCAGGGCGTGGAGAGCGTACGAGTGACTCGGCTGATCCGGCTCTTCGACGAGGGCCCGGACGACGACACCGCACTGGAGGAAGGCGTGCTGCGGCTCGGCCCGCTGGAGATCGCGCGGTGCGACAACGACCCCGACCGGCCCGAGAACGGCCGGCTGTCCATCGAACTGACCGGAGGCGCACGATGAGCGACACCCGCACCTGCGGCTGCGGCTGCGGTGGGCACGACGAGCGCCACGCGCCCCCGCCGCTGTACAACCCGCCGGGCCGGACGGCCCTCGACTACCGGGTCGGTGAGTACGGTACGTTCCTCGCGGCCATGCTCGACCGGCTGTCCTCCCCCGCCTACCCCGCGCTGCGCGGGCTGACCGTCCGTACCCCGGACGACCCGGCGATCGGGCTGCTCGACTCCTGGGCGGTCGTCGGTGATCTCCTCACGTTCCACTCCGAGCGGATCGCCGAGGAGGGGTATCTCCGTACGGCACGTGAGTACCGGTCGCTGGCCCTGCTGGGGCGGCTGGTCGGGCACCGGCCACGGCCCGGTATCGCCGCCGACACCCATCTCGTGTACACCCTGGACCGCGATCCGCGCGCCGCGGACCTGCCGGTGCTGATCCCGCGCGGCGCGCGCAGCAACAGCGTGCCCGCCTCGGCGGACGAGGAGTCGCGGACGTTCGAGACCAGTGAGGACCTGACGGCCAGGTGGGCGTGGAACGAGCTGGCGGTACGCCGGCGCCGGCCCGCCCTGCTCACCCCGGACGATCTGCGCGAGCGGTCCGAGATCCAGGTGTCCGGAACGGCCGTCTCGCTCCGGACCGGTGACAAACTGCTGTTCGTCTTCGGCGCGGACGCGGAGACGGCCGGGCAGCGGCTGCTGCTGCCGGTCGCGCGGGTCCGGATCGACCGGGACGACGAGGTGACGGCGATCGGGCTGCCGCAGTCCGCGCCGCCGTCGCTCGCCGAGCTGGTGGCGGAGCTGCGCGAGTGGATCACCGAGGACGGGCGGGAGTCGGAGGAGGGCGATCCCACCCCCGAGAACCCCAATCCGCGCCCCGTCAGCCTGATCATCGAGGAGTTCGACACGCAGGTGCTGGCGCCGCTGCGCGCCGATCTGGACGGCATCGCGTCCCCGGCGGCGTTCGCCCGGCGGCTCGCGGATCCGCGTGAGCGGCTGGCCGAGGCGCAGGCCGTGGCGGCTCCGTACGAGGAGGTCGTGGCCTGGTTCGAGCAGCTGGAGGCCGTGGTCGGCGAACTGATGGAGCGGGCGGCCGGGTTGGAGCCCTCGCAGCCCGTGCCACCGGCCCCCGCGGACGCCCCCTTAAGCGCCACCACGAACGCCACGGCGAGCACACCCGTACACACACCCGCGCACGCCGGGGCGGCGGACTCCCCCGCCATGCGGGCGCTCGGCGCCATACTGCCCGCGCTGCGTTCCCGGGTCGTCAAACCGCCGTCCGGGGCACGCGCGCTGTCGCACGACCCGGCGCGGCTCTTCGCACAGGGCTCCGACCTCGGCGCGCGGCTGCTCTCCGCTCTCGACCCGCGCATCGCGGACGGGATGTACACGGCGTGGCGCAACGCCGCCCCGGCCGTGCCCGCGCTGCTGCGCGAGCTTCAGGCGATGCGGGTGACCGGGGCTCCGTTCGGGGCGACGGCGCCGCTCAAGCCCGTCCAGGACGAGCGCGGGCGGGTCATCCGGCAGACCGACTGGCCGCTGGGCGGCTCGTCCCTCACCACCATGCGGATCGTGTACGACGCCGCGGGCCGGGTGCCGGTACGCGCCGAGTTCCAGCACACGGAGACCGGCTCGTCCGTTCAGCGGTCGGAGAATCTGCCCGCCGAGATCACCTTCGATCTGGCGCCCGGCCGGGTCTCGCTGGTGACGCGTACCGCCCAGGACCGCGATCTGAGCTGGCTGTCCCGGCGCCCGGCCGACTCCCAGGAGCCGGGCGTGACCGCCCAGTTGCTGCCCGGTCTTCCCGAGCGGACACTCTTCGTCTCCCGGCCGGGCGAGGACGGCCGGGTCCATGTCGCCGTGCACAACGGCGAGGCCCAGGAGTGGTGGCTCGCTCCCGGAGAGCACAAGCAGGTCACCCACGCGGGCCTGGAGCTGACCGTGCGGTACACCGTCGGCAGCGAGCCCGCGAACGTCGAGATCGGTCTCGCGACCGTTCCCGAGCAGGCCAACCGCCATGTCCTGCCGCTCGATTCCGTGCAGGAGGGCATCACGGTCGGCAGCTGGGTCGCGGTCGAGCGGCCCCGCAAGGGCGCCGAGGGTCCCGACGGGATCCCGGGCGACAAGAAGCTCGCGTTCCTGACCACCCGCGTGACCGCCGTACGCACCGCCGCGTACACCAACTACGGCATCACCGGCCGGGGCACCGAACTGACGCTCGCCGACCCCTGGCTGGACGAGCACGACGTGCTGCTCTCCACGATCCGTGACACCACCGTGCACGCGGGCGGTGAGGCGCTGCGGCTCGCCGACGAACCACTGGGCGAGGATGTCCACGGCAATGAACTCGAACTGGCCGAGCTGTACGACGGGTTGCTGCCGGGACGGTATCTGATCGTGTCGGGCGAGCGCACCGACATCCCGCACACGGCCGGGGTGCGGGGCACCGAACTGGCCGTGATCGCGGCGGTGGAGCAGGCGCTGGACCCCCGGCTGCCCGGTGACCATGTCCATACGAAGCTCACGCTCACCACGGACCTGGCCCACCGCTACCGCCGTGACACGGTGCGGGTCCGGGGCAATGTGGTGCCCGCGTCGCACGGCGAGAGCCGCGACGAGCCGATCGGCAGCGGCGACGCCGGCCGGATCAACCAGACGTTCGCTCTCTGGCAGTCACCGCTGACCTGGCTGCCGGCCGACAATCCGCTGGGCGCCACGCCCACCCTTGAGGTACGGGTCGACGGTCTGCTCTGGCACGCGGTGGACAGCCTGGCCGGACGGGGTCCGAGCGACCGGGTGTATGTCACCGGCACGGCCGCGGACGGGCGGACGACGGTGACCTTCGGCGACGGGGTGTCCGGCGCCCGGCTGCCCTCCGGGCACGAGAACGTACGGGCCCGGTACCGCTTCGGCACCGGCAGCGCCGCCAACGTCGCAGCGGACCGGATCACCCAGGCCGTCACCCGGCCGCTGGGCATCACGGCCGTCACCAATCCGCAGCCCGCCACGGGCGGCGCGGACGCCGACGGTCCCGGTCTGACCCGGCGCACGATCCCGCTCGCGGTCTCCGCTCTGGACCGGCTCGTGTCCATCAGGGACTACGAGGACTTCGCCCGCTCCCGGGCGGGCATCGGCCGGGCCGCCGCCCGCGAGATCTTCGACGGACGGCGTCGGGTGCTGCATATGACGGTCGCCGGGGTCGATGACATCGCGATCGCCGAGGACTCCGAGGTGCTGGGCGCCCTTCGGTCCTCGCTCGCCCGCTACGGCGACTCGCGCCTGCCCGTGCGGGTGGACGTACGCGAGTTGGTGCTGCTGCTGCTCGCCGCGCGGGTGAAGGTGGCGCGTGATCACACCTGGAGCGTGGTCGAACCCCGGCTGCGCCAGGCACTGCTGAATGAATTCGGCAGCGGGCGAAGGGAGTTGGGTCAACCGGCCCGGCTCTCGGACGTACTGGCGACGGCGCACCGGGTGCCCGGTGTGGACTATGTGGATGTCGATGTCTTCACCGGGGTACCGGCGTCGGTCACTCCGGAGGAGCTGATCGCCCTCGCGGCGCTGCCGGACCGGCCGCGCCAGACGGTCCCGGCGCGGCTCGCCACGTACGACGAGGACGTGCACGTGGTCACCGGGCAGGACGGCGAGACGCTCACCCGGATCGCCGGCCGGTACGGCATCCCACTGGCCGGACTGCTGCGGCTGAACCCGGACATCACCGATACACGGCGGCTCGCGAAGGGCCGGGCGGTGTGTGTCTTCCGGGGCATCAGGCCGGCCCAGCTCGCCCTGTTGTCACCGCATGTCGCCGACACGCTGATTCTGACGGAGGTCACCGCATGAGCAGGGAACCGGACGGGCTCGCGGAGATGCTCCCGCAGTGGCACCGGCTGCGCGACGCCGAGGGCGGGGAGCCGCTGCGCGCGCTGCTCGCGGTGATCGCCGAGCAGGTCGACCGGGTCCGCGACGGGGTCGAACAGAGCTATGAGGACTGGTTCGTGGAGACCGCGGCGCCCTGGGTGCTGCCGTATCTCGGCGATCTGGTCGGCTACACCCCGCTGCCCGGCTACGAGCGGATGCTCGCGGAGGGGCTGGAGAGCGGCGGGAGCGCCGAGGAGGCGCGCGACCGGCTCGCCGAGGCCCTGGCGCCGCGCGGCGATGTCGCCGCGACCGTCGCCAACCGGCGGCGCAAGGGCACCCTGGCGCTGCTGGAGGAGCTGGCCGAGGACGTGGCGGGCCTGCCCGCGCGGGCCGTGGAGTTCTCCCGGCTCCTCGCGCACCATCAGCCGGTCAGGCTGTACGGATCGGGGACGGCGGCCGTGAACGCGCGCCGGCGGGAACGCGGCCGGCTCGTGGACGTACGGGAGGGCGCGGCGCTGGATCTCGCGGGCGGCCCGTTCGGCACGGTCGCGCGGTCGGTGGACGTACGGCGGGCCGGTTCCGCGCGTACGCCGGGCGGCCACTCCCCGGCGGGGGTCGGCCTGTTCGTGTGGCGGCTGAAGCCGTACCACCTGACCAAGGCGCCCGCGTACTGCGTCGACCGGGCCCGTCACCTCTACACGTTCTCGATCCTGGGCAATGACACCCCGCTGGTCACCAGGCCGGTGCCGGAGCCCTCGGCCACCCATGTCGCGACCATCGACAACGTCCCCGCCTTCATCCGCCGCAGGCAGCTCGCCGACCGGCTCGCGGACCACTACGGTCCCGGCAGGAGTTTCACGGTGTGGCGCGACGGCCAGGACGAGCCGGTGGCGCCGGCGGATCTCGTGGTGGCGGATCTGACGGACTGGCGCTACCGGCCCAAGCGCGGACAGGTCGCCGTCGATCCGGAGCTGGGCCGGATCGCCTTCGGCCCGCGCTCCGCGCCGCGCCAGGGCGTCTGGGTCACCTACCACCACGCGTTCGCGGACGACACGGGCGGCGGTGAGTACCCGCGCGACCGGGAGACACCGGCGTCCGCGGCGGTCTACCGGGTGGGCCCCGGCCGGCCGTACCAGCGGATCATGGACGCGTACGGGCAGTGGCGCTCGGACCGGCGGGCCGGACACTGCGGGCCCGACGGGCTGATCGAGATCACGCACAGCGGCGCCTACCAGGAACAGCTGGACTTCGATCTGGAGCCCGGCGACCGGCTGGAGGTGCGGGCGGCCGAGGGCACCCGGCCGGTGATCCGGCTGCTCGACTGGTACAGCAACCGGCCGGACGCGCTCAACATCCGGGCGCGGGAGGAAGGCCGGACGCGGGACGGCGACGGGCAGGAGGACGCGGGCCCGGCTCCCCGTATCGTGCTGGACGGTCTGCTGATCACCGGGCGCGGGCTCCATGTCGCCGGTCCCATGGGCGCGGTCGTGCTGCGGCACTGCACGCTCGTACCCGGCTGGTCGCTGGAGCCGCACTGCGCGCCGCACTCCCCCGAGGAACCGAGTCTGGTGCTGGACAGGACCACCGCGTGCGTGGAGATCGAACGGTGTGTCCTCGGCACCATCGAGGTGATCGGCGACGAGGTGGGGCACGACCCGCTGCCCCTCCATATCCGCGACAGTGTCCTGGACGCCACCGGCCATGACAGGGCGGCCCTGTCCGCCCCGGACTGCCGGCACGCCCACGCCGTACTGCACGCGCACCGCACCACCGTCATCGGGGAGGTCCACACGCACGCGGTGGCGATCGCCGAGAACTCCGTCTTCACCGGGGCGCTGCGAGTGGCCAGGCGGGGCGTCGGGTGCGTGCGGTTCTCGTACGTACCGCCCGGTTCGCGCACTCCGCGCCGCCATCGCTGCCAGCCGGACCTGGTGGGCGGCGAAGAGGCCGCGCGGGTACGGCCGTTGTTCACCAGTGAGCGGTACGGCACGCCCGCGTACGGGCAGTTGGCGGCCGGGGGTGCGGAGGAGATCAAGCGGGGCGCCGAGGACGGCTCCGAGATGGGCGCCTTCCACGATCTCTACGAGCCGCAGCGCCTGGACAGTCTGCGGGCGCGGCTCGCCGAGTACACCCCGGCCGGTACCGACGCGGGGATCGTCACCGTGACGTGAGCCCTCCTTCCTCCATGTGCCCTGTGCAGCAACCCCGTAGCCCGCGCGACCGAATGCCGAACTTCCGAGGGGGACCCCTTCCCATGCACGCAGATATCTCCCGCAACACCTTCCGGCCCGACCGGCACTACTCGGCGGTGATCGCCCAGCAGGGACGCGTCCAGCTCGACGCGGACGCCAACGAACAGGCCGCGATCCAGCTGCACCAGGCCCGTACCCTCGCCGCCGATCTGATCGGGCGGCACGGCGGTCCGCGCGGTGCCACGGGATTCGCGCTGGGTTTCGTGGGCGGCGGCCGGGAGCTGGACGATCTGTCCATCGCGGGCGGCCGTTACTACGTGGACGGCATCCTGGTGGACGCGACACGTCCGGCGCCCGGCGTGCCCGTCGACGATGACGCGGCCCCGGCCGAGGACGGTGACCAGGACGCTCCGGCGGCGCCGGAAGCACCGGCCACCTGGACATACTGGGACCAGCCCGACGCCTATCGCGACCCGGAGCGGCCCGGCGACCGGCTGCCCACCCAATTCCCCTACCTGGCCTATCTGAAGGTATGGGAGCGTTCGGTCACGGCGGCCGAGGACCCGCTGCTGCGGGAGGTCGCGCTGGGCTCGGCGATGCCCGACACGGCGGCCAGGCTCAGGGTCGTCTGGCAGGTGCTGCCGCTTCCGGGCGAGCGGCTGGAGCTGGATCCGGCGGACGGAACGCCGCAGGAGCAGGCCCGCGCGGCGTTCACCACGTGGGTGGCGGCCCAGGCGCCGACGGCACGGATGGCGGCGCGCGGCCGGCGGCCCGAGCACGCGGACGAGGACCCGTGCCTGGTGAAGCCGGACGCGCGGTACCGGGGCCCGGAGAACCAGCTGTACCGGGTGGAGATCCATCAGGGCGGGGCGGCGAAGGACGCGACGTTCAAGTGGTCCAGGGAGAACGGTTCGGTGACCTTCCCGGTCGACGGACTCGACGGTACGTGGGTGGAGCTTGCCTCGCTCGGCGGTGACGACAAGCTCGATCTGAACGTCGGCGACCAGGTCGAGTTCGCCGACACCGCGTATCTGAGCGGGGGCGAGCCGCTGCCGCTGCTCAGGGTGGAGGAGGTCGACCTGCCGGGACGGCGCGTACGGCTCTCCGCCGAACCGGACCCTTCGGTGGGACGCCGGCCCGAGCTGCACCCGTTCCTGCGCCGCTGGGACCACCGGCCCGCATCGCACCAGAGCGGTGGCACGGGCCAGTCGGGCCGTACGAAGCGGGGCGCCGCGAAGCCGCGCGACGGCGCGCTGCGGATCGAGGAGGGCGGCTGGCTGCCGCTGGAGGACGGCGTTCTCGTCTACTTCGAGCCGGGGAGGACGTATCGCTCCGGCGACTTCTGGACCGTTCCCGCGCGTACCGCCACCGGCGATGTGGAGTGGCCCAGGGACGCGGCCCGCAGGCCGCTGCTCCGCGCCCCCAGCGGGGTCCAGTACCACTACGCGCCGCTCGCCTGGGTGTTCGGCGAAGGGTCCGCCGCCGATCTGCGGCTGGCGTTCGCTCCGCTGGCCACCGCGATCCCCGCGGCGGACGAAGCCGACCTGGCGGCGGAGACGGCGGCCGAGGAAGAGGCCGTCGCCGCCGAACTGGCCGCGGCGGACGGCACGGCGGGGTCTGCGTCGGAACAGCCCAGCGGGGAACAGAACAGCGAGGAAGAGAAAGAAAACTGACTGGACGTCAGAAAAACGAAGGAGTGCCACGATGGCAACACCTCTGTCCGCCACCAAACTGCTGCAAGTACTCCGTAACGAAGGTCTGCGCGTCGTCGAGCACCGGAGCTGGCGCACGCACAACCGCAACCACAAGGGTCCGTGGGGGCCGATGCACGGGGTGATGGTCCATCACACCGTGACGTCGGGTACGCAGAGTTCCGTGGAGCTCTGCTACAACGGCCATTCGAGCCTGCCGGGCCCGCTGTGCCACGGTGTGATCGCCAAGGACGGCACGGTCTACCTGGTCGGCAACGGCCGGGCCAACCACGCCGGGCTCGGCGACGACGACGTACTGCGCGCGGTGATCAACGAGTCGGGGCTGCCCGCCGACAACGAGGCCAACACCGACGGCAACCGCTACTTCTACGGCTTCGAGTGCGTCAACCTGGGCGACGGCAAGGACCCGTGGCCGGCCGCCCAGTTGGAGGCGATAGAGAAGGCCGCGGCGGCCATCTGCCGGGCACACGGCTGGACTCAGCGCTCGGTGATCGGTCATAAGGAGTGGCAGCCGGGGAAGATCGACCCGCGCGGTTTCACGATGGACTCGATGCGCCAGCGAATAGGCGACCGGCTCGGCGGCAAGCCGGACGGCCCCTCGACTCCGCCGCCCAAACCCCCGGCGAAGCTCGAACCGTTCCCCGGGGCCGCGTTCTTCGCGGTCGGCCGGCGCAGCGCCGTGATCACGGCGATGGGCAAGCGGCTGGTCGCGGAGGGGTGCGGACGGTACGAGGTGGGCCCGGGGCCGGAATGGACCGAGGCCGACCGCAAGTCGTACTCGGCCTGGCAGCGCAAGCTCGGCTACTCGGGGAGCGACGCCGACGGTGTGCCGGGCAAGACGAGCTGGGACAAGCTCAAGGTGCCCAACGTCTGATCCGGTGATCTGGCGCGGTGATCCGACGTGGTGATCCGACGTGGTGATCCGACGCTGTCGCCTGATGCGGTTACCTGATCGCTGTCGCCTGATGCCGTGAGCTGATGTGGTGCGCTGAGCCACCGCACGGCACCGCGCACCGCGCACCGGCCGGATGCCCCTGTGACATCAGGGCCCCGGGTCCGAGGGGATCCGGCCTGTGCGCGGTCGCGTCTCCCCGGCGGACCGCGTTCTCCTCCCTGGTCAGATGCCTCGGGGCAGTTCGCCGGGGTACGTCGCGGCACGCTCGGACAGGGCCTCGAGCGCGGGCAGCGCGGCGTACAGGGCCCGTTGCTCCCCGTCCGTGAGCAGGGCGATCCGCTCGGCGAGGCGTGCGGCGGTCTCGCGGCGCCTGGCCTCCAGTACGGCCCCGCCCGCACGGCTGAGGGCGACCAGGCTGGCGCGCTGGTCCTGTGGATCGGGATGCCGTGCGATCCAGCCGGTGCTGTCGAGCAGATCCACCATGCGGGAGGCGGTGGACAGGGCGATGCCCATGCGGGCGGCCAGCTCGCTGATGCGCAGCGGGCCATGGGCCGCGAGCGCGGCCAGGGCGGCCTGCCGGCTGGGGGTGAGGTCGCCGGGGGCGCTCCGGGCACGCAGCACGGGAAGGAGGTGCTGGATCGCCAGCCGGAGCCGTCCGGCGATCTCGGCGGTCTCAGCTGTCTCGGCGACCTCAGCGGGGTCTGGGGCGGGGGCGGGCGCGGGTTCGGTCATCACGGCCCCTCGGACGAGGGCGGCGGCGGGGGTCCGGGGGACGGCCGCGCGTACGGCCGCTGGGACGATTGCCCGGACGATTGCGCGGACGGCGGCGGCGCTGAGCCCGGCAAGACCGACGAGACCGACGAGGCCGAGGGGTCCCGCTGCCGTCCCGCCTCGGCGGGAGTCGCGGCCTGGGACCGGTCCCCGTGGACGTAGCGTCCGCCCCGGAGCAGCGAGGCGACGGCCGCGACCAGGCAGGCGGCGATCGCGAAGTCGAAGGCGACGGAGAGGCCGTCGGCGAACGGCTGGGAGATCAGCGCCGGGAAGAAGGCGCGCCCCGTCAGATAGTCGGCGTGTCCGGCCGGCAGCTGGGCGAGCACATGGGGCCCGAGCAGTGTCTGAACCGGGTTGTATCCCAGGAGCGAGGCGAACAGCACGCCGACCGGCGGCAGCGCGGCGACCCTCGCCGCGTCGGCCGCGGGCACGCCCTGGGCGGTCAGACCATGGGTGAGGGCCCCGGGCAGCGCCCCGGCGAGGCCCGCGATCATCAGGGAGAAGAAGACGCCGATGGAGAGCACTGTGGCGGAGTTCTGGAAGGTGGTGCTGATCCCGGCGCCCACCCCGCGCTGGTCGGGCGGCAGGCTGTTCATGACGGCCGCCCGGTTGGGCGACGCGAACAGCCCCATGGCCAGCCCGTTCAGCAGCAGGATCAGGGCGAACATCGGATAGCCGAAGTCGACCGGGAGTTCCTTCAGCGCGACGAACGTGCCCGCGGCCAGCAGCATGCCGCCGGTGGCGAAGGTCCGCGCGCCGAACCGGTCGGAGGCCCAGCCGGAGAAGGGGCCCGCGATCAGGAATCCGATGGTCAGGGGAAGCATGTAGATACCGGCCCAGAGGGGGGTCTGCTCGAAGCTGTAGCCGTGCCGGGGCAGCCAGATCCCCTGGAGCCAGATGATCAGGATGAACATCAGTCCGCCGCGGCCCAGGGACGCGAGCAGGCTGGCCACGTTCCCCGCGGTGAACGCGCGGATCCGGAACAGCGCCAGGTGGAACATCGGCTCGGCGACCCTCGTCTCCACCACACAGAACACCGCCAGCATCGCCAGTCCCCCGGCGATCGCGGTGATCACCCAGGGGTTGGACCAGCCCATGGTGTGGCCGCCGTAGGGCTGGATTCCGTAGGTGATGCCGGACAGGACGGCGATCAGACCGATGGCGAAGGTGAGATTGCCCCACCAGTCCAGCCGGGCCGGGGCGCGGATGCCGGTGTCCCGCAGTTTGAGGTACGCCCATACGGTGCCGAACAGGCCGATCGGCACGGACACCAGGAACACCAGATGCCAGTCGACGGGCCCGAGCAGACCGCCGAGGATCAGCCCGATGAAGGATCCGGCGATGCCCGCCACCTGGTTCAGCCCCAGGGCGAGCCCGCGCTGATGGGTGGGGAAGGCGTCGGTGAGGATGGCGTTGGAGTTCGCCATCAGCATCGCGCCGCCGACGCCCTGGAGGACGCGCATCCCGATCAGCCACAGCGCGCCCGCCGTGCCGTGCAGCCAGGTCACCGAGAGCAGTACGGAGAACACGGTGAAGACCGCGAATCCCAGGTTGTACATACGGACCCGGCCGTACATGTCGCCCAGCCGTCCGAAGCTGACCACCAGCACGGCGGTCACCACCAGATAGCTCATGATCAGCCACAGCAGCAGACTGGTATTGCCGGGCTGGAGCGGATCCACGCCGATTCCGCGGAAGATGTCGGGCAGCGCGATCAGCAGAATCGACATATTGATCGTCGCGATCAGTACGCCGAGCGTGGTGTTGGACAGGGCGATCCACTTGTAGTGCGGTCCCGGCTCAGGGTCGGTGTCGGCCTCTGAGCCGGCCGGTTTCGCGACTGTCCACCGCACTGGGCATCACTCCCGTCGCGCGCGAAACTCCCGTCGCACGCCATCGACGGATTTACTTGCTTGACCTCAACCAATCTAATCCCGGACAGGCGATGAGGCCAGTGCCCGGGAATTATCCGAGCTCAAGGCTGGTGACGGCGTACAGACCCGGTAGATCCATTTCGGGGACAGGGCCGGTATACATGCGCGCGGCCTCGAAGGAGGGTGTCAGTCCGAGTTCTTCCGCGAGCCGGACGGACGGCGCGTTGATATCCGGGATGTCGATCGCCACGGGTGCCCCGGGGACGGTCGCGGCCAGCCCGCTCAGCAGCGCGGCGGCGATCTCCGGGGACGCGGCGTAGAGCGGTCCGATGCGGGAGGCTCCGCTACAGGGGCGGATGGCCGCGAAGCCGCGCAGTTCGCCGTCGTGCACGGCGGCGAGGCTCGTACGGTCGGGCAGCCCGATCCACGAGGCGAGGAAGGCGTCGCGCTCCGCCGGAAAGAATCGCCGGTCATAGGCGGCGAGTTGGTCGAAGGAGATCCGGCGGGCGTCGGTCAGTCCGATTCCGTCCGGAATTCCGGTGGCCGTCGGGACGCCTTCGTAACGGATATTGTTCCAGGCCTTCCGGAAGCCGGACCTGCGGTAGTTCTCCTGCTGGTCGATCACGCCGTCGAGCCCTACGTTCCGGCCGGCCAGCCGTGCCATGGCCGCCCGCCAGACCTGGATTCCGTACCCCTGTCCGCGCACGGCGGGCCGGGTGATGTAGAAACCGATGAATCCGAAACCGGTGCCGTAGCGCACGGCGGAAACAGAGGCGACGGCCTCTCCGTTCAGGCGTCCGAAGATAAAGCCGCCCGGATCGGCCGGGAAGAAGGAGTGCCTGTCGGACTCACCTGGATTCCACCCTTCCTCGTCCGCCCAGGTACCGAGCTGTTCGATGTCGTCTGCGTTCGCGGTCACAATCTCAAACGTCACCATCGGCCTCCAGTGCGGTGGGCTCACACTTTGACACGGCCCGGACCCGGGAAGACCGGAAACGGATCAACTCTCAGCCATCCGAGAACCTTCGGCGCGGCACGCGCGTCTGTCCGGCGAACGTACGCACTGACAGGGGAGTTCACATGGCCATACGTACGAAACGGGCGCACCGCGGCGGCGCGCGTCGCGCGTGGACGGGCGCGCTGGCCGCGGCCGCTCTGGTGAGTACCGCGCTCACCGGGCCCGCCGTGGCCGCTTCGGCCGCTTCGGTCGCTTCGACCGCTTCGGGAGGTCACCAGGCCACCCAGCGGCAGTTGGACGCCGCCGTCGGGGACGGCGTCCCCGGCGCACTGGCGCGGGTGACGGACCACGGCGGTGTCTGGAACGGCGCCGCCGGAGTCGCGGACCGTACCACCGGCCGCGAGCGGCTGCCCCGGGACAGATACCGCGTCGCCTCGGTCACCAAGACCTTCGTCGCCACCGTGCTGCTCCAGCTGGAGGCCGTGGGCCGTCTCGACCTGGACGACACCGTCGAGACCTGGCTGCCGGGGGTGGTACGGGGCAATGGCCACGACGGGCGCACCGTCACCGTGCGCCGGCTGCTCAATCACACCAGCGGGATCTACAACTACAACTCGGACCCGGAGTTCCGCCAGAAGGTCGCCGGGGACGGTTTCCTGACACACCGTTATGACACGTGGCAGCCGGAGCAGTTGATCGCTCTCGCCATGAGTCATCCGCCCTACTTCGCACCCGGTTCCGGCTTCCGTTACTCCAACACCAACTACATCCTCGCCGGGATGATCGTGGAGAGGGTGACGGGACGCCCGTACGGCACCGAGATCGAGCGCCGTATCCTGCGCCCGCTGGGACTGCGTGCCACCAGCGCGCCGCGGACCGATGTACGGATGCCCCGCCCTTCGGGCCGCGCCTACTCGAAGCTGCTGTCGCCGGATCCCGCCGCGGAGATCCACGATGTGACCGAGCTGAACCCGACGGTCGCGGGGGCGTCAGGGTCGATGATCTCCGACTCGGCCGATCTGCAACGCTTCTACCGCGCGCTGCTCCGGGGCGAGTTGCTTCCGGCGGAGCAGCTCGGCGCGATGATGGACACCGTCGGCATGGGCACCGGCGTACCGGCCGCGTACGGCTACGGTCTGGGTCTGCTCCGCCAGGAACTGCCGTGCGGTGTGGAGATCTGGGGCCACAGCGGCGATACGCGCGGCTCGGTGTCCGCGGTCGCGATGACCCGCGACGGAAGCCACTCGATCGCCTTCAACTTCAACGCGGACTGGGCGGGTGACACCGGGAAGGTCGTCGAGGCGGAGTTCTGCGGCTGACCGGGCGCGGCTGACCGCTGCCTTCGGGAGGCGGCCGGCGTGCCGGCCGCCTCCCACTGCCGGTGTCGATCCCGGTGTCGATCCCGGTGTCGTTCCCGCTTCCGGTTCCGTTCCCGCTCAGCCGAACCGGCCGTTGACGTAGTCGGCGGTCCTGGTGTCCCGGGGCGCGTTGAACATCGCGTCCGTGTCGCCGTGTTCGACGATCACCCCGGGTGTCCCCTGCTCCGCGAGGAAGAAGGCACAGGAGTCGGAGACGCGCGCGGCCTGCTGCATGTTGTGCGTGACGATGACGATCGTCACCTCCGTCTTCAGTTCGGCGATCGTCTCCTCGATGCGCCGCGTCGAGGTCGGGTCGAGCGCCGAGCACGGCTCGTCCATCAGCAGCACCCGCGGCCGCACCGCCAGTGACCGCGCGATGCACAGCCGCTGCTGCTGGCCGCCGGAGAGCGCGCCGCCCGGCTGGCGCAGCCTGTCCTTGACCTCGCGCCAGAGCCCGGCCTTGGTGAGGCACTCCTCGACGAGGTCGTCCTTGCTGTCCCGCCCCGCCTTGATGCCGTTCAGCTTCAGCCCGGCCAGGACGTTGTCGTACAGCGACATGGCGGGAAACGGGTTGGGCTTCTGGAAGACCATGCCGATCTGGCGACGGGCATGGGTGATGCGCCGTCCGCGGTCGTAGATGTCTCCCTCGTCGAGGAGCACGCGTCCGGCGAGAGCGGCGGCCGGGATCAGTTCGTGCATGCGGTTGAGAATGCGCAGGAAGGTCGACTTGCCGCAGCCCGAGGGGCCGATCAGCGCGGTGACCTCGTGCGCGGGCATGGTCAGCGAGACCCGGTCGAGCACCTTGTGGTCGCCGAACCACGCGGAGACGGAATCGGCCCGCAGTGTGGCGGCGGTGTCGCCGCCCACCGCGGGCTGGACCAGGGTGTCGGCGAGCTGGGGCGGCGGCGTCACCGTCATGGTGGGCAACTCCCTTTCGGTCAGAGCAGATTCGGCAGAAGGCGGGTGGCGGCGCCGGAGACGGCGAGACCCAGTGCGGCCAGGACGGGCACGGCGCAGATCCAGGTCTGCCAGCGGCCCCATACCCGGTGTGCCCAGGCGGCGAGGAGCGCGGCGAGAAAGAGCCCCTGGGTCCACAGGAAGACGGCGAGCCAGGCGCCGCCGTCGCCGTTCAGCGCCTCTTCCGCGGGACCGATCCATCCGGCACGGCGCTCGCGTGGCGGGCTGGGCTGTACGGGCGTGGTCAGTTCGGCGTCCACACGCAGCACCCCAGAGGGGGTGTACGGGGCGCCGGTGGCGGTGATGAGGGTGAGCCGGCCCTGGTTCCGGCCGCCGCTGGGCGTGGGCAGTTCATCACCGGCGCGCCGGCTGCCGGTGACCCGGTACTCCGCCTTGCCCTGCCCCGTCATCAGGGTGATCGTGGCGTTGTCGGGGAGCCGGTCGAGACGGGAGAACGGGCTTCCGTACCCCCACTGCCTGCCCATGATCACCGCCGTGCCCGGCTGGCCGGGCAGTGCGGTGTCCCGCCGGTGACCGGGGCCGGACATCAGCACACCGGACGTGGTGCCCTCGCCGACGACCTCGTGGACACCGAGGGCGGGGATGTCCAGCAGCGCGACGGGGGCGCCCAGGGCGAGTGCCCCGCCGTCGTTGTCGAGCGGGCCCACCGGTGCGGTGCCCTCGGCGAGTTGCTCGCGCAGCTCGTCGTAGGCCACCTGCTGATCGCGGGCGTGCTGGAGATGTCCGACAACGGTGAGGTTCGCGGCGAAGCCGAGCAGTACGGCGGCGAGGACGCACAGCGCGGCCCCGGCCAGCGCCAGCCCCGGGCGGGCGGGGGCCCGTTGGGGTCCCCGCTCGCCCGCGGGCTTCTCGCGCCCCCCGGATCCGGCGGGCGGTGAGGGGGCGGACGGCGGCGGTGTCAGAACGGCCACGGTGGCTGCGCTCCTCGCTTGCTGAATCGGGAAAGAAGGGAGAGTGGGAGTGCCGGGTGAGGGTGGGTGGACGTGGAGTGGCGCCCGGGACCGTCGGCGTCAGTCGCCCGGCGTGCCCGAAGGCGTGGCGAAGGTCAGCAGGCCCCTGCGGCGCGCGCCGACCACGAACGCGGCGCCCACGAAGCACAGCGCCAAGGAGGCGAGGGCGATCGAGGCGACGCCGGTGCCCGTCGAGGCGAGGGAGCCGCCATCGCCGGAGCCGCCCCCGCTGCCGCCGACCGCGCCGCCACCGGCCACCGCGCCGGAGTCACCGCCCGTGTCGCCACCGGAGGTGCCCGCCGCCGCGCCGCCGTCCGCGCCCGAGGAGTCGCTGGGCTCGGGGGTGGGCTCCGTGATCTCGCCCGTGGTGAACGCGAAGGCGACGCTGTGGCCGTCCGCCTTGTCCTCGGCGAGCGTCAGCACATGGTCGCCGTCGGCGAGTTCCGCCGGGACGGTGAACGCGTACGCCTGGACGGTGCCGTCGGCGTCCGCCGTGGCGTCCTCGAAGGGCGCGTCGCTCTCGGCCAGCGTGACCTTCACGGTCGCGTCCTTGGCGTAACCGCGCGCGGTGATCGTCACCTTCTGGCCGGCTTCCAGGTTCGGGTTCGCTTCGAGCGGGTTGCCGTCCGCGTCCACCACATCGAGGTCGGCGGGCTCGCTGGGCTCGCCGGTGGGCGGCTCGGAGTCGCTGGGCGAACCGCCCGGCGGGGTGCCGGCCTGGTCGACCGTATAGCCGTTGATGGTGTTGCTCGAACCGGCGTACGCGTCGGGATCCGCGGGGGTGAACTGGGCGTGGATGTTCTGGACGCCCTGGGGCAGGGCGGTCGTCTTGAACACGGCGGTACCGTTCTCGACCGCCTGCGCGCCGAGTGCGACCGGCTCCTCACCGGTGCGCTCGGAGGTGAGCGCCACCTCACCGGCCGCGGTGTCGGGGGTCACCTTCACCGTGACCGTCACCTCGCTGCCCACGACAGGGTGGTCCTCCGGGGCGGCCGTCAGCTCCACGCTGGTCGTCTCGGCCGCGGCCAGCGCCCAGGTGTCGCCGGTGACCTCGATGTTCGTGGTGAAGAAGGCCGGGGGCACGTTCGGGTCGAGGATGTTGACGCAGTTCAGCCGCAGCTCGTACGTGCCTTCATGGGGCTCGTCGCCGTACCACCCGGTGAGGGCGTCGAAGAGGGTGAGGAAGTTCTCCGGCATCTCGGTGTCGATGGGCCCGGCGTCGTATCCTCCCGTCGTCGCGTTGCCCACCGGGGCCGGGGTCGCCGCACTGTCCGTCGGGTGGATCACACTGAGCCGTACGGCGCCGCCCTGCCCCTCCGGGCACGCGGTGTCTGTGGTGACCCGTGGGACGAGCGGGTTGTCCGTGATGCTGCCGGTGGTCCGGCCGAGGGTCAGATCGCCGAGCCGGCCTGCCGCGCTCGCGGTGGCCGCGGCGCCGAGCACGGCGGCGGCCGCGCCCATGAGCAGGGCGCAGCACAGCAGCAGCGCCGGGAGTGATCTCGCTCGGGCGAGGCGTGTCATGGTCGGGTCCCCCACAGGGTGTCGGTGTCGCGGTCGGAATCGGTGTTGCGGTCGGTGTCGGTGTTGCGGTCGGTGTCGCGGTCGGGATCGGTGTTGCGGTCGGTGTCGGACTCGGTGTCGGTGTCGGTGTCGGTGTCAGCGGGATACGGGACGGGAACGGGATACGCCCCGGGGCCGGGCACCTGGAGGGTGCCCGGCCTTGGCGTGATGGGAAGGGACGGTGATCAGCGCTCGCCCTTCAGGGCGGTGGCGCCGCAGGCGGTGCCCAGCGAGCCGAAGCCGTACGCCTGGATCTGCGACGTCTGGCCGCAGACCTTGGAGGCGGTGCCGACGAACGCGCTGACGATGTTGGCGTCGGCGGTGGTTCCGGTGATCTTGGGGGTCGGGACGACGTTGTAGACGTCACGGTTGTAGGGGAAGGCGGTGTTGAGCGTGCCGTTGGTGTTGCGCGGCGCGACACCGTTCACCTTGCCGAGCACCGTGACGCCGTGGCGGTCCGCCACCACACCGTTGGTCTGGGCGATGTACTGGGCCACGGAGTACGGGGCGATGTCGCCCGCGGTGTCCAGCGCGGTGCCGTCGTGCTCCTGGACGGAGCCGTTGACGCAGGTGCCGACCTGAGCCTCGGTGACCCCGATCTTCTCCAGGAAGAAGGTCCGCGTGCCCGAGCCGGACTGCGGCAGCAGCGGCGTGAGGGTGACACCGTTGTGCGTGGTCTTGACGCAGGTGTAGATGTCACGCAGCTGGGCGGTGGTCAGGTCCAGGCTGCTGTTGAGCGCGCTGTCCGAGCGGACGGCGACGGTCACCGCGTCCTTGGCGAACGGAATCCAGGTCAGCTTGGTGGTCGTCGTGTCCGCCGGTCCCCGGGAGGAGCGGGCGAAGTCGATGCAACCGGTGCTGTTGAGGACCGCGTTGCGCAGCGCGTCGATGCCGGCCGAGGAGCCGTTGGGCCGGTTGATCGTGCAGCCGGTGGCGCGGGTCTTGATGGTGGTGGAACCCGTCGCGTTGTAGGACGCGATGAGCTGACCGTCCGGGACACCGTCGGGGTCCGGGATGACCGCGCCGAGGCGGTTGCCGATGTCCTGCGTGGTGTCGGAACCCACGCCGACGAGCTGGCGGTACTCACCGACCGCCGGGTCGGCGGAGGCTGCGGGGGCCAGCAGGCCCACACCGAGTGCGGCAGCGCCGACGACGGCACCGAGGCGAGCACGGGACTTGACGTTCACTTCTGTTCTCCTCCGTGAATACGGATTTCGAGGAATGGACTGTCAAGAAGAATCCGGATTTCGTTCCGTCGACCCGTCGGCCGACGCCGTGAACATTTCCGCATATGCACTGTCCGGGACCACCAACTCCGCCGGATCATAAGGTTACGGGGGTATTTCCTAGGAGACACCTGGAGAACTCGCCCATGGTTATGGAGAATTCCCGGAGGGCGGTGAGCCGCTCCGGGCATCCCCTGCACCTGACGGGCGTGCCCTGCTCTCTCGCCCTAGGGTCTTTCGTTTGGATCAGGCCGGATCAGGGAGCGGGGTCTGGTGGAGGGGGTCCCTCCCGTGCCGTTCAGGCTACGGGGGAGGATCGCAAGGCGGAGGAGGGAGCCATGGCGGAGCCCTGGTGACCGACGACAACGCGGCGAGGCGCGGCCCGCCGCGGCAGCGGCTGATGTCACCGCGGGCACGCGAGCCCGGCATGATCCAAACGAGAGGCCCTAGGTCATCCGGGACCGCCTGCCGCCGTCGCGGCCCTGCGCGCGGAGAGCCGTAGCAGTACGGGCCCGGCCAGGGCGGCCACACCGCCGACGACCAGGACGCCGAGCAGCACCCAGCGCACGACGCCCAGCACCTCGCGGGGGGTCAGTCCGCCGGAGGCGAGTCCGGTCTTGGCCGAGGGGCCCGCGGCGCCCGCCCCCGCGCCCGGCGAGGCGGCGGTCGGGGAGGGGCTCGCTCCGTCGCCCGCGGTGGCTCCCCCGGCCCCGGACCCGTCCCCGGCCGTTCCTCCGGCCCCTGCTCCGGCGCCGTCCCCGCCGCCGGTGGACCCGCCGGCCGCCGCACCGCCCGCCGCACCGCCACCGGCCGGGGGGTCGGCGGGTTCGGCCACCTTGCCGCGTACCAACTGGTCGGCGGCCGACAGCGCCTGGTCGCGCAGGTCCTTGGGCATCGGCGCGTATCCGGGCGGCAGTTCCCCGGGCGTGAGGCCCTGGGTCTGTCCGGTGCCCGCCGCGTACCGGATCAGCCGCGCGTAGTCCTGGCGCGCGTCCGCGGGCTGGTCGACCGGGGCCACGGCGTAGGCGACCGCCGTCAGCGGATACGCCCCGTTCTTCGCGGTGGCGGGGCTCGGCGCCTTCACCCCCGCGACCGGCGAGTCGGGCATCCGGGCGACGGCCTTCAGCATCGAGTCGGCGGTCGGACGGACGTAGGCGCCGTCGGCGTTCGGAAGCGCGGCGATGTCGAGTTCGTACCGCGAGGCGGACGCCGCGTCGACGATGCCGTACGCCTGCCGGGACCCGGGGAGGCTGTCCGAGGCCACCAGCTTGATGCCCTGCGGGGAGTTGGCGTCGAGTGCCGCGAGGAACGTCGCTCCGGTGGCACCGCGCCTGACCCGCAGCGCGCCGTCGTGCATGTCGTTGGCGTACGGGGACTTCTCCAGCTGACCGTACGAGATCGCGCGTTCCACACCGTTGTCGGGCAGCGTCATGCGTGTCTCGGTCGTGTCGGCCTTCGGGTAGTCGAGCGGGGCGTCCGCGTCCAGGCCCAGCGACCGGTAGAAGGGATTCACCTTCATCCCCCACGGGTCAGGCTTGCCCCGGAGGAAGTCCCGCGACTCCGCGTTCGACTGGAGATAGCGCCAGAGCAGGTTGGCGCCATCCGAATTACCGGCCTGGAGGAGTATTCCGCCAGGACCCAGCTGCGGCTGTGTCGGCCGGTCGAAATAGGGATTCAGTTTCTTGAATTCCGGGTCGACGACAATGGATTCCGCGTTCCCTTTCAGATGGTCGGGCACCGGATTCTGAAAGCTGATCTGCCGGATGTCGTAGGGGTAGGAACCGGTCACCAGCTTGGCGAGCAGCCGTGGGCTGAGTTTCAGGTCGCGCACCTGGCCGGCCTGTCCGTCCTCCCAGAAGAAGCCGACCGTGAGCGCGCTGACCGCGACCGGCGCGTAGACCAGGCCCGTGCCTTCCTCGATCGGGGCCACGGTGACCCCCATCCCGGGCGAGGTCGCCGTGGGTTTCGCGATGAGGCGACGCGCGTAGTCCTCGCCGGCCTGGCTGAAGGTGAACCGGGCGTCGGCGCCCGCGCACAGCCTGGCCTGCCAGGACGTGATGGCGTCGGTCAGCAGCTCGGACCCGATGACGCGCCGCTCGGCCTTGTCCGCCGGGCAGGTGTTGCCGACCGCGCCGAACTCCATTGGAAAGACGAGCCGTTGGTCCCAGTTGGACTGGCTGAGCGGCGAGGTGTGCACGCCTTCCGCCGCGTTGACGGTGCCGTCCGGGTCGTGCTCGCCACGGGGGACGACGACCAGCCAGCACCTCCGGGGCTTCGCTCCGGCCCCGCTGCCGACGTCTCCGCAGCCCAGATAGGGCGCCTCGATCGCCGACTTCATCTCGAAGACCGCCTCGCCGGTGCCGTCGGTCCGCGTGCTCAGCCAGGGCTGGGCGTTGGTGTCGTTGTTGCTGAAGTAGGTGGCATCGGAGGGCGAGTCGGTCGGATCGCCCTGCAACGGCTGGAACGGAACGAACGGGTTGTCCTCACCGGCGTCCGCGTACTCCTTCTCCAGCGGGTCCGTGCCCTTCGGCAGGGTGCGCTGGCTCATCCAGTGGGTGCCACCGCGGTTTCCCCCGAATTCGCACTGCTCCCGGTCGGGGCCCGCCGGGTCGTCTCCCCAGCACTGCATGATCTGGAGGAAGTTGCGGAAGCCGTCCACGGGCGGCGCGGCGCGGCCCTTCCAGGTCACATCGACTCCCTGGGCCCGCAGGTTCTTCGTCTGGTGGACGGTCACCTCCAGGCCGGAGAAGTCGTCGTACGGACCCTTGCGGCCGGTCAGCGTCATCGCGGAGTCCTCGGCCGCGGCCTTCGTACCGCTCCCCGCCTCCGCCGCCTGTGCCCGGTCCGTGCCCGGCGGCAGCGGTACGAGCGCGAGGAGCAGCGCGGCGAGAAGCGATCCGACGCCGACGCTCACGCGCCGGTGGACCCGGGATCCGCCGGACCAGGAACGGAACTGACGGATACTCATATCGAACCCTCCCTGCGGCGGGCCCGTGCGGCGAGCGCGCGTGCGGTGAGCGGCGGCCCGACGACCACACCGACGAGGAGCAGCGCGGAGAGCGCCATCAGCGCGCCGCGCAGCCCCGTCGCCTCGTTGGAGGCGAGGGTGACCGGATTCCCGACGACCGCGGAGTCACCGCCGCCGGATCCGTCCCCGCTGATCAGCTCGCCCGTGTCGGGGTCGATGACACCGCCGGACGCTCCGGCCGCCGCGGCGGCCGACTCCGGGGAGCCGGGTGCGCCGCCCGTGGCTCCGCCGGTGTTCCCGGTGCCCCCCGACCCGCCGGTGCCCGCGGTGGAGCCGCCCGTACCGCCCCCGCCGGTCCCTCCCGAACCGCCGTTGCCCGAGCCGCCGTTGGCGCCCTGGGCAGACGGCTTCACCGGGGTCTTCTGGCCCTTGGCGCCCGCCGTGCCGTCGGAGCACTGGGTCGCGCCCTTCTTGTCGCAGGCTTTCGGCTGCGGGGCGTTCTTGGCGAGGGTGTTGGTCCCGTCCGAGGAGAAGGTCGGGTTGCGGCAGGAGTTGATATTGATCTTGTCCGTGGGCGCGCCGGGGATGCGCCGTACCTGTTCGAAGCCCGCTTGGACGAGGTTCTTGGGCAGTGGGGAGTACCCCAGCTCCTCGGCGATCTGCTGGCCGTCGCAGAGGAAGTAGTTGGCGAAGGTGCCCAGGGAGAGGCCCTTCTCCTTGGTCATCGGGTTCTGCTCGCCGGCCAGTGAGGTGGGCAGGATCATGTAGCTGTAGCTGGAGAGCGGATAGGCCCTGGGGTCGCGGGAGCCGTAGACGCCGTCCAGGATCTGCGTCAGATAGTTCGTGGAGTTCTTGTCCGGGTTGATCCGCGCGCCGAGCAGCCCCACGGCGACGCTGGACGCGGTGGGCTCCACATAGAACTGGGACGCGTTGAGCATCTTCGCCACCGGGAAGCCGGTCGAGATGGCGTACGAGTACTCGACGTAGGTGATGGCGCCCTCGGCCTGGCTCTGCTTCACATAGCCGGAGACACCGAGCGATCCGGACTTGGCGATCGTGGAGGTGCCCGGCACCACCGGGAAGTACGAGGTGAGACCGCACGGGGTGGCGCGTCCGGCGCGGGCGCAGTAGTCGTTCCACGCCGCGGCGTGCTGCTTGGACAGCCAGGTGGTCAGCTGCGCCGTCGTACCGGAGCCGTCGGAGCGTACGACCGGCACGATCCGGCGGGCGGGGAGCGTGAGGCCGGGATTGTCCGCCCTGATCTCGGCCGCGTTCCACATGGTGATCCTGGAGGTGAAGATCTTGGCGAGGACGTCGCCGGAGAGCCGCAGATTGGTGACCCGCTTGCCGCCGATCTTCAGGTTGTACATGAAGGCCGTACCGCCGGCCACGATCGGCATATAGGCGTAGCCGCGCTTGGGCGGGGCGTCGGTGACGCCGCCCTCCTTGAGGCCGTAAGGGATCTCGGAGACACCGAAGTCGACGGAGCCGTTCCTGAACTGCTCACGGCCGTTGGAGGAGCCGGTCGCCGCGAAGTTGACGGTCATACCGAAGTTGGAGGCGACATTGCGGCGCCACTGGTCCAGTGCGTTGGAACTCCAGGTGGAGCCCGCACCGTTGATCTTCGGATAGGTCACCGCCCAGGCGGGCGGCGGGCCGACGGCGAGCAGCGCGCAGAGCAGCGCGGCCAGCCCCATGGCCAGTCGGGAGGCGGTCGCGGGTCTCACGGGGTACTCCTGTTGGGCTCGACGGCGGGTGCGGGGGAAGTCGGTGCGGGCGAGAAACCGGCGGCCCGCGTATCGGTGTGCCTACCGCTGCGGTCGTGGCCGCCCGTACGGGCCGCGAAGCGTTCGGCGTCGCGGCGCGAGGCGAGCACGCGGCGGTGTGTCTGACGGCGTGTCAGCTTGCCCGGTGCGCGTCCGCCGATGAGCCGGGCGAGGACGAACAGCAGCAGCACCAGCGCCATGAGGGTGGCCGCGGTGCCGAACCCGCGCGCGATCATGGCAGGTTCGGGCGACTTGACGAACTCGAAGGTGGCGAGCGGCAGCGAGACCTGGGGCCCGTTGAACGGATCGGCGTTCATCTCCGCGGTGAAGCCCGCGGTCAGCAGCACCGGGGAGGTCTCGCCCACCCCGCGCGCGGTGCCGAGGATCACCGAAGTGGTCAGCCCGGAGCGGGCGGTGGGCAGCACCACATGCCAGGCGGTGCGCCAGCGCGAGGTGCCCAGCGCGTACGACGCCTCGCGCAGCGAGCCCGGCACCAGCCGGATCACCACGTCGGAGGCCCTGATGATGATCGGCAGCATCATCACACCGAGCGCCAGGGACGCGGCGAGGCCCGACTTCCCGATGCCCAGGGCGAGGATCGCGGTCGCGTAGATGAACAGGCCGGCCACGATGGACGGCAGCGCCGTCATCGCCTCGACGATGGTACGGACGAACCGCGCGAACCGGCCGGGCACCTCGTTGAGGAAGACCGCGCAGACCAGACCTGCGGGGACGGTGAGGACCAGCGCGATGAGGATCTGCTCCAGGGTGCCGACGATGGCGTGCAGGATGCCGCCGGCGCTCAGTGGGTCGAGGGGGCCCGCGAGGGTCATGTCCTCGGTGAAGAAGTTCAGATGGGGCAGCGCCTCGCGGCCCTCCCACAGTGTGTAGACGATCACGAACGCCAGGGCGACGACCATGACCAGGCCCACCGTGCGCACGACGACCCCGGCGAGCCGGTCCCGGACGGTGGGCCCGTCCTCGTCGAAGGAGACCAGCAGCGCGTAGAGCCCGAGGAAGAGCGCGTATCCGACGATCAGGAAGCCGATCACCCCGTTGAACGGCAGCAGCCATACGAACAGCAGCGCTGTCAGACTGACGGCCGCGGCGCCGGAGCCGAGCAGCGCGTAGGTGTCCGTGGCGCGCCTCAGCGCCGGGGAGCGCCGCCGCTCCCCGGCCGGCTCCACGGGCCGCGGCCGGCTCGCGGGCAGGACGGTACGCCGCTCCTCCGCGACGGACGGCGGCGACTCGGGTGCGAGGGTCATGACGGGCGGGTCCCCTTAGGACAGGGTCTAGGCATCGCTGGCCGCGCCGGAGCGGCTGCGCGCGACGATGGACGAGGCGATGAAGTTGACGATGAGGGTCATCACGAAGAGCGCGAGTCCGGCCGCCATGAGCGCGGACATCCCGAACGGACTGGCCTCCCCGTAGCGGAGCGCGATCAGCGAGGAGACGGAACTCGTGCCGCTCTGGAGGACATGCCACTGGATCTGGAAGACCGGCGAGATGATCAGGTAGACGGCGATGGTCTCGCCGAGCGCGCGGCCGAGTCCGAGCATGGTGCCGCCGATCATGCCGCCCTTGCCGAACGGCAGGACGACACTGCGGATCATCCCCCAGCGGGTGGCGCCGAGCGCGTAGGCGCCCTCGCGCTCACCGGCCGGCGCCTGGGTGAAGACCTCGCGCATCACGGAGCAGATGATCGGTGCGACCATCAACGCCACCACGATGCCCGCGATGAGGGTCGAGGAGGTGTAGACGGTCTCGGTGGCGAGCGGATCGCGCGGATCGGCTCCGACGACACCCAGTGGCGGGAACCAGCCGAGGTAGGTGGCGATCCAGCGCGCGGTGGGCAGTACGGCGCCCTCGAAGAAGAAGAGCCCCCACAGTCCGTAGACGACACTCGGCACGGCCGCCATCAGGTCGACCACACTGATCAGTGTGGAGCGCATCCCGGGCGGCGCGTACTCGGAGATGTAGAGCGCCCCGCACACCGCCAGCGGCACCGCCACCACGATCGCCACCAGCGCGATCAGGACGGTGCCGACGATGACGGCGGCGATACCGAAGCGGCCCGCGTCCGGTTCCCAGGCCGCGGTGGTGAGGAAGGACCACCCGGCCCGGTCGAGCGCCTGCCATGCGCGGTACAGCAGAAAGCCGCCCACCAGCAGCATCACGGCAAGCACGAGTCCGCCGCCGCCGCGGGCCACGCCCCGGAAGATCCGGTCGGGCAGCCCGGGGTCGGCGTAGAGCCCACGCGCCCCTTCGGCGGCGGCCGGTCCCCCGGTCGCGAGCCCAACGGACGGCTGGGCGGCGGTGGTTCGCTCCCCTGTTCGTCTCAGCACACCCATGACGCTCACGGGGCGCGGTTGACACGCACGCACCTTTATCTGAACAAGGCGCCTCCTAGAGGCAACTTCGGGTGACGAGTGTGTGCGCGTACCGTGCGGAGGCCCCGGACACCGGGGTTCCGGAGCGTCAACTCGCGCTCCACGGAACCTCGCCGCTCTCCCCCAGCTCCCGCAGCAGCTCACGGAAGCGGTGATACGCCACCCGGCAGGTCGAGTACCGCTCATAGGAGCGGGCGGACACGATGGTCCGGCGGCCGCTCTCGTCCCGGACGATCCACATCCAGCCGTTGGCCTCCACCGTGTGCTGGACCCCTCCGGTCAGCGCCGCGTGCCGCCGGCACACCTCCTCGAACGCGGCCCGGCACCGCTCGTACGAGGTGAAGGCGAGTGCCGAGACGGCGACGACCCGCCCGTTCTGCGCCACCACCCGCCATCGGTAGCACCCGTCCGCGTCGATGTCGGTCTGACAGCGCAGCCCGGCGGCGCTCCGTAATCTTCCGCTCTCATCGGCCGATCTCATGTCCCCACGTCCCCACCCCTGCCGCTCGTCCCTGTCGGACCGCACGTACGGCCCGTGGAGCGGCAGATGCAACCTATTGAGACGATCGTGAAGGGCGGGATCCAAACGACTGCCTGCCGACAGGATTCGTCTGGAAGTTGCCTCTAGGCCACCGGCTCTTCCCCGGGGGCGCGTGTGCCGACGGCGGGCAGGCGCAACGCCCGGCGCCATGTGGGCGGCGCCGGGCGTCACGTTCTCAGAGCGTCCGGACGGTCGTCCGGCAGGTCGTCCCGAGGGTCGTCCCAGGGGTTACGGAACGAGGAGTTACGGGACCAGGAGTTACGGGACTATGCGCAGGAGCTTGTTGGGCGAGCCGGTGCCCGGGTTGGACACGACTCCGTTGGTGGCGCCGTTCACCAGGGCCGCGGCGACCTGGGCCGGGGTCGCGGTGGGGTGTCCCGCGAGGTAGACGGCGGCGGCTCCGGCCACATGCGGTGTGGCCATCGACGTGCCGGAGATGCTGCTGGTGGCCGTGTCCGAGGTGTTCCAGGCACTGGTGATGGCGCTGCCCGGAGCGAAGAGGTCCACGCGCGCGCCGAAGTTGGAGTAGCTGGCGCGGGCATCGGTGCTGGTCGTCGCGCCGACGGTGATCGCGTCCGCGACCCGGGCCGGCGAGTAGTTCTGGGCGTTCGCTCCGGAATTACCGGCGGCGACCGCGTAGGTCACACCACTGTTGATGGAGTTCTGCACGGCGGTGTCGATCGCGGCGTTGGCGCCACCACCGAGCGACATGTTCGCCACCGACCGGGCGGCGTGGTTGTTGGTGACCCAGTCGATACCGGCCACGACCTGGGCCGTGGTGCCCGAGCCCGCGTTGTTGAGCACGCGCACGGCGACGATCCTGGCCTTCTTGGCCACGCCGTAGGCCGTGCCCGCGGCGTTGGCGGCGACGTGGGTGCCGTGGCCGTTGCCGTCCTGCGCCGTGTTGTCGTTGTCGACGGCGTCGTAGCCGTTCGAGGCCCGTCCGGCGATGTCCTGGTGGGTGATGCGGACGCCGGTGTCGATGACGTACACGGTCGTGCCCTCACCGGCGGTGTCCGGGTAGGTGAAGCTGTTGTTCAGCGGCAGCGCCGCCTGGTCGATCCGGTCGAGGCCCCAGGACGGCGGGTTGGTCTGGGTGGCGAGCGTGTGCACCTCGCGGTCCTGGAAGACCTTGTCGACGGCCGGGTCGGCCGCGAGTCTGCGCGCCTGCGCGGGCGAGAGCTCGGCCGCGTAGCCGTTGAGGGCCGCCGTGTACGTCCGCTTGACGGTCCCGCCGTACTCGGACACCACACTCCGGCCCGCGGCCGAGGCGGACTTGAGACCGGCGGTCTCCTTGAGTGTGACGATGTAGCTGCCCTGCACCGCGTCCTTGGCATCGGCGCCGACGACCGTACCCACGGTGGGGGCCGCCTGGGCGGGAACGGCGAGGGCGGTCATGGCCGCAGCCGCCGCTGCCGCCGTGATCGCCGCGGCGATCCGTGTCTTGGTGGTACGCAACACTGCCATCGTGAGGGATCCTCCTCATCGGGTGCGCTGGGGTGCGTGCGCAACGTGGGGGTACATACGAGACGTATGCGTGACGAGCGGACCGTGTGATTCCCGGGACCCGCCCTCCCAAGACCTTCGCTGAGACAACGTCAGACGACAAGAGCCCCGACGCGATGTCATATCCATGACACGACCACGCAATGACGCCGTAGCGTGGATGCGCCCGCTTGGGGACGTAAGGGGCGCCGTGGCCCGGCAGTTGAAGACAACACGCGCACCTCGCCACCCATGGCGCATAACACCCCCTTTGCCCGCCACATGCGCGCTCTTGACCCGATCATGCCAAAGCCTCACGATGACCCCGGGGGCACCTACTGCGTGCCCACACCCCCACGACTCCCCACCCAGGAGACTTCATGCGGCTCCGAATACGCGGAAGCGGCGGCAGCGGTCACCGACGGACAGCCACCCTGGCCGTCGCGCTGACCCTGACCCTCGGTGTCACCGCCACGGCCACGGCAACCAGCGCCGATTCCACTCCCTCGGCGGCCGCCGCCAGGGCCACGGCCGCCGACGAGGACATCCAGCAGTACGAGATCGTCACGCACGCCACGTCCGCGACGCGCACCGCGCTCGCCAGGACCGGTGTGACGATCGACGCGTCCGACAGCGAGAGCGTGGTCGTCTCCGCCGACCCCGCGCAGGTGAGGAAGCTCCGCTCGCTCGGTTACGCGCCGACGCCGCTGGGCGCCGCCCCGGACCGCACCCTGAACGGTGCCGTCACACCGTTCGACTTCCCCTCGGCCGACTCGAATTACCACAACTACGCCGAGATGACGAGCGAGATCAACTCCATCGTCTCCGCGAACCCGGGCATCGCGAGCCAGCGCGTCATCGGCACCACGTACCAGGGCCGGAACATCACTGCCATCAAGATCAGTGACAACGTCGGCACCGACGAGAACGAGCCCGAGGTCCTCTTCACCCACCATCAGCACGCGCGCGAGCACCTCACCGTCGAGATGGCGCTCTATCTGCTGAAGCAGCTGACCGCCGGACACAACACCGACACACGCATCACCAACATCGTCAACAACCGTGAGATCTGGATCATCCCGGACCTCAACCCGGACGGCGGCGAGTACGACATCGCCACCGGCTCCTACCGCAGCTGGCGCAAGAACCGGCAGCCCAACTCGGGCTCCACCGCAGTCGGCACGGACCTCAACCGCAACTGGGCCTACCGCTGGGGCTGCTGCGGCGGCTCCTCCGGCAGCCCCTCGTCGGACACCTACCGGGGCGCCGCCGCCGAGTCCGCGCCCGAGGTGAAGGTCGTGGCGAACTTCGTACGCGGCCGGGTCGTCGGCGGTACACAGCAGATCAAGGCCGCGATCGACTTCCACACCTACAGCGAGCTGGTGCTCTGGCCGTTCGGCTACACCACCGCCGACACCACCACCGGAATGACCGTGGACGACCGCAACGCCTTCGCCGCCATCGGCCAGAAGATGGCCGCCAGCAACGGTTACACGCCCGAGCAGGCCAGCGACCTCTACATCACGGACGGCTCGATCGACGACTGGCTGTGGGGCACGCACAAGGTCTTCGCGTACACCTTCGAGATGTATCCGTCCTCGGGCGGCGGCGGTTTCTATCCGCCCGACGAGGTGATCAACCGCGAGACCAGCCGGAACCGCGACGCCGTACTGCAACTGCTGGAGAACGCGGACTGCATGTACCGGTCCATCGGCAAGGAAGCCCAGTACTGCTGACGGGTCCCGGCTGAGGTTCCCCCGCCGGCCGGCTCACGAGGGGGCGTCTCCGTTTCCGACGGAGACGCCCCCGCCGCTGCGCGCCGAGGCCGCTGTGCCCGATCAGCCGGGCAGGGTGAGACGCAACGGACCGCAGCCGATACGCTCGGCCTCCGCCGCCACATAGCGGGGGAGCAGCGCGCGGATGTCGGCCGCGCTGCTCTCCTCGTCGCTCCGGACCAGGAAGGTCACGTCGCCGGTCTGGCACGGGGCCTGGAACAGCCCGAGGTCGTCGCTGATGAAGCCGCGTCCGTCCTTTCTGCCGGTGGCCTCGATCTGTTCGCCTTCGCGGAGGGCCGACCCCTTGTAGAGCTCGGACAGCCGCGGGTCCTCCACCGTCATCAGCCGCAGTCTGGGACGGTCGAACACCACATCGCTGTCGCAGGTGCGGACCGGCCCCTCGCCGTTGGTCACGAGAGGACGGTCGAACGTGCTCCTCCCCTTCCCGGGGAGACGCAGCCCCTCGATGCCGCACAGGCCCTTGGCCTCCGTGTCCTGGAACCGCGCGGGCTCCGCCATCCGTGCCACCGGGTCGGCGAGGACGCCCTCGCATCCCTCGTCGGCCAGGAAGCCGTTGACCAGCGTGACCACGGCGCGGGCGAGCTGATCGCGCTGCCCGGTCTCGACCTCGTCCTCATAGACGGTCCAGCCCGTCTCCATGTCGAACACGAGAGGGCCGTCGTTCCCCTCCGGCCGGCCGGTGCAGCCGTCGGGCACCGCGAGCCAGGCCCGGGTGTCCGAGGCCATCCCCAGCAGCCCGCCGCCCAGCGGGGTCAGCCGCGCGGACAGGAACTCATCGGCCCAGCGCTCCCCCGAGCCGCCCTGCCGCACGTCGAGTTGATGGACCTGGACGGTGATCCGGCGGCCCCGTGGCGACTGAAGGCGGCACTGCCCCGACGGTCCTTCGGAGTTGATGCTGTCCCGCCCGAGCTCCACCTCGGACGCCCTGATGTCCGTCTTCCCGCCGAACAGCGCCGCCACGTCGCCCTTGCCGAACGCGCCCCAGCAGGCCCGTTCGTCCGTGAACGGTCCTGTCCCCGTCTGCCAGGCCACTCCCGCGCCGCCGAGCACCGCCCCGGCCACGGCGGCGGCCAGCGCGGGCCGCAGCCGGCCGCGCGTCAGCCGCCGCCAGTGCCACCAGGGCCGGCGCGGCGCGGAGACCGCGTCGGCGTGGGTATCCGCGCCGGCGCCGGTGTGGATGTCGTTGTGCGTGTCACTCATCGTCCGGAACCCCCAGAGGTGACAGGCGCGACAGGCGCACAGCCGAGCCTCGCCGTCACGGCGTCGGTGAAAGCGGTGAAGTACGGCGTCGTCTCCTCGGTGAGGTCGTCCACCATCAGCAGGGTCACGGGCCGTCCCGCGCAGTCGGCCCGTACGACCTTGTAGTCGTCGGCGAAGACGCCGGAGCCGCGCCAGCCGTCCGCGGGCGCTCCGCTTCCCGTCGTACCGTCGAACAGCGCGGCCAGCCTCGGCTGGGCGACCATCAGGGCGTCGAAGTACCGGCTGTCGCCCCGCTCCACGCGCACCGCACAGGACTGGAGGTCCCGGGTGACCGCGCCGACCCGGTATTCGAGGGTCTTACGCGTCTCCTCGTCGAATTCCAGGCCCTTGATCCGGCACGCGCCGGAGAACAGGCCGGTCTCGTCCTCCGGCAGCAGGAGCACGGGCGAGGAGACCCGCAGTGGCTTCGCGGGGGCGCAACCCGCCGCCTCCATCCCCCGGTTGGCGGCGGAGACGAGCAATCCGGCCACGGAACGGACTCCGCCGAGCCCCGCTTCGGCCCGCGTGGAACCGCCTTCGCCCCACGTCGTCCGCGCGTCGGAGTCGAGCGTGACCGCGGTCGGCCGGCCGTCACGCGCGTCACACCGCTCGGGCAGCACGAGCAGACCGCGGCGTCCGTCACTGGCCCCCGGCAGCCCGTCGGGCAGGGGTACGGCGAGATCGCCGAGATACGCGCCGATCCACTCCATGCGCTCCGCGGCGTCCTTGGGTGCCGGGCCGTAGGTGAGCGTGATCGCGGTGTCCCGGGACGTCTTCCCGCCGTCGCCGCCCGTGTGGCTGGAGCGGAGCGCGACCTCGCACCGGCCGGCCGGCCGCCGCGGGGTCGGCGCGGTCTCCTCGGACGTACGAGAGCCCTCGTCGTCGCCCTCGAACACCGTGTCGCTCAGGAACCCGGGCCCGCTGTTCGCCTCCCAGGCCCCCCAGCAGTAACGGTCCTCGCGGCCGAACGGCCAACTGCCCGTGGCCCACGTACCCAGCCCCGCGGCCACCAGCACGACCGCGGCGCCCACGAGCACACCCCCGCGGCGGGTCCGTACGAACCACTTCGGCCGGCGCGCCCGGCCCTGCCCGCGACCGGCCTGTGCGTCCCCGTCCGCCATGCCCTTCCCCCTGTCCCCGTACGGCCGTTGATCGTATCGAGAGGGTCCGGGCGGGTACGGGCGGGTGTCACGGCGTACACAGGGACCGGCCCAACACAGGACGGAAACGCGCCATCCCTGGCATTCAATGGTTCAAGGATTTATAAGCCTTAAATTCACTTGATCAACCATCGGTTACGGCTTTCTTCGGCCGAATCACGCGACAGCTCCCCCACAGGTCAAGCCCCACCCCATGACCACAACCTGCACTCATACCATCACACGGAGCGACCGAAAGTGGCGGGAGAGTCACCCGTCCTCCGTCGAAGGCGGCAAGACTGCCCATGCTTCACAGAACCTTCGACTCAGGGAGTGTTTGAAATGCGGTCCATCGCAACAGGTCTGGCGCTCACCGCCACCACGCTGGCGTTCATGGCGCTGCCGGGCACCGGTACGGCGAGCGCCGAACAGGCCGTGTCCGGCAGCCTGTACGCACCCTCCGCCCTCGTGCTCAGTGTCACCGAGGGCGCCGACACGACGACCGGGACGGTGCTGCGCGCGGTCACTCTCAGCTGCGCGCCCCGGGCGAGCGGCACGCACCCGGACCCGGCCGGCGCCTGCGCCGAACTCCGGTCCGCCCAGGGCCGGCTGGACGCCATCACCACCCCGGCCCCGCACGTCTCCTGTACCAGGGAGTGGAACCCGGTGACCGTGACGGCGGACGGCGTCTGGGAGGGCAAGCGCTACTCGTACGTCCACACCTTCAGCAACCCGTGTGCGAGAGACAGCGGCAGCGGCACGGTGTTCGCCTTCTGATCTGAGCGTGTCCCGCGCGAGCCGCTGAACCCGGCGCCGGGCCTCCGTCCGGGGCGTGCCGTACCTCCGGTGCGTCCGCACGTTCTCCGCCACGCACGGACAAGTGCCTGCGGGCGGAGGCCCGGTGCTGGAACGCTGGACGAATGAACGAGAGCGAGAGCGAGAGGACACTGGGGCCGGGCCGACGGTGGTGTGTGCTGCCCGACGACAAGGACTGGCTGCGCGATCTGCGGACCATGGGGGACCGGCTCCTCGATCATCTGGCTGCCGCCGCCGCCCTGGACGACGATCCGTGGGAACTCCCCGCCGCCCCCTACGCGGAGGCGGCGACCGCGTGCGACCGCGTCGTCTCCATGCTTCCGGCACGCGCCGGAGGCGGTCTCGGTCTCCTGCTCTCCCCCACGGGAACGCCACAGCCCACCGTGCACGCCCTCGTGGTGGAGTGCGATGACCTGGACGCGCTGTGGGAGGTCCTCACCCGGCTGCACCGCGCCCTCGACGAGGAACCGGGCACCGAAGGGCTCCTGGACCTCGTCGGACAGGCCGGTGCCGAGTGGGGCGACCCGCCGCGCTCACCGCGATGTCTGGTCTCGCAGCTCGAACGCGTGGTGGCGGTGCTGGAGTTCGACACCTTCGCGGTACGGACGCTGGCGGTCGTCATGACCGACGAAGAAGCGAGGGAAGCGGCGGAGGCCGGGGCGGTGCGGACGCTGGACGATACGGGACAGACCGCCTACGAGTCCGTCACCGCCGCCTGGTCCACCACACTCCAGCCCTGAACACTCCAGCCCCGGGCATTCCAGCCCCTGAACACTCCGGCCCCGAACGCGACGGTGGGTACGAAGGGTTCGTCGCGGCGTCGACGGCCCTTCCGGACGGCCGTCGCCCGGTCTCTACGACGGCGGATGGCCCTGGAGCGCACGGACGAGCCCGCTCCTGGCGTCGTCCGCGAGCCCCCGGTCGTACGCCCTCTCGTAGGCGGGGTCGCCCGCGGCCTCACGTGCCCGCCGCTCCCACTCCGCGCGGAGCGCGCCGAGTTCGGGGGTGCCGCGATGGGGGTGGCCGATCATGCGCCAGTACGCGTGCCCCGTGCCGTAGGTGCGGGCCGCCTCCACGCCGTCGCCCTGGACCGCGATCGCTCCCGCGAGCAGATCGAGACCGAGAGCGATCCCGAGGCTGTCGTGCAGCTGGTACTTGCCCGCGAGCATCGCCCGCGCATGGCTCTCGGCATCGCGCGGCCTGCCCTGCAGGAGGTGTATGAAGGCGAGTTGGTGATCGGCGTACGCGCGCGCCCAGCGCTCGCCGTACCGCAGACTGAGCCGTTGCAGCCCGGCGGCCTCTTCGCGCGCGTCGTCGAGGCGGCCGAGCGCGGTGAGCGCGAAGAGCCTTATCACCCGGCAGCGCAGCTGCGACGGGGCGTCGAGCGGGTCGCCCGGCAGATTGCGCAGCGCGCGATCGCAGACGGTGTACGCGGCGAGGGGACGTCCCATCATCAGGCAGTTGAAGCCGACGACATGGGCCGCGGAGAGCAGGGATTCCGGATCGTCGTCGTGCCAGGCGGAGACGCTGCACTCCTCACCGACCCGGCGCGCGGCTTCATGGTCGCCCTGGAGCGCGAGGGTGATGCCGAGAGCCCAGAGGGCACGGGTACGGTGCTGTCCGCCGCCGGTGTGGAGGCGCAGGGCGCGTTCCAGACAGCTGCGCGCCTGGTGGAGATGGCCGCAGCAGCTCCAGAAGAGTCCGGTGCGGCCCGCCATCTCCACGCCCTGTTCGGGGTCGTGGTCGAGGAGATGGTCGATGGCCGCGCACAGATCGGCGTGGGTGTCGGCGATGCGCCGGTACCAGGCGACCTGTTCCGGGCCGAGCCAGCCGGCGTGCGCCCGGCGGGCGAGGGCGGCGAAGTGGGCGCCGTGCCGGTCGGCGAGGAGCCTCTCCTCGCCCAGCTCGCCCAGCCACATGGCGCCGTATTCGCGGATCGTGTCCAGCATGCGGTACCGGCCGCCGTCGCCGCCGTCCAGACGCAGGACGGACTTGCCGACGAGTCCGTCCAGGGCGGTGGTCACCGCGTCGGGGGTCAGCGGACCGCCCGCGCACACGGCCCGCGCGTCCTCCTCCTCGATGTCACCGCGGAAGACCGAGAGCCTGGCCCACAGCAGACGCTCCAGCGGCTCGCACAGCTCATGGCTCCACCCGATCGCCGTACGCAGCGCACGATGGCGGCGGGGCCAGACCGTCTCGTCGACCAGGACATCGAGCCGGGTGGTCAGCAGGTCCGCCACGTATTCGACGGAGTGATCCGTCAGCCGGGCGCAGGCCAGTTCGACGGCCAGGGGGATGCCTTCGAGGCGGTGGCAGATCCGGACCGCGGCCGCTGCCGTACGCGGGTCGTCCAGGGACACCTGGGGCGCGGTACGGGCCGCCCGGTCGCGGAAGAGCCGTAGTGCCTGGTCATCGCCTTCCAGGGACAGCGGCCGCACGTCGAGGCAGTGTTCACCCCGCGCCCCGAGCGGCTGCCTGCTCGTGGCGAGAACGGTCAGCCCCGGCGCGGCGGTCAGCAGTTCCCCGACCAGATGCCCGACCTCCGTCACGGTCCGTTCGCAGCAGTCGAGCACCAGCAGCAACCGCCGCCCCGCCAGCCACTCGCACAACGCCTCCACCGGCGACCGCAGCGAATGATCCGACAGCCCGACGGCATCGCACACCGTCCCGAGCAACAGCCTCTCGTCGTACAACGGCGACAGATCGGCCCACCACACCCCGTCCGGGAACAGGCCGTCGCCCGCTCGCTCCGCAGCACGCAGTGCCAGCCGGCTCTTTCCCACACCGCCACTGCCCGTGAGAGTGACCAACTGGTGTTCCGCGAGTGCCCGTTCGATCCAGCCCAGCTCGCTGTTTCGGCCAACGAAACTGGTCGTCACGACGGGAAGGTTGCCCACCACGGCTATATCCTGGCCCTGTTGAGGTAGATGGCCTACACCCCTGGTCGGAAACGGCCAGAATCGGCCGGGAGTGGGCCCAGAACAATCAACCAGTCACGCGTTCTGCCACAAACGGGCAATTCCGGTGATCCAACGGGCACCGCGTCGGTGCTCGCGACAGCGGCGCGGTCGGGGTCGGCGGTACGGGTGACGGTCAGCGGCGGTCGCGCAGCCACGCGGCGAAGGCGTCCAGGGCCGGTGCCGGATCGGCGCGCCCGATGCCGATCCGGAAGCGGTCGGCGGGCGTGGCGGTGAGCTCGGAGCGGTAGATGCTCGCGGGCAGCAGCAGGACGCCGGCTTCCTCGATGAGCCTCGCGCAGAACTCCTCGACTCCGTCGGCACCCCGGTAGCGGGGGTAGGCCACGCAGCCGCCGTCCGGTGCCCGCCAGGAGAAAAGCTCCTCGAACTCCGCGAAGAAACTCTCGAAGACCGGAAGATTGGCGTCGATGACGGCCCGGTTGCGGGCCAGGATCCGTTCGCGCGCTTTGAGGGCGATCCGTGCGAGGACCTCGCTGGGAGCCGAGTTGCAGATGGTGGTGTAGTGCTTGGCCCGTTCGAGGCGGGAGCGCAGCCGCCGGTCGCGGCAGGTGATCCAGCCGATCCGCAGTCCGGGCAGGCCGAGGGATTTCGAGGTGACGTTCAGGGAGAGGGCGCGCTCCGAGAGGTCCGCGGCCTGCGGCAGGGTGCGGGAGGTGTCGCGCTCCAGGCCGCGGTAGACCTCGTCGCTGAAGAGATGGATCTCCCGTTCGTCGCACAGCCGGGCCAGCCGGGCGAAGTCGGCGGCGTCGATGACCTTCCCGGTCGGGTTGTTCGGGAAGTTGACGGAGATCACCCGTGTGTTGGGGCGGATCTCCGCGGCCACCCGGTCCAGGTCCAGGGCCCAGTCACGCCCGGCGTCCAGGGCCACACCGCTGACCTGGCACAGCGACAGCGGGACGGTCTCGGCGGCCTGGTAGTTCGGGGTGATGACCAGCGCATGGTCCTCGGGCCCCAGCAGGGCGTGCATGGCCAGGTAGAGGCCCTCTTCCGCGCCGGCGAAGCAGATCACGTCATCGGCTTCGGCGTGGGTGTAGGTGTCCGCGATCGCCTGTCGCAGGGCCGGATCACCGAAGGTCTCGGTGTAGCCGAAGGACAGCGTCTCCCAGGCGTGCCGCTCCTGGTCGTCGGCGAGCGCGAGCAGTTCGCCGATGTTCATCGTCTGCGCGTCGGAGGCGGTCAGATGGTGGCGGGCGGTGAACTCCCAGCGGGAGAAGTATGTTTCGAGCCGGAAGTCGGGCAGGCTGGTCATATACGTACCTCGTGGGCTCTGTGCTCGGCGAGCAGGGCGTAGACGGTGGAACGGGACGCCTTGAGGGCGTCGGCGACGACCGGGACGGCGCGGCGGACCTCGAACAGCCCCGCCCGGTCGAGTTCGCCCACGAGGGCGAGGCGGTCCGCACGGCCGAGGCGGTTCACGGGGCGGCCCCGGGCGCGGACGAACGCCCCCACGGTCCCGTGCACCCGCTCGGTCCAGTCCTGCTCGAACAGCGGCTCGGGCCGGGGCGCCGTCGGAGCGGCGAACCCGGCCAGCACGGCCGCCGCCTGCTCCAGCGGTGTGCGGTCGAGGTTCACGCACAGCACGGCCGACGGCTCACCGTCCGCGTCGCGCAGGACGGCGCTGACCGAGGACAGCCGCCGCCCGTCGGCGAGCAGCTTCTCGTACGGCCCGTACACATCGGGGGCGGACGGATCCGGGCCCTGCCCGTCGGCTCCACGCGGTACGGGACCCAGCCGGTCGAGCTCCCCGAGCAGCGAGGGATCGCCGGGGCCACGGCGTGTCATCGGGTTCCAGATGGCCAGCACCCGGTCCTCCGGCACATCGTGCAGGACCACCTCGGCGTACGGGCCCAGCAGCAGGGCCACCGCCTCGCACACCGGCGACCACACGCGCACCCGTGGGTCGGCCTCGTCGCTCATCCATGTCCGGCTCTCCATGCCTGGACTGTAATTCCAGATCGGACAGAACGTCCAGCCGCCCCGCTGCCGCGTTCGCCTCGGCCCACGTGCGAGGTGGCGCCCGCCGCCGCAGGCTGGGGGCAGATGGAGAGCAGGGGAGACGAGCGAGGTGCCCCATGGGACAACCACTCGGCCGGCGAGCGCTGCTGGCGGGAACGGGCGGGCTGCTGCTGGGAGCGGCGGGGTGCTCGGCTGCCCCGTCCGCACCCGTCTCCGCGTCCGTCGCTCCTTCCGTGTCCCCTTCCGTCTCCGGCGCGGGGTCCGGGCCGCCCTCGCCATCCCCCTCGTTGCCCGCGACCACACCCTGGCGGCCCGACCGGAACGATGTGGACCCGGCCGTGAAACTGCGTGCCGTACAGGTCGTGGAGGCGATCGGCGCCTGGGCCCCCGGCCGGGGCGGTGCGGCGGCGGCGAAGAAGCGGGTGGCCGCGCTCGGAGCGGCGCCGTCGCTGGTGGACCAGGCGGGCGCGCTGCTGCCGGACGCGCCCGAGGCCGCCCTCCAGGTGATCGACGCGCAGTACGGCGGGATCCTGGCGGACTCGGCCAGCGTGCTGGTGGTGTGCCGCCAGTGGACGCCGGGGCACGCGGGCGGCACGACCGTCGACGTACGGCTGAGCCGGGCGCGGCCGCGCTGGGACGTGACCGCGCTCCACCCGGCGCGGCCCGGCGCCGCCGCCGCCTCGCTGCCGGACGCCGCGCGGCGGGTACTGGCCGAGTCCCGGATCCGGCTGCCTCCCGCCGCCGAGGCGGACATCCGCGGCGGGAAGGTCCGTCCCAGCGTGCTGCACGCCCTGTCGCGGCTGGCCGGTACGTACCGGATGTACGTCAGTGTGGTGCGCTCCGGGCATCCGCTGGACGTGTTCGGCACCAGCCGGCCCAGTGACCATCCGCGCGGCCGGGCGTTCGACGTCTGGCAGATCGACGGGCACAGGGTCGTCGATCCGGCCACCTCGCGCCGGCTGGTCGAGTCGTTCATGCGCGACGCGGCGGCGGCCGGCTCGTACAACGTCGGCGGACCGGTCCGGCTCTCCGGAGGAGAGCCGGGCCAGTTCTTCACCGACGACACCCATCACGACCATGTGCACGTGGGGTTCACGGCCTGACGCCGCCGCGCGTCCCCGAGGATCCGCCCGGGGCGCCGGTGCTCAGGGGAAGGGCAGCGTACGGGCGAACAGGGTGACGAGGATCAGCACGACCGGGAAGCACACCAGGAACATGGCGAAGGTGTAGCCCATGATGTCGCGTGCCTTGAGTCCGAGGATCGTCAGCGTGGGCAGCATCCAGAACGGCTGGAGCAGGTTGGCGCTCGCCTCGCCGAGGTCGTACACCACGACCACCCAGCCCTGGTTCACCTGGAGTTGATTGGCCGCGTCCAGGACGTAGGGGGCCTCGATGACCCACTTGCTGCCACCGCTGGGGACGAAGACGCCGAGCACGCAGCTGTAGATGGCGATGAAGGCCGGGTAGAAGAACTCGTTCGACACCGACACCAGCCAGCCCGCGATGGTCTTGCTCAGTCCGGTGAAGGCGATCATCCCGAAGATCCCGCCGTACAGCGGGAATTGGAGCAGTACGCCCGAAGCCGCCGGGGTCCCCTCCTTGACCGCCTGGGCGAGCCGCACCGGACGCCAGTGCAGGATGAGCGCCAGCAGGATGAGGATGAGGTTGACGGTGTTCAGGTCCAGGGCGTTGAGCGCGCTGCCCTCCGCGCGGGCGAAGTGCCGTGCCAGGTACCACACTCCGAGCGCGAACAGCAGGATCGCGAAGACGGGACTGTACTCGATCCACTCCCCCGGCCGGCCCCGGCGCAGCTCCGTACGCTCGTCCGCCACGCTGGGCCCCAGTTCGACGCCCATCTGTTCGGCGGTCTTCGCGCGCTCCGGCGACGGCGACAGGAACCAGGCCATGCCGACGGCGACGACGAACACGATCGCCGTGGCCACCATGCCCTGCCAGAGGAAGATGGTGTCCGTGAGCGGGATGAGACCGCTGCCGCGCCCCTCCTCGATGACCTTCTGCACGGCGGGCGGACTCGACGCCTCGCTGGCCACCTGGAGGGCCGCGGATCCGGACAGGCCCTGGGCCCATACGGTGCCGAGCCCGAGGAAGGCCATCGCGCCCAGCGCCCGGTAGTCGACGCCGGAGACCCTGCGCGCGATCTCCTTGGCGAGGATCGCCGTGAAGATCAGGCTGAAGGCCCAGTTCAGATAGGACGTCACCATCGCGACGGCGGCGGTGTACGCGATGGCTCCACGGGGCGTACGGGGCACCCGCGCGAGCCGGCCGATCAGCCGGCCGACCGGTGGTGAGACCGCGACCGCGTACCCGGCGATAATGATCATCGCCATCTGGAGCGTGAAGGTGATCAGGGACCAGAAGCCCTGGCCCCACGCGTCCACCAGTCCGTACCCGGTCGTCGCCGTGGGATCCGACGGGGCGCCGAACAGGTCCTCGCCGGTCACGAGGCCGAGTGCGAAGACCGCGAACGTGCCCACCAGCACGAAGCCCAGCGCGTCGGGCAGCCATCTCTCGGAGAACGCGGTGAAGCGCAGCGCCATGCGCGCCGGCCAGGGCTCCCTGCCGGTCGGTGGGGCCGGCTCCCGCGGGGGCGCTGTGGTCATCGGATGTCCTCCTGTCGGGCGTCCTGGCCGCGACGGTCCGAAAACCCGGGGCCATGGCTCCGTGGTTCAGGGGTCCGCGCGTCCAGGTGTGCGGTGCCGAGGATCTTGGGCTGCTCCTGGCCTGAAGACAATGGAGGTGATCCACATAGCGCGCGGGCACATCATGTGGTGAATCGACTTCCGAAGGGACGTGCGCCTCAGTACCGTCTGCTCCGTGACCTTGGAGAAGAGTGGTCGGATGTTCCTCGAACTGCTGGCGCGGGACGCACCCGCGGCCGAGTTCGAGGAGCCGGTCACCGCCGCGCGGGCGGCCGGGGAGAGCCCCGCGGCCCTCGCCGAGCTGGAGCGGTCGAAGCTGCTCGCCCTGCGGGTACGGGCGGCGCTGGACAGGAGCCGTCGCCGGGAGACCGAACTGTCGGCCCTGTACGAGACGGTGGGCGATCTGGTGGCGCTGCGTGATGTCGACGCCGTGCTCCAGGCGATCGTGCGCCGGGCGCGCACACTGCTCGGCACCGACACCGCGTATCTCGCCCTGTACGACCCGGAGCGCGGCTGCGCGTACATGCGCGAGACGAACGGCTCGGTCTCGGCCAAATTCCAGCAGCTGCTGATGCCGCTGGGCGCCGGGCTCGGCGGGCTCGTGGTGCAGACCGCTTCGCCGTACTTCAGCAGCAGCTATCTGGGCGACGCGCGGTTCCGGCACACCCACGACATCGACGAGGCGGTGACGGAGGAGGGTCTCGTGGCGATCCTCGGCGTGCCGCTGCGGCTCGGCGGGAACGTCATCGGTGTGCTGTACGCGGCGGACCGCAGCGAACGCGGCTTCGCCCGCGACGAGGTCGGTCTGCTCGGCTCGCTGGCCGCGCACGCCGCTGTCGCCCTCGACAACGCGCGGCTGCTCCAGGAGACGCACACGGCCCTGGCGGATCTCAACGCCGCCAACCGTCTCGTGGAGCGCCGCAGCGCGTCCGTCGAGCGGGCCGCGGCGGCGTACGAACGGTTCACCGGTCTCGTCGTACGCGGCGGAGGCGTGGCGGACATCGCGCACGCGATCGGCGAGGCGCTGGACGGCTCCGTGGTCGTCGTCGGGCCCGACGCCCGTCCGCTCAGCCGGGCCGGGGCGACGCGCCCGCCCGACGGATACCCCGGCGAGGAGAGCGTGGCCGAGGCCATGGCCCGTTCCCGGGCGCAGGGCCGCGCGGTCGACTGCGGCGGTTGCACGGTCGCCGCCGTGGCGGCCGACCAGGAACCGCTGGGCGCGCTGGTGATATCCGGTGTGAAGGAGCTCGACGAGACCGGCCGGCTGATCCTGGAGCGGGGCGCCCTGGTGACCGCGCTGCTGCTGCTCTTCCGTTCCTCACTGGCCCAGGCCGAGGAGCGGGTACGCGGAGATCTGCTCACCGATCTGCTCACCGAGCGCCACGGCGGCTCCCTCGCCGTACGGGAGCGGGCCCGCCGTCTCGGCACCGACCTCGACAAGCCGCATGTCGTCGCGGTCGTCGCCGGCGACGACCTCCCCACGCAGCGGATGTCCGCCGCCGCCGGCGCCTATGCGAGCGCCCGCCGGGGGCTGGCCGGCCGCCACGAGGGCCGTACGGTGCTGCTCGTACCGGGCGACGATCCCTCCGCCGTCGCGCGCGCGGTCGAGGCGGGGCTGCGTACCGCGCTCACGCGACCGGTGACCGTGGGCGCGGCGGGTCCGCTGTCCGGGACGGCCGTACGGGACGCCCACGCCGAGGCGGTCCAGTGCCTCGGCGCCCTCCAGGCCCTGGGCCGCGCCGGCTCCGCCGCCATGGACGATCTCGGCTTCCTCGGGCTGGTCCTCGGCAGGCACGCCGACGCGCACGGCTTCGTGCGGCGCACCCTCGGCCCGCTGACCGACTACGACGACCGCAGGGGTACGAGCCTGCTGGACACCGTCGAGTCGTACTTCCGGCACGGACAGAGCCTGGCCCGTACGAGTGCGGCGCTGCACGTGCACGTCAACACCGTCACGCAGCGGCTGGAACGCGTCGGACAGATACTCGGCGAGCAGTGGAACACCCCGCAGCACGCGCTGGAGACGCAGCTGGCCCTGCGGCTGAGGGGCGTTCTGAACCACTGACGGACGGCCCTCCCCCGGACGGGGCCGGCCATTGACCCCACGCGTCGTAACACTTAACGTTGCGACTATCGAGGACACGAAGAGCGCGGGAGGCAGGGGAGGACACGGGAGGTGACGGACGAGTGAGCGCGAACAGCAGGCTGACGATCGCGGCCCATGCGCTGACCTGGATGGAGCTCCACCGGCGCCAGGGGCACGAGATCGCCACCTCGGAACAGATCGCGGGAAGCGTGAACACCAACCCCGTGGTCATCCGGCGCCTGCTCGGAGAGTTGCGCGGGGCCGGGATCGTCGCATCGCGGCGTGGCGCGGGCGCGGGCTGGAATCTGACGCGCGACCTCGAAGCCATCACCCTGCTGGACATCTACGACGCCGTGGAGCCCAGCCCCCTCTTCGCCATGCACCGCGCGGAACCCAATCTGGACTGTCCGGTGGGCTTCGGGATCCGGCCGACGATGCAGGACGTGTACGACGGAATCGATGTCGTCCTGCGCGACGAACTGGCCCGCACCACGCTGGCCGATGTCCTCCAGAACGTACTGACCGCCCGCTAGGACAGGCACTGTCGGCGCGTCGTACCGCGAGTGCGCGCACATGCCGTTTTTCGCACTCTTTAATGTAACAAAACTCATTACCTCAAGGATGGATGTCATGGGACAGCTGGACAACAAGGTGGCCCTCGTGACCGGCGGCTCGACGGGCATCGGGTTCGCCACCGCACGCCGGTTCGCCGAGGAAGGCGCCACCGTCTATCTGACCGGGCGCCGCAAGCCCGAACTCGACGCCGCCGTGGAAGCCATCGGGGAGCGGGCCGTCGGCGTACAGAGCGATGTGTCGAACCTGCGGGATCTCGACACGCTCTTCGAGACGATCGGGACCCGCAGCGGACGGCTGGACATCGTCGTCGCCAACGCGGGCGGCGGCGGACTCGCACGGCTCGGGAAGATCACCGAGGAGCACTACGCCTCCACCTTCGACACCAACGTCAAGGGGCTGATCTTCACCGTGCAGAAGGCCCTGCCGCTGCTGCCCGACGGCGCGTCCGTGATCGTGCTCTCCTCCACCAACGCCTCGCTCGGCATCGAGGCGATGAGCGTCTACAGCGCCACCAAGGCCGCCATCCGCAACCTCGCCCGCTCCTGGGCCGCGGAGCTGGCCGGCCGCGGGATCCGGGTCAACGCCATCGCCCCGGGGCCGATCGAGACCCCCGGCATCGAGGGCCTGGCCGGCGACAGCGCACAGGCCAGGCAGAAGCTCAAGGACAGCTTCACGGCCCAGATCCCGCTGGGCCGGATCGGCCGCCCGGACGAGGTCGCCGCCATGGCCCTCTTCCTCGCCTCTGACCAGAGCTCCTTCACCACCGGCGCGGAACTCTTCGTCGACGGCGGCCTCGCCCAGATCTGACCGTCCCGCGGGTATGAATCGACGGCCATTCGTGTGAGCGCGACGTGATGGTGTGACCGGCCCCTTCGAACTGGGAATGCATGGGCTCCGGGCACCGACTCGCGTGCCCGTCCAACGACCGGTCCGATGCCGACCCGTGTGCGGTCCGGACCGGGCGAAGGGAGCCACGCAGATGATCGCTGTGCGACGCATGGCCGCCGCCTCGGTGCTGGCGGCGCTGGCCGGCATATCCGCGCCTTCCGCGTACGCCGCGTCCGCGGCCACCGATGACGCGCCGTTCCTGAAGGCGATTCACCAGGGCAACCTGGCAGAGATCGCGGCCGGACAGAGCGCACGCAAGAACGCCACGGCGGCTTGCGTGAAGACGGTCGGCGCCACGCTGGTGCGCGACCACAGGAAGCTGGACGCCGGCGTCAAGACGTTGGCGAAGAAACTGGACGTCACACTGCCGTCCTCGCCGTCCGCCGCGCAGGAGAAGACGATGACGGCCCTCCAGGGCCAGGTGGGCACGAGCGCGTACAACACCACCTGGCTGAAAACCGAGGCCAAAAGCCACAAGGAGACGCTGGCCCTGATCGACAGTGAAGTCTCCAAGGGAGGCAACGCCGAGGTCAAGGCGGCCGCCAAGGCGGCACGCCCCGTAGTGGCCAGACACCTGAAACTGATCCGTGCCTGCGAGGCGCGCGTCACACCGTCGTGACCCACGCGGGCACCGACGGAGACCCGCGGACAGCGACGGAGACCGGTGGCGGCCTCGGGGACTCGGCCGCCGGCCGCGACAGGCGGCGAGGGCCGCGGGGCAGTCGACGACAGCCCCGCGGCCCTTCCGGTGCGCCGCTCGTACGCGGGCGGGCCGGCCGACGGCCGGGAGGGCTCAGGCAGCGGCAGCCGCGGCTCCGGCGCGGCGGCCGGAGAAGACGCAGTCCGCGATCGACAGCCCGCTGACGTACGAGTGGGAAGCGACGCCCACGGCACTGCGTCCCGCCGCGTACAAGCCCTCGATGGGCGCTCCGCCCTCGGTGAGGACGTTGCCGGTGTCGTCGTGCACCGTCAGGCCGCCCAAAGTGATCATTGGGCTGGGAAAGAAGAGGGGACTCCGCAGAGAGACGTCGAAGGCGTAGTAGGAGCCCTGGCCGAGCTGGTGAAGGTAGGCCTCGGGCTTGCCCAGGGGGTCTGTCCCAAGGGAGTTGTACGTCTCGATCGTCGCCCGCAGACCCGCCGGGTCGATGCCTGTCCTGCGGGCCAGCGCCTCGATCGTGCGCGCCTTTTTGTGCCCGATCGTCAACAGGTAACTCATCTGTGCCCGCTGGAAGAAGACGGTCTGGGAGCGCATCTCCTTCCACGCCGTGTCGACGAGTGCCTTGTCGATGACGAGATAGGCGTGGCCGTTGTGAGAGGTGACGATCTCGCTGCCGATCGTCGCGCCGTACAGGAGTTCGTTGCAGATGCGTTCGCCTTCGCGGTTCACCAGGACACCGCGTGCCAGGGAGGCCGGCGGCGTATAGAAACGCCATACCGAGACCCGGTCGAGATGGCCGGTCGCACCGCCCGCCTCGATGCCCAGGCGGATACCGGAGCCGTCGTCACCGATCGTTCCCAGCGGCTGGCCCTCGCGGTAGGCCGGGGCGTGCTCGGCGAGCATCTGTCCGTTGTAGACGAAACCTCCCGCCGCGACGATCACACCCTTGCGCGCCTTCACGCGATAGGTCTTCGCATGCCTGGCCTCAAGACGCTCCACAAGCCGGTTGAGCGGGGCGGCGCCCGGCGGGAAGTAGTTGTTGAGCTTGGCGAGCCGCGCCGAGGCCGCCTTGTGGACGCGGGCCGCACGCCCCGGCGGAAGGGCCGCGTACTCGACACCGATCACGCGGCCCTCCTCGATGAGCAGCCGCTGGGCCCGTGCCTGCGTACGGAGACGGATGCCCCGTTCGTGGACGCCGCGCGCCAGAGCCCCGAACAGTTTCTTGCCCGAGTCAAGGCCATCGGCGACCGCTCTGTGGCCGCGCGGCGCGGGCTCGGCCGCATCGCTGTACGGCGGGAACTGCTCGTTGCCCGAGTAGTAGAGGAAGTAGTCGTTGGTCGGGTAGGACGTCTTGAACGGGCTGAGCGAACCGTCGAATGACACGCCGAGCGACTCCAGCCAGGCCAGATGGGCGGCGCTCTCGTCGCAGAAGCGCCGCAGAACCGCGTCGCTGACCACCCCGGCGGTTTCCTTCTGGAGATAGGCGAACATCGCTTCAGGGGAGTCGTCCATACCGGCCTGCCGCTGTTGCGGTGTGCCGCCTCCCGCGTAGACGACCCCGCCGCTCTCCTGCGTGGCGCCACCGCCGGAGAACCGGTCGAGAACGAAGACATCCGCCCCCTGGTCGGCGGCCTCGATCGCCGCGGAGGCACCCGCGCCGCCGAACCCGACCACCACCACATCGGCCTCAGCGTCCCATCGCAGACCCTTCATGACTCTCTCCCTCATTGAGCTTACGCTTCACTCTTGAATCACCCGATACATTGTGGAACCGAGTATCAGTCTGGGAACTGTAGCCCATTGCTGCGAGCCGGGCTCAAGAGAGAGGTAGGATCACGGGGTGAATGACGGAGGACTGCGTACGAGCACGAGAGACATCGCACGGTCTGCCATCAGGGAGGAGTTGTCCCAGGTGGCCTTCGACCTGTTCCGCCGTGAGGGTTTCGACAACGTCACCATCAACGACCTGGCCGCGGCCTGCGGGGTGTCCCGCAGTACGTTTCTGCGCTACTTCGGCAGCAAGGAGGACGCCGTCCTCGGCGCCGTCGACGGCCAGGGCGAACGGGTGGCCGGCGCGCTGCGCGCGCGCCCCGCGGACGAGGAGGACTGGACGGCCCTGCGACGCGCGATGGACGCCCTTGTCGAGCCCTGGCGCCGGGATCCGGTCACGGCGCTCGCCACGACACAGCTCGTCGTGGGAACCCCTGCCCTGTGCACGCGGCAGTGGGAGAAGCAGAACTCCTGGCTGCCCGGCCTGGCTCGGGCGCTCGCCGAGCGTTCCGGCCCTTCAGGGCTTTCGCCCCTGGCTCAGTCGGTGAAGGCCGCGGCCGCCCTGGGCTGTCTGAACGTGGCCATCGACCACTGGACCGCGTCCGACGGCCACCTGGACCTCGTCGACCTCCTGGACGAAGCCTTCGCCACGCTCGCCCCGCACTGAACCGGCGGTGACGGCCGCCGCTGTCGGTCCCGCCGTCCCGCCACCGCCGCCGGCCGGTGGTTCATCGTCGGGCGCTCTTCCAACTGGCCCAGGCCAGCGTGGCGAGCAACGCGCCGATGGCGATGTCACCGATCCCGATCGACGTGCCGGCCCGCTCGTTCAGTGAGGCGAAGGACCCGACGGCGAGGGCTGCGAAGAGGATGGCCAGGACGGTCCAGAACGCTCTCACGGCGGCCCCCAGATGTGGAACATTGGTCGCCCACATTAGCGGTCGGCCCTTACCAGGTGCGGGAGTTCGTACGATCCCGGCAGTCGGGTGCGCCGTGAACAGGTGCGCCGCACCTGCGCCAGGAAAGCGCCCGGCGGATTCCCCGCTCCGAGCCCTTGCCGGGGGCGGCGACGTCCGGCCCCGGCCCCGGCCCCGGCCCCGGGAATCCTCGTACGGCACGGTTGTTGCACCAGGTGTGAGTATCGCAGCGACCGTTCCCTTCTCCGTGCTGGACCGCTCCCGTATCCGGGAGGGGTCCGACGGTCCGCGGGCGCTGCGCGACAGCGTGGCGTTCGGCCGGCGGATCGAGGCCCTCGGCTATCACCGCTTCTGGGTCTCCGAGCACCACAGCGTGCCGGGCGTCGCCGGCTCGGCGCCGACCGTACTCGCCGCAGCCGTGGCCGCCGCCACGTCGACGATCCGCGTCGGGACCGGCGGTGTGATGCTGCCGAACCACCAACCGCTGGTCGTCGCCGAGCAGTTCGGGGTGCTGGAATCCCTCTTCCCCGGCCGTATCGACATGGGGCTCGGGCGGTCGGTGGGGTTCACCGACGGCATACGCAAGGCACTTGGCCGGGACAAGCAGGACGCGGCCGACTTCCCGGGGCAGCTCGCCGAACTCCTCGGGTACTTCACCGGTACCCAGACCGCGCACCCCCGGGTCCATGCCCACCCCGCCGAGGGGCTGCGGATCCCCGTCTTCGTCCTGGCCACCGGGCAGGGCGCGCGGGTCGCGGCGCGGGCGGGGCTGCCGCTGGTCATCGCCGCCGTACGGGGTGAGGACGCGATGCTCCGGGCCATCGAGGAGTACCGACGGGACTTCCGTCCCTCCGCCTGGGGCGAGCGGCCGTATGTCGTCCTGTCCGGCACGGTCGCGGTGGCGGAGACCACACGGGAGGCTCACGAACTGCTGCTCCCGGAGGCCTGGTCGACGGCGTACTCCCGCACCCACGGGGAGTTCCCGCCGCTGGCCCCGGTCGAGAGGATTCTCACGACCGCCATGACGGAGCGCGAGCGCGCACTGTTCGAGGAGGCGCGGCAGGGTCAGTTGTACGGTGCGGCGGACGAGGTGGCGGCCGGTCTCCAGAACCTGCTCGCGCGCAGCGAGGCCGACGAGTTCCTGGTCACGACCAGCACCTACGACCGTGAGGCGCTGCTCGACTCGTACACCCGGCTGGCCCGGCTGCTGGGGCTCACCGGCGAGCCGCCGGCCGTGTGAGCGGGAAGCCGTCCGGGACGCCGGTGCGGGCGAGGAGCGGAAACTGATTCACCCGGTGACTCGTCCTGGGGGGGGGCAAGGGCAGCGACTGGACGGGAGGCCACGGTGGTACAGGCGCGGGCGGACAGAGGTGCGACGTCGACGGTGAGGGCGGCGCTCCGGCGTGCGGGGCGGCGGGCTCCGGGTGCGGACGCGCGGGGAGGCGCCGGGGGACGGTCGGCCTGGACGCGGGGGCGGGCACTCGCCGCGCTCGCGGTGCTGACGGCCGGTCTGTTGGTGTTCCACCGGGCCGTGCCCAACTCCGTCGGCCGTATGGGCAGTTCGCTGGAATCGTTCCTGCCGTGGCTCGGCCTGGCGGGCGTGGTGCTGCTCGGTCTGGCGCTGCTGCGCCGTTCGGCCCTCGCGCTGGTGGCCCTGCTGCTGCCGGTGGCCGCCTGGACGTACCTCTTCGGCGGGCTGCTCCTGCCCGGGGCGACGTCCGGCGCGCGCGAGCTGGTCGTGGTGCAGCACAACGTCAGTGACGAGAACACCGATCCAGCGGGCACGGCGCGCACCCTGGCCGACGCCGAACCCGATCTCGTCGCGCTGGAGGAACTGATGCCCCCCGCGCTGGCGGTCTACGAGAAGACGCTCGCCCCGGACTACCCGTACCACGCGGTCCGTGGCACCGTCGGACTCTGGTCGAAGCACCCCCTGACCGGCACGAGGCCGGTGGACATCAAACCCCGGGAGATCGCGGAGACCTGGAGTCGCGGACTGCGGACCGTGGTCCACACACCGCACGGCGAGATCGCGGCGTACGTCGCGCACCTGCCTTCGGTCCGCGTCCGGGCCAGCGGTCTCGCGTCCTCCTGGCGCGACGAGAGCGCCGGCCTGCTGGGCGAGGCCGTCGCCGCCGAGGAACTGGAGACCGTGGTCCTGCTGGGCGACCTCAACAGCACGGTCGACGACCGCGGTCTGGCCCCGCTGACCTCACGGATGAACGTGGCGGAACGGGGCTTCGCCTTCAGCTTCCCGGCCGCGTTCCCGCTGGCCAGGATCGACCAGGTCATGGCCCGCTCGGGGACCGTCGGCCACATCCGCACCCTGCCCGCCACCGGTAGCGACCACCTGCCGGTGGTCGCCCGGATCACACTGAACTGAAGGACGGCGGAGTTACTTTGGCGCGTGTCGGGGCGGGGGCCTCCCCCCGGCGCCGCTGACGCGCGGGGACCACGCCCGCCAAGCTCCGGGCTTTTGTGCCTCCTTCGCGTCCGCCGGATGCCGGGGTATGGCAAAGTCGTGCCGGTGGATGAGCTGCGACTTCAGGATCCCGGGCGAATAGGCGCGTGGCGCATTCTCGCCCGGCTCGGTGCGGGCGGCATGGGACAGGTGTACCTCGGCCGTTCGCCCGGCGGACGGCTGGTGGCCGTGAAGGTGATCCGTGACGAGATCAGCGATCACCCCGAGGCGCTGGCCCGGTTCCGGCGGGAGGCCGCGACCGTGGAAACCGTACGCAGCGCCTACACCGCCCAGTTGATCGAGGCGTCGCTCGATACGTCTCCGTACTGGCTTGCCACCGAGTACGTACCGGGACCCACGCTGCGCGACGCCGTGGGCGTGAACGGCCCGTTCCCGCCCGAGAGCGCTCTGCGGCTGCTCGCCGCGCTCGCCGAGGGGCTGGCCGCGGTCCATGCCCACGGGGTCACGCACCGGGACCTGAAACCGCAGAATGTCATCCTGGCGCCGCAAGGACCGCAACTGATCGACTTCGGTATCGCCCGGGGACTGGAACAGACGATTCTCACCCGGGACGGGTTCGCACCCGGGACACCGGGCTACGCCGCGCCCGAGGTCGTCATGCGTAACGACGTCGGCCCGGCGGCGGACATCTTCGCGCTGGGAGCGACGATCGCCTACACGGCGACCGGCCGGCCTCCGTACGGTGTGGGCGACGCCGCGGCGGTGAGCTACCGGGCCGTGCACGAGGACATCGACCTGACGGGGGTACGGGACGATCTGGCCGCGCTGATCCGGCAGTGCGTCACCAAGGATCCGGCGGAACGGCCCGCGCCGGCCGCGGTGATCGCGGAATGCGCGGTGGACTCGGCGCTGGCCGCCGATGCCCACTACCGCTCGGTGGCCCGCGATGCCGACCCGGTACCCCTGTCCGGGCACGTGAAAAGCCCGCCGTCCGCGTCCGGCGCGCACGCGCCGTCGGAGCGGGAAACGGGGACGGTCACACCTGCCGCACCTGTCACGTCGATACCACCTGCATCACCTGCACCGCTCGCGGATCGCGGCCCTGCGCAGCCCGCTCCCGCGCCGGCAGCGGGGACCGCGTTCTGGGCGTACTCGGACACCACACCGTACGACGAGCCGGATCACCAGCCGCCCGCCCGGCGCGGACGTCGTGGCGCCCTGATGGCCGCATGCGTGGTGGCGCTCCTCGTGCCGGTCGCGGTCTGGCTGTTCCCCGAAGAGGACGGCGAGGGCTCCGGAGCGACACCCACGACCGATGCCGCCGGACCACATCGTGAACAACCGCGTCTCGCAGGACCGCTGGACCCTGTCGGACGATCCGGAACAGGCCGCTCAGGGCATCGGCTCCTGCGACCTGGCAAGTCTCACCGAGTCCTTTCCGCCGACCGACCTGCGGTCCTCCGTCTCGCACACCACCGGCTCGGACACGGCCTCGGTGGAGCTGCGCCCCAAGGACGCAGGTGAGGGAAAGCGTCCCGCGCCGTACTACGTGTCCGTGGGGATACGGCCCCCGCACGAAACCGACCGCACCACCGGGCGCCCCCTCCGGTCGGCGGCGAAGGGCATCGGTTTCACCAGCAAACCCGTCGACCTCTACTCCCAGTGGGCGTCGGGCGGAACCATCAAGCTCAGCTACCCCAAGGACTTCCGGGCCCACTTCGACAACCGGACCGTCGACGCGATCCCGGTCGGAGACGACCGGGGCGACTGGACCGTGGTGCTGTACCACGTCGAAGGCGGACCCACGAAGTTCACGACCGTCGTGTGCAACGGCTTCCACGCCTGAGCCACGAAGAGGGCGTGTCCGACCACATAATGCGGCGATGAACAGCAACCACGTGGTTTTCGACTGCGGCCTGACCTTCGAGGAGCGGCTCGGGAAGCTCGCCGAGGTCTGGATCCGCGACGGTCGTGGCAGCGACCATCTGGTGACCGGTGAGGCGTTCTTCGCGGTGTACTCCTGGCATCTCCAGCACTGGACCGACCACGACATCACCTGGGCGGAATACGCCGCCGCCGCGTACGACGCCATCGGTGGCAGCGACGGCTGGTCGGCCATGCTGCGTGAGCGAGCCTTCTGCGAGAGCTGCGGGGACAGATACCGGCTGGAGAACATCGGCATGTGCACCGGATGCATGCGGTATACGTGCTACTCCTGCGGCGGCCACGGGGCCTGCGCCGGCGTGGTGGTCTGACCGGCCCCGTACGTGGACGCGGCCTTTGATCGGCGGCGTCGATCAACCGATCGAGAAGCGCTCTTGGACGCTCGGTGATCCAGGACGTCAGGATGTCGGAGCGTTCCCCGACTTGATGGACGACGAGCCGCCGTGGGCCGGAAGTGCGGGGCGCCTCCGAGGAGTCCTGTGTCGATTTCGCCTGCCCTGAATAGGTACGTCCTGATTGACTCGGCGGCGTCGCGTTCATGACGCACAGCCAGTCCGGGATACGGGAAACCGACGACGACGCCCGCTCCGCGAAGAAGCCTCGGGCCCGGTGGTGGAGAGTCGCCGAGCCAAGGCCACCCCGGCGTACGGTCGCGTCGGCGGCTGTCACCACATCGGTCGCGCTGACCGTCCTGGTGGCCGTCGGGACGTTCACGCACCAGACGGTGCTGATACCGCCCCTCGCGGCCACGACGGCGATCGTCACGGCGACTCCGGCCTCGCCGCTCGCACAGCCCCGCCATGTCCTCGGCGGACACCTGCTGTCCTGTCTCGTCTGTTTCGCGGTCCTCGCCCTCGGCTGGCACGGCCCCTGGGCCGCCGCGCTGGCCTGCGGCGCGGCCTGCGGCCTCGGGCTCGTCTGCAAGGTGGCCCACCCGCCGGCCATGGCGACCGCCGTCATGATCATGCTGACGGAACCGCAAGCCACCCGCTTCGTGCCCCTGCTGGCCGCCGGCGCGGCGCTGCTCGTCCTGGTGCAGCTGGTCTCCTCCCGTGTGCAGCGAGAGGTGTATCCCACCGCCTGGTGGTGAGCCGGAGAGAGCGGCCTCAACCGGCGCCTCGCCGCTCGCCGGCCGATCCCCGGTACGAGGTGCGGCCGAGTCCCGCCGCGCGCCACCGCGCACACCGCGCGGTGGCGAACTGGACGGCCGGCCAGGCCCGTCGGCGGGCTGGGCCCCCGACTGGGCCCCCGGGCCCTGCGTTTGGGCCCGGGCCCATCCTTAGGCTGCTGTCGCTCGGGGGAACGGGTGGTGACGCTGGCGAGGAGAGCAGATGAAGGGCTCCGACAGGTTCCAGATATGGCATGAGCATGATGAAGTGCGGAGTGCCCAGGGCCTGGGTCGGCGTGGAGACCGGGGGCAGAGCGGGGCCGAGTACGCGGCGATGGTCGGGGTGGTGTCCCTGGTCGTGGCGGGGATCGTCGGTCTGAGCGTGCCCGCCGACGAGGCGACCGGGCTGAAGAGCGCGGTGTGCCGAATCCTTCACCCGCTGAGCGGGGCCGAAGCGTGCTCCTCCGGCGACTACGAGGGCGACGGGGGCGGGGGCGATGGAGGCGACGACGGCGGAGGCGGCGGGCCCGACGACCCCTTCGTACCCAACGGCGACCCGTTCGAGCCCGCGAAGTGCCTGCTGTCCCAGGACCAGACCAAAGCCACCGTCGTCATCCAGGTGGCCTTCATCAAGATCAGCAGCTCGGAGACGGTCAAACTCCAGCAGTGGTCCGACGGAACCGTCACCCTGGAGCGGGTCAATGAGACCTCGGGCGGCGTCACGGCGAGCATCTCCGCCGGCATCCCGGGCCTGAAGGACTGGGGCGGCAGCGCCTCGCTGAGCGGAAGCTATGTGAAGGGCAGCGGAAACGGCGGGCAGTGGCTCTTCAACGGGAACAAGAGCGGCGATCCCCAGGCGGACCTGGCGGCCAACCTCGAAGACGCCCAGAAGTTCGCCGCGTACCTCAAAGCGAATGACGGCTGCAAATTCCAGAGCGGGTACAACCCCGGGGCGGCGATGGGAGCGTGCCAACAGGACGCGGCCACCAAGAAACCCGATCTCGAACCGGAGCTGGCACCGGACGTCGACATCACCAAGACCTCGACCGAGGCGTCCGGCGGTGTGAGCTTCGGAAAGACCTTCAAGAGCAACGGCAAGAGCGGCAAGGACACCAAGGGCGGCAAGGACGGCAAGGGCGCCGACGGCCCCAAGGACCTCGGCAACATCTCCTT
>NZ_PHRF01000028.1 GCF_004151105.1 Streptomyces sp. L-9-10
GACCGCCGCCCATCTCTTCCTGACCGAGCAGCGGTCCTGCCCAAAAGTCCCTGCCAGGGCCTGACTCTCCACCAGGCCCTGGCACTCCTCCAACACCTGTTAGCCACCTGGACCGGCACCTGCCCCACCTGTCGGCAACCCACCCCATGGCAGCCCTACGACACCACCTAACAAAGCCCTACTAGGGTCTTTCGTTTGGATCAGGCCGGATCAGGGAGCGGGGTCTGGTGGAGGGGGTCCCTCCCGTGCCGTTCAGGCTACGGGGGAGGATCGCGAGGCGGAGGAGGGAGCCATGGCGGAGCCCTGGTGACCGGCGACAACGCGGCGAGGCGCGGCCCGCCGCGGCAGCGGCTGATGTCACCGCGGGCACGCGAGCCCGGCATGATCCAAACGAGAGGCCCTAGGCGTCCCGCACCCACGGCCCCAGCTTCTCCGGGTTGCGGACCGCCCAGATCCGGGTGACGCGGCCGTCGGCGACATCGAACGCGGCCACGGTCATGACGGCGCCGGCACGCTCGGCCACCAGGCCCGGCACACCGTTGACCGAACGCTCCAGGAGTTCGAGCCCCGGAGCCTTGTCGGCGATGGCGACCATGTACTGGGCGATGCGCGTACCGCCCTCGATCGGGTGCAGGACGGTACCGACCAGGCCGCCGCCGTCGGCGGTCATCACGGCGGCAGGGTCGAGAAGCTCGACGAGGGCCGCGATGTCCCTGGTCTCCCACGCCTCTTTGACCTGTCGCACCACGTCGGCCTGCCCGGTCGCTGTCACCGGAGCCCGCTCGACGCGCACCCGCCGCCGGGCGGAGGCCGCGAGCTGCTTGCAGGCCGCGGGGGTCCGGCCGAGGACGCCGGCGATCTCGGCGAAGGGGTACCGGAACACGTCGTGCAGGACGAACGCCACCCGCTCGGCGGGTGTCATCGACTCCAGGACGACGAGGAAGGCCATGGTCACCGATTCGTCCAGGATCAGCTGGTCGGCGGGGTCGGTGCCAGGTCCGTGGTGCCACTCGGTGTGGTCGGGCAGCGGATCGGGCAACCACGCGCCGACATAGCGTTCACGCCGGGCCCGCGCCGAGCCGAGCACGTCCAGGCAGACGCGGCCGGTCACCGTCGTCAGCCAGGCGCCGGGGGACACGATCTCGTCCCGCCGGCTTCGTGGCAGCGCGTACCAGCGCGCGTAGGCCTCCTGTACGGCGTCCTCCGACTCGGCCAGTGAACCGAGCAACCGGTAGGCGACATTGATCAGTTGGCGCCGCTCGCCGGCCAGCGCGTCGGTGCTCGTCCCAGCCGTCCCCATGCTCCCGACCGCCTCCTCGCCTTACCTTTCGCGGGCCCGCGTCGTCGGGCTGTTGAAACCCTACCGATCTACTGCCCCCGGGCGGAAAAGGGGACCGTGGCATGGCAACTCAGGCGACGGCACAGCGCCGCTTGTCGTTTCTGCAGATCGCGATCACCCTGCAGACCTTGACCATCTTCCTTCAGGCGGTCTCCGCCGGACTGCTGCTGACCTCGTCCTACGGAGAGACGCTGCACAGTGTCGGAGCCCGTGTGATGTACGGGGCGTCGATGCTGTACGTGCTCGCGGCGGTGCTGGCGTGGAAGCCGGGCGGCGGCTCGCCCCGGCCCGTCTGGCACGCGTCCGGCTTCCTTGTCCTCGCCTCGGTCCAGGTCGTGCTCGGCATCGCGGACGTACCGTCGGTTCATCTCCCCCTGGGCGTCCTGATGTTCGGACTGAGCGTGCTGGCGCTGGCGCGGCGCTGAAGTCCTTTGCGGCCCGACGACAACGCCGCGGAAGTAGCGAGTTGTGACCACGGAATAGCCTTTTGGCCATGCCTTGCCGGATGGCGCAAAAAGAAATCGGGAATGTTCGGCCACCGCTGATCAGTTTGCCCCGGGTCCGGCCAGGTCGGCCGGGGCCGGGGCGTACCCGCACGTCGTGGCCGCCACGAGTCCGGGCCTCGGCGTCCGCGATCGAGGCCAAACGCCCAGATCCCTTGAGCAGTTGCGGGGAAACCTCCAGGGCGTTCCCCCACCGGCGACATCGAGGCGCGGTGTCGATTCCCTGGGGGCTGCCCGCGCGAGTGAGGCGGGCCGTGGGCCTGCCCACGGCCCGGATCGTTCTGTGAGGGCGGCGCTTTCACTTCTGGTCACTCCACTTGGACAAACGGGCCAGTGCATGGTTTCCGGCTGTTGACGTGACCTCACAGGGATGGTTTTACTCCCTGGCACGCCGTCAAGGACGGGGCGGCCCACGCGTCGCGGAGCTCCACGACGAGACGCAATAGTGTTCCTACTCGCATCGCCCGGGGCTTGCGCCCTGCCCTTTTCGCATCCTGACGGGGTGACCTGTTGCCCCACCAACATCCCGGTCGAACCACCGTCCCCTGGAACGCTCCCATGGAAAGGAGGGAACTTTCGGATCCGCCGGGGACACGCCTCATGAATTCCCTCTCGAAGGAGTTTCCGTTGAGACGCCTGTTTCGCTACGCGCTCGGCGCGGCCCCACTCGCACTGCTCATCCCTTTCGGCGCGACGGCCAGCCCGGTCAGCGCCGGCTCGCCGGTCACCCAGTCCACCTCGATCGTCTTCGACCCCGGCCCCAAGAACCGGTGTTTCGGTGTCGTGGAGGAATTTCCGGACCTGCCCGCCGGGCCGCAGAGCACGTACTACGACACCTCCGGCTGTCGCGCCGTGGACAATGAACTGCGTGCCGACGATTCCTGTTTCGGACGCTTTCCCTACACCGATTCGAACAACAGGAAAGCCTGTCCCGCGTGGGACTTCGTGACCGTGAACTGGAAGAGTGACCAGCGCACGAAGTACCCCGGCTACGACGGTCAGGTTTCGGGGAATTCCGGAACCCCGCTGAAGCTGGGGCTGGAGAACAACGCGCAGCAGGTGGGCGATTGCCTCCTCCGTGAGGTGGCGTTCTCCTACCACTATCCGTCGAGTTCGCTGCGCCGCCCGGCCCCGGGCCAGCACTACAACTTCGCGGACGGACGGCTCAAGGTCTCCTACGACGCCTACGCCAAGCAGAGCGGCACCTTCGCCTGCGGGGAGAAGCGCGCCATCCTCACGACGGATCTCATCTACACGGACGGCGACAGGAAGAATGTCATCTCCGTTGTCCACTTCAACCCCGGCAAATTCATGCAGCCGAACGCGGACGGCGTCTTCTGGAACAACGGCTGCCAGAACAACACATGCCGCGTCACGGTGCAAGGGCAGGAGATCGCGGCCGGAACCACCAGCCGGGTCTCGGTCGACTTCACCGCACTCGCCGAGAAGTACCGTGCGTACCTGGGCGGCTCCGCCGTTCCGGCGGAATCCAAGGTGATAGCTGTCCAGATGGTCAACAGCACCACGGGAGCCGACCTGCGGACCGAGGTGTCCAACGCTTCGGTCACACTCGAACCTCCTGCGTGACGATCCGGCGACGGATCCGACAGGTCCGCCGCAGCCAGGCCCCCACCCCGTCCCGACACGGGGTGGGGGACTCTGGAGATCTTGGAATGTCCCGTTCCGTCGTGACGACCTGCGTGTTCCCGCGCTGTCGCGTTGGGTTGGCCCGACCTTTCAGCCCGCGACGTTCTCCTGGGCAAGCTTGGTCTCGATGTCCTCCCGCAGGGACTTCTTCGAAACCTTGCCCACGTTGGACAGTGGCAGGCCGACCCTTACCTCGACACGTTCCGGCAGCTTGTACTTGGCCAGGCCCTGCGCCAACAGGAACTCGCCCAGCGACCCCACGGTCGGCGGCTCTCCGCCGGGGACGAGGACGAGGTAGGCGCATCCGCGCTCTCCCAGGACCGTGTCCGGCATGGCCACCAGGGCGGCCTGGGAAATGGCGGGGTGACGCATGATCAGTTCCTCGACCTCGTCGGCATGGATCTTCTCCACCCCGCGGTTGATCACGTCCTTGATGCGGCCGTCGATCGAGTAGCAGGTCAGGCCGTCGATGACGTGCCGCCTGGCGAGGTCGCCCGTGCGGTAGAAACCGTCCGCGGTGAACGCCTGGGCGTTGTGCCGTTCCGCGCGGTAGTAGCCGCGGATCGTGTAGGGGCCGCGGACGCACAGTTCGCCGATCTCGCCGGGTGGCACCTCCGTGTCCTGGCCGGGCCGCAGGATACGGATCTCGTCGTCGGGGGAGAGCGGCTCGCCCACCGTGTGGTGCCGCACTCGTTCACCGGCGTGCGCGGGCGTGACGAGGAACATCCCTTCGGCCATGCCGAACTTCTGCCGCACCGTGATGCCCAGCTCGTCCCGCAGGCGCTCGGCCACTTCCTCGGCCAGCTTCTGTCCGCCGACGATGAAGTCCTTGATGGAGGACAGGTCGGTCTTCCGTCCGCGTGGATCGTCGAGCAGCCGGATCGCCAGGGCGGGCGGCACCAGGGGGATCACGTCCGGGCGGGTTGCCTCGATCAGGTCGAGCAGCGCGCCCACGTCCGCCGAGGGGGCCAGGGCCAGCGTGGCGCCGCTGAGCAGCGCGGGCTGGAGGGCCAGGGCGACTCCCGCGTTGTGCATGATCGGGAGCGGATACAGAACCACGGTTCCCTCGCCCCAGCCCAGTGTCCGGGCCCAGACGCGGGCGTTGTAGGCGTATTCCTCGTGCAGCCGGGGCGCGATCTTGGGCAGGCCGGTGGTGCCTCCGGAGAGCTGGAAGACGGCGATCCGGCGAGGGTCGCAGCGGTGGTACGGCAGGGCCTCGAAGCCGGCAGTGGCCCCGGACGCGAGCAGTTCCTCGTACGCCACGAAGCCGGATGTCCGGCCGCGGGCCACGACGACGTCCTCGATGACGCCACTGGCGACGAGCGCACGCGCGTTCTCGGGCAGCTGCCCGCGCCCGAAGTCGGCCTGCAGAACGAGGCCACGGGCGCCGATGTGCCGGGCCAGCACACTGATCTCCCGGACGCCGTGCTGTGGCAGGGTGCACACCGGCCGCACCCCTGCCAGCAGGCAGCCCAGATAGGACACAACGGTCTCGGCGACGTTGCCCATCTGGAACATCACGGCGTCCCCGGGCCGCAGGCTCGTCGACTTCAGCAGCCCGGCGGCGAACCGCTGGGCTTCGTCGAAGAGTTCCTGGTAGCTCCGACTTCCCTCGGGAGTGATCAACGCCGTACGTCCGGCATGAGCGGACGCGGCGGACATCAGTTCCGCCGGCAGGGACCGGCCGGACCAGAGACCGGCCGCCCGGTAACGGGCCTCGACCTCTGCCGGGTACGGAACGAGTCCGGGCTCGTCGACTTCGCCGCCGGGGAACGTGCGCGCCGTTGTTTTCGCCATGCTTCGCAATCTAACGACACTTCCTCCGAAGTTCCACCCCGGGTGTCGAAGTTTTGACGGCGGCGTCACATGTGGACTGGTGCGCCTCCTTGGAAGGATGACGCGAGGCGACTCGACTTGGTCGTCGATATTTCGACATCGAGGTTGACCGAGGTTGTGTGCCGGGTTCATTGTGGGAGGCGAGTCGTCTCGGCGGGCATTGATGGGATGTCGTGCTCCCGAGGCGTATGACCAGCGAGGAGACGTTCATGTCCAGCACTCTCTTCGCGCCCTCCGGCGCGTGGAACGGCAAGATCTACAGCAATGGGTGGAAGGAGCCGGGGCTCGGGACCGAGCCGGTGACCGAGAAGGCCACGGGCGCAGTCCTGGGCCACACCGGGCTTGCCTCGGTGGACGATGTCGCGGCCGCCGCGGCCGCTGCCAGGGAGGCGCAGGCGGCCTGGGCCCAGGTGCCCGCCCCTGAGCGCGGAGACGTCCTGCGGAGGTTCTCGGAACTCCTCCTGGAGCACGCCGACGAGATCGCCGAGCAGCTTATGCGCGAGACCGGTGCCATCCGCCTCAAAGGGGAGTGGGAGGCGCGCATGACCGCCCGCGAGATCCTTGAGGCCGCCGCACTCGGCAGTCAGCCGCAGGGCATCCTGGCGGCCAGTGCGGAACCGGGACGCCGCAGTGTCGCCCGCCGGATTCCGATCGGTGTCGTCGGCGTCATCACGCCATGGAACTCGCCCCTTCTGCTGGCTGCCCGCGCCGTGGGCCCCGCGCTGGTGATGGGGAACGCCGTTCTTCTCAAGCCCGACGTCCAGTCGCCGGTGTCCGGTGGTGTCGTCTTCGCGCGGCTACTGGAGGAGGCGGGACTTCCCCCGGGGCTGCTGCATGTCCTGCCCGGCGCGATCGAGACCGGCCAGGCCCTGGTCAAGGACCCGGCGGTGGACATGGTGAGCTTCACGGGTTCGACCCGCGCGGGCCGGGAGATCGGCTCCGTGGCGGGCGGCCTGCTCAAGCGGGTGTCCCTGGAGCTCGGGGGCAACAATCCCTACGTCGTGCTGGATGACGCCGATGTCGAAGCGGCGGCCGGCGCCGGGGCCTGGGGCTCCTTCTTCCACCAGGGGCAGATCTGCCTCACCGCCGGACGTCACCTCGTGCATGAACGGGTCGCGGATGCCTACACCGAGGCGCTGGTCGGAAAGGCCAAGGCGTTGGTGGTCGGTGACCCGATGACCGAGGGTGTGACGGTGGGGCCGATCGTCAACGAGCGTCAGGCGGCGCGCGTCGAGCGGATTGTCGGCGACTCTCTTTCCCGGGGAGCGCGAGCTCTTGTGGGCGGCTCCCGTGACGGGCTCTTCTTCGAACCGACCGTACTGACCGATGTCGCACCGGGCATGCCGGCCTTCGACGAGGAGATCTTCGGCCCGGTCGCGGCCATCACCACGTTCAGCACCGACGCGGAGGCCGTCGCCCTGGCCAATCGGACAAGCTACGGACTGGTGGCGGCGGTCGTCTCGGCGGACCAGGCCCGTGCTCAGCGGATCGCGGACCAGCTGCGTTCCGGGGTCGTCCACATCAATGACCAGACCGTGCTTCACGAGGTGTACGGGCCGATCGGTGGCATCGGCGCGTCCGGCAACGGCTTCAACCACAGCACGCACACCAACGCCGACCAGTTCTCCGAATGGCAGTGGGTCACCAGCCGCGCCGAGATCCCCGCGTACCCGTTCTGAAAGCACCGCCCCGGGGCCTCGCGGCGGCGCCCGCCGTCCTGATTCGTCGCGAGCGTAAATTTATCGACATGTCAGCCTGGTTTCGACTAGGATCAGAGGCATGGCCGGTACATCACGGGAACGGGATACGGGCCCTGTCGCGGCGGCCGAGGAGCCGGCCGCGAAGGGTGCGGAAGCCTCGCGCCGCAGTACGGCCCGGCGGACGCTGGTCACCCGTGACCTGCTGGAGAAGGCGACGCTCCTCTTCGCGGAGAAGGGGTACGAGGCGACCACTCTCCAGGATGTCGCCGCCGCCGTCGGCGTCTCGCGTACCGCCCTTTATCACTACGTGACCAGCAAAGAAGATCTGCTCGCGATGCTGGTCGAGCAGATGAGCCTCGGGCTGGCCGAGGCTCTGGCGGTGCTGCGGGCTCGTACGGACCTGACCGCCGAGGGGAAGCTGCGTGAGCTGACCGACATGCTCGTGCGGCAGCGGGCGGAATCCCCGCACCAGTTCCGGGTCCACGACCAGACCGAGTCGGTGCTGCCGGATCCGCTGCGTTCTCGGCACCGCCAAGCGCGACGCGATGTGCTGGCCGCGCTCTCCGGTGTGATCGAAGAAGGCATCGAGGGAGGGGAGTTCAGGCCCCTCGATCCCAGGGTCGCGGCGTTCAGCGTCCTGGGGATGTGCAACTGGGTGGCCTGGTGGTACCACCCCGGCCCGGACTACGACATCGATTCCATGGCCCGTCAGATCAGTCAGTCCGCCGTCGACATGGTCGCCGACGTCGACGCGCCGCGAGGGCGGGCGGATTCCGCGCGCTCCGCCCTGGCCGCGGCGCGGTCGAGCCTCGACGCGCTGGAGCGCCTGCTTCCCTCGGAGAGCTGACCTCTCTTCCCGCCTCGACTCGGTCCCTCCGCCATGCCTCGTCTCTCGACGTGAGTGGGTGCCGTGCGGCGGCGCTCACCCCCGCATGCCCGTCCTGCCGGGCCGCCGGTGTGGGCGGTCGGCTCTTGACATGTTGACGTCGGCGTCGAAAAATAGTCATCAGAGTCAACTGGAGGGAATGTCCCATGCCTGCACCGATCCGGATCGGACTCGTCGTACCCAGCTCGAACGTGACGGTCGAGACCGAGATGCCGCGACTGCTCGGCCGGCACCCCGAGGCGAACTTCTCGTTCCATGCCAGCCGCATGCGCATGCACACGGTGTCGCCCGAGCAACTGCGGGCGATGAACGCTCAGCGCGAACGGTGCGTCCTGGAACTGGGCGACGCGGGGGTCGACGCCGTCCTCTACGCCTGTCTGGTGGCGCTGGCGGTCGGTGGACCGGGCGAGCACCTGCGCGTCGAGTCGGCGGTCAGCGAGCAACTCTCCACCGGCGGGGCGAACGCCGCGGTGCTGTCCAGCGCCGGCGCGCTGTCGGAAGGGCTGAGCGCCCTGAAAGCACGCAGGATCGCCCTGATCACCCCGTACACACTTCCGTTGGCGCGTCAGGTCGTCGCCTACGTGGAAGCGGAGGGGTTCGACGTCGCCGACTGGCGGGCCCTCGAAGTCGAGGACAACGAACAGGTCGGCCGCATCCCGGGTGAGCAGGTGATGAGTGCCGCACGGGACCTGGACCTGGACGGGGTCGACGCGCTGATCATCTCGGCCTGCGTGCAGATGCCCTCACTCGACCTCGTCCAGGCCGCGGAGGACGAGTTCGGCATTCCGGTCGTCTCGGCGGCGACGGCGGGCGCGTACACCCTGCTGCGAAAGCTCGGACTGACCGTCGACATCCCGGGTGCCGGGAGCCTGCTCCGGATGGATTCCCTCGTCGCCGGATGACCGGCTCCCACCCACCGATCCGCTGCGACAACGAGTTCGAGTTCGAGTACGAGGAGATCCGACATGAATCAGCCAGAACACCGGGTCAAGGGCGTCGACCACGCCGCCTTCCCCACGTTCGACCCCGTGGGCACCGTGCGCTTCTACCGTGATGTGCTGAAGTTCCCGGTCGTCCACTCGATCTGCGCCGCGGGCTGGGGTCCGGAGCGGCACCCGGACTTCATCCACTTCTTTTTCGACATCGGCAACGACGACCGCATCGCCTTCTTCTACTACTTCGGATTCGAGCCCCCCGCCGGAGCCGGTGACGCGGGCGATGTCTACGCGAAGTTCGCCGATGACGTGCCCCAGTTCTTCATCAACTCCCGCCATCTGGCCATCCATGTCGACAACGAGCGGGACCTGCTCGAATACCGCCGCCGTCTCGACGCGTCCCAGTGGCCGGTCGAGATGCAGGTCATGCACGAGACGATCGAGTCGATCTACACCCACGACCCGAATGGCTACATGGTCGAGATCACCCGCGCGCTGCGGCCGGTCACGCCACAGGAAGACCTCGACGCCGCCCTCACCGTCGACGCTCTGGTCGACGTGGCCTCGGGGCCGGAGCCCAGCATGGACAAGCTGCTCACCCGCAAGGCGGAGCTCATCGTCGAGCGGGCCGCGCAATGGGAGGAAGACCGTGTCGGCGGCCTCGCGGAGGAGCTGACCCGGGGATGAGCACCTTCTTCGTCCTGGACGTCCCGGAGAACACCACGATTCCCGAGGTCGCCGCGCAGGACCCCGCTGTGGAGGTGGACAGGATCGGACCGTACTTCCGGATCACCTCCCCCAGGACCATCGTCGTGGACCGCCGGGCCACCGGATGCCGGCACGCTGTCTGGTACAGCGCGGTGGCCGGGCTCGTGGCCTCCCGGATCACTCAGCAGGACAAGAACGCACTGCGCGTGGAGGCACGATGAGTTCCTCGGAGCGGCTGGGAGCCGGCCGGTACGTCACCGCCCGCGCGGTCCCCGGCACGACAGTCTCCTCGCTGCACGAACTGACCACCGCGGACGGTGCGACGGTGACGGGGGTGCTGCGCAGCACCCCCGGCGCCCGCACGGTCGTCTGTCTGATGCATCCCCGTCAGGACTTCACCCACCACGTCCTGGTGCCCGAACTGCTCGCCAGGGGAGCGGCGGTGTGGACGCAGGGAACGCGCTCGGTCAACAACGACCTCAACCTGCTTCACGAGCAGGCTGTACTGGACATGGCCGCGGGCCTGGCGTTCCTTCGGGGCGTCGGCTTCGATCACGTGGTCACGCTCGGACACTCGGGCGGCGGCACACTCGCCGCGCTCTACCACGCGCAGGCCGGACTGCCCCCCGAGCAGCGGATTTCCCGCACACCCGCCGGTCGCCCCGTCGATCTGGCCGGCGCCGATCTGCCGGTCGCGGACGCGGCCGTCTTCATGGCGCCCCATCCGGGACAGGGCGCGCTGTTGCAGCGCCTGATCGATCCCTCGGTCACGGATGAGACCGACCCCATGTCCGTCGACCCCGCTCTCGACCCGTACAGCGTGGCCAACGGCTTCGCCCCCGCACCTCAAAGCTCTGCCTACTCGCCCGAGTTCGTCGAGCGCTACCGGGCGGCCCAGCGAGCCCGTATCGGGCGCATCGACACCCGCGCCCGGGAGCTGGCCGACGAAGCGGCGGTCGCACGCAGGCGCTTCAAGCGGAGCGGTGACGCCGCCGACCGGCGACGGGCGCTGGCCCCGAGGATCATCACGGTCTACCGCACCGACGCCGATCTCCGTGGCGTCGACCAGTCACTGGACGCCAACGAACGCCCCTATGGGTCACTCTTCGGCAGCCGCCCCGACCTCATCAACTACGGACTCGTGGGATTCGGGCGACTGTCCACACCGGAAGCCTGGCTGTCCACCTGGTCCGCCGTGTCGACCAACGCGGACTTCCTCCGCTGCGCACCCGGCGTCACCGCGCCCACGCTGCTTGTCGAACTCACCGGGGACCAGGCGTCCTTCCCGCAGGACACCTCGGCCATGCTGAGCAGCCTCGGCTCGGCGGACGTGACGCACCGCAGCGTACGCGGACTGCACTTCGGCGGTCCCATCGCACCCGGCGAGCCGACCGGCAGCGGTCTCGCGGCCGAGGTGATCGGCGCGTGGCTGGCGGAGCGGTTTCCTCTCGCGGTCTGAACGAAGGTCCGCCCCGCGGAGAAGGTCCGCCCCGCGGACACAGGGACCGCCGTCGCGCACGTCATGGCCGGCGACGGTCCTGGACGCCTCGGATGACCTTCTCGCCTACGATCTCAGGCATGGCCAAAGCAAAGACCCCCGAAAGCGGGCGGCGGAGTACCGCGCGCCGCTCACTTGTCACGCGTGATGTCCTGGAGAAGGCAACCCAACTGTTCGCGGAACAGGGATACGAGTCGACCACCCTCCAGGACATCGCGGAGGCGGTGGGAGTCTCTCGGACCGCGCTCTACCACTACGTCTCCAGCAAGGAACAGTTGCTGGAGATGCTGGTGGAGCAGATCGGCTTCGCGCTCGCCGAAGCGGTTGTCGGCCTGCACGCCCGTACCGACCTCTCCCACGAGGGAAAGCTACGGGAGTTCACGGACCTGGTCGTACGTCAGCGGGCCGCCTCTCCCAGCCAGTTCCGGGTGCTCGACCAGTCCGAGTCGATGCTTCCGGAGCCCTGGCAGGTACGTCACCGCGAGGCGCGACGCCAAGTGCTGGCGGAGCTGTCCGGAATGATCGAAGACGGCATCGACGCGGGGGAGTTCAAACCGCTGGACCCCCGAGTGGCCGCCTTCAGTGTGCTGGGTATGTGCAACTGGGTGGCCTGGTGGTACCACCCCGGTCCCGACTATGACGTGGACGCGGTGGCCCGGCAGATCACCCAGTCCGCCATCGACATGCTTGTCGTCGAAGATGCCCGCGGGCCTGCCGACTCGGTCCGCTCGGCGCTCATGATGGCGCGATCGAGTCTCGACTCCCTTGAACGGCTGTTGCCCAGCGGGGCGTGACATCCGGGCCCGGCCTTCGTGAGGTCTTCGGCCGACGGCGCGTCCCGTCCCGCTGGAGGCGGCGCACCGCCGTCATCTCCTCGGCAGCATGTGGTCACCAGGTGGAATCGCCGCGCAGCACCACATCGGCGCCCCCGTCGAGGAAGATGGTCTGCCCCGTCATGTGGCCGTTCTTCTCACTCGTGAGCCAGGCCAGCAGTTCGGCAGCCGCCACGGGCTCGTAGGGGCCGCCCAGCGGCATCGGGCTGCCCGCCTCGATGCGCCGCTTGGTCTCCTGGTCCTCGAAGAGCCGCTTGAGGAGTTCGGTGCGGACCAGGCCGGGAGCGACCGCGTTGAGCGGAATGCCCGCGCCGGCCCATTCCGGGTGGACGGCGCGCCGGCGGATCCACCGCGACAGGGCCCGCTTGGTCGTCGCGTACACCTGACCCGCGACGGCGGCACGGGACAGCGCCTCCTCTTCCGTTCCGTCCAGCATGATGTCCAGGAGCCGCTGGTCGAACGGGTGGACCGAGGTGATCGAGGAGACGGCGACGACGCGTGGAGCGGGCGATGCGAGCAGGAGCGGACGCAGGCCCTCCATGGTCGCGATCGCACCGTAGTAGTTGATCGCGACGGTGGCCGGTCCCGCGATGTCGACGCCCGCCACGGCCAGAATCGCGTCGATCCCGCCGCCACTGAGCTCTGTCACCCGATCGACCAGGGCGGTACGGCCCTCGGGCGTCGAGAGGTCGGCGATCACATCGGCGTCGCGGAGATCGACCCCGATGACGCGGTGCCCCTGGGACTCCAGAAGCTGCTTGGTCGCCAGACCGATGCCGGAGGCGGAACCGGTGACGACATGGATCCGCGGCGCGTCCGAGGCGGCGCCGCTCGCGCTGAGAGCATCACTGTTCGTCATGAATGTAAAAGTATCGACGTGGGTGTCGACAGTCAAGCGGAAGGGGCGCGCACGCCGACCCGGGGCGAGCGCGACCCGGCCCGGTCTCACCACGCGTACGGGACCGGACGCGCACCGTTACGGCAATGAGCCGTCCGGCGCCGGGGAGCCGGTCTCGGCGCCGAGCCGCGCCCGCGGCCCGTCGCCCTACGGGGTGTGTGAGGGCCTCGTGGTCCCCGGAGGGACGCTGGTGTCCCTGATGACCAACTCCATCGGGATAAGGAGTGGTTCGCTGTCGGGTTCCGAGGTCATGAACAGCTCCAGGCGCTCGGCGGCCTGCCTGCCGAGCTGGTCCCGGGGGCCCGACACCGTGGTGAGGAGGCGGCCCGAGGACGGCATGCGGTCGAGCGACAGGTTGTCGCACCCGATGACGGACATGTCGTCGGGCACCCTGACGCCCCGTTCTTCGAATCCGGCCATGGCGCCGAGAGCCACGAGGTCGTTGTACGCGACGATCGCCGTGATGCCCGCGTCCGGCAGCGAGGCGATGGCCTCGTACCCATGGCGGGTGGTGGAGCCGCAGGGGACGACGGTGATGTCGAGGCCGAAGGCCGCTGCCGCGGCGAAGGCCCGTACGCGCTCCGCGTTGGCCCAGGAGGCTTCGGGGCCGCTGAGGTATGCCACCCGGCGGTGCCCGAGCTGGGCGAGGTGCCCGCAGACCAGTGTCATGCCGCCGTAGAAGTCGACCGAGACCGAGGGCGTGCTGAGGCCGGGAACCATCCGGTTGACCATGACCATCGGAGAGCCCTGGAGGGTCAGGTCCACCAGCGAGGCACGGTCCATCCGGGTCGAACACAGCAGCACCCCGTCGCAGCACCGCATCAGGTCCTGCGCGTACTCGTATTCGCTCGCCGCGTTCTCGTCGGACTCCATGATCATGACGCGGCGTCCGTGTGTACGGGCCACGCTGGAGACCGCCTTGAGGATGTCGGGGAAGTATGGGTTCGCCAGATCCGGGACCAGGACCCCGATCGCGCCCGCCTCGCCGCGGGCCAGTCCCTGGGCGGCCGCGTTGGGCCGGTAGCCGAGGTCCGCGACGGCGTCGTGCACCCTCTGAACCAGCGAAGGGTCCACCTTGGCAGTGCCGTTGAGCACCCGGGACACCGTGGAGGTCGAGACGCCGGCCGCCGCGCCCACTTCACGGATGGTCACCCGGGACCGCCCTGTCTCGCTGCCTGATCTGCCGATCCGCGACCTGCTCAACGAGCGCCTCCGAAAGTCCGGGAGAAAACAAGAACCTCAAGCGGAACACATCTGGGGTGAGCCCCCGGCCGGTTGCCGCGGAGGCCGTGGGCGTACCCCTGACAGGGTAAAACGATTCACTGCGCCTCGTTTTCCCTCCGCGCGTCCGCGACGAGGTCCCGCAGATGGTTCACGTCACGCTGAAGCACGCGCTCCAGCGATCCGAACGGGTAGTGGACGTGGAGAGAGAGCGGACCCCGGTAGCCGCGCCGGAGCAGTAGCGGGAGGATCTTCGGCCAGTTGACGACGCCACCGTCGGCGAGTGGCTGCCAGTCGCACTCCCAGCCCCGCGCGCCCCGCCGCCACACCGCGTTCTTGACGCCGACGCAGCCGATGCGTTCGATGCCCAGCATGTCGAGGCCGAGCCGCACGTCCTCGCTTCCCTCCTTGGCCTGGTTGCCGGGATCGGCGTAGACGAGGACATCGCCGTGTCCTTCGAGGAGCCGCAGAGCGTGTGCCGCTGAGATGTGCAGGGTGCCGTGGTGCAGTTGGAGCGCGGGCCGCACACCGTGAGCGGCGGCGAGGGCCACGAGGCCGGCCAGCCGCCGGCGGGCGTCGTCCAGGTATGTCGCGTAGTCCCCGTGCTCGGGGTAGCGGTAGAAACCGATACGCACCAGAGGGACCCCCGCTTCGGCGCAGCTCGCGATGATCCGCTCCGCCTCCGGCCCGGCGGCCGTGAGATCGGTGGTGACGATGTCGAGCCCGAGCCCCGCGCGCTCCAGGGTGCGTGCCGCGGCGACGATGTCCTCCGGGGTGCTGGGCGTCACCGCCTGCCCCGCGCGGACGAGAAGGTCGGTGCCGTCCACGCTCAGGGAGGCGAGCCGGTCGGCGACCCGGTCGACGCTGGTGGATCCGAACGGTTTTGTCAGGACGATCAAGCGCACAGCGGCGGCCCTCCGGTCTCGATCCTGGTGTGTGAAAGCGTTTCCTCAGAACCTATCAGTCATGTCCTTCGTGTACTCGATCTGGAACAAAGTGCAGCTCAGAGGTGATGCGGAGGAGCTTCCTCCAAGGTGGACAAAGTTGATCTTGTGAAAACGCTTGCTCGGATCTTCTGCCGCCCCTAGCCTCATCCGCACCTCGGGCCCTGGGTTTCAGCCGGGGCCGATCGGTCGGCAGAGGTCTGTGCGTGCCTTCGCCGCAACGCCAGCAGGAGGACTCCGATGCTCAAGAGACGACGTTCGCGGACAGCGGCCGCGCTGATGACGGTGATGGCGCTGGGCCTGTCCGGCTGCGGGACAAGCGGGGACGGCCCCGCGGGGGACACCCTCACCATCTGGGACTTCTCCGTGGAGCAGACCGGCTTCCATGACAAGGTCGTCGCCCAGTACGTCAAGGAGCACCCCGGAACCAAGGTCGAGTGGCGGTCGATCTCGCAGGACGAATACCAGCAGACCCTTCCTCTGGCCTTCCAGAGTCACCAAGGGCCGGACATCTTCTACTGGAGTTCCGGTGGCCCGTCGAACATGGCCCAGTTGCTCGACCAGAAATGGATCCGGCCGCTGACCTCGGACGGCAAGGTTTCCAAGGACTTCACCAGCCGCTGGCCGGAGGGCTCTTTCGTCGAGGGGATCAACACCTACCAGGGCAAGACCTATGGTTTCCCCTTCTCCGAGAACCTCTACTGGGGTCCCGGATACATGTTCCTGCACAAGAAGGTCTTCAAGGACGCCGGGCTCGACACGGCGAAGCCGCCGAAGACCTGGTCGGAACTGAAGGACGTCTGTGCCCGGATCGAGGACAAGACCGACGCCTACTGCATCGCGTCCCCCAGCAAGGAACAGGAGCTTCAGCGTGTGTGGTTCGCGCTCGCCTCGGGAGTGTCGACCGACCTGTTCTTCAATTTCCACGAGGGCAAGTTCTCGCTGGACGACCCGCAGGCCCTGAAGACTTTCTCGTACATCCAGGAGCTTCAGAAGGCCGGCTACCTGGCCCCCGGGCTGAACGACAAGAACTTCTCCCGGCAGCAGTTCGCCGTCGGGCAGGCCGGGATCTACCTGGACGGCACCTGGGTACCCAGTGTCTGGAACAGCCAGGGGTTCACGGGGGACAAGTACACCGTCGCGGCCCATCCCGTACCCGACGGCGGGGCGACCGGCGCCCTGGCCCGCCAGCACGACGGCAACAAGTACTGGGTGAGCTCGCAGACGAAGAAGGCGGAAGCCGCCTCGGAATTCCTGCAGTGGATGACCGAACCCGACGGTTACTTCGCGAAGGAGTACCTCAAGACCGGCTTCGGAACGCTCGCGTTCGCCGATTCGGCCAAGCAAGTCACCGACCCCGCCGTGAAGCAGATCATGAAGATCGCGGATCAGCCGGGCTACCGCGTGAACGTGCCCGTTCCTGTCCAGAAGTGCCCCGACCTCGTCAAGTCGACGGCCTATCTGGACGCCATCTCCAAGCGGCCCAACTGGGAGTACGAGGCGATGGTCGAGGCACTCACGAGCGGAAAGCCGCTGGCCCCGGAGGCGAAGAAACTGGTCGCGGAGCGTCAGAAGACCCTGGAGGACGGGCTCAAGAAGGAAGCGGCGTCGGGTCTGAAGGTTTCGATCGACTGCTACACCTTCCCCGACTGGAAGTACACCGAGGACTACGCGCCGAAGCAGTAGTGGCCGCGAGTTCAACCCGACCGGTCCACCCCGCACCGCCCGTACTTCCCCGCAAGACGAGGACCTTTCATGACAGCCGTTCAGATTCCCCCGCCGGCCGCACCCCCTTCAGCGGAGTCCGCTTCACGGAAGGACGCGTCGAGGGAACCGCCGCCCAGCCATGAGGCACCACGCGAGCGGGCCAAAGGATGGGACCGCCTGTGGGTGGCCCTCTTCATGGCGCCCTTTCTTCTCCTGTACATCGGGTTCACGATGTGGCCACTCGTCGCGACGGTCTACTACTCGTTCTTCGACTGGTCGGGCAGCGGGCCGATAGACAACTTCGTCGGCACCGGGAACTACGGATCCATCCTCGGCGACGGCCTCTTCTGGCTCGCCGTGGCCAACACCCTGATCTTCGCCGTCCTGACCACGGCGATCAAACTCCCGCTCTCTCTCGTCGTCGCCGTCCTCTTCACACGGAAATGGCTACGGGGCAAGAGGGTCTTCCGCACCGTGTTCTTCGCGCCGCTGATCATCCCCGTGGCCATGGCGGGTCTCGTCTTCACGTACCTGCTCAATCCGTCGAACGGCGCACTCAACGCGATTCTGCGTGATCTGGGAATCATCGACCAGTCGGTCGACTTCTTCGCCTCGCGGTGGAGTTCCCTGCTGGCTCTCGTGCTCATCTCGGTATGGCAGGTGTTCGGCCAGTACGTCATCTACTGGATGGCCGCCATCCAGAACGTCCCCGACGAGCTGTACGAGGCGGCCGAAATCGACGGCGCGAGTGAATGGAAGAAGCTCACCCGCATCACGCTGCCGATCATCAAGCCGGTGGCGGTCATCATCCTTCTGCTCGGTCTGGTCAACGCCATGCATGTGTTCGGGCTGGTCGTCACCCTCACCGGCGGCGGTCCCGGCACCAGCAGCTATGTCGTCTCGTACTTCATCTACGAAGAGGCGTTCGGAAGTCTTCCTTTCTCCTACGGATACGCTTCGGCCGCGGCGCTGCTCTTCTCGGTCATCGCCTTCATCATTGTCATGAGCCAGGGCTTTTTCGTGCGCCGGGCGCAGAAGCTCCGGAAGGAGTACGGCGTCTGATGAGCACAACGAGAGAGCGTTTCCGAATGCGCCGGGCGACCCGGGCCAATCTCATCACGCTGCCCCTGCTCGTGGTGGTCTCCCTCATCTGGATCTACCCCTTCCTCTGGACCGTCTCGGGGGCGTTCAAGACCCAGACAGGACTCTTCACCGGGGGCGCGGGGCTCATTCCCGACCAGTTGAACTTCGAAAACTTCCGACGCGCCTGGGTGAACGCCGGGTTCTCGCGATTCTTCTTCAACACCGTGCTGTACACGGTGATATCAACCGCCATCGAACTGGTGAAATCGGCGCTGTGCGGTTACATCCTCGCGCGCTACGATTTCCCCGGCCGTAAACTGCTCCACCGGACCATCGTCGCGACCCTGTTCATCCCGGTCGCCTCGATCATCATTCCCCAGTTCGTGCTGGTCGACCAACTGGGCCTGCTCAATACGCGGGCCGGTGTCATTCTCGCGATGTCGGGAGCGGCGGGCGCGCTGTACGTACTCCTCTTCATCGGGTTCTTCTCCAGTGTGCCTCCCGCCCTCTTCGACGCGGCCAAGCTCGACGGCGCGGGCTTCCTGCGCACCTTCCGCCTCGTCCTCCCGCTCGCGAAACCGGTGATAGCGGTGGTGGTCATCTTCCAGTTCGTCAGCAACTGGAACGAGTTCAACATCCCCCTGGTCTTCACCCTGGGCCAGCCGGAACTACAGAACCTCGCCGTCGGAATGCTCTCGTTCAAGGGCGAACACGCCGTGGACTGGACCGGGTTCGCCGCCGGGATGACGATCTCGTTCGTCCCCATGCTCCTCGTCTTCCTCTTCTTCCAGAGCTACTTCGTGCGTGGCCTGGCCGGCGCGACCAAGGAGTGACACGCGTGATTCGAGCGACTCTTCCCGCCGACCGGTCCACGGGTCCGGCCCGGGGCCGCGACGGGACGTTCGCCTACACCTGGGACATCGTCGGCGATCCGGCGGCGGCACACCGGATCGCCGACCTGGGGCTGGGCACGGTGACCCTCCAGGCCGGCTACCACGCGGTACGGGCGATATCCCCCCGGCACCCGCGCCACAGGATCGTGCACGCGGCGCACGCCGCCGCGTACTTCCCGCTCACCCCCGAGATCTGGAAGGGACAGACACTCACACCGCTGCCCCCCACCTGGGGAGTGGACGTGCCGGACCGTTTCGGAACCGCGGCGGCCGCCCTGAGCGCTGCCGGTCTCCGTGTCGAGGCCTGGCTGGTCCTCACCCACTCGTCGGTCCTCGGCGCCCGCGCCCCCCACCTCACGGTCCGCAACGCCTTCGGCGAGCACTACTCGTACGCTCTCTGTCCGGCCCACCCGGAAGTGCGCGCCTACGCCCTCAACCTCGTCCGGGAGGTCTGTGGCCGGTACGACGTGCCCAGCCTGATGCTGGAGGCCTGCGGCTGGCTCGGATTCGAGCACGGCAGCCATCACGAGAAGACCCACGGCGTGGACCTCTCGCCCGGCTGCCGCGATCTGCTCTCGGTCTGCCTGTGCACGGCCTGCGCCGCGGCGCTCGCCGGCGAAGGCGTGGACCCGGACGCCCTGGCGCACGACATCCGCACCGCCGTGGACGGCGAACTGGCGCACGGCCGCCCGGCCCCCGCCGCACTCACCGAGACCCTCGGGGAGGACCGCGCACAGGGGCTGTTCCGTCACAGACACGCGGTCATAGCCGAACTGACCAGCGCCGTCGCCTCCGTGGCACCGGACCGTGAACTGCTGCTGATGGCCGACGACGACCCTCAGGCGACCGGCCCCGACAGCGGACTGGACGTCACCGTGTTCGGTGGACCCGCCGATGCCTTCGTCCTGAAGTGCTGGGGCGACGAGGACAGCGCGGTCGCCAGAGTCGAACAGGCCGTACGGCGCACGGCCGTTCCGGTGATCGCCAACGTCTCCGTACTCGAAGACCCGCCGGACACGATCGCGCGGCGCGTCGCCCGGCTCGGCGCCGCGGGCGCCCAGCAGATCCGCTATTACCACGCGGGACTTGCCTCGGCCTCCCGGCTCGCCGCACTGCGCACCTCCGTACAAGGAGAACAGCGATGACACTCACCGGCATCTACGCCATGAACCCGGCCCTCTTCGAGGACGTCTACGGTCCCGGGGAACGCGCCGCCATCGAACAGCATGTCCATATCCGGCATCCGCTGTGCCCCGGCGACGCCCTCACCCCGGAGCACCTCGCCGAAGTGGACGTCCTGATCACCGGCTGGGGCGCCCCCCGGCTGAACGCCGCACTGCTCGCGGCCGCGCCCGGACTCGGCCTCGTGCTGTACGGCGCCGGTTCCACACGCGGCCTGGTCACCCCCGACTCCTGGGCCCATGGCGTCAGGGTCACCTCCGCGGGACCGGTCATCGCCGAGACCGTCGCCGAGTTCACGCTCGCGCAGATCCTGTACGCGCTCAAACACGGATGGCGCTACGCCCTCGGCTCCCTGCGCAACCGGGCACCGGTACCCAGGCAGCCCGAACTCGGCACCGGCGGCTCGACCGTGGGCCTGGTCTCGCTCGGCGCCGCGGGCCGCGCGACGGCGCGTCTGCTCTCCCGCCACGACGTACACGTCCAGGCGTACGACCCCTACGCGAGCCCGGACATGGCCGCTGAGCTCGGAGTCCGGCTGATCCCACTGGACGAACTCTTCGCCACCAGCGACGTGGTGAGCCTGCACACCCCCTTGCTTCCGGACACCGAGGGCATGGTCGGCGCCCGGTTCCTCGAATCCATGAAATCCGACGCCACTCTGATCAACACCGCCCGGGGCGGGCTGATCGACGAGCCCGCACTCATCGAGGTGGCCCGCCGGAGGCCGGACCTGTTCTTCGCACTCGACGTCACCGATCCGGAACCACCTCCGGCCGGTTCGCCCCTCTTCTCCTTGGACAACCTCGTGATCACACCCCATCTCGCCGGAAACCTCGGACCGGAGCGGCGCCGACTCGGTCGCGCCATGGCCGGTGAACTGGAGCGTTATGTGACCGGGCGCCCGCTTCGCCATGAAGTGACGGCCGACGGAACACGGTACGCGGCATGACCGGGGACCGTCACCTGCTGGTGATGCTGCCGCCCCACGACCAGCGCACGGCCCCATGGCCGGCCCGGCTGGAGAGCGCCGTACCCGCGATCAGGGTCGTACGGCCCGAGACACGAGAGGAGACGATCGAGGCGCTGGGCCGGGCCGACGCGGCGTACGGCGCGCTTCCGGCGGAACTCCTGCCGTACGCGGGCCGGCTGCGCTGGCTGCAGTCCCCCCAGGCCGGACCGCCGCCCGGCTTCTACTATCCGGAACTCGTCCGGCACCCCGTCCGCGTCACCAACATGCGTGACACCTATACCGACCATGTCGCGGCCCACACCATGGCGCTCGTCCTCGCCCTGGCCAGGGGCCTGCCGCGCTACACACGGGACCAACTCGCGCCGCTGTGGGCCCCCGACTGGTCGCCGGACGCGGTGATCCCTCTCCCTGAGGTCCGTGCCCTGATCGTCGGAACGGGAGCGGTGGGCGCCGAAGTCGGCCGGCTGCTCGCCGCGTTCGGTACCGAGGTCGAGGGTATCGACGCCCGGCAGACCGTGGCCCCGCCCGGGTTCACCCGCCTCCACCGTCCGGAGCGGCTGGAGGCCCGCCTCCCCGAAGCCGACCTCGTCATCGTCACCCTTCCGCACACACCGCACACGGAAGGGCTGATCAACGCCGAGCGGCTGGCGCTGATGAAGCCGACCGCCTGTCTGGTCAACGTCGGCCGCGGCCAGACGGTCCGGCTCGACGCACTGACCGAGGCACTCGACAAGGGGCGGCTCCGGGCCGCCGCCCTCGACGTCTTCGAAACCGAACCACTCCCGGCGCAGCATCCCCTCTGGCGCCGCCCCGATGTCCTGATCACCCCTCATGTCGCCGGTGCCGGCCCGCACGCCGACGAGCGCCGCCTCGCCGTCCTCCTCGACAACGCCAAGAGATTCACAGAGGGAAAACCGCTGATCAACGAGGTCGAGAAGGCCAATTGGTACTGAGGAGACCCGGACCATGACGCACCACACCTACGGATCGCCCACCATCGAACGCGTCGAGACCTTCACCGTCGCCCTGCCCACCCTGCGCGACTTCACCGTCGCCGGCGGTCCCGTCACCCGCGGCGGCCGGCCCGCCATCCGCGTCCTGGTCAAGGTCACGGCCTCGGACGGCAGTACGGGCTGGGGCGAGGCCACACCGATCCCCTCGTGGACGTACGAGACCACCGAGTCGATCGTCTCCACCATCGACCACTATCTGGCGCCCGCGGCGACCGGACGGGCGCTCTGGGATCTCGACGGACTCGTCAGGACCTTCGACCGGACCATCAGCCGGGGCTTCTCGATCGGGATGCCCCTGGCCCGTTCCGCCGTCGACGTCGCCTGCCACGACGCCCTCGCCCGGTCACGGGGCCTGTCCCTGGGCGAACTATGGGGCCGCCGCCGCAGCGACACCGTCGAACTCGCCTGGATAGTGACGGGCACCGACGCGGCGACGGCTCGGGACTCCGTCGCCGAAGGCCGGGCGAACGGCTACCGCCACTTCAAGGTCAAGACCGGTGTCGCCGCCGGGGCCGATGACCTCGCCGTCGTCACCGCCGTCCGCGAAGCCGCCCCGGACGGCATCCTCTGGGTGGACGCGAACCAGTCCTGCACCGCGGACTCCGCGCTGCGCATGGCACGGGCGCTGGAGCCCCTCGGCGTCACCGCGTTCGAACAGCCGCTCCCCGCCAACGACATCGACGGTCTGCGCAGACTGCGCGACCTGAGTCCGGTGCCGGTGGCGGTCGACGAAAGCCTGCGGCACCCCAGCGATCTCGCCACCTTCGTACGCCTCGGTGCCGTCGGAACCGCCGTCGCCAAGGTCCAGCGCTGCGGCGGCCTCACCCTGGCCCTGCGCCAGTGCCAGCTCGCGGAGGACTGCGGAGTGGAGATCATGGGATCGGGCCTGACCGAGTCCGACATCGGACTCGCGGCCTCACTCCACCTCTTCGCCGCGTTCGGCGTCACCACGCCCGTCGACCTCAACGGCCGCCAGTTCCTCACGAGCCCCTATGCCACCGACCCGGTCATCCGCGTCACCGCGGGAACCGCCGAGGTGCCCGCGGGACCGGGCCTCGGTATCGGCGTCAACGAGGAGGTGATACGCGAACTTTCCGCCTGAAACACAAAATCCCCAAAATCAGGAGCCGTTCATGTACCAGTTCACGTCCCCCACTCCGCGTCGCAAGCTGTACTGCGGCCTTGCCGCCCTCGCCACCTGCGCCACGCTGGTCGCCGGCAGCCCCGCGGCCTTCGGCCGGCCGGCCCAGTCGTCGACGGCGGGGGCGACCCCGGCCGCCTGCCCCTCGCCGTCCTCGGTGCTCGGGCTCACCAGCAACTGGAAGATCCAGCTGCCGGTGGACGACCCCAACGCCTCGGGTACCCAGCCCCTGGAGATCAAGCAGCCGACGCTCGCCTCGTACACCATCAACCCCTGGTTCACCCCGACCTCCGACTGCAAGGGCGTCACGTTCCGCGCCGCGGTCAACGGGGCGACCACGACCAACACCTCCTACCCCCGCTCGGAACTGCGGGAGATGACGAACAACGGTGCGTCGCTGGCCAGTTGGTCCTCGTCCTCCGGCACGCACACGCTCATCGTCGACCAGGCCATCAACCGTCTGCCCGCGACGAAGAGCCATGTCGTCGCGGGACAGATCCACGACGGCAACGACCGCTCGGTCTTCCGGCTGGAAGGCACCAGCCTGTACGTCACCAAGGACAACGACACCCACTACAAGCTGGTGACGAGCAACTACAAGCTCGGCACCCAGTTCGAGGCGAAGTTTGTCGTGAGCGGCGGCAAGATCAAGGCGTACTACAACGGGGTCCTCCAGACCACCATCACCTCGGCCTTCACCACCGGGTACTTCAAGGCAGGCGTCTACACCCAGGCCAACTGCGGCAACTCCTCGCCGTGCAGCACTGACAACTACGGCGAGACCACGATCTACAACGTCAGCGTCAAGCACAGCTAGGGCGTGCTGCTGACGTAGCGCGGTCCGCCCACAGGGCGGGGCCCGCGCCCGCGGTGGTGACACGCCGCCGCGGGCGCGGGCGTTCGCATGGAGCGAAGGCGCCGGTCAGGAGCCGACGTAGGCCGCGAGGTGCTCGCCGGTGAGGGTGGAGCGGGCGGCGACGAGGTCGGTGGGTGTGCCCTCGAAGACGATCCGGCCGCCGTTGTGCCCCGCACCGGGGCCGAGATCGACGATCCAGTCGGCGTGGGCCATGACCGCCTGGTGGTGTTCCACGACGATGACCGACTTGCCGGAGTCGACGAGCCGGTCGAGCAGACCGAGCAGCTGCTCGACGTCCGCGAGATGGAGGCCGGCGGTCGGCTCGTCGAGGACGTAGACGCCGCCCTTCTCGGCCATGTGGGTGGCCAGCTTGAGCCGCTGCCGCTCGCCGCCGGACAGTGTGGTGAGCGGCTGGCCGAGGCTGAGATAGCCGAGCCCGACGTCGGCGAGCCGGCCGAGTACGGCGTGCGCGGCCGGTGTACGCGCCTCGCCGGCGCCGAAGAACTCCTCGGCCTCGGACACCGACATCGCGAGCACCTCGCTGATGTCACGGCCGCCGAGGTGGTACTCCAGCACCGATGCCTGGAACCGCTTCCCCTCGCACTCCTCGCAGGTGGTGGCGACTCCGGCCATCATCGCCAGGTCGGTGTAGATGACACCCGCGCCGTTGCACTGGGGGCAGGCGCCCTCGGAGTTGGCGCTGAACAGCGCGGGCTTCACCCCGTTGGTCTTCGCGAACGCCTTACGGATCGGGTCGAGCAGTCCGGTGTACGTCGCCGGGTTGCTCCGCCGCGAGCCGCGGATCGCCCCCTGGCCGATCGACACCACTCCCGCGTCGGCCGCCCCCGACCGCTGCGGCAGCGATCCGTGCACGAGCGAACTCTTGCCGGAGCCGGCGACGCCGGTGACGACGACGAGCACCCCGAGCGGGATGTCGACATCGACGTCCCGCAGGTTGTGCGCCGTCGCGCCGCGGATCTCCAGCGTGCCGGTGGGCTTCCGCACCGACTCCTTGAGGGAGGCCCGGTCGTCGAAATGGCGGCCGGTGATGGTGCCGCCGGTCCGCAGCCCCTCGACGGTGCCCTCGAAGCAGACCGTGCCGCCCGCGGCGCCGGCGCCGGGGCCGAGGTCGATGACATGGTCGGCGATCGCGATCGTCTCCGGCTTGTGCTCCACCACGAGCACGGTGTTGCCCTTGTCCCGCAGCCGCAGCAGCAGGTCGTTCATCCGCTGGATGTCATGGGGGTGCAGGCCGGTGGTGGGCTCGTCGAAGACGTAGGTGGTGTCGGTGAGCGAGGAGCCGAGGTGGCGGATCATCTTGACGCGCTGCGCCTCGCCCCCCGACAGCGTGCCCGACGGACGGTCGAGCGACAGATAGCCGAGCCCGATCTCCACGAACGAGTCGAGGGTCTGCCGCAGCGTGCCGAGCAGCGGTGCCACCGACGGCTCGTCGAGGTCCCGCACCCATGCGGCCAGGTCGCTGATCTGCATCGCGCACGCGTCGGCGATGCTGATCCCGCCGATCCGCGACGACCGGGCCGCCTCGCTGAGCCGGGTGCCGTCGCACTCGGGGCAGGCGGTGAAGGTGACCGCGCGGTCCACGAACGCCCGTATGTGCGGCTGCAGCGCGTCCTTGTCCTTGGAGAGGAACGACTTCTGGATCTTGGGGATGAGCCCCTCGAAGGTGAGGTTCACCCCCTCGACCTTCACCTTGGTCGGCTCCCGGTAGAGGAAGTCCTGCATCTCCTTCTTCGTGAACTCGCGGATCGGCTTGTCCGGGTCGAGGAGGCCCGACTCGGCGTAGACCCGCACCGTGAAGAAGCTGTCGGACTTCCAGCCCGGGATGGTGAACGCGCCCTCGGCGAGCGACTTGGAGTCGTCGTAGAGCTGGGTGAGATCGATGTCGGAGACCGTGCCGCGGCCCTCGCAGCGCGTGCACATGCCGCCGGTACGGCTGAAGGTCTGTGTCACGGTCTTGCGGGCGCCGCGTTCGACCGTGATCGCACCGCTCGCCCGTACCGAGGCGACGTTGAAGGAGAACGCGTTGGGCGAGCCGATGTGCGGCTGCCCGAGTCGGCTGAAGAGGATGCGCAGCATCGCGTTCGCGTCGGTGGCGGTGCCGACCGTGGAGCGGGCGTCGGCGGCCATCCGCTGCTGGTCGACGATGATCGCGGTCGTCAGCCCGTCCAGGACGTCGACCTCGGGCCGCGCCAGCGTCGGCATGAAGCCCTGCACGAACGCGCTGTACGTCTCGTTGATCAGCCGCTGCGACTCCGCGGCGATCGTGCCGAACACCAGGGAGCTCTTGCCCGAGCCGGAGACGCCGGTGAGCACCGTCAGCCGGCGCTTCGGGATCTCGACGCTGACGTCCTTGAGGTTGTTCACGCGCGCGCCGTGCACGCGGATCACATCGTGGCTGTCGGCGACATGCGCCGCGGGCGACCCCGTGTCCGTCGTCGTGGGCATGCTCATCGTCTCTCCATCTGTCGGGCGGGGTCGCCTTCGCGGTCTCCGTCGGCGTCGCCGCCTCGGTCCCCGGCACAGCTCGGCCCCGGGCACGTGGGCGATACGGAACAGTGGTACGTGGCCGACGCGGCCGGGGCGATGCCGGTATGCGCGTCGAGCCGGTCACCCCGCTCCCGCGGCAGCGCGCCGATCTCGGGGACGTCGGCTTCGCCCGCGGTTCTCAGAAGCGCCTCGCCGTCCCGGTCGAGGGGTCACGGTACCAGGGGCGGCGCACCGTCCTCCGTGGCTCCGGCCACCCGGACGACCTGTCGTGCGCGGGCTCCTTGTGTCCATGACGGTCACACTATGTGTGGCCCGGTGCCGGTGCTTCTCGATTCCTGATCGGTCTGGTCACCTGCTTCGCCACGCAGGACGGCATCCCCGCCGTCGCGCTCGCCGCCCGGTGCCGGTAGACGCTGGGCGGCATGCCGACCAGTTCGGTGAAGCGTGTGCTGAAGGTGCCCAGCGACGCGCAGCCGACCGCGAAGCACACCTCGGTGACACTGAGGTCGCCACGACGCAGCAGTGCCATAGCCCGCTCGATACGACGTGTCATGAGGTAGCCGTACGGCGACTCGCCGTAGGCGGCCTTGAACTCGCGGCTGAGGTGCCCGGCCGACATGTGCTCGCCACGGGCGAGCGCCTCGACGTCCAGTGGCTGCGCGTACTCCCGGTCGATCCGGTCGCGGACGCGACGCAACCGCGCGAGGTCGCGCAGGCGCTGCGCCGGGGTGGGTCTGCTGGTCACATGCGCGATGGTACGTCGTACGTGTGACAGTCCCCCGAAGCGTTCCACCGGCGAACCGTTCCCACCGGCCCACCGGCCGGTGACCGTCGGTGGGCGCTCGATCGGCCGGCGGGTGTTCAGACCGCGTGCTGCGCGGCCGGCCTCAGTTCCCAGAGATCGCCGCCCGGCGGGGCCTGCAGCTTCGGCAGAGCCGCCTTCGCCGCCCGGTCACCCGCGTCAGCGGCCGCGTGGACCATGTCGCTCGCCGCGTAGCGGTAGAACTCGAGCTCCGGGTGCGGCCAGGTGGCCTCGCCGGTCGCGGTGGGCAGCAGATAGCCGATCGCGTCGGACAGGCTCTGGCCCTGTGGTCCTTGATGGGACCAGAGGTTCACGCCGACCTGCTTGCCGATGGCGGCGAGCCGGCAGAAGGCGGCCAGGTTGTAGTTCGAGTAGTGCCAGCTCCGAGTGCGTGCCAGTTCCCGGGGCTGGCCGCCGTCCGCGGTGATCTGGGAGTCGATCAGCCTGGCACCCTGGTCGCGGACCGTCTCGCGTGCGAGTTCCCTGTCCCCGGTGGCGACCGCGAGGCCGGCGATCTGCATGGCCGCGTACGTACCGTGGTTGTTCGTGGCGGCGGACTCCTTCTTGCCGAATTCGGAGTTCACCAGCCAGTCCAGATACTCCTCGTTCCAGACCCGCATGCCCGCGCGGTCACTCTTCGTCCAGCCGGGTGCTCCGATGTCGAGGATCGCCATGGCGTCGAGGTTGCCCGTGTAGTACTGCGCGAAATCGATGATGCCGATGGAACGGCCGTCGTTCTTGCACGGGATGCCCTGCGCGTAGTTCAGATGCGGGTTCATCCGGGTCGCGGGGTCGACGAACCAGGTGCGCAGAATCCTGGAGGCGTGCTCGGCGTACTCCCTCTTCCCCGTGTAGTACCAGGCCAGAGCAAGAAGGGGGACGGATTTCAGGACGTTTCCGGCGTCGACGCGGTCGGTACCGATCTCGGCCTCGGGATTTCGCTGCCCATCGCGTTCCTCGTAGGGGCAGCCCCTGGGGTTCTCCGGGGTCTTCGGTTGTGTCGCCCAGAAGTACGGGGCCTGACTGAGGTAGTCGTGTATGTCGCCGCTGGCCGCCGGGTCGGGCTTGTCGGTGACGGTCCACGGTCCCTTCCCCAGCCATGCGTCGGCCTGCGTGGTCAGTGACGTGACTTCGTCGCGGAGCGCCGGGTCGCCGAGCGCCAGGCGGGTGCGGGCCTGCAGGAGTCGCTTGCCGTCCATGACAGGGGTCTTGGGGACCGAGAAGAGCCCATGTGCGGAGTGAGGGTTTCCCCGGGGAGCCGAGGCAGAGGACGGCGCGGTCGGTACGAGTACGGCGGCAGCCGCGGCAACGGCGGCGATCAGGGCTCCCAGCCGCTGCCGGAGTCTTCTTCTCACGGAACGTCCTCCACTCGTATGTAAGCGATTTCATGGAGCCGACTGGAGATTAGGTGCAGCTAGTAGCGGAGTCAAGGAGTCGCGCGACGTGAAGGATGGCCATTCCTGTGCAAGCGCTTTAGTCATGAGCGTGCGGTCGAGAAGCGAGTACGGGGCGGCCGCGCGCTGATCATGACGCACCATGGTGTGCGACAGGGGGCGGCGGCCGGACGGCGGCCCACCCGCGCACGAGGAGGGGCATTGGGAGAGCGCGTCACGATTCAGGAGGTCGCGCAGCGTGCGCAGGTGTCGGCCGCGACTGTTTCCCGGGTGCTGTCAGGCAGTCATCCGACGTCCGCCGGCGCGCGTGCCCGCGTACTGAGGGCGGTCAAGGACCTCGACTATGTGGTCAACGCTCATGCGCGGGCCCTGGCCGGTACCGGGCGCAAGACCGTCGCCGTACTGACCCGTAATGTCACCAGCCCCTTCTTCTCGCAGGTGGCGCAGGGCGTGGAGTACGAGGCCACCGCCCGCGGCAGGTTGTGCATGGTCTGCACGACCGGCGGTGACAACGCACGCGAGCACGAGATGGTCCAGATGCTGCGCGAACAGGGGGCCGAGATGGTGGTCCTGGTCGGCGGCGCGGTGGAGAACGACGAGTACCGCGAGCGGATGGCCCGCTATGCCCAGGCTCTCGCGGCCGTCGGCTCCCGCCTGGTGCTCTGCGGGCGGCCGGCCCCTCCTCCCGGCGTACCCGCGCTGGTCGTCGAGTACGACAACGAGGCCGGCGCCTATGGCATCACCAGCCATCTCCTGACAGCGGGGCACCGGCGCATCGTCTTCCTCGGGCAGTTGCCGGGCAACTCCACATCGGAGGACCGGATCACCGGATACCGCCGAGCCCTCTTCGACTTCGGGCTGCCTCCCGAAGCCGGCCGCGTGGTCGGCACCGGCTTCAACAAGCGGCAGGGGTACGAGAGCATGAACACGCTCCTCGAATCGGGAGAGCTGGACTTCACGGCCGTGTTCGCGGGGGACGACGAGGTCGCCGCGGGAGCCATGAAGGCGCTGCGCAAGCATGGTCTGACGGTGCCCGACGACATCTCGCTGATCGGCTACAACGACGACCCGGTCGCCGACGATCTGACCCCCGGGCTGACCACGGTCCATATTCCCGCCGAGGAAATGGGACGCACGGCGGTACGGCTCGCCCTGCGCGACGATCCCGGATCCGAACAGGAGCGGCACCTGCTGGGGACCCACATCGTGGTCCGCGAGAGCGTCGGCCGTCCCGCCTGACGCCCCGAGAGCTGTCCGGTCGCCACCTGGACCCGAGGGGTGCCCCACCGCGGTTCCGGTGCCTCGCCGACTTCGTCGTTCGCCACGGAGGCGAACGGCCGGTCCTCGCCGCGCCGCTCGGAGGTCTTCCCGACGCCGGCCCCGTGGGTAATGGAGCGTCATGTGCGGGAAGACCGCACGGCCAGTCAACGGCCGCCGCCGCGTGGGGCGTTCACCAGCGGTGCCGAGTGTCTGGCACACGATTTGACATGGATGTTCCTCAACCCCCCTCCCCGCATTGCGCACGCTCCCGCATCGCACACGCTCCGCCCGGCTTCATGATCACGATCTCGCATCGCTTCGGGCCGGAGATCTCTTCGGTGACAGAACCGCATGTTCAATGCGCTTAACGTGCAGGATGTGATCATTCTGTGAATATCGAAAAGTGTGGAGCGACAGTGACGCGTGGATGGGGGAGGCGGAAGAGACCGCTCCTCTGGGGGGACCTTTCAGCACGGGGGAGGACCAGACGGATCGCCGTCGGTCTGGTAACCGTCCTGGCTGCCCAGACAGCTCTTGTGTCGCTCGGATCGGGTACGGCATTCGCCGCGGGTACCGCCGTGACGGCAGGTCGGCCCGTCGGTGCGACGGCGGCGCCGGCGAATACGACGAAGGCCTCGTCGGCCGACTCGGTCGCCGCGGCCCTGGTCATGGCCAGGCTGCAGAACCGCAGGATCGAGGTGATCCCGGAGCGGACGGAGACCACCACGACCTACGCCCTGCCCAGTGGCGAACTTGAGACGTCGCTGTACGCGGGTCCGGTCCGGGCGAAGGTGGAGGGCACGTGGCGCGACATCGACACCTCGCTCTCCGACGTCGGCCCCTCCCTGGAGCCGAAGGTCGCGGCCGCCGATGTGACGGTGTCGGACGGCGGCGACAAGGTGTTGGCGTCAGTGGCCCGCGGTGACCATTCCTTCAGCATGGGCTGGCAGGACACGCTTCCCGCCCCCGAGGTGAAGGGCGACACCGCGGCGTACGACGTGGGCGACGGCCAGACGCTCACCGTGACGGCCCTCTCGCAGGGTTTCTCGCAGAACGTGGTCCTGGACGAGGCCCCGTCCGGCCCTGTCGAGTACCGAATACCCGTCAAGCTGGGCGGACTGAGGCTCACCGAGACCGACTCCGGACGCCTGCTGCTCAAGGACACCGACGGCAAGCTGGTCGCCGAGGCTCCGGCGCCGATGATGTGGGACTCCTCCACGAACCCCGCCTCGGGCGAGTCGAGGCATCTGGCGCAGGTGGACACAGAGATCGAGACCGCCGCCGACGGCTCCCAGAGCCTCGTGCTGACCCCGGATGCCGACTACTTCGACCAGGACCTCAGCTACCCGGTCGTCGTGGACCCGACCTCGACTCTCGCGGCGAGCACGGACACCTGGGTGGCCACCAACTACCCCGACTCGCAGGTCTCGTCGACCGAGCTGAAGTCGGGCACCTACGACGCGGGCGCCACCAAGGCGCGTTCGTACGTGAAGTTCGATGTGACCGCGTTCAAGGGCAAGCACATCACCGACACCAACCTGGCGCTGTACTCGTATTACTCCTCGACCTGCGCAACCACCGGAGCGGGTACGCAGGTACGACGGGTGACCTCCACCTGGGCGTCCTCCGACCTCACCTGGGCCGTCCAGCCGGCCACCACGGCCGATGGCGCGGTCACCAGCAAGGCGGCGCTGGGCTACAACACCAACTGCCCGCCCGGCAACGTCAACTTCGACATTGACGCGATCGTGCAGGCATGGGCCGCCGGCTCTCCCAACCACGGTCTCCGAATCGCCGGAGCGGACGAGTCCGACTCGTATACGTGGCGGCGGTTCCGCTCGGCCAACTACGTCTCCGGTGACGGCTCCACCGAGCCGCACCTCACAGTGACGTACAACTCGTACCCGGCCGCCCCGACTGGTACGTCCGTCTCGCCGTCCGCGCTGAACAGCTACAACGGCAAGCGCTACGTCACGTCTCTCACCCCGGTCCTCGCCGCCGCCGTGACGGACCCGGACGGGTCGAAGACCAAGGCGCAGTTCGAGGTCACGCCGGACCCCGCCTACGCGGACACCACCTATACCCATACGGGCACGTCGCCCGAGGTGGCCTCCGGCTCGACGGCGAAGCTCACCATCCCGGCGACCGCACCCTTCCCGGTCGGTGCTCACCTGCGCTACCGGGCCCGCGCCCACGACGGTGTCGACTACGGTGCGTGGACCGGCTACAGCACCTTCGTCCTGAACACGGGCAAACCTGCCGCGCCGAACGTCTCCTGCGACACCTACGAGGAGAACGGCTGGACGGCCAAAGCCGATTCTGGCGTCAGCTGCACTCTGGACACCGACTCCACCGACGGCGCCGGTTACTGGTGGGGCTTGGACGACCCGGCCGTCCCGCACAAGCAGCTGGACACCACCGACGGCACCGGCGGCGACGCGGCCGACATCACCATCGACCCGGCAGACGGCTGGCACACGCTGTACTCCAGGACCGTCGACTCCGGAGGCAACCTCTCGACCGCGGTCACCGCGTACGCGTTCGGTGTGGGCGAGGACGGAGCGGCCGTCATCTCTCCCGCCGACGGGACGGAGACCGCACGCCGGGTCACTCTCGCAGCCAAGGGACTTTCCTCGTACACGGGCGTGACCTGGCAGTACCGTCGCGGCGAGGAGGACGTCTGGCACACCGTCCCGGCGGCCGACGTCACCGCCTCGGGGAGCGAGGTCACCGCCTGGCCGGTGAAGGTCACCGGCGGCAACGCCGCCGAACTGGTGTGGAACGTGGTGTCCACCCTCGCGGAGGACGGAGTCATCGAACTGCGGGCCGCCTTCACCAACGGCACCACCACCGGTCACTCGCAAACCACCGAGGTCACCCTCGACAGGGACGCGGGCACCGCACCGACGGGATCGGTCGGCATCGGTGAAGTCAACCTGCTCACCGGTGACTTCTCCCTGACGGAGCCGGACGCCTCGGCGTTCTCCGTCCAGGTGCAGCGCACTTTCTCCTCGCGGACCAACGGCACGGACACCGAGGGCCAGGCCGAGATCTTCGGCCCCGGCTGGGCCTCGTCCGTCAGCGGGGAGGAGAGCAGCGAGTTCACCCAGCTCCGCAGGACCTCGGACACCTCGGTGGAGATCCTGGACGCCGACGGTGCGGCCATCGCCTTCACCGCGGCCTCGAAGGGCGGCTGGGCTGCCCAGACCGGATATGAGTCGCTCACGCTCACGGGGTCGCTCACCGGCACGTCGTTCACGCTGAAGGACAGCCAGGCCAACGTCGCGGTCTTTACCAAGGCCGCAGGCACCACCACGTGGCCGCTGGCGTCCAGCGCGTCCGCAGTGGACGACACGCAACTCACGTTCGTCTCCGAGACGACCACGAGCGGCACTCAGAAGCTCGTCCGCCCGAAGTACGTGATCTCACCGACCGAGGGCGTCACTGCCGCGCAGTGCCAGGCCGATCCCGCGCAGCGGGGTTGCCGTGTCGTGGAGTTCGTCTACGCCACCACGACCACCGCCACCACCGGGGCACTGGGCGACCAGCAGAATCGGGTGCAGTCCGTCCGCCTGTGGGCCACCGAGCCCGGAGCGGACAAGGCCACGCCGGAGATCATCTCCCGCTACGCCTACGACAGCACCGGCCGGCTGCGCGAGGTGTGGGACCCGAGGATCGGCGCCGCGCTGAAGACCTCCTACACCTATGACGCCGACGGCAGGATCGCCACCCTCACCGAGGGCGGCGCATTGCCGTGGACCTTCACCTACGGCAAGGCCGGATCCGCTCTCACGGCGGGCACGGGCATGCTGCTCAAGGCGTCCCGCCCGGGTCTCGCCGAGGGAACAGCCACCACCAAGGCCGGCACGGCCGCGACCACGGTGGTCTACGACGTCCCGCTGTCCGGATCCAAGGCGCCCTACCAGATGAACAAGGCCACGGTCGCCACCTGGGCCCAGGACGAGGCGCCCACCGATGCCACCGCGGTCTTCCCGCCCGGCTCGGACCCGGCCTCCAGCACAGGCGTCGACCTGGGCGCGAGCGCCTACGGCACGGCCACCGTCACCTACATCAACGCCAACGGAGACGAGACCAATACCGCGGCGCCCGGCGGCTCGATCACCACGACCGAGTACGACGCCCACGGCAACACGGTCACCGAACTGACCGCGGGCAACCGCGCCGTCGCCCTCCGGGCCGACGACGCCAAGGCCACGTCACTCGGCCTGTCCGATCTGACCAGCGCCGAGCGGGCCGAACGGCTCTCCTCGACAACGGTGTACTCGGCCGACGGACAGCGGACGCTGGACGAATACGGTCCGCTCCATCTGGTCACCCTGGGCAGGGAACTGACCGGCGCGACATCCGACGCCACGATTCCGGCGGGCTCCGTCGTCCCGGCCCGGTCCCACAACAGCTACGTCTACGACGAGAACCGTCCCAGTGACGCCAAGGTGTCGGGCCAGGTGACCACCACCGCCTCCGGCGCCACCGTCGAGGGTTACCCGAAGGACGCGGACATCCAGACCGCCTCCGTCAGCTACGACTGGTCCACCGGACAAGTCCTGTCCGGCAAGGAGGGAGCAACCGGAACCAGCCCCACCGCGCCTGTCGCCCGTACGACGTACGACGCCAAGGGCCGGGTGGCGAGCACCCGGACGGCCAAGTCCAACGGCTCGGACGCGGGCACGCTGGTCTACACGTACTACACCGCGGGCGGCGCCGGCACCTGTGCCGGCCGCCCGGAGTGGGCGGGCATGCTCTGCCGCACCGCTCCCGCAGCCTCCGTCACCGGGGGCGGGAACAACCCGTCCGAGCTGATCACCACCGGCTTCACCTACGGTCGGGCCGGGCAGCTCGCGACCAGGACCGAGACGGCCAACGGCAGCACCCGTGTCACCACCGTCGTCACGGACGACGCGGGCCGCACCGTCAAGACCTCGGTCACGGGCGGCGCCGGCGAGGCAGTCGCGGACACCACGTACACCTACGACCCGGCCACCGGGCAGCCGGCCACCCGGTCCGCGGGCGGCCAGACCATCCGCTACGGATACGACGCCCTCGGACGTCCCGTCTCGTACGACGACGGGGCCGGCAACACGACGACCACCGCGTACGACGTCCTCGACCGGCCGGTACGGGTCACCGACTCCGCTCCGTCCGCCACCACCTATACCTATGACGGGGCCGGCCAGATCAAGACCGTCAACGACTCGGTCGCGGGCACCTTCGAGGCCGTCTACGACGCCGACGGCCGGATCGTCACCGAGACGCTGCCCGGCGGCTACACCCTCACGGTCACGACCGACACCGCCGGTATCCAGACCGGAAGGGAGTACACGGACGGTACGGGCAACACCGTCCTCTCGGACGTGGCGGGCACCACGGCCCTGGGCGAGCAGTTCCAGCACACCCAGACCGACGGCGCCACCACCGAGACCGCCTTCACCTATGACGTCACCGGGCGGCTGGCCACGGCGACCGATACCACGGCCGGCGGCTGCACCAGCCGCGCCTACGCCTTCGACGCGAACAGCAACCGCACCGGCCTGACGACGACGTCGGACGACTGCGACAGCACCACCGCCGACACCACCAGCACGACGGTCTCCTCCGGCTACGACAGCGGTGACCGGCTGATCGGCACGGGCATCGCATACGACGCCTTCGGGCGCACCACCACCCGCGGTGAAAGCACCCTGACGTACCACGTCAACGACCTCGTACGCAGCGAGACCGTCGGCTCGCAGCGCACCGTCTGGTCGCTGGACGCCGCAGGCCGGCTCGCCCGGTCGGCCGAGGAGACCAAGGACGGGAGCGGAACCTGGATCTCCTCCGGGAGCGTCGTCAGCCACTTCGGCGGCGAGGAGGACACCCCCTCCTGGACCAAGTCGTCCGGAGGCGGCATCACCCGGTCCGTCGCCGGTCCGGACGGCCAGCTGGCCGCCGCGACCTCGGGCACCGGTGACACCGTCCTGCAACTCACGAACCTGCACGGGGACATCTCGATCCAACTCCCGCTGAACCAGGCGGTTCCGCTCACCGTGCAGCGGTACGACGAATACGGCAAACCGCTCAACGGGACCTCCGCGACCACTTACGGATGGCTCGGCGCCTACCAGCGGGACAGTGGTACTCCGAGTGGCATCACCCTCATGGGGGTCCGCCTCTACGACCCGAGCGACGGGCGTTTCCTCTCCGTCGACCCGGTTCAGGGAGGCAACGACAACAGCTACGAGTACTGCCGTGGCAACCCCGTCTCCTGCCTGGACCTGAGCGGTGCGTACTCGTACGGGGCTTCGTACGGCCTCGGTCTCTTCGCCAGCTCCGCCAAGACGGTCTTCAAGTGGATCCGCACACACTTCTGGGTCTTCCCGTTGACCGGCTGCGGTGCCACGCTCAGTCTCGGCGAGCGCTGCAACTTGGCCTACGGCAAGGGGCCGGTCAAGGTTACCCACCTGGGCAAGACCTACTGGCAGTTCAAGTCGCTGAAGGGACACGTCGAAGGCAAGGACAAGAAGATCAAGTTCTGGCTCGGCAAGAAGTACGGTTTCCTCCAGCTCAACGTCAAGGCGTGGGGACCGAACAACACCTGGTGCAACAAGAAGAAGCCGTGTGCCAAGGCGAACAATGTCTTCGCCAAGCTGATGTGGGGCCTTTTCGCCTCCAACATCAGTTGGTACGCACCGCGTTGGTAAGGGGTTGACATGCAAGCGAATACAACAGGTCTGCTGGACCGCACCGCCGGTGCGGTGGCAGCGATCTGCCTGGCGTTCCTGCCGGGACTCCTCGCGGCGCTGCCGCTCGGGTTCAACGGTGCACAGCACACGCTGAGCGCCCTGGGCCGGGCCGAGATGCCCGAAGGCGCCACGGCGTCGCTCGGCTGGGGCCTCGCGATGCTGGGGGTGGCTGCGCTGCCCTTCGTCGCGGCGCCGGTGGTCCTGATGGTCGGGCGGGCCAAGCGCCTGCCCGGCCTCAGGACCGCAAGGATTTGTGCCGGGGTCGTGCTCGGCTGCGGTCTGTTCGCCTGCGCGATGGCGACGGTGTCCGCCGGCGTCTGATGTGCCGACTGGTTTGACCGCCGAGGGCCGGGGACTTCTTTCCCGGCCCTCGGTCGCATTGTGCGGCCGGCACGGGGCTATCAGGACACTCCCATGCGGCAGCGGGGCATGATGGGGTGCATGCGTGATCTGACCTATTCCGACGTGGGCATGACGGCGAAGAGCGGACCGACACCCCCGGGCTTCCACGTGCTGCGGCTCCGTACGTCACTGGGGCTCGGCACGTACGACCGTGCCGCCGAGGCGCTCTTCGGGTGGGGGATGCACCGGGCCACTCCCTTGATCCGTGTTTCGAACGACACCCCGCACGCCGCGCCCGGCGTACGGGTGCTGTTGCGGGCAGGACCGCTCAGGGCACCGTGCCAGGTCGTGTGGACCGTCGACGAGAAGCATCGGACCGGGTTCGCCTACGGGACGCTCGCCGGACACCCCGAGTGCGGTGAAGAAGCCTTCGTTCTGGAACGCCTGCCGGACAACTCCACCGACTTCGTCATCGTCGCCATCAGCCGACCCTCGGCCTGGTACACGAAGGCGCTGGGCCCCGGCGGACGCTTGCTTCAGCAGGCCGTGGCGCGCCGATACGCCCAAAGCCTGCGGCGGCTGGCCCGGACGACGTGAGACAGGCCCCAGGGCCCCAGGGCATCGGGTGCGCCGAGAGCCAGGGGCGTCGCGTCACCAGGCGTGGCCGTCATGCCGGGAGTGGCTGCTCGGTCCAGATGATCTTGCCGGATGCGGTGTAGCGCGTCCCCTGGTGCTGGGTGAGCCGGCTGACGATCGACAGTCCGCGGCCGCCCTCGTCGGTCGTTTTCGGCTGACGCCTGTGCGGGCCCGAGCCGCTGGTGTCGGAGACCTCGCAGATCAGTGTGCGGTCGTCCCGGATCAGGCGGAGTCCTATCGGGCCGTCGGAGTAGCGGATGGCGTTCGTGACGAGTTCGCTGATCACCAGGGTCGTGCTGTCCGTGAGGTCGTCGAGTGCCCAGGCCGCCAGCTGCCGGCCGGCCCAGTCGCGGGCGGTCGCGACGGCGGTGGGATCCGGTGGCAGGGTCCGGGTGGCGACATCCTTGGCCTCCAGCGCCCGTGTGCGGGTCAGCAGGAGGGTCGGTTCGCGGTCAGGTGGCAGATCACGCAGCATGTGGTCGCGGAGCCGTGAGACGTCGGGTCCGGACGAGGCCAGGGCCTCGTGGAACCGTTCCATGGTCGGGTCGGCAGTGGTGTGCGGTGTGGGGGAGCAGCCGCCGTTCAGGAGCAGGGTGCTTCCCGGGGGTGCCTCGAACTCGGTGTTCTCGAAGGGCTGGTCGCCGACGCCCAAGGGCGAATGGGGGGCGAGGCGGGGAGCGCTGACGTCGCCGTTCGGGTGGGCGATCATCAGCGTCGGGCCGCCCGCACGGGCCGAGACACAGCGTTCCGTGGCGGGGTCGTAGATCACGTAGAGGCAACTGGTGCCGGTCTGTTCCGCCTCGCGGGGCCCCCGGCACGGAGCCGGGCGCTGACGTTCCAGACGGATCACCGTGTCGTCCAGACGCGTGAGCAGTTCGTCGGGCCGCAGGTCGAGCGCCGAGAGCGTGGTGATCACCGCCCGCAGCCGGGTCATGCCGATCGCGGCATCAACCCCCTTCCCCTCCGCGGCCCCCACCACCAGGGCCACCCGCGCGCTCGACAGCGGGAGGACGTCGAACCACTGCCCGGTGGCGGCCTCCGCCGGGACATGGCCGTGCGCCGCTTCGAGCGCGCTGAGGGGCGGCAGCCGCTCGGGCAGCTGCGAACGCCGCAGAAGCCGTGCGAGAGCCTCCTCCTCGATCTGGCGGCGGACAGTGTTCAGGCACCGGGCCGCGCGGTCCGCGAGCGCGGCGGCTTCCCTGAAGTCGTTCTCGTCGAACGGGCTCGATTCGTCGCGCCGGTACAGAACGAACAGACCGAGGACCACGTCCCGGATGGTCAGCGGCAGCACGATGAGGGAGTGTGCCCGCGCCTCACGGAGGACACGGGCGCGCCGGGGGTCGCGGACGAGCCACCGGCTGTCGTGGTTCAGATGGCGGATCAGGCGGGGGCGCAGATCGGAAAGGCTCTGTCCGTACGGCGTCGCGGGCCTGACCAGGCTCACTTCACCGACCTCGTACGCACCGCGGGCCGCTTCTCCCCGCGTGCTCACGAAAGCCGCACGTCGCAGCCTCTTGCTTCCGTCCACCGGTCCGGGTGGTGGCACGTCGCCGCGCAGCAGGACTTCGAGGACGTCGACGGAGGAGGCGTCGGCCAGCTCCGGAACCGCGGCGCCGGCGAGTTCCCCGGCGACCTGGAAGAGCCTCCGGCTGTGGAGTGGGTCGGTGTGAGACGTCATGGTGTTCATCCTGTGAGGGAGACGCTGGTCTGCTCTCCTTCCGAGCCTGCTGCCCGGGGGCCTCCGCGGCGTCGGCACTGATCCGCAGGCGGCCCTTCGCGTTACACACCGCCGGATGCGGGCTGTCCCGCCCGGCCCGCGGGATCACCGCGACACTGTTGCGGGTTCCCCGCCGCCCTGGCCGTCGCGCTCTCGCGGACGAGGTTCGAGACTTACGGTGGTGCTATGAGTGCTATGGACGGTAGTGCCATGGAGGCCAACCGCCTCATCGGCGGGGAACCGGCGTCACACCTGACCGTGGTGCTCGCCGACGACCATCTGGTCGTACGCGCGGGCATGCGGCTGCTGCTGTCCCAGGACCCGGCGTTCGACATCGTCGCGGAGAGTTCCACTCTTCCCGACACCTTTCTGGCCGTGGAGCGCCACCACCCGTCGGTGCTGGTCCTGGATCTGACGCTGGCGGGACAATCGAGCCTGCGCTCGATCCCGGAGCTGCTGGCGGCGTCGCCCCGTACCCGGATCCTCGTCCTCACCATGCAGGAAGATCCCGCGTTCGCCCGCGAGGCGTTGCGGATCGGTGCGGTCGGCTACCTGCTGAAGGAGGCGGCAGCGGAGGAGCTCCTGGGGGCCGCTCGCCAGGTCGCCGCGGGGGCCACCTACGTTCAGCCCTCGCTGGGCGCCCGCCTTGCCGTCACCGCCCCCGGCACGACGGGGCCGGGGGCGGGGGCGGACGACTCTCTGACGGCGCGCGAGGTGGAGGTGCTGTCCCTGCTCGCCCGGGGCCACACCAATCAGGAGATCGCGGAACAGACGCATGTATCCGTTCGGACGGTGGAAACGCACCGGGCCAGGATCCGGGAGAAGCTCGGGGCCGGGACCAAGGCGGACCTGGTCACGGCGGCACGAGAGCGCGGGCTGCTGGCATGACCCACCTGTCGCGAGCACGTGCCGGCGCCGTCGTGGAGACGGTGGGCACGCTCCTGCTCGTGGCCACACTGGCTCTGGAGATCGTGCACCACTCCCTGCACGCCGAAGCCGTGCTCTGCTTCGCCGCCGGAGCCCTCTTCCTGGCGGCCGCCGCGCTGAGTCCCGAAGCCCGGCGGTCGTGGCTGGCGATCATCAGCGGGATCTCGCTCGTGATCGCCGTGGCGCTGCTCGTCCGTATCGTCGAGGCGCCGCTGCTCAACGGTCTGCACCTCGTGCCCCTCACGCTGATCGCCTGTGCCGTCGCGATCGGACATCGTTCCGCTCTGCGCAGCGGCACCCTCCAACGGGAGTGGACCCGGGCCCGTCGTGACGGCGAGGAACGAGAGCGACGGCACTGGGCCCGCGAGCTGCACGACGACACGCTCCAGGAACTGGGCGCCGTCCAGATCGTGCTGGCCGGGGCGACCGCCAGCAGCCGCCCGGACGTCATGAAGGACGCCATCGATCAGGCGCGGCGTCTGATCGGCAACCAGATCACCTCGCTCCGGCGTCTGATCGCGGAGCTGCGCCCGGCGGCGCTCGATCAGCTCGGACTGCGCCCGGCCCTGGAGGCCCTGTGCCGGAGCACCTCGGAGAACTTCGGTATCGACGCCGAACTGCGCGTGGGCGCGGACTGGGACCGGTTCGGCGCGGAGCTGCCTCCCGAGGCACAGGTCCATGTCTACCGGATCGTGCAACAGGCGGTGAACAACGCGGTGAAGCACGCCCGGCCGACACGGATCCTCGTCGAACTCGACAGCGACGACCACGGCCTCTTCACGAAGGTCACGGACGACGGCCGCGGGATGACGCCCGAGCCCGCCCCGTCGGCCATGCGCACTCCGCCTCGCGCGACCGCTTCGGGAGGCATGGGCATCGCCGCCATGCGGGAGCGCGCTCACTTGCTCGACGCGCACCTCACGGTGGACTCGGCGCCCCGGGAAGGCACGCGCGTCACCCTGCGGATGCCGCGCCGTGTCAGGGGCGGCAGAGGGCACCGTCCGTTCAGGGACGGCAGACGGCACCGTCCGTAGACGACGGTCGTGGACGACGCGGCCCCGGGCAGCGCGTCGGGCAGCGCGTCGGGCGTGCTCCCGGCGAACCGGAAGCGCTGGGCCGCCCCGGAGGCCCGCGACCGGTCCGGCGCACCGCGCCCGACGGGCGGGCACCGCGCTGAGGCAAGATGGGGCCATGAGCATCGTCAAGATCAATGTCCTGCAGGTTCCGGCGGAACAGCGTGAGGTGCTGGAGAAGCGCTTCGCGTCCCGCGCGGGGTCGGTGGAGAACTCCGACGGATTCGAGTGGTTCGAGCTGCTGCGCCCGGTCGAGGGCACCGACCAGTACCTCGTCTACACCCGCTGGCGCAGCGAGGCCGACTTCCAGGCATGGATGGAAGGCCCGATGAAGGCGGCCCACCAGCGTGGCGGCGCGGACGGCGCCCCTCAGCAGAAGCCGGCCGCTTCCGGCTCCACCCTGTGGTCCTTCGAGGTGGTCCAGCAAGCCGCCCCCAAGGCGGCTGACGGTCAGTGACCCGCCCGCGTCACACGTCAGCCGGCGCGTGGGACGTAATAGGGCCGGTTGTGCGCCGCGACCGGGGGTGACTGGTAGGTCCACGCCCCGGCGGCCGGGGCGTCCCCGATGAGCGTGGCCAGGTCGGCGCCGACGGGTGAGGACGCGTCATGGACGGTGAGCCTCACCCGGTCGGCCTCGCCGGTCAACCCCCGGTATTCGTAGGGCTGGTAGACGTTCAAGGGGCCGGCGAGCGGCCGGCCGTCCGGGTCGGTGCCGTAGCCGGTGATCGGGGTGTTGTTGACGGGGATACGCGGGAGCCCGGTCAGGTCGGCCGAGAAGGAGAACAGGGTCGGCTCCAGGCGGTCGATGTCCGTGCCGGAGGGCGCGTGCGCCGCCTGCTTGCACGCAACGGTCCAGGTGTCGCCCGCGGGGCCGTTCAGGGAGGGCATGGTCGCCTCGAACCACGCCGGATACTTCGGTTCCCCGAAGAGCCTCGTTCCGGCTTCGATGGCCAGCGGGTTGTCGCACAGCACATGCAGCCGGGCGATACCGAGCAGCTTGGTCTGGTCGAAGCCGTGCGCGAACTGCTCGTACGACAGCCGGGCCAGGCGCCCGGCGCTCGCGGTGGGGTGGGCGATGACGCTGTACTCGATCTCCTGGATGATGGCTCCGCCGTTCGGGTACTGGGCGAAGTACAGCTGGTAGTTGAGCGTCACACAGGCCCGGCCGTCGAACTCGGCGGCGCTCAGATCGGGATGGTGCTCGGCCAGCGCCTTGCGCACCGGCGCGGGATCGACCAGGTAGTCGAGGCCGACGTTGTGCAGGGCTCCGTAATGGAACGGCAGTTGGTACGGGGCGGCGACGGGCGGCAGGGTGAGGTCGTCGGTCACGGGGCGTGGGTCTCCTCGGGGGTGGCCGGGCCCGGGACGTGTCCGGGGGCCGGCGGGCGGATCGTGACGCGCTGTTCCGACAGGTCGCGGTCGATCTGTTCGGCGCTGCGCAGAGTGATCGCGGCCATGGTGAGCGTCGGGTTGGAGGTGCCGAGGGAGGGCATCGAGCCGCAGCCCACCGCGTACAGGTTGGGGTGGTCCCAGCAGCGCTGCCACGAGTCGACGACGGAGTCGGCGGGGTGGTCACCCATGATGTGCGTGCCCGCGCCGTGGCCCGCGCCGCGGTAGGCGTAGGGCCGGCCGCCGTACTCGAACCATCCGGGCTGGGACGGCCCCGGCTCGTACCGGCTGTGGTCCCGCGCCCCCAGCAGCGCGAAGATCTGCTCGGACACGGACTTGGCCGCGACGATGCCCTGCTTCACATGGTCGGACAGGTCATAGGTCAGGACCGGGCGCGGGTTGCCCAGCAGGTCGCGATGGACGGCATCGAGCGAGACGCGGTTGGCGGGATCGGCGCTCTGCTCCATCTCGAACTGCAGGACGAACTGCCGCCCGATCCGGTCCCCGGCCGCCTGCCGCAGCGCCGGGCCGAACAGCGCCCCGCCCCCGCCGGGCTCCTTCTGGTCCGTGGGGCGCAGCAGGGCGGCGACCTCATGGCCGGGCGGGCCGACCGCCCAGTTCCAGCCCCAGTTGCCGATCTCGATACGGAAAGGGGCGCGCGCCGCGCGCGCCGGGCCGAAGCGGAATCCCTCCAGTCCGGAGGTCGAGCCGGGTCCCCGGTAGGGGCCGATCGGCTGGGGCATGAGGCCCCAGGTGAGCAGGACGGGGTGGTCCATCAGATTCCGGCCCACCTGGTCACTGGAGTTGGCCAGGCCGGAGGCGAGCAGGAGCCGGGCGTTCTCGATCGCGTGGGCGGCCAGGACGACCGTGTGCGCGTGGACCGTCCGCCGGCTGACGGAAGCGGGGCGGGCGGGGTCGTCGTAGCGCTGGTACTCGACGCCCGTGATCCGGCCCGAGGCGTCGGCCAGGAGCCGTCCTACGACCGCGCGGGTGCGCAGGGTGACGCTCGGGCCCCAGCGTTCCTGGGTGCGTCGCGGGGTGTATTTCGCCCCGGTGGGGCAGATGGGGATGCAACTGGCGCTGCCCTCGCACACGGGACCGTGCTCCTCGGTGGCCGCGCTGTTGCGCGCCTGGGGCGTCCCGACGACCCGCAGTGCGGTGGGACGCGGATGCGAGGGTTCCACGATCTCGTGCCCGTCGAGCCTTTCGGCCAGCAGCCGGTCCAGATAGCTCGCGGGGAGCGGCCGGTGCGGGAAGGCGTAGCCGTCCGCGAGCGGCAGACCGACGTGGTCCCGCTGCTCCGCCGGATCGGCGGCGACCCCCAGCTCGCGTTCCGCGGCGCGGTAGTACGGCTCCAACTCCGCGTACCCGATCGGCCAGTTACGGCCGTATCCGAAGTCGGCGGTACGGAAGTCCTCGGGATGCATGCGCGGGGCCAGACCCGTCCAGGCCGTGCCCGTACCGCCGTTGACCCGCAGATAGCCGCTCGCGTACGGCAACGGGCCGTTCTGGACGAGGTATCCGCCGGCCCGGTAGCCACCGCCGGGGCGGCCCGCGAGGTCCAGCATGTCGGGTGACGGCACCAAGGCGTTGTCCGCGATCGCCGCGCTGGGCACCTTCACCGGCGCGGCCCGGAACCGTTCCACATCCGCCGCCCGTCCGCCCTCGGGTCCGGAGTCACCATCGCCCACACCCGATTCCAGGACCAGGACACGCCGGCCGCGGTCCCCCAGCCGCCGCGCCACCAGCGACCCCGCGATACCGGCTCCGACCACGATCACATCGAAACGCTCCCCGGCGGTCAACGCTCCCCGCCTCCCGTCACACCGGCGGGACGCTCGGCCCAGGTGCCGTAGCCCGGTCGCCAGGTGCCGGGGGCGTGGCCACCGAAGCTGCTCCACACCAGCCCGCGGGCATAGGCGTGCGCCGGGAGCGGGGAGGGTGCGGTCCGGCCGTCGTCCTCCCACTCTCCCGGCCACGTCCCCAGATACCAGAGGTGGCACAGGGCTCGGGCCAGCTCGCCCAGTTCCTCGTCTTTGTCCGCCACCGTCCGCGGGTCCGTCACGGCTCGCGTGCCGGCCTCCGTGTCGACCAGCGCGTCCACCAGCCGTGCGTAGAGCGCCGGTTCGGCCCGCCGGGCCACGAACGTCCGGTAGATCTCGGTCATTCCGGTCGCCGTCAGCTCGGCGGCGTCGAACCCCGTCAGCACGGCCGAGAGCGTGACGAACCGCTCGGTCTGCGTCATGGACAAAAGTCCCCCTCGTCGAGCCACTCACCGGAGACCGGACACATCAGCCGGGATCCCTACCTCGATGGGAACCCGTTCATGCCTCGAAAACTCGCCGAGTGTGAGCACGGTCGAACGTAAAGTGACCGAAAGGGAGTGTGTGGCGCCAGGGAGTAACGGATAGGTGACGCCGGGGAGTTACGACCGACGGCCGGGTTTGCCGCGCCGGCCGCCCTTGGAGCCGCCCTGGGCACCGCCCTTGGAGCCGCCGGAACCGCTCCGCGGGCTCTTGCCGGCCGACTTCCGAGTGGAGTTACCGGCCGACTTGCCGGTCGGCTGACCGGCCGCCTGCTTCCGCCGCGCGCCCCCCGTGTCGGGGCGTTCGCGCTTCGGCTGCGGCGGGGTCGGGCGGCCCCGTGAGCTGTTGACGGTCCGCCCGCGGACGATACCGATGAAGTCCTCCACCAGATCGGTGGTTTCGTCCTCCGGCCAGGACAGAGCGACACGCGACTCGGGGGCGTCCAGGACCGGCCGGTACGTGAGGTCCCTGCGGTGATGCAGCCGGGCGAGCGACTGCGGGACGACGAGCAGTCCGATCCCTGCCGCCACCAGTTCGACGGCGTCCGCCGTCGTGTCGGGGCGCGCGTTCGCGGGCCGTCCCGGCCGGGTCTCCCAGTCGAGGGTGTCGTCAAGCGGATGCAGCACGATCTCGTCGGCCAGATCCTCGGCGGACACCTCGTCGACCGCCGCCACCAGGTGGTCCTTCGGGACCACGACCACCGTCGTCTCGGTATAGAGGGGAATCGCGCTGAGATCCGTCCGGTCGATCGGCAGCCGTACGAAACCGGCGTCGGCCCCGCCGTCCCGCAGGAGACCGGGCGCCTCGGCGGCGGACACCGCGACGAGGGCCAGCGGGATGCCGGGCAGCCGCTCGTTCCAGATCCGCACCCACTTGGTGGGCGTCACGCCCGGGACGTACGCGAGCCGGAACGAAGGGGGTACTTCCGAGCCTGTCACGCCACCAGGCTACCGGCCGTGGTCGGAGGGATCGCACACGCTCGCTACTCTTGACACCATGACGTCGCACCAGACCACCCAGACAATGAAGCCCGCGACCGCGGCGAAGAAGCTGGGTGTGTACCTCGAAGCCACCCCCGCCGAGTTCCAGGAGGGTGTCGTCTCGCGCACCGAGCTGAACGCGCTGCAGGCCGACCCGCCCGAGTGGCTGCTGGAGCTGCGACGCAACGGTCCGCACCCTCGTCCGGTGGTGGCGGCGAAGCTGGGCGTCTCCATCTCGGGTCTCGCGCGCGGCGGAGTCACGGAAGCCCTCACCACGGAACAGATCGAGGCGTTGAAGGGCGACAGCCCGGAGTGGCTGCGCCAGGAGCGCGCCACCCAGGCCGAGGTGCGGAAGGAAGCCGTACGCATCAAGGAGAAGAACGCGGAGCGACGCGAGCAGCCCCGCCCTCCCCGTTCCTGACCCTCGCCGTCGTCGGGACGTCGTCGCGGTCGTCGAGTTCGACCACCGTGCCGGTCACCCGGGCCTGTTCCGCAGCCCACACCACGCGGTGGGTGGCGAGGCTCTCGGCGGCGTCGGAGAGCAGCAGGGACGCGTCGCCGGCGGCGACGGCGGTGAGGAACGCGTCGGTCAGCGCCTCGTCCCCGCCACCGTGGCCGTCCTCCGGTGAAGGCCCCGGGCTCCCCGCCGTCGCACGCGTGGATGTGTCGATCGTCTCCTCGGAGCCGTCACGGAAATCGACCAGCCGCAGTGTGTTCCCGTCGCCGTCGATGAAGCCGTGGGTGCCCAGCAGCCGGGTGCGGCGCTGTTCCATGGGGGTGAAGGCACTCATGGTGAACGAACAGGTGGCGCCGGAGTCGAACTCCATACCGACCACCTGGTGGTCGACCACGTCGTTGTCGCACGCGTACACACAGCGGCCGTACGGCCCGGTGCGCAGCGCGTCCAGTACGCCCGTCTCGGTGTGGTCGTCGGTCACCGCCGACAGCGGCCAGAATTCCTGGTCCGGATCGCCCAGACAGCCCAGGTAGAGCCGCTTGGCCGAGTACGGGCAGTCCTTCTCCAGCGGGCAGTCCAGGCAGCGGCCGGCCGCGCCGGCCGGGGCGCCCTCGGGCCGGAAGTGCGTCAGGCCGCCGAAGGAGCTGACCCTCCGGGGCGTACGTCCGAAGAGGTGGACCAGCCAGTCGATGTCGTGGCAGGACTTGGTGAGCAGCATGGGGGCGGAGGTGTCCTGGCGGCGCCAGTTGCCCCGTACGAACGAATGGGCGTGGTGCCACCAGCCGACGGGCTCCAGGTGCTGGACGCTGACCAGGCCGCCGATGCGGCCACTGTCCAGCAGTCGCTTGAGGAGCCGGGTGTACGGCGTGTAGCGCAGCACATGGCAGACGGCCAGCAGGATGTCGTTGCGCCGTGCCGCGTCCGCGATCGCCGCGGCCTCGTCCTCACTGGTCGCCATCGGCTTCTCCAGGAGAATGTGGTAACCGAGATCGGCCAGGGCCACCGCCGGTTCGGTGTGCAGCCGGTCCTGGGTCGCGATGACACAGGCGTCGGCGAGCTTGCCCGCCGCCGCGACATCGCTCCAGTCCGCGTACACCCGCTCCGGAGGCACCCCGAACTCCTCCGCCGCACGCGCACGGCGCCGCGGGTCCGGCTCGGCCACCGCGACCACCCGTCCCGCTCCCGTGGCCAGGGCGCGCCGGGCGTATGTCATGCCGCGGAGTCCTGCTCCGACGAGGACCATCGTCACCTGGGACATGAAGCCTCCTTCCTGGAATCGCCGAGTCCGTCCCGCTCCTGTCCGACCAGCCGCAGCAGGCGGGCGACCTCGTCCGCCACAGCCTCCCGCGCGGGACGCAGATAGGCACGGGGATCGACGGTCGCCGGCCGCGCGGACAGCCGGTCGCGCACCGACGCGGTGAAGAGGGTGTTGAGATGCGTGGCGATATTGATCTTGCGCATGCCCGCCCGTACCGCGGCGGCGAGGTGGCTGTCGTCCACCCCCGACGAACCGTGCAGCACCAGCGGGACGGGCACCGCCGTGCGCAGGTCGCGGATGAGATCCAGATCGAGCCGCGCGGTACGCCGGGTCATCTGGTGGGACGACCCGACCGCGACGGCGAGCGCGTCGACACCGGTGTCGAGGACGAACCGGGCCGCCTCACCGGGGTCGGTGCGTACCCCGGGGGTGTGGGCACCGTCCTTGCCCCCGATCGCGCCGAGTTCCGCCTCGACCCACACCCCGTACGTGTGGCACCAGTCGCTCATCTCGCGGGTGCGGGCGACGTTCTCCGCCCAGGGCAGATGGGCGCCGTCGTACATCACGGAGGTGAAGCCGCGCCGTACCGCCTCCTCGATCAGCTCGGGCCGGGTGGCGTGGTCCAGGTGCAGCGCGACGGGTACGGATACGGCGGCGATGGCCTCGTGCGCGGCGGCGGTGAGCGGCCCGAGGGCGCCCCGGTACGCGACGGCGTTCTCGCTGATCTGGACGATGACGGCCTCGTTCGCCTGCTCGGCGCCCGCGAGGACGGCCTCGAGCTGTTCGAGGAGGACGACATTGAACGCGCCGACGCCGTGGGTCGCTGCGCCGAGGATGTCGCCGGTGGGGACGAGTGGCATGTTCCGCTTCCTGTGATGGACAGGTGGGTGAGGGGCAGGTGGGGGCATGGCGGAGGGGGGGCGGACGGCGGACGGGAGTGCCCGCCCGCCTCGCCGGTGTCAGCCGGTCGGCTCCAGGACGACCGAGCGCGTCAGATGAGCCGGCTGGTCGGGGTCACGGCCGGCCGCCGTGGCCAGCTCGACCGCCAGACGCTGTACGACGACGAGTTCGGCCAGCGGGTCGAGCCGGGGGTGACGCAGATGGGCGCCCGTGGCACTGATCTGCTCGGCGAGCGGCCCGGGGAGTGACGAGAGTCCCCACACCGCGCGGCCCGGCGCGGCCACGGCGATGGGGCCGTGCCGGTACTCCATGACGGAGTACGACTCGGTCCACCAGGCCGCCGCTTCGCGCACCTTGAGCGCCGCCTCCGCGGCGATACCGACGCTCCAGCCCGCGCCGAGGAAGGAGATCTGCCCGGCCCCGAGCAGTTCGGGCTCGATCTCGGTGGTGAGGGCCGTTTCGGCATCGGCGAGCGCCCGGACGGTGCTGTGGCCCACGTGGGCACGGAGCAGCATGAGTTGTGTGGTGGGAAAGCGGGTCTGGACGACGGACCGCTCGTCCGCGTAGTCGAGGCAGATCACGTGATGGGCGGCGGCCGCCGCGGGGGAGTCGCCGACGGCGGTGACGACGGTGGTGCGCACGCTGGGCGCGAACCGGTCGAGCGCGGCGAGGACTTCGGTGGTCGTACCGGAACGGGTCAGGGCCAGCACCCGGTCGTAGGCGCGGTGCGGCCTCACCTCCGAGGCGGGGTACGCGTCCGTGAGCCCGAGCCCGGCCTCCTCCCGGAGATGCGCGTACGCCTGCGCCATGAACAGCGAGGTTCCGCAGCCGATGACCGCCACGCGCTCGCCCGGTGCGGGCAGGGCCGCGGCGTGGTCGGGAAGTTCCTTGAGGACGCGCTCCCAGCAGGCCGGCTGGGAAGCGATCTCTTGGCTGGTGTGGTGCTGGGACATGGTTCTCCGACGAGGTGTGAGAGTGCGGTGCGCGGGTGGGCGCCGGGGGAGGGGGAGCGAGGTGTGTTCAGTGGCCGAGCGTTGTGCGCAGCGACGGCTGGAGCAGATCCGCGTGCGCGCGCACCATGTCGTCGCACAGGTCCCAGATGCGTTCGACGGGCAGGGCGGCCGCGGTGGCCGGGTCGGCCATGGCCGCCTGCCGGATGGAGCGGGGGTCGTCCTCCAGAGCGGCCCGGACGACCAGTTCGTTCATGCTCAGATAGCCCCGGTTGAGCGCGGCGCACTGGGCGGGCAGCGAGCCGATACGGGTGGGCTGCACGCCCAGGGCGTCCACCAGGCAGGGGACTTCGACGGTACCGGTCGACGGAAGATTGTCGATCAGCCCATGGTTGGGGACATTGCCGTAGACCGTGCGGGGCGTGCCGGTGGTGATGCTGTGGATGATCTGCGGGGCGTACTCCATGGTGCCCTCGACGGTCAGCGGGGCCCCACTGGCCAGCGCGTCACGGGTCCGCTCGTACTCGGCGATGTTCTCGTCGACGATGCCGAGGTAGGCGCCGACGGGCAGGCGCAGCCGCTCGATCTCGCTGTCGTGGTGCAGATACCAGGGGACGTATTCGGAGGAGTGCTCGCTGGTCTCGGTGGGGTAGTAGCCGAGGCGCCGGTACATGTCGACGCGTACCCGGCGCCGTAGCTCGGGGTTCTCCGCGACGAGGGCGTCGAGCCGCGGGTAGAGGTCGTTCCCCTGGTGTTCGAGACGCAGCACCCATGCCTGGTGGTTGACTCCGGCGGCCCGGTAGGTGACCTCCTCGTGCGGGACGCCCAGGAGGTCCGAGAGGTCGCGGATGGTCCAGTACACCGAGTGGCACAGACCGACGACGCGGGTCAGCCCGGTGGCGCGGGTGAGGTACTGGACGTTCATCGCCATGGGGTTGGTGTAGTTGAGCAGCCAGGCGTCGGGGCAGACCTCGGCGATGTCCTCGCCGAGCGACTTGAGCAGCGGGAAGGTGCGCAGCGCGCGGAAGATCCCGCCCACGCCGAGGGTGTCCGCGATGGTCTGGCGCACCCCGTACGCGGCGGGAATCCCGAAGTCGGTACGGGTCGACTCGCGCATACCGACCTGGACGATGTTGATGACGAAGTCGGCGCCTTCCAGGGCCGCGCGCCGCTCGGCGTGGGCGGTGATCCGTGGCGTGGTGCCGCTCGGCTCCGTCAGCCGGTCCGCGATGTGGCGGGCGGCTCCGTGGGCCGTGGCGAGCCGTTCGGCGTCGATGTCGTGCAGGGCGATATGGGCGCCCTTGAGCTCGGGGAACGCGAAGAGGTCCGCCAGGAGGCCCTGGGTGAACACGACGCTTCCCGCGCCGATGAATGCGATCTTCGGGGTGGTGAGGGTCATCAGAGGTTCTTTCCGTTGCGGGCGAGGGCCGTTCCGGCCTCGTCCCAGGTGGGCTGGGCGGCGGTGCCGCCGTGTGCCCGGGTGGACAGAGCGCCGCAGGCGGCGGCGAACGCGAGTGCCTCGGCGGTGGGCAGGCCGCGCAGGAACGCGGCGATGAAGCCGGCGTCGAAACTGTCCCCCGCGCCCACGGTGTCCAGCGGGCGGGCGGGGATTCCGGAGGTGCGCAGCAGGGTGCGGCCGTCGTGTACGAGGGCGCCGTCGGCCCCGTTCTTGAGCACCACCCGCGGCCCGCGCGCCGCGAGTGCGCCGGCCGCCGCCTCCGGGGAGCCGGTGGCGGCGGGCGAGCCGGTCGCGTCCGGGGCGGCGGCCGCGTCCGGAGCGGTGGCCGCCGCGAGAGCCAGCGCCTCCTGCGCGTTGGGCAGCAGGAAGTCGGTGACCGCGAGTGTCGCGTCGATACGGCCGGGGGCCCATGTGCCGGAGGGGTCGTCATTGGTGTCGAGCGACGTGGTGACACCGTGCGCCCGTGCCGTGGCCAGCAGTTCGGGCAGCGCTTCGGCGAGTTTCGGCAGCAGGAAGTAGGAGGCGGCGTGCACATGCCGGCTGCTGGTGAGCAGCGCCTCGGGGATGTCGTCGGGACCGGTGGCGGAGAGGGTGCCGGGAGAGGTGAGGATCGTACGGTCGCCGTCCCCGCGTGTCACGACCACGGTGAGCGGCGTCGGCAGGACGGGATCGACGCGCAGCGCGTCGGTGTTCACGCCCCGGGCGTCCAGCGCCGTACGGATGAAACGCCCCGCCTCGTCGTTTCCGACGCGCCCGGCGAAGGCGACCTTCAGCCCGAGCCGGGCGGCTCCGCACGCCATGATCGCGGCGGAGCCGCCGAGCGTGAGCAGGCCGGTGTCGACGAGTTGTTCGCGCTGTCCGAAGGCGAGCGGCGCGTCGAGCGGTCCCAGAACGATGTCGGGGTTGGCGTCCCCGATGACCAGCAGGTCGAAGGTGTGCGGCATGCGGCTTCCCGTGTTCGCGGTCCTGGCTGCCCAGGTGTGGTGTGGGTGGTGGTGTGGTGGTCTGTGGTGTGTGGTGTGTGGTGTGTGGTGTGTTCGTGGGGCGGGACTCAGCCCTTGAGACCGCTGGACGTGATGGACTGGATGAAGGATCTCTGCGCGAAGAGGAAGGCGAGCAGCACCGGGAGCACGGTGATCACATTGCCCGCCATGACCGCGGACCACTGGGTGTGATGCTGCCCCTGGAAGGTCGTCAAGCCGAGCTGGAGCGTGTACTGGGTGTCGTGGTTGATGGCGATCAACGGCCAGGTCAGGTCGTTCCAGGTGGTCAGGAAGGTCAGGACCGCCACGGTGCTCAGGGCCGGTCGTGACAGCGGCAGCACGATACGGAACAGCACCCGTAGCCGTGAACAGCCGTCGATCCAGGCCGCCTCCTCCAGTTCCCTGGGCAGGGAGAGGAAGAACTGGCGCAGGAGGAACACGGCGAACGGTGTGACCAGCGACGGGACGATCAACGCGCCCAGGGTGTCGATGAGTCCGAGACGCTTCATGACCAGGAACGTGGGGATCATCGTCAGCTGGAACGGGATCGCCATCGTGGCCAGCATCAGGCCCAGCAGGACACGGGAGCCGGCGAACCGCATCCGGGCGAACGCGTAGCCGCCGAGGGATCCGAGCAGCAGGTTGGACGCCACCGCGACCACCGACACGATCAGTGAGTTGGCGAACCAGCGCGGGAACATCGCGTTGCCGAGCACATACCGGTAGCCGCCCAGGTCGATCCCCGCCGGCCACAGGGCCGGCGGGAAACGATTGATCTCCGCGTTGCTCATCACGGAGCTGAGCAGCAGCCAGATCAACGGAATCGCGAAGATCAGGGTGAGAGGAGCGAGCAGCAGATGCCAGGGGCTGAACGGCAGCCACCGACGGCCTCGCGGAGGTCCGGCGGCCGGCCGGCCGGAAACGGGAGACGAGGCGGAAACGGAGCGAGAGGGGGCGGAGGGGGAGGCGGAAGCGGAAGCGGATGTGGCCGTCATCGTGCGGCTCCTTCGAGGCGGTGGTTCTCGCGTCGGCTCCGTACGGCCCGGGTCACCCGAGGGACAGCGGCGATCAGGAGCAGCGCGAGCGCCAGCGCGTAGGCGGCCGCCGCGCCGTAACCGGCGGTGAAGTTCTTGAACGCCTGCTCCCAGATGAAGTAGACGATCACGGTGGTGGAGCCGAGCGGTCCGCCCTTCGTCGTCACGTACACCAGGTCGAAGACCTGAAGCGCGTTGATGGTCTGCCACAGCAGGAGGAACACGATGACCGGTGTGAGCGCGGGAAGGATGACATGCCGCAGCAGGTGCCATCGTCCGGCGCCGTCCAGCCGCGCCGCCTCGATGAGGGACGGCGACACGTCCTGCAGCGCGGCGAGAGTGACCACCACGCAGAAGCCGGTGCCGCTCCACAGCGAGATCGCCACCAGAATGAACAGGGACTGTCCGGGATCGGAGAGGAAGCCCTGGGAGGAGATGCCGAGCTTGTGCAGCACGGAGTTGGCCGCGCCGAACTCCGGATCGAGGATGAAGGAGAACAACACCCCCTGCGCCGTCGCCGAGATGACGAACGGCACGAACATCAGTGTGCGGTACACGCCCACCAGCCGGATCCGCTGATTCAGTACGAGGGCGAGCAGCAGCCCCAGACCGATGCTCAGCGGCACGTACAGCGTCGTGTACAGCAGTGTGTTGCGCACCGCCTGGCTGAAGTGCGGGTCCTGCACCAGCGCGTGGTAGTTGCCGAGGCCGACCCAGCGGCTGGGGGTGACCAGGTCGTCGGCCTGGAAGGACAGCAGCAGCGACCAGGCCACGGGGATGACGCTCAGACCGAGGATGATCAGGACCGAGGGAGAGACGAACGCCCAGGCGGTCGCGGTCTCACCGCGCAGCCACCGGCGTAGGGCGCCCGGTCGTGGTCGCTGTCCAGTGGCGCCCGACGCCGCGTCGCGGACGCCGTTGTCGCGGGTCGTGTGGTCGCTGGTCGTGTTGTCGTTGTGTTCGTTGTGCTCGTGGCCGTGGTCCGGAAGCGTGAGCGGAGTGGGCAGGCGCGGCATCGTATTCCTCTCAACGCGGGATGAGCAGAGCGGCGTTGGCCTCGTCCGCGCACGCGCGCAGGGCCTTGACGGGGGTACTCCTGCCGAGGAGTACGGCGGCGATGGCCTGTCCGAGCGCCTGTGAGATCTGCGGATAGGCCGGGTGCACGGGACGTACGCGCGCCGTATCCAGCGCGCGGGTGAACACCGGCAGCCCGTCGGTCCTGGCCTCTTGCGCCTGCCAGGCGGGCAGGGCCTCGGTACGCCGGCTCAGCGGCAGGCTGCCGGCCATGACGTCCCAGCGCACATCCTGCGCGGGCTGCGCCAGCCAGGTGACGAAGGTACGTGCCGCCCGTACGCGCGCCGGACCGTTGTCGAACACGGTCCAGGTGTCGGGGCCCGATATGGTCATCGGCTTGCCGCTGTAGCTGGGCAGTGGCACCACGTGATAGTCGATCTTCGCCTGTTCGATGTCGGGCAGCTGCCACGGTCCGGTGACGGCCATGCCCATCCGGCCGGAGAGAAAGACCTGGTACATCTGCTCGCTGCCCGGCTTGGGGTCGACGTAGACGCTCTTGTCCTTCGCGAGCGCCGCCACCGTCTCCAGGGCCTGTACGCCGACGTCCGCGAACCCGATCCGCTGCCCGTCCTCGCTGACGACCTCGCCTCCCAGGTCCCACACCATCGGCCACAGCCGCCAGACCGTGTCCTCGTCGCCCACGCCGGGCCAGCCGGTGCCGAACGTGCCACGCCCCGCGTCGGTCAGCTTCTTTGCCGTCGCCACGAACTCCGCCCAGGTCCAGCCCGGTTCGGGAAGGGGCAGGCCGGCGTCGCCGAAGAGCTTCTTGTTGCAGACCACGGCGAGTGAGTCGATCAGCGCGGGGGCCGCCCGTACCCGTCCGTTGAGGGTGACGGCCTCGCGGGCGGGGGCCCAGAAGTCCTTCCAGGGGAGCGGGCCGGAACGGACCGTGTCGGTCAGATCCACCACGGACGGGCTGCGCGCGACACTGGCCAGGTCGGAGCCGAAGACATAGGCGACGTCGGGGAAGGAGCCCGACGCGAGCGCCGCGGTGATCTTCTGCAGCATCGCGTCGGCCAGCACGCCCCCACCGGAATCGACCCGGATGCCGGGGTGGGTGCGGTTGAATTCCGCGACCAGTTTCTCGATCGCCTGGCGGCCGGTGTCCGTCTGGCCGTGCCACAGTTCGACCGTGACCCGTCCGTCGGCTCCCACGCCGTCGCTCGTGTCCGTACCGCATCCGGGCAGGGCCGCGGTGGCGGCGGCACCGAGCGCCAGACCGGTGCCCCGCCGCAGGACCGTGCGGCGCGAGAGCCCGGCGGGAGCGCCGGGAAGGCGGTGTGCTGCGGCCATGCGAGCCCCCAGGGGAACGCGGCACGGGACGTCACGCGGAAGCGTCCCGGCACGGTGGGTGGTGTGCTGTGAAGTGGTGTGCAGTGAGGTGGTGCGGTGAGTGGTGAGGGTGGTGCGAACAGTGTGCGCCGCGTGGGGGGGCGGGGAGCGGCGGCTTGGTGCACCCCACCTGAGACCGGGACGCACCAAGCCGTTCAGGACCGCTCGGCGGGCTGATCGGAGGGGCGGGTTCAGCAGGTCTTTCGGACGTACGCGCTGTCGCCGGGGGCGGTGACGTCGACGTCGCGCAGAACGACGCTCAGCCGGTCACCGAAGCCCGCGCAGGTTTCCTTGAAGTATTTCTCCTTGTACTCGATCACGATGACGTTGTCGCCGAATCCCTCGGTGTAGTCACCGCACTCGTCCCACTCACCGCACTCCTCCGCGATGGCGAAGTCAAGACCCGTCTCCGCGTGAGCGGTGGAGAAGTTCGCGGTGTTCTTCTGGGCGATGGCCAGGCCCTTGTCGTGCGCGTGCTGGGAGAGCAGCTTGATGAACGCCTTGGCGTTGGCCTCGCTGATCAGATCGAACCGGTCGAAGGTGTCGAGGTTGTCGGGTTCGACGGCGTTGAAGCCCTTGCTCGCGCAGGTGTCGATCCAGGAGTTCACCTTCGCGGCGATCCGCTGGCGCTTCGCGTCGGTACGGATATCCAGAACGGCCTCACCCCAGCCGTCGTCGTACACGATGTCGCCGTTCGCGTCCCGCAGCAGCAGGTCGCCCCACTCGCTCTCGGCTCCCGGCTGGGCCTGGAAGGCGTTGACGTAGCAGATGTTGTACAGGCCCGCCGCCGGTGCGGCGGTGTAGTCACGGCTGACGACCTTCACACCGGCCGGTGGTGTGTAGGACCGGCCGATCTGGTAGTCGAAGTCGGCGTGTACCGGAGGGAGGGTCACGGCCCGGGGCGCCGCGCTCGCGGTGGAGGAGGCGAGCAGCGGGGTGATCACCGCCGTCGCCACGGCCGCCGCGGCGACGGCGCGACGACACGACCGGACACGGTTGCTCAACAGCATCTTGAGCTCCAGAAGATGGGGGGTACGTCCCCGCCTCGGACTCCGCGATCTCCGCGGGTGTCCTGGCGACTCAGTCCGGGCTGGCGGTGCGTGGACCGCGTTACCGGCTGGGCGTACCTCTGGCGCCGGGTGCTCAACTCTGGCGTTGCATGGAGTAAAGCGAGCAACTTTCGGCATGTCAACAGATCGAAGCTGCGCACTTTGCGCACATGGGCAGTGGGTTCGACAGCAGCCGAGCCCCGGCTCATCCTCCGAGCTGGGCATTCCCGTGCGGGGCTATGCTCACCTCATGCTGAAAGCTGAGCGTCATGCGCGGATACTTGAGCATGTCTCCGCGCGAGGCGGCTCCGATGTCCATGAGCTCTCCCGTCTGCTGAACGTGTCGGCAGCCACGGTCCGGCGCGATCTCCAGCATCTGAGCCGGCTCAATCTGCTGCGCCGTACGCACGGCGGAGCGGTGGTCGGCGGCGTCGCGGCCGAGCTTCCGGTCCAGCACCGCACGGAGCGCCGCCGGGCCGAGAAGCAGGCCATCGCGCGGGCCGCGGCCGAGCTGGTGCCGGCGGGAGCGGTCGTCGGTCTGACCGGTGGGACGACCGTCATCGAGATCGCGCGGGTGCTCGCCGCGCGCGGACCCGTCACCATCGTGACCAACGCGGTCAACATCGCCGCGGAACTGGTCCCGCACAGGGACGTCACACTGGTCGTCGTCGGCGGTTACGCCCGTACCGCGAGCTATGAACTCGTCGGCCCCATCGCCGAGAAGACACTGGCCGACCATCACACCGACATGACGTTCCTGGGGGTGGACGGGATCAGCGCGGACCACGGCTGTACGACCCACGACCAGCTCGAAGCGGCGACGGACCGCGCCTTCGCCGACAACAGCGGCAGGACCGTCGTCGTGGCGGACCATTCGAAGATCGGGAAGGTCACCTTCGCGAAGATCTGCCCCCTGACGGACATCGACCACCTCGTCACCGACAAGGCGGCTCCGGCCGACCCCCTCGCACGCATCGCCGACGCGGGCGTCGCGGTGACGGCGGTCTGACCTCCGACTCCGCCACCCGGCCTCACCGGCACCGGCACCCCGGTGTTCCGTGCGACACGGCGACACGGTGAGGCCGGTGACACGGTGAGGCCGGAGCGATACCCGGCGTGTGCGCGGCTCGGTGTGCCCGCGGCCCGCCGATTCCGCCCATATCCGAAGATCGCGCGTCCCTGCGCATTGCGTGACGCGGTGCGATTATGGGGTGCGTAGGGGATGGTGAGGTGGATGTCATCGGCGCGCAGGCAGTCGAGCCCGAGGCCCGGCGCTCCCCCGCCCGCGCGTTCGGAGGTTCCTTTGGACGCATCCAATGACGCGACCGCGGTGGTGGACGCGGCGGGCAACGTCGTGGCCTGGACCAGGGGGGCGGAGGAGATCCTCGGCTACCCGTCGGCAGAGGTGGTGGGCCGGACCGCCGCCCTGCTGCTGACCGATCCGGGCGATCGCGTACGTGCGGTGGCGGTCGCCGAACACTGCCGCGCGGGGGCCGGGTGGAGCGGCGTCGTTCCGGTGCGGCACCGCGACGGCCGGCGCGTCGAACTGAACCTGCGTGTCTCCACCTCGTTCCGGATCGGTGGCGATGAGTGCTTTCTGCTCTCGGCATGGGAGCAGAGGACCCAATGGGCGATGGGCCAGTCCGTGCTGGACGGGTTCCTGACCCGGTCACCCGTCGGCATGGCCGTCATGGACATGGACCTGCGCTACAGCTGGATCAACGACACCCTGGAACGTTTCGGCGGTGTGCCACGTGAGCAGCGCCTGGGCCGCCGGCTGAGCGAGCTGCTCCCCGGCCTCCAGGCCGACATCCTCGAAGACCTGATGCGCAAGGTGCTGCAGACCGGCGTGCCGGTCACCGACTACGAGTACCTGGGCTGGAGCTGGGCGGATCCGCACCGGCAGCACGCCTACTCGACCTCGTTCTTTCCCCTGGTCGACGTCGACGGAGGCGTCACCGGCGTCTGCTACATCGTTCTCGATGTGACCGACCGGTGGAACGCCCGCGAACTGCTGGCCATGGTCAATGACGCCGGAGCCGTGGTCGGCAGCACCCTGGACGTGACACGGACGGCGCAGGAGCTGGCCGATTTCGCCGTACCCCGCTTCGCCGACTTCGTCACCGTCGACCTGCTGGAACCGATTCTCAGCGAGGAGGGACACGGGACCTGGCTGACCGACGCGGGACCGGCGGTCACGCGGGTGACGATGCGCAGGGCGGGCCTGAGCTCCGTACGGGAAGGATGCCCGGAGGCCGTCGCCCGGATCGGTGACCGGGTGGACTCCCTCCCCCCACCGCACGGCCCCGACCTCCTGGTCAACGGCGAGCCTGTCCTCATTCAGGTCCTCGACGCCAGCACTCCCCAGTGGGTGACACGGCAGCCCGCCAGGGCCGCGAGCATCCGCGAGTACGGGATGCACTCGCTCATCTCCGTGCCGATGCGGGCGCGGGACACCGTGCTGGGCGTCACCACGTTCTTCCGCTCGCTGAACCCGGTGTCCTTCAAGGCGGACGATGTCCTGCTGGCCCGGGAAGTCGTCGCCCGCGCGGCGGTGTGTGTGGACAACGCGCGCCGCTACACCCGCGAACACAACGCGACCGTGACACTCCAGCGCAGTCTGCTGCCGCACACACTGGCCGGCGGAGCCGCCGTGGACGTGGCCTCCGTCTATCTGCCGGCCGGCGCGGGGGACGGTGTGGGCGGGGACTGGTTCGATGTGATTCCGCTGTCCGGCGCCCGTGTGGGCCTGGTCGTCGGCGATGTGGTAGGGCACGGCATCAGCGCCGCCGCCACCATGGGACGCCTGCGCACCGCGGTGCAGACACTCGCCGACATGGATGTGCCCCCGGACGAGCTGCTGGCCCATCTCGACGATCTGGTGCTGCGCCTCAGCGACGAGGAGCCGCTCAACGACTCGCCGGACCCGTTCCGTACGACCGTGGTCGGCGCCACCTGTCTCTACGCCGTCTACGACCCGGTCACCCGGCGTTGCACACTGGCGAGGGCCGGCCATCCGCCGCCCGTCGTCGTCTCTCCGGAAGGCCATGTCAGATTCCTGGAGCTGCCGGCCGGACCGCCGCTGGGGCTGGGCGGACTGCCCTTCGAGTCCACCGAGATCGAGCTCGCCGAGGGCAGTCTGCTCGGTCTCTACACCGACGGTCTCATCGAGGCCGCCGACCAGGACATCGACCTCGGCATGTCCCGCCTCGCACACGCCCTGGCGCAGCCCGGTCTCTCCCTCACGGCGCTGTGCACCGCCGCGGTGGAGCGGCTGACCGCCGCGGCGCAGCCCGACGACGTGGCGCTGCTGCTGGCGCGTACCCGTGCCATGAGCGCCGACCATGTCGTCTCCTGGAACGTGGCGTCCGACCCCGCCGCCGTCGCCGGCATCCGCAATCTGGCAACCCGCCAGCTGGAGGAATGGGGCCTGGACGAGCTGGTCATGACGACCGAACTCATCGTCAGCGAGCTGGTCACCAACGCGGTCCGGTACGGCACAGGACCGATCCGGCTCCGGCTGATGCGCCAGTCCCGTCTGATCGTCGAGGTCGCCGACGCCAACAGCACCTCCCCCCGGCTGCGGCACGCCCGCACCACCGACGAGGGCGGTCGCGGGCTCTTCCTCGTCGCGCAGCTCGCCCACCGCTGGGGCACCCGGCACACACCGGAAGGCAAGATCATCTGGGCGGAACAAGAACTGATGTGACTCCGCCGGGGCGGCGGCGCGTCTCACTTCCAGTGCCGGACGCTCCAGGTGTACTGGTCGCCGCCCACCCACCGGACCACCTCGGGGTCGTCCAGATCGGAGCCCTTCAGGCCCAGCGCGAAGGCGTACTCGAAGACATCCTCGATCGAGAACGCCTTGCCGGCCAGCTCGCCGTGAATCTCCACCAGCCGGAAGGGCGGATCCCCTTCATGGACCGGCAGGACCACGACCGGAGCGTACTGGAACCGCGGGCTTTCACTTTCCGTCATGAAATCGACCCCTGCCTCGAAGATGCGCGCCGTGCCCGCTCTGACAGGCTCCGGTCCCCGGGCGCGCACGGCAACCCGGGGGAGCGGTCCCGGCGCGCGGGTGTCAGACGAACGATTCGTGCATGTAGCACCAGCGCCAGTCCTCCCCGGGCTCCAGGGACGCCACGAGCGGGTGGCCGAGGGAGGCGGCGTGGGCGCGGGCGTGCCGGAGCGGAGAGGAGTCGCAGCACCCGACATGGCCGCAGGTCAGGCAGAGCCTGAGGTGCTCCCAGGGCGCGCCGAGGCGCAGGCACTCCTCGCAGCCGTCAGGGGTACGGGGGGTGACCGGGCGCGCCATGGACAGGTGCCAGTCGGCGTCCGTGGTCACGGCCCTCGCCTCCCCCGTCACGGCCCTGGCCTCCCCGGTCACCGGCCCCACGTTCCCCCGCACGGCCCTCGTCCTCCCGGCCATGGCCCTCAGCCTCCCGGCGCGGACTCGGGCGGGTCCTGGTACGTCACGACCAGCTCGCCGTTCTGGGCGTCCACCTTGATGTGCGACCCGTCCTCCGCCTCACCGCGCAGCAGCGCGCGTCCGACCAGCGTCTCGACCTCGTGCGAGATATAGCGGCGCAGCGGACGGGCCCCGTACACCGGATCGAAGCCCTGGTGGGCGATGAGTTCGCGGGCGGGCTCGGTGAGTTCCACCGTGATCCTGCGCTCCGCGAGACGCCGGCGCAGTTCGTCGAACTGGAGGTCGACGATCCGCTCGATCTGGGTCAGGCCGAGCGGCTTGAAGAGCACGATGTCGTCCACGCGGTTGAGGAACTCCGGCCGGAAATGCGCGCGGAGTTCGGACATCACCTGCGCGCGGGCGTCGGGCTTGATCTCGCCGTCCGCGCTCGCGTCCAGCAGGTAGGGGGAGCCGATGTTGGAGGTCATGATGACGACGGTGTTGCGGAAGTCGACGGTCCGCCCCTGGGCATCGGTGATCCGGCCGTCGTCCAGCACCTGGAGCAGGGTGTTGAAGACATCGGCGTGGGCCTTCTCGATCTCGTCGAACAGGACCACCGAGTACGGCTTGCGGCGGACGGCCTCGGTGAGCTGGCCGCCCTCCTCGTACCCCACGTATCCGGGCGGGGCGCCGACGAGCCGGCTCACGGTGTGCCGCTCCTGGTACTCGCTCATGTCGAGGCGGACCATGCTCTCCTCGGAGTCGAAGAGCGCGGCCGCGAGGGTCTTCGCCAGCTCGGTCTTGCCCACGCCGGTCGGGCCGAGGAAGATGAACGACCCGATCGGGCGGCGCGGGTCACGGATGCCGGACCGGGCCCGGATGATCGCGTCGGCCACCAGCTGTACGGCCTCGTCCTGCCCGATCACCCGCTCCTGGAGGATCTCGTCCAGCCGCAGCAGCTTCTCGCGCTCGGCCTCCTGGAGCCGGCTCACCGGAACGCCGGTCCACGCGGCGACGATCTCGGCGATCTCGTCCTCGGTGACCACTTCGCGCAGCAGCCGGGTCTCGCCCTGTTTGGCGCGCAGTTGCTCCTCCTCCGCGGCGAGCCGGCGCTCCAGCTCGGTGAGCCTTCCGTAGCGCAGCTCGGCGGCGCGGTTGAGGTCATAGGCCCGTTCGGCCTCGTCGGCCTCCTGCCGGACCCGTTCCAGCTCCTGCCGCAGCTCCTGGACCTTGCGGATGGCCTGGCGCTCGGACTCCCACTGGGCGCGGCGGGCGTCGGCGTCGGCCCGCAGATCGGTGAGCTCCCTGCGCAGCTCCGCCAGTCTGGTGACGCTGGCCGGGTCGGTCTCCTTGGAGAGGGCCGCCTCCTCGATCTCCAGCCGGGTCACCCGCCGCGTCAGTTCGTCCAGTTCGGCGGGCATCGAGTCGATCTCGGTACGCATCCGCGCGCAGGCCTCGTCCACCAGGTCGATGGCCTTGTCGGGCAGGAACCGGTCCGAGATGTAGCGGTGGCTGAGTGTCGCCGCGGCGACCAGCGCCGTGTCCTGGATCCGTACACCGTGGAAGACCTCCAGCCGCTCGCGCAGTCCGCGCAGGATGGAGACGGTGTCCTCCACGCTCGGCTCGTCCACCAGCACCTGCTGGAAGCGGCGCTCCAGCGCGGCGTCGGACTCGATGTGCTTGCGGTACTCGTCCAGGGTGGTGGCGCCGATCATGTGCAGCTCACCGCGGGCGAGCATCGGCTTCAGCATGTTCCCGGCGTCCACCGCCCCTTCGGCGCCGCCCGCGCCGACCACGGTGTGGAGTTCGTCGAGGAAGAGCAGGATCCGTCCGCCGGCCGCCTTGACCTCGCCGAGCACCGCCTTGAGGCGTTCCTCGAACTCACCGCGGTACTTGGCACCGGCCACCAGCGCGGCCATGTCGAGCGCGAAGACGGTACGGTCCCGCAGTCCCTCGGGCACATCGCCGCGGACGATCCGCTGGGCGAGGCCCTCCACGATCGCGGTCTTCCCGACCCCCGGGTCGCCGATCAGCACCGGGTTGTTCTTGGTCTTGCGGCTGAGGATCTGGGTCACCCGCCGTATCTCGGCGTCCCGGCCGATCACCGGGTCCAGACTGCCGCCACGGGCCTCGGCGACCAGGTCGCGGCCGTACTTCTCCAGGGCCTCGTACGCGGCCTCCGGGGTCGCGGAGGTGACCCGCTGGTTGCCGCGGACCCGCGTGAGCGCGGACAGGAACGCCTCCTTGGTGAGCCCGTGGTCCTTCAGCAGGCGCCCCGCGGCGGTGGCGGAGCCCTCGTCGGCCAGCGCCATCATCAGATGCTCGACGGAGACGTACTCGTCCTTGAGCCGTACGGCCTCCTGCTCGGCGGTGTCCAGCAGCCGTGACAGCCGCTGGGTGACGAACACCTGGCCCGGCGCGGCTCCGGGGCCGGTCGACCCGGGCCTGCGCGACAGCTCGCTCTCGACGGCGGCGCGCAGCGCGGGCGGATCGACGCCCGCCTGGTCGAGCAGCCGCGGGACGAGCCCGTCCCGCTGGTCGAGCAGCGCGAGCAGCAGGTGTTCCCCGTCGACCTCGGTCTGCCCGAGGCGTACGGCCGCGCTCTGGGCCTCTTGCAGGGCTTCCTGGGACTTCTGGGTGAGGCGGTTCATGTCCATGGCACGTCGTCACTCCTCGCGCCGGTACGGCGCAGCGCGGCCTCCAACTGGCCGATCCGGTCCAGCAGGTCCAGTACCAGTCCGATGGAGGCGTAGTTGAGGGGGAGTCCGGCCCGCAGCCGCTGGATACGGGCCAGCGTGCGCGGGGCGGACCGGTCGAACCTGAGCCGGCCGGCGGGGTCACGGGTGGCGTCCACCAGCCCCAGCGTCACCAGGCGCCGGACCATCTCCGGGTGCATTCCCGAGCCGCGGGCCACGCTCTCCAGGCTGAGCCCGCGGACGGGCACCAGCTCGTAGACCCGGACGGCCGTCGCGTCCGGCCGTCGCCCGTTCGTCGTGTCCGGCCGTCGCCGCCGTTGCTCGGGCGTCATCCCTTGCTCCTCGGGTCGAAGTCGGACGCGGCCGCCAGTTCCCCGAACAGCTCGCGTTCACGGTCGGTGGGGTGCGGCGGGACCATCACCCGGACCTCGGCGTAGAGGTCGCCGTCGGTGCCGCGCGGGTGGGGCATTCCCTCGCCGCGCAGCCGCAGCCGGCGCCCGCTGGAGGAGCCGGGCGGGACAGTGACCTTGGCGGTGCCGCCGGGGGTGGCCAGGGGCACGGTCGCGCCGAGAGCCGCCTCCCAGGGCGTCACGGGCAGCCGGACATGGATGTCGCGGCCGTCCAGCCGGTACCGCTCGTGGGGTGTGATGTGTACCCGCAGATAGAGGTCACCGGCGGGCGCGTCACGGCTGCCCCGGCCGCCCTCGCCGGCCAGCCGGATCCGCTGCCCGTCCCGCACCCCCCGGGGAATGGTGACCTGGTAGTCGCGCCGGCCGTCAGGACCGGCGAGGCCGACCGCGCGCCGCCCGCCCCGGTACGCCTCCTCCACGGACAGCTCCACCTCGGCCTCCTGGTCGGCGCCGGGGACGGTACGGCGCGGTCCGCCGCGTCCGCCCGCCCCGAACAGGCCGCCGAAGAGATCCTCGAAGTCCACGTCCTGGAAGGAGCCGCCCGGCCCCTGGGCGAAGCGCACCCCGCCACCGGCGGAGGCCCGGCCCGCGCCGCCGTAGCCCGCCCCCGCGGCCGCCCGCTCGTCGTAGTCCTCGGGGATCTGCCGGAAGTCCGGGCCGAAGCGGTCGTACCGCGCCCGGGTGTCCGGGTCGGCCAGAACGCTGTACGCCTCGTTGACGTCCTTGAAGCGCTCCTCCGCCTCCGGGTCCTTGTTGACGTCCGGATGGTGGCGACGGGCCAGCTTCCGGTAGGCCTGCTGGATGTCCTCCTGACTCGCCGTGCGGGGGACGCCGAGCACCTCGTAGTAGTCCTGTGCCATGCGCCGTCACTCCCGCCGCCGGCTGACCGCGACGGCCATCGGGCGCAACTGGCGGCCGTCATGTCCGTATCCGGGACGCAGGACCTCCACGACGGTGCCGGGCTCGGTGTCCGGGTCGTCGACGACCCGGACCACCTCGTGCCGGTTCGGGTCGAACGGCACACCGCTCTCCTCCTGGCGCGGATAGCCGAGCCGCGCCAGGACGCCCACGGCCTGGTCCCGTACGGCCTCGACGCCCTTCAGTACCGAGGAGGGATCGGCGCGGGCATGCGCGAGGGCCAGTTCGAGATGGTCGAGTACGGGAAGCCATTCGGCGGCGGTACGGGCGCGTTCGGTCTCCCGGACCTCCTCCAGCTCCCTGGCATGGCGCTTGCGCAGATTGTCGAGGTCGGCGAGCGCGCGCCGCCAGGCGTCCTGCGCCTCGGCCAGGTCCTTCCGCACGTCGTCGTCTCTCCGTACGCCGTCCCTCTGCGCGTCGTCCTGTACGTCGTCCGGTCGCCCGTCCGTCCGGTCCTCCGGCGGAGGCGCGGCGTCCGCTTCGTCCGGCGGTAGTGCCGGTTCCGGTTCGGTGGCCATGGCGTGACCTCAGCTCTTGTCGAAGTCGGCGTCCACGACGTCGTCGTCGCCTCCGGTGCCGCTCGCCGGGGGCGGGCCACCGGGGCCGGACCCGGACGAGCCGGCGGGACCGGCCGGCCGGGCGGACAGCGCCTGGTGGACCTGCTGGAGCTCGGAGGTCAGCGACCTGACCCGGTCCAGCGTTTCCTCGCCCTTCACCGCCTGGCGGGCGTCGGAGACCAGCAGCTGGGCCCGCGCCCGCTCGTGCTCGGGCGCGCTCTCGCCCAGCTCGCCCAGCCTGCGTTCCACCTGGTAGGCGATGGCGTCCAGCTCGTTGCGGGCGTCCACGGCCTGCCGCAGCGCCTGATCCTCGCCGCGGTTGCGCTCCGCCTCGGAGATCATGCGCTCCACCTCGGACCGTTCGAGGTTGGAGCCCTCGCTGAGCGTGATGCCCTGTTCCTTGCCGGTGTCCTTGTCGCGCGCGGTGACATGGAGGATGCCGTTGGCGTCGATGTCGAAGGTGACCTCGACCTGCGGTTCCCCGCGTGGCGCCGGGCGGATGTCGGTGAGCTGGAAACGGCCCAGGACCCGGTTGTCTGCCGCGCGCTCGCGCTCGCCCTGGAGGACGACGACATCGACGGCGGGCTGGCTGTCCTCGGCCGTGGAGAAGGTCTCCGTACGGCGGACCGGGATCGTGGTGTTCCGCTCGATGATCTTCGTCATCACCCCGCCGCGTGTCTCCACACCGAGCGAGAGCGGGGTGACGTCCAGCAGCAGGACGTCCTTGACCTCGCCCTTGAGCACCCCGGCCTGGACGGCGGCGCCCAGCGCCACCACCTCGTCCGGGTTGACGCTCATATTCGGGTCCTTGCCACCCGTCAGCCGCCGGACCAGCGCCTGCACGGCGGGGATCCGGGTCGAGCCGCCGACCAGGATGACCTCGTCGATATCACTGTCGGTCACCTTCGCGTCGGACAGCGCCTGCTGCACGGGGCCCAGGCAGCGGTCCACCAGGTCGGCGGTGATCTGCTCGAAGGTGGAGCGCATGACGGATTCCGTCAGATGCTTGGGGCCGGTGGCGTCGGCCGTGATGAACGGCAGGCTGACCTGGGTCTGGGTCACCGAGCTCAGCTCGGTCTTGGCCTTCTCCGCCGCCTCGAACAGCCGTTGCAGCGCCTGGGTGTCCTCGCGCAGATCGATCCCGTTCTCGCGCTGGAACGTGTCCGCGAGATGGTCCACCAGCCGGCGGTCGAAGTCGTCGCCGCCGAGGTGCGTGTCTCCCGCGGTGGAACGTACCTCCACCACACCGTCCCCGACGTCCAGGATGGACACGTCGAAGGTGCCGCCGCCGAGATCGAAGACGAGCACCGTCTCGTGCTCCTTCTTGTCCATGCCGTAGGCCAGGGCCGCCGCGGTCGGCTCGTTGATGATGCGCAGCACTTCGAGGCCCGCGATCCGCCCCGCGTCCTTGGTCGCGGTGCGCTGGGCGTCGTTGAAGTACGCCGGAACGGTGATGACGGCCTCCGTCACCCGCTCTCCCAGCGACTTCGAGGCGTCCTCGGCGAGCTTGCGCAGCACCAGCGCGCTGATCTCCTCCGGCGCGTACTGCTTGCCGCGGATGTCGAACCGCGCGACGCCGCCCTCGCCCGCCACGACGTCGTACGTCACCGCTTTGACCTCGTCCGAGACCTCGTCGAAGTGCCGGCCGATGAACCGCTTGGCGGAGTAGATGGTGCCCTTGGGGTTGAGGATCGCCTGCCGGCGGGCCAGCTGGCCCACGAGCCGTTCGCCGGAGTCGGTGAAGGCGACGACGGAGGGGGTGGTGCGGGAGCCCTCGGCGTTCGGGAGGACCGTCGCCTCACCTCCCTCCCACGCGGCGATCACCGAGTTGGTGGTGCCCAGGTCGATACCGACTGCCTTGGCCATGAGGTGCTCCCTTGCGTCCGCTGCCTTCGCCGACTGCCCTCGGGGCAGGGTCCCGTCCCCTCCAGCGTGACGACGGTGCCGCGCCGATTCCTGCTCCTGGGAGGTCGAAATCCGGGCGGTGACTGGACCTGCCGGTACAGGGCCGGCCCACCGGGCGGACCGGATGCGCGGCCCCGGTCGCTCGGTAAAGTTGTGGTGGGGGCGACTCTCTTCGGGAAGGTGTCGGGCCAGGGAGATGAGCACGGCCGCCGGAAGAACCGGAGCACCGGACCCCCCGGGCAGCCGGTCCTCCCGCCTCCACCGTCTGATGGCGCTGTCGGGCGCCCTGTCCGACGGGCGGGACGAGCACGAGGTGCTGCGGCTGGCGGGTTCCTTCGTCGCGCGGCTCGGTCCGTGGCGTACCGAGGCCGGATATCTGCCCGCCGACGGGCGGCTGGTCCGCTGCCCCCCGGACACCGTTCTCGCCGCAGACCCGTGCCCTCCGCCGGGCTCCTCGGGCCCCTTCCTTCCGCCGGGCGCCTCCGCCACCGGCCGGGCGCTGGACAGTCAGGTCAACCGACTCGACGGCCTGGACGGCGCCGTCCGGCTCCCCGGCCGGGAGTGGTCATGGGCGTTCGCCCTCCGGGGGCCCGCGGGCCCCCGGAGGGCGAACGCGGGCCGGGCCGGCAGCCCCCCGGCCGGATATCTGGTCGTGAGCGCCCGGAGGCCGCCCGGCGACGACGAGATCGCGCTGCTCGGGCTGCTCGCGCGGCAGACAGGCGCGGCCCTGGCGGGCGCCGCTGCCCACCGCCGGGAGCGGGAGTACGCCGCCGAGCTGAGCCGGGCCCGGCGGGACGGGAACGCCGCACGTGAGCGGCTCGCCGACGTGGAGTCCGAGCTGACGTACCGGCGCTCGGTGCACGACGCGCTGAGCGGTGCCACGGCCACCGGCGACACCGAGGCGGGGATCGCGTGGACGGTCCACCGGCTGACCGGCTTCTCCGCCGTGGTGGAGGACCAGTTCGGCAATCTACGGGCCTGGGCGGGCCCCGGCTGCCCCGATCCGTACCCGAAGCCCGACCCGGGGCGTCAGGAACAGCTGATCCTCGACGCGATCCGGGACGCGCGCCCGGTGTACGTCGGGCACCGGCTCACCGCCGTCGCCCGCCATCGCGGAGAGATCCTCGGCACCGTCTCCCTGGTCGACCCCCACGGGGCCGCGGGGGAGCGGGAGGAGTTCGCGCTCGGTCACGCCTGCGACGCGCTGGCCCTGGAGATGGCGCATCTGCGCAGCCTGGCCGAGATGGAGCTACGGCTGCGCCGCGAGCTGGTCGACGATCTGATCACCGGTACGGACGACGAGAGCGCCTTCGCGCGCGCCGCGGCCGTCGGCCACGATCTGCACGGCGCGCAGCATCTGGTGGCGGTGGGGTGGACGGGGCTGACCGCCGACGACGCGTTCGTCCAGGCGGTGGCCGGCGCGGCGGCCGGTCTGGGGCTCCGGGCGCTGGTGGCCAGGCGCTCGGGCCGGGCGGTCCTGGTCGTCCAGGGACGGCCGAAGGGGGAGGAGCTGTATCTGGCGGTCTCCCAGGAACTGGGCTCGCGCGCGGGAGCGATCGGCCTCGGCAGCCGCTGCGACTCCCCGGCCGAGATCCCGCGTTCCTACCAGGAGGCGCTGCGCGCGCTCGAGGTACGGCAGCGCTCGCGCGTACCCCACGGCGCGACCTCGTTCGACGATCTCGGGCTGTACCGGATCATCGGTACGGGTGACGACTACCGGGAGATCGAGGGGTACGTCCGCGAGTGGCTCGGCCCGCTCCTCGACTACGACGCGGCCCACCGGGGCGATCTGGTCCGTACCCTCTCGCAGTACTTCGAGGCGGGCGGGAACTACGACGGCGCGGCCTCCGCCCTCGGCATCCACCGCAGCACGCTGCGCTACCGGCTCCAGCGCATGCGCGAGATCGGGGGGCACGACCTGAGCGACGTCGAGACCCGCCTCAATCTGCATGTGGCGACCCGGGTCTGGAAGGTCCTGGGCGGCGAGGCCTGACCCCGCCGGCGAGATGACCGGCCGCGCGGGGCCGGGTGCAGTGGCCCCCGGGGTCCGTGTACGGCGGCGTGCCGTCGCACGCGCGGGGGCCACTGGAGGTAGTCCGTACGGAGGAGTCTTCCCGTCAGGACTGGGGGCGTCGGCCGTGGTTGGCCCCGTTCTTACGACGTGCCTTCTTCTTGCGGCGCCGCTTCGATGACATGACGTCTCCTCTCGTGAGAGCTGATCCTTGCCGGACAGGGACCGTTACCGGATATGCGCAGACACCGGATATGCACAGACACCGGATACGCACTGTTCTACCGCGTTTTCATCCGGTGGCCAGGGAGCGCTTACCCGACGTGCGCGATCCTCATGCGCCATGCCGTTTGTACGGCATCCTCTGCTGGACGGTAGAACGTGCCCGGGGACGGAGGCCTTCCTCTCCCCGTGCCCGTGACGGTAAAGGACCGAGAGCTGATGAGTGACGACAATGCGGACCTGCTGGCGTTCGTGCGGGCGCGCCTCGACGAGGAGGCGCGGCACGCGCAGGAGGCCGGCGGGGAGCGCTGGCGGTGTCCGCCCGAGATGCCGGGCGAGATCCACGACCGTACCGGCGGGATCGCGTTCACGGTGCGGACGCGCGGCTACGACGAGCACATCGCCCACCAGAACCCGGAGTACACCCTGCGGCGCATCGAGACGAGCAGGGTCCTCCTCGACGAGTACGCGGAGGTGTCCCACCTGGACACCGACCGTCCCGCGGACGACTTCCCGTCGGGCCGCGCCGTCGGGCTGGGCTTCGTCGTCCGGCAGATGGCGGCGGAGCACGCGGGACACCCCGGATACCGGGCGAAGTGGCTGCCCCGGTTCGTCCGTTAGGGCCTGTCGTGTGAGGGGCAGCACGCTTGCCCCGACATGTGCTCGCGCGGCGTCCCGGGTGCCTATGGTGTGGATCATGAGCACACACTTTGATGTCGTGGTCCTCGGAGCGGGACCGGGTGGATACACCGCGGCGGTCCGCGCGACGCAACTCGGGCTGCGGACGGCAGTCGTGGAGGCGAAGTACTGGGGCGGTGTCTGTCTGAACGTGGGGTGCATCCCCTCGAAGGCGCTGTTGCGCAACGCCGAACTGGCGCACATCTTCACGCAGGAGGCGAAGACCTTCGGAATCCGGGTGGAGGGCCGGGTCAGCTTCGACTACACGGAGGCGTTCAAGCGCAGCCGCAAGGTCGCCGACGGCCGGGTGGCCGGCGTGCACTATCTGATGAAGAAGAACGACATCGCCGAGTACGACGGCCGTGGCACGTTCGTCGACGACCGCACCCTCCGGGTGGCGCTGTCGGACGGCGGTACCGAGACCCTCACGTTCGACCACTGCGTCGTCGCGACGGGGACCACGACCCGGCTGCTGCCGGGGACCTCCCTGAGCGAGCGGGTCGTCACCTACGAGGAGCAGATCCTCTCCGACACGCTGCCGGAGAGCATCGTCATCGCCGGTGCGGGCGCCATCGGCGTCGAGTTCGCGTACGTGCTGCACAACTACGGGGTGAAGGTCACGATCGTCGAATTCCTCGACCGGCTGGTTCCGTTGGAGGACGCCGAGATCTCCAAGGAACTCGCCAAGCGCTACCGGCGGCTGGGCATCGAGGTGCTGACCTCCACCCGGGTCGAGGAGATCGACGACAGCGATCCGTCGGCGAAGGTGCGCGTCACCGTCTCGCGCGACGGGCAGCGGCAGGTGCTGGAGACCGACAAGGTCCTCCAGGCGATCGGCTTCGCGCCGCGCATCGCCGGCTACGGCCTGGAGAACACCGGCGTCCGGCTGACCGAGCGCGGGGCGATCGACGTGGACGGACGCGGTCGTACCAGCGTGCCGCACATCTTCGCGATCGGGGATGTCACGGCAAGGCTCATGCTGGCCCATGCCGCGGAGTCGATGGGCGTGATCGCGGCCGAGACGATCGCCGGCGCGGAGACCATGGAGCTGGACTTCGTGATGATCCCGCGCGCCACCTACTGCCAGCCGCAGATCGCCAGCTTCGGCTGGACCGAGGAGCAGGCGCGCGAGCGGGGCCATGACGTCAAGGTGGTGAAATTCCCCTTCACCGCGAACGGCAAGGCCCATGGTCTGGGCGATCCGGCCGGTTTCGTGAAGCTGATCAGCGACGGCCGGTACGGCGAACTGCTGGGCGCGCATCTGATCGGCCCCGAGGTCACCGAACTGCTGCCGGAGCTGACGCTGGCCCAGCAGTGGGACCTGACGGTCCATGAGGTGGCACGCAATGTGCACGCCCACCCGACGCTGGGCGAGGCGGTCAAGGAGGCTGTCCACGGCCTGGCCGGTCACATGATCAATTTCTGAGGCCCGCCGGCGGGGGCCGGGGATCGGTGGCGGGGATCGACGGCGGCGATGCGGCGGGGACGTTCCGCATCGCCAACAGTTCGCTCTCGAAGGACTCTTGACGGGTGGTTGGTCCAGTCCTATCTTCCCACTCAACCATTCAAAATCAGAGTCGGCGTTCATGTATGTGGAATGCGGACTCTGATTGCGTCCTCCCCCCCCCAGAGAGGGAAGTGAGACATGTTCACACGCCTTCGGACGTTCACGGTTCTCGCCGCGGTGGGTGCTTCCTCGTTCCTCGCGGCCCCGCACGCCTCCGCCGAGGTCGAACCAGGCGGCTGGACCTCGGTCTCGCCCACCTTCACGGTCCAGGAGCGGGGGTGCGGTCAGGTCGACGGCCTGACGTTCACGCTCACCTGCTCCACCGCGAGCGGTGACCAGCGCGCCGAACGCCGGTACGCCACCTACACCGGGGGCACCCGGCAGTTCGAGGGCTACTTCCGCATCAGCAGCCTGAGCGGTACGCGCATCAGCCTCAAGCAGACGTTCAACGAGTCCGCGTCGGGTCCCTACTTCATGCTGGCCGCCGAACGCGGCGGGCGGCTGTACGCGGTCCACGGCGGCACCACGCTGTCGAACGCCGGCACCGTGGGCGCGACGGTCCGCGTCAACACCGTTCACCAGGTCGGCACCTCGCACCGCACCTACATCAACGGGTCGCTCAAGCACACCTACGACAGTCCGGGCGGCAGCTTCTACGACAAGTTCGGCGCCTACCGCACCGACAGCGGCAACGGACCGGCCACGGTGGTCTGGAGCGACGTCCGCTTCTGGCGCAAGTAGCGGACCCGTCCGTGCGCCCAGCGATCCGCGCCGCCGTGCCGGCCGTCGCGCTCGTGCTGGCGGTGGCGGCGTGCTCCGCGCAGCCGCCGGCCGAGCGCCCCGCCCGGGGATCCACCGCCTCCCCGGGCGGTGCCGCCGCCACCCCGGGAACGCCCGGGACCGGCGACGGAGCGGCCGCCACACTCCGCGCGGTCCTCACCACACCCACCGACATCGATCTCAGCTGGCGGGGCGGTGCGTCCGGTGCCTCCGGCCATGTCCTCGAGTTCGCGACGGAGGAGGCGGGGCCGTACACCGTCCTCCAGTACCTGCCGCCCGACGTGACGACCTACCGGCACCCCGATCTGATGCCTCGTACGACCTTCTTCTACCGCCTCCGGACCTTCGACGGCCCGGCGTCGGCGCCGGTCGACGTCTCCCTGCCGCCGGGCGAACTGACTACGGAGGACCAGGAGTCCGGCCACGACTGGCTGCCTCCGCGCGGGGATCCCGGCCGGTCCGCGACCGGTCGTACCGTCCGGAGCGGGGGAGCGGCGGCGCCCAGCGGGCTCAAGGCCGTGGTCAAGCATGCGAACGGCATTCACTTCAGCTGGACCGATCACGCGTCGGACGAGGAGGGGTTCCTGCTGGAGTCGCGCCCCCGGGGCGGTTCCGCTTACGCGCCGGTCGCCGTCCTCGACCCCGACATCAACTCCTGCGGGCTGATCACGCTCCCCACCGAGAAACGGGCCTCCTACCGGGTCCGCGCCTTCACCTACGGCGCGCGGTCGAACGTCCCCCGGCTGACGACCGGGGAGCCGGCGGCGGATCAGCGTTAGGTCCGTGCTCTCAGGCGGACTGCCGGACCACGAGCACGGGGGCGAACAGCTCCGACCGTACGGCCTGGCCCGGCCGGGCGATCCGGCGCAGCAGGAGCTGGGCCGTCGCGGAGGCCATCTCCTCGACCGGCTGCCGTACGGTGGTCAGCGGCGGGTCGCAGGACTGGGCGGCATGGCTGTCGTCGAAGCCCACCACCGCCACGTCCCGCGGCACCTCTCTGCCCGTGCGCTGGAGGACCGGCAGCGCGCCGAGGGCCATGAGGTCGGAGGCCACGAACAGTCCGTCCAGATCCGGCCGCCGCGCGAACAGCTCCCGTACGGCCGACGCGCCTCCCGTGTGGGTGAAGTCGCCCTCCGTCCAGGGGACATCGTGGATGCCGTGCTCCGCCAGGGCCGCGCGGAAACCCTCCAGGCGCTCCCGCGCCGCGGGCATGTCCTGCGGCCCGGCCACCGAGCCGATCCGGGTCCGGCCCAGGGCCACCAGATGCCCGGCGGCCAGCCGGGCTCCCTCCCGCTGGTCGGCCTCCACGAACGCGAGCGAGGAGTCGCGCCGCGGACGCCCCGACAGGACCGCGGGCAGCCGGGTGTCGGCGAGCAGCCGCGGCAGCGGGTCGTCCACATGCGACGAGATCAGCACCACGCCGTCCACATGTCCCTGGCGCAGATACGAGAGGGTCTGGAGGCGGGACGCCTCGTCGTCCACCAGCATCAGAACGAGATGAACGCCCGCGGGCCGCAGCACATCGACCAGCCCGCTGACCACCCGCCCGAAGTGCGGGTCCGTGAACACCCGGCCCAGGAAGGGGGCGGCGGCGTGGCGCTTCTCCTGCTCGGAGACCACGAGCGCCACCGAACCCGTCCGCCGGGTCACGAGTGAGCGGGCCGCGCGGTTGGGGACGTACCCCGTGGCGGCCACGGCGTTCTCCACGGCGTGCCGGAGCGCCAGATCCACCGTGGGTGTCTCGTTGATGACCCGGGACACCGTGGCCCGGGACACACCGGCGACGCGGGCCACGTCCTCCAGGGTCACCGGGCGGGACGGGGGTGAGGAGTCGGCATCCATGAGGTCTTTTATATCCACGCCCTCCCTGTCGGCACACCGGCGGCCTCGCCGTACGGCGCTCCCTCGCCGTACCGCACGGTCACCGGTCCAGCGAGGACAGCGTCCTCAGCTGCTCGGCGCGCGAGTCGGCGATACGCGCGGCGAGCCGCTTCGCCTCCTGGCTGCCGCCCGCCCGGGACTCGGAGCGGGAGACGCGCTGCGACTGTTCGAGGTGCGCGCGGATCTCCTGGCGTACGAAGCCGTCGAATCGCGCGCCCGTGAGCCCGCGGGCGCGGTCGAGATCCGCTTCCGTGACCATGCCCGGCATGTCATGGCCCTCGTGCACATTGGTGTCGGGCAGGCCCATGCGGCCGAGCAACTGCCTGAGCTGGGCCACCTCCGTACGGTGTTCCTTCGCGAGGGCGGCGGCCCACGAGGCCAGCGGCGGCGCGGAGTCGTGGGCGGAGGCCATCGCGAGAAGCTGCCCGGCCTGCTCGCTCATCGGCGTCATCAGCTGGATCCAGCCGGAGTCGGTGGCGGTGAACGGCACGCCGGACGAGGGGGCGGGAGCGGTGGACCTGCCGGGGGTCGCCGGCCGGTCGGCCGACGCCGAGCAGCTGCCCAGGAACAGGAGCGGCACCAGAAGAAGGGGGAGCACGAGCAGGGCCGGCAGGGGCGTGACGAGGCGTCGGTTCATGGTGGGGTTTCCCGTGAAGGGCCCGCCCGGGAGACCCGGGCGGGCGTGTGGGGGTGAGGTGACGGTCGATCAGGGACGATCAGTCAGGGACGGCCGTCCGCACCGCACTTGATGATGGGGTTGATGCAGTCGCGGACACGGCGCTCCATCTCGCCGGCGGGCCAGACGTTGAAGAAGTCGCCGTGCATGGTGTACCCGGGCCCCGACGCCAGCCGGAATCGCGCGGGATCGCCGTTGACGGGATACCGGAGCACCTGCCGGAGCTTGGGCACGGGGACCGGATGCGTGGAGGGGCAGGCGCCCGCCACCGGATAGGACATATGGCTCTTGTGGTCCGCGGAGTCGAGGTCCTTGCCGTTCCAGCACTGCGGGAAGTCGAGATAGGACTCCAGCATCGAACCGGCCGGGCAGTTCACGAAGTTGGGGGAGGACCCGACCTCGCCGTGGTGCAGACACGACCAGCGGGAGATGGTGTTGTCATCGGGGCCGGTGGCCTTGGCGTTGCCGGCCACGATGCGCAGGCCCCGGGGCATCGGCTGGATCTTCGCGATGATGTCGTCGCGTACGCCTTCACCGAGGTAGTAGAAGGTCGTTCCGGTCGGCTCCACCGCGGTGTCGCCGTTGTACAGGGTCGGCACCCAGTAGGACGACAGGTCGGTGGAGGGACTGCAGTTGCTGCCCGCGCGCTCCAGACTGGTCAGGTCCGAGTGGGCGTTCGTGGAGGTGTTCCCGAAGAAGCTGTGCATGTGGGACGCGCCGGGAAGGCCCGGGAACACGATGGGGTCGTCGGTGGCCCGGTGGCTGTAGGGGCACTCCGCGAGGAACTCGGCGACGCGCACCACCTCTTCGGCCTGGGCGGGCGCGGCCTGGGCCTGCGTCGCCTGGGTCTGCGCGGCCTGTGCGCGCTCTCCCGGGTAGCTGAAGCCGGCGATGAGCAGAGCCGCCACGGACGCCGCGGCGAGTCCTAACAGCCGGCGCCAACGGGGCGGGGAGGGCGCGGTGGGGGGAGCGAGGATCTTTCTCACGAGGGGTCCAATCCTTTGGTTGGGGTGATGTGTTGGGCGGGACGGATACGACGTGCTGACGCGCGGGTGGGGAATGGGGGGACGGAAGGACGCCAGGACGGGGAACGCGGGGGACGGACGGCCGTCGCCGTTCGTATCAGCCCTTCTGCTCGACCCTCACCCAGTCGACCTCGGTCTGGATGCCGCCCTGGGCGATGCGGTCGACGCTGGACTGCGGCAGACCCCAGTAGGGCGTGGTGACCTTGTTCCAGCCGGCCGGATAGGCGCCGCCGAGAGCGAAGTTGAGGATCACGTACTGGTTGTGGTCGAAGACCCACTTGCCGCGCGTGGACTCCAGCTTGGTGCGGGATGTCTCCTGGACGATCCGGTCGTCCACGAAGAACCGCATGGCGGTGGGCGTCCACTCGACCGCGTACGTGTGCCACTGGTCCGCGCTTCCCCCGCCGGGGTAGTACTGCTGCGCGCCGATGTTGCCGTCGGCGGAGTACCCCGGCCCGTGCAGGGCGCTGCTGGTCCAGTTGCCGTAGCCGATGTTCTCCATGATGTCCGTCTCGCCCGAGGCGGGCCAGGACACGGCCGGGTTGTCGACATCGCTGCCGAGCAGCCAGAACGCGGGCCAGTAGCCGTCGCCCACCGGAAGCTTCAGCCGGGCGCTGACCTTGCCGTAGGTGAAGTCGAACTTGGTGTTCGTGTCGATACGCCCCGAGGTGAAGTCGTACGTACCGCCGCCCGCCTGGGTGCACCCCTTGCAGTACTTCGGGGCCAGGATCAGACTGCCGTTCGCGGTACGGATGGTGTCGGTGGAGTCCACATACGCCTGGGCCTCGCCGTTGACCGGCCCCATCTCCTGGCCCGTTCTCACGACCCGCCACTTGGAGCGGTCGAGCGAGGCTCCCGTGAAGTCGTCGAAGAACGTCGTACGGTACGCGCCGCCCTGCTCGCCGGGGAGCGCGGGATAGGCGGCAGCCGCGTTGCCGCCGGTGCCCCACACCTGGAACTCGTAGAGCGAGTAACCGAACTGGGCCGTGGCGGGCGCAGGGTTGTAGAACGAGCGCCGCTCCTTGCCGAGCATGCGTACATAGCGGCCGGTGGCGGGCGCGGAGAGCGTGATGGTGTCATGCCGCCCGGCCGCCTCGGCCGGGGACTTGATGTCGGCGCGGCGCGCGGCGACCTCGGCGGCGGACGGGCGGTGGACGGTGCGCCAGGTCCTGTTGTCGTCGGAGACCTGGATCTCGTAGTCGACGGCGTACGCGGCTTCCCAGTACAGGTCCACACTGTTGATGGTGGAGGTGGCGCCGAGATCGACGGAGACCCAGCGGTCGGCGTTCCAGTCGCTCGCCCACCGGGTCTGGTCGCCCTTGAGGGCGGCGGGCCAGCCGCCGTCGGTGATGAACGCCGGCGAGTTCCCCGCGTGCTGGTAGAGGTTGCTGTAGGCGGGGTGGTGGAGCGCGAGATTGGCGCGGGTGGTGGAGGCCGGGGCCGGGGTGCCGCCGTAGATCTTGAAGGAGTACAGCGAGTAGCCGTAGGGTGTGCCCCGTTCGATGCCGCGCAGGCGTACGTACCGGCCCCTGACCTCCTGCGGGTAGGTGTGCGCGGTGACGGTCCCGCCGGTACCCGCGTCCTCGGTGTAGAAGGGCCGCCAACTGGTGCCGTCGCCCGACACCTCCAGCACGTACTTCTTGCCGTAGGCGGCCTCCCAGTCGAGGGTGACCCGGTCGATACGGAGGGTCTGGCCCAGATCGACCCGGATCCAGGCGTCGTCGGCGACGTTGCTCGACCAGCGGGTCGCGCCGTTGCCGTCGAAGGCGGCGCCGGGTCCCAGCTCCGGGCTCTGGCTGCCGGACGCGGTGGCGGCGGCCGGGTTCGTGCTCAGGGCCGCGGCCGCGAGGTCACTGTCCCAGGCCGCGGCCGCGGCCCGGGGGGCACCGGTCGCGCTCGGAGCCGTCGCCGCCGTCAACGCGGCGACGACAGCGGCGGCGGAGGCGAAAAGCAGACGTGGGCGCATGGCTCTCCTTCGAGAGGGGTGGGGGAGCTCGGACACAGCCCGGATGGAAGGGCGGGCTGAGGAGACCACAGCGAGAGAGCGCTCTCGTGGAACGTAGAAGCAGCCCCAGAAGGTGTCAAGACACCTGCGGCACACAGATCGCTGTTCGGTCTGATCGACACTTCGTGAATACAACCCCGCACGCCGGGAAGCGCGTTCGATCAACCTGGATAGCTCTTCATATCCCTTTATTGCAGGGTCAGTTGAGCCTCGGTGCATTGCGGAACCGGTCATCTCCCTTGACGGGCTGTTCACATGCCGTGAACATGCCTGAGTGAGAGAGCGCTCCCTGTAATCCCCACCGTTCACATTCTGAACAAGGAGAGTCGCCATGCCTACTCCCCCCACGCGCCGTACCGTTCTCGGCGCCATGGCAGCCGCCGCGTCGGCTCCGAGCATGCTCGCACTGTCCTCGCCCGCGTCGGCGTCGACGTCCGCGCGTACCGGCGCCGCGGCCCTGCCCGGCGGTGGTGATCTGGGGCCGAACGTGGTGGTCTTCGATCCGTCGACGCCCAATATCCAGGGCAGGCTGGACGAGATCTTCCGCCGGCAGGAATCGGCGCAGTTCGGCTCGGGCCGCTACCAGCTGCTGTTCAAGCCCGGCACGTACAACAACATCAACGCCCAGCTCGGCTTCTACACCTCGATCTCCGGCCTCGGGCTCTCGCCCGACGACACCACCTTCAACGGTGATGTGACCGTGGACGCCGGCTGGTTCAACGGCAACGCCACCCAGAACTTCTGGCGCTCCGCCGAGAACCTCGCCCTCAACCCCGTCAACGGCACCAACCGCTGGGCCGTCTCGCAGGCCGCGCCCTTCCGCCGTATGCACGTCAGGGGTGGCCTCAACCTCGCCCCCGACGGCTACGGCTGGGCCAGCGGCGGCTACATCGCCGACAGCCGCGTCGACGGCACCGTCGGCCCCTACTCCCAGCAGCAGTGGTACACCCGCGACAGCTCCGTCGGCGGCTGGACCAACGCGGTCTGGAACATGACCTTCTCCGGTGTCGAAGGCGCGCCCGGCCAGGGCTTCCCCAACCCGCCCTACACCACGCTCAACAACACCCCCGTCTCCCGCGAGAAGCCCTTCCTCTACCTCGACGGCGCCGATTACCGGGTCTTCCTGCCGGAGCTGCGCACCAACGCGCGCGGCACCACGTGGGGCAACGGCACACCCAGGGGTACGTCCCAGCCGCTCACCCAGTTCTACGTCGCCAAGCCCGGCGTCTCCGCGGCCACCCTCAACGAGGCGCTCACGCAGGGACTCAACCTGCTGTTCACGCCCGGCATCTACCACCTCGACCAGACCGTACGCGTCGAGCGCGCGAACGCGGTGGTCCTCGGCCTCGGCTACGCCACGCTCATACCCGACAACGGCGTGACGGCGATGAGGGTCGCCGACGTCGACGGGGTACGGCTCGCGGGCTTCCTGATCGACGCGGGTCCGGTCAACTCTCCGACGCTTCTGGAGGTCGGCCCGCAGGGCGCCTCCGCGAACCACTCCGCCAATCCCATCACCGTGCAGGACGTCTTCATCAGGATCGGCGGCGCCGGCCCCGGCAAGGCCACCACCAGCATGGTCGTGAACAGCCGGCACACGATCATCGACCACACCTGGGTCTGGCGCGCCGACCACGGCGACGGTGTGGGCTGGGAGACCAACCGGGCCGACTACGGCGTGATCGTCAACGGTGACGACGTGCTGGCGACCGGGCTGTTCGTCGAGCACTTCAACAAGTACGACGTCCAGTGGAACGGCGAGCGGGGCCGCACCATCTTCTTCCAGAACGAGAAGGCGTACGACGCCCCCAACCAGGCCGCCATCCAGAACGGATCCATCAAGGGCTACGCGGCCTACAAGGTCGCCGACAACGTCACCACGCACGAGGGCTGGGGCCTGGGCAGCTACTGCTACTACAACGTCGACCCGTCCATCCGCCAGGCCCACGGCTTCGCCGCGCCCGCGGTCCCGGGCGTGAGGTTCCACGGCCTGCTCGTCGTCTCGCTCAGCGGCAACGGACAGTACGACCACGTCATCAACGCCATCGGCGCCGCCACCTCGGGCACGACGACGGTGCCCTCGACGGTGGTCTCCTTCCCCTGACGGTGATCGGCGCGCACCGCGAGCGGTGCGGTCCGCACCCCGTGCGGACCGCACGCGGCGCGCGCTGTCATGGCGGACCCGCACGACCCCGGGCGGGAGCCGGGCGCGGGGATTCCCCCCGGCCCCGGCCCTGCCCGGCGGCCGGGGCCGGGCGGGTCCGCCATCCGTACGGTCCATCACCGCGCGCGGACGGACGGGCACGGGCGTCCAATGGACGGGTGACCGCGCCTCCGGACGACTGCCTCGCGCGCAACGAGTGGATCTGCGGCGACTACCTCTCCAGCCGCCGCACCATCCTGTGGGACGCGGTGCTCCAGCATCTCCACCTGACCTTCCTCGCCATCCTGCTCGCACTGGTCATCGCCGTCCCCCTGGCCCTCGCGGCCCGCCGCTGGAACTGGGCGGTCGGGCCCGTGCTCGGGATCACCACGATCCTCTACACCATCCCCTCGCTCGCGATGTTCTCCCTGCTGCTGCCCGTGTACGGACTGGCGGCCTCGCTCGTCGTCGCCGGGCTGGTCCTCTACTCGCTGACCCTGCTCGTACGGAACATCCTGGCAGGACTGCGCGCCGTACCCGAGGAGACCCGGCAGGCCGCCCGTGGCATGGGGTACGGACCGGTCCGGCTGCTGCTCACCGTCGAACTGCCGCTCGCCCTCCCCGCCGCCATGGCCGGGCTGCGGATCGCGACCGTCTCCGCCGTCTCCCTCGTCACCATCGGCGCGATCGTCGGCTACGGAGGTCTCGGCAATCTCATCTACGCCGGGATGAACACCTTCTTCAAGGCGCAGGTGCTCACCGCCTCCGTCCTCTGCGTGGTCATCGCCGTCGCCGCCGACCTCCTGCTGCTCGGACTCCAGCGGCTGCTCACCCCCTGGGCGCGGGAGCGCCGCGCGTGAACACCCTCGCGGCGGCCTGGTCCTGGCTCACCAGTGCCTCGAACTGGTCAGGGTCCGGCGGGGTCTGGAACCGGCTCGGCGAGCACCTCTTCCTCACCGTCGTCTGTCTGGTCATCAGCTGTGCGATCGCGCTGCCCGTCGCGCTCGTCCTGGGCCATCTGGGGAGGGGAGGCGCGCTGGCCGTCAACATCTCCAACGTCGGCCGGGCCGTCCCGACCTTCGCCGTTCTCGTCCTGCTGCTGCTCACCCCGATCGGCACGCACGGCCAGTGGCCGACGATCATCGCGCTGGTGCTGTTCGCGATCCCACCGCTGCTCACCAACGCCTATGTGGGGATGCGCGGGGTGGACCGCGATGTCGTCGAGGCCGCCCGCGGCATGGGGATGACGGGCAGTCAGCTGCTGTGGCGGGCCGAGGTGCCGCTCGCCCTGCCGCTGATCCTCACCGGTGTACGGATCGCCGCCGTCCAGCTGGTGGCGACCGCGACCATCGCCGCCCTGGTCGGCGGCGGTGGTCTCGGCCGGATCATCACCGCGGGCTTCAATCTCGCCGACACACCCCAGGTGGTCGCGGGCGCGGTCCTCGTCGCCGTGTTCGCACTGCTGGTGGAGGGGGTGTTCGAGCTGGTGCGACGGCTGGGGCCGCGCTGGGTGAGGGGCGGGGGATGAGAGCGGCGCGTACCGCCGTGGCCCTGGTCACCTCGTTCCTCCTGGCCGCCGCCTGTGCCACCGGACCGTCCCTGGAGAACCGCGGCGATGTCACCGCACCGCCCGGCGACAGCAAGCATCTGACCATCGGCTCGGCCGGCTTCACCGAGAGCGATCTGCTCGCCCAGATGTACGCGCTCCTGCTGAACCGCGCGGGGTACCACACCCGGATCCTCTCCGTCACCAACCGGGAGATCTACGAACCGGCCCTGGAGAGCGGCCAGATCGATGTCGTACCGGAGTACGCGGCGACCTTCGCCGACTGGCTGAACGCCAAGGCCCACGGCCCCGACGCGCAACCCGTCGGCTCACCCGACCTGGGCGCGACGATGAGGGCACTGCGCTCCCTCGCCGCGCCGCGCGGACTGACCGTCCTCGATCCCGGCCGCGCCGTCGACCAGAACGCCTTCGCCGTCACCGCCGCCTACGCCCGGAAACACCGGCTCAGAACACTGAGCGACCTGGGACGATCCCGGCTGCCCGTCAGGCTCGCCGCGGGCGACGAGTGCGTACGGCGCCCGTACTGCGAACCCGGGCTGAAGAAGACGTACGGCATCGACATCACCGGCATCGACCCCAAAGGCGTGGGGACGACACCGGCGAAGCGGGCCGTGCAGAACGGTCAGGACCAGATGGTCCTGACCACGACCACCGACGCCACACTCGGACAGTTCGGACTGGTGCTCCTCGCCGACGACCGGCATCTCCAGAACGCCGACTACATCGTGCCCGTCGTCAATCGCGCACGGGCCGGGAGCAAGGGCGTCACCACGGCGCTGGACAAGCTGAACACCGTGCTCACCACCAAGGATCTGGCCTCGATGAACCAGCAGGTGGACAGCTGGCGCCGGCTCCCCGAGGACGTCGCCCGCACCTATCTGGAATCGAAGAGGCTGATTCCGGCGTCGCACTGAATCACCGGCGCGGGGACCGGCCCCGACCGGACCCGCGCAGCTCGACCGAGACGGCGGCCAGCGCCGGCGGCCCGGCCACGAGAAGGACGAGCGGCGGCAGCGCCCACACCATCGCGGCGCAGAGCGCCAGAGCCACCGCGATCAGTACGGACCCGGCCGGATCGGCGGCCGAGCGGCGGGCGGCGCCCCGTACGGCGGCGGGCCAGCTGCGCCGCGCCACCGGGTGCGCGGCGGCCCGTACCGCCACGACCAGCGCCCCCGCTCCGACGACCGCCAGCGCGAACGAGACGGCGGCGGCCCCCGGCAGTCCGGCCCCGGCCAGCGCCAGATCCAGCAGGAACAGCGCGCCGAGCGCGAGCGGGACCGCGCCGGCGGCCAGGGTACGGGCGATGCCGTGCGCCCGGAGCGCGTCCCGGTACCGGCCGGCGGTCGCCGTCCGTTCCGTACGGGCGGAGTCCCGCAGTACGGAACAGCCGGCGGCCAGCGCGGCCGGGGCGGTGAGGAGCGGCAGACTCGCCACCGTCGTGAACAGACCGACGGCGAGCATGTCGGCGAAGAGCGCGAAGCGCGGGCCGAACAGCTCCCCGGGCTCGCGGCGGTCGTACGGCGAGGACGCGGCCGGCCGGGTACCCATGGCGCTCACCCCTTCAGTCCCGAGGTCGCCATGCCCTGCACCAGATAGCGCTGGAACGCGGCGAAGAAGAGCACGATCGGCAGCAGCGAGATCACCGACATCGCGAACATCGGGCCGAACGCCGACTGGCTCGACTGGTCCACGAAGTTCCGCAGGGCCAGGGTGATGGTGAACTTCTCCGGGTCGAAGAGATAGATCAGCTGGGTGAAGAAGTCGTTCCAGCTCCAGATGAAGGTGAAGATCGCCGTGGTGATCAGCGCCGGACGGGTCAGCGGCAGCACCACGGACCGGAAGGAGCGGAACGGCCCGCAGCCGTCGATCTTGGCCGCCTCCTCCAGCTCGCGGGGCAGCCCCCGCATGAACTGCACGATGAGGAAGACGAAGAACGCCTCCGTGGCCAGGAACTTCGGCAGTACCAGCGGCCAGTAGGTGTCCACCATGCCGAGCTGGTTGAAGATGATGTACTGCGGGATCAGCACCGCGTGGTGCGGCAGCATCATCGTGGCGACCATGAAGCCGAACATGACGCCCCGCATCCGGAACCGCAGCCGCGCGAAGGCATACGCGGCCAGCGAGCAGGAGAGGACGTTGCCGAGCACCGAACCCGCCGAGATCAGCAGCGAGTTGGTGAGCAGCGTGGAGACCTTCACCCCGCTCACCCCGTCCAGGGCGGTGCTGTAGTTGCTCCACTCCAGCCGGCTCGGCAGCAGTCTCAGACTGGTCAGGACCTCGTCGGCCGGTTTGAGCGAGGTGGCGAGCAGCCACACCAGCGGATAGAGCAGGACCAGCAGGATCAGCCCTGCGGCCAGATGCAGGGCGATACGGCGGCCTCGGTTGCCGGTACCGGTACGGGCGTTCCGCTTGCCGATGGCGGCAGTGGACATCAGGCCCCCTCGTTGGCGTAGAAGACCCAGGAACGTGACGTCCTGAAGAGCACGATCGTCACCGCCCCGATCCCGAGCAGCAGTGCCCACGCCATGGCCGAGGCATAGCCCATGTGCGAGGCGGAGAAGCCGCGTTCGTACAGATAGAGCGTGTAGAACATGGTCGAGTCGGCGGGGCCGCCCTTGCCCCCGCTGATCGCGAAGGCGGGGGTGAACACCTGGAACGACTGGATGGTCTCCAGCACCAGATTGAAGAAGAGGACCGGGGAGAGCATGGGCAGGGTGACGGAGACGAACTGCCGCCACCGCCCGGCTCCGTCGAGCGCCGCCGCCTCGTAGAGATCGCCGGGTATCTGCTGGAGACCGGCCAGGAAGATCACCATGGGCGCGCCGAACTGCCAGACGGCCAGCAGGGCGACCACGAGGACCGACAGATCGGGATCGGCGACCCAGCCTCCGGTGCGGACGCCGATCCGGCCGAGCAGGTCGTCGACCGTACCGCCGTCGTTGTACAGCGCCCGCCACACCAGCGCGATCGACATACTGGCCCCGAGCAGGGACGGAGCGTAGAAGGCGGAGCGGTAGAAGCCCCGGCCGGAGCGCATGTTCTTCAGGAGCAGCGCGACGCCGAGGGCGAGGGCCAGTTTCAGCGGGACCGCCACCACCACGAAGATCAGTGTGGTGCCGACCGAACGCCAGTAACGGGGATCCTCGAAGAGCATGTCCGTGTAGTTGCGCAGCCCGACCCAGGTGGGGGCGTCGAAGAGGTTGTAGTCGGTGAAGGAGAGATAGAGCGAGACGGCCATCGGCGCGAGCGTCAGCAGCACGACGCCGAGGATCCAGGGGGAGAGGAAGACATAGGCGGGGCCCTGGCGTTCACGGCGCGGCGCGCGCCGGGACTCGCGCCCGGCGGCCGGGGGCGCGGGGGAGGGCGGAGGCGGGGATACGGTCCGACGCGGATCTCCGGTGAGGTTCATCGCAGCTCCCTCTCCGCCTCGGCGACGAATTCCCCGGCCGCCTCGGCGGGACTCGTCATGCCGTGGATCACCCGCTGGTAGATACGGGTGAAGGAGACCTGGAGCACCACATCGCCCCGGGGCGGTGCCGTCGGCGGCGGATCGACACCGTACGCGGCGATCTTCCTCCCGTACTCGAAGACCTCCTTCTCGGGTCCGCGCAGGTCCTTGCCGATCGACCGCGCGATGTCGCGGTTGGGCGGGGTGGAGCGGGTGACCCCGAGGATCTTCCCGGCCTCGGGGTCATTGAGCAGGAAGTCCGTCAGCGCTGCCGCCTCCTTGGGGTGTTCGGTGCCGGCGCCCGCCCCGATCAGGACGCTGGGCTTGAAGTACTGTCCCGCCGTGCCGTTCACGGTGGGGACGGGAGCGAGATGCACCGTGTCGCCCATCAGTGGCGCGTAGCCGAGGAACGGCCCGTCCCAGTTGAAGTCGGTGGCGGCCAGACCGCGCCCCATCGGTCCGTCCTCGATCGCGCCGCCGATCTGCGAGGTGTCCTTGGCGTGCGAGGCCGTGCCCTCCTCGCGCAGGCCGTTGGTGAACGTCCAGAACGCGGCGAGGTCCGCGGTGGTGAAGCCCAGCCGGTGCTGGGAGGCGTAGAGCTTCTTGCCGTGGCCGCGCAGCCAGTTCTCGAAGGCGTCCTCGTTCACGCCGATGTCGGTGAGGCCGGTGTACGGACGGCCGTCCGGGCCCTTCAGCCCGAGCGCGCTGATCGCGCGGCCCGCGTCGGCCCACTCCTCCCAGGTCCAGCCGGGCTCCGGTGTCTTGAGCCCGGCCTTCGCGAACACCGTCGCGTCATAGGCGAATCCGGTGGAGCCCTGCCCCATCGGCAGCGCGTACTGGCCGGGTCCGTAGCGGCCGGTGGCGACCAGCCCCGGGTCCATCGCGCCGGTACGTAGCGTGCCGTCCTCGATGTACGGGGTGAGGTCGAGCAGGGTGCCGCTCCCCGCGTACTGGGATATCTGGCGGTAGTCGAGCTGGGCGACATCGGGCAGATCGCCGCCCGCGGCCTGGGTGGCGAGCTTCTGGACGTACGCCTCGTAGCCGGCGAAGGACGTCCGTACCGTCACTCCCGGATGTCTTTTCTCGAAGAGGCGTACGGCCTCGTTGGTGCGCTCGGCGCGGTTCTCATTGCCCCACCAGCTGAAGGTGAGGGTGATTCCGCCGCCGCCGGCCGACCCGCCGCCGGAGCAGCCGGTCAGCAGCAGGACGAGCGCGGTGAACGCGGAGAGTGCCGCCAGAGCGGCGGTGCGGGGCGGGGCGGGCAGTCTCATGACCGTGCCTCCTGGTGAACCGATTTCTGACATCGTTGTCGGAAAGCGCTTTCTCCGGGAAACCTAGGGTTAACCCCAGGTGCCGGTCAAGAGGTGTTCCCTTTCGGCTCGTTGCCGGACGGCGCCGGGAGGCCGGGTGGGCGGCGCCCGGTCAGGGCGTCACAACCGGTCCGCCAGCCAGGCCAGTTGGACGGCCTCCTGGTACGGGCCGCCGCCCTCGTGGTCGTTGAAGTCGTACACCTCGATCGATTTGTCCTCGTGCGCATAGGCGTTGAAGGCCCCGAAGACCGTGGACGGCGGGCAGGTCTCGTCCTCCAGGGCCACCGAGAACAGCGCCGGAGCCCGTCCGCGCGCCGCGAAGTGCACCCCGTCGAAGTAGCTGAGCGTCCGCCAGGCGTCCGCCGTCCTGCCCCGGTAGGTCTTCAGGTAATTGCCCACCTCGCGGTACGGATTGCGGTCGGTGATCGTCGTCGCGCGCGGGAAGTCGCAGAGGAACGGCACATCGGGCGCGATCGCCGCGAGACCCGGCACCAGCCCGCCCACCGCGAGCGTGATCCCGCCGCCCTGGCTCGTGCCCAGGGCCACCGTGCGCGAGGCGTCGGCGAGGGGGTGGGAGCGTGCGGCCTCCACGGCGCGTACCGCGTCGGCGAAGAGCCGCCGGTAGTAGAACGCGTACGGGTCCTCGATGCCCCGGGTCAGAAAGCCGGGGTACGAGGAGGCGCTGCCCACCGGGTCGGGGGTGTCGCCACCGTTCCAGGCGCCGCCCTGTCCCCGCGTGTCCATCACGAAGTGTGCGAAGCCGGCCGAGCCCCAGAGCAGATGGGTGTGCGGCAGGCCGCGCCCGCCGCCGTAACCGAGGTACTGCACCACCACGGGCAGGGGTTCGGACGTCCCCGCGGGCAGGACGAACCAGCCCTTGACCGGATGGCCGCCGAACCCGGCGAAGGTCACATCGAACACATCCAGCGTGGCGAGTCCCGTCGGGACGGGAACGAAGCGGGCGTCGAGCGCGTGGTCGCGCGTCTCGGCGAGGGTGGCGGCCCAGAAGCGGTCGAAGTCCTCCGGCTCCGCGGACCGGCTCCGGTAGCCGCGGAGTTCGTCGAGGGGCAGGTCGAACAGGGGCATGGAGGGCCACCTTCGCTGAGGAGAGAGGGTCACAGGAGACGGAAGATCACACCGTACGACCGCGGGCCCCTGGGCAGAAGTCCCGGGCGGAAGTCCGCGAAGGAGTCCGGAAAGAAGTCCGGTCCGCCCTCTTGACCCCGATCGCCCGGAGGTCCACAGTGCTCGTTAATGCGCATTACTAATGCGCATTAACGATTCCAGAGGAGCATGAGGAGCAACCGGTGGACGAACCAAGGAAGCGTTCCCGGCCAGGCCGGGCCCCCGCACCGGCCGGGCGCACCGCGCGGCCGCGTCAGTCGGAGGTCGCCCGGCTGGCCGGGGTCTCGCAGGCCACGGTCTCGCTGGTGCTCGCGGGAAAGAAGCAGGGCGCCACGATCTCGGAGGAGACGCGGCGCAAGGTGCTGGACGCGGCCCGCAGCCTCGGTTACGTACCCGATCCGGCGGCCCGCAGGCTCGCGGCGGCGCGCAACGACCTGCTCGGTGTCTTCAGCTTCACCGCCACCTTCCCGACGGATGTGCAGCACTCGTACTACCCGTTCCTGGTCGGTGTCGAGCAGGAGGCCGCCGCGCGCGGCTACGACCTGGTGCTCTTCACCGGTTCGAGCACCGGCGGCGCGGGGGCCGCCGGGCCCGACGCCCTCAGCAGGGTGCGGCTGGCCGACGGCTGTCTCTTCCTCGGCCGCCATGTACCGGCCGGGGAGCTGCGGCGGCTGGTCGCCGACGGCTTCCCCGTCGTCCATATCGGCCGCAGGGACGAACTGGAGGGCCTGGCCTGGGTCGGCGCCGACTATGTCAGCGCGAGCCGTGAGGTGGTCGGCCGGCTCGCCGCGCTCGGCCACCGCGGGATCGTGCTCATCCGCGAGGACGACGACGCGCCCGCCTCCACCGACCGTGAACACGGCTTCCTCAAGGGGCTGGAGGCGGCCGGTCTGCCCGGCGGCCCCGCCGCCGTCTTCCGCTCGGCCGCCCCGGAGCGCGAACTGACCGCGGAGCGGCTGCGCGGATGGCTCGACGACGGTGTGACCGCCTTCGTCGCCGAGGAGACCGACACGGGCGGCGCCTGGCGCGCGCTGCGTACGGCCGTCCGTGACGCGGGGATCGACTGCCCGCGCGAGGTCTCGCTCGCACTGCTCGGCTCGCCGCCCCCGGACCTGGCGGACGGTCCGCGGCCCACCGGATTCGACATCCCCAGAACCCGGCTGGGCGCTGCGGCGGTACGTCTGCTCGCCGCGCTGGTGGCGGGGGAGGAGGCCACGGAACCGCTGGTGTCCTGCGTCTTCAGGGCCGGTGCCACCGCCGGTCCGCCTCCGCCGCCCGCCCCGTAGCGGGCCCGGCACCCCTCCTCGTCTCACCCCGTCCCCATGGCACAACGCACAACACGCACCACACGGCACAACACAGCATCACAAGGAGATCCGTGATACCCGAACCGGACATTCTCATCGTCGGCGGCGGACTCGGCGGCGTGGCCGCGGCACTCGCCGCCTGCCGGGCCGGGCGCAGTGTCGTCCTCACCGAGGAGACCGACTGGATCGGCGGCCAGCTCACCTCACAGGCCGTCCCGCCGGACGAGCACCCCTGGGTCGAGCAGTTCGGCACCACCGCCTCGTACCGTCACCTACGCGAATCCATCCGGGACTTCTACCGCCAGTGGTACCCGATGCGGTCCGAGGCCCTCGCCCTCACCTCGCTCAACCCCGGCGCCGGGCGCGTCAGCAAGCTCTGTCACGAGCCACGTGTCGCCCTCACCGTCATGGAATCCATGCTCGCCCCCCACCGGGCCGCCGGGCGGCTCACCCTCCTCACCGAGCACCGGCCGGTCGCCGCCGAGGCGGCCGGGGACGACACCGTACGGAGCGTCACCGTCGAGAGCCTGCGCGACGGCGGCCGGCGCACGATCGCCGCGCGCTATGTCATCGACGCCACCGAGACGGGCGAACTGCTCGAACTCGCGGGCGTGGAGCACGTGGTGGGCGCCGAGGCCCGCGCCGAGTTCGACGAGCCGCACGCGCCCGAGACGGCGCAGCCGCTCAACCAGCAGGGCATCACGGTCTGTTTCGCGCTCTCGCACCACGAGGGCGAGGACCACACGATCGAGAAGCCCGCCGACTACGACTTCTGGCGCTCCTACCGCCCCGATTTCTGGCCGGGGCCGCTGCTCGGCTTCCTCGCCCCCGACCCCCGCACCCTGGAGGCCGTGCCGCGTACCTTCGTACCCAACCCCGCTCTCGACCCGCTCGATGTCACCGCCGACCAGAGCGCCGACGCGGGGGACAAGGAACTCTGGGGCTTCCGCCGGATCCTCGCCCGCAAGCTGCACAGGGACGGTGCCTTCGACTCCGACATCACCCTGGTCAACTGGCCGCTCAACGACTACTGGCTGAAGCCGCTGATCGGCGATGGCGCCGAAACCGCCGCCCAAGCGGTCGCCGGGGCACGGCAGTTGTCGCTCTCCGTTCTGTACTGGCTCCAGACAGAGGCGCCGCGCGCCGACGGCGGCACCGGCTTTCCCGGGCTGCGTCCGCGCCCCGATGTCACCGGCACCCCCGACGGCCTCGCCAAGGCGCCGTACGTACGCGAATCGCGCCGGATCAAGGCCGTCACCACCATCACCGAGCACGATGTCGCGATCGATCTGGTCGGTCCGTACGGCGGCACCCGCTACCGGGACTCGGTCGGCGTCGGCAACTACCGCATCGATCTGCACCCCTCCACCGGCGGCGACAGCTACGTCGACATCGGGTCCGTGCCCTTCGAGATCCCGCTCGGCGCGCTCGTACCACGCCGTGTCCGCAATCTGCTGCCCGCCGGAAAGAACATCGGCACCACCCACATCACCAACGGCTGCTACCGGCTCCACCCGGTGGAGTGGAACATCGGCGAGGTCGCCGGTGCCCTGGCCGCCCACTGTCTCGCCGAAGGCGTGGAACCGCACCAGGTCCAGTCCGAGGACAAGCGGTTCGACGCGTTCGCCGGAGTGCTCGACCGCGCCGGAGTCCAGCGCAACTGGCCCGACGTGCGCGGCTACTGACGCGCCTCGTCGCCCATCCCGGCGGACGGGGACGGCCGGACGGAAGCAGCTCCACCTGTCTCCGCCCGGCCCACCGCCCGCGTACCGGTCCTGACCGGCCGACCACATCGGCCGGTCAGGACCTGCCCACCGTGCACAAGGAGGTGCCCATACCATGACCACCCACCGCATCCGCGTCGGCATCGACGTGGGCGGAACCTTCACCGACGCCGTGGCGGTCGACGCCACGACCCTCGAACTGCTGGGGCAGGTGAAGGTTCCCACCAGCCACCACCACGAGGACGGCGTCGCCCACGGCATCGTGGAAGCGCTCGGCCGACTGCTGGACCGTACCGGCCACGCCCCTGAGGACGTCGCCTTCCTGGCCCACGGCACGACCCAGGCTACCAACGCCCTGCTGGAGGGCGACGTGGCCACCGTCGGACTGATCGGCATCGGCTCCGGTCCCGGCGCCGCGCTCACCCGCAGGCTCGCCGCCCTCGGCAAGCTCGAACTCACCCCCGGCAAGCGGCTCCCGCTCCACTACGCGCATGTGCCCGACCCCGAGGACACCGCCGCCGTACGGAGCGCGGTCGACGACGTCGTACGGGAAGGAGCCGAAGTCCTGGTCGCCACGCAGCCGTTCAGCGTGGACCGGCCGGAGGGCGAGGACGCCGTGCTCGACGCGGCCCGCGGCCGGGACCTGCCGCTGACCGCCGCGCACGAGATCACCTCGCTCTACGGGCTCCACAAGCGGACCCGTACCGCCGTGGTCAACGCGGCGATCCTGCCCCGGATGCTCGCCACGGCCGATCTGGTCGACGCCTCCATCACCAAGGCGGGGGTCAGCGCACCGCTGATGGTGATGCGCTGCGACGGCGGTGTGATGTCCCTGGACGAGATGCGCCGCAGACCGCTGCTGACCGTGCTGTCGGGACCCGCGGCGGGGGTGGCGGGCGCCCTGATGCGGGAGCGGATCAGCGAGGGCCTGTTCCTGGAGACCGGCGGCACCTCCACCGACATCAGTGTCGTACGGCGCGGCAAGGTCGCCGTACGGCACGCCACCATCCTCGGCAAGACGTCCTATCTGTCCGCGCTGGACGTCAGGACGGTGGGGGTCGGCGGCGGCTCGATGGTGCGGATCGGCGGCGGGAAGGTCACCACGGTGGGTCCGCGCAGCGCGCATATCGCCGGGCTGCCGTACGCCTGCTTCGCCACCCTCGACGAGCTGCGCGACGCGACCCTCGCCACCGTCAGCCCGATGGACGACGATCCGGCCGACTACGCGGTGCTCGACGCGGCGGGCGGCCGGTTCGCACTGACCATGACCTGCGCCGCGAACGCCCTGGGACGCGTCCCGGAAGGGGACTTCGCCCGCTGCGACCAGGAGGTGGCGCGGGCGGCGCTCGCCCCGCTCGCGGCGGCGCTGGGCACCGATGTGGCGACAGCCGCCGCGCGCGTCCTGGACGCGGGCACCGGCCAGGTGAAGTCCGTGGTGGACGCGATGATCCGCGACTACCGGCTCGACAAGGACACCGCCGTCCTGGTCGGCGGGGGCGGCGGCGCCGCGTCCGTCACCCCGCATCTGGCCGCGGTCTCCGGCCAGGAGGGCAGGATCGCCCGGCACAGTGAGGTGATCAGCCCCATCGGGGTCGCCCTCGCCCTGGTCCGCGAACAGATCGAACGGATCATCCCGGGCGCGGGCCAGGAACAGATCCTCGCCGTACGCGCCGAGGCCGAGCGCGCCGTCATCGCCCAGGGCGCGGCGGCCGACGGCGTCGAGGTCGAGGTCACCGTCGATCCGCAGACCCACACCGTCCGCGCGGTCGCCACCGGCGCCACCGAACTGCGCACCCAGGACCGCGCCCACCGCGCCGACGCCGACGAACGGCTGCGTGCCGCCGCCGCGAGCCTCAGGACCGGTCCCGCGGAGGTACGGATCCTGGCGGACACCCCGTCCCACACCGTCTACGGCACCGAAGTGCGCCGCCGGTTCCGCGCCACCCGCCATCCGGTGCGGGTCGTCGACGCCGACGGCGTCGTACGGCTCCACGCGCCGGACGCCCGCGTCGAGACCACCACCGCCGGCCGCGCCCCCGAGGTACTGGCCGGGCTGGTGGGCGAGGCCACCTCGTACGGCGACGGCGGCGTCCGGGCCCCCGCGCTGCGCCTCCTCATCGGTGCCAGGATCGCCGACCTCTCGGGAGTCCTGGACCCGCAGCCGCTGCTGGCCCTCGCCCGGGGCGAACTCCGGGCCCGCGCCGCCGACGAACCGGTCATCGCCGTGCTGGAGGTCCGGACATGACCCGTACGGTCACCACCGAGCGGGCCGTCCGCGAACTGGCGGAACTCGACGACATCGAGTTCGCCGTGCGCCTCCTCGCCGCCACCCCCACCCAAGAGGGCCGCGATCCTGGACTGCTGCGCCAATGGGCGTACGCCGCCGAGGAGTTCGGCGCGGGGCTCGACCCCGCGCGGTGCACGGCCCGGATCGTCGAGCGCGACGGCGGTCTGGAACGGGGGCTCATCGCGCGCTACACCTCCCGGCCCCCGGCCGTCGAGCTGTACACCGATACCCTCGCCGCCGCCGAGGAACTGGTCGACCGGCTCGGCTGGCGCGACTGGTACCCCGTCGGATCCGTACGCGCCGCCGCCCTCGCCCATGAGGCCGTCCACCAGCGGCTGCACCGCGGACCGGCCAAGGCCGCTCTGCGCCGCTCCCTCGGCCATGTCGTGCTGCGCCTCGGCCGCCGCACGGTGTACGGCCATGTCGCGGGCGCCGACGAGATCGCCGCCCATGCCCACGCCCGCGCGGTCTGCGGTCTGGGCCGCAGCCCGCTGCTGCTGACCGCCGCGCTCGCCGCCACGGCCTCCCCGCACGGAGCCGCCGCGGCCCACCCGCACGGAAGAGAGAAGTAACGCCATGGGCGTCGTCATTCTGCTGATCATGGCGGCCGGGGTGGCCGCGATGCTGACCCGCAAACTCCCCACGGCCTTCGCGCTCGTCCTGCTGGCCGTCGCCATCGCGCTGGTCGCCGGCGCCCCGGCGACCGGCGAGAACAGTGTGCTGGACACGGTGCTCCAGGAGGGCGCCCCCACGCTCGCCGCCACCATGATCGCCATCCTGCTGGGCTCCTGGCTCGGCAGACTGCTCGACGAGACCGGGATCGCGGGCACGCTCGTCCGTAAGATCGTCGAATTCGGCGGCGACCGGCCCGTGGTGGTCGCCCTCGGCGTACTGGCCGTCTCCACCCTGGTCGGTACCGTCACGGGCTCGGCGCCGGCCGCGATGCTCGCCGGGATCATCGGCATCCCCGCGATGATCGCCGTCGGCATCCCGAAGGTCACCGCCGCGGGCACGATTCTGATGGGCATCGCCGCCGGTATGCCCTTCGAACTGCCCGTCTGGCAGTTCTTCTCCAGCGCGCTGGAACTGCCCGTCCCGACCGTGCGCGGCTTCATGATCAAACTGTTTCCGTTCGCACTGGCCGCGGCGGTCCTGTTCGTCCTCATCGAGACCCGCCGCAAGGGCGTCGAGCACGCCTGGTCCCTCAAGTCCGTCCCGGAGAAGCCGCTCTCACGCCGTCAGCGGCTCGGTGACGCGCCCTGGTACGCGCTGCTCACCCCGGCCGTGCCCCTGATCCTCGCGCTCGGCCTCGACGTGGCCATCGTGCCCTCGCTGCTGGCGGGCGTGATGTACGCACTGGTCACCACGACCCGGCCGGGGGAGATGAACAAGCGGCTGCTGCGCACGCTCTACAGCGGTTTCGAGATCGCCGCCGCGCCGATCGCGCTGTTCATCGCCATCGGGATCCTGCTGGCCGCGGTGAAGCTGCCGGGCGCGGTGGAGGCACTGGAACCGCTGGTGAAGGCGGTCAGCCCGCAGAACCCCGTGCTGTTCGTCCTCGTCTTCACCCTGCTGGTACCGCTCTGTCTCTACCGGGGCCCGCTCAATGTGTTCGGCCTCGGCGCGGGCATCGCCGGGGTGCTCATCGCCACCGGGATCTACCCGGCCGTGGCGGTGCTCGGCCTGGCCACCTCGTACAACCAGGTCTTCGGTGTGGCCGACCCGACCAGCACCCAGACGGTGTGGAGCGCGCAGTACGCGGGCGTCACCCCGCAGCAGGTGATGGCGCGCACGCTGCCGTATGTCTGGCTCGTCGCGCTCGGCGGATTCATCGTCACCGCCGCGACGTACCTCTGACGACCCCCATGTACCTCTGACGACCCCCATGCTCCTGACACTCACTGGGACGGAGAACCTCATGACCGAGCCGCAGAATCCGAGCCGCCGTATCTTCCTGCGCGGCGCCGTCGCCACCTCGGCCGTACTGGCGGCGGGCGTCGGGACCGCGCCGGGCGCCGCCGCGGCCCCCGGCGGTTTCCCCGACTACCGTTATGTCAAAACCCTGCTGACGCCCTCTCAGCTGAAGTACAACCCCACCGGCGAGATCATCTTCCCGTGCATCCGGGGGACCGCGGGCCGGATCGCGGGCGCGCTGGGCCGCTACTACCTCTACTACGCGCCGCACGACGCGCCCGGCGGTATCTGCCTGGCGTACGGCGACTCCCTGGAAGGCCCGTTCACGGAGTACCCGGCCAATCCGCTGGTCTCCCGCACCTGGCAGCCCCACTACTCCGTCAGCCATGTCTCGTCCCCGCACGTCCTGTGGAACGAGGACGCCAAGGAGATGTGGCTCTACTTCCACGGCGAGAACACCACCACGAGGCTCGCCCGCTCCAAGGACGGCATCACCTTCACCTACGACAAGGTCGTCCTGTCGACCTCGATGCTGCCCGCCGGGTCCACGGAGGCCTCGTACGCACGGGTCTTCGCCCATGACCTGCCGTCGAGGAACGCCCGCTACGTCATGCTCTTCATGCTCAACAACACCACCAACCACCGTGATATCGCCTGGGGCTGGTCACCGGACGGCCGGAACTGGACCTTCGACCAGACACCGCTCGTACGCCACTCGGACGTCGGCGCGGTCAATGTCGGCGGCCCGCATCTGCTGACCCGGAACGGCAGCACGTATGTCGTCTACAACAAGGACAAGGAGAGCGGCGGCGACCTCATGATCACGGAGGTCGGCAACGACTTCACGCGCCGACAGCACCTCGGCGTCTTCTACAACTCCGCCGCCGGCGCCCCGGACAACGGCCGCAGCGCCGCTCCGAGCTTCGGTACGCAGGGCGGAGTGCCGTACATGGTCTACGAGGCGGGGGAGCGGCTCGCCGGATCGATCGCCGTCGCCCGCGGATAGCGCGCGCCGGTACGGGACCCGGCCACCGAGCCGGGTCCCGTACCGGCGGCCGCCCGCTCACGCGTCCGACACCGAGTCGAAGTCGACCTCGTCGCGCCCGATGCCCTGGGCGTCCGCGTCCACCGAGCGGCGCAGCGCCTCGTGCAGCTTCGCCGGGGTCAGCACCCCGGCGAAGCGTGCCCCTTCCAGCACCGCCACCCACCCCGCGTCATGCTGGAGCATCTCGCTGAACGCCTGCTTCAGCGGGGACCCGAGCGGTACCCACGCCTCCATCCGGCGGGCCAGATCACCGACCGAGCCCCGCTCCCGGGCCTGCGCCAGCGCGTCGGCGGAGACCCAGCCGTGCAGTTCGCCGTCCCCGTTCAGCACCACCGCCCAGCGGGCCCGCTGGGCGCGCATCCGCGCCGCCGCGTCCCGGGCGGGCTCATCGGTCCTCGCGACCGGCGGCTGCTCCAGATCGGCCGGCTCGACGGCGGTCACCGAGAGCCGTTTCAACCCCCGGTCCGCGCCGACGAACCGGGCCACATAGGGCGTGGCGGGGGTGCCGAGAACCGCCCCCGGCCTGTCGTACTGCTCGATACGGCCCTCCCCGTACACCGCGATACGGTCCCCCATCCGCACCGCCTCCTCGATGTCGTGCGTCACCAGCAGCACCGTCTTGCGCACCGTCGCCTGGAGCTTCAGGAACTCGTTCTGAAGCCGTTCGCGCACCACCGGGTCCACCGCGCCGAACGGCTCGTCCATCAGCAGCACCGGGGGATCGGCGGCCAGAGCGCGCGCCACGCCCACCCGCTGGCGCTGCCCGCCCGACAGCTGCGCCGGGTAGCGCGGACCGTACGTCGCCGGGTCGAGCCCCACCAGTTCGAGCAGTTCCGCCGCCCGTTCGCGCGCCTTGGCCTTCTTCCAGCCGATCAGGGCGGGCACGGTCGCGGTGTTGTCGAGGACCGTCCGGTGCGGGAAGAGCCCCACCTGCTGGATGACATAACCGATCCGGCGGCGCAACTGGACCGGGTCGACCCCCGAGATGTCCCGGCCCTCCACGAAGATACGGCCCGAGGTGGGCTCGATCAGCCGGTTAACCATCATCATGGTGGTCGTCTTGCCGCAGCCGGAAGGGCCCACCAGCGTCACCAGTTCGCCCTCGTCGACGTCGAAGGAGAGCTCGTCAACGGCGGCCGTTCCGTCCGGGTAGACCTTGCTGACCTGCTCGAACCGGATCATGACCTCACGCTAGGAGCGGGCGGGCCGCCGCGCGCGCGGACCGGGACTGTCCGGGGACGCGGACCGGGACCGTCCGGGGACGCGGACCGGGACCGTCCGGGGACGCGGGCCGGGACCGTCCGGGGAACCGCGTACCCGCCGCACCGCGCTGAACGGAGACGCTCCCGTGGCCGTACAGGTCGTCACACGCCATCACGGGCCGGGGCGAGCCCGAACGGGACGGTCCGAGCGGGACGGTCCTGAGCGGGGCGGTCTCCGCCCGGCCGTGGCCCGTGTGCTGAACTGTCCGGCGTGACTGCCCCGGAAGGGGCGAGCGAGAACAGGAGCACCCTTGACCAGCTACCGTCAGCCCGGCGTTGTCCTCACCGACCACCGCTTCACGGTCCCGCTGGACCACGGCGATCCGTCGGGGGAGCGGATCGAGCTGTTCGCCCGCGAAGTCGTCGCGAGCGCACGGACGGAGGCCGATCTGCCCTGGCTGGTGTACCTGGAGGGCGGTCCCGGTTTCGGCGCGCGCCGGTTCATCGGCCGGCAGGCGTGGCTCGGCCGCGCCCTGAAGGAGTTCCGGGTACTGCTCCTCGACCAGCGCGGCACCGGCCTCTCCACCCCCGTCAACCGGCAGACCCTGCCCCTGCACGGTGACCCGCGGGGGCAGGCGGACTATCTCGCGCACTTCCGCGCCGACTCGATCGTGCGGGACTGCGAGACGATACGTCCGCTGCTGACCGGCGGTGCCCCGTGGACCGTGCTCGGCCAGAGCTTCGGCGGTTTCTGCGCCACCCACTACCTCTCCACCGCCCCCGAGGGCCTGGAGACCGTGCTGATCACCGGTGGACTGCCCTCGCTGGACGCCACGGCCGACGAGGTCTACCGCGCCGCGTACCCGCGGATCGCGCGCAAGGTGGAGGCGTTCTACGCCCGCTATCCGCAGGACATCGGCGCGGCCCGCCGGATCGCGAAGTATCTGGCCGAGCACCGGCCCGTACTTCCCACCGGCTACGTCCTCACGCCCGAGGCGTTCCAGTCCCTGGGGATCATGCTCGGCGGCGGGGACGGCGGCCATCAGCTGCACTATCTGCTGGAGAACGCCTTCGTCCGCACGCCGAAGGGCCCGGTGCTCTCCGACGCGTTCCAGGAGAGCGTGGCCACCGCACTCTCGTTCGCCGGGCATCCGCTGTACGCCGTGCTCCACGAGGCGATCTACGGCCAGGACGGCCGGCCGACCCAGTGGGCCGCCGAGCGGGTGCGCGGTGAGTTCGCGCGGTTCGACGCGGCCAAGACCCTCGCCGGGGAAGGGCCGTTGTACTTCACGGGAGAGACCATCCACCCCTGGCACTTCGACTCCGACCCCGCACTCCGCCCGCTGCGCGAGGTCGCCGAGCTGATCGCGGCCCGTACCGACTGGGTCCCGCTCTACGACCCGGCCCGGCTGGCCGCCAACGAGGTGCCGGTCGCCGCGGCCGTCTACCACGACGACATGTACGTCGACACGGAACACTCCCTGCGCACCGCGCGCGCGATCCGGGGGCTGCGGACGTGGGTGACGGACGAGTACGAGCACGACGGAGTGCGGGCGGGCGGTCCGCATGTCCTGGACCGGCTGCTCGCGCTCGTGCGGGACGAGGGCTAGGCGACTGAATTGGACGACTGAATCCGAGGTGGGGACTGCCTCCGCGCCCGTCGTACCAGGTCAGGGCCCGGCCCGCCGGACTCACCGAGCGGATGCCGGGCGCCGGGTGGACAATGACCCGCAGGGGACCGGCGCCCTGCCGCGTGCGAAGCCGGAGGGAGCGGGTGGATCCCGAACGCGGGAGGTGGTTGGCATGTTGCTGCCGGACAGACATCTGGTGGCCGATCTGCTGGCCCGGTACCGGGCCTGGGAACGGCTGGTGCTCGCCGATCCGCTCGACGAGGAGACACGCGGACGGTTCGAGGACGTGGCGTACACCCTCTGTGTGCTGATGGGACAGCGCACCGCACGTGAGGCGATCTGGCAGGCGGAGGCGTATCTGCGCAGGATCAGGCCCGTTCCGCTGTTCCCGGACGGAACGCCGTCCGTCGCGCCGGGAGTCAAGCCGTAGAAGCCGCGAAAGCGGCAGAGGCTGCGAAAGCGGCAGAAGCCGTAGGGTCCGATCATCCGGGTCGCCACCGTGGCGGCCCGGCAAGTCCTGTTGCCGATCCGGCAATCGATGATGCAATGGGGCCATGAATGACGACGACGCCCGGCTCGAAGAAGTACTGAACGAAGTGGGACCCCGGCTGCGCAAGATCCGGCAGGAGCGCGGCGCCACACTGAGCGCGCTCTCCGAGGCCACGGGCATCTCCGTGAGCACCCTGTCGCGGCTGGAGGCGGGCCGTCGGCGCCCCAGCCTCGAACTGCTGCTGCCCATCGCCCGTGCCCATCAGGTCCCGCTCGACGAACTGGTCGGCGCGCCGCATGTCGGCGATCCCCGGGTGCGCGCCAAGCCGATCGTGTACGGCAACCGTACGATGCTGCCGCTCACCCGCCAGCCGGGCGGGCTCCAGGCGTACAAGGTCATCATCCAGCCCTCGCCGGACGACGACCGCGAACAGCGGACGCATGAGGGGTACGAGTGGCTCTATGTACTGGCGGGCCGGCTGCGGCTGCGGCTCGGTGAGCACGATGTGGTGCTCGGCGCGGGCGAGGCGGCCGAGTTCGACACGCACGTACCGCACTGGTTCGGGCCGGCCGTGGACGCGCCGGTCGAGTTCCTGAGCCTGTTCGGTCCGCAGGGCGAGCGGATGCACGTCAGGGCGCGGCCGAAGACGTCCTGAGGGGCGGATTCCAGCCGGATTCCAGCCGGATTCCAGGCGGGTTCCGAGAGGATCGCTCCCGGGCGGGATGTTCCCAGCGAGGCAAGCGACTGCTTAGTATGCGCACGAGTGAGGTACTGCCCATCGTGTGTGGAGGCCCCGAAATGCAGGCATGGCGAGTGCACCGGAACGGCGAGCCCGGCGAGGTGATGCGGCTCGAAGAGGTGGAGCGTCCCGTGCCCGGCGAGGGACAGGTCCCGCTGCTGGTCCGGGCGGCCAACATCAACTTCCCGGACGCCCTGCTATGCCGGGGGCAGTACCAGGTCACGCCGCCGCTGCCCTTCACCCCGGGCGTGGAGATCTGCGGCGAGACGGAGGACGGACGCCGGGTCATCGCCACGCCGGCGCTGCCGCACGGCGGACTGGCGGAGTACGTGGTCGCCGACGCCGCCGCGCTGCTGCCCGCGCCCGAGGCGCTGGACGACGCCGAGGTGGCGGCCCTGCACGTCGGCTATCAGACGGGCTGGTTCGGACTGCACCGGCGGGCGCGGCTCCAGCCGGGGGAGACCCTCCTCGTGCACGCGGCGGCCGGTGGCGTCGGCAGCGCGGCCGTACAGCTCGGGAAGGCGGCCGGGGCCACCGTCATCGGTGTCGTCGGAGGCCAGGACAAGGCCCGGGTGGCCCGGGAGCTGGGCTGCGACCTGGTGATCGACCGCCGTACGGACGACCTCGTCGGCGCGGTCAAGGAGGCCACCGGCGGCAGGGGCGCGGATGTCGTCTACGACCCGGTGGGCGGCGATGCCTTCGCCAAGTCCACCAAGTGCGTGGCCTTCGAGGGCCGCATCGTGATCGTGGGCTTCGCGAGCGGCGCGATCTCCACCGCCGCCCTCAATCACGCGCTGGTGAAGAACTACTCGATCCTGGGCCTGCACTGGGGCCTCTACAACACCAAGGACCCGGCGGCGGTGGCCGGTTGCCACCAGGAGCTGACCGCGCTCGCCGCCCGGGGCGCGATCAAGCCGCTCATCAGCGAGCGGGTCCCCATGAAGGACGCGGCCGACGCGGTCCAGCGGGTCGCCGACGGGATCACCACCGGACGCGTGGTCGTCCTCCCGGAGGGCGCCCGATGACGGACGCCGCCGAACTGCGCTCCCTCACCAGGGAGTTGCTGGCCCGCCGGCCACCGGCCACCACCGACCGCACCGACTTCCTCACGGCGCGCTTCGACGCGGGACTCGCCTGGGTGCACTACCCGGCCGGGCTCGGCGGGATCGGCGCGCCGCGCTCCCTCCAGGCCGTCGTGGACGCGGAGCTGGCCGCGGCGGGCGCCCCGGACAACGACCCGCGCCGGATCGGCATCGGTCTCGGCATGGCCGCGCCGACCATCCTCCGCTACGGCACCCAGGAGCAGAAGGAACGCTTCCTGCGGCCCCTGTGGGTCGGCGAGGAGGTGTGGTGCCAGCTGTTCAGCGAGCCGGGCGCCGGCTCCGACCTGGCCGCGCTCGGGACCCGCGCGGTGCGCGACGGCGACTCCGTCTCCGGCGACTGGATCGTCAACGGGCAGAAGGTGTGGACCTCCAGCGCCCATGTCGCCCGCTGGGCCATTCTCATCGCCCGTACCGATCCTGACCTGCCCAAGCACCAGGGCATCAGCTACTTCCTCTGCGATATGACCGATCCCGGTGTCGAGGTACGGCCGCTGCGCCAGATCACCGGCGAGGCCGAGTTCAACGAGGTCTTCCTGACCGACGTACGCATCCCCGACGCGCACCGTCTCGGCGGGATCGGCGAGGGCTGGAAAGTCGCCCAGACCACCCTGATGAACGAGCGCGTCTCCATCGGCGGCGCCCGCCTGCCCCGCGAGGGCGGCATGATCGGCACGGTCGCCCGCACCTGGCGCGAGCGGCCCGAGCTGCGCACCCATGAACTGCGTCAGCGGCTGCTCACCCTCTGGGTGGAGGCGGAGGTCGCGCGGCTGACCGCGGAGCGGCTGCGTCAGCAGCTCGTCGCCGGGCAACCGGGCCCCGAGGGAAGCGGGATGAAGCTCGCCTTCGCCCGGCTCAACCAGGAGATCAGCGGTCTGGAGGTCGAACTCCTCGGGGAGGAGGGCCTGTTGTACTCCGACTGGACCATGCGCAGGCCGGAGCTGGTCGACTTCACCGGACGGGACGCCGGTTACCGCTATCTGCGATCGAAGGGCAACTCCATCGAAGGCGGGACCAGCGAGGTGCTGCTGAACATCGTCGCGGAGCGCGTGCTCGGCCTGCCCTCGGAGCCGCGCAACGACAAGGACGTCGCCTGGAAGGACCTGGCCCGATGACCGACGCTTCCCCCGATCTGCTCTACTCGGACACCGAGGACGATCTGCGCGCGGCCGTACGGTCGTTGCTCACCGACCGCGCCGATGTACCGGGGGCGCTCATCCGCGCCGAAGCGGGCGATCCGTACGATGCCGAGCTGTGGACCTCGCTCTCCGCCGGGATCGGCGCGTCGGGGCTCCTCGTCCCGGAGAAGCTCGGCGGTCAGGGCGCGAGCCATCGCGAGGCCGCGGTCGTGCTGGAAGAGCTGGGCCGCGCCGTCACGGCCGCCCCGTATCTCACCAGCTCCGTGGTGGCGACCGAGACGCTGCTCGCCTGCGACGGGGAGAGCACCGAGAACACGGACGTCGCGGGCCTGCTCACCGCGCTCGCCCACGGCCACCGGGTCGCGGTGCTCGCGGTGCCGCTGTCCACCGCCCCGGACGGACCGCTCCCCGCCGGCGCGGGAACGGTGAGCGGGGTCGCCGACGCCGTACGCGCCGATGTCCTGCTCGTGGTGCGTCACGACGGGCTGTACGCGGTCGAGACGGCCTCGCCCGGGGTGACCGTCGAACCGCTCACCCCGCTCGATCTGACCCGGCCGCTCGCCGCGGTCACCGTCGACCCCGCCGCCGGGATCCGGATCGCCGGGGCGCCCGCGGCGCAGGCCGCCGTACGGCGCGGACTGCTGGCCGGGGCGGGGCTGCTCGCCTCCGAGCAGCTCGGCATCGCCGAGTGGTGTCTGGAGGAGACCGTCCGGCACACCCGCGAGCGCACGCAGTTCAACCGGCCGATCGGGTCCTTCCAGGCGCTCAAGCACCGGATGGCGCAGCTGTGGCTGGAGGTCGTCTCGGCCCGCGCGGCGGCCCGCAACGCCGCCGACGCGCTGGCCACCGGCAGCCCGGATGCCCCGCTCGCCGTGGCTCTCGCGCAGGCGTACTGCGGGCGGGTCGCGGTGCACGCGGCCGAGGAGTGCGTCCAGCTGCACGGCGGGATCGGGATGACCTGGGAGCACCCCGCGCATCTGTACCTCAAGCGCGCCAAGTCCGACGAGATCGCCTTCGGTTCGCGGGGTCCGCACCTGGAGACGCTGGCCGCGCTCGTCGATCTGCCCGGACCCCGGTAGCCCGCGTCTGGACAAGCACCCCTTTACGTGCTGTTTAATTGCGACTCGATCGCAATAACAGATGATCTTCAATAGGGGTGGACGCATGACGGCCCGATCGATACGCGGCACGGCCGCCGCGGTGCTGGCCGGAGCACTGGCCCTCACCGCGGCGGCCTGCTCGAACCCGGGCGGCTCGGGCACGGGTGGCGGGGCGAAGGACTCGGTGGTCGTCGGCATCGCCTACGAACCCGACAGCCTGAGCCCGCTCCTCGGCTACGGCAAGGACGGCAACTCCAAGATCTTCGACGGGCTGCTCGCCTACGACGGCGAGATGCGGCTCAGGCCCGCGCTCGCCACCGCCCTGCCGACGGTGAGCGACGACGGTCTGACCTACACCTACCAGCTCCGCGAGGGCGTGCAGTTCAGCGACGGCAAGCCCTTCGGCGCCAAGGACGTCGTCTTCACCTACCGCACCATCCTGGACGAGAAGACCAACAACGCGTCGAGGACCGAGCTGGACGCCGTCAAGGACATCACCGCCCGGGGCGAGCACACCGTTGTCTTCACCCTGAAGTACCCCTACGCGCCGTTCGACCGGCGGACCGTCCTGCCCATCGTGCCCGCGCACATCGCGGGCGAACAGGACGTCAACACCGGCCCGTTCACCATGAAGCCCGTCGGCACCGGCCCCTATCTCCTCACCGGCTGGTCCAAGGGCGAGAAGATCAGCTTCAAGGCCAACCCGGACTACTGGGGCGGCGCGCCCGAGGTGAAGCGGTTCACCATGGCGATCATCAAGGACGACGACGTCCGCGCCACCCGGCTGCGGGCCGGCGAACTCGACGGCGCGATCCTGCCGCCCAACCTCGCCAAGGGGTTCGCCGAGGACAGCGGCCGCAAGACCTACGACGCCACGACCTACGACTACCGCACCGTCACCCTGCCGACCCACCACAAGGTCACCGGCGACACCGCGGTCCGCAGGGCCCTCGACATCGCCGTCGACCGCGAGACCATGGTCGACCGGATCCTCGAAGGCGCGGGCAAGCCGGCCTACGGCCCGGTCCCCACCGGCAGCGAATGGTTCGCCCGGGGCACCGAACGCCGCTACGACCTCGAAGGGGCCCGGCGCATCCTGGACGAGGCGGGCTGGAAGCCGGGCAAGGACGGCGTCCGCGTCAAGGACGGGGTGCGCGCGGCCTTCCCGCTCTGGTACCTCACCGGCGACAAGCTCCGCCAGGAACACGCCCTCGCCTACGCCTCCGACGCCAAGAAGGCGGGCATCGACATCACGACCCAGGCGGGCACCTGGGAGGTCATCGAACCGCGGATGAGGCAGGACGCGGTCCTGGCCGGCGGCGGCTCGCCCGGCGACCCGGACTTCGACCAGTACACCCTGCTCAAGTCCTCCCTCGCGGGCGACGGCTTCAACAACATGGCGTGGTACGACAACCCGGCCGTCGACCGGGCCCTCGACGCGGGCCGCGAGAGCGGTGAACCGGCCGCGCGCAAGACCGCGTACGACACCGTCCAGCGCGAGCTGGTGAAGAACCCCGGGTACACCTTCCTCACCCATATCGACCACCTCTATGTGGTGAACGACCGCTGGGACGGGCTCTCCACGCAGACCGAGCCGCACGACCACGGTCTCGCGTCCGGCCCCTGGTGGAACATCGAGGACTGGACGCCGAAGAAATGAGCCGCCGCCTCCCCTGGGGGGCGATGGGGCGGATGGCGGGGCGGCGGCTGCTGTTCGCCGCCCCGGTCCTCCTCGTGGTGACCTTCGGCGTGTTCGCCGTCGCCGCGGCCTCGCCCTTCGACCCCGTGAAGGCCTACGCGGGCGCCGCGGGCCTCACCGCCTCGCAGGAGAACCTCGACCAGCTCCGGATCAACCTCGGAGTGGGTCAGCCACTCGTCCACCGCTGGTGGAACTGGCTGACCCACGCGCTCACCGGCGACCTCGGGGACTCCTCCGTACTGCGCGCGCCCGTCTCCGCCGTGATCGGCGAGCGGATCGGCTGGTCCACGCTGCTCGCCGTCACCGCCTTCGCCGTCGCCGTCCTGCTCGGCACCTCCCTCGGCGTGCTCGCCGCGCGCAGGCCCGGCGGCCCGCTCGACCGCTGCGCCGGCTCGGCCGCGTACATCCTGGAGGCCGCGCCCGCCTTCTGGCTCGGGCTTCTCGCCATCTGGTTCTTCGCGGTCACGCTCGGCGTGCTCCCGGCGGGCGGGCTCACCGACGCGGCCAGCGACACCGTCACCTTCGGGCAGGTCGCGTCGCATCTGGTGCTGCCCGCGGCCGTGCTGGGCATCTCCCAACTGCCCTGGTTCTTCCTCTACGTACGCCAGGGGGTCATGGACGCGCTCGCCGAGGACCCCGTACGCGGCGCCCGCGCCCGCGGGCTGAGCGAACGCACCGTCCTGCTCGGCCACGCCCTGCGCTCCGGCATGCTGCCGATGCTCACCCTCATCGGGTCCCGGGTGCCCGAACTCATCACCGGCGCGCTGCTCGTCGAGACGGTCTTCAGCTGGCCCGGAATCGCCGCCGCCACCGTGCAGGCGGCCACCTCCGTGGACTTCGCGCTGCTCGCCGCGCTCACGGTGCTCGCCACCGCCGCCGTGCTGATCGGGAACCTGCTCTCCGATCTGCTCTACGGACTCGCCGACCCGAGAGTGGGCTTCGATGGCTGACACCAGCACCGTCCCGGACACCACCGGCCCCGACACCACCGCCCCGGACACCACTGCCCCGGACACGGGCACGCCGGTCTGGCGCTCGCACGGGCGTACCCGCCGCTCGACCCGCACGGTCCGCGTCCGCGTCTCCGCCGGCATCGTGGCGGCCGTGGCGCTCGCCGTACTCGTCGTCCCGCTGCTCGTCCCCCTCGACCAGCAGGCCGTCGATCTGGCCAGAAAGCTCCAGGCGCCGTCCTTGGCGCACCCGTTCGGCACGGACGACGTCGGCCGCGATCTGCTGCTGCGCTGCGTCTACGGACTGCGCGTCTCGCTGCTCGTCGGACTCGTCGCGGCGCTCGTCGCCACCGTGATCGGTACGGCGGTCGGCGCGGCGGCGGCGGCCTTCGGCGGCTGGACGGACCGGATCGTCATGCGGCTCGTGGACACCTTCTCGTCCGTGCCGCATCTGCTGCTCGGCATCTTCATCGTCGCCATGTTCCGGCCCGGCGTCTGGCCGGTGATCGTGTCCGTGGCACTCACCCACTGGCTCTCCACCGCCCGTATCGTCCGCTCGGAAGTGCTCTCGCTGCGCGCGCGTCCGTATATCGACGCGGCCATCTCGGGCGGCGCGTCACGGCGGCGCGTCATCGGCCGCCATCTCCTGCCCGGCGTCATGCCGCAGGCCGGACTCGCCGCCGTGCTGATGGTGCCGCACGCGATGTGGCACGAATCCGCGCTCTCGTTCCTCGGGCTCGGGCTGCCCAGCCATCAGGCGAGCCTCGGCAATCTGGTGCAGACCGCACGCGGTTCGCTGCTGGCGGGCGACTGGTGGCCGACGCTCTTCCCCGGGCTGTTCCTGATCGTCCCCACCCTCGCCCTCGCGGGTCTCGCGGGCGCCTGGCGGGAACGGATCAATCCGCGCCGCCGATCGGAGCTGATGCTGTGAACACGCCGTCCCCGGCGGTCCCGCCGACCGTTCCCGTCAAGGCTGTTGAGCCCATTGAGCCCGTGGGGTCCGTCGGGTCGGCCGCTCCCGCGGGGCCCGATGAGCCGACTGCGCCCGTGCTCTCCGTACGCGGGCTCGGCGTCCGCTTCCGGATGCGCGGAGGCCGGCACATCGCCGCCGTCACCGACGCCGGCTTCGATCTCGCGGCGGGGGAGTGTCTCGCCCTCGTCGGTGAGAGCGGCTGCGGGAAGTCCGTCCTCGCCTCCGCCCTGCTCGGACTCCTGCCCGGCAACGCGCAGACCACCGGCTCCGCCGTCCTCGATGGCATCGACCTGCTCGCCGCCGACGAGCGCACGCTCGCACGGACGGTACGGGGACGGCGTGTCGGCCTCGTACCGCAGAGCCCGGCGGCGCATCTCACGCCCGTGCGCACGGTACGGGCCCAACTGGAGGAGACCGTCAGGGAGCTGACCGGCACGCGCGGGCGGGAACTCCACCGGGCCGCCGAGGCCGCCGCCGACCGCGCGGCCTTCCCCGCCGGCCACCTCGACCGCTATCCGCACGAACTCTCCGGCGGCCTCGCCCAGCGCGCCGCGACCGCGCTCGCCCTGATCGGTGACGCCCCGCTGCTGCTGGCCGACGAGCCGACCACCGGACTCGACCGGGATCTCGTGGACCGCACGGCCGACGAACTGCGGCGGCACGCCGACGAGGGCCGCGCCCTGCTGATGATCACCCATGATCTGGCCGCGGCCGAGCGGATCGCCGACCGCGTCGCCGTGATGTACGCCGGACGGATCGTCGAACTCGCCGACGCGCGACGGTTCTTCGGGGAGCCGGGACCGCGTCACCCCTATGCGCGCGGACTGCTGAACGCCCTGCCGGAGCGCGCGTTCGTCCCCATCCCCGGGCTGCCCCCTGAGCTGGGCGAACTGCCCGCGGGCTGCGCCTTCGCGCCCCGCTGTGAGCGCGCCACCGATCTCTGCGCCACACCACCCCACTTCACGGACGGACTCGCCTGCCACCACGCCGGGGCGAGCGCCGACGCGCGGCCTGAGGCCAGACCTGACGGCAGACCTGACGAGAGACCTCGCGAGAGACCCGACGAGAGCGCCGAGGAGACCGTCCGTGCTTGAACTCCGCTCCATCACCGCCGGATACGAGCGGCGCGCCCCCGTCGTCCGGAACGCCTCACTCACCCTCGCGCCCGGTGCGTCGCTCGGACTGCTCGGCCCCAGCGGCTGCGGCAAGTCCACCCTCGCCAGGGTCGCGGCGCTGCTGCACCGGCCCGACGCGGGCACGGTCACGGTCGACGGCCAACGTGTGGCCGGCTGGCGCCACCGGGCACCGCGGGCGCAGCGGACCGCGATCGGCGTGGTCTTCCAGCAGCCACGGCTCTCGGCGGATCCCCGGCTGCGGCTCAGCGAATTGATCGCCGAGCCGTTGCGCGCCACCGGCCGCCGGGCGGATCTCGCCGCGCGCGTCGGCGGGTTGGCCCGCACGGTCGGACTCACCGCTGAACTGCTGGGCCGCCGCCCGCACGAGGTCAGCGACGGCCAGCTGCAACGCGCCTGTCTGGCCCGTGCGTTGGTGCTGCGCCCGCGCTGGCTGGTCTGCGACGAGATGACCGCGATGCTCGATGCCTCCACCACGGCCGCGCTGGTCGCCGTCGTCGAGGAGTACCGGCGCGAGCACGGCGCCGGCCTGCTCGCCGTCGGCCACGACCGCGTGCTGCTGGAGCACTGGTGCGACCGTACGGTCCGCTGGACGGAGATCACCGGTACCGGCTGAAGCGCGGATGGCGGGTCGGCGAACTCTGCGTAGGACGATATCGGCCGGGCCATGACAGGGCGGATACTCGCCAGGACCGATCCCGCAGCCGAGCCGACACCCGAGCCCGACCGAGCGCCCTCGCGCCCCACCGCGCCCTCGCGCCCCAACGCGTCCCCCCGGAGGCATCATGGCCCTCACCACCCGCCGCAGAGCTGTCAGTACGCTCGCCGCCGCGCTCGCGGGAGCCGTCGCGGCACCCGCGTACGCACAGGCGGCCTCGCGGACCGAGCGCGGCGACGACGGCCCCCGGCCGCTGCGCCAGGCTCACGCCCACAACGACTATCTGCACCCCCGCCCGCTGCTCGACGCCCTGTCGCACGGCTTCACCAGCGTGGAAGCCGATGTCTTCCTGGTCGACGGCGAGTTGCTGGTCGCCCACGAGGCCACCGAACTCGACCCGGCGCGCACCCTCCGCGGGCTCTACCTCGATCCCCTCCTGGCACGGGTGCGGGCCAACCACGGCTCGGTCCACCAGGGTTACCACCGGCCGGTGCAGCTGCTCATCGACATCAAGGCGGACGGCGTCGCCGCCTACGCGGAGCTGCACCGCCAACTGACCCGCTACCGCTCGATGCTGAGCCGCTACGCCAACGGGTCGGTGCGCGCGGGTGCGGTCACCCCCGTCATCTCCGGCGACCGCGCGGCCCGTGCCCCGATGGAGGCGCAGCGCGTACGGTACGCCTTCTACGACGGGCGGCTCGAAGACCTCGGGACGGCGGCGCCGGCCTCGTTCGTCCCGCTCATCAGCGGGAATTGGACCCAGAGCTTCAGCTGGCAGGGCGTGGGCGCGTTCCCCGCCGCCGAGCGCGCGGAGCTGCGACGCGTCGTCGACGCCGCGCACGCGCACGGCCAGCGGGTGCGTTTCTGGAGCACGCCCGATCTGCCGGGGCCCGCGCGGGACGCCGTCTGGACCGAGTTGCTGGCAGCCGGGGTCGACCACCTCAATTCGGATGACCTTGCGGGCCTCGAACGCTTCCTGCGTCGGCACCGCTCGTAGGTCACCGCGGGTGCCCCCGAGGGCAACCACCCGTACGGCGGACACGCCAGTCGGCCTACCCAGCCTCCTCCTCCGCCACACTGGCGGCCGAAAGCCGCGATCCGGTGCGGCGGAGGAGGTTCTCGATGGCTATTTCGATCTCAGTGATTCTGCTTCTGGTGATCCTCGCGGTGGTCTTCCTGCGCAATGGAGGACTGAAGTTCTCACACGCGACGGTCTGCGTCCTGCTCGGGTTCTTCCTCGCGGGCACGAGCATGGCGCCGACCATCGCGAACGGGATTTCCACCACGGCAGGCGTGGTCAGCGGCCTCCGCCCCTGACCGGCCCGCCCGCGTTTCCCGGGCCTATGTCCCCACCAGCCGCGACCTGATGAGGAAGCGCACCCCCTCGGGCGCCTCCAGGGAGAAGCCGCTGCCGCGTCCCTTCACCACGTCGACGATGAGCCGGGTGTGCCGCCACACCTCGTACTGGCTCACCGACATCCAGAAGGGCACCGGCTCGGCGACCCCCTCGATCTCCAGGGACTGGAGCAGGACGTCGGAGTTCCCGGTACGGAACTCACCGTCCGGATAGCACATCGGCGCGCTGCCGTCGCAGCAGCCGCCCGACTGGTGGAACATCAACGGCCCGTGGTCCGCCCGCAGCCGCCGGATCAGTTCGGCGGCCGCGGGGGTCACCTCGACGCGCGGCTCCGGCGGCTCGGGAGGTTTCGGAGATGTGGGGGACTCCCGTGGTTCCACGGGCTTCCCCGGTTCCCGGGGGGAAGTCTGCTCGTCCATCGTCTCTCCGCCGCCCTCGGTCGTCGGTGTCGTCGGTCCGCACTTCCGGGGACTCAGTCAACTCCCCGCGACGTTGCGAGACGGTTGCACCCCGTCGGAGGCGGATCCTCCCCCCACAGCGACGCGGTGAGATGCTCGGTCGACACGAGCTGGTTCGAACGGAGCAGCAAGGTGGCGAACACCGCCCGCTGCTTGGGACCGCCCAGTCTGATCCTGGAGCCGTCCCGCCACGCCTCGATCGGGCCCAAGACACGGAAATCCATACGCGCACCCCCAGCGCTGTCGGAACGTCGAGTCGGAATCACGAGTCGGTGGAGGCGTGGAGCCCGCCTCGCCGAGCAGGTGTAACAGCCGGAAGCTTGTTCGGTTTCAGCGATCTGGTGGTGAACAAACGGATACTGAACAATCGTGGTGATCGACAGGGGGGTGGGCACGTGCCACGGGGAGAGACGCCGCTCGCGGCGGGGGACGGGCCACTTCTGCGGTTCGCGGCGGACCTCCGCCGGCTGCGCGACGAGGCCGGGAAGCCGGCCTACCGGATTCTGTCGACCCGCGCGCACTACTCCATCGCCACGCTCTCCGGGGCCGCGGCGGGCCGGCGGCTGCCGACTCTCGCGGTGACCCTGGCCTACGTCCGCGCCTGCGGTGGGGACGAGACGCGCTGGGCGCGGCGTTGGCACGACGTCGCCGCCGAACTCGCCGCGGAGAGCGCCGCGGACGAGGACGAAGCCGCGGCCGCGGAGCGCGCGGAAGCGCCCTACGTGGGCCTGGCGGCCTTCCGGCCCGACGACTCCAAGTGGTTCTTCGGCCGCGAGGCCCTGGTCGGCGAGGTGATGACGCGACTGGCCACCCAGCGGTTCCTGGCGGTCTTCGGCGCCTCGGGGTCGGGCAAGTCCTCCCTGCTGGGCGCGGGCCTGCTGGCACGGTTACGCGCCGGGAACGACCGCTGCCAGGTGATCACGCTCACTCCGGGACCGCACCCCCTGGAGGAGACCGCCATCCAGCTCGGCTATCCCGCGCGATCCACCGCCGCCCGGCTCTACACAGAATTCACCGCGGACCCGGGCAATCTGCACCGGACGGTACGTCAGATCGCCCTCCAGCGCGGGGACGACGGTGAAGTCGTGCTGGTGGTGGACCAGTTCGAAGAGGTCTTCACCGTCTGCCGCGGCCAGGAGGAGCGGAGCGGGTTCATCACGGCGCTCATCGCCGCGGCACGGGCGCCCAGCAGCCGCTGCCGGGTGGTGATCGCGGTACGCACCGACTTCTATCCGCACTGCGCGGAGCACGCGGAACTGGCGGCGGCGCTGCGCGACGCGCAGATCACCGTGGGCCCCATGAGCGCCGACGAGTTGCACCGCGCCATCGTGCGCCCCGCCGGCCAGGCGGGATGCCGGGTGGAGGGTCCGCTGCTCACCGCCCTGACGGCGCAGGCCCAGGGGGAGGTGGCGGTCCTGCCCCTGCTGTCGCACGCCCTGCTGGAGACCTGGCGCCGCCGGCGGGGCAATGTACTGACACTGACCGGGTTCCAGGCGGCCGGCGGCATCGAAGGCTCGCTCGCACAGACGGCGGAGGCGTTCTACGCCGCACTCGACCCCGGACGGCAGGCGGTCGCCCGTCACCTCTTCCTGCGCCTGACCGCCCTCGGCGAAGGCACGGAAGACACCAAGCGCCGCATCACGCGCGGGGAACTGGACCCTGACGAGGACACCGCGGCGGTACTGGACCGGGCCGTGGCCGTACGTCTGATCACCCTCGACAGCGGGCGTCTGGAAGTCACGCACGAGGCGCTGATCCGCGGCTGGCCCCGGCTGCGCCGCTGGCTGACCCAGGACCGGGAACGCCTGCGCGCCCACCGGCAGCTCACCGAGGCCGCCGGGACGTGGGAGTCCCTCCACCGCGATCCCGGCGCGCTCTACCGAGGCACGCGTCTCGCCATGGCGGGGAAACTGGCCCGCGACGGCGACAGCGGGCTCACCGTAAGGGAGCGCGCGTTCCTGGACGCCAGCCTGGCCGCGGAGGCCGCCGAGACCACCACCGCCCTGCGCCGGGCCCGGCGGCTGCGGCTCCTGGTCACCCTGCTCGCCGTACTGCTGACCCTGACGACGGCCACCTCCGTCTACGCCGTCCGCGCCAACGAGGAGGTCACCCGGCAGCGCAACAGCGCGATCGCCGCGAACGCGGCGGAGGGAGCCACCGAACTCCTGCACGGGAATCCCGCCCTGGCCGTGCAGATCGCCCTGGCCGCGCACCGGCTGGCCCCCACAAGACACACGCGCGACAGCCTGGTCAGCACACTCATGCCGTCCTGGGTGGGCCACTCCGGCGAGCTGGTCTCGCTGGCGATCGGCCCGGACGGGAGGTTCCTGGCCACGGCCGGGGGCGACCGTACCGTACGGCTCTGGGACATCGGCGATCCCCGGAGACCTGTCCAACTGGCCACCCTCGGCGACGGCGGGACCCTCGTCCGCTCCGTCGCGATGCGGCGGGACGGGAAGGTCCTGGCGACCGCCGGGGACGACCGGAAAGTCCGGCTGTGGGACGTGTCCGCCCGGAGGCGGCCGGTGCCGCTGGCCACGCTCGACGGACACACCGGCGCGGTACGCTCCCTGGCCTTCAGCCCAGACGGCCGTACCCTCGCCAGCTCCGGCGGTGACCGGACGGTGCGCCTCTGGGACACCGGCGACCCGGAACACCCCACGAGCCGGGCCACGCTGGGCGGGCACCTGGACACGATCCGCTCCGTGGCCTTCAGTCCCGACGGGCGCACGCTGGCCACGGCCGACGACGACGAGACCGTGCAGCTGTGGGACACGGGCGGTCCGGGACGGCCCACGCCACTGTCGCGATGGCGCGCGCACCGCATCACCGCCCTGTCGGTGGCCTTCAGCCCGCGCGGCGATGTCCTGGCCACCGCCGGGGGCGGGGACTCCGCGGTCCGGCTGTGGGACATCGCGGACCGCGGACATCCCCGGGAACTGTCCGCGCTCACCGGCCACAGCGATGTCGTGGGCGAGGTCGCGTTCAGTCCTGACGGCCGCGCCCTCGCCACCGGGAGCGATGACCGGACCCTCCGGCTGTGGGACGTCACCGATCCACGGCGGCCCGCCGCCCGCGCCACCCTCACGGGCTACACCACGGCCCTCGGCGCGCTGCGCTTCGATCCGTACGGCCGGGCCGTGGTGTCCGGAGCGTACGACGGTGTGATCCGCGTTCTGCCGGTCGACTTCCGTCCTCTCCTCGCACGCGCCTGCGCCGCCGCTCACCCCACGATCACCCGGGCGGTCTGGGACCGTTACCTGCCGGGCGTCCCCTACCGGCCGCCCTGTACATGAGGCCGCCGGGCGGTCGCCGGGAACCGTGGGCCCGCGCGACGGGGCGTGAACCGGACGCGGATCAGCCCAGCGCCTCCTCGATGAGGTCGGCGGCCCGTGAGGTGCCGCCCTCGGCCCGCGCTTCGGCACGGAGCAGCGCCGAACGGTGGCCGACCTCCGGGTCGGCGACGAGTTCGCGCAGAGCGGCCAGCAGGGTCTCGGCCGTGGCGTCCGCGGTGTCGACGCGGCGGGCCACGCCCAGTTCGACGAGCCGGTCGGCGTTGGCGAACTGCTCGGCGCCCTGGGGCACGGCGATCATCGGAACGCCGGTGAGCAGCCCCTCCCCGCTGCCGCCCATCCCCGCGTGGGTGACGAACGCGTCTGCCTGTTCCAGGATCGCCAATTGAGGTACCCAGGAGTGCACTTCGACGTTGGGCGGGATGTCGCCGAGGTCTCGCGGATCGGTGTACTTCCCGATCTGGAGGACGACATGCCAGCCGGGCAGGTCGCCGTAGGCCGCCAGGCACTGGCGGTAGAACTCCGGCCGGCGGGTGTACGCCGAGCCCAGCGAGATCAGCAGCACGTTCTCCGCGTCCGCCGGACGCGTCCAGCCGCCGTCGTCCGCCCGCGCGCCGTGACAGGGACCGACGAACGTCACCGTGTCCGTGTCGACCTGGTCCGCGTGCGGTTGCATCGCCCGGGGGATCAGAGCCAGGGTCCGCGCGGGACGGCCGGAGAAGACGTCCATGTCGGTGGTGGACGCCCCGCACCCGTCGAGCCACCGCGCGAACCTCGCCCGGTACGCGTCGGCGCCCGGCAGCCGCCACAGGTGCGCCGCGACCTCCTGGTCGTAGCCCTGCCACGCCACGAAGGCCGGCGACAGCTGCATGAGGGGCCGGTTCCGCGCCTCGGCGAGGGCGCGCGCGGCGTAGGCGCCGATGTCGTACAGGTAGAGGTCCGCGGGGTCGTGGCCGTAGGCGGCGCGCAGCCGCGGCAGCGCCTGAACCGCGTCATCGAGGAACAGACTCATCGCGGCGATGGGGTCGTCGGGCCAGTTGTTGTCGGCCACCGGCAGTACGGAGCCGCAGGGGACGAACTCGGCGCCGGTGGCCGCGATCAGGCCGGCCACCGCGGGGTCGTTGGCGTACGTCACCCGATGGCCGCGGGCCACCAGCTCGCGGATGATCTCCAGGCTCGGCAGCACATGACTGACGACGGGGATGCCGATCATCGCGAAATGGGCACGGCGACGGGACATGGACGATCACTCTCACCTTCAGGTCTACGGCGGAAGGACACGGCGAACCGGTGCGCCACGCTCCCCGCACGAAGGCGGTTGTGGTGGCACACACAGGTATGCGCGACGGGAGCGGGGGCTCAGCCCCGCCCGGTGTCAGCCGTAGATCTGATGGAAGTACATGCCGGGAACCCTAACCCGCCCTCGGATGCACGGCCATGGGATTTTCGACCCCGGATCCCGTACCCAGGACCGGCAGGACACCGTCCGTACCGATTCCCCGTCGGTGATGCCGATCCTCAGCGCGGGCGCCGGTCGGCATGGTGTGATCATGGCACCGGACCGAACACACGATCCCCGTCGATACCGATACGCACCCCACAAGGAAATGTTCGCCATGCCTCTGCCCGCCGACGCGACCGTCCTCCACCCGATGCCCGATCAGCCACGAGTGGTGCTGCTCCGACCGCTGGTGAAGTCGCCGCTGATCGAGGTCGGGGAGTACTCCTACTACGACGACCCGGACGACCCGACTGCGTTCGAGACACACAACGTGCTGTACCACTACGGCCCGGAGAAGCTGGTCATCGGCAAGTTCTGTGCGCTGGGCACGGGCGTCCGGTTCATCATGAACGGTGCCAACCACCGCATGGACGGCCCGTCGACCTTCCCCTTCCCCACCATGGGCGGCTCGTGGGCCGAACACTTCGATCTGCTCACCGGCCTGCCGGGACGCGGTGACACCGTCGTCGGGAACGACGTCTGGTTCGGTTACCGCACGACGGTGATGCCCGGCGTACGGATCGGCCACGGCGCCATCATCGGCTCCGGTGCCGTGGTCACCACGGACGTGCCCGACTACGGGATCGTCGGCGGAAACCCGGCCCGGCTCATCCGTACCCGCTACAGCGACGAGGATGTGGCCCGGCTGCTGTCAGTGGCCTGGTGGGACTGGCCGGCGGAACACATCACCGAGCATGTGCGCACGATCATGTCGGGCAGCATCGCCGACCTCGAAGCGGCAGCCCCGGAAACCCCGCGCGGGTGACACGGCGACCGTCCGACCGGATTCGTTAGGATCTCCCACTCCCGTCTGTTGGAGGATGCCATGAGCGAACACGCCGTTCACACCGTCGAAGTGCCCCTGGGCGACGGCAGCGACGAGACGATTCGGGTGCAGATCCGTGAAGTGGACGAAGCCCTCGTCCGAGTCGGGCGCGGCAGCCGCTCCGTGGCGCGGGCCGAGCGGACGTTCGGCCAGATGCTGGACACCGTACGGCCTTTGGCGGAGAGCTTCGTGGGACGGTTGCGGGGGATGGCGAACGCGCCGGACGAGATCACGCTGGAGTTCGGTGTGTCGCTGTCGGCCGAGGCCGATGTCGTCATCGCCAGTACGGCGACGGCCGCGAACTTCTCCGTGAGCCTGACCTGGAACAGAAGTGACGAGGTGGCCCCGACGCCGGCCGAACCGCAGGGGAGTTGAACGGCGCGGGGCGCGCCGCGTCAGGGGGCCCGGTGCGCGAGGGCCTCCAGCGCGGCGACCGCCTCGGCGGCACGTTCGTACGGTACGAAGAGGTGGTCGTGATGGAAACCGGCGACCACGTTGCAGCTCAGGCCGGTATCGGCGAGTTCCCGGGCGACGGCGGCGGTGAGGCCGACCGCCTCCAGGGCGGAGTGGACGCGCAAGGTGATCCAGCCGGCCACGTAGTCGTACGGCAGCCCGGCCGTATCGGCGTCCTCCAGCCGTACCACCAGCGTGAGGCCCTCCTGCTCGGCGACCGTGACCACGGGGGTGACACCGGCGGGAACACCGGCAGGAGCACCACCACCGTCGACGGTGGTGAACACGTAGCGGCCCGGGTTGAGTTGCGGGCGCATGCCGCTCAGAAGTTTCCGCAGATCACTTTCACCAGTCATGCCCGGCAGACTACGCGCGGTTCCGGTACGACGAGCCACGCCCCTACCGCGTGGCGGCCCGCCCGGCGGGCGCGGCCGGCGCTCCCCGGCCGGCCGCACCCCCCTCCGGAGTCCTGACTACGTCGCGCGCGGCGGCGCCGCTCCCGGAGTGGTGGCCGGCGCGCAGGTCACCGCGGTGCGGAAGACGTCCCGGCCGCTCTGCGTCCCCGTCACACGGAGCCGGTCCCTGCCCAGCACGTCCGGGGTCTCCGGTGCGACATCGATCCAGACCGGGGCGTCGAACTCGACGTACCGCGAGAAGACGGTGTCGAAGTCGAACGGGACCACCGGGCCCCGCTCGCCGAACTCGGCCTGGGCGGCCTGGGACACGGCCTCCAGGAGAACCATCCCGGGGATGTGGTCGTGCGGGTGGTCGTAGAGAGTCGAGTGTGAGGTGTCCGTACGCAACTGCCAGTGGTGCGCGGTGCCGGTCGGCGCGATGACGACATCCCCGGGGTCGTCACGGCCCACCAGACCGGGAGCGGCGGGCGGCGCCGGGGGCAGGGCATTGCCGAAGGCCCGCCCGGCGTCCGCGTACTCCCTGCGCAGCCGGCGGTAGATGGCCGGCGGGTGGGTGGTGTAACGGATCTCTGCGGTGCCCAAGTGCTCCCCGCCGACGGTGGAGTTGATGTGCGCGGTCAGATGAACCGAGCCGCCGCGGCGGCGGGTGACCGTGGTGTGCGTGATCCTCAGCTCCGCGGTCGTGGGTCCTGACCGCGGACGTAACGCGGGCCGGGCGACCGTGGTCCTGGCGTACTCCCAGCCCAGTCGGTGGTCGAGCGGGATGTCATGGACCGTATGGGACAGCAGGGCGAGTCCCTGCCGGATGCATTCGGTGAGGAGCAGAGGGCTGGTGGCACCCCCGGGAAGTGTGTAGAAAGAGTGGGTGTGAGGCCACTGCAGGGTAACGATCTGGGTCTCGGGGGAGACGTTGCGCCAGTCGCGAACCAGGATCTCATCGGTCTCGGACTTGCGTACGTACCCCTTGAGCGCGGGTCCGGGTGCGGGTGTGGACGGTGCTGAGTGGATGGTGTTGCAGGCCATGCGACTTCTCCCCCTTGAATGTCGCTGGAACTGGAACGTCAACAAGTGTCAGCGGGCTGGCTTGCGGTGTCACGTGTTGGCTTGAATCAGCTGCCGCATCATAAAATAGAGAGCATTCTTTTCTTTGTCGAGGCATTACTGAGTATGGTGGGGAACAATCAGTTGACGGGACGGAGCCTGAAGCAGGAACGGGCGTTGCGCACCAGGGCCGCTCTGGTGCGGGCGGGGGCGGAGGTCTTCGCCGAGTCCGGGTTCGCCGGTGCGAGTGTCGCGAAGATCGCCCACCGCGCCGGGCTCACGCTGGGCGCGATGTACTTCCACTTCCCGAGCAAGGAAGAGCTGGCTCGCGAGATAGTCCGCAGCCAGCCTGACCTGGTGGTGCCGCCGGTCGCGTCCAGGGGAATCCAGCACGCCATCGACGTCACGCTCACCTGGGGCCGTCAACTGGTCGATGATCCCGTGCTGTTGGCGGGAGCCCGGCTGGTGATGGACCAGGAGCACTTCATCGACCCGGACGAGAACTCGCACCAGCAGTGGGTGCGGGTGATGACCGAGGATCTCGTCGACGCCGGGCGCAGACGTGAGCTGAGGGTGGGCGTCCAGATCGACGCGGTGGCCCGCCTCATCGTCTACGCGTGTACCGGCGCGCAGATGCACGCGAGCCTGGAGAGCGGGCGCCGTGATCTGCGACAGCGCATCGAGGAGATCTGGCACTGCGTCCTGCCGGCGATCGCGGTGCCCAGTGTCATGAAGCGTCTGGAGTTCGGCGAGGCACGGGCCGGCGCCACACCGACGCGAACCGCCGCCCCCTAGGCTCCTTCCGGAGTTCTTTCCGGCTTGATTCATTCCTGAATACGGGGGACGAGTGTCACTCACAGGCAAGACAGTCATGGTCACCGGGGCGTCCAGCGGCATCGGAGAGGCGGCGGCGCGGCTGCTCGCGGCGGAGGGCGCGGCAGTCGTGCTCATGGCGCGGCGCGAGGAGCGGCTCCGTGAGGTCACCAGAGAGATCAACGAAGCGGGCGGGCGCGCCGTAGCGGCACCGGGTGACGTACGGTCCGCGGCCGACGTCGAGCGCGCCGTGGCGCTCGCCGTGGACCGATTCGACTCGCTCGACGGGGCGTTCAACAACGCGGGCTGGGGCTCGCTGGGCACTCCGCTGCACGAGATGGACGACGCCGATTACGACCGGATCATGGACACCAACGTTCGCGGGGTCTGGAACTGCCTCCGCCATCAGATCCCCGTGATGCTGCGCCAGGAGTCCGGCGGCTCGATCGTCAACACCTCCAGCACGGCAGGGTTGTTCGCCACCGGCGCGGCGGCCCCGTACGTCGCCTCCAAGCACGCGGTGGCCGGGCTGACCAAGGCCGCCGCGGCCGAGTACGGCGGCCGGGGCATCAGGGTCAACTCGCTGATGGTGGGCGCCACCAGGACCGAGCTGATGGACGAGGCCATCAGCGTGATGCCGCAGCTGGAAGAACTCAGCGTCGGCCGGGCCATCCAGCGCCGGCTCGCCGACCCCCAGGAGATCGCGCAGGCCGTGGTGTGGCTGTGCGGGGACCGATCCTCATTCGTGACGGGCGCTTCCGTGCCCGTGGACGGTGGGTGCAGCGCCGTGTGAGATCCGGGCCCCCGCGTCTCACCTCCCCGCTCCGTGCGCATGTCCTCGATGTGCGCACGGGGCGGAGAGGACCCCGATCGCATCACCCGGCAGCGCCTTCAGGCCAGGCAAGCCCTCGCGAGCGCTGGGACTGTTGACGAGTCGTGAGTTGGGCAGTTCAATCTCGCCCATATGGTCAAGCTGCCGGCACAGAAGGCGGAACCTTTCGACCGCCTTGGGGTCCGAGCATCCTCGGGCACGTAGCCGCTCGCGGTTTGGCGGTTCCCGCACCATCGCCAATCCCATCAAGGGGTAAACATGTACCGCAGAATCATGCCCGGCCTATGCGGCCTCGCGCTGCTCGCTGCGGGCGTGGTGTCCGTCCAGAGCGGCGACGCACGCCCTGACAACGTTGCCGTGGCCGCCGCCGCCCAGCCGGCCGCCATGTCCGAGGCCCAGATCGTCGCCGCGGCCGGGGCCACCACCCCCTTCGTGACGGTCGAAGCCGAATCCGGGACGCTCGGCGGCGGCGCCCGTGTCCGCTCCATCAGCCCGGGAGCGGCGCCCCCGACCCAGGCCACCCTGGAGGGCGAGGCCTCGGGCTATTCGCTCGTCGAACTGAAGGCCAACGGCGACTCCGTGACGCTGACGAACAACACGGGAAAGAACGCCAACAGCCTCGTGGTCCGCGCCTCGATTCCGGATGCGGCCGGGGGCGGCGGGATCAACGCGACGCTGAACCTGTACGTGAACGGAACCTTCCGCCAGGCGATCGCCCTCAGCTCCCAGCAGGCGTGGAACTACCGTGGTGCGACCACCAATCCGGACGACCCCCGCGCCGGAGGCGTGGCCTACCGCTTCTACAACGAGTTCCCCCTGCGTGTGACGGGCGCCGCGATCGCCCCGGGCAGCACCATCCAGCTCAAGAAGGACGCCGGCAACACGGCCGCCGTCTACGACATCGACTCCGTCGACCTGGAGAACGTCGGTGCCGCACTGGCGCAGCCGGCGAACTCGATCTCCGTCGTCAGCAACGGCGCGGACCCGAACTTCCAGCAGGATTCGACGGTGGCCATCCAGAACACGGTGAACGCCGCCCGCTCGCAGGGGAAGTCGGTGTGGATCCCGCAGGGCAAGTACCTGACGAACAGCCTGGTTTCCAGGCCGTTGGACTTCACGGGCGTGAAGGTGCAGGGTGCCGGCATGTGGTACACCACCCTGTACCGCAAGGTTCCGCTGCCGGCCAACTCCTGGCGTTCGCAGATCGTCGTGGGCACGAGAACCACGCTGACGGACCTTCAGATCGACACCAACGCCGTCTGGCGGGGAATCGGCGGCACCGGCGGTTCGGACTACGGAGTCAACACCGGCGGTACCGGCTGGCTGATCGACCGGCTCTGGACGCGGCACATCGACGCCAACTGGCTGTCGGGCACCGACGGCATCCTTCAGAACAGCCGTACCGCGGACAGCTACGGCGACGGCTACAACATCAACAACGGCAACTCGCCGAACGCGGAGAAGCTCGGCCTCAACATCACGGTCCGGAACAGCTTCGCCCGGAACACCGGTGACGATTCCTTCGCGACGTACTCCGACGCGGGTCCCGCCGGACAGAACGGCCAGGTGTCCGGGGCGAAGATCCTGAACAACACCGCGGTCGCGCCCTGGTGGGCCAACGGGATCCGGGTCGCCGGCGGAAAGAACGTCGAGGTGCGGAACAACGTGGTGAACAGCGTGTCGTCGAACAACGCGCTGGAACTCAGCGTGTTCGGCGATTCGGGGCACCCCTTGGAGTCCGCCGCGGTCACCGGAAACGTCCTCCAGGGCGGCGGTGGCTGGAACGGCGTCCGGCACGGCGTGCACATCGGTTCGACGGGGAGCACCTCGCAGTTCCCTAACGCGTTCACGAACGTCACCATGAGCGACAACATCATGCGGGGGTCGCTCACCGCGGGGCTCAGCATCGATCGAACGCGCGTCAATGTCACGCTGACGAACAACACGATCGACCGTCCGGCGAAGCAGGGCATCTGGATCAATTCGGGGGTCACCGGCACGGGGAAGTTCACCGGCAACAAGATCCAGAACCTGCTCCCGGGGCAGGTGGCACAGCGGAACGATTCACCGAACACCTTCACGATCACCGGCTGAACACCGATCCGGCCCGGCCCCGGTCACCCGGGGCCGGGCCGGACGGGCGGGCCTGTACGCTGCCACTATGCAGCCGCCCGCCCCCTCGTCACCGTCGGGCTCCTCGCAGTCCGGACCTGTCATGGACCCCGCACAGCGGGGGCTACTGACGGAGCGCATCGCGCGCCAACTGGAGCACGACATCAGGTCCGGAGAGATCGCCGTCGGGACGAAACTCCCGTCGGAGCGCGAGCTCGCCGCCCACTTCGGTTCCAGTAGGAACGTCGTGCGCGAGGTGCTGCGACGGCTGGAAGCCCAGCATCTGATCGAGGTCGCGCCGGGGCGCGGCTCGTTCGTGCGGGAGCAGACCTCAGGGCAGGCCCGGGGGTACGACGCGCTCTACCGGGCGGGCCGGCCCACGGTCCGCCATCTGATCGAGGCACGGATTCCGCTTGAGGTCGAGATCGTCCGGCTGGCGACCGAGCGGGCCACGGACCACGACATCGCCGAGATGCGGTCCGCGCGGGACGCCATGGAATCGGCGACCGACGTCGTGATCAAGGCGCAGGCCGATATGAGCTTCCATGACGCCATCGCGGTGGCGAGCAAGAACCCGGTGCTGCGGATCATGCTGTCCTCGATCAGCGGAATGATGTTCGAGATGATGTTGCGCTCGAACTCCGACCCGTCGATCGGTGAGCCCGGCGTTCCACACCATCCGGAGATCTTCGAGGCGATCGAGGCGCGGGACGTGGAGGCCGCCTGTGCGCGGATGCGGGAGCACCTGATGCTCGGCCTGCGCACCTACGGGGCGGATCTCGACCTTCAGGTCGACATCATGGCACGCAACCACATCGAGGCGCTCCTCGGACAGGCGGAGACCGGGCGGGGCGGCGCCACGGGGCGCGCGTAACCCACCAGGCGGCTTCGAGAAACCGCGGTCAGAGGCTGGTCGGCATGGCTCTTCCACTGTTACGGTCTTGGCCGTCACAACTGGTCCTACCAGTTGGACCAGTGATTTCGGAGCCGTTCGTACACCGCAGAGAGACGAGGACCAAGGATGTCCACGAGCAGCCAGCTCCTGAGCCGGCGCTCCTTCGGCAGGCTCGCCGCCGGGGCCGTCGGCGCGGGGGTGCTCAGCGCCTGTTCGGCGCGGGGTGGTTCCCCCTCGGCCGGCGCACCGTTGCGGATCATGGCGATCAACCATGTGTGGTCCCAGGCGATCCGGCGCCGGACGAAGGAGTTCGAGGAGCTGATCGGGCGGCGGGTGTCGATGACGCTCCTCACCGCCGACCAGCTCGCGAGCAGCTACAACGTCAAGCTCAACGCCTCCGGCACCGATGTGGACGTGATGATGGTCCGCGCGCTGCAGGAGCAGTTGGTTTTCGCGCACAACGGCTGGCTCACCGACCTTACCGACCGTGTCGAGGGCGACAAGGAGTTCGCCTGGGCGGACTTCCAGAAGGCCCCGCGCCAGGCGTCCGTGACGGCGGGAAAGGTGCTGAGCGTTCCGGTGGTGACCGAACGCCCGGTGCTCTATTACCGGAAGGACTTGGTCGGCGATCTCGGCGGGCCGCCCCGTACCCTGGACGCTCTGATGGCCGCCGCTCAGGAACTCACGCGGCGGGACAAGGGCTTCTACGGCTTCGTCGGCCGGGGACAGCGCAGCGGCGCCGTGTCCCAGTGGTCGAGCTTCCTGTACTCGCACGGCGGTGACTTCGTCGTCGCGGGCAAGTCCGGCATCGGAACTCCGGAGGCTCTCGCCGCGTACGAGTACTACGGCAGGCTGTTGGCGAGAACGGGCCCGCCCGGGGCGACCAACATGAGCCTCGAAGGCGCCATGCCGATCTTCGCGCAGGGCAAGGCGGCGTTCTACATCGACGCCGACGCGATCTACAGCAGCTTTCTCGACCCGAAGGTGTCCACCGTGCGGGAGAGCGTCGGCTTCGCCCCCTTCCCCGCCGGACCGGCCGGAGCCCGGCCGCACAACATCCCGTCCTGGAGCCTCGGCATCAACACGTTCTCCCGGCTGCGTGATGACGCCTGGCAGTTCATCAAGTGGGCCGCCGGGCCGGAGATGTCCGCCGCGCTCCAGTCGGACGGTATCCCCGGCGCCCGCGCCTCCGTGTGGTCCGATCCGAAGGCGCTCGCCGTTTTCCCGCCGGACCTGGCCGACGCCATGCGGCTCAACGCGGAGCGCGGTCTGGGCTATGACCGGCCCCGCGTCCTTCAGGTCGGCCGGGCCCGGGACATCGTCGGGCGGCCGCTGGTCGCCGGCATCCTCGGCGAGGCCGTACCGCCCGTCGCCCGCGACGCGGACGCGGAGTTCGCCGACTTCCTGGTCCGCGACAACCGCCACAAGGAGTCCTGATGTCCATCACGAAGGCCTCCACGGTCCCGGTCGCCTCCCGGCCGCCGGGCGAAGGACCGGCCCGTGCGCGTCGGCCGCGCACCTTCGAACAGGCCAACCGGCGCCTGAAGTGGACGATGCTCGCCCCGGCGCTGCTCTTCGTGGGCCTGATGATCGTCTTCCCCCTGGCCTTCACGCTCGACCTCAGCCTGACCGACGCCTTCGGCGCGGTGAACGCCGGCAAGGAACACATCGGCCTGCGGAACTTCGCCGATGCCCTCGGCGACACCCGCCGGTTCTGGCCCGCCGCCCGCCGCACACTCGTGTTCACGGTCGGTGCGGTGATGGTGGAGACGGTGCTGGGCCTCGCGCTGGCGATGCTGATGCGCAAGCCGTTCCGCGGCATGCGCTGGGTGCGTACCGTCCTGATCATTCCGCTGCTCACCACGCCGGTGGCGATCGGCATCCTGTGGCTGCTGATCCTCGATCCCACCAACGGCATAGCCAACCACCTCCTCGAAGGCGTCGGACTGCCCAGGCAGGAGTTCCTCGGCTCGGTGGGCCAGTCGCTGCCGACGCTGATGCTCATCGACGTGTGGCAGTGGACACCGATGATGACACTGCTGCTGCTCGCCGGCCTGACCACCCTCCCCGAGGAGCCCGAGGAGGCCGCGCTCGTCGACGGCGCGAACGCGTGGCAACGCTTCCGCCACATCGTGCTGCCGATGCTCGGCCCGGCCCTTGCCACCGCGCTCGTACTGCGCGCCGTCGACGCCCTCAAGACCTTCGACATCCTCTACGCCACCAAGGGCGCGGGAGGCGGCTCGGACTTCGAGGCGGAAACCCTCAACGTCTACGCCTACGGGCTCACTTTCGACTACCAGGAGTACGGCCTGGCCGCCGCCGTTCTCGTCCTGTTCACGCTCTTCATCATCGGTGTCGTGGTGCTGCTGCGCCGCCGGGGCGGAAGGAAGAACACATGAGTGCCACCGTCACCCACGCCACCCGCTCCACCGGCAGGCGCCCGGCCGGCCCGCCGCGCCGCAGGAACTGGTCCTGGTTGCGCGGCACCGCCATCACGATCGTGACACTCGTCTTCGCGCTGCCGGTGGTGTGGATGTTCGCCGCCGCGTTCAAGACCAACGTGCAGGTGACCGACCCGTCCGTGGGCCTGTGGTTCCGCCCCACCCTCGACAACTTCCGCAGCATCGTCGAGGCCGGGCAGATCCTGCGGTCGATGGGCAACTCCCTGCTCGTCGGCGTGATATCCACCGTGTTGTCCGCCGTCATCGCCGTGCCGGCCGCCTGGGCAGTGGGCCGGTTCGACATGCACCGCGTCGGCTCCCTCATCCTGGTCGCGCGCATCGTCCCGGCGATCTCGCTGCTGGTGCCCTGGTACTACCTGTTCGCGCAGCTGGGCCTCGTCGGCTCCTACACCGTGCTGATCCTCAGCCACATGTTCGTCTCCGTCCCGCTCATCATGTGGATCATGATCAGCTTCTTCGCGGGGCTGCCGGTCGAACTGGAGGAAGCCGCGCGCACCGACGGACTGAGCGCCTTCGGCGCCTTCTGGCGCATCTCGCTGCCGCTCGCGGCACCGGGCACCGCGACCGCCTCGCTGCTGGCCTTCGTCTTCAGCTGGAACAACTTCATGTTCGCGCTGGTCTTCGCCGACGACATCACCCAGACCGTGCCGGTGACCCTCTTCAACTTCATTTCCTACGCGAGCACCGACTGGGGCGGTCTCATGGCCGCCTCCACCCTGATCACCGTCCCGGTCGTCCTGGCCGCAGTCCTCGGCCAGAAGTACCTGGTGTCCGGGCTGACCTCGGGCGCCACCAAGGGCTGAACAACCCCCCACCCACCGCACCCGGAAGAGAAAACAACATCCATGAAGATCGTCGACGCGACCGTCGTCGTCACCAGCCCCGGCCGTAACTTCGTCACCCTCAAGCTGACGACGGACGAGGGACTCACCGGCCTCGGCGACGCCACCCTCAACGGCCGCGAGCTCGCCGTCGTCAGCTACCTCACCGACCATGTGGCCCCACTGCTCATAGGTCTGGACCCGCACAGGATCGAGGACACCTGGCAGTCCCTGTACCGGGGCGCCTACTGGCGGCGCGGGCCGGTGACGATGGCCGCGATCGCCGCCGTCGACGTCGCACTGTGGGACATCAAGGCCAAGGCCGCCGGGCTTCCGCTCTACCAACTCCTCGGCGGGGCGAGCCGGGACCGCGTCGGCACCTACGGCCATGCGAACGGCCGTGACATCCCCGAACTCCTCGACTCGGTCAGGGCCCGCCTGGCCGAGGGCTACCCCGCGGTCCGGATCCAGTCGGGCATCCCCGGTCTGCGGGCCGTGTACGGCGTGTCCAGTACGGACGACGCCGGATCGCCCGTCCTGCATCAGCAGGCCCGCCCCCTGGTGGAGGACTGGGACACCGACGCCTACCTGCGTCACATGCCTGCCGTATTCGAAGCGGTACGCGCGGAGTTCGGCGTCGAACTGCCCCTGCTCCACGACGCCCACCACCGGCTCACACCGATCCAGGCGGCACGGCTCGGCAAGGACCTGGAGCCCTACCGGCCGTTCTGGCTGGAGGACTGCACCCCCGCCGAGAACCAGGAGGCCCTGCGACTGGTGCGCCGGCACACCACCACGCCGCTGGCCATCGGCGAGGTCCTCAACACCGTGTACGACTACCAGGCCCTGATCACCGAGCAGCTGATCGACTACGTGCGCTCGGCGGTCACGCACTTCGGCGGTGTCACACCGCTGCGCAAGCTCTTCGACTTCGCCGCGCAGTACCAGGTCAAGAGCGCCGTGCACGGGCCGGAGGACATCTCCCCGGTGGGGATGGCCGCCGCGGTCCATCTTGACCTCGCCGTCCACAACTTCGGCATACAGGAGTACTCGGGTCACACCCCGCTCACCGAGGAGGTGTTCCGGCACGCCTACACCTTCACGGACGGGCACCTGCACCCTGGCGAGGCGCCCGGCATCGGAGTGGAGCTGGACGAGGAACTGGCTGCCGCCCACCCGTACAAGGCGGCCTACCTGCCCGTCAACAGACTCGGGGACGGGACTGTCCACGACTGGTGACCCCGGGTTTCTCCACGGGCCGGGGTCGTCGGTCAGACCCCGGCCCCGGCCCCCGGCCCCGGCCCCGTCCCCCGTCGTCCCGAAGGCCCTCGGTTACCACGGCGAGACCGCCACCACGGCTGGTCACCGAAGCAGGCGGAACACGGTCATCGCGCTCTCAGGCCGCGGCTCGCTCGTGGAACGGGCGTCGGCGCAGGTCCGTGCGGATGAGGGAGGGAGGTGTGTAGGAGACGTCCAGAGGGCTGATGTCGGTACCGGGCGGGACGATCGCGTCGATCGTGTCGAGGATGTCGTCGCCGAGGGTGAGGGTGGTGCCGGCGAGCAGGTCGTCCAGCTGGTCCATGGTGCGCGGGCCGATGATGGCGGAGGTGACGTCGGGGTGGCTGGTGGCGAAGGCCATGGCCAGGTGCGTGAGGGAGTGGCCGGCTTCTTCGGCGAGGGTGAGCAGCCGCTCGACCGCGTCGAGCTTGCGCTCGTCGGTGAGGTGCCGGGGGACCCAGCGCATGCGGGCGTTGTCGGGCCGCGCGGTGTTCTTGCGGTAGCGGCCGGTGAGCAGGCCCATGGCCAGCGGGCTCCACACCAGAACGCCCATGCCGTGGCGGCGGCAGGTGGGCAGGACCTCCCGCTCGATGCCTCGGTTGAGGAGGGAGTAGGTGGGCTGCTCGGTGCGCAGGCGGTGCAGTCCGCGCCGCTGGGACACCCACTGCGCTTCGACGATCTCCGAGGCCGGCAGGTTGGAGGAGCCGATCGCGCGGACCTTCCCGGCGCGCACGAGGTCGGTGAGCGCGGAGAGGGTCTCCTCGATGTCCGTGTGCGGGTCGGGGTGGTGGATCTGGTAGAGGTCGATGTAGTCGGTCCGCAGCCGCTTCAGCGAGCCCTCGACCGCCTGGACGACCCAGCGCCGGGAGCTGCCGCCGCGGTTGGGGCCCTCGCCCATCGGCCCGTTGAACTTGGTCGCCAGTACGACCTCGTCGCGGCGTCCTTTGAGGGCCTTGCCGACGATCTCCTCGGTCTCGCTGTAGCCGTAGACATCGGCGGTGTCGATGAAATTGATGCCGGCCCCGAGCGCCCGGTGGATCATGCGCACGCAGGCGTCGTGATCCGGATTGCCCATCTTGCCGAACACCATGGTGCCCAGGCAGTAGGCACTGACATCGATGCCGGTCAGTCCCAGCTTCCGCATCCTCACGGTGACCCGCTTCCTTCCGCTTCTCCACGTGTCCGGTGCCCGCGCCGTCCGGGCCGCCCGCGTGGCTGCGGCGGCCCGGACGGCGCAGGCATGTCAGGCCGGGTCAGTCCGCCGGCTCAGCCGTTGTACGGAGCGGTGACGTCCAGGACCCAGGTGACGGCCGCCACCATGGCAGAGGTGGAGGACAGGAGATGTCCTGTACCGCCGGGGCGCGTTTGCCTGCGGCGAGGCGGCGAGGCGGCGAGGCGGCGAGGCGCGTGTGTCGAAGCCGAGATCGCGGCCCGGCATTTGTTAAGTCCCTTGACGTAAGTCGCGGCAACTGTAAGCATCCGAGCCTACGACAACGTTGTCAATCGGAAGGCGCTCAACATGTCCAGATTCGTCACCCGGTGGCGAACGGCGGTGGGGGCGACCGCCGCGGCGGTCATGGCGGGCCTGCTGGGAGTTCCCGCCGCCAGTGCCGCGCCGCATTCGGTCTCGGATCCGACTGACTACGTCAATCCGCAAGTCGGCAACACCACTTCGGGAATGACGTTCCCCGGAGCCACCGTGCCGTTCGGCATGGTGCAGAACAGTCCGGACACGAATGTGGGAAATGCCGCCTACAACTATGAAGCCACCACTCTGACCGGCTTCAGTCAGGTGCATCTCTCCGGTATCGGCTGCCCCGCGGGCAGTTGGGTCCGGATCATGCCGACCGTGGGCGCGGTGACCGACACATCCCTCTCGGCGAACATGTCCGAGTTCAGTCACGACACCGAGGTGTCGAGGCCCGGTTACTACGGTGTGACGCTGGAGAAGCACGACATACGCGCGGAGCTGACGTCGACCACCCGTACGGGCGTCGACCGGTTCACGTACGCGGACGGCGAGCGGGATCGCAAGCTGATCGTCAATGTCACGGACGTCTGGGGGCAGACGTTCGCGGGCGATGTGAAGGTCGTCGGCGACAAGATCCAGGGTTCGGTGACGAGCGGCTCCTTCTGCGGGGCCGATCGGCCGAGCCGTTACACCCTGCACTTCAGCATGACGCTCTCCGAGCCGATCGCCGGGGTCGCCACCTGGAACCGGGGCGAGAAGGTACCCGTCGCCGGGCGAACCGCTGCCACGGGCGGCGCTGTGCTCTCCTTCGCACCCGGTGGGAAGGCCCCGGTCGTCACCCACACCGGCGTCTCCTACACCTCGGTCGAGGGCGCGGAGAGGAACCGCGTCGCGGAGCTGTCCAAGGGCCCGGGGTCCAGAGGGAAGCTGAAGTCCTTCGACACGGTGCGCGGCGACGCGCACGCGGTGTGGAAGAAACAGCTCCGGAGTGTGCGGGTGTCCAGCGACTCGACCGACGACCTGAAGACCTTCTACACCGAGCTGTACCACGGGTTGCTGCACCCGTCGGTCGCACAGGACGTGGACGGCACCTACCAGGGCTTCGACGGCAAGCCGCACAAGGTCGCGCCGGGCGACGACTACTACCAGATGCTGTCGATGTGGGACACCTACCGATCACAGAATCAGCTGATCGCGCTTCTCGAACCGAAACGCGCCACCGATATAGCCCGGTCGATCCTGGCGATCTATGAACAGGGCGGATGGGTGCCCCGGTGGTCGCTGGGCCAGGCCGAGACGAATGCCACCAGCGGTGATCCCGTAACGCCCTTCATCGTCACCCTGTATTCGCGCGGTCTGCTCGATGACGAACTCTCGGCCAAGCTTTTCGCCGCGCTGTGGAAGAACGTCAATGAGGTCCCGCCCCCGGCGACCGACATCAAGGCCCGCGAGTTCAATCCGGACTACCTGGCCAGGGGATTCATTCCGTCCGAGCGTATTCCGGGTGAGGCCGCTTCCATCGGTCTCGAATACTCGCTGGCGGACTGTGCGCTCGGCACGATGGCCGTCGGCCTCGGAAAGTCCGCGGAGGCGGACGCCCTCCAGCCTCGCTGTGACGAATTCGCGCACATCTGGAATCCGGACATCGAGTCCAAGGGCTATACCGGGTTCCCCCAGGTCCGCGCGGCTGACGGCAGTTTTGTACCGACCGACGCGGTGGTGAACGGCAAGGGCTTCAAGGAAGGCACCGCCTGGCAGTACCAGTGGCTCGGCCAGCAGGATCCCGAGGCGCTGTTCCGGCTGATGGGCGGAGCCGACGAGGCCGAGAAGCGGCTCGATACGTTCTTCACCTTCCCGGCGGTCCTCGACGATGTCTCCACGGCGGCGTCGAAGCACTGGGTGACGGGGCCGATCGACTACAACGGCCACTTCGAGTTCAACCCGAACAACGAGCCCGACTTCCACGCCCCGTGGATGTACGCGTGGACGGACAGCCCCTGGAAGACGTCCGCGGTGACACGCGCGCAGCGCGCGCTGTACACGGACACGTACAACGGTATTCCCGGCAATGACGACCTCGGCGCCAGTTCGGCCATGGGCGCGTTCGCGATGCTGGGCCTCTTCGAGGCGCAGCCAGGCACGGGAAACTACATCTTCTCCGCGCCCATGTTCCCGAAGGCCGTGATCACGCAGTCCGACGGCACCCGGCTCACGCTGAACGCCCCGGGGGCGAAGTCATCGGTCAACCAGTACATCGACAAGCTGACCGTCGGGGGTGAGAAGACCGGTCGCAGCTGGATCTCACACCATGACCTGCTCGCCGCCGGCACGGTGGACTTCAAGCTCACCACGGACGGAGCGTCGTCCGGCTGGGGACGCGGCAGCGAGAACCAGCCGCCCGCCATGCCGGGGGCGGAGGAGGACCCGGCCGCCACGTCACCGATGGGCTGAGGGAAACGGCCCTGGCCCGATCGGCGGATCAGGCCTGGGCCGTTTGTCCGGTGGTGTACGGAGGCGTCGTCGTTGCCTGCGTCTGCCTCGATGTAAGTGAACGCCCCGTCATACGCGCCCGGTTGGCGTTGCCTTCGCGGCGGTCGCCGCAGGGATCGACGAGCAGTTGAACCTGCCCGAGCACGGCGTCGTGACCGCCACCCCGGTGGTGCTGCGGCAGCCCGGCGCCGAGACGTTCGGCTCCCACGAGTTGGCGTTCAGAATCGCGGGATATCTCGCCGCCCGCAAGGCTCTGGAGCATGCGGACGCGCCGCACCTCTGAGCGGCGTCCCCCACACGCGCGACCTGCTCCCACCCGCCACCAGACCGCCCGCCCTTCGCTCGCACCGGCCACCCGGTGGAAGTGGGCCGTGGCCGGATACTTTGCCAGCATTTCTGAACGCGTTCAACTTTGTGGCTCCGGCTCGGGTCCGGGATGGGCAGCTGTCCGCCTCGGACGTGTACTGCCCGGAAAACCGCTTGCCCGCGTCAACCGCCCTGATGATCCTGGCCCGAGGGACTTCGAAGAAGCGGCGCAGGCGTGGCGAGAGGACGGCTTCGTCATCCTCCCCGGCTTCATCCCACCCCATGAGCTGAAGTCCGCCGCGGGCGAACTGGACTTGCTCTTCCCGTCCGCCGAGGGGTTCCATGACGCAACCGATGCGCGACGCGACCGCTTCATCGGTGACCAGTTCGCCGGGATCGACTACTTCCCGTTCGCCGGCACGGAGATCAGCCTCCTGGCTGTGAACCACCGGATTTTGACGCACGCCGAGACGCTGCTGGAAGACGACGGCTTCCAGATCTACGGGGCGGAGGCATGGGCGAAGTATGCCGGCGCCAGCGACTACGACCAGGACCTGCACCGCGACTACCTGGGCCACACCCTCCTGGTGCCCAGCACCGCGCCCGGCTTCCGCCAGCTGGAGATGTTCGTGTACCTGGCGGACGTGCCCGAGGAGTTCGGCCCGGCGCACCTTGTCCCGCGGAAGCACACGGCCGGCCTCCCCGCCGTGCCCGACAGGTATCTGCGGGCCGGCCTCGAAAGCAGGAGCCGCTTCCACGACGGCAGCGGCAGCCCGCACCTGTACGGAGCGGAGGTGTCCGCAGCCGGTCCTGCCGGGACAGTCGTCGCCTTCGAGATCGGCACCGTTCATCGCGGCACGGCGATGACCGCGCCGCGCGGCGCCCGCTACACCATGCACCTGAACTTCCGTCCCTCCGGTGTCCAATGGGGGCAGCGCCGGGGCTGGGCCTATTCCGCCGGTCAGCGGGACTGGTTCAAATTCGTCGAGCGGGCCACCCCGCGCCAGCTCCAGGCGTTCGGGTTCCCGCCGCCTGGACATCCGTACCGGACACCGGAGACGCTGGCCGGGATGGCACTGCGGTATCCGGGGCTCGACCTCACGCCTTGGCGCCGGCCCGGCTGACCCCCGATCGCGGGCCGGTTCGCGCGGGTCGGGTCCCGGCGCCCGAGAGGACCGGATGTTCCCGGGCAGGCGGGACTTTCGCAACACGTCCTAAGCGGCCCCCTGGTGGGCGTTGTCGTTCTCGTGTATGCGCCGGTAGACGTACGCGGCCGTGGCCAGTGTCATGTGGTGGTGCCAGCCCGGGAACGACCGTCCCTCGAAGTCGAGCAGCCCGTAGTCGTCCTCAAGGCTCTGCACCGCGGTACGGGTCAGCGTCAGACGGCGGATGAGGGTGAGTAACTCGCTGGTCCGCTGATGCGCCAGTGAGGTGAGCCAGTACCGCACGGGCCGTCGGGTGACGGAGGAGACCTCGGCGAGGAGACGGTAGCCGCCAGGGCCGCCGGGTAACCGGGCCGGTGTGGAGAGCACATCCGCGTGACGGCCCGGACCGAGTCGCTCCGTGCTCACCACATGGGGTTGGTGCGCGGCCAGATGCGCCATCAACTGGTGGGCGCCGAACGGGCGCCCGCGTGTCAGCACTCCGAAAGACTGCTGGGCGTCCGGCACGACCGGCTGGTCCTGCCGGACCTCGAGGACGAAGTCCTGCTGCCGCTGGCCGAGTTGCAGGGCCAGTTGGGCGGTGTCCATGCCGGGCTGCAGATCGGCGACGAACGGGGTCCGGCCGGAGAGCCGCAGTGCGGCGAGCCCGTCGACGAGTTCGAGCACGAGCGCCCAGTCGGGCGCCGCGCCGACGGACTCCGGCAGGCGGGCCCGCCGACGGCGTACCGCGTCCCCCGACCAGGTGTCGTCCACGAGCAGCCGCCAGTCGACGGGGATGCTCTCGTCCTCGGAAGTGAGGAACAGCCCTATGCCCACCTGGCAGTTGAGCGTGCGCCCGGCTCCGGGCACGAAGCGCCGGTGCACTCCGACCGAATGCTCGCCGCGCTTCTCGATGAAGGTGATGCCCGTGGTCCATATGTGGTGGGGGAGATGCGTGGCGGCGGCGCGGGCCAGCGTCTCGCGGGCGGTCGTCCAGTCCCAGGGACTGGCGCTGATGAACTGCTGCAGTGCGTGCGGGGCCCCGGGACAGGGAGAGACGCCGCGTGCGATGCGCCGGATCGTCTTCTTGCCCGGCACGGTGAGCATGCCGCACAGATAGGCCTCGGCCCAGCGGCGCTGGTCGCTGCGGGGCAGATGACCGAATACGTCCGAGGCGAAGGCGGACAGGTCGCTGGGCGTGGTGACCGATCTCAACGGCACGGTGGAGACATCTGCTGTCGACATGAGACCCCCGGAGAACAGCCGACGTGGACAGTGACAAAAAATAGCACTTTTTTTCTTTCATGGTCTGGGTAGGCAACCGGAACGCACGTCGGCTCGTCGGCGTTGCCCTGCTCCGCCGGACCGCTGAACGTGCGCCGGCCACAGACCGTCAACGGGCGCGGGCAGGGGAAGTTGACGCGCCTTCACGACGACGAGGGAGCGGCGTGATGGTCCAGGAGCGTGCCGAGCGAACCCGTCGCGCCATGGTGTACGCGGCGGCGGAGGAGATCGACCGCGGCGGCTACCACGGCGCTTCTCTGGCGAGCATCAGCCGATCGGTCGGTATGTCCATGGGTGCACTGACTTTCCACTTCCCCACCAAGGAGAGGCTGGTCGAGGCGGTCCAGGCGCTGTCCGTGTCGATGGTCCGGGAAGCCGTGGAAGCCGCGGATGCCGTGGAAGCCGCGGATGCCGTGGATGCCGTGGCGAGTGCGGACTCCGTCCGGGCACCTTCCCTGGGCCGGGCCAGAGAGATGGTTCTCGCGATCGGCCGGCTGCTCGCGGGGGAGCCCGTCGTCCGGGCGGCGGTCAGGCTCGGCTGGGAACGGCCGTCCCAGGAGGACTGGACGGCCGCCTGGCTGCCGCGGGTGGGCGAACTGCTCGTACAGGCCCATGCCGACGGCGATCTGCGGCAGGACGCCGACCCGGAGACCGTCACCGCGCTCGCCGCCGGTCTCGTCCAGGGGCTGCATTGCCGCATGTGTGCCGGCGCCGACGCGCACGAGGCTCTGGGACAGCTCACCAGGATCCTCGACGTGCTCCTGTGCTCCCTCTCGGCGCCCGGTCCAGGCGGCCCGGACGCCCCGCGGTGCTCGCCCGGCAACTGAGCACACTCCTCCTGCGACTTATTGAGGTTCCCGTGGCCCAGGCCGTGGCCGGTGCCGCAGGATCGGGGCGTGAGAAGTCCGGGACCGGCCGATGAGCGACACGCGTGACGGGCCCGGACCGCTCCTGATCCGCCTGGGTCCTCTCATGCTCCCAGGCGCTTCGGATCGCTGCCGCTCCGGCGACGGGAATCCCCCGTCGCGTCGCCGGAGCGGCAGTTCGCCGGAGTCCCCTGCCGGACTCGCGCGGAGCACTGCGGCGGGTCGACTCGATGTACGGCCGCCGGCCAGTACGGAACCGCACCGATGCCCCCGTCCGGCGGCCCCCTTCGTCACCCGACCTGAGCGTCCAGGAGGACCACCCCATGACCAGCCAAATCAGTGACACGCCACCCCGCCGGGCGGGGGCGAGGCAGTGGATCGGTCTGGCCTTCCTGCTGCTGCCCACCATGCTGCTCACCGCCGACCTGGGCGTCCTGTGGCTGGCCACTCCGCCGCTCTCCGCCGACCTGGAGCCCACCAGCACCGAACTGCTGTGGATCAATGACATCTACGGCTTCGTCATCGCGGGTCTCCTGGTGCTCACGGGCAATCTCGGTGACCGCTTCGGCCGGCGCAGGGTCCTGCTCATCGGCGCCGCCGCGTTCACCGTCGCCTCGGTCGTGGCCGCGTACGCGCCGAACCCGCTGGTGCTGATCGGGGGCCGGGCCCTCCTGGGAGTGGCCGGCGCCGCGATCATGCCCGCCACCCTGGCACTGATCTCCCATATGTTCACCGGTGAGCGGCAGCGGGCCAGGGCGATCGCCATGTGGGTCACCGCGCTGTCGGCCGGTATCGCCATCGGCCCGGTGATCAGCGGGGTCATGCTGGAGCACTTCTGGTGGGGCTCGGTGTTCCTGCTCGGCGTACCGGTGATGGCGGCCGCGCTGATCGTCACGCCGTTCACGGTGCCCGAGCACGCCAATCCCGACGCGAAGAAGCTCGACTTCATCAGCATGCCGCTGCTGCTGTTGACCCTGCTGCCGCTCGTCCTCGCCATCAAGAACTTCGGCGAGCACGGCCTCGCGCTCTGGACCGTGGTGCCGTTGGTGGCCGGTGCGGTCTTCGGTGCCGTGTTCGTGGCCCGTCAGCGCAGTATCGACAACCCGCTCCTGGAGCTGAGTCTGTTCGGCCAGCGGACCTTCACCGCGGCGCTGCTGCTGCTGTTCGTCGGTCTCGCCGCCATGAACGGTGTGGAGTACGTGGTTCCGCAGTACCTCCAGCTGGTCAGCGGTGTGCCCTCGGCCGAGACCGGATGGCTGATGGTGCTGCCGGCCGTCGGCCTGGTCATCGGCTCGCAGGCCACGCCCCTGCTGACCCGCCGGGTCCGCCCCGCCTATGTGATCGCGGGCGGCGCGCTGTTCGCCGTCATCGGTTTCGTGGTGCTCACCACCCTGCCCTCCGACGGTTCCGGGGTCGCCACCGCAGCTGTCGGCACCACCGTGATGATGGCGGGCCTCGCGCCGATCACCGTACTCGGCACGGCCATCGCCGTCGGCGCCGCTCCGCCGGCGAAGGCGGGCCAGGCGGCCGCGGTCGGCCAGACCAGCTACGAACTCGGCCTCGCCTTCGGTATCGCCGCCACCGGCAGCGTGATGGCGGCGGTCTACCGGGGCCACGTCAACGACTCGGCACCGGCCGGTGTTTCGAAGGACGTGGTCGCCGAGGCGGCCGGCAACTACAGCGGCGGCGTCGCCGTCGCCGAACGCGTCCCGGGCGAACTCGGCTCCACCCTGGCCGATGTGGTCCGTTCCGGTCTCACCTCCGGACTCCACACCGCGGCCGTGGTGAGTGCCTGTCTCAGCGTGCTGCTGTGCGGCCTGTCCGTGTGGCTGCTGCGGAAGGTTCCGGTGACCGGCGCCGAGGAGTCGGCGGCGGACGACGAGCGTCATGACGACAAGCGCCACGACGACAAGCGCCACGACGGCGAACGCCACGACGACGAAGTCCTGGCCGAGCAGCACGTGCGAACCACGTCGTCCAGCACCGGGGCATGACATCAAGGTGCCCGTACAGCGTGGGTGCGGTGCGGGCGCCGTTCCACTCGTATGCCGAAACGACCGGCAATGGCGGCGGTCCGGGGGAGCCGTGTGTGTCCCCCCATATGTCTGCACCTACAGGGGGAGAAGTGCACATGCAGTTCCGTGTCCTCGGGCCGCTGGAACTCTCGGACAATGACAGAACCGTGCCCGTTCAGGGGACCAAGCAGCGGGCGATGCTGGGCTTTCTGCTGTTCAACGCCAACCGGGTCGTCTCCACCAGTGCGCTGATGGAGGCTCTGTGGCCGGTCGACGAACCACCCAACTCCGCACGCAAGATCATGCACAACGCCATCTGGGGTCTGCGGGGAACCCTCAACCCGCGGGAGGATATGGCGGGCCGGGCCTCGCTGATCACCCGGCCGCCGGGCTACACGCTGCAACTGGACCCGGAGAACGTCGACTTGTACCGGTTCCACCGGCTGGCCGAAGAAGGCCGGGCCCAGCTGGCCGGCGGCTCGACGGACGGCGCCGCCGCGACCCTGCGCCAGGCCCTCGGGCTGTGGCGCGGCGACGCCCTCGCCGACCTCGTCGAGGCCGGCTTCGACTGGCCGGAGCTGACGGGCGTGGAGAATGCCCGGATCGACGCCCTTGAGGACTACTTCGAGGCCGAACTCGCCCTGGGACGCCACCATGCCGTACTGCGGGAGATCGAGGCCGCCGTGGAGGCGGGCACGCTGCGCGAACGGCTCTGCGGCCAGCTCATGCTCGCCCTGTACAGGTGCGGCCGGCACACCGACGCGCTCGGTTCGTACAACAGGTTGCGCGAACGTCTTGTGGAGGAGCTCGGCCTCGAACCCGGCCACCGGCTTCAGTCGCTCCAGCAGGCGATCCTGCGTCACGACGACGCGCTGCTCGTCACCGCGGCCGAACGCCCGCCCGCCGGGAGCACCCGGCCCGGGGCCGCCGAGGGCGCCCGGCCCCGGACCGTGATCAACTCCGTACGGCCCGAGCTGTTGCGGCGGGCCGCGCCCGAGCAGCCGGCCGTCGCACGGACTGTCGTGGGCGAGTGGCCGGCCGCACCCGGACCGGTTCGGCCGGATGCCCGGGAGTACAGCGTGGTCATGGTGCAGACGGCCGTCGACGACGGCGGGGCCGCGCCGGACGACCCGCACGTCGAGTCCAGCCTCGCCTCGGTCGCCGACTCGCTGCGGGACACCGTCGAGTATCTCGGCGGCGCCGTCGCGGCACCGGCGGGCCCGGCACTGCTCGCCGTGTTCACCGGCGACCAGGCCCCCGAGCGCGCGGTCTCCGCCGCCCTCGCCATGCTCACCTGCCTCCCCTGCACCACCAGATTCACCAAACGGCAGCCGGTGAGCATCCGGGCGACCGTGGCCACGGGCGAGGCCCAGCTGTACCGCCTCGTCGAGGGCACCGACGCCCCACCGATGATCGTCGGACCGGCCGTCGACACCTGCCGGACCCTCCTGGCCCGTACCTCCGCCGGCACCGTGCGGGCCGACGAGACCACCAGGGCCCGTACCAACACCACCATCAGCTACAGCGGCTCGGGCGGGACCGCTACCGGCTGGCGTGTGCGCTCCGCCCACTGGCGCTCCCTCGCGCACCCCTCGATTCCGATCATCGACCGGGATCCCGAACTTGACGTCCTGGGAAGCCTGTTGGCCCGCTCGCGGCACCGGTCGGTGCCCCAGCTGGTCACCCTTCTCGGTGGAGTCGGATCCGGCAAGACCCGGCTGGTGCTCGAATTCGAGGGCCGTGCCATGGCCCGCTGGAGCGATACGCGGTTCCTGATGAGCGGCCCCGAGTGCGTGGACCGCCCGCTCGGTCTTCTCAGGGACTTCCTGCTCGCCCTGTGCGACGCGCCATGCGCCACCGAGACCGCCACCGTCGCCGGACTCGTACGACAGCGTGTGTACGCGAGCATCGCGGACCCCAACGAGGCCGCCGAGGTCGACGCGGGCGTCACCGAACTCATCACCACCGGCGGGCACGGGCCGGCCCCGCACCGCGTCGAACCGCTGGCCGAGGCCGGCATCAGGCTGCTGCGCGCGGTGGCCCTCGCGCAGCCCCTGGTGGTCTTCGTGGACGACGGACATGAACTCGACGACGCGAGCCTGGACTTCCTCGAACAGCTCGTCGACTCGCCCCAGTTGCCGTCGCTCATGGTCCTCCTGGCCGCCCGGCCCCAGTTGCTCGACCGCAGGCCCTCCTGGGGCAGTGGGCAGGTCCAGGGCACCACGCTGAGTCTCTCGCCCCTCTCCGACGCCACCGTCGACCGGCTCTCCGACATCCTGCTCGCCAAGATGCGCCAGGGAGTGGTCACCTTCCCCACCAGCCGCATCGGGGAGGGGTTCGGAGAGCAGATGGTCCCGTCCGGCAGACGGAAGGTACTGCGGACCCTCATGCGGATGGACGCCTCCGTGCCGCCGCAGCGCAACCTCGGCGGCGTCGGCGCCGGCCGGCGTGTGCCCCAGCCGCTCGCGTAGCACGGGAACCGATGTCGCCCCACCGGGTCACGCGCCCGGTGGGGCGAAGGACCCGGCGACGACGAGTCGGCGGCTCGCCGGCCCGTAGGAGCGCGGCACGCGAGGGAAACCCGCGCATACGGCAACGCCGGTCTCCAGGACCTCGTCCAGGTCCTGGAGACCGGCGTCGCACCAGGGAGCCGGCGCATCAGGGAGCCGGCCGGCACCTCAACCGCGGCTGTCCCCGGTACGGCCGTCACCGCCGGTGGCGACGCGCGTGAGGATCTCGGCCGCGACCAGGTCCGGCACCTGCTGCGGCTGCCAGTGCGACACCTTCTCCAAGGTCACGAGACGGTACGGAGCCGATACGTACTCGGACGTCTTCCGGGCGGCCAGAGTGCTGACCGACTCGTCCTCCACGCTCCAGATGAAGGTCGTGGGCACCGTCACCTCACCCAGTGCGCTGCGACCGTCGAGGAGCGCGCCGGTGCGGTACCAGTTCAGGGCCGCGTGGAAGGTGCCCGGCCGCGTATGGAAGTCGACGTAGCGGGCCTGCTGTTCGGGGGTCAGCGCGTTGTCCGCACCGGCGAGCAGTGCGCGCAGCGAGGCGGCGTCGTCGCCCAGCCAGTACTCCGTGGAGCCCTCCGCCGTCAGCAGTCCGACGTACTTCGAGGACTCCCGCTGCTCCGGATCGACGCGGTAGGCGTGCTGGTAGGCGTCCAGATGCGGAAAGGCGACGGCTGTCAGTGTCCGTATCCGGTCCGCGTGCCGGGCCGCCAGGTACCAGGCGACGATGGCACCCCAGTCGTGCCCCACCACATGCGCCCGCTCCACACCGAGCCCGTCCAGGATCCCCAGGACGTCCTGGGCGAGCAGAGGGAGCCGGTAGTCCTCGACCGCCGTGGGGCGGGCCCCCGGGGAGTAGCCGCGCTGATTGGGAGCGATGGTGCGCAGGCCGGCCCTGCCGAGGACCGGCACGACATCCGTCCAGGACTCGAAGTGGTGCGGCCAGCCGTGCAGCAGGACCACCGCCTCCCCGTCGTCCGGCCCGGCGGTCTCCACGTCAAAGGTCAGTCCACCGGTGGTGACCTCCACGACCTCACGTCCGGGCTTCGCCTTCGGCCGCGCGAGAGCGGACTCCACACGGGCGGTGAACCCGGGAGCGCCGAACGCCTCGGGGCCGTCGACCAGGCTGACGACCCGGGCGTAGGCGACGGCGACCTCGTCGTGGCGTGCCGCGGCCGCCGTGACGCGGGCCGCCTGCCGCTGCTCGGCGGAGGACGGATCGGCCAGGCCGAGGCGGGCCCGGTCGTTCCCGACCGCCATGCCCCACGGGGTGTCGATGGCTTCCCGGGCCAGATCCGCGAAGTACGCGCCGGCGGCCGGCTCCCCGTCCCGGCCCAGATGGTCCCTGAGCACCGTCGCCCCGATCGCGGCGACGGTCATGCCCTGGGCGTAGGTGGGGTTGAAGCTGCACACGGCGTCGCCGATCACCAGGAACCCCTTGGGGAACGAGCCGAGGTCCTCGTAGCGGCGGCGCAGGTTCGCCGGGAAGCGATAGGCCACGAGTTCGTCGAGCGGGCGGCCCTGCCGCACCGCGTCGTAGACGTCCGACGTCGCGAGGGACTTGAGGAAGCCGAGAAAACCCTCCTCGTCGGTCGGCGGATGGTCTCCGTTGACGCCGTACGCCGTCACCACGGTCCGGCCGTCCTCGACCCGCGCGCACACCGCGCCGCGCGGCGCCGCCGGGGAGGCCACGACATGCAGGGACACCTGGTCGCCCAGTACCTCGTCCGGCAGGGCGTAGTGCCGCGTGGTGTAACCGAGGCCCACCTTCGCGGTCTCCTCCGGCACCTCGGGCAGGCCCCAGGAACTGAGCCAGACCGGGGCGCGCGAGCCGCGCCCGGTGGCGTCCACGAGGAGATCGCACGCGAGTGTCTCGGTGGCGCCGGAAGGGCCGGTCAGCACCACACCGGTCACTCGCCGGCCGTCGTCCCCGACCACCGGTTCCACCACGTCGTATCGTTCGAGGAACCGTACGGGAGCGAGCGCGGCCACCCGGTCGCGGACGCGGTTCTCAAGGAGCGGCCGGCTCGCCGAGACCACCCGCAGACCGGACGTGGGCTGCCGCATCGGCCGGCCGTCCAGGACCCAGCGCACCTGAGCGGTCACATCACCGTACGCCGCACCGTCCGCCACGAATTCATCCGTGACCCCCGGAAACAATTCCTCGATGATCTGCTGACCGCGGGCGAGGAGTCCGTGCACATGCTTTCCCTGGGGCACCCTGCGCCGCGGCTCATTTCCGGTCGGCAGTACATCTCGGTCCACCACCACGACCTCGGCATAGGAATCGGCCAGCACACGCGCGGCGAACAGCCCCGCCATGCCAGCACCCAGGACGATCGCGCTCTTCCGTACTGAATCCACCACGGTTTGCTCCTCCGTCAGGTCGGCCGGGGCGACCATGAATGCGCCGCGTTTCCGCAGGTCAATCGTGCCTTCTCGACTGCCGGCGCGTGACGGCCCGTACGCTACCCCGCATCCTTCCGGCGCCCGTCAACTCACCGATAACCCGGCGTTCCTGAATCCCCCCGGGCATCGATTACCGAATCGAGAACCGGCAATGACCTGCTCTTCGGCGGCGCCAAATAGATTGCCCAGGCGACCATAATCCACCCAGCAATGCGCGGAAGGTGCCGGCGCGAAGAAGGAAAAGCGTTTTCCCGCAGGCGACAGGAGGAACAAGCATGACCGCGACCGCCCCGGCCACCGAGCCGTCCGCCACTCCACAGGAACTCATCTCCCGCGCACGTGCCTTGATCCCGCTGCTGCGCTCCAACGTGGCGGCGACCGAGGAGTTGGGCAACCCCGTCCCGGAGAACCTCGAAGCGCTGCGCGCTGCCGGACTGTTCCGGCTCACCACCCCGCCCGACCACGGCGGCCTCCACCCGAGCATGCGCACCCAGGTACAGATCATCTCGGAGGTGGGGCGCGGCTGCGCCTCAACCGGATGGATCGTGGCCAACCACGCGGCGTCCACCGAGTTCACCCTCATCCTGGAGGCGGTGGCGACTCAGGAGATCTTCGGCGACAACCCCGACGCGGTGTTCCTCTCGGCGGGCTGCTCTCCCGACTCCCACGCCGAGCGGGTGCCGGGCGGACTCAAGGTCACCGCCCGCGCGCCCTACGCCTCGGGCTGCGAGATCTCCGACTGGGCGCTGCTCATCGGCATTCCGCTGCACGACGACGGGAAGACGACCGGAGCGGTCAATGTCCTGGTCCCCCTGGCGGAAGCCGAGATCCAGCAGACCTGGAACGTCGCGGGCATGCGGGGCACCGGCACCAACGGGATGACGGTGACCGAGGTGTTCGTGCCCGACCGGCGCACCCTGGTCGTCGAGAAGGACAACCTCGACCGGCTCGAGGAACTCCTCTCTCCGACCGAGCTGGTCAAGGGCAATCTGCACTCCCTGTCGGCGCTGGTCGGCGCGGCCCAGGGCGGCCTCGACATCGTCGGCCAGTCCCTGGAGAGGGGCAGACCGATCGCGTACTCCACCTACCGGCGCTCCGCCGACTCACCGGTCATCCAGCACCTGTTCACCGAGGCGACCCACCTCGTCGACACCGCCTCGCTGCACATGCTGCATGTCGCCGATGTCTTCGACAGCCTGCTGCCCGGGGAAGAACTCGCCCGCGTGGACCGCGCCCGTGCGCGCATGCACTCCGCGACCGCGCTCTCCCGTGCCAGGGAGGGCATGCAGAAGCTTCTCGACGTCGCCGGTACCAGCGGCTTCGCCCACGCCAACGTCCTGCAGAGCTACTGGCGGGACCTGGAGGTGGGCAGCCGGCACGCCATGCTCGGCCTGCCGATGATCGTCGAGGACTACGGCCGGGCACTCCTCGGAGTCGGGCCGACGATCACCCAGTACCACTGAACAGGCTTGTCCACCGACGAGCCGGACGCCGACGGCGCTTCCCACGACCCCCGATCCGAAGGATCCGATCCGACCATGGACGACATCGATCTGGCCGAGCCCTTCCTGCTCGGCTGGCTGGCCTCCGTCGGGCTGGACGCCCATTACGTACGGGCCGAAGGCGACTACCTGTACCGGCGGGACGAGCACGGACAGGAGATTCCCGTGGTCGACTTCGCCGGTGGCTACGGCTCCCTGATGCTGGGGCACAACCACCCGGCGATCGTGGCCCTCGCCAAGCAGATGCTGGAGGGCGGAGCCCCGGTCCACGCCCAGTTCTCGCGCCATCCGTACGCCAAGGACCTCGCGGCGGCGCTGAACGACATCGTGCGCCGCGAGACCGGGAACGACGAGACGTACTCGGCCGTGTTCGCCAGCACCGGCGCCGAGGCCGTCGAGGTCGCGGTCAAGCACGCCGAACTCGACCGGGTCATGAAGCTGACCGAACTCCGCGCGGAGATATCCGCCAACGTCGAGGCCGTACGTGCCGAGGTGGCGGCGGGCCGTGCCACCGTGTCCCCCGAGACGTCCCTCGTGATCGGCGTGGACACCGCCGACATCGAAGCCGTCGTGCGCCGGATCGACGAGGTGAACGCGGCGCGGGCGGGCGCCGCGCCGCTGATCTTCGCTCTGGAGGGCGGGTTCCACGGCAAGCTGATGGGCAGCGGCAAGCTCACCCACAACGCCGCCTACCGTGAGCCCTTCGCCGCGCTCGCCACGACGGCGAAGTTCATCGCCCAGGCCGACATCCCCGCGCTCCCGAAGATCTTCGACGAGGAGCGCGTGGATCTGCTCGATCTGGTCGTGATGGGCGGCGAGGTCGGCGTCATCACCCGGCCCCTTCCGGTGTTCTGCGCCTTCGTCCTGGAGCCCGTCCAGGGTGAGGGAGGCATCCGGTCGCTCGACGTGCGGTCCGCGGCGCAGATCCAGGCCGCCTGCGCCCAGGTCGACTGCCCGATCGTGGTCGACGAGGTGCAGAGCGGCATGGGCCGCACCGGAACCTTCCTGGCCAGCTCGGCCATCGGCCTTCGCGGTGACTACTACGCCCTGGCCAAGAGCCTCGGCGGCGGGATCGCCAAGGCCTCCGTGATGCTGGCCCGTTCCTCCCGCTACCGCCGCGAGTTCGAGCTGGTGCACAGCTCCACGTTCGCCAAGGACGTCTTCTCCACCACGATCGCCCTCAAGGTGCTCGAACTCCTCGAAGCCGACGACGGCGCCCTCTACCGGCGCGCGGCCGAGCGTGGCGCCCGCCTTCTCGAACGGCTCCGCGCGGTCCGGGAGGACTTCCCCGACGTGGTGGCGGACGTACGTGGCAGGGGACTGATGGTGGGGCTCGAGTTCCGTGACGCATCCGATTCGGCCTCCCCCCAACTGCGCGACCATGCCCGGGGCTCCACTCTCGGATACGCGATCGCGGGCCGGCTTCTGGCGAAGCACCGTGTGCGCACCTTCCCGACGGCGAGCTCGCCCAACACACTGCGCTTCGAGCCCTCGGTCGCCATCGGTGACCAGGAGATCGCCCAGCTCGAAACGGGCCTGCGCGCGGTGTGCGAGCTGTTGCGCGCCCAGGACGGCGCGGGACTGCTGGACCACGTCGCGGCGGTCTGAACCCCACAGGGCGGGCGGCATCTCCCGGTGCCGCCCGCCCATCCGACGGTCATCGCCGCCTCTGGCCAACTGGCCACGCGATGAAGAGAGTCACGGATTACCCGCCATGGTGAGCCACCCTCATAGGGTGGCTTTCTCATTCTCGTCAGGAGAATCCAGGAAGGGAATTCCGTATGAGCTCGGCGTTGCCCACAGAGAGCGGTCCACGGGCCCGGCTGACTTCACTGACCGGAGTGCGCTTCATCGCCGCATTCATGGTTTTCATGTTTCACGCCGGGCTGGTTCAGCTCTTCGACAACCGGTCGATCGGGGATACATTTCTGCGAATATTCAGCAAGACGGGCTGGATAGGGGTCTCGTTCTTCTTCGTCCTCAGCGGATTCGTGCTGACCTGGTCGGCGAGGAGCAATGACACCGCTCCCGCGTTCTGGCGGCGCCGGTTCGCCAAGATCCTTCCCAACCATGTGGTGACGTTCGTGGTGGCGCTGGTCCTCTTCGCGTCCGTCGCGACGCCCGTCACCACCCAGCTGCTCAACTTCGCGCTGCTCCACGCATGGGTGCCCGATGTCAACGTGTATTTCAGCATGAACAAGGCGAACTGGTCGCTGGCCTGCGAGAGCCTCTTCTATCTGCTGTTTCCTTTCCTGCATGCCCGGTTGCTCAAGATCCGCACCGAGCGTCTGTGGTGGTGGGCCGGCGGCCTGATGGCCGTCATCATGGCGCTGCCCGCGCTGGCGCTCGCCGTACTGCCCGCCGAGCCGACCCTGCCGGCCCCCGACGACCCGGCGCCGGCGGCCGTCTACTGGTTCCTCTACGTCCTGCCTCCGGTGAGGGTTCTCGACTTCCTGCTCGGCATGGTGCTCGCCCGTATCGTTCTCACCGGACGGTGGGCCGGCTTCCGGGTGCTGCCGCTGACCTTGCTCTTCGTCGCCTGTTACGTCGTCTCGCTCCAGCTGCCCGCGAGCTTCGGCCTGGGTGCCGCCACCATCGTGCCGGTGGCGTTGCTCATCCCGGCCGTCGCGCAGCTCGATGTCAGCGGCCGGCCCTCGCTCCTGCGCCACCCGGTGGCCGTGTGGCTCGGTGAGATCTCGTTCGCCTTCTATCTGACGCAGTGGCTGGTTCTGCCCGGTGCCATGAGCGTCCTCGGCACAGAAGGAGATACCTATCCGACCTGGGCGGCCGTGGGCCTCCTCGTACTGTGGCTCGCCGTCTCGCTGCTGCTGGCCTGGGCGCTGTACGTGGGCGTGGAGCGGCCCGCGATGCGCCGCTTCTCTCGCGGCCGGCGAAACCGGGCGGCCGCCGCGCGGACGAGCACCGTCGAATACGCCGACGCGGGGCCCCGGTCGCGCCCGAACGACCCGGCGGGCCGCTGAGGCGCGGACCCCTGAGCGACCGGCGGCAAGAGCAGAGCAGTGGGGGCCGGGAACATCCTCCCGGCCCCCACCGCCGCCGCGGCTGCTTCAGACCGTCCAGACACCGCTCGGCACGGTGTCCTTCACATAGGCCGTGAAGTCGCGCGGCTCACGGCCCAGGAGCCGCCGTACACCGTCGGAGAGATAGCCGCCGCCGCCCTTGGCCACCTCGCCGAGCAGGTCGGCGGCGAACTCCGCGTACTCACGGTCGTACCCACGTCCGACCAGGTGGTCGGCGTACTCGACGCCGGAGACCGGCACATAGGAGATGTCCCGGCCCGTCGCCTCGGCGATCTCGCGCACACAGTCGCCGAAGGTCATCACCCGCGGCCCCGACAGTGCGTACGTGGTGCCGTCGTGGCCGTCCTCCAGCAGCGCCACGGCCGCCGCCGCGGCGATGTCCTCGGCGTCGATGAAGGGCTCGGGGCCCTCGGCGGTGGGCAGCCTGACCTCGCCGGACACGATCGCGTCCCGCAGGAACGGCTCCTCGCTGAAGTTCTGCGCGAACCACGTAGGCCGCAGCACGGTCCAGCCGGCCCCCGAATCCCGCACCGCGCGCTCCACGGCGAACACCGCGTCGTCGCCCGCCTGTTCCCAGGCGCGCGCGGACAGCAGCACCAGGCGGCGCACACCCGCCTGCACCGCGACATCGACGAATTCGGCCATCAACTCCGCGGCATTCTCGCCCTGTGAGTCCACGAGATAGGCCGCCCCGGTGCCCGCCACGGCCGGCGCCCAGGTGTTCTTGTCCTGCCAGTCGAACCGGCGCTCTCCGGAGCGGGAAGCGGAGAGGGGGCGCGCGCCGCGTTCGGACAATTGCTCGACTACGCGTCGTCCTGTCTTTCCGGTACCACCGATGACCAGGATGGGTGAATCGTTCATGGGTCTATTAAATACTGCCATTGCCATCCCTCGGAATACCGTGCTGTCGACTCGTCTTGAATTCACGGGTATGCGGCGGGCAATTGTGCGTCCGCGTCGGATGTGTCGGCCTTGCTCGGGCGGCTCAATGACCGGAAGCCGCCGGAAAATGGCCCGCCTCGACGAAGAACTCGACGTAACGGGCGAAGAGTTCGGCGGTCAGCGGCGGGCATACGAGGCCGCTGCCCGCCAGTGCCGTCTCCGTCTCCGAGGTGTCGATCGGCGGATAGAACGCGTCCGTGTCCGAGGTCATCATCTCGAAGGCGTGCAGCAGGGGCCGGATCGCGTTGTCCCGGTCCGCCCGCACCCGCTCGCGCCAGCTGTTCCAGTCCAGCTCGTCCAACCGGTAGCCGAGCGACCGCAGATACTCCACACACCGCACCAGGCTCAGCGAACTCCGGTTGAACAGATGGAAGGTACGCCCCACGGACTCCGGCCGCCGGGAGACACCGAGGATCGCCCCGCTCACGTAGTCGACCGGCAGCAGGTGGAACCGACCGCCCACGCCGGCCGGGGCCGCGCCCGACTGCAGAATGCCCTTCAGGCCGAGCCACACGAAGTCCCGGGTCTGGCAGGCGCCGTGCTCGGTGTCGCCGGAGATCACATCGACCCGGTACACCGAGACCGGCATCCCCCGCTCGCGGGCCAGCTCGATGATCTGCTCCGCCACCCATTTGCTCTGCAGGTAGCCGCTCGGGAGGGCCTCGGCGGGGCCGGTCGGATCGGTCACCGTCAGCGGTACGCCCGGTTCGCGCGCCCCGTCGAAGACACCCACGGTCGAGACGTAGTGCACCGGGACCGTGCGGTGCCGGGCCGCGAGCCGCAGCACCTCCCGAGTGCCCGCGACATTCGCCGCGCGCAGCGAGCTGTACGGGTGGAGCCAGTGCACCCGCGCCCCGTTGTGGTAGACCACGTCCACCGTCCGGGCCAGCTCGTCGAACCGCTCCTCGGAGAGCCCGAGCCGCTCCTCGCCCAGGTCGCCCAGGACGATCGAGAGCCGGTCCTCGTGCACCGAGTCCCACACCCGGTACCACTCCAGGCCGGCCCGCAGCCGCGCGAGGGCCTCGGCCCGGTCGTCGCCGCGGACCAGGCAGTGCACCCGGGCCCCGGTGGTCCGCATCAGATCGCGCAGCAGGAACGCGCCCAGGAAACCGGTGGCGCCGGTCAGCAGGATCTCCCGGGGTTCGCGCGCCACCCGTACCACCTCGGCCGCCGGACGGATGTCGTCCGCGAGCCGGATCTCCGCGGCGAAGTCCACGCCGCCCTCGGTCTGTGCGGCCCCGGCGGCCTCGGCCAGCAGATGCGCGGCGAGCGCGGCCGGCGTCGGATGGTCGAAGACGAGGGTGGCCGGCTGGCGGCTGCCGGTCAGGGCGCTGAGCCGGTTGCGCAACTCCACGGCGGTCAGTGAGTCGAAGCCCAGCTCGGTCAGCGGTCGCCCGGTCTGGATGGCGGACGTGTCCGCGTGGCCGAGCACCGCGGCGATCTGACCGAGGACCGCGTCGAGGGCCACGCGCTCCTGCTCCGCCTCGTCGAGTCCGGCGACCAGCTCCGCGAGGGAATCCGCCGATTCGGGGCCGTCGAGCGCGGCCCGCCGAGCCGGCACCCGTACCAGCGCGCCGAGCACCGCGGACCGGCCGGACTGGGCGCGCAGAGCCGCCATGTCCACCGGCGTCGCCACCACGTCGGGCCGGCCGAGGGCCAGCGACAGGTCGAGCAGCGCGGGCCCCTGGTCCTCGGGAACGGGACGGAACCCACTGCGGGCGATCCGCCTGAGGTCGATCTCGCTGAGATGTCCGCTCATGCCACCGCTCTGCTCCCACAGCCCCCACGCGACGGAGGTGGCCGGAAGGCCTTGTGCGTGCCGGTGTTGTGCCAGGGCGTCCAGGAACTGGTTGGCGGCGGCATAGCCGGCCTGACCGGGTCCGCCGACCACGGCGGCCACGGAGGAGAACAGGATGAAGGCGGCGAGGTTCTGGTCCCGGGTCAGCTCGTGCAGATTCCACGCCGCGTCCACCTTGGGGCGGAGCACCGGGCGCAGCCGCTCCGGGGTGAGGGAGGACACCAGGCCGTCGTCCAGGACGCCCGCGGTGTGTACCACGCCGGTCAGTGGGTGTTCTGCGGGGATCGTCGTGAGGAGCGCGGCGAGTGCGTCGCGGTCGGCCACGTCGCAGGCGGCGACCGTGACATGGGCGCCCTGCTCGGTGAGTGAAGCCGTCAACTCCTCCGCACCGGCGGCCTTGAGGCCACGGCGGCTGGTGAGCAGCAGACGGCGCACGCCGTGCTCGGTCACGAGATGGCGGGCGAACAACGCGCCGAGACTGCCCGTACCGCCGGTGATCAGCACCGTCCCCTGGGGGTCCCAGACCGGCGGGGCGCTTCCGGGCTTCTGCGCGGCCCTGACCAGCCGGGGTACGTACGCCTGTCCGGCACGCAGAGCGAGCTGCGGCTCGCCGGACGCGACCACAGCGGCCCCGTTGGTGTCGGTGTCGGCGTTGGTGTGGGGGGCGGTGTCGGTGTCGGTGTCGAAGAGGATGATCCGGCCCGGATGCTCCGACTGCGCGGATCGCACCAGACCCCACACGGCGGCCCCTGCCAGATCGGTCACGTCCTCGTCGTCCACGACGCGGACCGCACCTGAAGTCACCACGACGAGGGGGGTGTTGACAAGCCGGTCGTCGTCGAGCCACAGCTGCACATGGCGGAGTACGCGCTCGGCCACGTGGTGCACCCCGTCGGCCAAGGGCATCTCGGACGACCACTCCTGACGGAACATCACGAAACGCAGGGGCAGTCCTGCGGCGACCGCGGCACCCGCTTCGTCGGGGGTCGCGAAGTGCTCCGCGTCCGGCTGCCCGACACCGAGCACGCCCCACACCGGTTCCCGCGTGGCAGAGTCGTCGGGCAGGGCGACGGGTTCCCAGCCGATCCGGAACAGTGAGTCCTGGTGCCGGTGCAGCGCCGCCGAGACCCGCTCGGCGGTCACCGCCCCCGAGGCCACCGCCCCGATCGTCGCGACGGGCTGCCCGCTCCCGTCCGCGATCCACACGGGGGTACCCCCGGCCGCCTCGGAACCGATCCGTACGCGCAGCACCGTGGCCCCGGTGGCGTACAGCCGCACTTCGCGCCACCGTGCGGCGTGCGGGGCCGACCCGTTCGCCACGTCATGGAGGAGCGCGGGACGTACGGCCGCGTCGAGGAGGGCCGGGTGCAGGGTGAATCCGTCGTCAGTCGTCGGCTCGGGCAGGCGTATCTCCGCGAACAGCTCGCCGTCCCTCCGCCAGGCCGCGACGGTCCCCCGGAAGAGCGGTCCGTACCCGAGCCCCGCCGCTTCGAGCGGGGCGTCGAGGTCATCCGGCGTGATCTCCTCGGCAGCCTCGGGCGGCCAGGCGGTCTGCTGGACGGACGTGCCCGCGGCGGCGACGCCCAGGGTGCCGCGCGCATGCTCGGTCCACGGTCCGTCCTCGGTCTGGCTGTGCACGGTGACCGTGCGGTTGCCCGCAGCGTCCAGCGGGCTCACCCCCGTCTGCAACCGCAGGGCGCCGCTCGCCGGGACGACCAGGGGAGTGTGCACCGTGAACTCATTCAGGACCGTGGCCCCGAACTCGTCCCCGGCCCGTACGGCGAGTTCCACCAAGGCCGCCGCGGGCATCGACGCAAGGCCGTGGACCAGGTGAGCGGCCAGCCAGGGATGGGTGCGCAGCGACACGCGGTTCGTGAACAGGGCCTGGTCGGAACCGGCGACGGTGACGGCCGAGCCCAGCAGCGGATGCCCGCTGGCCCGCAGTCCGGGCCCCGCGCTGGACGTGGCCGTCGCGGTGGCGTCGACCCAGTAACGCCGGTGCTGGAAGGCGTAGGTGGGGAGTGGGATGTGTTGTGTGGTGGTTGGGGTGTAGTAGGTGGCCCAGTTGATGGGGGTGCCGTGGGTGTGGAGTTGGGCGAGTGCGGTGGTGAGGGTGTGGGGTTCGGGTTGGTCGCGGCGGAGGAGTGCGAGTGGTTGTTTGATGGTGTCGGTGAGGAGTGGGGTGAGGGTGGCGTCGCCGATTTCGAGGGTGGTGGTGACGTTGTGGGTGGTGAGGGTTTGTGTGGCGTGGTGGAAGCGGACGGTGTTGCGGAGTTGGTTGGTCCAGTAGTCGGCGGTTCTGAGGTCGTCGCCGGTGGCGGCCAGTCCGGTCACGGTGGAGATGATGGGAATCGTGGGTGTGTGGTAGGTGAGTGTGTCCGCGATGGCGTGGAATTCGTCGAGGATGCCGTCCATGTGGGGGGAGTGGAAGGCGTGGCTGACGGCGAGGGTTTTGGTTTTGTGGCCGTGTTGTTGGAAGTGGGCGGCGATGGTGTGGGCTGTCTGTGTGTCGCCTGAGATGACGAGGGTGTGGGGGGTGTTGATGGCGGCGATGGTGACGTTGTGGGTGAGGTGGGGTTGTATTTGTTGTTCGGTGGCCTGGATGGCGATCATGGTGCCGGTGGGGGGAAGGGTCTGCATGAGGCGGGCGCGGGTGGTGACGAGGGTGGTGGCGTCTTCGAGGGTGAGGATTCCGGCGAGGTGGGCGGCGGTGATTTCGCCGATGGAGTGTCCGGCCAGGTGGTCGGGGACGATGCCGAAGGATTCGACGAGGCGGTGGAGGGCTACTTGGAACGCGAAGAGCGCGGGCTGCGTGTAGCCGGTCTGATCGAGGCCGTCGCCGGTTTCGATGACCTTTTCTATGGGTCGGTCGAGGTGTTTGTTGAGGGCTGCGGTCACGGTGTCGTAGGCATTGGCGAACGCGGGGAAGGCGGCCCGTAGTTGGTGGCCCATGCCGGTGCGTTGTGAGCCTTGGCCGGGGAAGATGAGGGCGAGGCGGCCGGTGGTGGGTTGTCCGGTGGTGAGGTGGGGGGTGTGGGTGTGGGTGTGGTTGTGGGTGTGGTGGGTGAGGGTTTGGAGGCCGGTGAGGAGTTCGTTGGTGGTGTTGCCGGTGATGAGGGCGCGGTGGTCGAGGGTGGCGCGGGCGGTGGCGAGGGTGTATCCGATGTCGTGGGGGGAGAGGGTGGGGTGGGTGGTGAGGTGTTCGTAGAGGCGTTGTGCCTGGGCGCGTAGGGCATCCGGAGTCTTGCCCGAGATCGGCCAGGCGATCACCGCGGACCGCGTATCCGCCTCCGGACCACCCGACCCCTCGGCGGGGGCGACCTCTTCTTCTCCGACGGCCTGCTCGATGATCACATGCGCGTTGGTGCCGCCGAACCCGAAAGACGAGACGGCGGCTCGGCGCGGTCGGCCGCTGGTGGGCCACGGGCGGGCCTCGGTGAGCAGTTCCACGGCGCCCGACGTCCAGTCCACATGAGGCGAGGGCTCATCGGCGTGGAGAGTCTTGGGGAGCACACCATGGTGCATGGCCTGGACCATCTTGATGACGCCGCCGACCCCCGCCGCGGCCTGGGCGTGCGCGATGTTGGATTTGAGGGAGCCGAGGTGGAGGGGGCTCTCGGCGGGTCGGTTGTGGCCGTAGGTGTTGAGGAGTGCCTGGGCTTCGATGGGGTCGCCGAGGCGGGTGCCGGTGCCGTGTGCTTCGACGGCGTCGATGTCGTGCGGGGTGAGGCCGGCGTCTGCGAGGGCCTGGCGGATGACGCGTTCCTGCGAGGGGCCGTTGGGGGCGGTGAGTCCGTTGGAGGCGCCGTCCTGGTTGACGGCGGAGCCGCGCAGCACCGCGAGCACCGGGTGCCCGTTGCGGCGCGCGTCGGAAAGCCGCTCCACCAGCAGCAGACCGACCCCCTCGGCCCAGCCTGTGCCGTCAGCTCCGGCGGAGAACGACTTGCTGCGTCCGTCGGGAGCGAGCCCGCGCAGCCGGGAGAACTCGGTGAACGCCACTGGTGTGGACATCACGGTGGCGCCGCCCGCCAGGGCGAGGTCGCACTCCCCCCGGCGCAGCGCACCGGCCGCCAGGTGCAGGGCCACGAGGGAGGACGAGCAGGCGGTGTCGATCGACACCGACGGACCCTCGAGGCCGAAGGTGTAGGAAAGCCGGCCTGCCGCGATCGACCCCGCGCTGCCGCTGAACAGATAGCCCTCGAAGCCCTCGGGCGGCAGATGCGCCCGTGAGCCGTAGTCGTTGTACATGACCCCGGTGAACACGCCGGTACGGCTGCCCTTGACGGAGAGCGGGGACAGACCGGCCCGCTCGAAGGCCTCCCAGGCGGTTTCGAGCAGCAGCCGCTGCTGAGGATCGGCGGCGAGCGCCTCCCGGGGCGACATCCCGAACAGCTCGGGGTCGAAAAGATCCGCGTCGTGCAGGAAGCCACCCTCGCGGGCGTACGACGTCCCGGGGCGTTCCGGGTCCGGGTCGTACAGCCGCTCCAGGTCCCAGCCGCGATTGCCGGGGAACGCCGATACCGCGTCGGTGCCCTCGGCCACCAGCCGCCACAGGTCCTCGGGGGAGGTCACGCCACCGGGGTAGCGGCAGGCCATGGCGACGATGGCGATGGGTTCGTGTGCCTTCTCCTCCACCTCGTGCAGGCGCTTGCGGGCTTCCCGGGCGTCGGCGATGGCCCGCTTGAGGTAGTCGCGGAGTTGCGCCTCGTCAGCCACGTGAATTCAGCTCCTGGGGATCGGTGTGGGCACGTGCCTCGGTGGGGTTCGCCTCGGTGTGGTTTGCTTCGGTCGGATGCGCCGCGCCGCGCGACGCGCGGAGGGTGATCGTGTGCCTGGCGCTGATCGCGTTCATCAGTCGAGCTCGTCGACGAGAGCGAAGAGTTCCTCATCGCTTGCCGTGTCGAGGTCCCGGCCGCCGTCGGCCGAGCCCGTCGGACCCGCCGAGCCCGTCGGACCGGCTGCGGCCTCGGCGGCCTTGAGCAGCTCCCGGAGCCGTCCGGCGATCCGGTCGCGTGCCTCGGTGCCCGGCCCCGCGGCCTCGATCGCCGACTCGACGCCGGCGAGCGAGGCGAGCACCGGTTCGGCGGGTGAGATGTCCTCGACGACCAGCTCGCCGAGCAGATGGGTGGCCAGGGCCTGTGGCGAGGGATGGTCGAAGATGAGCGTGGTCGGCAGCCGCAGCCCGGTCGCCCGGCCCAGTTGATTGCGCAGTTCGACCGCCGTCAATGAGTCGAATCCCAGCTCCTGGAACGCGCGGTCGGGTTCGACGCCGCCTGGGTCGGAGTGCCCGAGCACGGCCGCGACCCGGCCCCGAACGAGGTCGGTCAGGGTGCGCTTCCGCTCGACGGGGCCGAGCCCGGCGAGCCGCTGGGTGAGCGGGATCTCGTCGTCGGCGCGCTCCGCGGTCGCGGCCCGGCGCCTGGCCGGCCCTGCCAACGACCGCAGAATCACGGGCAGTTCGGGACCGCGGGCCCGCATGGCGGCGGTGTCGAGCCTGCTGACGGCGAGAACCGCCTCGCCAGTGGCGGGCGCCGAGTCGAACAGCGCCATGCCGTCCTCGGTGGACAGCGGCAGCAGGCCGACCTTGGCGAGACGGCGCAGATCTGTCCCGTCGAGATCACCGGAGATGGCGCTGGACTCGGCCCACAGGCCCCAGCCCAGGGAGACCGCGGGCAGGCCGTGTGCACGGCGGTGTGCGGCGAGGGCGTCCAGGAACGTATTGCCCGCCGCGTAGTTGGCCTGGCCCGCGGTGCCGATGAGGCCGGCCACCGAGGAGTACAGGACGAACGAGGTGAGCCCCATGTCCCGGGTGAGTTCATGCAGATGCCAGGCCGCGTCGGTCTTGGGCCGCATGACCTTGTCGAGCTGCTCGTCGGTGAGCCGGCCGGCGACCCCGTCGTCCAGGACGCCCGCCGTGTGCACCACGGCCGTCAGCGGGTGTTCGTCCGGGATGCCGTCGAGTGCCCACACCAAGGACTGGCGATCCGTCACATCACACGCGGCCACCGTCACATCGGCTCCGAGAGCGGCCAGCTCGGCGTGCAGCTCCGCAGCCCCGGGGGCGTCCATTCCGCGCCTGCTGAGCAGGAGCAGCCTTCGTGCGCCGTGCTCGGTCACCAGATGACGGGCGAGAACGGAGCCCAGGGTGCCGGTCGCACCGGTGACCAGCACGGTGCCCTGGTCCCAGCGGGGTGCCGGTGTCCCGGTTTCGCTGTCTGCGCGGGTCAGTCGCGGTGCCAGCAGCGTGCCACCACGGACCGCGACCTGCGGTTCACCGCAGGCGATCGCGGAGGCCAGCGCCTCGGTGCCGTCGTCCGGGCCGAGGTCGACGAGGGTGAACCGGCCGGGGTTCTCGGTCTGCGCGGACCTGATCAGGCCCCAGACTCCCGCTTGCGCCAGGTCGGTGACGTCCTCGGCGCCGGCCGCCACCCCGCCCCGGGTGACCACGACCAGGTTCGAGTCGGCGAGCCGCTCGTCGGCGAGCCAGGCCCGTACGGACCGAAGGGTCCGCCGCACCACGGCACGGGCGCGCTCGGGCAGCGTCGCCGTCTCGTCCCCGCCGCCCTGCCCGGTGGCGGGCAGCAGCACGACCTTCGGCACCACCCCGTCCGTCGGCACGCCCGGTCCGGCGTGGCGCGGGGCGTCCGGCGCCAGGTCCCTCTCGGCCGAACCGAGTGCCGAACCGAGTGCCGAACCGAGTGCCGAACCGGGTGCCGCACCGCCTACCGAATCGAGTACGGCCCAACCCGACGTGCCCGCAGGGGCGTTGCCGGCTCCCACCTCGGTCCAGGCGACCCGGAACAGGCCGTCTCCCGCGGTGTTCGCGGCCTTGCGCAGTGCCTCCTTCGGCAGCGGGCGCAACAGCAGCGACTCGGCCGCGGCGACCGGTGCGCCGCCTCCGTCCACGACGGTGAGCCCGGCCTCCAGGGAACCGTCGCCCGGCTCCGTCAGCGCCAGCCGCACTCGGAGCACGGTCGCCCCGGACGCGTACAGACTCACCCCCGACCAGGCGAACGGCAGCCACGAGCGGCCTCCCTCCCCGGCGACTCCGGGCAGCAGCGCGTGCAGTGCCGCGTCGAAGAGCGCCGGATGGAGCCCGAACGCACCGGCTTCGCCGCCCTGCCGCGCGTCGAGCGCGACCTCGGCGTACACCGCGCCGGAGTCCTTCCAGACTCGGCGCAGGCACTGGAAGGCGGGCCCGTACTCGTAGCCCAGCTCGGCCAGCCGGTCGTAGACGCCGTCCAGGACCGCCTCGGTGGCACCGGTCGGCGGCCATGCCGCGATGGTCTCGGGGACCGCGGCGCCCTTGGTGAGCAGGCCCTCGGCGTGCAGGGTCCAGGCCGGTGCGTCGCCCTCCTGATCGGGCCGTGCGTACACGGAGACCGGCCGCGCGTCGTCGCCGTCCGGCTCCCCGGCCACCACCTGGAGCTGTACGCCGCCGCGCGCGGGGAGCATCAGCGGCGCCGCGAGAGTCAGTTCGGCGACCCGGTCGCAGCCCACCTGCTCGCCCGCCCGGAACGCCAGATCGAGGAGGGCCGTCGCGGGCAGCAGCGCCGAGCCGTGCACGGCGTGGTCCGCCAGCCACGGATGGCTGCCGAGCGAGACGCGCCCGGTGAACAGATACGCGTCGCGGTCCGCCGTCCTGACGGCGGCGCCGAGCAGCGGATGCCCGGCGGCGGACAGACCGAAGTCCGCCGCGTCACCCGCGACCGCCGGTCCCTCCAGCCAGTAACGGCCGTGCTGGAAGGCGTAACCGGGCAGGTCCGTCCGGCGTCCCCCCGGATACAGCGCGGACCAGTCGGCGTCCGCGCCCCGTACGAGCGCGACTCCGAGGGCGGTGGCGACCGTGCCGGGCTCCGGCCGGCCGGAGCGCAGCAGCGGTACGAGCGAGCCCGGTTCCTCGGCCAGGCACTCGCCTGCCATCGCGGTCAGCACCCCGTCCGGGCCCAGTTCCACGTACTCGGTGACGCCCTGGGCCTCCAGGCAGCGGATGCCGTCGTGGAAGCGGACGGCCGCCCGGATGTGGGTGGCCCAGTAGTCGGGTGAGGTGAGCTGTTCGGCAGTGGCGAGCTCCCCGGTGACGTTGGAGACCACCGGGATCCTCGGTGCGTGGTAGGTCAGTCCGGCCGCGATGGCGCGGAACTCGTCGAGGACCTCGTCCATGTGCGGCGAGTGGAAGGCGTGGCTCACGGGAAGCCGTCTGGTCTTGCGACCCCGCGCGCGCCAGTGCGCGGCGATCTCGTCGACGAGGTTCGCGTCACCCGAGATCACCGTCGCCCGGGGCCCGTTGACCCCCGCGACGGCGACGGCCCCGGGGTCGTAGCCCGCCAGTACCTCCGTCACCTCGTCCTCGCCGGCCTGGAGCGCGGCCATCGCGCCGCCCTCGCGGGCCGCCTGCATGAGCCGGCCGCGCTCGGCGACCAGTACGCAGGCGTCGGCGAGGTCGAACACCCCGGCCAGATGCGCGGCGGTGACCTCGCCGATGGAGTGACCGAGCAGTACGTCCGGGGTCAGACCGTAGTGCTCGGCGAGCCGGAACAGGGCGACCTCGACGGCGAACAGCGCGGCCTGGGTGAAGGCGGTCTGGTCGATGAGGGCCGCGTCCGCCGAGTCGCGGCGGGCGAACAGGACGCTCTTGACCGGGCGGAGCAGCTCGGTGTCCAACTGCTCGCACACCGTGTCGAGCGCCGACGCGAACACCGGTGACGACGCGTACAGTTCACGGCCCATGCCGAGGCGCTGGCTGCCCTGCCCGGTGAACAGGAACGCCGTCCGGCCGCGTCGGCCCCCGGCGGCCCGTACGACCGAGGGCGACTGCTCGCCCCGGGCCAGCGCTTCGAGCCCGGCCAGCAGCTCCGAGCGGTCGGTGCCGACAACGGCGGCGCGCCGTTCCAGGCGGGCCCGGGTGGTGGCGAGAGAGAAGCCGACGTCGACAGGGCGTGGCGCGGGCTCGGAGGTCAACAGCTCGTGCAGCCCGCGCGCCTGGTCCCGCAGCGCGCCCTCGTCCCGCGCGGTCAGAAGGAGAGGCAGCACGCCGGGGCCGGGCGCGGGATCGTCGTCCGTCGACTCGGCGACTTCATCGGCCCGTTGGTCCGGTGCCTGCTCCAGAATGACGTGTGCGTTCGTGCCGCTGATGCCGAAGGACGACACCCCCGCGCGGGCCGGCCGTCCCGTGACGGGCCAGGGGGTCGCGTCGGTGAGCAGCTCCACCGCGCCCGCGTCCCAGTCGATGTGCGGCGACGGGTTCTCGGCATGCAGGGTCCTGGGCAGCACCCGGTGCCGCATCGCCTCGATCATCTTGATGACTCCGCCGACCCCCGCCGCGGCCTGGGCATGGCCGATGTTCGACTTCAGTGAGCCGAGATACAGCGGCTGCCCGGCGGGCCGGTCCCGGCCGTAGGCGGCGATCAGCGCCTGCGCCTCGATCGGGTCGCCGAGGCTGGTGCCCGTGCCATGTGCCTCGACCGCGTCCACGTCGGCGGGGGAGAGCCCCGCGGCGGCGAGTGCCTGACGGATCACCCGCTCCTGGGACGGGCCGTTGGGCGCGGTCAGGCCGTTGGACGCACCGTCCTGGTTGACGGCGGTGCCGCGCACCACGGCCAGGATCCGGCGTCCGTTGCGGAGCGCGTCGGAGAGCCGCTCCACCATGAGCAGACCGACACCCTCGGCCCAGCCGGTACCCCCCGCGTCGGCGGAGAAGGACCGGCAGCGGCCGTCCTCGGAGAGTCCGCGCTGCCGGGAGAACTCGACGAAGGTGTTGGGTCCCGACATGACGGTCACACCACCCGCGAGCGCCAGGTCGCACTCTCCCTGCCGCAGCGCGTTCGCCGCCAGGTGAAGCGCCACCAGTGACGACGAGCAGGCGGTGTCGACGGTGACCGCCGGTCCTTCCAGGCCGTACGTGTACGAGAGGCGCCCGGACACCACGCTGGAGAGGTTTCCAGCGAGCAGGAATCCCTCGAACTCCTCGGGGCTCCTGGCCAGCCGGGACGCGTAGTCGTCGTACATCGCGCCGGTGAACACACCGGTGCTGGTGCCGCGCAGCACCGCCGGGTCGAGGCCCGCGCTCTCGAAAGTCTCCCAGGCGGTCTCCAGCAGCAGCCGCTGCTGAGGATCGGTGGCGGTCGCCTCGCGCGGCGACATCCCGAAGAACGCCGGGTCGAACTGGTCGGCGTCGTACAGGAATCCACCGTGCCGGGTGTAGGAGGTACGGAGGTGGTCCGGATCCGGGTCGTACAGAGCGTCCAGGTCCCAGCCCCGGTTGGTGGGGAACTCGCCGATGGCGTCGGTGCCTTCGGCGACGAGGCGCCACAGACCAGCGGGCGAGCGAACCCCGCCGGGGAAGCGGCAGGCCATTCCGACGATCGCGATCGGCTCGTCCGCGGCACCCCGGCGGACCGGCGCGGCGGGCCCGGCCGTCCCGGTGCCGGACACCCGCGACAGCAGATGGGCGGCGAGCGCGGCGGGCGACGGATGGTCGAAGACCGCGGTCGTGGGCAGCCGCAGACCGGTCGTGGCGTTCAGCCGGTTGCGCAGCTCGACACTGGCGAGCGAGTCGAACCCGGCTTCCTTGAAGGCGCGTTCGGGCTCCACCCGGTCCGCGCTCGCGTGACCGAGTACTCCGGCGACGACCGTACGCACCAGGTCGAGCACGGCGCCCGCACGGTCCTGCGCCGGCAGGCCCGCGATCTGCCGGGTCCACGAGCCCCCGGCGGCCACGGAACCCTCTGTGGCGCGTGCCGTACGACGCTGTCCGACCAGGCCACGCAGCGTCGCGGGCAGTTCACCGGTGCCGCTGAGCCGGGACGGGACGAGCCGCGCCGGTACGGCGAGAGCGGTCCCGCCCGCCGGCGCCGCGTCGAACAGCGCGAGACCGGTGGCCGGGTCGAGCGGGGTGACACCGGCCCTGGTCCACCGGGCGAGGTCGGCCCGGCCGAGCCGGGCGCCCATGCCGTGCGTGCTGTCCCACAGCCCCCAGGCCAGTGAGATCGCCGGCAGGCCCTGGGCGCGGCGGTGCGCCGCCAGTGCGTCCACGTAGGTGTTGGCGGCGGCGTAGTTGGCCTGGCCCGCGGTGCCGAGGATGCCGGACACCGAGGAGAACAGGACGAAGGCGGCCAGCTTTTGATTCCTCGTCAGCTCATGCAGATGCCAGGCCGCGTCGGCCTTGGGGCGCAGCACCGTGTCCAATCGCTCGACGGTGAGCGACTCCACGGTGGCGTCGTCGAGCACGCCCGCCGTATGGATCACCGCCGTCAGAGGGTGCGCGGCCGGGATGCCTTCCAGCACGTCCGCGAGCGCCCCGCGATCCGCCGCGTCGCAGGCGACGATGGTGACCGCGGCGCCCAACTCCGCCAGCTCCGCGGACAGGTCGGCGGCGCCCGGGGCGTCCGGGCCACGACGGCTGATCACCAGCAGATGCCGTACTCCATGGGCGGAGACCAAATGACGGGCGAAGAGCCCGCCGAGCCCGCCGACGCCGCCCGTGATCAGGACGGTGCCGTCGGGGTCGAGCGCGGGTGCCTCGGACGGGGCATCGACACGCTCCCGTACCAGCCGGGGCACCCGCAGTCCGGTGCCTCGAACCGCGATCTGCGGTTCGCCCGAGGCGACGGCGGCGGTCAGCAGAGAGCCGTCGAGATCGAGGTCGACGAGACCGATGCGGCCGGGATGTTCGGACTGCACGGACCGGATCAGACCCCACACCGTCGACGCCGCGAGACCGTGGATCTCCTCGCCGGGCAGCACACCGACGGCCCGCCTGGTGACGAAGACCAGCCGGGAGTCCCCGAACCGCTCATCGGCCAGCCATAGTTGGGAGAGCGTCAGAGCGCGACGGGCCATCTCGTGGGCCGCCGACGGGTGGTGCGGAGCGGCCTCGTCGAGGCGTACGAGCAGTACATCGGCGTCGTACGCGTCGGGCAGCCGGTCCTCCGACAGCTCGGCGATGCGCGGGGCCGGGCCGTCCACGGGGCCGGTGACGGGCCAGTCGACCCGGAACAGGGCGTCGGTATGCCGCCCGGCCGGCGCGATGGCGTCCTTGGCGATGGGCCGCAGGGTGAGCGAGTCGACGGTGGCGACCGGCGCGCCCGTGCTGTCGGCGAGGTGGAGGGCGACCGTTCCGAGGCCCGATTCGGTGATACGGACCCGCAGGGTGGTCGCGCCCGCGGCGTGCAGTGTGACGCCGCTCCAGGCGAACGGCAGCTGGATCCGGCCCGGTTCGCCGGGGTCCGCCCTGTGCAGGACGAGCGGGTGCAGGACGGAATCGAGCAGCGCCGGGTGCATGCCGAACAGCGCGGCGCCCTCGCGCTGATCGGCGGGAAGCGCGACCTCGGCGTAGATGACGCCCTCGCCCTGCCACACGGCGCGCACGCCCTGGAAGGCCGGCCCGTACTCGTATCCCAGGTCGGCGAGCCGCTCGTAGAGATCCGTGACCGGCCGGGCCACCGCGTCGGCGGGCGGCCACTGGCGCAGCCCCTCGCCCTCGCCCGCCGGGACGGCGCCCAGAGCGCCGGAGACATGCCGGGTCCACGGCTGAAGGTCGTCGTCGTCGGTGTCGGGCCGGGAGTGGACGGTGAACGAGCGCAGACCGGCGGCGTCCGGCGGCGCGACCGCCAGCTGCACGCGGACGGCGCCCCGCTCCGGCAGCGGCAGGGGTGCCTCCAGAGTGAGTTCCGCGAGCTGTCCCGCGCCCGCCAGTTCGCCTGCCGCCAGGGCGAGTTCGAGGAACCCGGTGGCCGGGACGAGCACCGTTCCGCTGATGCTGTGATCGGCCAGCCACGGGTGACTCCGTAAGGAGAGGCGACTGGTGGACACCAGCTCCTCGCGGTCGGCGAGTTCGACCGATGTGGCGAGCAGCGGATGCCGTGCCGGATCGAGACCGAGGCTGCGTGCGTCCGTACGGACCTCGGGCGCCAGCCAGTAGTGCTCGCGCTGGAAGGCGTACGTGGGCAGCTCCACGCGCCTGGCCCCCGGCACAGGATCGGCGCCCGGAACAGGCCCGGCACTCAGCACATGCCCTGCGCCCGGAAAGAGTGACGTCAGGTCGACGCGGGCGCCCACAGCGTGGGCACGGGCCAGCCCCGCCAGCAGGGTGGTGTCCTCGGCGTGGTCCGCGCGCAGCAGAGCGACGGCGGTGGCGTCCGAAGAGACGGAGGCGCTCGTCATGGCGGTCAGGACGGCGTCCGGACCCACCTCGATGAAGACGGTGACACCCTCGCTCTCCTCCAGTACCCGCGTGGCGTCGGTGAACCGCACGGCCTCGCGGATCTGGCGCACCCAGTACTCGGCGGTCATCAGGTCGTCGCCGGTGGCGGCCAGTCCGGTCACGGTGGAGACCACGGGAATCGTCGGCGCGCGGTACGTCAGTCCGTCCGCGACGGCGCGGAACTCGTCGAGGATCCCGTCCATGTGCGGCGAGTGGAAGGCGTGGCTGACCTGGAGCTCACGCGTCTTGTGCCCGCGCCTGCCCCAGAGCGCCGCGACCTCCTCCGCGGACTCCCTGTCACCTGAGATCACCACCGCCGAGGGCCCGTTGACCGCGGCGACGGCGAGCCGGCCCGCATACGGTTCGAGCGTGCGGAGCACGTCCTCCTCCGCGGCCTGGATCGCGATCATCGCGCCACCCGGGCGGGCCTCCTGCATCAGCCGGCCACGGGCGGCGACCAGCGCGGCGGCGTCCGCCAGCGGAAACACACCGGCGACATGCGCGGCCGCCAGCTCGCCCACGGAGTGCCCGGCCACCGCGTCCGGCCTCAGACCGTGGTGCTCCAGGAGCCGGTACAGCGCGACCTCAAGCGCGAACAGGGCGGGCTGGGTGTAACGGGTATCGTGCAGCACACTGTCGCCCGCCGCGAACATCACCTCGCGCAGCGGCCTGTCCAGATACGGGTCGAGCGCGGCACAGGCCTCGTCGAGCGCGGCCGCGAACCCGGGTCTGCTCTCGTACAGTTCGCGGCCCATTCCGGCGCGCTGCGCGCCCTGGCCGGTGAACAGGAACGCGGTACGTCCGGCCCGCGTGGCGCTGCCGGTCACCACGCCGGGGGAAGCCACGCCCTGGGCGAGCGCGTCGAGCCCCGCGAGCAGCTCCCCGGCGGAGGCACCGGTCACGACGGCCCGCTCGTCCCAGGTGGCGCGGGTGGTGGCGAGCGAGAGCCCGACATCCGCCGGGCGCAGCTCGGGACGCTCGGTCAGATGGCCGTGCAGCCGCCGGGCCTGGGCCCGGAGCCCGGCCTCGTCACGGGCGGACAGCGGCCACAGCACACTGCCCGGGTGCTCCGCCGCCATGGCGGGTTCGGCGGGCTCCGCCTGTTCGACGATGACATGGGCGTTGGTGCCGCTGATGCCGAAGGAGGAGACGGCCGCACGGCGCGGCCGTCCCGTGGCCGGCCAGGGGCGGGCCTCGGTGAGCAGCTCCAGCGCGCCCGACTCCCAGTCCACGTGCGGCGTGGGCGCGCTCACATGCAGGGTCCTGGGCAGCACACCGTGCCGGATCGCCTGGACCATCTTGATGACGCCGCCGACACCCGCCGCGGCCTGGGCGTGCCCGATGTTCGACTTCAACGAGCCGAGGAACGCGGGCTCCCGGTCGTCACGGCCGGTGCCGTACGTGGCGATCAGCGCCTCCGCCTCGATCGGGTCGCCGAGCCGCGTGCCGGTGCCGTGCGCCTCGACGGCGTCGACGTCGGCGGGCGCGAGCCGGGCGTCGGCGAGAGCCTGCCGGATCACCCGCTGCTGCGCGGGCCCGTTCGGGGCGGTCAGCCCGTTGGACGCGCCGTCCTGGTTGACGGCGGAACCACGCAGCACCGCGAGCACCGGGTGCCCGTTGCGGCGCGCGTCGGACACTTTCTCCACCAGGAGCAGGCCGACACCCTCGGCCCACGACGTACCGTCCGCGTCGGCGGAGAACGACTTGCTGCGGCCGTCCCCGGCGAGCCCCCGCTGCCGCGAGAACTCGACGAACATGCCGGGCGCTGACATCACGGTGACCCCGCCCGCGAGCGCGAGTGTCGTCTCGCCCTGGCGCAGCGAACGGATCGCCATGTGCAGGGCCACCAGTGACGAGGAGCAGGCCGTGTCCACCGTGAGGGCCGGGCCGACAAGACCCAGCTGGTAGGCGATCCGGCCGGACATGACACTGCTGGTGCTGCCGGTGAGCAGATGCCCTTCGACGCTGGGCGGCGCGTCGTGCAGCCGCGGCCCGTAGTCCAGAGCGGTCGCGCCGACGAAGACGCCGGTACGGCTGCCGCCCAGACTGAGCGGGTCGATACCGGCCCGCTCGACAGCCTCCCAGGCCGTCTCCAGGAGCAGCCGCTGCTGCGGGTCCATGGCGAGCGCCTCACGAGGCGAGATACCGAAGAGCCCCGCGTCGAACAGCGCGGCATCGTGCAGGAAGCCGCCCTCGCGCACGGAGCTCTTCCCGGAGCGCTCGGGGTCCTGGTCGTACAGATCCTCGTCCCAGCCGCGATCCCCGGGGAAACCGGAGATCGCGTCGCGCTCCTCCGCGATCAGCTTCCACAGCTCCTCGGGCGAGGTGACGCCGCCCGGGTAGCGGCAGGCCATCCCGACAATGGCGATGGGCTCGTCGTCGTGGACCGCGACCGCGGTCTGTTCGTCGGCGACCGCCGAACCGAGGAGTTCGGCCTCGGTGTACGCGATCAGCGCGGCCGGTGTGGGGTGGTCGAAGAGCAGCCCGCCGGGCAGCCGCAGACCGGTGGCGGCGCTCAGCTGATCGCGCAACTCGACCGACATGAGCGAGTCGAAACCGAGTGACGTGAACGGCAGCCGCGTATCGACGCGCTGCCCGGGGGAGTAGCCGAGGACCGCGGCGATGTGCGTGGTCACCAGGTCGGTGACGGCACGGGTGTGCTCCGCGCCCGGCAGCGCGGCCGGCCGCGCCCCGAAGTCGCCGCGCGGTACGGCGGCGACGGCCGGCTCGGCGACGTCGGAGAGGGCGGCACGGGGCGCGGGACGGCCGCCGAGCCAGTAGGTCCGGCGTTGGAAGGGGTAGGTCGGGAGGGCCGTACGTTCCGCCGCGGGAGGGGTGAGGGCGTGCCAGTTGAGGTGTGTGCCGCGGGTGTGAAGGGTGGCGAGGGCGGTGAGGAGGGAGTGCGGTTCGTGGTGATTCTTGCGGAGGGCGGGGACGGCGGTGGTGAGCGTGTCGGCGATGAGCGGGGTGAGGGTGGCGTCGGGGCCGATTTCGAGGGTGGTGGTGACGCCGTGGGCGGCGAGGGTTTGTGTGGCGTGGTGGAAGCGGACGGTGTTGCGGAGTTGGTTGGTCCAGTAGTCGGCGGTTCTGAGGTCGTCGCCGGTGGCGGCCAGTCCGGTCACGGTGGAGATGATGGGAATCGTCGGCGCGTGGTAGGTCAGTGTGTCCGCGACGGCGTGGAACTCGTCGAGGATGCCGTCCATGTGGGGGGAGTGGAAGGCGTGGCTGACCGCGAGGGTCTTGGTCTTGTGGCCCTGTTCCTGGAAGTGGGCGGCGATGGTGTGGGCTGCCTGCGTGTCGCCTGAGATGACGAGGGTGTGGGGGGTGTTGATGGCGGCGATGGTGACGTTGTGGGTGAGGTGGGGTTGTATCTGCTGCTCGGTGGCCTGGATGGCGATCATGGTGCCGGTGGGGGGAAGGGTCTGCATCAGGCGCGCGCGGGCGGTGACCAGGGTGGTGGCGTCTTCGAGGGTGAGGATTCCGGCGAGGTGGGCGGCGGTGATCTCGCCGATGGAGTGTCCGGCCAGGTGGTCGGGGACGATGCCGAAGGATTCGACGAGGCGGTGGAGGGCTACTTGGAACGCGAAGAGCGCGGGCTGCGTGTAGCCGGTCTGATCGAGGCCGTCGCCGGTTTCGATGACCTCTTGTATCGGCCGGTCGAGGTGTGCGTTCAGGGCCGCCGCCACGGTGTCGAAGGCGCCGGCGAACACAGTGAAGGCGGCACGCAGTTCACGGCCCATCCCGACCCGCTGCGAGCCCTGGCCCGAGAAGACGAAAGCGAGTGTGCCGTCGTCGACCGCGCCCGAGACCACACCCTGCGCGGGCTGTCCCGAGGCCAGCGCGTCGAGACCCGCACGCAGCGCGTCCGGTCCGTCGCCGAGAACGACGGCCCGGTGTTCAAAGGCGGTACGGGTGGTCAGGAGCGACCAGGCCACGCCGGCGGGGTCGGCGCCGGCCACCGCGTCGGAGCTGCCCAGCCTGGCGGCCTGAGCCCGCAGCGCCTCCGGGCTCCGGCCCGAGATCACCCAGGGGACCAGACCGTGAGCGCCGGTGTCCTCCCGGGGAGTCTCTCCCACAGGCTCCCGGACAGGGGCCTCGGCGATGACGACATGCGCGTTGGTGCCGCCCATGCCGAACGAGCTGACACCGGCCACCAGCTGACGGTCGGGGTGCGGCCAGCCCGTGAGTTCGCGCACCACCGACAGCCCGAGCTCGTCCAGCGGGATCGCGGGATGGGGGTTCTCGAAGTGGAGGCTGGCGGGTATCTCCCGGCGGCTGATGCTCAGGAGCGCCTTCAGCAGGCCGACCATGCCGGCCGCGCCCTCCAGATGCCCGACATTGGTCTTCGCCGAGCCGACCAGCAGCGGATCGCCGCCGCGCGCGGCACCGAGCACCGTGCCCAGCGCGGCCGCCTCGATGGGGTCGCCCACCGGCGTCCCGGTACCGTGCAGTTCGACGTACTGGACCTCACGCGGGCCGACGCCCGCCCTCTGGTACGCCTCGTGCAGCAACAACCGCTGCGCCTCGCCGCTGGGAACGGTCAGACCGGGCGTGGCACCGTCGTTGTTGACCGCGCTGCCGCGGATGACCCCGTAGATCCGGTCGCCGTCCTCCAGGGCCTGTGCCAGCGGCTTGAGGACGACGACACCGCCGCCCTCGCCGCGTACGAAACCGTTGGCGCGGGCGTCGAAGGTGTAGGAGACGCCGTCCGGCGACAGGCCACCGAACCGCTCCTCGGTCAGCGCGCTCTCGCTCAGGATATTGAGGTTGACCCCCGCGGCGATCGACACGGACGACTCGCCGGAACGCAGCGACTCGCACGCCAGATGGACGGCCACCAGCGACGACGACTGGGCGGTGTCGACCGTCAGGCTCGGCCCGCGCAGCCCCAGATGGTAGGAGACCCGGTTCGCGATGACGCCGCGGTTGACACCGGTCATGGTGTGCTGCGTGATCACGGGGGCGCCGTGCTGCCCCACCAGGCTCTCGTAGTCGTTTCGGAGCGTGCCGACGAACACCGAGGTCCGGGTCTCCCGCAGGGCGGCGGGAAGGACACCGGCGTCCTCCAACGCCTCCCAGGCCAGTTCGAGCACCAGACGCTGCTGCGGATCCATGGCGGACGCCTCGCGCGGCGAGATCCCGAAGAAGGCGGCGTCGAACTCCCCTATACCGTCGAGGAATCCGCCCCTGCGCACCCCGGTCCGAGCGGGTGGCTCCGCGGTCTCCCACCGGTCGGCCGGTACCTCGGTGACGGCATCGGTGCCCTCGCGCAGCAGCTGCCAGAACGAAGCGGGATCCGGGGCCATCGGGAGCCGACAGGACATTCCGATGACAGCGAAGGCCTTCTTGTCTCCGTGCGGCGTCCGGTTCCCCGCGGAATTACCGTTACTCGACTTCACGCTCGGCTGCCCTTCCCTTGCCGTCTTCCCGACGGCCCGATGAATCACCGTGGTCTGAATGGAGTTCCGTTGGTTTTCCGGCGGCTGCCGGCGTCAGGCGGTGTGCTCGGTCACGCGCCGCGCGCCGGGGCACGCTGGAACGCGCCCCGGAAGAACAGCAGTCCGTCCTGGGGACCGCCGTGGCCGGCGTCGAGCACCCGGCTGATGAAGACGGAGTGATCACCCGAGTCGTACGCGTCGGTCAACTCGCACTCCAGCCAGGCGAGGGCGCCCGACAGCAACGGGGCGCCGGTGCGCGTCCCGGGTGTCCAGTCGATTCCCGCGAACTGCGCGGCGCCCAAAGGGCGTTTCTTGTCCGCGAAGAACCGGGCGAGGCCCTCCTGCTCCGCCCCCAGGACGGAGATGCCGAAGCATCCCGCCGCGGTGATGGCCTTGTGCATCACCGCGTCGTGGGCGACGCAGCACAGCACGGACGGCGGGTCGAGGGACACGGAGGTGAACGCGTTCGCGGTCATTCCGTGCGGGTGATCGCCACCGGTGGACAGCACCGTGACACCGGTGGCGAACCGTGCCATCACGTCCCGCAGCGGAGCCGGCGCGGCGCCGGGCACACGCTGCGCGGTCACGTCGGTCGGTACAGAGTTCATGCCGCACCCTCCACATAATTCATTGTGTGGGAACCTACGGGAGCGCATGGAACGGGCTGGGCATCGCCGAGTAATCGGGCACTCAATACGCCCGAGTTCGGGTCGGTGACCGAGGGTTTTGAAGAATGACGCCGTTTCGTCCGGTGATCGCGAGAGCGAAGTCATGGCCGGGTAACTGGAAACTCTCTTCCGCGCGGCTCGCCGAATGGCATGCCGGTGATCGGCCGACAGACGACCCTGGTTAGCCTCTTTTCCGGTGGCCGGTTCAGCGAATGCGTCAGGAATTCCCCGTACCCGTTCCTTATCAAGGAGCCAATGTGCGCAAGGTGTTGATCGCCAACCGCGGCGAGAGCGCTGCCCGTGTCACCAGGGCGGCCGAGACCCGCAGGGTCGACCGGGTGGTCATCCGTTTCGCGGGTGATTCGGGTGATGGGATGCAGCTGACGGGTGACCGGTTCACGTCGGAGACGGCGTCGTTCGGGAACGATCTGTCGACGCTG
>NZ_PHRF01000029.1 GCF_004151105.1 Streptomyces sp. L-9-10
GCCGACCATCCCGGTACCGCGCTGGTGGAGATCTACCAGAACTGCAACATCTTCAACGACGGCGCCTTCGACGTCCTCAAGGACAAGGAGAAGGCCGCGGAAGCCGTGATCCGCCTCGAACACGGACAGCCGATCCGCTTCGGCACCGACGGCCGCAAAGGCGTGGTCCGCGACCCCGCCACCGGCGACCTCCACGTCGTCACCGTCACACCCGACAACGCATCCCAGATCCTCGTCCACGACGCCCACACCACCAGCCCCACCACCGCCTTCGCACTCTCCCGCCTCGCCGACCCCGACACCCTCCACCACACCCCCATCGGAGTACTGCGCAGCGTCGAGCGTCCCGTCTACGACACCCTGATGTCGGACCAGCTGGACGCGGCCGTCGAGCGGCAGGGCAAGGGCGATCTGGCCACGATGCTCGCCGGTGGCGACACCTGGACCGTCGTCGGTTAAAGCGTCTTCCGGAACGTTCCGGTTCTCCGGGGCCCGGATCTCTTACGAGGTCCGGGCCTCGTCGTATGCCTGCCGCGCCTTGAACACGTCGTCCAGCCGTCGTTCCGTCCAGCGCCCCAGATCGCTCACGTACTCGGCGGCCTCCCGGCCCAGCTCGGTCAGGGAGTAGTCCACGCGTGGCGGGATCACGGGCTTGGCGTCGCGGTGGACGAAGCCGTCGCGTTCCAGGGTCTGGAGGGTCTGGGCGAGCATCTTCTCGCTGACCCCGCCGATCCCGCGCCGCAGTTCGCTGAAGCGGTAGGAGCGCTCCAGCAGCGCGCCGAGCACCAGCACGCCCCAGCGGCTGGTGACGTGCTCCAGGACGATCCGGGACGGGCACATGGACGGGCCGGCGTCCGGCTGCCCCGCCCTCATCTTCTCCGGCTTCCACCAGTCCGCCGGCTTCGCCGGGTTCTCACTTACGGCCATGCCGGTACCTTACTTCAAGGTGGGTACTTACGCCTGGTTAGTGCTGCCCCTAGGGTGAGTGACAGAGAGTGCCGATCTCGGCAAATCCACCCGAACTGGAGCCCCCCATGAGCATCGTTGTCACCGGAGCCACCGGACACCTCGGCCGCCTGGTCGTCGAATCCCTGCTGGCCGACGGCGTCGCGGCCGACGCGATCGCCGTCGTCGTGCGGAACAAGGAGAAGGCCGCGGATCTGGTGGCGCGCGGTGTCGAGCGGCGGGTCGCCGACTACAGCCACCCCGAGACGCTGACGGACACGTTCCGGGCCGGTGACCGGGTACTGCTGATCTCCGGCAGCGAGGTCGGGCAGCGCGTGCCGCAGCACGCCGCCGTCATCGACGCGGCGCGGGCGGCCGGTGTGGCCCAGCTCGCGTACACCGGCATTCTAGGCGGGCCCGACGCCGACCTCCGGCTGGCCGACGAGCACAAGGCGACCGAGCGGCTGATCCTCGATTCCGGGCTGCCGTACACCTTCCTGCGCAACGGCTGGTACACCGAGAACTACACCGGGAACCTCGCGCCCGTGCTGGAGAACGGCGCCGTCGTCGCCGCCGCGGGCGAGGGCCGGATCGCCGCCGCCGCCCGCGCGGACTACGCCGCCGCGGCGGCGGCCGTACTGACCGGCGAGGGACATCTGAACAGGGCGTACGAGCTGAGCGGCGACACGGCGTGGTCGCTGGGCGAGTACGCGGCGGAGCTGTCGCGGCAGACCGGCAGGACCATCGCGTACAACAACGTGCCGGCCGGGACGGTGCTCGGGATCCTCACCGGCGCCGGTGTGCCCGAGCCGATGGCCGCGCTCCTGGTGGACGTCGACCACGCGATCGAGCGCGGACTGCTGGCCGGCACGACGGGGGATCTGGCCCGGCTGACCGGCCGCCCCACCACCCCGCTCGCCGACACGATCGCCGAGGCGCTCAAGAGCTGACACCCGCACGCCTGCGCGTCATGACCGTATGACGATACGGACATGACATCGCGGCCCGCGCGGCGCTACCTTCTTGGGGGCGCCGCGCCGGGACGGCGCGTGTGCGGCGGGGAGGGCCAGTGAAGGCGAAGGGCGACCAGCGGGCGGGGCAGCCGACCCAGCGGGCGGGGCTGCTGTACGGGATCGGGGCCTACGGGATGTGGGGGCTGGTCCCGCTCTACTGGCCCCTGCTCGAACCGGCCGGCGCGATGGAGATCCTGGCCCACCGGATGGTCTGGTCGCTGGCGTTCGTCGCCATCGGGCTGCTGGTGCTGCGCCGCTGGGGCTGGATACCGGAGCTGATACGGCAGCCCCGCAAGCTGGGGCTCATCGCCGTGGCCGCCGCCACGATCTCCCTGAACTGGGGTTTCTACATCTGGTCGGTCAACACCGGCCATGTCGTCGAAGCGTCTCTGGGCTACTTCATCAACCCGCTGGTGACGATCGCCATGGGGGTTCTGCTGCTCAAGGAACGGCTGCGGCCCGCCCAGTGGACGGCGGTCTTCATCGCCCTGGCCGCCGTGCTGGTCCTCGCCATCGGATACGGGCAGCCGCCCTGGATCTCGCTCGTCCTGGCCTTCTCGTTCGCGACCTACGGCCTGGTCAAGAAGAAGATCAACCTCGGTGGCCTGGAGTCGCTTGCGGCCGAGACCGCGGTCCTGTTCCTGCCCGCGTTCGGCTATCTGGTGTGGCTGGGCGCGTCCGGGTCGGCCACCTTCGGCTCGGAGGGCACGGGCCAGATGGCCCTGCTCGCCGCCACGGGCGTGGTCACCGCGCTGCCGCTGGTCTGCTTCGGCGCGGCGGCGATCCGGGTACCGCTGTCGACGCTGGGCCTGCTCCAGTATCTGGCCCCGGTCTTCCAGTTCGTCCTGGGGATCACGTACTTCCACGAGGCGATGCCACCGGAGCGGTGGGCGGGCTTCTCGCTGGTCTGGCTGGCCCTGGCGATCCTGACCTGGGACGCGCTGCGGAACGCCCGCCGTACGCGCGCGGAGGCACTGCGCCTCACAGCGGAGGCGAGAGAAGCGGAGGCGTCGGCGGAAGCGGAGGCCGAGGCGGCAGCAGTGGAGGCAACGGCCCCGGCGCAGGCGGGCGCACCGGTCCCGGTCACGGAGGAGAAAACGGCCGGGCGGTGAATCCGGCCGCCGTCCGCCTTCCGGACGAGCCGGAGTACGAGCATGACCAGCCGTACGCGGACGAGCGCCGGGGGCTGCCGGGTGCCGCCCGCGTCCCGCCCGGCTCACGACATGCGCTGAAACCGCCGGGGAAACGGAACATGTCCGGTCAGCGAACACCACTGACCGGTTTCCACTCTTGACGGCGAGTCAAGCTCTCCCCCAGCATTCAGCACGCACAGCGCACCAACAGCTTCAGCACCACGATCAGCTTCTCGATCGGCACCACCAGCGCCACCAGCTCCAACGCCCCGCGCCGCCGTCGCCGTGGGGCGTCTCGCACGTTCCGTCCTGTCCCCGTACGGAATCCGGAGCCCCCACATGAAACTCTCCGTTCCCGGAGCGCACCGCATACCCGGTCGGCCCGTCCGAACCGGCCGAATATCCACCCGCGGTGCCACGGCCGCGGTCGCCGGACTCGCTGTCGCCGGACTGCTCGCCGCCGCCGCGCCCGCCGTGTCAGCGGCGCCCGCCGCGCCTCCGGTCGCCAAGAGACCGGCACAGTCCGCGCCCGCCGCGCTCGCGGCCCCCGACATACCGCTCGCCAATGTCAAGGCGCATCTCACCCAGTTCTCGTCCATCGCCGCCGCCAACGGCGGCAACCGCGCCCATGGCCGCGCCGGATATCTGGCCTCCGTCAACTACGTCAAGGGCAAGCTGGACGCGGCCGGGTTCACCACCTCCGTCCAGCAGTTCACCTCCAGCGGCGCCACCGGCTACAACCTGATAGCCGACTGGCCGGGCGGCGATCCGAACCAGGTCGTGATGTCCGGTTCGCATCTCGACTCGGTCACCTCGGGCGCCGGGATCAACGACAACGGATCGGGCTCCGCCGCCATCCTGGAGACCGCGCTCGCCGTCTCCCGGGCGCAGCTCCAGCCGGCGAAGCACCTGCGGTTCGCCTGGTGGGGCGCGGAGGAGCTGGGTCTGGTCGGTTCGCGGTACTACGTCAACAATCTGCCGACCGCCGAGCGGGCGAAGATCAGCGGCTATCTGAACTTCGACATGATCGGCAGCCCGAACCCCGGTTACTTCGTCTATGACGACGACCCCACCATCGAGCAGACCTTCAAGGACTACTACGCGGGTCTCGGCGTCGCGACGGAGATCGAGACCGAGGGCGACGGCCGCTCGGACCACGCTCCGTTCAAGAACGTGGGCGTCCCCGTCGGCGGGCTCTTCAGCGGCGCCGACTACATCAAGACCGCCGCGCAGGCACAGAAGTGGGGCGGCACCTCGGGGCAGTCCTTCGACCGCTGCTACCACTCCTCCTGCGACACCACGGCGAACATCAACGACACCGCGCTCGACCGCAACAGCGACGCCGTCGCCCACGCGGTGTGGACGCTGTCGGCGAACGCCTCCGGCCCGTCGGGCGAGGTCTTCGAGACCCTCGACGACGTCACCATCCCGGACAACGGCCCCACCATCACCTCGGCGGTGACCGTCTCCGGCCGTACGGGCAACGCCCCCGCCGCGCTCAAGGTGGGTGTGGACATCAAGCACACCTGGCGGGGTGACGTGGTCATCGACCTGATCGGCCCGAGCGGGACGGCCTACCGGCTGAAGAACTCCAGCGCCAACGACTCGGCCGACAACGTGATCGCCACCTACACGGTGAACGCGTCGAGCGAGACCGCGAACGGCGTCTGGCGGCTCCGGGTCCAGGACGTGGCCGCCCAGGACACCGGCTACATCGACAGCTGGCGCCTCACCTTCTGAACCGTCCCCGACCCTCCGGGGCCGCATGAGGCACCTCCAGGCACCTCCAGGCACCTCCAGGCACCTCCAGGCCCCTTCCATGACAGCGGCTGCCCGCGTGCTGCAATCGGTGCGCACGCGGGCAGCCGCACGTTCTCCCGGGGCGGGGACGCGTCGTGGCTCAGACGTTGATGTCCTTCGCCGTGAACCGCGCCCAGGCCGCCGAGCCGAACACCGCCGCGTACAGCGCCTGGAGCCCCAGGTTCCTGCCGATGTCGTCCCAGTAGAACGGCTCGCGCAGCAGATCCGCGAAGGACAGCCAGTGGTGCGAGAAGAGATACGGCTGTATCGCGTGCAACTGCGGGATCGTGTCCAGGATCTGCACCGTGATCAGCAGCCCGACGGTCGCGGCCATCGCCGCGATCCCGCTGTTGGTCAGGGTGGAGATGAACAGACCGATCGCCGCCAGCCCCACCAGCGAGGCGGCGACGACCACCGCGATCAGCAGGGCCCGCAGCAGCCCGTCGCCGAAGGAGATACGGGTGCCCGAGATCGTGGTGACCTCACCCAGCGGGAAGAGCAGCGCGCCGACGGCGAGCGCCGAGACCGCCACGACGAGCGTCGCGACCAGGCAGAAGGCCAGCGTGGACGCGTACTTGGCGAGCAGCAGTCTCGTACGCCCGGCCGGCGCGACCAGCAGATAGCGCAGCGTCCCGCCGTTGGCCTCGCCCGCGATCGCGTCGCCCGCGATGACCCCCACCGCCATCGGCAGGAAGACGGGCAGCGTCGCGGCGAGCGCCGCGAAGACCAGGAACAGTCCGTTGTTGGTGATCTGCGTCAGGAACGCGGGTCCGTTCGGTCCGCCCCCCGGCCCCACTCCCCCGCCGTCGCTCGTCTCGATCTTCACGGCGATCCCGATGAGGACGGGTACGGCGGCGAGCACACCCAGCAGCGCGAGGGTCCGCCAGCGCCGGAAGGTGGTGGTCACCTCGGAGTACAGCAGCCCGAACGTCCACCGGAGCCGGCGCTCCCTGTCCCGGGTCACGGGCTCCACCGGTCCCAGGCCCGCCGTCGCCGGCGTGCCCGCGTCGGCACCTGCCGCGTCCGGCGCACCCGCCTCGGCGCCCGCCTCAGCCCGCGACATCGAAGCCCTCCCCCGTCAGCGCGACGAAGGCGTCCTCCAGTGAGGCGCGCTCCTGGCCGAAGGCCCGTACGCGTACCCCGGCCCGTACGAGCGCCGCGTTGAGGTCGGCGGGATCCACCGGCTCCGCCCCGCCCGTGGGCAGTTCGCCGCTCACCCGGTCCTCCGCCACGACCACATCCGTGACCCCCAGTTCCTTCAGCACCCGGGCGGCCTCGCCGGGGTCGGGGGTGGTGACGGCCAGCCGCCCCCGGGTCCCGGCCGCCAGCTCGGCGACCGGGCCCTGGGTGATCAGCCGTCCCTGGGCCATCACGGCGACGTGCGTGCACACCTGCTCGATCTCGTCGAGGAGGTGCGAGGACAGGAAGACGGTCGTGCCGTCCGCCGCCAGTTCCCGTATCAGGGTTCTGATCTCCCGCATGCCCTGCGGGTCCAGACCGTTCGTGGGTTCGTCGAGCACCAGCAGCCTGCGCGGTCGCAGCAGCGCCGACGCGAGCCCGAGGCGCTGCTTCATCCCGAGGGAGTACGCCTTCGCCCGCTTGCCCGCCGCGGCGGTCAGCCCGACCCGGTCCAGGGCGTCCGTCACCCGGGCACGGCGGGTACGGGGATCGGCGGTCGGGTCGGCGGAGTCGTACCGTACGAGGTTGTCCCGGCCCGACAAGTACCCGTACAGCGCGGGCCCCTCGATGAGGGCGCCGACCTCCGGGAGTACGGCGCGGGCCGCGCGGGGCATCGGACGGCCGAGGAGCGAGGCCGAGCCGGCGGTCGGCTCGATCAGTCCCATCAGCATCCGGATCGTGGTCGTCTTGCCCGAGCCGTTGGGTCCGAGGAAGCCGAAGACGCTGCCCGCGGGGACGGAGAGGTCGAGCCGGTCCACGGCGAGCTGCCCGCCGCGGTACCGCTTGGTGAGACCACGCGTCTCGATCACATCGCGCACATCAGGCGCATCGTGCGCATGGGTCTCGTCGAGCACGGCTGTCATCTCGCTCCCGCTCCCCCGGTTCCGTCGTCCCGTCGTCGGTCGTACGCCGTCCGTCACATCCCGGCAGTACGAGAACGGACCGGCCCCGGTCAGCGTTCCGCCCCGCCGTACGCGACGTACGACGGGGCGGAACAAGCCGGACGGACCGAATAAACCGGACAGGCCGGACGGATCGTTACTTCGCCGCGTTGGCGGCCTTGACCAGCGCGTCCTGCGTCACCGCGCCGACGTAGACCTTGCCGTCGTCCGTCATCAGGGCGTTGATCAGGCGGGTCTTGAAGACCGTGCCCGAGCCGAACTTCCCGGTGACCTTGCCACCCAGCGCGTCCAGGAACTGCTGCGCCTCGGCCGGGACATCGCCCGGCTTCGCCGCGCCCGCGATGCCCTCACCGGCGCCGGTGTTCAGCTCGTAGACGGCGTTCCAGCCCTCGCCGATGACCTTCGGATCGCCCAGCTCCTTCGGCCCCTTGGCGCTGTCGTGGCCCTTGGGCAGCTCCGGGACCCCGCTCTTGTCGCCCTCGCCCTTGCCGTCGCCCCGCGTCACCTTCGCGCCCTTGGGCGGCGTGAAGTCGAACGTGGAGGCGGCGGGCTTGGCGAAGTCGACGTCGGTGAAGCCGACATCGACCACGGCCTTGCCACCGCTGCTCGGCGAGAGCGTGAACTTCAGCGGGGTACCGGTCTTCGCGTCGACCGCGACCTTGACCGAGCCGACCGTGGAACCGCTCTGCTTCGGCTTGATGAGCAGCTGGTACGCATCGCGCCCGGCGACCTTCGCCGTACCGTCGACGGTCACGGACGTCGTGCCGCCCGCGGCCTTCAGCGCCTGCTCGGCGAACTCCTTGGGGGTCGCCGGGACGTCCTTCAGCGCGTCCTTCGGGGCGTGCTTCCCGCCGTCCTCGGCCGCGCCGCCCTTGGCCGCGTCCTCCGGGGCCCGCACGTGGTACGCCTCGTTGGAGGCGCTGTCGTACGCCCAGACCTCGCCGCCGTTGTGGATCAGGCTGTACTCGGCGGCGGTGTCACGGATCGACAGCCGCTGCTTGTCGGGGCCGTCCACCGCGACGCGCAGCGTGTGCGTGCCCGAGCTGAGCTCCATCAGCTTGGCGTTCGGGTCCGCGGTCGAGCCGTCGGTGGCGCCGGAGCCGCCCGGCCCGCCCTTGCCGCCGGCGAGCGCGCCGCCCGCCAGGTCGCCGAGGCCGGCCAGTGACGGGAGCCCCAGATCCGTGGTGATCTTCACGGAGCCCGAGAGCTGCTCGGTCTCCGACGCGGCGATCTTCTCGATGAGTTGCTGCGCGCTGATCTGCGGCAGTTCGGGGTCGCCGGTCGCGGCGAGTGCCGGGACGAGCCCGATGGTCGCCGCAGCCACCCCCGCCACCGCGACGGGGAGCGCGTAGCGCGCCGCCTTGCGGCGGCCCTCGCCGGGCTCCCTGTCCTCCTCGGTGATCCGTGCGCTGTCGTTCGGTGCCATGTGTGCTCTACCTCCGTGGTCGGCGGCCTTCGGTCTCGTGCACTTGTCCACTCCGCGCCGCCAGTCTCACCCGAATTGGTCAGGAGTGGTGTTAACCATCTGACCAAACGGCCCCGATATAAGCGTCAGACCCGGGGCGCAACTTCCCGTACTGCTCTGGGATGACATACCGATGAGATGCTTCCCGCATCCACTAGGGGAAGACGGCGTTCCGCCAACTCACGCCGGCCCGCCACCTCGGGCGGACGCCCCGTCAGCCCGCCCGGTGGACCACGGCGTCGCACAGCTCGATCAGCGCGGACTTCGCGTACCCCTCGGGCAGGGGTGCGAGCGTCGCCCGCGCCTCCTGCGCGTACCGCACCGTGTCCCTGCGCGCCTGCTCCAGGGCCGGATGGGCGCGCAGCAGCCGCAGGGCCTCCGAGAGCCGCTCGTCGTCCGCCAGATCGCCGTCCAGCAGTTCGACCAGCGCGAGGTCCTCGGGTTTGCCGTGCGCCTCGGCCTGGGCCCGCAGCAGCAGCACCGGCAGCGTGTGAATGCCCTCGCGCAGATCCGTGCCGGGCATCTTGCCCGACTCGTGCGAGTCGCTGGCGATGTCGAGTACGTCGTCCGCCAGCTGGAAGGCGACGCCGAGCCGCTCCCCGTACTGGGTGAGGATGTCGACGACCGAGTCGTCCGCGCCGGAGGTCATCGCGCCGAAGCGGCAGGAGACGGCGACCAGCGAACCGGTCTTGCCGCCCAGGACGTCGAGGTAGTGCGCGACCGGGTCGTGTCCGTCGCGCGGTCCCGCGGTCTCCAGGATCTGGCCCGTCACCAGCCGTTCGAACGCCTCGGCTTGGACCCGTACCGCCTCGGGCCCCAGGTCGGCCAGGATGTGTGACGCGCGCGCGAAGAGGAAGTCGCCCGTGAGAACGGCGACCGAGTTGCCCCAGCGGGCGTTGGGGCTCGCCACGCCCCGGCGGACCTCGGCCTCGTCCATCACGTCGTCGTGGTACAGCGTCGCGAGATGGGTCAGCTCGACGACCACCGCCGCCGGGACGATACCGGGGGCGTACGGATCACCGAATTGTGACGCGAGCATGACCAACAACGGCCTGAACCGTTTGCCGCCGGCTCGTACCAGGTGCTGCGCCGCTTCCGTGATGAAGGGCACATCGCTCTTGGTGGCATCGAGCAGTCCCGCCTCGACGGCCGCCAACCCGGTCTGGACATCGGCCTCAAGAGCCTGGTCCCGCACGCTCAGCCCGAACAGCCCGACGACGGTCACGAGAGGTACTCCTGTCTGCTGACGATCACACGGATTGTCGATGTGTCGCTGCCTTCACTCAAGTCAGCGTATCCGGTCGCCTTTCGATCACCATGGGCGCCTTCCCGGACCCGCCGGTATGTTCGGAACAGCCATACAACCAGGAGTAGCGCTTTTGTCCGGAACAACGACCGAACCGCGAGCGAACGCGGAGCAGCCACCGACCGGCGACGATCACGCCTTCCTCGGCCACCCCCGCGGGCTGCTGACCCTGTCCGGTCTCGAAGTCTGGGAGCGCTTCTCATTCCTCGGGATGCAGGCCATCCTCGTCCTCTATTTCGTCGCCACGGTCCAGGACGGCGGCCTGGGCATGGCCGACGGTACGGCGGCCTCCGTCGCGGCGGCCTACGGGACGCTCGTCTACCTGCTCTCGGTGGCCGGCGGCTGGCTCGCCGACCGGATCCTCGGCTCGTACCGCGCGGTGCTCTGGGGCGGCATCCTGATCGCCCTCGGGCACTACGCCATGGCCGTCCCCACGGCGGGTATGACCTGGGCGGGCCTCGGTCTGATCAGCGCCGGTACGGGCCTGCTCAAGCCGAATGTCTCGGCCATGGTCGGCAAGCTCTACCGCACCGAGGACGAGCGCAGGGACGCCGGTTTCGCCCTCTACTACATGGCGATCAACATCGGCGCCTTCCTCGGCCCGCTCGTCACCGGCTGGCTCGGCGACCACTCCGGCTGGCACACCGCGTTCTCGGCCGCCGCCGTCGGGATGACGCTCGGTCTCGTCCAGTACGTGGTGGGCCGCCGTCACCTGGCCGGACGCAAGCACGCCGCCGAGTTCGCGCTCGCGCCTGAGCAGATGCGCCGGGCCGTACGGCTGATGATCGCGGGCGCGCTCGTGATCGCCGCCCTGGCGGTCGCGCTGTCGCTGACGGGCCGGCTCACCATCGGCCGTTTCGCCGACGTCCTCACCGTGCTCTCGGTGATCGCGCCCGTCGTCTACTTCGTGGTGATGTTCCGCAGCCCGCGGGTGACCGCCGAGGAGCGCGGCCGGCTGCGCCCGTACCTGGTGCTGTTCATAGCCTCCGTCTTCTTCAACTTCATCCTGTTCCAGGCGTACTCGACGATGATCCTGCTCGCCTCGACCAACGCCGGCACGTCGATCCTCGGCTTCACCTTCCCCGCCGGGTGGTACGCCTCCGCCCTCGGCGCCTTCGAGGTCGCGCTCGCGCCCGTCGTCGCCGCCGTCTGGGTCCGGATGGGCCGCCGCCAGCCGCACGCCTCCAACAAGATCGCGTTCGGGGTGATCCTCGGCGGTCTGTCCTTCCTGCTGATGGTGCTGCCCACCTCCGGGCACGGCGGCGCCGACTACCGGATGGCCGCCTGGTGGATCGTCGGCTCGTACCTGCTGCTCGGCCTCGGCGACATCCTGGTGGAGACCTCAGGGCTCTCCGCCTCCACCAAGCTCGCGCCCAAGGCGTTCGCCGGCCAGACCCTGGCGCTCTGGTTCCTGTCGCTGGCCCTCGCCAACGGCATCCAGGCGCAGACCGTGAAGCTGTACGGGCAGGTCTCGCAGCCCGCGTACTTCGGCGTGAACGGCGCCATCGCGGTCGTGGCCGGTCTGGCGGTGGTCGCGGCGGCGCCCTGGCTGCGCCGGACCATGTACCCGGTCCACTGAGCCCCGTCCGCTGAGCCCCGTCCGCCGACTTCCGGCCGCTCGGTCCGCCGAGCCCCGTCCACCGAGCCCTCCCCTCCCCCCCACATCCCCT
>NZ_PHRF01000030.1 GCF_004151105.1 Streptomyces sp. L-9-10
CTTGGTTTCGACTCGCTCAGCTCGGTCGAGCTGCGCAACCGTCTCAACGCGGCGACCGAGCTGACTCTCCCGGCCACGCTGGTCTTCGACTATCCGACGCCGGCTGTTCTCGCGGCGCGACTGGGCGCCGAGCTGCTGGGTGGTGTGCTCGACGCGGTGGCTGAGGGCCCCGCCGCGGCCGTCACCGACGAGCCGATCGCGATCGTCGGGATGAGCTGCCGTTTCCCCGGTGGTGTGGAGTCGCCTGAGGACCTGTGGCGTCTGGTGGCCGAGGGTGGGGACGCGGTGGCGGGGTTCCCGGCCGACCGTGGCTGGGACGTGGAGTCCCTGTACGACCCGGACCCCGCTCACATGGGCACCTCCTACAGCCGTATGGGTGCCTTCCTTGACGGTGTGGCGGACTTCGACTCGGGTTTCTTCGGGATCTCGCCGCGTGAAGCCGTGGCGATGGACCCGCAGCAGCGGTTGCTGCTGGAGACGTCGTGGGAGGCGTTCGAGCGGGCGGGTATCGACCCGAACTCGTTGCGTGGCAGCCGGGCCGGTGTGTTCGTCGGCACCAACGGCCAGGACTACGCGTCGCTGTTGCTCGCCGCGCAGGAGACCGTCGAGGGATACGCGGGCACGGGTATCTCGGCGAGTGTCATCTCGGGGCGGCTGTCGTACACGTTCGGCCTTGAGGGCCCTGCGGTGACGGTGGACACGGCGTGCTCGTCGTCGCTGGTGGCGCTGCATCTGGCGGTGCAGGCGCTGAACAGGGGCGAGTGTGACCTGGGGCTGGTCGGCGGTGTGACAGTGATGTCGACGCCGGGCTCGTTCATCGAGTTCAGCCGCCAGCGGGGTCTGTCGGTGGACGGGCGCTGCAAGGCGTTCTCCGCCGACGCGGACGGCACCGGTTGGGGTGAGGGTGTCGGCATGCTGCTCGTGGAGCGGCTGTCGGACGCCCAGCGCAACGGGCATCAGGTGCTGGCGGTCGTACGTGGGTCCGCGGTGAACCAGGACGGCGCGTCGAACGGTCTGACGGCTCCGAACGGCCCCTCGCAGCAGCGGGTCATCCGGCAGGCGCTCGCCAGCGCGGGGCTCGCGCCGTCCGATGTGGACGCCATGGAAGCGCACGGCACGGGCACGACGCTGGGTGACCCGATCGAGGCCCAGGCGCTGCTGGCCACGTACGGCCAGGACCGCGGTGGTGAACCGCTGTGGCTCGGTTCGGTGAAGTCGAACATCGGTCACACGCAGGCGGCAGCCGGTGTGGCGGGCGTGATCAAGATGGTCATGGCGATGCGGAACGGCGTGCTGCCGCAGACGCTGCATGTGAACGAGCCGACTCCGCAGGTCGACTGGTCCGCCGGCGATGTCGCGCTCCTCACCGAGGCCCGTTCCTGGCCGGAGACCGACCGGCCGCGCCGGTTCGGTGTGTCGTCGTTCGGGTTCAGCGGTACCAACGCGCACACCATCATCGAGCAGGCTCCGGAGGCCGAGGAGTCGGCTCCGGTTGTGGCGTCCGCGCCGGTTGGTCTGGTGCCGTGGGTGCTGTCGGCGCGGAGTGCGGAGGCGTTGCGATATCAGGCTGAGCGGCTGAGCACGGGTCTGGTCGGTCTGGATCCGGTGGATGTCGGGTTCTCTCTGGCGACGTCGCGTGCGTCGTTCGAGCAGCGTGCGGTGGTGGTCGCGGAGGATGCGGAGGCCGGGCTGTCCGCTCTGGCCGCGCTGGCCGAGGGCCGGCAGGCGGCGGGTGTGGTGACGGGCTCTGTGGTGAGCGGGATGCTGGGTTTCCTGTTCTCGGGTCAGGGCTCCCAGCGGCTGGGCATGGGGCGCGAACTGTCCGAGCGTTTCCCGGTGTTCGCGGAAGCCTTGGACGAGGTCCTGCGTCGGTTCGATCCGCGGGTGCGTGAGGTGCTGTTCGGTGAGGATGCCGACGCGCTGAACGAGACGGGTGTGACGCAGCCGGCGCTGTTCGCGGTCGAGGTGGCGTTGTTCCGTCTGCTGGAGTCGTGGGGTGTCCGGCCGGATGTGCTGGCCGGGCACTCGATCGGTGAGCTGGCCGCCGCGCACGTGGCGGGTGTGTGGTCGCTGGCGGATGCGGTGAAGGTGGTGTCGGCGCGTGGTGCGCTGATGCAGGCGCTGCCCGAGGGCGGTGCGATGGTGGCGGTCCAGGC
>NZ_PHRF01000031.1 GCF_004151105.1 Streptomyces sp. L-9-10
CGGTCTGCCGGCCGGCGCTTCCACGGACGAGCACGAGGGGGCGGCCAAGTGAGCACATCACCGCGGGAGATCGGCAAGAGCCTGTTCACGGGGCCGGGGGCCGGCTGGCGTATCGCCGGTGCGGTGATGCTGGTCAGTACGGTCGCCACCCAGCATCCCAATCAGCTGTTCAACCGGCTTCAGCTGAAGGACACCTTCTCGCTGCTGCCGAACTGGCGTTTCTTCGCGCCGACTCC
>NZ_PHRF01000032.1 GCF_004151105.1 Streptomyces sp. L-9-10
CCCCGTCGGAGCGGGGCCGCCTTCCAGTTTTCCGCTTTCGCGTTTCCCTTTCCGGCGATTCCGACTCTATCAGATCCTTTCGGGCCTGATTCCCAGTCAGAGGGGGCCGTCTTCCCGGCCGTTGGGCCGTTCCGACGAGTGAGACTTTAGCGGAATCTGCTGCTCCGACGCTAATCGGGGCCGCGTCCCTTCGAACGCGGATTCCTCATTCGCAAAAGCTCACGCAAAACAATGCGACACCAGTGGTTCGCTTGCTTGTAGTGGGTCCTGCTGAATGACTGTCCGGGGACCGGCCTGGACCGGTGCTCACGTCGGACAGCCCGGAGAACATTACGGATCTGTGTTTGGCATGTCAACTTGAGGGGTCGGCCGCTACTCTGGGGGCCATGACAACGCACACGTGCAACCTTCTGTGGTGGGCCGCCTGACGGCGGCCGCCCACACACGTGTGCACTCAACGGCCGCCGCCCCGGCGGCCGTTCGCGTTTCTCCTCTCGGAGCCGCCGGCCGCTGGAGGCGGCGGCTCCGATCCGGAGGGTGAAGAGAGAGATGACGCGGATCTTCAGCGGGATCAAGCCGACAGGGCATCTGACACTCGGCAACTACCTCGGGGCCGTACGCAGGTGGGTCGAGGTCGATCAGCACCGGGCCGACGCGCTGTTCAGCGTGGTGGATCTGCACGCGCTGACCGTCGAACACGATCCGGCCCGCGTGCGCAGACTCAGCCGGCAGGCCGCCACGCTCCTGCTGGCGGCCGGGCTGGATCCCGCCCTGTGCACCATGTTCGTACAGAGCCATGTGGACGAACACGCGCGGCTGTCGTATCTGCTGGAGTGCACGGCCACCGACGGTGAGCTGCGGCGCATGATCCAGTACAAGGAGAAGAGCGCTCGGGCGCTGGCGTCCGGGGAGAGCGTGCGGTTCTCGTTGCTGTCGTATCCCGTGCTGATGGCCGCGGACATCCTGGCCTACCGCACGGATGAAGTGCCGGTCGGTGACGACCAGACGCAGCATGTGGAGCTGACCCGGGATCTCGCGGTGCGGTTCAACCAGCGGTACGGGCATACGTTCACCGTGCCGAGGGCCACCCGGCCGCCGGTGGCCGCGCGGGTCATGGATCTCCAGGATCCGACGTCGAAGATGGGCAAGTCGCACGAGTCCGGCGCGGGGATCGTCTATCTCCTGGACGATGCCGATGCGGCGCGGAAGAAGATCATGCGTGCCGTCACCGACAGCGGGACGGAGGTCGAATACGACCCGGAGGCCAAACCGGGGGTGGCCAATCTGCTGGAGATCCTCGCGGGCTGCGGCTCCGGCAGCCCGGACGAGCTGGCCGGCGCGTATGACTCGTACGGCGCGCTCAAGAAGGACACGGCGGAAGCGGTGGTCGAGTTGCTGCGGCCGCTGCGGGAGCGGCACGCGGCACTGGCCGCGGACCCCGGTTATGTCGACGGGGTACTGAAGGAGGGAGCGGAGCGGGCCAGGGAAATGGCCCGTCCGGTGGTCGACGCGGCCTATCGGGCCATCGGTCTGCTGCCCGCCGTCTGAGCCGGGATCGCCCGCTGGGCCGTGGTCCGGCGGGCGATCCGCTGGGCCGTGGTCCGGCGGGCAGCCGCGTCCGCCCGAGTGTCAGCCGTTGCCGGTGGCCAGGGCGCGGCTGCGGTCGCGGGCGGCCTCGATCGCGGCGATCAGGGCTGCCCGTACACCGTGGTTCTCCAGCTCCCGGATGGCGCTGATGGTGGTACCGGCCGGGGAGGTCACGGCCTCCCGGAGCTTCACGGGGTGTTCGCCGCTGTCGCGGAGCATGACGGCGGCGCCGATGGCGGCCTGCACGATCAGTTCGTGGGCCTGGGCGCGGGGCACGCCGAGGAGGATGCCGGCGTCGGTCATCGCCTCGACGAGGAAGTAGAAGTACGCCGGGCCCGAGCCGGAGAGGGCGGTGGCCGCGTCCTGCTGGGACTCGGGGACGCGGAGGGTCTTGCCGACGCCGCCGAAGATCTCTTCGGCATGGGCGAGATGGACGGCGAGGGCATGGCTGCCGGCCGAGATGACGGACATGCCCTCGTCCACCAGCACGGGGGTGTTGGGCATGACGCGTACGACGGGGGTGCCGGAGGTCAGGCGTTCTTCGATGAAGGCGGTGGTGATTCCGGCGGCGGCGCTGATGATCAGGCGGTCGGCGGTGACATGGGGGGCGAGTTCGTCGAGCAGCTTGCCCATGTCCTGCGGCTTGACGGCGAGGATGAGGATGTCGGCGCGCTTGGCGGCGTCCGCGTTGGTGACGGTCTCGACGCCGTACCGGTCACGCAGTTCCGCCGCCCGGTCGGCACGGCGGGTGGTGGCCAGCAGGTCGGCGGCCCGCCAGCCTGCCCGGATCATGCCGCTGAGCAGGGCCTCGCCGATCTTTCCGGTACCGAGGACTGCGACTGTCTGGGGCATTGCGGGGTCACCTCGCCGGTGGGGATGTGTGCTGTTTTTCCTTGCGTGCTGTCCTTCCCGACCATCCTCGCACCGGGGCCGGGAAGCGCGCGGGATGTGTCCGAGGAGCGGTACGTCCGAGGGAATCGGCACGTCCGTGGGGGATCGGTACGTCTAGGCCGTGCGGCGCCGGAGGGTCGCCGCGCCCAGGGCTAGTACGAGCGCCGCGCAGCCGGCGACGATCACGGCGTCCCGGACGAAGTCGCCGGTGACGTCCGTATGGCGCAGGACCTCGTTCATGCCGTCGACGGCGTAGGACATCGGCAGGACGTTGGAGATCGCCTCCAGGACGGGCTGCATGGTCGGGCGCGGGGCGAAGAGGCCGCAGAGGAGGAGCTGCGGAAAGATCACCGCGGGCATGAACTGCACCGCCTGGAACTCGGACGCGGCGAACGCGGAGACGAAGAGGCCGAGTGCCGTGCCGAGCAGGGCGTCGAGGAGCGCGACCAGGAGGAGCAGCCAGGCGGATCCCACCACGTCCAGGCCGAGGGCCCAGACCGCGAGGCCGGTGGCGAGGACGGACTGGACGAGGGCGAGCAGGCCGAAGGCCAGGGCGTATCCGGCGATCAGGTCGGCCTTGCCGAGGGGCATGGCGAGCAGGCGTTCCAGGGTGCCCGAGGTGCGTTCGCGCAGGGTGGCGATCGAGGTCACCAGGAACATGGTGATCAGCGGGAAGATGCCGAGCAGCGAGGCGCCGATGGCGTCGAAGGTGCGTGGGCTGCCGTCGAACACGTAGCGGAGCAGGAAGAGCATCACGCACGGGACGAGGATCATCAGCGCGATCGAGCGCGGGTCGTGGCGCAGCTGGCGCAGCACTCGGGCGGCGGTGGCCAGGGTGCGGGCGGCGGACATCGGGGCCGGGGTGGTGCGGGACGGCGCTGTGGTGCCGGGGACCGTCGCCGTACCGGGGGTCGCGGTGTTCATCGGGCGCTCTCCTGGAGTGCGTTGGCCTCGTCGACCGTGGGAGGAGACGAGGATCGTCGCGGCGCGTTCCGCGGCGATGCGGTGGAAGAGTTCCCACAGGTCGCGGCGGAGTACGGGGTCGAGGCCGACGGTCGGTTCGTCGAGGACGAGCAGTTCGGGGGTGCCGAGCAGGGCGACGGCGAGGGAGACGCGGCTGCGCTGGCCGCCGGAGAGTCGGCCGGCGAGTGAGTCGGCGTGGGAGGCGAGGTCGACGTCGCCGATGGCGCGGGTGACCGTTTCGCGCCGGGCGGCGCGCCGGGCCCGTCCCGGGTCGAGCACGGCGGCGAAGTAGTCGAGATTCTGACGGACCGTCAGATCGTCGTAGACGGACGGGGCCTGGGTGACGTAGCCGATCCTCGCGCGCAGCGCGCCGTCGCCTGCGGGCAGACCGAGCACGTCGAGGGTGCCGGTGACCTTGGCCTGGGTGCCGACGACGGCGCGCATCAGGGTCGACTTGCCGCAGCCGGACGGGCCGAGCAGGCCGGTGATCCGGCCCGGCGACACGGCGAAGTCGAGGCCGCGCAGGACGGTGCGGTCACCCCGTCGGACGGTGAGACCGCGGGCGCGGATGGCGCCCTCAGTAAAATTCATCATGCGATGAATAATGGGCGCGGCCCCTGCGCCCGTCAAGCGCGGACGGTGATCGTCAGTTCGACGGCATATGCCTCCTCGACGGTCCCGTCCGGGAAGACGGCGAGCAGCTCCGCCCGCTCGTCCGCGAAGAAGCCGGCCGCGGCCTGTTCACCGCGCGTACGGAAGACGGAGTGGCTGCCGAGATTGGCGAGATGGGTGTCGAGGGTGACGCGGCGGGTCCACGGGATACGCCGCTCGGTCCGGTCCATCGCGGCCCGCAGATTCCCCGCCCGCCCGGCGGCGCTGTGGGCGCCGTGGTGTACGTCGCCGGCCCAGCGGCGGACCCGTTCGTCCTGGGCCGCGATCCAGGGCACCTCGCCGTCAGAGATGTTCCACCAGAGGGCGAGCGCGCCACCGGGCCGCAGGACCCGCAGGGCTTCGGGCACGGAGCGGGCCGGGTCGGTCCAGTGCCAGGACTGGGCGTACGTGATGAGGTCGGCGCTGCCGTCCGCCAGGGGCAGGGCGTCACCGAGACCCCGGACGAGCGGAACGCCGGGCGCGGCGCGGCGCAGCCTGGCCGCCATCAGCGGTCCGGGTTCGACGGCGGTCACGTGGGCGCCGCGTGCGCGCAGCAGGCGGGTGGCGATACCGGTGCCCGCGCCCACGTCGACGACGCGGGAGCCCTTGAGCGGGCGGCCGGTGAGTTCCTCGATGGCGTCGAAGAGGGCGGGCGGATAGCCGGGGCGGGCCTCGTCGTACTGGTCGGCCACGGCGTCGAAGGAGAGAGCGCGTTCGGTCATGCGCCCATCCTGGCGCGGCGGCGGGGCGCGACCGGGGGCCGTGGCCTACGTACGCTTGGGCTTCCTGCCCTTGCCGCCGGAGCGTGCGGCGGGGTTTCCGGCGCGGGCGCCGCGTCGGCGCTCGTACTGGACGAGTGCCGTCTCGTACTCCGCGCGGCGCAGCCCCTCGCCCGGGGCCTCGACCAGAGACCTCAGGAAGTACGCGAGGAGCGCGCCGATGAAGCCGATCGTCTTGACGCTGCGCAGGGACTCCTCGCGGGCCGGATCGGCCGGGCGGCGCTGGAAACCGTCCCAGGTCCTGCGGAACGCGATGGCGCCGCACACCGAGAAGACCGCGATGACGAGCACCCCGACGAACGCGCCCACGTCCGCGATCTCCAGTCCCTCGTACGCGAAGCGCAGGACGAAGCAGGCGGCGACGGTGGTGACGAGGGAGCTCGCGGCGACCACGACGCGGCGCAGTGCGTAGCCGCGGTCGTGGCCGACCCAGGTCGTACCGAAGAAACGGATGGCCTCGGGCTCGGGGCCACCGTTCCTCCGGGGCTCGTGCGGCGCTGACCGCACGTGCGGCTCGGGCTGTTCGGGGTGTTCGGGGTGTTCGGGGTGTTCGGGCTGGACGGGGTGTACGGGGTGCTCGCTCACGCGGCGATTATCCCCGGCGCGCGTCGCGGCGCCCGGTCAGCGCGGTCAGCCCCGTCGGCCCGGTCAGCGCGGTCAGCCCCGGTCAGGCGCAGCGCTCCGCGACATAGCCGCTGCTGCCCGTGTAGACATACGCGTCCGAGACGTACTGGCCGTTGGCGATGTTGTCCCAGAGGTTCGTCGTCCCGTAGGGGCCGGTGACCCACTCACCCGGCTTCTGGCAGTTGATCGGGACGCTCGCGCCGTACGGCAGCACCTTGACGAGCTGGTAGTTCGTGCCGGGGCCGCTGCGCACGTTCACGCGGTAGTCCGGGTGGACCGTGTACCGCTTGGCCGCCAGTGTCTCCACGGGCCCGGCCACGGCGACCGCCGCTCCGGCGAGCGTCTCGGACGGCGCCTCCCCGGCACCCTCCAGGACATCCCCCACGGCATTCCCCACACCGCTCTCAACCTCTTCGACTGACATTCGGTCCTCCCCCAGTGAAGGTGCGTACTCTGCGCCGCGCAGGCTAGCAACCCATGGCTGGATAGCACGCATCATCGACTAGGCTCCGTGCGTCGCGCTTGCGCACGAATACACGGGGGTGGGCGATGCCACCACTGCGCAATACCGGGTCGGCCCCGGAAGCGGAGCGTCCGGATTACGCCGGTGGCTACCTGCTCGAATCAGCCCTGGGAGCAGGCGGAATGGGCGTGGTCCATCTGGCCACCTCCGCTTCCGGGCTGCGTCTCGCCGTCAAAGTCATCCATACCAACCATGCGTCGGATCCCGAGTTCAGAGCCCGGTTCCGGCAGGAGGTCGCCGCCGCACGCCGGGTGAGCGGCGCCTTCACCGCGCCCGTCGTGGACGCCGATCCGGAGGCCGAACGGCCGTGGATGGCCACCCTGTTCATCGAGGGCCCGACCCTGTCCGAGCGGGTGAAGCGGAACGGCCCCCTGGATGCCGAGGAATTGACCAGGCTCGGCGCGGGGCTGGCCGAGGGGCTGCGGGACATCCACCGGGCCGGTGTGGTGCACCGCGATCTCAAGCCGAGCAACGTCCTGTTGGCGGCGGACGGCCCCAAGGTCATCGACTTCGGTATCTCGCGTCCGACGGACAGCGATCTGCGGACCGAGACGGGCAAGCTCATCGGCACACCACCGTTCATGGCGCCCGAGCAGTTCCAGCGACCGCGTGAAGTCGGCCCCGCCGCCGATGTGTTCGCCATGGGGGCGGTGCTGGTCCACGCGGCGACCGGGCGCGGGCCGTTCGACTCCGACAGCCCGTACATCGTCGCGTACCAAGTCGTGCACAACGAGCCGGACTTGGCGGGGGTCCCGGAGAAGCTGCTGCCGCTGATCACCCGGTGTCTGGCGAAGGAGCCCGCCGACCGGCCGACTCCGGACGAGATGATGGCCGCGCTGCGCCCCTCGTCGGCGCCCGGTACGGATACGCGGCACCGCGCGCGGCTGTCGTCACCGGGGGCGAGTCCGCTCGTACCGGCGCAGCGCGGTCCTGACCCCGCCGAGAACGCGGATCCGGATCCCGCGACCCATGCCCGCCCCGCCCGCTCCCGGACGCGGCAGCTCCGGATCAGGCCCGCGGAGAGTACGGGGAGTACGGGGAGTACGAACAGCGGGCGGAGCGCGGAGCCGCGCGCTGCCGGGCCGGAACGCGGCCCGACCGCCACCCGCCCCCGGCGCGCCCGCGCGCGGTCCGTCCGGTGGGCGGCGATCGGGGTCGTGCTGACAGCCGTCGTGACGGCCGGTTTCGTCGGTGTCCGCAGCGCGCTCGACGACGGCGCCTCCGACCCCGCGCGGCCGGAGGCGGTGCGACCCGGCGGGACGTTCCACCCCTGGCACGTCAAGCTGCCCGGCACCGGCGGCGGCGAGACCCGCATACCCGTCTGCTCCGCCGCCGACGCGGCCGTCTACTGCACGGCTCCCGGCATCAAGGCGGCCCGGCTCGATCCCTCGGACGGCCGCCTCGACTGGTCCGTCAAGGGCGACAAGGCGGGCGCGGAGGCCGACGTCGGCGCGGCGCCGGTTCTCTCGGGCGGACTGCTGCATGTGACCAGCCCCGGCAGGGCCCGGCTGGAGGCGCTCGATCCGGACTCCGGCGCCACACGCTGGTCCGTCCCGATCTCCTCGTACGCCTCGGTCCGTCACGTCGGTGACACCGTGCTGCTCGTGGCCTACGACGGACGGGTACGGTCCCTGGACAGCGCGACCGGGGACGAGCGCTGGAGCCGGCAGCGCGGCGGGACCGGCACCGTCTGGGCGGCGGCGAGCGGTTCCCGCGCCGGCGGCGGTCCGCTGTTCGCCGCCACTCCGTCGTCCGACGGCGGGGCCACCGAGGTGAGTTCCGTCGATCCGGCCGACGGCGCCGTGCGCTGGACGAAGCGGCTGACGGGCAGCCTGACCCCGGCGGGCGCGTCGGGCGACGCGCTGTTCCTGCTCTCCGAGGACGCCGACGGCTATACGAACGAGGTCGTACGGGTCGACGCGTCGACCCGTACCGTACGGCGCGTCCCGCTGCCCACGCCGGTCGACCAGGCGCAGGCCACCGTCGCGGGTGACACGGTCTATGTCATGGGGTACACCGGTTCGCTGCTCGCCGTCGGCACCGTCGGCACCGCCGGATCCGGCGCGGCCGGGTCGGCGGGCGGCGGCGAGAACGCCGGTGTGCGCTGGCGGCTGGAGACGTCGGTCACCCGGGCGTCACGGCCCACCGTCGCCGGTGACCGCGTCTATCTGAGCGCGGGCGACGGCCGGCTGCTCGCCGTGGACGCCGAACGTGGCGTCCTGCTCGGGCAGACGAAGCCGCGGATGGACGACGGGCCGCGCACGCTCGTGCCCACCCTGCCCGCGCCCGTCACCGAGCCCGGCGCGGTCTTCGCCACCGCGCCCGACGGGTCCGTCTTCGCGGTCGACAGCCGGCGGCCGGACCGCTGGTAGGCCCTGGCCCGCTCACGGAAAAGCCGTGCGCCCCGGTCCCTCCAGCGGGATCCGGGGCGCACGGCCCGGGTACATGCGTATGGAGGCGGTCAGCCCAGGCGCGTGACGTCCCGCACCGCGCCCTTGTCCGCGCTCGTCGCCATCGCCGCGTACGCGCGCAGCGCCACCGAGACCTTGCGCTCACGGGAAGCGGGGGCGTACACACCGTTCAACGCCTCGCGGCGGGTGGCCAGTTCGTCGTCGGCGACGAGGAGTTCGATCGAACGGTTCGGGATGTCGATCCGGATCCGGTCGCCGTCGTGGACCAGCGCGATCGTGCCGCCCGAGGCCGCCTCGGGGGAGGCGTGGCCGATCGAGAGACCCGACGTACCGCCGGAGAAGCGGCCGTCCGTGATCAGCGCGCAGGACTTGCCGAGGCCCCGGCCCTTCAGATACGAGGTCGGGTAGAGCATCTCCTGCATACCGGGGCCACCGCGCGGGCCCTCGTAGCGGATGACGATGACGTCGCCCTCGGCGATCTCCTTGCGGAGGATCTTCTCCACGGCGTCCTCCTGCGACTCGCAGACGACGGCGGGGCCCTCGAACGTCCAGATCGACTCGTCGACGCCGGCCGTCTTCACCACACAGCCGTCGACGGCGAGGTTGCCCTTCAGCACCGCCAGGCCGCCGTCCTTCGAGTACGCGTGCGCCATGTCCCGGACACAGCCGCCCGCGGCGTCGGTGTCGAGGGTGTCCCAGCGCTCGGACTGGGAGAACGCCTCGGCGGAGCGGACGCAGCCGGGGGCCGCGTGCCACAGCTCGACCGCCTCGTCGGACGGCGAGCCGCCGCGGACGTCCCAGGTCTCCAGCCAGTCCTTGATGCTCGGCGAGTGGACGGTGTGCACGTCCTCGTTGAGCAGACCGCCGCGGTACAGCTCGCCCAGGATGGCGGGGATGCCGCCGGCCCGGTGGATGTCCTCCATGTAGTACGTGCCGCCGGGGGCCACATTGGGCGCGACCTTGGCCAGGCAGGGCACCCGGCGCGAGACCGCGTCGATGTCGCCGAGGTCGTAGTCGAGCTCGGCCTCCTGGGCGGCGGCGAGCAGATGGAGGATGGTGTTCGTGGAGCCGCCCATGGCGATGTCGAGGGCCATGGCGTTGTCGAAGGCCGCGCGGGTGGCGATGGAGCGCGGCAGGACCGTCTCGTCGTCCTGCTCGTAGTGGCGCCTGGTGATCTCGACGACCGTGCGGCCGGCGTTCTCGTACAGCGCCTTGCGCGCCGTGTGCGTGGCCAGCACCGAGCCGTTGCCGGGCAGCGAGAGGCCGATGGCCTCGGTCAGGCAGTTCATCGAGTTGGCGGTGAACATGCCGGAGCAGGAACCGCAGGTAGGGCAGGCGTTCTCCTCGATACGGAGGATGTCCTCGTCCGAGACGCTCTCGTTGACCGCGTCCGAGATCGCGTTGATCAGGTCCAGCTTGCGGACCGTACCGTCCACCAGGGTCGCCTTGCCGGCCTCCATGGGGCCGCCGGAGACGAAGACCGTGGGGATGTTGAGGCGCATCGCGGCCATCAGCATGCCGGGCGTGATCTTGTCGCAGTTGGAGATGCAGATCAGCGCGTCCGCGCAGTGCGCCTCGACCATGTACTCGACGGAGTCGGCGATCAGATCGCGGGACGGCAGGGAGTAGAGCATTCCGCCGTGGCCCATCGCGATGCCGTCGTCGACGGCGATGGTGTTGAACTCGCGCGGCACCGCGCCCGCGGCCTTGATCGCCTCGGAGACGATCCGGCCGACCGGCGCGAGGTGGGTGTGGCCGGGCACGAACTCGGTGAAGGAGTTGGCCACCGCGACGATCGGCTTGCCGATGTCCTCGCTCGCTACGCCCGATGCCCGCATAAGGGCACGTGCGCCCGCCATATTGCGGCCGTGGGTGACAGTGCGGGACCTCAGCTCGGGCATCGTCGCTCGCTCCTTCAGCAGATCCTTCGGCAGAAATGACTTCTTCGAGCGTACGCCCCGGATCCAAGATCTGGACAGCGTGTCCGAGATGCGGAACAGCTGTTCAGCTATCGGTCGGGGGGCGACCTGGCAGGGATCAGGCTTCGGTCAGATAGCGCTGAAGCGTGGGCGCCACCATCGTGATGATCTCCTCGGTGTCCACCGACGCCAGCGGTTCCGCCCGGATCACATAGCGGAGGAAGGCGATCCCGATCATGTGCGACGCGGCCAGCTCGGCACGGAACGTGGGATCCGGTACGTCGAGCTCCTCCGCGACCCGCTCCAGCAGCCGCCGCAGGACGAACGTACGCAGCACCTTCGCCGCCGCCTCGTGCGTCAGCGCGGAGCGGATGACCGCCAGCAGCGGGGCCCGGGTCACCGGGTTCTCCCAGACGCCGATGAAGAAGCGGGCGAGCCGCTCCCCGATGCCGTCGGGTCCGCCGGCCAGCAGCGCGGGCAGCATCAGGGCCGGTTCGAAGGAGACCTCGATGGCCGCCGCGAAGACCTCGTCCTTCGTACCGAAGTAGTGGTGGACGAGCGCCGGATCGACCCCCGCCGCCTTGGCGATGCCCCGGATGGAGGTCTTGTCGTAGCCGCGCTCGGCGAACTCCGTACGGGCCGCGTCGAGGATCTTCTGCTGGGCGCTGGGGCCGGTACCGGCCTCCTGCCGGGCGGGACGGCCGCGGCGGCGCGGAGCCGTGCCGTTCATGACGGGCGCATCCCCGGGGAGCCGGTACGGGGCGACCGCGCCGAGGACGGCCCCGGCCGCTTCGCCGAGGAGGGCGCGGCCGAGGGCGACGCGGAAGGCGCGGGCGAAGAAGACGACGGCGAGGACGAGGACGGCGAGGACGGCGAGGCCAGATGCAGCCGGGCGAACGCCAGCGCCTCCGCCAGATCGGCCTCACGCTCCGCGGCCGACATCGCGCGCCGCGTGTTCACCTCGATCACGACCTGCCCGTCGAATCCGCTGCCCGCCAGCCCCGTCAGCAGCTCGGCGCACGGCTGCGTGCCCCGGCCGGGCACCAGATGCTCGTCCTTGGCCGACCCGTTGCCGTCCGCGAGATGGACATGCCCCAGCCGGTCGCCCATCCGGCCGATCATGGCCATGGCGTCGGTGCGGGCGGTCGCGGTGTGCGAGAGATCGACGGTGAAGTGCCGGTAGTCGTACTTGGTCACGTCCCAGTCGGGCGCGTAGGCGAGCATCTCCCGGTCGCGGTAGCGCCACGGGTACATGTTCTCGACGGCGAACCGTACGTCCGTCTCGTCCGCCATCCGCCATATTCCGGTGACGAAATCACGCGCGTACTGCCGCTGCCAGCGGAACGGCGGATGCACGACCACGGTGGAGGCGCCGAGCTTCTCGGCCGCCGCCCGCGCCCGCTGGAGCTTCACCCACGGATCGGTGGACCACACCCGCTGCGTGATGAGCAGACAGGGCGCGTGGACGGCGAGTACGGGCACCCCGTGATAGTCGGAGAGCCGGCGCAGCGCCTCGACGTCCTGGCTGACGGGGTCGGTCCAGACCATGACCTCGACGCCGTCGTACCCCAGGCGTGCGGCGATCTCGAAAGCCGTCGCCGTGGACTCCGGATAGACCGAAGCCGTCGAGAGCGCGACCTTCGCATCCGGGATGCGCACCACAGGTTCTGCCACGGAGACAGCGTACGGGCACCCTCTATGTGGTCGGGAGTTGGTCGAGCCGCCGCAGGATGATGCCCTCGCGCAGCGCCCAGGGGCAGATCTCCACCGACTCGACCCCGAACAGGTCCATCGCGCCCTCCGCGACCAGCGCTCCCGCCAGCAGCTGCGACGACCGGCCGTCGGAGACACCGGGGAGCGCGGCGCGCTGGAGCGCGCTCATCGTGGCCAGCTTCGGCACCCACTCCTCCAGTGACGTACGACTCAGTTCACGCTGCACGTACAGCCCCTCGGCGGAGCGCGCGGCCCCGGCGAGCCGGGCCAGCTGCCGGAAGGTCTTGGATGTCGCCACCACGTGGTCGGGGCTGCCGAACCGCGAGAACTCCCCGACCGAACGGGCGATCCGCGCCCGTACGTGGCGGCGCAGCGCCTTCACGTCGACGGGGTCGGGCGGATCGCCCGGCAGCCAGCCCGCGGTCAGCCGGCCCGCGCCCAGGGGCAGGGACACGGCGGCGTCCGGCTCCTCGTCGATTCCGTACGCGATCTCCAGCGAGCCGCCGCCGATGTCCAGGACGAGCAGTTTCCCGGCCGACCAGCCGAACCAGCGGCGGGCGGCGAGGAAGGTGAGCCGGGCTTCCTCCTCGCCCGTGAGGACCTCCAGATCGACGCCGGTCTCGCTCTTGACACGCCCGAGGACCTGCTCGGCGTTGGTGGCCTCGCGCACGGCGGAGGTCGCGAAGGGCAGGACGTCCTCGCAGCCCTTGTCCTCGGCGGCCTGGAGCGCGTCGGTGATCGTCGAGACGAGCCGGTCGACACCGTCGGGGCCGATCGCGCCGTCCTCGTCGAGGAGTTCGGCGAGCCGCAGCTCCGCCTTGTACGAATGCGCGGGCAGCGGACGGGCGCCGCGGTGGGCGTCCACCGCGAGCAGATGAACCGTGTTCGAACCGACGTCGAGGACTCCGAGTCTCATGAACGGAACGCTACTGCGACCGCGCGCATACGCTGGACCTGTGCCAAAGACGAAAAAGGCGAAGCCGGGCAAAGCCAACGGCCCGAAGAAGCAGCACCAGCAGGAGGAGGCCGCGAGCGCCTCTTCGCGTACGCCCCGGAACGCGCGGAACGCCGCTGCCGGCCAGAACGTGCCGGACGAGAAGGGGCTGGACTTCGCCCGTGCCTGGGCCGAATTCCCCGATCCCGCCGACGACGAGCAGGTTTTCCGCTGCGATCTGACCTGGCTCACCTCGCGGTGGAGCTGCGTCTTCGGCAGCGGCTGCCAGGGCATCCAGGCGGGCCGCGCCGACGACGGCTGCTGCACGCTGGGCGCGCACTTCTCCGACGAGGACGACGAGAAGCGCGTCGCCGGTCATGTGGCACGGCTCACACCGGACCTCTGGCAGTTCCACAAGGAGGGCACGACCACCGGCTGGACGCAGACGGACGACGACGGCGAGCGTCAGACGCGCCGCTGGGACGGCTCCTGCATCTTCCAGAACCGTCCCGGTTTCGCGGGCGGCGCCGGGTGCTCGCTGCACATCCTGGCCCTGCGTGAGGGCCGCGAGCCGCTGGAGACGAAGCCGGACGTCTGCTGGCAGCTGCCGGTGCGGCGGACGTACGACTGGATCGAGCGGCCCGACGACACGCGCGTGCTCCAGGTGTCCATCGGTGAGTACGACCGGCGCGGCTGGGGGCCGGGCGGCCACGATCTGCACTGGTGGTGCACCTCGGCGACCTCGGCGCACGGCGCGGGCGAACCGGTGTACAAGACGTACCGGCCCGAGCTGACCGAGCTGATGGGCAAGGAGGGGTACGACCGGCTGGCCGAGCTGTGCGAGCAGCGCCTGGCGAGCGAGCTTCCGCTGGTGGCACCGCATCCGGCGGACCCGGTGCGGCGTCCGGAAAGCCCCTAGGGCCTAGGGGGCACGCCCGGGTCCGGGGGCGGGTCGGCCGCCTGCGGAGCGCCGGGGGCGGGGCCCCCGGGATCGGGATCGGGATCGGCGGGACCTGTGGGATCCGAGGACCCCTGACCCGGTCCGGACCCCGGTCCCTGACCCGGTCCCGGGTCGGAAGGCTGGGACGGACCGGGCTCGGAAGGGGCCGGCCGCGTCGGCCCGCCGGGGCCCGGACCGGGGCCGGGATCCGCGGGGTGTCCCGGATGTCCGGGGAGCGTGGGGTGTGCGGGGTGTCCCGGCCGGCCCGCGTGACCTGAGAGCGGCGGTCTGGAGCCGTAGCCGTAGATCTTCACCACGGATCCCGCCGGATAGATCGCCACCCGCGCGCTCCACGGTCCCGACGGTTCGCGCCGGTGGTCCACGAAGACCTGGACGGTGAACGACTCGCCGGGCGCGAGCGTGCCGTAGTGGCGGCTCAGCCGGAGCCACGGGGCCTTGGTCGCCGCCGTCCAGGAGACCGGCGCGCCGCCGGAGGCCCTGAGCGTGATCATCGTCGTGTCGCCGTGGGGCTGAGCCTCGACCGAGATCCTGGCGAGGGCCGGCTGCCCCGGAAGGGCCGGCGGTACGGGCAGACCGTCGCTGATGACCTCGACCGAGACGCCGGGCGCGGTGCCCTCCCCGCCGGAGCCGTGACCGGGGCCACGGCCGGAGCCCGGGTCGTCCTGGGCGCTGCCCGCGATCTCGTAGAACTTGCGCGGCTTCCCGTCCGCCCCGGCCGGGCCCTCGGACGCGCCGGCGCTGACCGACGAGCCGTCGCGGCCGTCGCCCGTCTCCGGAGCGCCGCGGTACGCCGCCCAGAGCGCGAGCACGGGGGCGGCGACGACGGTCGCCACGACGGTGGTGGTCACGGCCCGCGCCCGCAGCCTGTCCCGGCGGGCGGCACGGTCCTTGGGGTCCATGGGGAAGCCGTTGCGGCCGAAGCGCGGCGCCGCGGCCCGCGCCCGGGGGGTCCGGTCCATCGCCGCGTACGTGGCCTGCCTCGGAGCCTTGATGAGCGGGAGCACGGCGCGCGGGGCGGACCGCGCGGCGGCTCCGTCCGAGGCCGCCGGGCCCGAGGCCGCCGGGCCCGAGGCCGCCGGGCCCGAGGCCGCCGGGCCCGAGGCCGCCGGGCCCGAGGCCGCCGGGCCCGAGGCC
>NZ_PHRF01000033.1 GCF_004151105.1 Streptomyces sp. L-9-10
TGCTCGCGTCCACTGTGCAGTTCTCAAACAACGACCAGCCACCCACCACCCCACCCACAAACGGGGCGAGTTCACTGGGGCCGGCATCCCGAAGGAACAGACTCGAAAGTCCGCACCCTCAGACACCCAACAGCGTGCCCGACCCGACCTGTCAACAACCACGTTCCACGCCGAAGCAGTACTAGTGATCCCAACCGGTCGTGCCGAATAGTCAACGTTCCA
>NZ_PHRF01000034.1 GCF_004151105.1 Streptomyces sp. L-9-10
ATGGTACTGCAGGGGGGACCCTGTGGGAGAGTAGGACGCCGCCGAACAATTTTTGATGGGAATGCCCCGCACCTTTGGTGCGGGGCATTCCTGCGTTCTAAGGGGTTTCATGGAGTTCTACGGGTGATATCTCGTTGCGCGAGAGGGCGCGTGGCGCGGAGGATCGGTGCATGAACCATGTGATTCGCGCCGTACGGCCCGACGAATGGGCCAAGGTCAAGGACATCCGTCTCGCTTCGCTCCAGGACCCGGCCGCGCCGGTGGCCTTCCTGGAGACGTACGAAGGAGCCCTCGCGCAGCCCGATTCCTTCTGGCAGGCGCGGGCGTCCGGGTCCGCACCCGGTCATGGGGGCAGGTCGGTGCAGTTCATCGCGGAGGCGCCGGACGGGGCATGGTCGGGCACGGTGACACTGCTGGTCGAGGAGGCCGGCGCCACGGTCTTCCTGGGCGCCACGTCCGAGCGGGCGCAGGGGCATCTCGTCGGGGTGTTCGTACGCCCCGAGCGGCGCGGTACCGGACTGCTCGGGGCGCTGATCGATGCCGCGCTCGACTGGGCGTGGTCGCTGGAGGAACCGTGGCTCGCGCGAGTGCGGCTCCATGTCCACGAGGGCAATCCGCGGGCGCAGGCTGCCTACCGCAAGCTGGGATTCGTGGCGACCGGCATTTCCCTGCCGTTGGAGGGCAGCCCTTCGGTGACTCCCGGGAGGGAACTGGAGCTGGCGATCGACTGCCCCTGAGGCTCCTCCTGGACTACTCCTGGGATTCCTTCCGGGACTTCTCCTGGAAGGGCGGGCGCGTCGTCAGGCGCTGTACGGGTGCTCCGCCCGCGCCGTCCGCAGCGCGCGTGCCCACCAGTCGAGTTGGTCGAGCATCGCCTTGGCGGCTCCGGCAGCGCCCTCCGGGTCGTGGGCGGTGCCGTCGGGGGCGAAGACATCACTCGTGACCTTGTGGAAGCTGACGGTCTCGCGCACGGTCGTGCTGTGCAGCTCGGCGAAGACAAGCCGCAGTTGTTCGACGCTGCGCAGCCCGCCGCCCACGCCCCCGTACGAGACGAAGCCGACCGGCTTGGCCTGCCACTCCTCGCGGTGGAGGTCGATGAAGTGCTTCAGGACCGCCGGGAAGCTGTGGTTGTACTCGGGTGTCACGACGACGAACGCGTCGGCCGCGCCCAGCCGGGCCGACAGTTCGGTCAGGGCCGGGGTGGGCTCCGTACCCCAGTCGGGGTGGACGGCGGGGAGTTCGGTGTCGGCGAGGTCGATGAGGTCGATCTCCGTGCTGCCATGGCCGGCGGCCAGGGTGGTGAACCAGTGGCCGACGGTGGGGCCGAGACGGCCTTCACGGGTGCTGCCGATGATGACGACGAGCCGTATCGGGTCGGTCGGCCGGGCGGACAGGGTGGACATGGCGTCGCTCCTCAAGGGTGCTGTGCGATCGACGCGAGGCAGCGTCAAGGTAAAGTACAACGTGTATGGCAAACATTTGCAATGACCGTTGTAACTTCTGAGAAGGGCGCACCCACCATGGCGAGCGGGGAGCGAGAGCGGAAGCAGGAACGGGAACAGGCGGTAGGGGCGGCTCGGGGGCCGGTGGTGCGAAAGCCGCCGCGCAAGGGGCTGTTGGAGAAGCGGCAGGCCATCGAGCGCGGCGCGCGTACGGTCTTCGGGTGCGAGGGGTACACGCGGGCCAGCGTCGACGCGATCGCCGCCGAGGCGGGTGTCTCCACGCGCACCATCTACAACCACTTCACCGACAAGGAAGAACTTTTCCGTGCGGTCTTCCTGGAGAGCGCCGCTTCCGTGACGGCCGACTCCACCGACCTCTTCGAGCGGCACTTCCGGCACTTCGGGAGGACCACCGACGTCGAGGCGGACCTGCTGGCCCTCGGACGCGACTGGGTCGGCCAGAACGCCAAGCACCCCGAACACTTCGCGCTCGTACGGCAGATCATCACCGAGGGGCCGCGGATGCCGGCCGATGTGATCGAGGAGTGGCAGCGCGTCGGGCCGCGGGCGGTACGTACCGATCTCGCGGAGCGGCTGCGCGTGCTCGCCGGTCAGGGGGTGTTCGACATCGACGACGCCGAGGCCGCGGCACGGCATCTGAGCCTGCTCGTCGGCGGCATCACGCTGGAGTCGCTCTTCGGCGCGGTCCGGCTGAGCGCGGCCGAGGTGGAGAAGTTCGTGGCGAGCGGGGTGTGGGCTTTCCTGAAGCTGTACGGGCCCTCCTGAGCGTGTGCGGGCCTTCCTGAGCACGTGTGCGGGGGCCTGTGCGGGCGGCGCGGGGCCTGTACGCGGCTTTCCGTGCCTCAGACGCTGTCGGCGCTGCCGGGAACCGGCAGTTCGTAGTGCGGCCAGCGGTCCAGGCCCTGCTGTCGCGACCGGAGCAGGGCCAGAGTCGGCAGCCCGCGGTCATGGCCGGTGGAGAGCAGCTCCGGAAGCTGGGGGAGCGGGGCCACGGCGGCGACATCGTCCAGGACGCAGGTCATTGGTGGGTCGAGCCGACCGTCAGATGACCGTGCGGCCATGCGGCGGCCGTGCTCGACCACGTTCGAGGCGAGTGCGGTGAGCAGAGGCATCGCACCCGGGCGGGAGCGCGGATCTTCGATCGGCTCGCCCACCACATACAGAGTGCCCCCCTCGTTCACAAAAGAATCCAGCGCGAGGGAATCGGTTCGGTTCGGTGTGCAGGAGTCGCGGATATGGATCGAGGAGAGGGACGACAGCGCACGGGCCGTCAACTGCTGGGAGACCTCGCGGCGTTCGGGATGCGCGGTGAGCGCGGACTCCAGCAGACCCGCGAGACCGGAGGCGGCCTTGGGGTGGGTACGGAGGATCCGTACGGCCTCGTGGGCGTTCCCGCCCTGCGCCCAGCGGTGCACCTGCTTGAACGGCCGCGACTCCACCGCGGCGGCGTGCAGCCAGCAGCGCAGCAGCGTCTCCGCCGTGTCGGCCATGGCGGCGTCGAGCAGGGCGTGCGGGCGTACGGGGGAGAGCAGCGCGGTGGCGCGGGCGCCGGCGGTGGTGGCGTCGTCGCATCCCGCGGTGGGGGACCAGTGGAGCCGGGCCGGGGTGTCGCAGAGATGGCCGGGGTCGTAGACGAGGACGGGGCCGAGCTTGGCCCGCGCGTCCTTGGTCGCGGACCACACGGCCGGGTCGGAGGTGATGACGAGGGCGGGGCCCTCGGCCTCCAGGACGGCCTGGACGGCCGCGGGACGGCGGGTGGGAGGGGCGCCGTATCGCACGCGGGGGGCGGGTACGGCAGCGGCGTGTGCGGGAGCGGGCGGGGTGAGGGGCGCGGCTGTGGGCGCGGGGGTGGTCACAGCGGTTTCTACGGGGGCAGGCGCCGCGCCGGCGGCAGTCGGCGTCGGTGCCGGAGCCGGTACATGTGCCGGCGACGGCTGGGGAGCAGCGGGCGCGGCTGTCGTCGCGACGTCCGGCAGGTACGGCTCCTTGCTCAGCGTCGGTGCCTGGCCGGATGCCTGGCTCGGCGCCTGCGTCGGTACGGCCGCCCGGCGGCGCGCTCGTACCATGCGGTAGCGGGCCGTCACGCCCAGCACGAACACCGTGAGCACGACCAGGACCATCATCTGACTGATCAGCAGGCCCCAGAACAGGCCGTACCCGGACAATTCGGCGGGCGGGGTGTCCGGCCAGGCGCCCGCGATGTCGTGCGGCGCCTGGGCGAGTTGACGTATCGCCAGCGGCGTACGCGTGAAGGTCACCCCCCGCGGCCAGGCGCCGTGGGTGAACAGACCCGCGAGTCCGGTCGCCGTCCAGGTCAGCAGCGCCAGCCCGAGCAGGAAGCCGAGCAGGCCCACCAGCAGTCCATCGGGGATCCCGCCCCGGGCGCCGCCCTGGTGGTGCTGACCGCCCTGGTAGTGCCGACCGTCGTGGTGGCCCTGGCCGTCGTGGTGGCGCGGCATGGTCATGCCACCGTCGACTCGGAGGACTCGTTCAACCGCCGTTGCCTCTCCAGGAGCGCCGCCCGCTGTTCCGCCTCCCACTCCGCGGCCCGCATGTCGTCCGGCAGTCTGCCTTCCAGTTCCAGGGCGTCGGCGGCGTCCGATGCCTGGGAGTTCTCGGTCATGGCCCGGTCGGTGAAGACGAGGGGCCGTTCCGCTTCCGTCACCAGATGCTTGACGACCTGGACGTTGCCGTTGACGTCCCAGACCGCGATACCGGGTGTGAGGGTCGGAATGATCTCCACCGCCCACCGGGGCAGGCCCAGCACCCGGCCCGTGGCTCTCGCCTCGTCCGCCTTCTGGGCGTAGATCGTCCGGGTGGACGCCATCTTGAGGATGGCCGCGGCCTCCCGGGCCGCCGCTCCGTCGACCACGTCGGAGAGATGGTGGACCACCGCCACGAACGACAGACCGAGCCGTCGGCCGAACTTCAGCAGCCGCTGGAAGAGCTGGGCGACGAACGGGGAGTTGATGATGTGCCAGGCCTCCTCGACCAGGAAGATGCGCTTCCTGCGGTCGGGGCGGATCCAGGTGTGCTCCAGCCAGACGCCCACGATCGCCATCAGGATCGGCATCGCGATCGAGTTGCGGTCGATGTGCGAGAGGTCGAAGACGATCAGCGGGGCGTCCAGATCGATCCCGACGGTCGTCGGTCCGTCGAACATGCCCCGCAGGTCGCCGTCGACCAGCCGGTCGAGGACCAGCGCGACGTCCAGGCCCCAGGCCCGTACGTCGTCCAGGTCGACATTCATGGCCTCGGCCGACTCGGGCTCGGGGTGGCGCAGTTGCTCGACGATGTCCATCAGCACGGGCTGGCGGTTGGTGATCGTCTCGTTCACATAGGCGTGCGCGACCTTGAGCGCGAAGCCGGAGCGCTCGTCCAGGCCGTGTCCCATGGCGACTTCGATGATCGTGCGGAGCAGAGCGAGCTGTCCGGTCGTGGTGATCGCCGGGTCGAGGGGGTTGAGCCGGATGCCGTCGTCAAGGGCCGCCATCGCGTCGAGCCGGATGGGGGTTATACCCAGCTCCTGGGCGATGAGGTTCCACTCGCCCGCGCCGTCCTCGCCCTGGGCGTCCAGGACGACGACCTGGCGGTCGCGGAAGCGCAGTTGGCGCAGGACGTACGTCTTCTCCAGCGCCGACTTGCCGTTGCCGGACTCGCCGAGGACGAGCCAGTGCGGGGCGGGGAGCTGCTGCCCGTACAGCTGGAAGGGGTCGTAGATGTATCCCTTGCCGCTGTAGACCTCGCGGCCGATGATCACGCCCGAGTCACCGAGGCCGGGGGCGGCGGTGGGCAGATAGACGGCCTGGGCCTGGCCCGTTGACGTACGGACGGGCAGCCGGGTCGTCTCCACCTTCCCGAAGAGGAAGCTGGTGAAGGCATCCGTGAGGACGGACAGCGGATCGCGCACCACAGGCCCCTTTCGGCTCGTCGGCTATCGGCGGTATCGGTTGTCGGCGATGAGCCGGGCTAACGGCGGATGCCGGTCGCGAACGGCAGGGTGTTCACAAAGGCGCGGTGGTGCTCGCGGTCGCACCACTCCAGTTTCAGATACGACTTGCCGGCCGACGCCCTGATCGTCCGCTTGTCCCTGGCCAGGGCCTCGGGCGACCTGGACGACACTGTGATGTACCCGACGAGGTTGACCCCCGCCGCGCCGCTGGCGAGATCTTCACCCCGCTGGTCCAGCCGGCCGTGCGCGGCGATGTCGCGCGGGTCGACGGTGCGGTTCATTTTCGCGGCGCGGCTCGCCTCAGCGTCGTCGTTCGTCTTCTCCGTCAGCATCCGCTCGATGGCGATCTCGGTCGGTTCGAGGTCCATGGTGACCGAGACCGTACGGATCACATCGGGGGTGTGGACGAGCAGCGGGGCCAGGAAGTTCACGCCGACCGGCGTCATCGGCCACTCCTTGACCCAGGCGGTGGAGTGGCACCAGGGCGCGCGGGTGGACGACTCGCGCGTTTTGGCCTGGAGGTACGTCGGTTCCATCGCGTCCAGCTCGGCCGGCCAGGCGTTTCGTTTCGTCATGGCCTGGATGTGGTCGATGGGGTGGTCGGGGTCGTACATGGAGTGCACGAGGGAGGACAGCCGGCCCTGGCCGAGCGGCTGGCGTACGCGGATGTCCGCCTCGGCGAGCCGGGCGCAGATGTCGGTCAGTTCACGGGCCATGACGACGGCGAGGCCCGCGTCCCGGTCGAGCTTCTTCGTACCGGCGGCCTGGCGGGCGGCGCGGGCCATGGCCTGGCCCTCGGCGGCCAGTTCGCGGGTGTAGTGCATGCACGCGACGAGATACGCGCGGTGCTGCTCGCTGGAGGTGGAGACCATCGACTGGAGCTGGTCGTACGAGTCCCGGAGCCAGCCGGGGGAGGAGGAGTCGCCGCGCTGGGCCACGTCCTTCTCGTGCGCGTCGGGGTCGGCGGGCAGCGTACGGGCGAGCATCTGGAGGCGGGTGACGAAGCCGTCGCCGTTGGCGACATGCTTGAGGAGCGTGCCGAAGCGGTCGACGAGGGCCTCCTGGTCCTCGCTGTCGCGCAGCCCGACGCCGGGGCCTTCGATCTCGATGGCGGCGGTGACGGTACGGCGGTCGGCGTGCAGCAGGACGGCGATCTCGTCCGGGCCGAAGGGCGCCGCCAGCCAGTTGATACGGCCGATGCCGGGGGGCGGGCCGACCTCGACCTCGCGGCCGTCGAGGCTCGTACCGGCCTCCATGGCGGCGGAGCGGTAGGCCGTACCGCGGCGCAGGCTGCGCTTGTAGCTGCGGTTGATCTCGAACCACTTGTAGAACGTGCGGTGCTTGTACGGCACATACACGGCGGCGAGCGCGAGGAGCGGGAACCCCGTCAGTGTCACGATCCGCAGCGACAGGACGGGGACCAGCAGCCCGCACATCATGCCGACGAAGGCCCCGGCGATGATCAGGGCGATCTCGCCGGTCTCGCGGTTCTTGCCGACGATCGCGTTCGGCCTGGCGCGGCCGATGAGATACGTGCGACGGGGCGCGATCGGTGGTGACTGGGTCGTCAACGCCCTCTACCTCCTGTGCTGTTGTTGCCGTTACCGGTGCCGCGTGAGCCGTGCGGGGTGCCGCTGGTCGGGCCACCGCCGCCGCGGGGCGGGGGCGCGGGGGACGGGACGGCCCCGCCGCCACCGCCGCCGCCGGACGAGGAGCCGCGCGAACTGTGTGCGGCGACACCGCCGGAGATACCGCTGGAGGGACGGCCGCCTCCGCCGCCTCCGCCGCTTCCGTCGCCCTGCTGGTGGCTGCGGCTGCTGTGGGTCTTGATGCCCTGGGAGACGAGAGCGGCGGGGGAGCTGATGAGGGCGGCGGCCTGCGAGCCGTCCGTGGCCTGCTTCCGGTTGGAACGGGAGGAGGCGATCTCGTCGCCGAAGCCGGGCACGAAGCGGTAGATCATCGCGGAGGCGAAGATCGCCAGCAGGATGATGGCGAGACCGGATACGACGGCGGAGACCGCGTCGGGCCCGCTGTCGGCGGAGAGCGCCCCCGCGAGGCCGAGGACGATCACGATGACGGGCTTGACCATGATGACGGCGATCATGATCCCGGCCCAGCGGCGGACATGCCCCCACATGTTCTTGTCGACGAGCCCGGCGTAGACGACGGTGCCGAGGAGCGCCCCCACGTACAGGAGCGCGGCCCTGATCACCAGCTCCAGCCAGAGCACACCGGCGGCGAGGATCGACACGAGCGAGACGACGATCAGCATGATCGGTCCGCCGCCGATGTCGTCGCCCTTCTTGAGGGCGTCGGCGAAGCCGCCGAAGAAGACGTCGGTCTGGCCGCCGGTGGAACTGGAGACGACCTGGGTGACGCCGTCGGTCGCGGAGACGATCGTGAAGAGGATGAGAGGGGTGAACGCGGAGGCCAGGACCGTCAGCCAGAGGAATCCGATGGCCTCGGACATCGCGGTGGAGAGGGGCACACCGCGGATGGCGCGCTTGGCGACGGCGAGCAGCCAGAGGACGAGGGTGAGGACGGTGGACGCGGCGAAGACGACGGCGTACTGGCGGAGGAAGGACGCGTTGGTGAAGTCGACGTTGGCCGTCTCTTTGACGGCGTCGCTGAGTTTCCCGATGATCCAGGCGGCGGCGTCGGCGCAGCCGCGGGCGAGGGAGGAGAGGGGGTCGAGGGTGTCGGGGGCGCTGGGTACGAGGGAACTGGAGTCTCCGGTCTCGCCGTTCTCGCAGAGCTCCTGGACCTGGCCGGAGAGAAGGCTGCAGTCCCCGCTCGACGAGGGACTCGGGGTGGGCGACGGACTCGGCGCGGCCACCGCCCGTGACGCGAACAGGAAGAGCGCGGCTTGCGCGCCCGCCAGTACGGTGATGAGCGACCGCGCGCGGCGCCGAGAGCTACCTGGCATAGGTGAAGCCTCCGAACTGCTCGACAGCCTTGCTGATCTCGTCCGCCGTGGAGGCCGCGACATCGCCGGGGACGGGGGCCGGGCCGTCCTTCTGCGAGTCGGCGGTGACCTTCCACTCGTTGCTCAGCCACCGCAGGTCGAAGGTCCAGGTCTTCCAGGTCGTCCGCACGGGGTTCGTCGAGTCCGGACCGGACATCCCGATCAGGCCCATGTACCAGACCGACGCCTTGGCCGTGTCTCCCGAGAGACTCTCCACCTTGGTACCGACAGGGACCGTGCGGGTGACGAACGTGCTGCCCTCGGGCGGATTGCCGTCCGCGTCCAGCCCCAGCTTCCGCAGGAACGCCGGTGAGTACGCGGCGTCTTGCGGACCTTTGAGCTTGTCCGCCGCCTCAGGGGTGTAGACCGTGTCGACGATGCCGTGCCGGCTGTCCTGCCGGAACATGCCGTCGGAACCGAGCGCCACCGCGTAGTTCGCCGCCGCGCTCGCCGCCCCCTGCTCGTTCCGCGCGAACCCCGAGGGGATCTCCCCGTTCTTCCCCGTCACCGGCTCGACCCCCGTCGCCGCCGTCGGGTCGGCGCCGGGGCCGGCCGTACCGCCCTTGCCGCCGTCGGAGGCAGCACCACCTCCGCCGCCGCGGTTCGCGAACGCGATAGCGGCGATGAGCAGGACCACGACACCCACCACGGTGATGAGCGAGCGCGAGCCGCGTGCCGGGCGGCGCGGGCCGCCGTACATGTCGCCGCTTCTGCCGTCGGGCAGGCGGGTACGGGTCTGGCCCGTCCCGCCGAAGCCGTCGTCCGTACGGCCCGACGTGCGGCCCGGATCGCCGCCGTAGCCGTGCTCGTCGCCGAAGCTCATGCCGCGTACGCCCCCTCAGACGTGAGCGGTTCCGCGGTGCCCGCGGTGTCCGCGTAGTACGACGGTAGCCGTGCTGGTTCCCGCGCGGGCGCGGTGTGGTGACTCGACATCAGGGAGACGCAACCTCAGCCGGTGGGTGCGACGGACGGGTGGTGTTGAGGGTGAACCCGGGCACGCCCGGTGCGGACCGGCGGGACGGGAGAGAAGGGGGGAAACGGAGAGGAGAGGGCGGATGGAGGGACGGGGCGAGGTGGACGCGGGTCAGACGGCCATCCCGTACACGATCGTGAAGAGTGTGCCCAGCGAGCCGATGATGAAGACGCCGGTGAGCCCGGCGACGATCAGGCCCTTGCCCTGCTCAGCGCTGAACGTGTCCCGTAGCGCTGTCGCTCCGATCCGCTGCTTGGCCGCACCCCAGATCGCGATGCCGAGGCAGAGCAGGATGGCCACCGCCATCACGACCTCGATCATGATCCGGGCCTCGTTCCCAAGTGTCCCGAAAGGGCCCCAGTTCGGGGCGATGCCACCGATGATGGTGGTGATGTCGCCCTTTTCGGCCGCCAGGTACATGTAACTCACCGCCCCTGTTGGGTCGTTCACGCCCGAGCCCCATGGCACGGGTCACGCTCTATCTTCGCTGATGGAACCGCCCTCGTAAGCCGCTTGGCGGCTCTCTTTACCCGATCCCCGCACATATGACCGACGATGGTGCCCCGATCAGTCACGGATCGGGTATGCGAGAACGCGTATGGTTACTCTGTGTATCACGGAGCGTGACTCCGGGCAATGACTGTCGTTGTTACACCTTTGTGGTTCATGGCACGTTCGGAACGCCTCGAACCGCTGAGTCCGGACTCGGTCCGGCTCCCGCTCCTCGCCCACCGTACGAGTGAACTGGGCGCCGCCGCCGCGCTGTCCGGCGGGCCGCCGGGTGCCCTTGGACGCACTTGGCCGCGGAGCGTCCGCGCCGTACGCACCCCCTCGTGCCCCGACGTCCACGGCGAATTCTGGTCATCCAGCGCCCCTCTTCCGACGTCCTCGTCGTCCGCCTCCTGATCCGTCCCCTCCGCGCCTACACTGGCCGACGACAGTGGCCCTGACGCGGAGGGTGTGTGACGGTGCGTAAGACATGGCTCCTCGTGGCCGCTGTCGGGGGGCTGGGGTTGAGTTTTGTCGCTCTGCTCGTCGTCGGGACCTACTCCGCCGCCGCCGGTCTTGCCGGGGGTGTGGGCGGGGGCGGGCGGGCCGTGGGGTTGGCGAAGGGGGCCGTGCCCGCCGCCTATCAGCCGCTTGTCCAGCAGTGGGGCAATCTCTGTCCCGCCATCAACCCCGCGCTGCTCGCCGCGCAGTTGTACCAGGAGAGCGGCTGGAATCCCAGCGCCCAGAGTCCCGCCAACGCCAAGGGCATCGGGCAGTTCATCCCCGGTACCTGGGAGGCCCATGGGATCGACGGGAACAAGGACGGGACGCGGGACATCTGGGATCCGCGTGACGCGATTCCCTCGGCCGCCTCGTACGACTGCGAATTGGCCGGATACGTCAAGGACGTGCCCGGGGACAGGACCAGCAACATGCTCGCGGCGTACAACGCCGGGGCGTACGCCGTCATCAAGTACGGGGGCGTGCCGCCGTACCGGGAGACGCAGAACTACGTCAAGATCATCCGCACTCTGGAGAAGAGCTTCGCCAGGCCCATCGGGCGGGTCGAGCCCTCGAAGCAGGCCGCCACGGCCATCTACTTCGCTCAGCAGAAGCTGGGAACGCCCTACCTCTGGGGCGGGAACGGGACCCCCGAGCAGGGCGGCCGGTTCGACTGTTCCGGGCTGACGCAGGCCGCGTACCGGACCGTGGGGATCGAGCTGCCGCGGGTGGCCAATGATCAGTACAACGCCGGCGAGCATCCCTCGCGGGACGAACTGCTCCCCGGTGATCTCGTCTTCTTCTCGGACGATCTCACCAACTCGCGGGCGATCCGGCATGTGGGGTTGTACGTGGGTGGCGGCTACATGATCAACGCGCCGTATACCGGGGCCGTCATCCGGTTCGACAAGATCGACACCCCCGATTACTTCGGGGCCACCCGCGTCACCGAGGACGGCGCGAAATCGCTGCCCACCAACCTGCCCCCGAGCCGCCCGGCCGCCTGACTCCGGAGGGCCGGCCGACTCCGGAGGGCCGGAGTACCGGCGGCTCCGACAGCCGCCCGTGGCCGGAACTCTCCGTCCGGCAGCCGCCCTGAGCTGCGACTATGTGTCACTCTTCGATAACGTCATGGTGATCGTTCGGTGGAGAGAGGAACGTACGCGGCGCGTAGGCCGTTCCCTGGACGACAGCTGCGGTACTGATCACGCAGCATGTTCCGTACTGACCACGGGGGTTGGTAGAGGCGTCGCCCACGAAGGTGTGGCGCGGCAGGGCGACAAGTAGGCAAGGGGCCGCAGCAGATGGCTGGACTCGTACTGGATGGGTCGAACCCCGACGTCAGCCTGCTCTACGACATCAACGGACTCGCCAAGGACGCCCCGACATGGTTCGACCGCGTGATGGAGTTCGTCGGTGAGTACGGGATCATGTTCGGGCTCGTGCTCATCGGGCTCTGGGGCTGGTGGAGCGTGCGCAGGCGCGGTTCCGCGGAGGATTCGGTCACGGCCGTCGCCGGGCTGGTCTGGGCGCCGCTCGCCGCCGGGATCGCGCTGCTGATCAATATCCCGATCCGGGGCTTCGTCGAACGGCCGAGACCGTTCCTGGACCACAAGGGCCTGGAGGTCCTGGTGGCGGGGAAGACGGACTACTCGTTCGTCAGCGACCACTCCACGATGGCGATGGCGATCGCCGTCGGTGTCTTCATCGCCCACCGCAAGCTCGGGTTCGCCGCGATCGGCCTGGCCCTCCTCGCGGGCTTCTCCCGCGTCTACATGGGCGTCCATTACCCGACCGATGTCATCGGCGGCTTCGCCCTCGGTACGGCGGTCGCCCTGCTGCTCACCCCGCTCGCTCTCGCCCTGCTCACCCCGCTGGTGTCGGCGATCTCCCGGTCGCCGCGCGTCGGGTGGTTCGTACGGGCGCGGGCCGCCCGCGAGGCGGATCTCGCCGCCGCCGCGGGCGCCGGTGCTGTCGGCGGGACGCGGCCGCTCGGTATCCCCGAGCCGCGCCCCGACGACAACAATCTCGCGGCCTGAGCCGGTCACGTCCCACCAGGCGGGACGTCCGCCGCGCTCCCTAGAAGTCCGCGACCGCGCTGACCACCACATTCGAGTCCCAGTGGCCTTGGGCGTCGATGACTCCCCCGCAGGTGATCAGCCGTAGCTCCGGGGTCGGCACCGGGCCGTAGACCCGTTCCGTGGGGAATCGTTTCGTACGGTACGTATCGACAGCCGTCACCCGGAACGTCAGCCGCCGCCCGTCGCCCAGCTCCGTCTCGATCGCGTCGCCGGGGCGCAGCCGGCCCAGCTTGGCGAAGACGGCGTTCTTGATGTCGTCGCGTCCGTTGCGGACCGGGACGGTCCCGGGGTTCGCCGGGGCGTCCCGGTGGCCGATCAGGACCGCAGGGCCGCGTTCGCCCGGGCGTGGCCCCAGGGCGAACCAGCCGACCTTCATCGCGTTCCGGAACCCCGGTGCGTCCAGCGTGCCCTCGTCGTCGAGCGCCAGCGGCAGGACCTCCGCGCGCACACCCAGTGCCGGGATGCGCAGTCGTACGGGGGCGGACGGCGGGTCCGTGACCTGGACGGTCCGTGGTTCGCGAAGGGCCGCTGTCCGTGGCGCGGGCCGGAGCGGGAACACATGCAGCAGTACGGCGGCCGTCGCGCACAGGGCCGCTATGGCGAAGAGGACCTTGATCGTCCTGGCCGGCCGCTTGACCGGTCCGGTCGGTCCGGTCGGCCCGGCCGACCGCCCGGTCCCGCCGTCACTGCTGGAGATGCCCGCCCGACCCGCCGTGCCGGTCAGTGCTGTCCTCCCGTCGAACGGCGCTGGAACCGGCGCACCACGAGGATCGTGCCCGCGGAGGCCGCGGCGGTGGCACCGATGGCGAGGGTGAGTTCGGCCGCGCCGTAGCTGCCCGACGGGTTGGCGGCGGTCATGTGGTCCGCGCCTCCGCGCGCCGCGCCGGACGGGGTGATCGTCAGCCCCCCGACCGAGGGGGCGGTGGACGTGCCGGTGGTCGTACGGGGGACCGCGGGGGCGGCCGTACGAGCCGGGGTCACGCGGGCGGCGGGGGTGGGCACCCTGGTCGCCGGTGCCGCCGGCGCCTTCGTGGCTGCCCGCGTGGGCGCTTTTGTCGCCGGCCTTGGCGCTGCCCTGGTGGGCGCCTTCGTGGGTGTCCTCGGCGCTGCCCTGGTGGGCGCTTTCGTGGGAGTCCTGGCGGGTGCCCTGGTGGGGGCACGTGTGGGGACGGCGGCCGCCCTGGTCCGCGTCGGCGTCGCCGGGGGCTTCGCCCTGGACGTGGACGACGTCGTCCCCGACACCGTCGGGTCCGGGTCCGGGCCCGCGCTCAGCGGCAGCACCATCGCGCTGCCGTTCGGGGAGACGAGCGTGAAGCCGTCCACGTGCTGCCCGCGTGGCAGGTGCGGCTTGTCGTTCGAGTAGTAGTAGAGCGGGTGCGTGTTGTAGATGACCTGTGGCTGATCGCTGTTCTCCGCGTTCAGCACGGTCTGCGCGGTGTCGTTGGTGACACCCCGCCCCTTCGTCGGATAGCCGGTCGCGGCCGGCCAGACGTCGGCGCACTCGCCCGTGCAATCCGGGTTGTCCGGTTCGTCGGCCGTCCGCATGTAGAGCGGATTGCCGAGTTTGTCCGCGATCACCCGGCCGACGGCGGTGTTGATGAGGGTCAGCTGACCCGGTTCGGTGGGCCTGTCCACAGCTGTGGCGGCGCCGCCGCCGAGCGCGAGAAGGAGAACGGTGGCCGCGGCGAGCGCGGCTATCCGGGATCCGTGTCCGTGCATGGGTCCGTGCATGGGTACGCCCTTGCGAGTCGGGATGAGCCCCCCGCTTGCCGGCCCCCCGCCTGCTAGATACAGGCCATCGCCAACTGGCCCTCACGGCCACCTCGGTGAGCCGTACGGGCTACGAAAGGCGGCAGGGAAGCAGGGCTTCGGGGGCCAAGGGCTTCGAGGACCAAGGCCCCAAGGCTCACAGCGCCTGCGGGAAATCGAAGAGGCGGTCGGGGTCGTACCGCGTCTTCAGCCGGGCCAGCCGGTCCGCCGCCGCGCCGTAGTACGACGTGCGCCAGTCGGGCAGCGTCGGGTCGGTGTAGTTCTGGTACGCCGCGCCCGAGGCGTGCCGGCGCATCGATCCATGAGTGTCCTTCAGCCACGCGCGCTGGGCCGATCCCGAGGTGCCCGGCTCCCACCCCGCGACGTACTGCGCCAGCACCCGCGCATCCCGGTGGACGAAGGCCGTCGCGAGCGGGTCCACCCGGTTGACCGCGCCGCCGAGCGCGGTGAGGGTGAGGGAGCCGCTGCCGCCCTCGGAGGCCGGGAGCCGGGTGAAGGTCTCGGAGGCGGAGATGAGGGCGCGCCGGCCGGCGGGGGAGAGCGGGCGGAGGTAGAAGTCGGAGGCGGCGGAGTAGGTCTCGCGCCGGAGCGCGCCCTGTTCGCTGCGGCCGGGCGTCGTACCGGGCAGTCGGCACTGCTCCTCGGCGAGGCCGGAACAGCCTGCGTAGATCAGCATCGCCTCCTCGTAGTCGCGCTGCCGCACGGAGATGAAACGTGCGGGGCCGGGGCCGCCCGGTCCGTCGGCGAGCCGGTCGAGCGCGTCCTTCAGCTCGTCCTCGCCGCCGAGGGAGAAGGCGGAGAGGGACAGGGTCGGGTCGACGCCGCCCGGACCGGCGTTGAGATGGAGCGAGGACCAGATCTCGTCCGGCTGGTCGGGGCCCCACTCCTGCCAGGCGCCGAGCAGCGCGTCGGCCTTGGACCACGGCCAGCTCGCGGAGGCGGCGACGGCCGGGGGCGCCGGATGCGTACGGAAGCGCAGCTCGGTGACGACCCCGAAGTTGCCGTTGCCCGCGCCGCGCAGCGCCCAGAACAGGTCCGTGTGCTGCTCGGAGTCGGCGGTCAGCCGCTTGCCGTCGGCCGTGATGAGGGTCGCCGAGGCGAGGCTGTCGCAGGTGAGGCCGTAGGCGCGGGCGGCGACGCCGTGTCCGCCGCCGAGGGTGAGCCCGGCGATGCCGACGGTGGGGCAGGAACCGGCGGGGATCGTACGGCCCGCGTCCGCGAGGGCCCGGTAGACGTCGGCGAGCCGGGCTCCGGCTCCGACCGTGCCGTCCGTGGCCGCGCCCCGCAGCGAGTCGAGCCGCGTCACGTCGATGACGAGCCGGCCGTTGCCGCTGGACCAGCCCGCGTACGAGTGGCCGCCGCCGCGGATGGAGACGGGCGTGCCGTGCGTCCTGGCGAAGGCGAGGCACTCCTCGATGTCGTCCTCGCCCCGGACATAGGCGACGGCCGCGGGTCTCAGGGTGTCGAAGCGGGTGTTGTAGAGCTGCCGGGCGGTCTCGTACGCGGCGTCGTCCGGCCGTACGAGATCCCCGTCGAGCCCCTGCGCCAGCGCGTCCCAGCTCGGGGCGCCGGCGGGGGGTGTTCTCGCGGGGCTCGGGGCGGGCGCGCCGGCCGTACGGCCGCCCGCGCCGTGCTTGCCGTCCGTGGCGCCGTCGCCGGTGCACGCGGTCGCCGTGGCCGCGGTGACCAGGACACCGGCCGCGGCGGTGAGCAGGGAGCGCCGTTCCATCCGCCTCAGCTCTTCGTCGTCCGGGTCGGTGTCCGGGCCGGTGGCTGGGCCGTCGCGTGGGCCGCGGCGTCGGTACGGGCGAGGTCGCGTGATCTGCGGGCATGGCCCGACCAGCCGCAGGTGCAACGTGCCGTGCAGAACGAGCCGCGCTCGACGGTCGTGGTCTCGTGCGGTGCCGGGACGGAACGGGAAGAGGTTCCGGCCGCGGGGGATCGGGATGAGGGGGGAGACGAGGGGGGAGATGAGGCGGCGGTGGGGGGATCAGAGGTGTCTTGCTCGCACACATCTCCACGGTACCGGGGCGTAGGCGTCCCGTGACCGGGCCCGGCGTGACGAGGAACGCCGGGCGTCGTTATCCGGAGCGGGTGGGCTTCGGACAAGCGGCGGTCGGGCGTTGGGGGTTGGCAGGCGATGGTGGTGCAGCAGCACAGACGCAGGGGCGTGGCGTTCGCCGTCGTGACCATGGCGGGGGTCGTGGCCGCGACCGCCGGCTGTTCCGGGAGCGGTGGCGCCGTGGCCGACGACCGGCCCGGCAGTGATCCCGCGGCCGTGCTGAGGGCGGCCGACGCGCTGCTCGCGGCGGGCAGTTCGAAGGCCAGTACGTCCATGGAGATGGCCGCCGGCGGGACGCGCGTGACCATCCGCGGCGAGGGCGGCTACGACTTCGGCGAGCGCATGGGGCGGCTCCGGGTCGTCCTGCCCAAGGAGCCCGCCGGCGCGAGCGAGCACCGGCCGATCACCGAACTGCTCTCGCCCGGCGCGCTGTACATGAAGAACCGCGGCGCCGGGGTGCCCGCCGACAAGTGGGTCAGGGTCGACTCGACCACGCTGGAGGACGGGAATCTGGTCACCGGCGGGGCGACGGATCCGCTCACCGCGGCCGAACTGCTGCGTGCCGCCAGGAATGTGACCTTTGTCGCCGAGCAGGATCTCGCCGGCACCCGTGTCTGGCACTACAAGGGTGTCACCGACATCGGGCGGGCCGCGAAGGCCGCGTCGCCGTACGCGCGCGGGGCGCTGGGCGCGGCGGCGAAGGGGTTCGGCGAGGACGCGGTGCCGTTCGACGCGTATCTGGACGACGCGGGGCGGCTGCGCAAGGTCAGGCACCGGTTCAGCTATGTCAACCAGGGGCGTACGGTCGCGGTCGCCTCGACGACGCTGCTGTACGCGTTCGGGGAGCCGGTCGCCGTCACACTGCCCCCGCAGGACGACATCTTCGCCGGGGAGATCAAGTCCTGAGCGGAGCGCGGGCCGCGGTGTCGCGGCGTGCGGCGCCCGGCGTGCGGTGTGCGGTCCGGCGCCCGGCGCGCGGTGTGCCGAACGCGAAGGCTTCATGGCGCGATCGGCAAGATCAAATCAAGCCGTAACCACAGAGGACCAAGGCGGAAATGGTCCAGACGTGCCATGCGCGGTGTGTATCACGCTCCCTACGCTAGGAAGTCGACACCGGCAGGAAGAGGTGAATGCACGTGGCTCTGTTGCGCACGCCGAACGTCCAGGACCACGTGGCCCTCGCCGAGATCGAGTGGTGCGGGGAGTTGATGATCGCGGCGTCGGCCGCGGACGGGGAACGGCTCAGCCCGGACCGTATCGACGAGGTGCTGAACGTGAGGGCGGAACGGCCCGCCGCCCCTCGCCATCCGGGGACGTCCCGGGGGCCCCGGCGAAGAGACTCCTGCGGGGAGTGACCGCCGGGGCCGCCCCGGTGGTCATGGGGCGGTCGGCGTCGCGGACGTCATGTATGTCACGTCCCTCTGACGTGTCGGGTGCGTCACAGGCACGTCAGGTACGGAGCAGCCGGGCGATCGCTTTGGTCGCCTCCTCCACCTTCGCGTCGATCTCCTCGCCGCCCTTGACCGCGGCGTCGGCCACGCAGTGGCGCAGGTGCTCTTCGAGGAGCTGGAGCGCGAAGGACTGGAGCGCCTTCGTCGAGGCGGAGACCTGGGTCAGTATGTCGATGCAGTAGACGTCCTCGTCGACCAGCCGCTGGAGGCCGCGGATCTGGCCCTCGATCCTGCGCAGCCGCTTGAGGTGTTCGTCCTTCTGCTTGTGGTAGCCGTGCACCCCGCGGTCGTGATCGGTGGTGACGGCGTCGGTGGTGACGGCGTCGGTGGTGACGGCGGCGGCGGTGCCCGTCACGCCGGCCGCCTCAGTGGTCGTCATCGCGTCCTCCCGTTGTGCTGTCAGCTGATACCGATGGATGCCGGTGGATGGTGATGGTGCTGTGATGGTGCTGTCCGAAAAGGGGTGTATACCCTACCTGGGTATATGTTACCCGTCTCTGGGGCCGGGGGCAGGGGCCTGTGCTTTTCGCCTTGCCACCATGGGTGACACTGGGAACTTGCCGGTTAGCCGTGGCCGGATGTTGCGCCTAGCATCACCCCTGACCGAATCCCATGTAACCCGAGGACCCCACGTGCGATTTCGTCTGACCCCCAGGGAGACGAGCTTCTATGACATGTTCGCCGCGTCCGCGGACAACATCGTCACGGGCTCCAAGCTCCTGATGGAACTCCTCGGGGCGGATTCCTCCGCCCGGGCCGAGATCGCGGAGCGGATGAGGGCAGCGGAGCACGCGGGCGACGACGCCACTCACGCGATCTTCCATCAGCTCAACTCCTCCTTCATCACGCCGTTCGACCGTGAGGACATCTACAGCCTCGCGTCCCAGCTCGACGACATCATGGACTTCATGGAGGAGGCCGTCGATCTCGTCGTCCTCTACAACATCGAAGAGCTTCCCAAGGGTGTCGAGCAGCAGATCGAGGTGCTCGCCCGCGCCGCCGAGCTGACCGCCGAGGCGATGCCGCACCTGCGGACGATGAACAACCTCACCGAGTACTGGATCGAGGTCAACCGGCTGGAGAACCAGGCGGACCAGATCCACCGCAAGCTGCTTGCCCACCTCTTCAACGGCAAGTACGACGCGATGGAGGTGCTCAAGCTCAAGCAGATCGTCGACGTGCTCGAAGAGGCCGCCGACGCGTTCGAGCACGTCGCGAACACGGTGGAGACCATCGCGGTCAAGGAGTCCTGAACCACGTGGACACCTTCGCGCTGATCGTGACCGTCGCCGTCGCGCTCGGTTTCACCTACACCAACGGCTTTCACGACTCCGCCAACGCCATCGCCACCTCGGTCTCGACCCGGGCACTGACCCCGCGTGCGGCTCTGGCGATGGCCGCGGTGATGAACCTCGCGGGCGCGTTCCTCGGCCAGGGGGTCGCCAAGACCGTCAGCGAGGGCCTGATCGCCACGCCGCACGGATCGCGGGGGATGGGCATCCTCTTCGCCGCGCTGGTCGGCGCGATCGTCTGGAACCTGGTCACCTGGTACTTCGGGCTTCCGTCCTCGTCCTCCCACGCGCTGTTCGGCGGCATGGTGGGCGCGGCGCTGGCCGGCGGCACCGATGTCATCTGGGGCGGGGTGCTGGAGAAGATCGTCATCCCGATGTTCGTCTCCCCTGTCGTCGGCCTGGTCGTCGGATATCTGGTGATGGTCGCGATCATGTGGCTGTTCCGCAGGACCAACCCGCACAAGGCCAAGCGCGGTTTCCGGATAGCCCAGACCGTCTCGGCGGCGGGTATGGCGCTCGGGCACGGTCTGCAGGACGCCCAGAAGACGATGGGCATTGTGGTGATGGCGCTGGTCATCGCCGATGTGGAGGACTCCGGAGACGCGATCCCGGTCTGGGTGAAGATCGTCTGCGCGCTGATGCTGTCCCTCGGCACGTACGCGGGCGGCTGGCGCATCATGCGGACGCTCGGCCGGAAGATCATCGAGCTGGACCCGCCGCAGGGGTTCGCGGCGGAGACGACGGGCGCGTCCATCATGTTCGGCTCGGCGTTCCTGTTCCACGCGCCGATCTCCACGACGCATGTCATCACCTCGGCGATCATGGGCGCGGGGGCGACGAAGCGGGTCAACGCGGTCCGCTGGGGGGTCGCCAAGAACATCATTCTCGGCTGGTTCATCACGATGCCCGCTGCGGCACTCGTCGCGGCGGTGAGCTTCTGGCTGGTGAACCTGGCCTTCGGCTGAGTCGCCCGTACACAGCTGAGCCGCCCGTACGGAGAAGCCGTACAAAGAAGTCGTACAAAGAAGCCGTACAAAGAAGTGGGCCCGCCCCCCTGGGAGAGGGGGCGGGCCCTTCGCCGTGCGGTGGCACCGCCATGCAGCACCGCAGGACGGCTGCCGCCTATCCGAAGCGTCCGGAGATGTAGTCCTCCGTCGCCTGCACGGACGGATTGGCGAAGATCCGCTCGGTCTCGTCTATCTCGATGAGCTTGCCGGGCTGGCCGACGGCGGCCAGGTTGAAGAACGCCGTACGGTCCGACACGCGCGCCGCCTGCTGCATGTTGTGCGTCACGATGACGATCGTGAAGCGCTCCTTCAGCTCCCCGATCAGGTCCTCGATGGCGAGGGTCGAGATCGGGTCGAGGGCGGAGCAGGGCTCGTCCATCAGCAGCACGTCCGGCTCGACCGCGATCGCGCGGGCGATGCACAGACGCTGCTGCTGGCCGCCGGAGAGGCCGGAACCGGGCTTGTTCAGGCGGTCCTTGACCTCGTTCCAGAGGTTGGCGCCCTTGAGGGACTTCTCCACGACCTCGGCCAGCTCGCTCTTGCGGACCGTGCCGTTCAGCCGCAGGCCCGCCGCGACGTTGTCGAAGATCGACATCGTCGGGAACGGGTTCGGACGCTGGAAGACCATGCCGACGGTACGGCGCACCGCGACCGGGTCGACGTTCGGCCCGTACAGGTTCTCGTCGTCCAGCAGGACCTTGCCCTCGACCCGGCCACCGGGGGTGACCTCGTGCATGCGGTTGAGGGTGCGCAGGAAGGTGGACTTGCCGCAGCCGGACGGGCCGATGAAGGCCGTCACGGAGCGGGGCTCCACGGTCATCGAGATGTCGTCGATGGCCCGGTGGGAGCCGTAGTAGGCGGTCAGACCGCTGACGTCGATTCGCTTGGCCATGTCAATCACTGCTTCTTTCGTGGCCCCGCGCGGCGGAGCCGGATATCGAGGCCTCAGCGGCCGGTCTTCGGGGCCTTCCAGCGGGCGATGCCGCGCGCCACCAGGTTGAGGATCATGACGAACGCGATCAGCACCAGGGCCGCTGCCCAGGCACGGTCGATCGAGGCCACCTCGCCGGCCTTGTACTGCTCGTAGATGTAGAAGGGCAGCGAGGACTGCGCACCCTCGAAGGGGTTCGGGTTGATCAGCTGGCTGCCGAAGACGAGGAGGATGATCGGCGCGGTCTCACCGGCGATACGCGCGATCGCGAGCATCACACCGGTGGTGATACCGCCGATCGCGGTCGGCAGGACGACCTTGAGGATCGTGCGCCACTTCGGTACGCCGAGGGCGAGCGATGCCTCGCGCAGCTCGTTCGGTACGAGCTTGAGCATCTCCTCGGTGGAGCGGACCACGACCGGGATCATCAGGATCGCCAGCGCGAGCGCTCCGAGCAGGCCGGACGGCTCGATCTTGAACATGAGCACGATCGACAGGATGAAGAGACCCGCGACGATGGACGGGATGCCGGTCATGACGTCCACGAAGAACGTGACGGCCTTGGCCAGCGCGCCCTTGCCGTACTCGACCAGGTACACGGCGGTCAGCAGCCCGATCGGCGCCGAGATGACGGTGGCGATGCCGACCTGCTCCAGCGTGCCGAGGAGCGCGTGGTAGACACCGCCGCCGACCTCGGCGCTGGGCACACCGGCCATGGAGTGCGACAGGAAGTACCCGTCGAGGATCTCGATGCCGCGGCTGATCGTCGTCCAGAGCAGAGAGAACAGCGGGATGACGGCGAGGACGAAGCAGACCCAGACGATGCTGGTGGCCAGCCGGTCCCTGGCCTGGCGCTGGTTCTCGACGGTGGTCGTGACGACGTACGAGATGACGACGAAGGCGATGACCGCGATCAGGCCCCACTGGACCTTGCTGTCGAGACCGGCGGCGGCGCCGACGCCCACGCCGACGAGGACGCCGAGGAGGGCGAAGCCGGCCGGTGCCCAGCGGGGGAGGCTGCGCTGGCTGAGGCTGCCCGGCCCGCCGGGGGGCGGTACCTGGGTCGGTGTGTCCTTAACGGCTGCGCGGCTCATGCGTTGGCCCCCGAGTACTCCTTGCGGCGCGCGATGATCAGACGGGCCGCGCCGTTCACCAGCAGAGTGAGGACGAAGAGGACCAGACCGGAGGCGATCAGGGCGTCGCGCCCGAACTCATCGGCCTCGTCGAACTTCGCCGCGATGTTCTGGGCGAACGTGCCGCCGCCCGGGTCGAGCAGATGGAGCGAGATCAGGTAGTTCGGCGAGAGGACCGTGGCGACGGCCATCGTCTCGCCGAGCGCGCGGCCGAGTCCCAGCATCGACGCGGAGATGACACCGGAGCGTCCGAAGGGCAGCACCGAGAGCCGGATGACCTCCCAGCGGGTGGCGCCCAGGGCGAGCGCCGCCTCCTCGTTCATGCGCGGGACCTGGAGGAAGACCTCACGGCTGACGCTGGTCACGATCGGCAGGATCATGATCGCCAGCAGGATGCCGACGGTGAGCATGTTGCGGGCCACGCCGGGCTGCGTCTGGTCGAAGATGTACGTCCAGGCGAAGTACTGGTCGAGCCAGGAGTTCAGACCGCCGAGATACGGCACCAGGACGAGGGCGCCCCAGATGCCGTAGATGATGCTCGGCACGGCGGCCAGCAGGTCCACGACGTAGGCGAGGGGCGCGGCCACCTTGCGGGGCGCGTAGTGCGAGATGAACAGCGCGATGCCGACAGCGATCGGAACCGCGATGACCATCGCGATGATCGAGCTGACGACCGTGCCGAAGAGCAGGACCGCGATGCCGAAGACCGGCGGGGACGCGGAGGGGTTCCAGTCGAACGTGGTGAGGAAGTTGCCCTCGTCCTTGGAGATGGCGATGGTGGCGCGGTAGGCGAGGAACCCCGCGATCGACGCCATGATGACGAGCAGCAGAATGCCCGAGCCCCTGGAGAGGCCCGAGAAGATCTTGTCGCCCGCACGCCCGGTGGAGGTGGCCGCCGACGGCGGGTCGGTACGTGGGGGCTGCGGCGGTGGTGGGGTGTCTATCGATGTGGTGGAAGCCATGGTCTTTCCGGTCTGTGTGGGGGAGGGCTGGCTCCCCTGGCGGCGGTGCACCGGATGAGGTGGCGGCCGCCGGTCCGGAGAGATCCCGTGGACCGGCGGCCGTCACCTGTCGCTCTGTGGTTACGAGAGGGAGTCGACCGTCTCGCGGACCTTGGCGTTGATCTCGGCGGGGATCGGCGCGTAGCCGGCCTCGGAGAGCAGCGCCTGACCGTCGGCGCCGGCCGTGTAGGTCAGGAAGGACTTGACCGTGGCCAGGGTCTCGGGCTTGTTGCCCTTGTCGCAGGCGATCTCGTACGTCACCAGGACGATCGGGTAGGCACCGTCGGCCTTGGTGGTGTAGTCGAGGTCCAGGGCCAGGTCCTTGCCGGTGCCCTTGATCTTGGCGGCGGCGATGGCCTTGGAGGCGTTCTCGGAGGTCGCCTCGACCGGGGCGCTGGCGCCCGTGTCGATCTTGACCGTCGAGATCTGCTGCGAGGTGGCGTAGGAGAGCTCGAAGTAACCGATCGAGCCGTCGACCTGCTTCACCTGGGTGGCGACACCGGAGGAACCGGAAGCCGCCTGGCCGCCGGGGGCGGGCCACTTCTTCTCGGCCTCGTACTTCCAGTCGGACGAGGCCGTGGCGCCCAGGTACTTGCCGAGGTTCTGCGTGGTGCCGGAGTCCTCGGAGCGGTGGAAGGCCTGGATCGGCTTCTTGGGGAGCTTGGCGTCGGGGTTGAGCGCCTTGATCGCCGCGTCGTCCCAGCTCTTGATCTTGCTGTCGAAGATCTTGGCGAGCGTGGGGGCGTCGAGGACGAGGCTGTCCACACCCTCCAGGTGGTAACCGATCGCGATGGGTCCGCCGACCATCGGCAGGTTGATGCCCTGGCCGCCGGTGCAGATCTTCTTCGAGTCGGCGACCTCTTCGGGCTTCAGCGCCGAGTCGGAGCCGGCGAAGCCGACCGTGCCCTGGTTGAAGGCGACGATGCCCTCGCCGGACGACGAGGACTTGTAGTTGACCTCCACGCCGGTGCAGGTGGCCATGTAGTTCTTGATCCAGAGGTCCATGGCGTTCTTCTGCGCGCTGGAACCGGACGCGAGCAGCTGGCCCTTGGCGTCCTTGCACACCGCGCTCGTGGCGGCCGAGGACTTCGTCGCCGTGCCCTCGGGGGCGTTGTCGTCCGAACCGCACGCCGTGAGAACCAGGGCGCCGGAGACGGCGAGGGCACCGAGCGCGGTGGCGCGCAGCCCGTTCTTGCGCTGAAGCTTCACTTCGGGTGTTTCCTTCCAGGAGCCGCCGGTCTGAGCCTTTGTACGGCGGCGTGCGTCGGGGTGGCTGGTGCGGCGCTATGACCGTCACCGTGTAAGGCCGAAATTAGGCAGATCAGGTGAAGCCGCCGACGGGGGCGGGTGAACGGAAGGTGAACCTCGCGGGGCGGTGTGGTTCCGGCGCGCGTGCCGTACACCCGACTGGGTGTACGGAGGGCGTACTCGCGATCACGAAAGCGCCACATGGTGACCGGGGCCGTGCCGCGTACGGCGCGCTACGTCGGGTACGGCCCGCTGTGCGGCGTACGGCCGCTACGTCGCGTGCGGGCCGCTATGGCACGTGCGTACGGACCGCTACGTCGCGTGCGACGCGTTCAGGAGCGCGTCCACCAGTAGCCGGTCGCGGGGCTCAGGCGGTGCTGCGGTGGCTCATCCCGGAGGCGGAGGAGCCATGGCCGTCCGACACGAGGGGAGAGAGCGGACGAGCCCGGCAGCCCTGACGGTCAGTGCCGGTCCGAGCGTGGCGCTTGTGGCTTGCGGTGCTTGCCGGTGCCCGGCCCCAAGGTGTTGGGGGCAGGGCTCGGCTCCGGCGCGGACGCCTCTGGACAGAGCAGGCGCTTCGCCTCTGCGAGGTTCGGCACGATGGCGTGGAACTCCCAGGAGCTGCCGTTCCACCTCTCGATGACTCGCGGCGCGTCCGGGCTCACGTGAGAGCCCCTCAGACTGCCCTCGCCGGTGACGGGCGCGGCGCGGAGCTTGCCAGTCTTCGCGTCATGGCGCTCCGCCCAGTCCTTCAGTGGCTCGTCGTCCACTGTGCTTCCCCAGGATCGGCGGTGGCTATCCGGGGAGGGCAGCGGCCGACGGGGCCTCCCGCGTCGTCGGAGGGCATCGGGCACTGCAGCGCCCTTTGACTTCGCTCAGGAGGCTCGGGATTGTGCCGGCGGTCGGGCGAGGCGGTGTTGCCAACGCAGTGCCGGGTCGTCATCGATCCAGTACGTGTGGGAGTCGGCGGTGATGCGAAGCCGTACGGCGGTGATATCGGGGCTTCCCGCGTCCTGCCACGCGGTGAGAGCCCGTTCGATGTCGTCCCACAGGGCCACGGGGCCACCCTGGCGGACGGTCCAGCCATCGCCGTCAGCGGTGAATTCGGCGAATGACTCCCGCTCCGGGTCAAAGACGTACAGGAGTTGGGTACCGTCGCTCGTCGCGGCGCGGACGAACTGCACGCCGGGTGCGGCGAGCTGGGCGAGAAAGGCGGGCATCCACTCCTCCAGCACCACGGGCGGTACCTTCGTCGCCCGCTCGCTGTCGGCGTAGGCTGTGCGGGCGGACAGGTCCCCGGACACCGGTACCGCGGCCTGAGATCGCGCCTGCATGAATGAGGAGCGATCGGTGATCCGCCCTTCGGCAGTACCGTCCTCGCCCACGGTGACCTTCGCAAGGCCGGTGCCGAAGGGCCAGGAGCCGACGGTGGCCAGGATGATGCCGCCCGGCCTGGTCTGCCGAATCCAGGTGTGGGGGATACGGCGGACGGCACAGGCGGCGATCACCCGGTGATACGGGGCGCGGTGCGGGTGCCCAAGGAGCCCGTCCCCGGTCACGGTCCACGTCGAGAACCCGGCCGTTTCCAGCGCGGCATCCGCACGGGCCGCCACCGCCGGGTCCACCTCGACCGTCGTCACGTTGTCTTCGCCGAGGCGGTGGCACATCAGAGCCGAGGAGTAACCGGTGCCCGTGCCGATTTCCAACACCTGGTGCCCTTCTTCCACGTCCAGGTTCTCGATCATGCCGACGACGGTGACCGGAGTGGTGGACGACGACGTGGGCACGCCCGTCACGAGGTCACCGGCTTGATCGGCGGTCAGGTATCCGTCGAGCTGAGTGGTCAGGGACTGGTCGCTGTAGGCGATCCGCCCCCACTCGGCTGGGTTGGCTCCAACTGCCCTGACCGGCCGCCACCGGCCGCCGTCCATGGGCAGGAACACCCCGGGGTTCAGGAACAGCTCGCGCGGTACGGCTTCCACCGCGGCTCGCCACTGGGGAGTGGTGAGGACACCGGCTTTCTCCGGCCGGTCGGCGAGGGCACGCCGGTCGGGCGCCGTGTCGGTCATGGGGATTCTCCTCGTGTGAGCAGGTCAGCGAATGCTGCGGACATCTCCAGTCCGGTCCTCTGCTCCAGCCACGCCCATTGGCCGTTGGGGTTCAGCTCCAGCCACCAGTAGTCACCCTCCCGGTCCACGGCGAGGTCAAAGCTCCCGGACGCCAGGCCGAAGTGGTCCAGGCAGGCGAGGAGCGCCTTGTTCACGTGGTCGGGCAGCTCGACCACGGTGTAGGTGTGGGCGGCGTAGTCCCTGCGCCAGTCGAGCAAACAGGAGTCGATCCGTACGGTGAAGGTTCGCCGGCCGATCACCAGCACCCGCACGTCGGCGACCTTGTCCACGCGGGCCTGGAACAGGTGTGGCGTCACGCTCACGCTGTCATCGATCTCGGCGGCGGAGACCGGGTCCGCCCACCCCGTCACCGGGACTCCGTCGCGGTCGTACGGGGTCCACCGCAGCGTTTTGTAGATCACCTGTCCGTGGGCGGTGATGAATTCGCGCGCCTCACCCGGATCGTTGGTCACGAGCGTCGGCGGCACGGTGAGGCCGAGCCGTTGGGCGAGGGCAAGTTGAGCGGGCTTGTAATCGGCGGCCGAGTTGCGGAGCGGATGGTTGACCCACAGCGGACCGTCAAGGGCGTAAAGGGTGCCCCCGAGTCCGTAACGGACCTGCGCGGCAGCGAACCGCGCATCGTCGCCGGTCAAGTGCTGGAAGGTGGGCCAGGCGGGACGGCGCCAGTACACCGCCCGCAATTGGGCCAGGCCGACGGTTCTCGACAGGGTACGTATCCGCCCGGCCACCGGGGCCGGGCGGATACCGAACCGGGCCGAGACAGTCAGGCTCGCGCCGATGTCGGCGGGGTTGAATCTGACCACCGGCACATTTCGCCGGTTGAGTTCGGTGATCACCATGTCGGCGGTGACGTCATCCGCCTCGGTGGCCACCAGCACCGGCCTCTCATGGGTCGCCGACATCAGTCCTGCTGGCTGTCCTGGTCGTGGCCCTGATCGTTCTGCGAGTCCGAATTGGTGGTCGTGGAGGTCTCGGTGCCGGAACTGGTGCCGTGCTTGCCCATCTCGACCACCCGGCCGGACCGGTCGCGAAATACGCCGACCTGCGTGGCGGGATCGATGATGACTGTGGCGTGCGGGCGGCGAACAGTGATCGGATACGGAGCGAGGCGGCCGGCCCCCCAAGGGCGGGCGGTGGTGAGGTGCGTGGCAGACGTGGTGCTTTCGGTTCCGGTGGCCGCGGTCATGCCGCGTCCCCTTCCTCTCGTCGGTCCCGGCCCGGTTGGGCTCGGGAAGGACGTTAGAGACGCAACGTTGCGATCACCACGGATATTTCTTGAGTTTTCTCAATCAAGGCCACATTTTCTTGTTTTTTCTCGCATGGTTGGCTGCATCCTGTCTCGTGAGCCCACAGGTTCAGTGATGCTGGTGGCTCGGCCCCAGCGGAAGGACTCGACCATGGCTCGACGGCTGCGCTTCAACGGCACGGACAGCAAGAACGGCGGCTGTCCCGCACTGCATGAGGACATCGATTCAGGCGAGTGGATCGTCCAGGGCAAACCACTCACGGACCCCGAAGAAACCGCCCAGCTCCAGCACTTCACGGCCGGGGAGTCCGCGATCGTCGTGCCGCGAGAACTGCTCGTACACTTCGGTCCCAAGGAGATCGGCCGCGTGCCCCAGATGATCAGCTTGGAAGAATTCGACCGGCTCTTCGAGACGTTCGAACATTCGGCGTGGCGGCTCGAAACGCGGCGCGGCTATGCCTCCGACCGAGAAGACGAGACCTACCGAGAGTTCGTGGAGACGGGCACCGTGCAGTGGGATCTCGATGACGAGTGGTGCACGAACATGCGTCATCAGACATCACAAGGAAAGCGCGTCGGCAGGGTCCGCATCGTGGACAACCCGCCGACTACCGGGCAGTTGTACCTTCTCGACAACGCGCGGCGCAACGCGGCCACAGGTGAGGAGATGCGCAACCTGTGGCGTGCGGACGCCGACCGGCTGCGGCTGCCCGCCGAAGACTTCTGGATCTTCGATTCACGGATGATCGCACTGCTTCACTTCGACGACGTGGACAACCTCCTCAGCGTTGAAGCGATCACGGATCCGGTTGAGGTCAACCGCTACGCCCAGACGCGTGACGCAGCCTTGCATCACGCCATCCGTTACGACGAGTTCGCGGTGCAGGTGGCTGCGGCAGAACAGTGAGCATGAACCGGTGAGTACGGACTACCAGCAAGCGCGGGTCGCCCTTGGAGTACGGCTCCGTGAACTCCGTCTCTCGGGACCCGACGGTCGGCTCACCGGTTCGCAATTGGCGGCGCTTCTCGGCTGGCCGAACTCGAAGATCAGCAAGTTGGAGCACGGACGGCAGACCGCAACCCCCGAGGACCTGCGAGCATGGGCGGAAGCGACCGGGCACCCCGACGCATACGACGAACTCGCGTCACGGCTCCGGGGTTTCGAGTCTCACATCCGGTCGTGGCGGCGGCAGCTCGCCAACGGGCACCGGCCTGTGCAAGATACGTGGAACACGCAGGTTGACCGGTCCCATACCATCCGCGTTTGGGAAGAGTCCGTTGTCGCAGGCATGCTGCAGACCCCCGACTATGCGCACCACATATTCACCCTGTACGCGGAACTCCACGGGACCACGCCGGACACCGAGGCTGCGGTCCGGTCCAGGACGAAGCGTCAGGAATGGCTGTACCGGTCGGGCAGAAAGCTACGCGTCATCATGTGGGAGGCCGCCCTGCACGCCTTGGTCTGTCCGCCCCCCGTACTCGCAACGCAGTTGGACAGGCTGGCCGGCGTCATGGGTATGGACACAGTGGAACTCGGTATCGTTCCTTTCAGCGCCTCGCTCAAGATCCCGGCCGCAAACGGATTCTGGATCTTCGATGACCGGCTTGTTATTACCGAGGACTGGCATGGAATTGTGGGTGGACGACAACGTCGGCCTCGCCACGTACCTCAGGGTGTGGGACACGCTGAACGAATCCGCGGTCTATGACGCTGAAGCCCACCGCATCATCACGCGAGCGGCCCGGATGCTTTCCACGCAATGACGTGTGGGATGGGCCCACTCCGCTGCTGGTGGCACTGGGGAGGCGATCCGGGGCGAGCCCTCTTCGTGGTTCTTGGGGTTTCTGGCTCAGGCGGTACGACTCGGCCGATCGGCCTTGACGCCACTGAGGAACGTGGTGAACGCAGTGGTGGTGACGGCGATCCGGGGACCGTGCGGGATCTTGGAGTCGCGGATGCCGGTGGTGGCGTTCGTGACGGCCACCTCGACGCAATTGTCGCCGCCTGAGCTGAAGCTGCTCTTGACCCAGCGGACGGCTTTCGGGTCAGCCTTGCTACTCAAGCTTCCTCCTTGATGAGGCCCTTGATGAACTCGCGTGACGCCGGAATGTCCAACGCCCGCGCACGCAGGTGGTTGAGCGCGACGTCGTAGCGTCCCACGTGTTCATCTTCCTCCAAGTAGAGGGAACTCGTCAGTGGCTCCAGCACGACCAGCGGGTCGCCCGCGTCGAACCGGAACAAGGTGAACGTTCCGTCGATACCCGCGTGGACGCCGACGCTGAACGGGAGCACCTGCACATCCACGCCGGGAAGTGCCTCAGAAACGTCGAGTAGGTGACGCAGCTGGCCCGCGAGCACCTGTGCCCCTCCCATGGCCCGGCGTAGCGCGGCTTCGTCCAGTACGCACCACATGGACAGAGGACGCTCACGTCGGAGCGCCTGCTGGCGCTTCATGCGCAGTTCCACGAATGTGCGCACCTCGCGCGCGGTTCCCCACTTGCCGCTGCCTTCAACTACCGCGTACGCGTACTCCGGTGTCTGCAACAGTCCCGGAATCAGCTGGGCCGCGTAGCAGTCCGTGTGCACGGCGAGTTCTTCGAGTTCGAGGTAGTCGGCGAAGGGGTCGCGGACGGCATCGCGGTACTGGTCGAACAGATTGGTACGTCGTGACGACGAAGCCTGCGCGGCCAACTGCCGGATCTCCTGTATCCGCTGCTCGTCCCGTACCTCGTATGCCTGAAAGTATTTGTCCAACGAGGTTGCGGGGACTCGCTGCTTGCCGTTCTCGATCTTGCTCAGCGCGGAGGGACCGGAGAGCCCCAGCAGCTTCACCGCGTCCGGCAGGTTGAGGCCGGATCGCTGTCGCAACGTACGTAGCGCCAAGCCGAGTCGACGACGCATCAGGTTTGGACGGGCATCTGCCATGCGTTGGTCACCGCCTCTCTCGGGCTGGACTTTACACAGGTAGCGGAGTCTTGCATGTGCCGATTCCTCACATTATTTAGAAACTTGACTGACCCACTTGCCTAGAAACCTTTCTCGGCATCATGCTCATTGTGTCACGCATGGTGACCCTCCTGAGACGCGAAGTGAACTTTGATCGCGTGCCCGTCAGGTCGGGTCGACATGAGCCGCTATGCGAAAGGAAGTTGAAGACGTGATCAGTTCCCTTGCTCATGCACTCGTCTTGCTGCCCGCCCTGTTGACGAAGCCGCGCCGCTGGCATCGTGCGAGCGCGTACGGCCCGGAGGTGATCCGGTGAACATCGACGGACGCCCGCTGCGGCTGCTCCCCTGGACCGACGAAGACGGTCGGCCCTGCTAGCTCTCGACGGACGGCACCGGCACCGGCCCTGTGTCCAGGCTCGCCGACCGGATCGAAGCCGTTCAGCTCGCCCAGGCATTCAGGCTGCACGAACAGGCGCTGGACGAGCTCGCGGAATCCGGGCCGGGGGCCCTGGAAGTCGACTGTCTGACAGCCCGGTTGGCGGACGCGTTGGGGGACGTGTTGGTCATCACGCAGAGCAGAGGCGTCCGCCTCGGCCTGCCAGTGTGCGGAGTCGAAGACTGCCCCGACGTCACATAGACCGACACGTAGAAGGCCCCGGTGGGCCCACCGTCCACCAGGGGCCGGTGCGTTGACGTCATCATGGCCTAGATGGTGAAGCCCTTCACGGAGGTCCGCAGTGGCGATGGAACCGACGTTTGACGAGCTGTTCCGGCTCGCCAATCGGTCGGCGGTGCACCTGGAGATGCGGGACGGCTACATGAGGTCGGATCCGCGATTTATCGCCTGGCAGCAGGACAGGCGCACTATCCCTGCCGACAGTGATCCGGATCGCCGCCCTTGGCTGGGGTTGATGCGTGAGATTACGAGCCGCGGCGTAGCGGTTCGCCGGGCTCGGATCGTCTCCGAGCCGATCAGTGACTACATCCGGTTCGAGCACCACATGACGGCCGGTAACGCCGCCGGCGGCGAGCAGGTTCGTTGGCTTCCCCGCCGCCGGGCTTCGGATCTGGCCCTCCCCGGCAATGACTTCTGGCTGTTTGACGACAGTCTGGTCGTGTTTCTCCATTTCACCGGAGAAGGGGAACTCTCCCCAGAGGGGGACGAGGAGCGCACGGCCGATCCTGGCGTTGCACAGCTCTGTTCGGCGGCCTTCGAGGCGGTCTGGGAACGGGCGGTGCCGCACGAGGAGTACAGGCCGTCCTGAGCTGCGAGTGCAACCTGAGCTACGAGTGAAACAGGCACACTTCTCCTGTGGCCCCGTCGTCGCCGTCATCGAGCGTCCAGCAAGCCAAGGAAGCCCTCGGATCGCGCCTGCGTGAGATCCGGAAGGACTCCGGCATGACGGCACGGGCTTTGGCGGCGGCGGCCGGGTGGCACGAGTCCAAGACCTCGCGCATCGAGAACGGCAGGACACCGCCCTCCGACGCCGACATCCGCGTCTGGACAAGGCTGTGCGACGCGGAGGACCAGACCGCTGACCTCATCGCCACGGTCCGTGGCATCGAGGGCATGTACGTCGAGTGGAGGCGCCTGGAGAGGGGCGGCCTCCGGCAGGTGCAGCAGTCTGTGCTGCCGCTCTTCGAGAGAACCCGGCGCTTCCGCTTCTACCAGTCTTGGGTCATTCCCGGTCTCCTGCAAACTCCCGACTACACCCGTGCCGTACTCAACACGGTGGTTGCCCTGCGGGATGCTCCGGATGACGTTGACGCCGCTGTCGCGGTGCGAATGGAACGTCAACGCGTCCTTCGCTCAGGCCATCAGGGATTCGCCATGCTCGTGGAGGAGTGGGTTCTCCGCACAGTGATCGGCGACGCCCGCATCATGAGCGGCCAACTCGGCCATCTCATCGCGGTGGCATCCCAACCATCCGTGAGTCTCGGTGTCATCCCCATGGGGACCGAGCGGGGTAATGCGTGGCCGGCCGAGTCCTTTTCCCTCTTCGACGACGTACGGGCATCGGTGGAACTGGTGTCGGCGAATCTGACGGTGACGCAGCCGCGTGAAGTCGCCGAGTATGTACGTACGTTCAAAGAGCTCTCCAGCATCGCGGTCTACGGAGCGAACGCCCGCAAGTTGATCACTGCCGCAATCGACGCGCTCGGGTGAATCCGCGCAAGTCCGTAGAAGTTCATTGAGGCTCGTAGAGCCATAGGCCGATGCTCTACCTCACGTCAGTAAGCGTTACGCAGCGCGAGGTGATCACTGTGGCAACTGTGGCAAAAGCCGAGACCGAACCGCTCAACGCCATCTACTGCCTCCCTACCGAAGGAGCAGAGTTCGAGAACTTCTGCGGAGGCAACCTGGGTGGCGAGCACGAGTCGTGTGTCGAAGTCGGTGCGATCCCGGGCGCGACGCCTTCGTACGTCCTCCACGACAGCAAGCCCGAGGGCGCCGGTCGCGAGCTCCGCTTCACCGAGAAGGAGCTCAATGACTTCGCCATCGGGTGGGTCAGGAAGCACGGCCTCATCCTCTGATTCGGCTTCCTTCTCCAGCCGCACCGCATGCGGCCCGAGACACCCAAGAAAGGCACGGATGAGCTGGTCAGGACACTGGCATGGGTACGGCCCCTGGACCGGCGGCAGGGACGCCTACGGGCAGGAGGGACTACGCCGCCCAGGGGCACACCCCAACGACGAGCAGACCCGTGCGTTCCTCGCCTCCACGATGCCGCCGATGCAGACCGGTCACTGGCTGATGCGCCGGAGCCAGACGTCGGCGGACCGTGCATGGACGGATCTCGCCGACGCCGTGGACTGGCTGAAGAAGACCTACGGAGCCAACCTGCCCGTGGAGCGTGAGGGCGGCAAGCAGGCGTACATCGACTTGGACACGAAGGTCGACTATGCCGAGGTCGCACTCGAACGAGGCAGTGATGCCGTCTGGGTCCACTACACCAAGTCCTCGAATCTGGTGTCGTTCTCAGTCGTGTGCTGCCCCCATCGCTTCCTCCCCGAGATCCCGTGCCCGATGCCGCCCCTCTGACCGCTCAGCGGGTGGGAAAGGACGCCATGTCGCTCAGCCTTCTGCTCCCGGAGACCGGCGTAGCCGACCTCTTGACCTCTTGGCCGGACGAGCCACGTGTGTACCAGCGCGACACCACGGAGCTCGACCGCACTGTCACCTCGGCATTCCTCAACGACTACATCGCCACCGGATGTGTACCGGCGAGCGAAATCGCGGTGGTGAAGGCCCCCGGCCCGTCCCTCAACCGCGACGCTTTCATGACCGACGGCCGCACCGATCCGGACAAGCTCCGAAAGCTCTATCGCAACGGATATACCCTCCGGCTCGGCAACCTCCAGAGGGTCATTCCCTTCATGGCGAGGGTCTCGCGGGCCATCCAGGAAGAAACGGGATATTCGAATTACGTCCATGCCTTCCTGACGCCGCCGGGTAATCAGGGGCTTCGCCACCACTGGGATCAGCAGATGGCGGTGATCGTGCAGGCAGCGGGCGTCAAGCGGTGGCAACTGTGGCGCCCGCCGGTGGAGGCGCCGATGAGGGAGTTCAACGAATCCTGGCGGGTGTGGCGCAGCGGTGTGGCGCTGGCCGAGCGCGTGCACGAGACGCGCGACGCGCTCGTGCGGTACCTCGCGGCCTTGGACGTGGCCGAACTCGCCCTGCTCGTACGGCAGGCCGCGGTGACTGAGCTGGAGTACACGACGTGATCCGCGGGACCCCGACGCCTGGGCCCGTGACCCAGCCCGCTTTCTGCCGACAGGCGCTACGTCCCGGGCGGCGCGTTCAGGAGTGCGTCCACCAGCAGTCGGTCGCGGGGCTGCGTCAGCCGGTCGCGGGCCGCCGGCGGGGCCAGCCACACTATGCGGTCGACCTCGTCGTTCGGGACGAACGTGCCGTCCGTCGCCTCGGCCGCCCAGTACGTGACCTCCTTGGGGCGGCCCTGTGCCAGATAGCGCACGGTACCGAGCCGGGTCCCCGGCACACAGTGGTGGCCCGTCTCCTCCAGGACCTCGCGCAGGGCCCCGGCCAACGGGTCCTCCGCGCGCTTGAGTTTGCCCTTGGGGTGGGACCAGTCGTCGTACTTGGGCCGGTGCACCAGGCAGATCTCCGTGCCGCCGCCCCCGTACGGCGAGCGGCGCCAGAGCACGCACCCGCCCGCGCGGACGATGCCCTGTCCGCGCTCCTCGGACCCCGCGTGTCCATCCGGCACCCCGGGCCACTCCGGCCCCGCGCCCGGCGTCGCGGTCACCGTGCCACCGCCGCCTTCTGCCACACCTGCTGGAAGGCGAACCGCGCCGCCTCCACCTCGTGGCGCTGGTCCGCGTGCAGCACGCCCAGGGCGTACGCCGTCGTCGGCGCGATCCGCGGGGTGCGGGCCGCGTTGGCCGCCGCTGCCGCCGCCTCGGCCGCGTCGCGGTGCCGGTCCAGCGCCTGGCCCGCGCCCAGCAGCACCGGGTCGGGGGCGCCGCCGGGGCACCACACCTCCTGGGCATACCGGTGCAGCCGCAGCAGCTGCCGTACGTGATGCCAGGGCGCGTCCTGCGCCTCGCCCTCCGAGGACGTCGCCAGGCCGTGGACCAGCGCCTCCGCGTTGTACGGGTGGGCGGCCCGCGCCAGCGGCAGCGCGGCGACGGCGTCCAGCAGCTGCCGCTCGGTGGCCTCGCCGGGACCGGCGAGCACCTCGACGGCCGGGGCGCTCGCGAGCGGTGCCAGCGGTACTTCCGAGGCCAGCACGGCCACCGCGTCCGCCACCGCGTGGAAGCGGGACGAGCCGAGCGCCTGGAGCGCGGCCGAGTGCGCGCGGGTCCGGGCGAGGGTCAGCTGCCGCTCCAGCAGCGCGCCCGCGCGGGACGCGCCGACGGTGAGCGTCCCGGGCTGCGGCCCGCCGGGCTCCGCCCCCGCACGCGCGCCGGGTACGGAACCGAGCGCCGTGGCCGGTACGGCGACGGGCACGGGCGCCGCGCCCGAGAGCCTGGCCAGCGCCCCCACCAGCCGGTGCAGCCGGGCCGTACAGGCGTGCTCCTGGGCCAGCGTGCCGGACAGCCAGCCCAGTTCCGTACGGAGCTGGTCGGCCCAGCCGGGGTCGAGCAGCGGCCGGAACGTATGCAGGCCGCCCCCGATCCGGCGGGCCGCGCCGCGCAGTGCCAGGGCGGCCGACTCGGCCGCCGCCGTGTCCGCGCCGCTCTCCCCGTACAGCCGCAGGCCGCGCAGGAAGTCGGCGGCGTGGGAGTGCAGATAGCCGGCCAGGACCTCGCCCGCGGTCAGCCCGCCGGGGCCTGTCGAGGTAAGCCGGTCGGTGTCCACTTCATGGTGCTGCACGCCGGCGCCTCCGGGCGTCTATGAGCATTTCCTGGATGTTCCGTAGCGGCTGGCCCTCGGCGTCCGTCGAGTGCCGGGTCCAGTTGCCGTCCGGGCCGAGGTGCCAGGAGGACGTGGTGTCGGACATCCCGGTCTCCATCAGGCGGGTTATCGAGGCGCGGTGGGCCGGGTCGGTGATCCGGACCAGGGCTTCGATACGCCGGTCGAGATTGCGGTGCATCATGTCGGCGCTGCCCATCCAGACCTCGGGTTCCCCGCCGTTGCCGAAGGCGAAGATCCGGGAGTGCTCCAGGAAGCGGCCCAGGATCGAGCGGACCCGTATGTTCTCGGAGAGCCCGGCGACCCCGGGGCGTACGGCGCAGATCCCGCGGACCCAGATGTCCACCGGCACCCCGGCCTGCGAGGCCCGGTAACAGGCGTCGATGACCGCTTCGTCGACCATCGAGTTGACCTTGATACGGACCGAGGCGGGACGGCCGGCCTGGTGGTGCGCGACTTCCTTGTTGATCCGGGAGACGAGCCCGTCGCGCAGGGACTTCGGGGCGACCAGCAGCCGCCGGTAGGTCTCCCGGCGCGAGTAGCCGGACAGCCGGTTGAACAGGTCGGACAGATCCGCGCCGACCTGCGGGTCAGCGGTGAGCAGGCCGAGGTCCTCGTACAGCCGGGCCGTCTTCGGGTGGTAGTTGCCGGTGCCGACATGGCTGTAGCGGCGCAGGGACTCGCCCTCCTGCCGTACCACCAGCGAGAGCTTGCAGTGCGTCTTCAGCCCGACCAGGCCGTAGACGACGTGGCAGCCGGCCTCTTCCAGCTTGCGCGCCCACTTGATGTTGGCCTGCTCGTCGAAGCGGGCCTTGATCTCGACGAGGACGAGGACCTGCTTGCCCGACTCCGCGGCGTCTATCAGCGCGTCCACGATCGGGGAGTCGCCGGACGTCCGGTACAGCGTCTGCTTGATGGCCAGTACGTCCGGGTCGGCCGCGGCCTGCTCCAGGAACGCCTGGACGGAGGTCGAGAACGAGTCGTACGGGTGGTGCAGCAGCACATCGCGGTTGCGCAGCGCCGCGAAGATGTCGGGCGCGGACGCGGACTCCACCTCGGCGAGCTGGCGGTTCGTGCCCGCGATGAACTTCGGGAACTTCAGCTCGGGCCGGTCGAGCGACGAGATCCCGAAGAGCGCGGTGAGGTCCAGCGGCCCCGGCAGCGGATAGACCTCCGCGTCGGTCACCTTCAGCTCGCGCACCAGCCGGTCCAGGACCTCGGGCGCGATGTCCTCCTCGACCTCCAGCCGGACGGGCGGGCCGAAGCGGCGCCGCATGAGCTCCTTCTCCAGCGCCTTGAGGAGGTTCTCGGCGTCGTCCTCCTCCACCTCCAGGTCCTCGTTGCGCGTGACCCGGAACATGTGGTGCGCCAGCACCTCCATCCCGGGGAACAGCTCTTCGAGGTGGGCGGCGATCACGTCCTCCAGCGGTACGTACCGCGAGGGCGACGCCTCCAGGAAGCGGGAGAGCAGCGGCGGCACCTTGACCCGCGCGAAGTGACGGTGGCCGCTCACCGGGTTGCGTACGGTCACGGCCAGGTTGAGCGAGAGGCCGGAGATGTACGGGAAGGGGTGCGCCGGGTCCACGGCGAGGGGCGTGAGGACCGGGAAGATCTGCTGGCGGAAGAGCGTGAAGAGGCGCGCCTGCTCCTTCTCGGTCAGCTCGGGCCAGCGGATGATGTGGATGCCCTCGTCGGCCAGGGCCGGGGCGACGTCCTGCTGGTAGCAGGCGGCGTGCCGGGCCATGAGCTCGCGCGAGCGGGTCCAGATCAGATCCAGCACCTCGCGCGGCTGGAGGCCGGACGCGGAGCGGGTGGCGACACCGGTCGCGATGCGACGCTTCAGCCCGGCCACCCTGACCATGAAGAACTCGTCCAGGTTGGACGCGAAGATGGCGAGGAAATTAGCCCGTTCGAGGAGCGGCGTGGTGGGGTCCTCCGCCAGCTCCAGGACCCGTTCGTTGAAGGCGAGCCAGCTGCGCTCGCGGTCGAGGAACCTGCCCTGCGGCAGATCGGTGCCGTCCGGGCCGCTCTCCTCCTCGTACGCGTCCAGGTCGGCGTCGAGATCGGGTTCGAGGTCGGAGCTGGTGGCGGCCACGGTGTGGGGCCGGTGGGCGGCTATGAATCCGACGGACGGCTGGGGATGCTGGACCGGTACCTCGGCGGGCTGCTGGTTCATGTCCCTATTGTTCCGCGCGGAAGGCACGACGGGCGCGTCGGAGAGAGCGGGGGCGAGGTGGATCCTGCCGTTGGTCCTGCCGTTAGGCGTGGGGGGCACAGCGGGCTGCATTCACAGAGACTCGCAAGAGCGTCTGAATGGCCGGTAACGGCGACATGACGTGAAGGGAAGCGGGGCGGGGCTCCCCGGGGGCGATGTGCCACCTCCGGGGAGCCCCACCGTAGCCGTGGGTGAGCCGGTGGCCCCGGGTGGGGGCCGGACCGGCGGCCGATCCGGGACCGGTACGTCCGGCTCCGGTTCCGTACCGTCCGGCCCCGGTTCCGTACCGTCCGGCCCCCGGTTCCGTCCCTCCGGCGCGTCAGGCGTGGCTGTGGCGCAGCACCCGGAAGGCCGCGAAGACGACCACGGCGGCCACGGCCAGGACGATCCCGGTCTCCATGAGCTGGAGGGGCCAGAAATGGGAGGCGGGGTGGTAGTCGGTGAAGTGCGTGCCCCCTTCGCGGAGGTTCAGGCACGGGGACGACGACCAGCCCGTCGCCATGCACTCCTCCCGGGTCATCCGCTCGCCCGAGGCCAGGATGACGCCGTCCTGGAGCGTCCAGGCCAGGTCGGGGAGGCGCCCGTCGCCCGTGGTGGTCTCCATGGGCCACAGATTCGGGCGCAGCCACGTGATCATGGCGAGCATGGCCCCTCCCAGGGCCAGCGCGGTGGCCGACATCGCCAGGACCGTACGGCGCACCAGCAGCCCGGCGAGCGCGCCGAGCGCGATGCCGAGGAGGCCGTACGCGACGGGCAGCGGGCCGAGCCCGGCGAAGCCGAGCCTGTCGTACCAGTAGACGGAGTACACGCCCTCGGGCCCCTGGAACCTGGACGCGCGGTAGAGGATCACCAGCGCCGTACCGCCGGCGACCGTCCACACCACGGGAGCCGTGAGCTTCGCCGCGAGCCAGCGGGCGGGGGAGACGGACTGGGTCCAGGCGAGCTTGTACGTTCCGGACTCCAGCTCCCTGCCGATCACCGGACCCGCTACGAAGGCGCCGACAACCAGGGGGAGTGCGAACAGCAGGGCGCCCGTGTTGCTGAGCCACTGGTGGAACGCGTACTGGGCGTCGAGGAAGCCCCGGACCGTGTCCCCGCAGCCGGCCGTGGTGACCTGGATGGAACAGCCCGTTCCGGCGAAGTCGCTCACCGCGCTCGTCGCGAGGTACCGCTGGTAGAGCAGGATCGCGGCGGTCAGTACGAGGAGTGCGGTCCCCGCCCACAGCACGCGCCGGTGCTGGCGTACGGCGACCCAGACCGGGCCGCGCAGGGTCGGTGCGCTCATGCCGCCACCGCCGTACGGCCGCGCTCGCCGTTTCCGTCGCCGTTGCCGTGGGGCGGCTCGGCGCTCGGGGTGAGCAGGGTGGGCGCGCCCGGGGAGCGCAGATGCGCCAACAGCAGTTCCTCCAGGGAGGGTTCGGCGGTCTGCCAGGTACCGTCCAGCGGTCCGTCCGGCCGGATCAGCGCCGTACGTCCGCGCCCCGCCGTACGGGACTCGACGACCGTGTGCGGCGCCAGGTCGTCCAGATCCCGCGCCGCTCCGCTCACCAGCAGGTGCGCGGTGAGGATGTCCTCCACCTCGCCCCCGAGCCGTACCCGGCCGCCGTCCACGAGCAGCAGGTAGTCGCAGGCGTCGGCCAGTTCCGTGAGGATGTGCGAGGAGATCACGACGGTGGTGCCGTGTTCCTCCGCGCCCGCCATCAGGGCGCCCATGAGCTGATGGCGGGCCAGCGGGTCGAGATCCGCCATCGGCTCGTCCAGGAGCAGCAGTTCGGGGCGTTTGCCGAGCGCGAGGGCGAGCGCGACGCGGGTGCGCTGGCCGCCGGAGAGCGAACGGACCCGCCGGCCGTGGTCGAGCGCGCTGCCCTGGCCGCCGCCTTCGATGATCCGCTCGGCCGCCGCCGCGTCCCAGCGCCCCGGGTTCAGCTCGCGGCCCATGCGCAGCGTCTCACCGACCGTCAGCTGCGGATACAGCGGCTTGTCCTGGGCGACGTACGCGAGGTGCGCGCGGGCGTCGGCCGGTGCCGCGCCCAGGACACGCAGGATCCCCTCGGTGGGAGCGAGGAGCCCGGCCGCGTGGGCGAGCAGCGTCGATTTGCCGGCGCCGTTGGGGCCGACGAGGGCGCAGACGCGCCCGGCGGGTATACGGAAGGAGCAGCCGCGCAGCGCCCAGTGCTCGCGTCGTCCCACCCCCGCGAAGCGTTTGCCGAGGCCGGTCGCCTCGATCGCCGCCACAGTCATGCGTGGTCCCCCTTGATGCGCTCAGTGCGTGTGATGTCGTCGGTGCTTTTGGTGCTCTTGGTGCCTTTGGCGCGCTTGGGGCGTTCCTCGAAGCGCTCTTCGACCACGGAGGTGAAGAGCGCGGTCACGTCGTCCTTGTCGAGTCCTCCGGCGCGGGCGCGGTCCGCCCAGGCGGCCAGCTCGGCCCGCAGCGCGCTGTCGGCGGAGCCCCGGCCGAGGGTGCCCCGTACGAACGTGCCGAGGCCGCGCCGCCCTTCGGCCAGCCCCTCGCGTTCCAGCTCGCGGTACGCCTTGAGGACGGTGTTGGGGTTGATGGCGGTGGCCGCCACCACCTCGCGCGCCGTGGGCAGCTTGTCGCCGGGCTCCAGCAGGCCGAGGCGCAGGGCCTGTTTGGTCTGCTGGACGATCTGGAGGTAGGTGGCCACCCCGCTGCGCCGGTCGATGCGGTATTCGATCACCCGCAACCACCCTTTCACTAGGGAAGTAGTGAAATGGTGGCGTAAGTGAGGGGCGGCGTCAAGTACGCCGCCCCCGACTGCGCTTGTCCGTCGGTTCAGGACTCCGTGCGGTACATCAGGTCGACCTCGTGCGTGCTGAAGCCGAGCCGCTCGTACACCGTCACCGCCGCCGTGTTGTCCGCGTCCACGTAGAGCATCGCGGTCGGCAGCCCCTGCGCCGCCAGATACCGCAGCCCGATCGCGGTGAGCGCCTTGCCGAGGCCGCCGCCCTGCGCGTCGGGCCTGATGCCGAGGACGTACACCTCACCGAGCTGCTCCCCGGCGTGCACCTTGGTCCAGTGGAAACCGACCAGTTCGCCGTCGCGCTCGGCCAGGAAGAAGCCCTTCGGGTCGAACCACGGCTGGGCGAAACGGTCGTCCAGGTCCCGCTGGGTCAGCGCGCCCTGCTCGGGGTGGTGGGCGAAGGCGGCGGCGTTGACCGCGAGCCACGCCGCGTCGTCCTGGCCGGGGACGAACGTACGGACGGTGACCCCGGCGGGCAGCACCGGCTCCGGGATCGCGGGCGGGACCAGCGGCCTGCGCAGCTGGCGCAGTTCACGGAACAGGGTCAGCCCGAGCACCTGGGCCAGATGCCGCGCGGCCGACCTGCCGCCGTGCGCCCACACCCGCAGCCGCTTCCCGGACGCGCCCAGCAGGGCCGTACCCAGCGCCCGCCCGTGGCCCCGGCCCCGGCACCCGGGGCGTACGACCAGCTCGGCGGCCGGGGCCTCGATGGGATCGGTGTCCTCCAGCTGTCCGTACCCGACGAGTTCACCGTCGACGGTCAGCAGGAAGTGCCGTACGCCCTCCCGGTGGCCGCCGCGCAACTGGAGCCGGCCCTGCTCGGAGACGGCCTGCACCTCGTCCGAGGCGGCGGCCTCCGCCAGCAGGGCGAGTACGTCTTCGGCTTGCCCGGGGGTGAGCGCGTCGAGGGTCTGGATCTGCCGGCCGGGCTCGCGGGCTACTGCGTCAGTCATGGGTCGAGGGTACGGCGGGGGCGCGGCGGGAGGGCGTATGGTCCGGGCGGTCCGGCGTGCGGTCCCGGCGGAGACGGCGTACGGTCCGGGCGAGGACGGCGTACGGTCCGGGCGGTACGGGGCGTATGGTCCGGGCGAGGACGGCGTATGGTCCGGGTCGCGACAGCTGCCGCACCCGCAACGGCAACCAGCTCGTAACCCGGTACCCCCTGTCGTGCTACGCGCGTTGACTCTAGGCTGCGGCTCGCGGGCTTCGTTACACTCCGCGCCTTTCACCCCCCTCACGCTTCACCTCTCACCTCGCACGCTGAATTCACCAAGGGGATCGATGTCAGCGACACCGCAGAAGAACCGCGCGGCACGGCGGGTGCTCGCCGCTGCCGCAGGTCTGGCCACCGTCGGCGCCCTCTTCGCCGCGATGCCGACCGCCACCGCCACCGCCACCGAGCCCGGTCACGGCAAGGGGCACGGCCACGGCTCGCACAAGCCGAGCACCGTTGACGTACAGCTGCTTTCCTTCAACGACCTGCACGGCAACCTGGAGGCGCCCGCGGGCTCCGCCGGGACCGTCACCGAGAAGCAGGCCGACGGTACGACCAAGGCGATCCCGGCCGGTGGTATCGAGTACCTCGCGACCTCGCTGCGCAACGCCCGCAAGGGCAACCCGTACTCCGTCACCGCGGCCGGCGGCGACATGGTGGGCGCGAGCCCGCTGCTGTCCGGCCTCTTCCACGACGAGCCCACCATCGAGGCGCTCAACAAGATCGACCTCGATGTCACGACCGTCGGCAACCACGAGTTCGACGAGGGCGCCGTCGAGCTGGCCCGCCTTCAGAACGGCGGCTGCCACCCGACCGAGGGCTGCTACGAGAAGGGGAAGAAGTTCAAGGGAGCCGACTTCCCGTACCTCGCGGCCAATGTGACGTCGGAGAAGACCGGCAAGCCGATCCTCAAGCCGTACACGGTCTGGAAGAAGAACGGCGTCAAGATCGGCTTCATCGGGGTGACCCTGGAGGGCACGCCGAACATCGTGACCGCCGAGGGCGTCAAGGGACTCAAGTTCCACGACGAGATAGAGACGGTCAACAAGTACGCCAAGGAACTGGAGCGGCAGGGCGTCAAGTCGATCGTCGCGCTGATCCACGAGGGCGGTTCGCCCGCGTCCACCGCGTACAACTACGACTGCGACAGCCCGGGGGCCGGTGACGGCATCTCGGGTCCGATCGCCGAGATCGCCAAGGGCATCACGCCCAAGGTCGACGCGCTGGTGAGCGGCCACACGCACCAGGCGTACGTCTGCACGATCCCGGACCCGTCCGGGAACCCGCGACTGGTCACGTCGGCCTCGTCGTTCGGCAAGCTCTACACGGACACCACGCTCACCTACGACCGTCGCACCAACGACATCGTGCGTACGAGCGTGGAGTCGGCGAACCACATCGTCAGCCGTGAGCAGCCGAAGGCGGCGGACATGACGTCGCTGATCGGGCGCTGGAACAAGCTGGCCGCGCCGATCGCCAACGCCCCGCAGGGCTTCATCTCCGCGGACATCAACGGCCGCGGCGCGACGAGCCCGGAGTCGCCGCTCGGCGACGTGATCGCGGACGCGCAGCTCACGGGCATGGCACCGGCGGACAAGGGCGGCGCGCAGATCGCCTTCATGAACCCGGGCGGGATCAGGTCGGACCTGGTCCACAAGGCCTCGGGCAGTGAGGGCGACGGCGTGGTGACCTACGGCGAGGCGTTCACGGTCCAGCCGTTCACCAACATGATGAACGCGGTGGACCTGACGGGTGCCCAGCTGATCACGGCGCTCCAGCAGCAGGTCAGCGGAGTGAACGAGGCGTCCCCGAAGATCCTTCAGGTCTCGAAGGGCTTCACCTACACCCTGGACATGACGAAGACGGGCGCGGCCCGGGTCGTCACGGACTCGGTGAAGCTGGACGGCACGGCGATCGACCCGGCGAAGACGTACCGCGTCGCGATGAACGAGTTCCTCGCAGGCGGCGGCGACGGCTTCCCGGCCCTGGGCGAGGGCAAGAACAAGCTGGTCGGCCCGTCGGACCTGGACCTCTTCAACGCCTACCTGGCGGCGAACTCCACGGCGCAGGCGCCGCTGGCCCCGCCGGCGGCGGACAGGATCACGATCCTGAAGTAGCGGTACGGGCAGGGCACGGGGGTACGGAAGGTACGGGGGGCACGTCAGCGGACGTACCCGTCCGGAGGGCGGTGGGCGACAGGCTCACCGCCCTCTGGCGTGCGGGTGCGGGTGTGGGCCGGGGGGTAGTCGGGCTCATCCGGGGGGTGTGATGGCGGGTGGGGGCCGCCCCTGATCTTTGAGTTTCGCGGCTCCGGGCCGGGCGTCAAGGGCGCTCCTCCGTCGCGTCGGCTGCGCCGATTCCGCTTCGCTCCACCCCTGACACCCAACCCTCCACCGCAAGTGCAGCTTTGAGGGGGGCCCCGGGGGAGGGGTCCCCGGAGGGGATCCGTGGGTGGGGCCGGTCCGTTGCCGACCGCCGCTCGGTGGGTGGGGGCGCGGGAGTGGAGTGGGGTGGCCCGGCACCGGCTCGGCGGGCTGGTGTGGGTGGGTAGTGGGGCTCATGCCCCGCTGGTGAGGGTCCGTTGCTGGGTGGCCCTGTCGCCCGAGGCGGACGGGAGCCGCGACCTGCATCTATGTCCCAGTTTGGCGGGCCTTTGGGAGGGTCCTCGGACCGGTGATGCGTCCTGTGTCCACTCGACCTGTCTCCACGGCACATCACGGTCTCTCAGAGGCCCACTCACCGCCTCCCCCGTCACGCCCACCCCACCACCCACACACCCCCACCAGCGGGGCATGAGTCCTGGCCGTCCACGGGGGTCAGTCGCCGAGCCGGGGCCGGGCCGCCCCATTGCACTGCCGCGCAGACCACTCACCGGCCCATAGGCCGGGAACGGCACCGCCGAGCTGGAGCGGACCAGCGCCGAGGACAAGCGCTGGGCTCATGTCGGCAGTTCGGTCGACTTCGAGGACTGACGAAAGCGCTGACGGAGGGCCGCTCCCTCAGCTCCAGTCGAACGTCAGCAGAGCCAGCCGGTCGACAGGCTCGAAGAACAGCAGGATCCAGTCGGCGCCGCTGCGCCGGTAGTGCCAGCCCGGCACCGCCGCCACGAACCGGAACGGGTTTCCGGCCTGGCTCACCGGCCACGCGCGGTCCTCGTCGAATGCGAGCCGGAACAGGTCGGGATCCGCCCAGTTGCCCTGGTCGGCGTGGCCGCCGAGCTGGTCGAGCAGCGCCACCCCGTCGGTCGCCCCGTACAGCGGTGCCCCGTCGTCGTCACGCATGAACAGCCGGCCCTCGCGCCGGAACGCGTCCCGGTGCGTCCGGTAGCTGCGCTCCTGGAGCTCGCAGTGCTCGTCGAGCGCGGCGCGGAATCCCGGCCAGGGCTCCGGCACCTCCTCGGGGGTGGTCGCCCGCGCGAAGTACCGTACGTCGCCGAGCAGCCGGTACCGGTCGTCCTCCAGTGCGAACCCGAGCCAGTTGGGCGTCTGGAGCGCGGAGTGGAAGTCCCGGGTGTGGTCGCCGAGATAGCCCTCGGCCGGTTCCAGCGGGCTGACCAGATGGATCCACCCGTGCCAGGCCGGGTCGACCTGCGCGAGATCGATCGAGATCAGGGGGTGCAGATGCCGGGCCAGCCCGACCTGGTCGGCGACGAACACGTCCGCGGGCTCCGGGTAGACCCGTAGGCCCGTGCCGGCCGTCACGACGCCCTCCCGCATCCGGGATCCTCCGCCGCCCGCCCCGGCCGGTAACTCTTCCACGGATATCGACGCCCCTCCCGCGATCACCGATCAAATGATGATCAACCTTAGCGTTCGCTCACGCACTGTTCCTTGCCTGTCGTGTACCGGTCATAATCCGAGGGCTGACCCCCCACGCCTGACGGAGGCACCCTCGTATGAGCACGTCCGTAAACACGTCCATAGGCACGCGCCGGGGCTTTCTGACCGGCGCGTTCGCTGTGTCCGCCGCTGCCCTGATCGGCGCGGCTCCGGCCGTGGCCGCGCCGCGGCGCGCGTTCGCCACGTACGACTGGATGGGCGGCTTCGCCGACTCCACCCCCGTCCAGCGGCTGACCATCCCCGGCACGCACAACGCCGGCGCGCGCGTCGGCGGTCTTTACGTGGCCTGCCAGAACACCAGCATCGCCGAGCAGTTGAACAGCGGCGTCCGCTTCCTCGATGTCCGCTGCCGGGCGTTCGAGAACGCGTTCACCATCCACCACGCCGCGTTCTACCAGAACCTGAACTTCGACGATGTGCTGAACGCGTGCCGGGACTTCCTCCGGGCCAACCCCTCCGAGACCGTCCTGATGCGCGTCAAGCAGGAGTACTCCGGCGAGAGCGACGCGGAGTTCCGGCGGATCTTCGACACCTATCTCGACGGCAAGGGCTGGCGCTCCCTCTTCCGGCTCGACGGCAACCTCCCGACCCTCGGCGAGGCGCGCGGGCGGGTCGTCCTGCTCGCGGACAACGGGGGACTGCCCGGTGTGCGGTACGGGGACTCCGGGCTCTTCGACATCCAGGACGACTACCAGGCGGAGCCCGGCGCCAAGTACCCCAAGATCGAGGCGCACTTCCGCAAGGCGGCCCAGCAGCCCGGGAAGATGTACATCAACTACGTCAGCACGGCGGCCCTGCTGCCGCCCCGCTGGAACTCCGACCGGCTGAACCCGCAGGTCCACACCTTCCTCGACGGAGGCGAGGCGAGCGGCTGGCGCGGGCTCGGGATCGTGCCGCTGGACTTCCCCGCCACCCGGCCGGGACTGGTCGAGTCGCTCATCCGGCACAACGGCTGACGGCCGGCGCTGACGCGGGACGACGCGACGCACCTACCGGAACCGGCTGCTCAGAAATCTCGGCTGCCGGTTCCGGTGGTCTCCGGCGGTGGCGTCGGCGCCCCCGGGATACGGATCACCGCCGCCGTCCCGCCCCCCGCCGCCTGGCGCAGCACGATCTCGCCGCCCGTCTGCTGGAGCGTACGCGCCACGATCGAAAGACCCAGCCCCGAGCCCGGCAGCGCGCGGGCGGACGGTGAGCGCCAGAACCGTTCGAAGACATGCGGCAGTTCGTCGGCCGGGATACCCGGGCCGTGGTCCCGTACGGTCAGCTCGCCGCCCGCGGTCAGCGACACCTCCACCGAACCGCCCGCCGGGCTGAACTTCACCGCGTTGTCGAGGACGTTGACCAGCGCCCGTTCGAGGGCGGCCGGCTCGGCCCGTACGTACCAGGGGTTCAGCTCCGCGCCGATGGTCAGGTCGGGCCCGCGCAGCCGTGCCCGGTCCAGCGCGCTCTCCACGACGTGGTGCAACGCGACGACCTGGAGGGGCCCCGGATCCGCGGCGTCCGGACGCGACAGCTCCTGGAGATCACCGATGAGCGCGGCCAGCTCGGTCATCTGCGCCTTGACGGAGGCCATGAGCGCCTTGCGGTCGTCGGGCGGGATCGCCCGGCCCGTCTCCTCACTGCGTGCGAGCAGTTCGATGTTCGTACGGAGCGAGGTGAGCGGGGTCCGCAGCTCGTGCCCGGCGTCGGCGATCAGCTGGGACTGCCGGTCCCGGGAGGACGCCAGGGCGGCGGTCATCGAGTTGAAGGAGCGGGACAGCCGGGCGATCTCGTCCTCGCCCTCGACGGGGATACGGACGGCGAGATCCTCGGTCCGCGCCACATGCTCGACGGCCCGGGTCAGCCCGTCGACGGGCCGCAGTCCGGACCTGGCGACCCAGAGCCCGGCCGCGCCCGCCCCGAGCACGCCGACGCCGGCGACGGCGGTGAGCAGCAGGGCGAGCCGGTTCAGGGAGGCGTCGATCTCGGCGAGGGGGCGGGACACGGAGACGGCCACCTGGGCCACCTGGGCGCCGGTCCGGTAGGGGGTGGCCTTGGTGAAGACCCGCACCTTGGCACCGCTGTCCGTGACGCTGTTGTGGAGCGACTCGCGCAGGGTGCCGGTGGCGACCCCCACGTCCTGCGGCTGGACCTTCACCGGCTCGGAGAACGAGGCCACACAGCGGCTGCCGTCGCTCAGGACCACCTGGACGTAGGCGAAGCCGGTCCCGTTCCCAGGACGCGTCGGGGCGCCGCAGTTGTTGAGCGCGTCCCGTACCGAGGGCTCTCCGGCACTGGTGTTCCTGAGCGAGTTGTCCAGATCGCTCTCCAACTGCGTGCGCGTGAGCAGCCAGCAGGCCACCGCCGCGACCGCGACCGCCACCGCGACCGCCGTGGCGACCAGCAGCGCGAGCCGGGAGCGGAGGGGCAGCGTACGGAGCCGGTGGAGCGGGCCCGTCGGACCGGTCACGCCGGGCCGCCTGTCCCGGTGCCGGTACCCGTCCCGGCGCCTGTGCCCGTGCCGGAGCCGGGAAGCGCCCCGCCGCCCGGAACCGCCCCGCCGCCCGTGCTGCCCGCGCCGCTTCCGCCGTCGGCGCGCAGCGCGTACCCCACGCCACGCACCGTGTGGACCAGCCGGGGTTCGCCGCCGCTCTCCGTCTTCCGGCGCAGATACATCACATACACGTCCAGGGAGTTGGAGCTCGGCTCGAAGTCGAAGCCCCACACCGCCTTGAGGATCTGCTCCCGGGTCAGCACCTGCCTCGGGTGCGCGAGGAACATCTCCAGCAGCGTGAACTCGGTACGGGTCAGCTCCACCCGCCGGTTCCCGCGCATCACTTCGCGTGTCGTCAGGTCCATCCGCAGATCCGCGAAGGCCAGCACATCGTCGTCGGGCACGTCGCCGGCCGTGGTCGCCGCGTACGAGCTGCGCCGCAGCAGGGCGCGGATCCGGGCGAACAGTTCGTCCAGCTCGAAGGGTTTGACCAGGTAGTCGTCGGCGCCCGCGTCCAGCCCCGTGACCCGGTCGCCGACCGTGTCGCGGGCCGTCAGCATCAGGATCGGCACCTTCGAACCGCTTGCCCGGAGCCTGCGGGCCGCCGTCAGACCGTCCATCCGCGGCATCTGGATGTCGAGGACGATCAGATCCGGATCGTAGGCGGCGGCCTTGCCGAGCGCGTCGATGCCGTCGACGGCGACCTCGGTCCCGTATCCGTCGAAGGCGAGGCTCCGCTGGAGGGCCTCGCGTACGGCGGGCTCGTCGTCGACGATCAGGATCCGCTGGGGATCGCCTTCGGCGGGACTCATGTCGCTGCTACCTCATCAGTCGGCTCGGCGGGACGGCCGGGCATCGTCGGGCATGGAGTCGGGCACGGTCACGGTCAACGGTCGCACGACGGGGCGTGCGACCCGTGCTCTCAGCGTCGCACGCCTCCCTCACGGTGGCTCGCGCCACGTCCCCGGGGATCAGTCCGTGCCGCCGGAGCGCAGTGCCGAGAGGTCCGACTTGACGGTGTTGACCGGGATGGCGAAGCCCAGCCCCACGCTCCCGGCATCGGAACCGCCGGTCGCCGAGGCCGAACTCGGCGCGTACATCGCGGAGTTGATCCCGATGATCTCACCGTTCATATTGATCAGCGCGCCGCCCGAGTTGCCCGGGTTGAGCGAGGCGTCCGTCTGGAGCGCCTTGTACGTGGTCTTCGAGGAGCCGGTGTCCCCGTTGAACTGCTGCCCGCCGAACTCGAACGGCCAGTTGCCCCCGCCCCGCTGCGGTTGCTGCTGCTGACCCTGGTCCTGGTCCTTGGCCACGGTCACATCGCGGTTGAGCGCCGAGATGATGCCGCTGGTGACGGTGCCGGTCAGACCCTCGGGCGAGCCGATCGCCACGACCTGGTCGCCGACCTTCACCTGGTCGGAGTTGCCGAGCGTGGCCGTCTTGAGGCCGCTCGCGCCCTCCAGCTTGATCAGCGCGAGGTCCTTGTCCGCGTCGGTGCCCACGACCTGGGCGGTATAGGTCTTCCCCGTGCTGAGCTGGACCTTTATCGAGGTGGCGCCGGCGATCACATGGTTGTTCGTGACGATCTCGCCGTCGGACGTGATGATCACGCCCGAGCCGGTGGCCTCACCGCTCGTGGAGGTCGCGTTGATCTCCACGATGGCGGGGGACACGGCCTGGGCGACGCCGGCCACTGTACCCGCGCTGCTCTGCGAGACGGTCGTCCCGCTGACCGTGGTGCCGACGCTGTCCGTGCCCCCGCCGGTGTAGTTCCCGACCAGGGCCGCCGTACCGCCGCCGACGACCGCCGCGGCGATCGCCACCGCGGCGAGCAGCGCCACCGGCCGCCTGGCGCGCCGGTGAGGCGTGGCGGTGGCGGCAGCGGTGCCGTCGACGGGAACGGTGGGACCGTACGAGGGCGGCGGCGGGTACGCCGAGCCCTGGAACCCCTGCCCCTGGTACCCCTGCCCCGGAAACCCCTGGGTGGGGTGCTGCTGCGTGCTGTCTGTGTCGCCGCTGCCGCGGTAGTTGTCGGTCATGGCAGCGACTGTCCGCGCCGTAGATGAGAACGAGCTGAGGACGTTCTGAGAAGGGCAACAAAAGCGCGTATGCCCCATATAAAGACCGCGCGCCAGGCGAGCCGGGACGGGGTGGGCCGGTGACCGGTCAGCCCTCACGGACCAGAGCTTCCGCCTCAGTGGCGAGTGCTCACCTACCGTGTGGAGCAGCAAGGTCGGAGTCGTGTCAGCAGCACAGGAGGACGTCATGAGCGCCGGCGAATGGGTCAGCACCTCGATGCCGTATCTGACACCACCCGGTAAGGGGCAAACCGAGGCGTGGGGCGCGGAGTTGGCGGCGCGGGGGCGGCCGGGTGGTCAGCGGATCGTCGGTGCGGGCGAGGTGGAGGCGTCGGACGAGGTGGCCGGATTGCTCGGCGTCGCCGTAGGGGAGCTGGTCGTTGTGCGGAGGCGGATGATGTTCCTGGAGGACCTGCCCTGCGAGCTGACCGACACGTACTACCCCGCTTCCGTCGCACGCGGCACGCGTCTCGCCGGGACAGCGAAGATCCGCGGCGGAGCCGTCGCTCTCCTCGCCGAGCTGGGGTACGTCGGTGTACGCGTCCGGGAGGACGTGACCGCCCGGATGCCCGCGGAGGAAGAGCGCGAAGCCCTGCGCGTCGAGCCGGGCGAGCCGGTGCTGTGCCTCACCCGGGTCACTCTCGACGGGGAGGACCGGCCCATCCAGCTCGACAAGATGACCATGCCCGCGCACAGGCAGCGGCTGCGTTACGAGATGAGGATCGGATGACGACACTTGAGGCGGCCCCCACGCGTTCATGCGCAGGCGTCACATCCGGGCCGACGGCCCGGCGCCGACCGCTTACGCGCAGCCGCAGGAGCGGCGCACGATCAGTGCCGACGGGAACTGCTTCACCCGTTCCCGCCGCGACCCCGCCACCCGCAGCCCGTCGTCCAGTACGAGATCCACCGCGGCCCGTGCCATCGCGGGCCGGTCCGAGGAGATCGTCGTCAGCGGCGGGTCCGTGAGTCCGGCTTCCTTGACGTCGTCGAAGCCCGCCACCGCCAGCTCGCCGGGGACATCGATCCGCAGCTCGCGGGCGGCCCGCAGGACACCGATCGCCTGGTCGTCGGTGGAGCAGAAGATCGCCGGCGGCCGGTCCGGGCCCGACAGCAGCTCCAGCGCGACGTTGTACGCGTCGTACCGGTTGTAGAGGGCCCGGAAGAGGCGTCCCTCCACCGGCCGCCCCGCCTCCAGCATCGCCCGCCGCCAGCCCTCGACGTGGTCGGTCACCGGGTCGCCGACGACCGGGGTGGACTCGACCCCGCCGAGGCAGGCCACGTACGGATGGCCGTGCTCCAGCAGATGACGGGTGGCGAGCTGCGCGCCGCCGATGTCATCCGTGACGACCGCCACGTCGTCGATGCCCTCGGGCCGCTCGTGCAGCAGCACGACCCGGGCGTCCCAGGCCTCTATCTCGGCCGCCGCGCGCTCGCTCGGGCCCTGGCTGACCAGGATCAGCCCCGACACCCGCATGCCCAGGAAGGCCCGCAGATAGTGGACCTCCCGCTCGTTGCGGTAGTCGGAGTTGCCGACGAGCACCATTTTCCCGCGCTCGGCCGCGGCCTGTTCGACCGCGTGCGCCATCTCCGCGAAGAAGGGCTGTCTCGCGTCCGGCACGACGACCCCTATGAGGTCGGTACGCCGCGAGGCCATCGCCTGGGCGACCCGGTCGGGCCGGTAGCCCAGCTCCTTGATCGCGGCGACCACCCGCTCGCGCGTGGCCGGGGCGACCGGCCTCGGTCCGTTGTTGATGACATAGCTGACGACGGCGGTGGACGTACCCGCCAGTCGTGCCACATCGTCCCGCGTCACCTTGGCCACGCGCGGAGTCTACGCGTGGTGACCTACCGCTTGGCAGGTCGCACGGCACTTTCTTGTGTGGCGTCCAGTTCGGCGGCCCTGTCGTCGTCCCGGGGTGCCTCGGCCTTCTCGTGCCGCGGCTCGGGGTGCGAACCGTTGCGGGAAGCGTCCGCGGCGGCGTTCGCCCGGGTCGTCTCCTCGGAGGCGTTCGGCCGGTCGGCCTTGTCCGAACCGCGCTCGCCCTTCTCCGGGGTGACGAAGCGATAGCCGACGTTCCGTACGGTCCCGATCAGCGACTCGTGCTCGGGGCCGAGCTTCGCGCGCAGCCGCCGTACGTGGACGTCGACCGTCCGCGTACCGCCGAAGTAGTCGTAGCCCCAGACCTCCTGGAGCAGCTGGGCCCGGGTGAAGACCCGGCCGGGGTGTTGCGCGAGGTACTTGAGCAGCTCGAACTCCTTGAAGGTCAGGTCCAGGACCCGTCCCTTCAGCTTCGCGCTGTACGTCGCCTCGTCGACCGACAGGTCGCCGTTGCGGATCTCCATCGGGGAGTCGTCGGTCGAGATCTGCTGCCGGCCCATCGCGAGCCGCAGCCGCGCCTCGACCTCGGCGGGACCCGCCGTGTCGAGCAGTACGTCGTCGATGCCCCAGTCCGCGGTGACGGCGGCGAGGCCGCCCTCCGTCACGACGAGGATCAGCGGGCAGCCCGGTCCGGTGGACCGGAGCAGCTGGCAGAGCGACCGCACCTGCGGAAGGTCGCGCCGGCCGTCGATCAGAATGACATCGGCACCAGGGGTGTCGACGAGAGCGGGCCCTTCGGCGGGAGCCACCCGCACGTTGTGGAGCAGCAGTCCAAGAGCCGGCAGCACCTCCGTCGAGGGCTGGAGTGCGTTGGTCAGAAGCAGCAGAGAACTCATCGCCGCCCACCTGCCTCGGCCGGACTGTTGTCGTACACGGTTCGCTTGCCCATTACGTCGGTTCCTCCTCGGTCCCTGCGAGGACGTATGCGGCACTGCTTGTCCTACGTGGTGCCGGTCGCGGATCCCTCGCCCTGAGGCCGCGGCCGTGATGTCCGTGTCTTCCGTCTGCGTCATCTGTCTGTAACAACGGACGGGAAACACAAAAGGACCCGGGGGCTACATTGCCCGGATCCTCTTCGCAGCAGAATAACCCACATGTGCTCGGCGACAGAGGGTCAATCCCGCAGATCACCAGATTCCCCGGGTGCCCGGAGCACCCGGCGCACGGTCCTCAGGACCGTGGACGGGGTCCCCATCGAGGCGGTGTACGAGCCGTGTACGGCGGGTTTCGGACAGGATTTCCGGGCGGACGGCGGGACCGCGATCGTGCTCGCACACGGGTTCACCGGATCGGTCGACAGGCCGGCCGTACGGCGGGCGGCGCGGGTGTTCGCGCAGCGTGCGGCCGTCGTCACCTTCTCGTTCCGCGGGCACGGCCGCTCGGGCGGGCGCTCGACGGTCGGCGACCGCGAGATCCTCGATCTGGCGGCGGCCGTGGAATGGGCCCGTGCGCTGGGCCATTCGCGTGTCGCGACCGTCGGTTTCTCCATGGGCGGCTCCGTGGTGCTGCGCCATGCCGCGTCGCACAGGGGGCGCACAGGTGCGCGGACCGACGCCGTGGCCGCCGTGAGTGCCCCCGCGCGCTGGTACTACCGGGGTACGGCCCCGATGCGGCGCCTGCACTGGGTGGTGACGCGGCCCCTGGGGCGGCTGGTGGGCCGCTACGGATTGCATACACGTATCCATGACCGGGAGTGGGACCCGGTGCCGCTCTCCCCGGTCGAGTCCGTCCCGCTGATCGCGCCGGTGCCGCTGCTCGTCGTCCACGGCGACCGTGACCCGTACTTCCCGCTGGACCACCCCCGCGCGCTGGCCGGGGCCGCGGCACCGGGCGCCGCCGAGCTATGGCTGGAGCCGGGCATGGGCCACGCGGAGAACGCCGCCGACGACGCGCTGCTGGCCCGTCTCGGGGAGTGGCTGACGGACCCGCGAGGGCCGTCGGCCATCATGGGAGCCGACGAGAGGAGCGCCGCCATGGCATCGGGCACGATCCGCTACTGGGCCGCGGCCAAGGCCGCGGCGGGCACCGCGGAGGAGCCGTACGCGGCGGACAACCTGGCGGACGCGCTCGCGGCCGCGCGGGTGAGGCACCCGGGCGAGCTGGTCCGCGTACTCCAGAGGTGTTCCTTCATCGTCGACGGTGACCCCGTGGGGACCCGCGGGCATGAGACCGTACGGCTTGCCGAGGGCGGCACGGTCGAGGTGCTCCCGCCGTTCGCAGGAGGGTGAACCGCAGCACATGAGCGACGACGATCAGCAGTATCGGTACGGCCAGGGTGGGTACGGGGACCGGGGCCAGGGGCAGGACCGGGGCCAGGGCCAGGGATCGTACGGGGACCAGAGCCGTGACCAGGTCCAGTACGACCAGTACGGCCGCCCGCAGCAGCCGTCCTACGGCGCGAACGGGGCGTACCAGGACCCGAACGCCTCGCAGGGCTGGGCCGAGCCCCAGTACCGGCCGCAGGCCCATGAGGAGCCGCCCACGCAGACGTGGCAGGGCCAGACCTGGGACACCCAGTACCAGCCGCACGTCCAGCCGCAGGGCCAGCAGCCGCACGTCCGGCCACCGGGCCAGTACCACCCCTCGCAGCAGGGCCAGGCCCCCGGGTACCAGCAGCACCAGCAGCAGCCTCAGCAGGCCGCTGCCGCCGCCGACACGGCGTATCTGCCGCCGCAGGGCGCCTATCCGCTGCCTCCGGAGATGCCGTCGGAGGCGTCGTCGGGCGTGCCATCGGGGGTTCCATCGCCCGCCTCGGCGCCGTACGCGCCCCCTCAGGGTCCCTTCGCCACCGCTCCCGGGGCCACGCCTCCCGGTTCCGCCGACGGCTACAGCGCGCCGACCACCATGGGCAACGCCCGCATCACCGACGCCCAGCGCGCCCGTGCCGAGGGCCGCTCGCCGATCATCCCGCCGGGCATCCAGCCCGCCGGGCTGACCGCCCTGCTAGGCCTGCTGCTGGCCGGCGGCGCGGCGATCGGGCCGTACGCGCTGCTCGTCCCGCTCGTCCTGCTCCAGGCCGTCACGGCGGCCGGCTGGTTCCGGCTGAACGGGATGTGGCCGGCCAGGCAGGGCATCGCGCTCGCCTTCCTCGGCGGGCTCACCTCCGATGTCGTCCTGCTCGTGGCGGGCAGGGAGAACGCCCCCGCCGCGATCATCGGCACGCTCGGTGTGTGGGTGCTGCTGGTCGTCGTCCTGCAACTGCGCAGCCGCGCGAGCGCCGACGAGCGGATGACGGGCCTGATGGCCACCGTCGCCTCGGCCGCGCTCGCCATCCTCGCCACCGGCCACCTGGCGGCCGCGCCGGACGCGGTGGCCGTCGGCGGGGTCGCGGTCGCCGCGGCCACCGTGGCCCGCGCCCTTCCGCTGCCGGGGTTCGTCTCCGTCGTGGTGGCCCTGCTGGCCGGCGCGGGCGCCGGGATCGTGGCGGGCGGGATGACGGACCTGGGCAGCCAGGGCGCGCTGCTGGGGCTCGGCGCGGGGGTCTGCGCGCTGGTCGGGCTGCGCGCGGCGAGCTACGACTACCCGTCCCGTTTCGTGCACATGACCGCAGGAGTGGCGCTGCCGCTCACGGCCGCCGCCCCCGCCGTCTACCTGCTGGGCCGCGTGCTGGCCTGAGCCCGGCCCGCCCCTGGGCCCGGCCGCTCAGGGGCCTGACCGCCTGGGCCCGACGGGGCCCGAGTGGCGCGTGACGCACGGCCGGGCGGGGCACGGCGGGGAACTGTACGGCCGCGCCGGACGTCGATCAGTCCGACAAGCGGCCCATCCGACTGGCGTTACGCTCACGGTCGTCAGGGGGCAGAACCGATCAAGGTGGGGGTCACCGAACCATGCGCGCACTGCGAATACTGCTGATATTCGTCGTGATCTTCGGCGGGCTGTTCGTCGCCGCGGACCGGGCGGCGGTGTACTTCGCCGAGAGCGAGGTCGCGGACCGCGTCAGATCGAGCGCGGGGCTGAGCTCTCAGCCCGATGTCTCGATCAAGGGCTTCCCGTTCCTGACCCAGGTCCTCGGCACCTCGCTCGACGAGGTCGAGATCAGCCTCGACGGTGTCAACGCCACGGCCGACGGCCACGCGGTCCGGGTGACCCGGGTCAAGGCGGAGCTGAAGGACGTCAAGATCGACAGCAGTTTCTCGTCGGCCGTGGCAGGGCAGGCCACCGGCTCGGCGCGCATCTCGTACGCGGACCTCGCCAAGTCGGCGCCGAAGGGCGCGACCGTCGGCTATGCCGGGGCCGAGCGGGCGGCGAAGGGGCAGGTCAAGCTCTCGGGGTCGCTGACGGACGTGCTGGCGGGCGCGGGCATCGAGATCCCGGACACTGTCAAGGCCCTGCTGGGCACCCGGAGCGTCACGGCGTACAGCACGGTGACGCTGGACGGCGGTGACACGGTCCGGCTGAAGGCCGCGTCCCTTCCCGAGCTGCCCGTGCCCGGCATGGACGAGCAGGTGCGTGACGTGGTCGATTACGACCTCAAGATCGACGGACTGCCGTCGACCGTCAAGCTCGACCAGGTGACGGCGGCCGAGGACGGTCTGCACTTCTCCGGCGCCGGGACGGACATCTCCCTCACCGGCTGACCGCGCACCGGCTGACCGCGCATCGACCGAGAGCGCGGCGGCCGGGGGCGCGGCGGCCGGGGGCGCGGCGGCCGGGGGCGGTACGGCGTACCGCGAGCGGCGGGTTAGCGGGCTCCGGACGGCGGGTAACCGGATGGTGAGACATCGGCGTCCGCTCCTCAGATGACAGCGGGACGCCCACCCCCGGCCGGTCGGCGGACACCGCCCCGACCATAGGGTTGTCTCGCTTTTTGGACGATCGAGTCTCAGCATGTGACACGCCGGTGACATGTCCGCCGGGACGTCCCTACGATCGGACGTATGAAGCAACAGGCGGACTTCACGAAGCGGCGGGCAGTCGACCTGTGCCGCGTCGCCGCCATGCTCTGTCGCACCGTCTGAGCGGGACATTCGCGTCCGCTTCCCGCCGGGCCCTTCGAGTCTCTCAGGGCCACCCGCGCGCCGTACGCAGGCTCGGGCTCCGTACCCGGAAGCCGTGGCGGCAGCCGCGCCCCCCACACCTCGCAGCACCCCGCCGCACACTGCCCCGGAGGAGAACAGCATGAGCCGCAGCGACGTCCTGGTAGACGCCGACTGGGTCGAGGCCCACATCGACGACCCGAAGGTGGTCATCGTCGAGGTCGACGAGGACACCTCGGCCTACGACAAGAACCACATCAAGAACGCTGTCAGGATCGACTGGAAGAAGGACCTCCAGGACCCGGTCCGCCGTGACTTCGTCGACCAGGAGGGCTTCGAGAAGCTCCTGTCGGCCAAGGGCATCGCCAACGACGACACCGTCATCCTCTACGGCGGCAACAACAACTGGTTCGCGTCCTACGCCTACTGGTACTTCAAGCTGTACGGGCACGACTCCGTGAAGCTCCTCGACGGCGGCCGCAAGAAGTGGGAGCTGGACTCCCGCGACCTGGTCGACGCCGTCCCGACGCGCGCCGCCACCACGTACAAGGCCAAGGCCCAGAACACCTCGATCCGCGCCTTCCGTGACGACGCGGTCGCCGCGATCGGCACGCAGAACCTGGTCGACGTGCGCTCGCCCGACGAGTTCAGCGGCAAGCTGCTCGCTCCGGCGCACCTCCCGCAGGAGCAGTCGCAGCGTCCGGGTCACATCCCGACCGCGCGCAACATCCCGTGGTCCAAGAACGCCAACGACGACGGCACCTTCAAGTCGGACGACGAGCTCAAGGAGCTGTACGCCGAGGAGCAGGTCGACCTGACCAAGGACACCGTCGCCTACTGCCGTATCGGCGAGCGCTCCGCGCTCACCTGGTTCGTGCTGCACGAGCTGCTCGGTGTCGAGAACGTCAAGAACTACGACGGCTCGTGGACCGAGTACGGCTCGCTCGTCGGTGTGCCGATCGAGCTCGGCGCCAACAAGTAATCACGCCCCGACCCGGAGGACTGAACAGTATGTGTGGAGCACAGGCCGGCGGCCCCGACGCTTCGACGATCAAGCCCGGCGAGACCACCATCCAGGGTTCCGTGACCCGTGACGGCGAGCCCGTCACCGGTTACGTGCGCCTGCTGGACTCGACCGGAGAGTTCACCGCGGAGGTCCCGACTTCGGCGACCGGCCAGTTCCGCTTCTACGCTGCCGAGGGCACATGGACGCTGCGCGCCCTCGTGCCGGGCGCGACGGCCGACCGTACGGTCGTCGCGCAGACCGGGGGCCTCTCCGAGGTCGCGATCGCGGTCTGAGCTCCTCTTTTCCGACAGGGAGGGCCCGCACCCCAGGGGTGCGGGCCCTCCCTGTCGGACGTGCCGTACGGCAGGCCGATCCAGGCATCCCCGGGCATTCCCGGTCGTACACTGAACATATGTACGCGCGACGCCGTCGTCGGTACTTTCTGCTCATGGGCGGATGCCTGGTCCTCTTCGTCTCCGCCTGGACCTTCGTGCGCGACTGGTCGGTACCGGCCGCCGTCGGCCTCTGTCTCGTGGCGATGCTCATCCCGCCGATGGCCGCGATCGTGGGCAACACCAAGGACAGGACCGACCACTGGTGGGACGATCCCCCGGAGGGCGAGCCGTCCGAGTCCGAGAAGTGGCTGGACGAGCTGGACCACAGAACGCGCCACGGGAAGGACCACGAGCGCTCCGAGGAGCAGCGCGTGGCGGAGCAGGGGCGCGAAGTGGAGCGGGGGCAGGGCGGGAGACCGGCCGGGAAGCCGCCACCGGGCGCCCGTGCCCGCGGATCACGCCGTCAGTAGCCCACCTCTGAAGCCCACCTCTGCCCCCCCGGGCCCCGATCCCGCCGCCCGCCGTCAGTAGACGAGTGCCTGCACGCCGTCCGCCATGATCTCGCTGACGAAGACCTGCGCCCCGGCGATCCGTACGCCGTCGAGCACGTCCTTCTCCGTGATGTCCCGCCGGGCGGCGCACTGCGTGCACAGCGTGATCAGGCCCGCCGACTGGATCGACTCGATGAGCTCGGGCAGCGGCGCGGAGTGCGGCAGCTCGAACTCCGCCGCCCGTCCGGGCAGCGCGAACCAGGCGGATTCTCCTGTCAGCCACAGGGAGACCTCCACCCCGCTGGCCACGGCGACCGCCGCCACCGTGAAGGCCTGGGAGCAGCGCTCGGGGGCGTCGGCCCCGGCGGTCACCTTGATCACGAGCTTCTTCGCGGAGTGCATACGCCGAACTGTAATCCGCGCGGAGACGAGCACTCCCTCGTCACCCCGGGTGTGCCCGAGTACCTCGCGGTACCCCGGAGTACCTCGCCGAGAGGGCCTGGCCACCACCCATTAGGCTGGGGCCCGGCCCTTACCGCCCATTCGCTCATCCGAGGAGCACTCCGTGCTTGAGGCTTTCTTCACTTCCCTGCTGGTCCTCGTCTGCGTCGGGGTGCTCGCCTTCACCGTTCTGGCCGTGAAGAAGCTGTACCAGGGTCAGCGCTGACGCCTCGCGCCGGTCGCCGCACATCGCTCACCCCGTACTCACCCCTACAGATCGCCTGAGCCGCTCATGATCGAGATCCCGTCCGACCTGCACCCGGACCTTGTTCCCCTCGCCTTCCTCCTCGGCAACTGGGAGGGCGTCGGCGTCTTCGACTTCCCCGGTGACGAGAAGGCCAACTTCGGCCAGGAGGTCACCTTCAGCCACGACGGCCGGGACTTCGTCGAGTACGTCTCGCACACCTGGGCGCTCGACGACGAGGGCAAGAAGATCAGGCCGATCGAGTCCGAGGCCGGCTACTGGCGGATCGACAAGGACCGCAAGGTCGAGGTCGTGATGGTCAGGGACCAGGGTGTGGTGGAGGTCTGGTACGGCGAGCTGGCCGACCAGAAGCCGCAGATCGACCTGGTGACCGACGCGGTGGCCCGTACGGCGGCCTCCGGGCCCTACAGCGGTGGCAAGCGGCTGTACGGCTATGTGAAGGGCGACCTGATGTGGGTGGGCGAGAAGTCCACCCCCGAGGTGCCGCTGCGCCCGTACATGTCGGCGCATCTGAAGAAGGTCGTGTCCCCGGACCAGGTCGAGGCATGGGCCAAGGACCTCGGCGACCTCCCGGACGACGGCATCGCCTTCTTCAAGTAGAGCCGCCTCCGCCAGCCGTCGCCGCCAAGCTGTCCGCCAAGCCGTCTCCGCCAAGTAGAGCCGCCTCCACACCGCGCCTGCCTACACTGGGGGCGTGGTGAGCACCGACTGGAAGAGCGATCTGCGGCAGCGTGGGTACCGGCTGACCCCTCAACGCCAGCTTGTCCTCGAAGCTGTCGACTCCCTGGAACACGCGACACCCGACGACATCCTGTGCGAGGTGCGCAGGACCGCCTCCGGCGTGAACATCTCCACCGTCTACCGGACGCTGGAGCTGCTGGAGGAGCTGGGCCTCGTCTCGCACGCCCATCTCGGGCACGGCGCTCCCACGTACCACCTCGCCGACCGGCACCACCACATCCACCTGGTCTGCCGCGACTGCACGCATGTCATCGAGGCGGATGTCGAGGTCGCCGCGGAGTTCACCGCCAAGCTGCGCGAGGACTTCGGGTTCACGACGGACATGAAGCACTTCGCGATCTTCGGCCGGTGCCGCAACTGCGCCGCCCGGACCGCGAACGGCGAGTCGTAGGCTGAGGAGTATGAAGAGCCCTCTGCTGTCCCTGCCCGGAGCCGTCGCCGCCGAAGGACAGGACGAAGGTGTCGCCGCCCACTACGGTGACCTGTTCCGCGAGCAACGTGCCCTCGCCGACGGCACCGGGCTGGTGGACCTCTCGCACCGCGGAGTCGTCACCGTCACCGGGGACGACCGGCTGAGCTGGCTGCATCTGCTGCTCACCCAGCATGTCAGCGAGCTGCCCGTGGGCCGGGCCACCGAGGCGCTGATCCTCTCCCCGAACGGCCATATCGAGCACGCGCTGTATCTCGTGGACGACGGCGAGACGGTCTGGGCGCATGTCGAGCCCGGCACGCGGGAGGCGCTGATCGCCTACCTGGAGTCGATGAAGTTCTTCTACCGGGTCGAGGTCGCGGACCGTACGGACGACATCGCGGTCGTCCATCTGCCGGCGGGCTCCATCGCCGAGGCGCCCGAGGGCGTGGCCGTACGGGAGACCCCGTACGGCCGGGATCTGTTCCTGCCCCGCGCCGGCCTGGAGTCGTACGCCGCCGCGCACGGCCCCGTCGCCGGGATCCTCGCCTACGAGGCGCTGCGCGTCGAAGGGCACCGGCCGCGCCTCGGCTTCGAGACCGACCACCGCACCATCCCGCACGAGGTGGGGCTGATCGGTACGGCCGTGCATCTCGACAAGGGCTGCTACCGGGGCCAGGAGACCGTGGCCCGCGTCCAGAACCTGGGAAAGCCGCCGCGCCGGCTGGTCTTCCTGCACCTGGACGGCAGCGAGGTCCATCTGCCGGGGCACGGTACGCCGGTCCGGCTCGCCGCGGACGGCGCCGAGGGGCGTCAGCTGGGCTTCATCACCACCTCCGCCCGCCATCACGAGCTGGGGCCCATCGCGCTGGCCCTGATCAAGCGCAATGTGCCGCTGGACGCGGAGCTGCTGGCCGGGGACACGGCGGCGGCGCAGGAGACGGTGGTCGAGGCGTAGCGGGTCCTTCCGCCGGATCCCCGCGCGCCGCCGGGCTCTCCCGGCGCCGCACCCCGCGCCTCACATGTCCAGCAGCACCGTGAACGGGCCGTGATTCGTGAGCGAGACCCGCATCTCCGCTCCGAACCGGCCCGTTTCCACCGTCGCGCCCAGCGCGCGCAGCTGTGCCACCACCTCGTCCACCAGCGGTTCGGCCACCGGGCCGGGCGCCGCCGCGTTCCAGGTGGGGCGGCGGCCCTTCCGGGCGTCCCCGTAGAGAGTGAACTGCGAGATCACCAGGAGCGGGGCGTTCACCTCTGAACAGGACTTCTCGCCCTCCAGCATCCGTATCGACCAGAGCTTGCGGGCCAGCCGTTCCGCCTGCTCCACGGTGTCCTCGTGGGTGACTCCCACCAGCACACACAAGCCCTCACCGATGATCTCGCCGACGGTTTCCGGCCCGGACTCCGTGACGGCCACGACGCTCGCGCCGTCGACTCTCTGCACCACTGCACGCATGCGGACCAACCTATCGGGGGCCGAACGGGTGCAGAGTGCCCGCGCGCCCGGCCGTGGGAGTGGCACGATGCACGGAGGCGGTGCGTTCTGCGTACCTGTCGAGGGATGGGGGTTCCCAGCGGATCGGGGCAGGGGTCTCTCCAGCGGAGTGAGGGGAAGTACGCGCGATGAGCACATCTGGCGCCGGGCAGCCGCCCGGTCCCGTACCGACGACCCGTACGACCACCGGGACGGGCAGCGGACCGGCCACCGGTCCGGGCGCGGACCACGGTCCGGGAGCGGCGGGACCGGGAGCGGGCCCGGGGGGCGGGGGGCCCCGGCCGCCCGTGCAGCGGACCGGCGGTGAGGGCACGCTGCCCGCGCCCCGGCCGTACGACTTCGGTGTGCTGCGGCTGCCCGAACTGCGCGCGCTGCGCCGTGACTCGCAGCGCGACGAGGCCGATCTGAGCTATCTGCGGCGGCTGCTCCAGGGCCGGATCGACATCCTGCGGGCCGAGCTGGCCCGCCGTACCGCCCCGGAGACGCCCGTGGTCGACCGGTTGTCGGAGATCCTGGCCGACTCCCCTTCGCGGCACCGCTCGTCCGCCCGCCACGTCACGCTCTCCACACCGCGCAGCGAGGAGTACCGCCTGCTGGCCGCCGAGACGCTCGCCGAGGTGGAGCTGTCGGACCTGGCGGCGCGTACCGACGAGGAGTTGCATACGGCGATGGGGCGGCTGGTCCGCAACGAGCAGCAGCTCTCGCGCCGCCGCCATCAGTTGCAGCGGACTGCGGACGACTGCAGCGCGGAGATCGCCCGCAGGTACCGTGAGGGTGAAGCCCAGGTGGACGACCTGCTGACGTAGTGATTCCGTGTGGTTCCGGCTGATTTCGTGTCGATCCTCACCGTCCCGCACCGTTCCGGCCGTCCGCTGATCACTGTTGAGGTGATCACGGTCGATACGTGCGGATCCGTACGGGTCCCCGCGGATGACCGCGAATCACCGCCGGACCGCGCGAGCGGGTACCCCAGCCCCCGGAAGGCCGATGATGTCCTCCAGTTCCCACGCCATATCCCCGGCCGTGCCGCCGGTTCTCGCCGAGGTCGTACGCTCCGGCTTCGTCGAGGGCAGTCACCGGGGAACGCTGGTGCTGCTGGCGGCGGACGGCACCGTCGAGCTGGAGCTCGGTGACCCCGAGGCCCCGGTCTTCCCCCGCTCCAGCAACAAGCCGATGCAGGCCGCGGCCGTGCTGCGGGCCGGGGTGGAGCTGTCCGGGGAACGGCTGGCGCTGGCGGCGGCGAGCCACTCGGGCGAGGGGTTCCATCTCGACCTCGTCCGTACGATGCTCGCCGAGCACGGACTGACGGCCGACGATCTGCGGACGCCGCCGGATCTGCCGGTCGACCGCGTCGAGGCGGAGGCGTATCTCGCCGGTGGCGGGGCGCGGGACCCGATCGTCATGAACTGTTCGGGCAAGCACACGGCGATGCTGGCGGCCTGCGTACGCAACGGCTGGCCGACGGAGAGCTATCTGGACCCGGAGCATCCGTTGCAGAAGCTCGTCCGGGCGGTGATCGAGGAGACGGCGGCCGAGCGGGTTTCCACGATCGGTACGGACGGCTGCGGCGCCCCGCTGATGGCGATCAGCCTCACCGGTCTCGCCCGCGCCTTCCGTCACTTCGTACTGGCCGCCCCGGGTTCCGCCGAGCGGCGGGTGGCGGACGCGATGCGCGCCCACCCCGAGTACGTCGGGGGGACGCGCAGATCCGACACCTGGCTGATGGCGGAGATACCCGGCACGCTCGCCAAGACGGGCGCGGAGGCGGTCCAGGCGGTGGCGCTGCCGGACGGCCGCGCGCTGGCCTTCAAGATCGACGACGGCGGGGCCAGGGCGCTGGGGCCCGTGCTGGCGCGGGCGCTCCAACTGCTGGGCGTGGAGGCCGAGGTGCTGGGCCGGATCGGACGGGCGCCGCTGCTGGGCGGCGGCGTGGAGGTCGGCGCGGTGCGCGCGGCGTTCTGAGACCGCCGGGGCAGGCCGCGGTGTTGTGAGATCTCCGGGGTCGGCCGCGGCGTTGTGAGATCCGGGGCCGGCCGTGGCGGTCTGAGATCTCCGGGGCCGGGGAGCCGGCGGAAACCGGGGTGCGGCGGGCCACCCGGACCGCTTAGCGTGACGGCCATGAGCCTTGACGTCCGTACGGTCACCGAATCCGAGCTCCCCGACTGGCTGCGGGCCGTCGACACCGGGTTCCTCCGGCCGCCGCGCGTCCCGGACGAGTACGTGGCGGACAAGCTCTCCCACTTCGATCTGACCCGTACGCGGGGGGTCTTCGACGACGGGCGCTGCGTCGCCACCTTCCGGTCCTTCGAGCAGGGGCTCACGGTCGTCGGCGGCGCGGTGCTTCCCGCAGACGCGGTCACCAACGTGACCGTGTCGCCCACCCACCGCCGGCGCGGGCTGCTCGGCCGGATGATGGCCGCCGACCTGGCGGCGGCGAAGGAGCGCGGGGACGCCGTCGCCACGCTGATCGCCGCCGAGTACCCGATCTACGGACGGTACGGGTTCGGCCACGCCACCTCGATCACCGAGTGGGCGATCGAGGTGGCGCGTACGGGACTCGACCCGCGGTGGTCGGGGCCGGGCGACGGCGGCAGGATCGACCTGATCGACCTCACGGACGTACGGAAGACCGGCCCGGAGCTGCATGAGCGCTTCCGGGTGCGGCAGCCCGGCGCGGTCAGCCGTGACGGCCAGTGGTGGCGCGCCAACACCGGCCAGGCGGCGAGCACCCAGCCGTGGACGGAGCCCTTCAACGCGGTGTACCGCTCGGCGGCCGGTGAGGTCGAGGGCCTGGTCACCTACGCCAGTGACGAGCACTGGGACGACACCAAGCAGCCACTGAACACCGTGTCGGTGCGGAAGCTGATCGCGCTGACCCCGGCGGCGGAGAGCGCGCTGTGGCGCTTCGTCTGCTCGATCGACTGGGTCACCACGGTCAGGACGGGGCACCGCGCCCCGGACGATCTGCTGACCCGGTTCCTCCCGGACCCCCGCGCGGCGCGGATCGTGACGCAGGCGGACTTCCTGTGGGTGCGGATACTCGACACCGTACGGGCCCTGGAGGCGCGTACGTACGCCGTGCCGGCCACGCTGACGCTGGAGATCCACGACACGGACGGACTGGCGGGCGGGCGCTTCCGGCTGGAGGGGACGCCGGAGGGCGGGGTCTGTACCCCGACCACCGAGTCGCCGGACATCGCGCTGGATGTGCGGGAGTTGGGCGCGCTGTACCTGGGGGGCGAGTCCGCGGTGACGCTCGCGGCGCTCGGTCTGCTGACCGAGGAGCGGCCGGGGGCGGCGGCGGTCGCGGAGACGCTGTTCCGTACGGCGCGGCGCCCCTGGTGCCCGGACATCTTCTGACGCCGGGCGTCTTGTGATGCCGGATGCCGGGCGACTACTGACGCGGACGCCCCGCGGGATCATTCCGGGCCCGGACCTCACCCCGGGCCCGGATGCATGACCAGCAGGACCAGGACCACCGCGCCGATCCCCGCGCAGGTGCTGTTCCTTGACTTGATCCCGATACTGAGCAGGACGAGTGCGACGATCCCCATGGGGCCGAAGCGCCACTGGACCAGCTGCTCGAGTCCGAGGCCGAAGGTTGCGATGACGAGTGCGAGCAGAGGCATGGCGGTTGCTCCTTCGAAGGCGGAGAACTCGCGGCGGACTTGGTCCCAGTTGGTCGCCAACTATCAGCCAACTAAGGGAGTTGTCCCTCTGTGGCGCGATCCATAAACAACTTCGGATACAACTTCGCTGACAACTCCCACTGAATGGCAGGAAGTTGTAACGTGTTGGGGTGACGGGGTGACCTCAGAGACGGGGAGCGCTGCTGTGAACGGCATCGGGAAACCCACGTCGGAGGAGGTGGCCGAGGCTCTGCGCGCCCGTATCGAGTCGGGTGAGCTGGCCGCAGGTCAGCCCATACCGACGCAGAAGAGCCTGGTCGAGGCGTTCGGGGTGCAGCGCGGGGTGATCCGCCGTGCCCTGCGCAGCCTTCAGGAGGACGGGCTGCTGACCGAGGTCACCAGGGGCGCTCCGCCGCGTATCGCCGACCGTTCCGCCGAACCGGGCGTGGCGGGTGGGGCGGGCGTGACGGGTGCGGCGGGCACCGCGGGCGTCGGCGCCGATGAGACGCCCCAGGAGACCATGGTGGCGCTGCGGCCCCGGATCACTGAGGCGTTCCGGGCCGACCATGTACGGGTCGACGCCCTCTGTCTGACGGCCGAGTCCCTGAGCGCGGCTCTCGGGGAACAGCGGCTGCGGATCCAGGACCGTTCCGTCGCGCCGAGCAGCGTCACCGTCCGGGTGCTGCTGCCCAACCGGAACATCGAGCTGGCCTTCCCGCGCTCGGTCAGCACCGCCGACACCCACCCCGACGAGGGCGATCTCGTGCATCAGCGCTGGCTCCAGCAGCGCAACTCGCATGGCACGGTGCTGAGCGACCATCTGGTGGGGATGCGCTCGGCGGGCATCGACGTGGACGTACGGTTCAGGGCGCTGCCCTTCACTCCGGCCGTCAAGCTGTATGTGCTCAACGGTACGGAGGCGCTGCTCGCGTACTACAAGGTCATGGTGCGCGAGGCCGAGATCGGGCGGACGTCCGTGGAGATGTATGACGCGCTGGGGGACAAGTCGCCGCTGTTCTCCTTCGTGTCGGGGGAGACACGACTGCGACGGGACGAGGCGTTCGTGGCGGAGTCGCAGGCATGGTTCGACGCCCTCTGGGACACGATCGCCACGGATCTCGCGCTGGGCTGATGCCGGGCGCCGACTGCCTGCTTCGGGGGAGTGGTTGGGGGGAAGATGGGGTCCGGAGGTGCTGTCCGCCCGCCCTCCGCCCCGACGGACGGAGCGACGTGACCGACCCGCTCGACCCGCTCGACGCGATGGCGCCGCTCGACGCGACGATACCGCTCGACACGATGGCGCCGCTCGACTCGATCGCTCCGCCGGATTCGGTCAGGTGCGTGCTCTTCGACTTCGACGGACCCGTCTGCGCGCTCTTCCGCAACCATCCGGCCCCCGGGGTGGCCGGCCGGCTGCTCGACTGGCTGCCCGCCGGGGTGCGCCACCTCGTACGGGCCGAGGACGGCGGCCCCGTGACCGATCCGCAGGTCATCCTGCGGGCGGTGGGGGAGCTCGATCCGGGCGGCGCGCTGGTGTCCGAGCTGGAGGCGCGGCTCACCGAGGAAGAGGTCCTGGCGACGGAGTCCGCCGTACCGACCCCGCGCGCGGCGGAGCTGATACGGGCGCTCGGCGACGCGGGCGTCGCCCTGGCGGTGACGACCAACAACTCACCGCGGGTGGTGCGGCGTTACCTCGAACGGACCGGTCTCGCCGACTGCTTCGGGCCGCACATCCACGGCCGTACGCATGACCCGCACGACCCCCGCAGACTCAAGCCGCACCCCGACTCTCTGGCGCGGGCCCTCGCGTCGACCGGCGCGGCGGCCGGGGAATCGGTGATGATCGGCGACGCGGTGGCCGACTTCCTCGCGGCCAAGCAGCTCGGCATCCGGTTTCTCGGGTACGCGACACGCGAGAGCAAGGGCGAGGTGCTGTACGAGGTGGGGGCGCGGGTGGTGGTCGATGAACTTCCCGGGAGCGTGGTCGAGTTGGCCGCACTGGCCGACCAACTCAGCCGAGATGGCCGACTGCCGTAGCGCGGCACTCGTCGAATTCCTGTCCGGTACGGTGCGTCAGCTGCCATGACGCGCTGGTCCGAGTTGGTGAAGATGGCATAACTTCCCACCGCCACGCCCCTCGGAGAGGTACGTTCCGCGTCTGGGGCCGCCCGTGGGACAGGCCCCGGCGGCCCGGCGGGCGGGACCGCCGACGGCATCATGATCATGAGCACCGAGGGCATACGCGCGATGACAGCCGATGCGGCACCGGCATCCGAGGTCCGACGGCGAGCGGGCGAGCTGAGCCGCGACAGCCGACGGGTCATCGGCCCGCTCAACGGCTATCACCATGAGACCTACGCCTTTCCGCTGCCCGAGGAGAGCGAGCTGAGCGCACGGTTCGAGCGCGCCAAACTCCGTGCGCCCAGGCCGGGGCTGCTCTGGTTCGACCGGCGGTGCTTCGCCTCCGAGGATCTGCTGCTCACCGCGCTCCAGGGGCGTATCACCCGTATTCCGGAGATCATCGAGGTCGGCGGGGGCGTCCATCTCCAGGGCTTCATCGAGGGCGTGACGCTGGACGGCGGCGCCCGCTGGCTGCCGGGCCGCGGCCTGCCGGGCCGGTATCCGCTGGGCCGTGGGCTGTCCCGCCGTCACCACGACCAACTGGAGTGTTTCTTCCACGAGTTGGTGTCGATCGACCCGAAGGCGCTGGAAGAGCGCGCGGTGAAGCGGGTCTGCGCGCCCGCCGACCGTACGGACGACGGGGATTCGGCCGCCTTCCTCGACCGGCTGATCGGATTCACCGAAGGCCAGGTCTACCGGCGCCACGGCGCGCCGTATCAGCGGCTCTTCGAGGAGCTGGGCGTCGACGCCGAGGCGCTCGTCCGGCTGCGGAAGCGGGCCGTCGAGCTGCGCCGGCGCCCCTTCTCGCTCCTCCACTGCGATCTGCACAGGAAGAACCTGATCGTCGACCGGCGCGGCGACCTGTGGATCATCGACTGGGAACTCGCCATGATCGGCGACCCGCTCTACGACCTCGCCACCCATCTCCATCTGATGCGCTATCCGAGGCGGGAGGCGGCCGGGGTCGCGCACCGGTGGCAGCGGGCGGTGGAGCGGGCCAGGGAGGGGAGTTCGTACGGCTGGGAGGACGATCTCCCGCTGCTCCTCGCCTACAAACGCGTCCAGTCCGTCTACACGGACGTGATTCGTACGGCGCTGCTGCTCGGCGGGCGGCGGGTCCGGGCGCGGGGGGCGCTGCCCCGGGCCGCCTGGCGGATCCAGCGCGTGCTGGCGGCGGCGGCCCGGGACACGTCGGGCGGCGCGGATCAGGAGCTGACCGGGGCGGCCGGTGCGACGGGTGCGGCGGGTGTGACAGGTGCGGCCGGGGCCGCCGGGGTGCCGTCGTACCGGCAGGTGGTGGCCGCGTACCGCAACTGGTTCCGTACGGCCCGGCCGCCCGAGGCCCTCACGCCGTCCGCGTCCTGAACAGCACCTTCGACAGCCCGAGCGCCAGCACCAGGAACCCGGCGCACCACGCCAGCGCCACCCAGGGGGCCGAGCCGACCGGCAGCCCCAGCAGCAGTCCGCGCAGGGACTCGATGACCGGTGTGACCGGCTGGTGGTCGGCGAAGCCGTGGAGCCAGTCCGGCATCGTGTCGATCGGGACGAAGGCGCTGCTCGGATAGGGCAGGAACATCATGAAGAAGGTGAACCCGCCCGCTGCCTCGGGGGACTTGGCGAGCAGCCCGATCGCCGCCGAGAGCCAGGAGATGGCCACGATGAAGGCGAACAGGATGCCGACGGCGGCGAGCGCGGCGGCGGGGGTGGCCGACGGGCGGAAGCCGATCAGGAGGGCGACGCCGAGGACGAGGGCCGTCGAGACGACGTTCCGGGCGACGCTCGCCGTCACATGTCCGGCGAGGATCGAGGCGCCGCCGACGTCGAGGGAGCGGAAGCGGTCGATGATCCCGCCCTTCATGTCCTCGCTGACGCTCACGGCGGTGCCGGCCGAGCCGAAGCTGGCGCAGAGGAGCAGGACGCCGGGGACGACGTACGTCACGTACCGCGTGCCGGTGTCGATGGCGCCGCCGAAGAAGTAGACGAAGATCAGCATGAGCATGATCGGCAGCATCATCGCGGTGATGACGGCGTCGATATTGCGCCTGCTGAGACGGATGCCGCGGCCGGCCATGGTGAGGGCGTGCGTACGGGAGGACGCGAGCGCGTCAGACATGGGTGGGCTCCTGCTTCGTGGGGTGGCCGGGCGCCGGGGCCGTGCCCGTCAGCGCGAGGAAGACGTCGTCGAGGGTGGCGCCGCGGAGCGCGAACCGCGCCACCTCCGTACCGTCCGGATCGATCTCGTCCAGCAGGGCGCGCACCCGCGCGGCGGTGCCGTCGGTCGGCAGCCCGAGCGTGAGGCTCTCCGGCGCGTGGTGGACGGCCCGGGACGCGAGGCGGAGATAGGCCTCGCGGCTGGTCAGTACGAGGTCGAGGCGATGGCCCGCGACCCGGTTCTTCAGCTCCTCCGCCGTCCCCTCGGCGACCACCAGGCCGTGGTCGACCACCGCGATACGGTCCGCCAACTGGTCGGCCTCCTCCAGGTATTGGGTGGTGAGGAAGACGGTGGCGCCCCGCGCGGAGAGATCCCTCACGACCTGCCACAGCTCCTGGCGGCTGCGCGGGTCGAGGCCGGTGGTCGGCTCGTCCAGGAAGACCACCTGGGGCTCGCCGACCAGGCCGGCGGCCAGATCGAGCCGGCGCCGCATACCGCCGGAGTAGGTGACGGCGAGCCTGCCGCCCGCGTCCGCGAGGCCGAACCGGTCGAGGAGCGCGGCGGCGCGGCGGCGGGCGCCGGCCTGGGAGAACCCGCTGAGGCGGGCCATCATGCGGAGGTTCTCCTCGCCGGTCTGTTTCTCGTCCACGGCGGCGAACTGCCCGGTCAGGCTGATGGCGCCGCGTACCCGGCGCCGGTCGGCGACGACGTCGTACCCGGCGACCCGGGCGGTGCCGCTGTCGGCGGTGGTGAGGGTGGAGAGGATCCGGACGGCTGTTGTCTTGCCCGCGCCGTTGGGGCCGAGGAGCGCGAAGACCGTGCCGCGTTCGACACGGAGATCAATGCCGCGCAGGACTCTCACCCGCGCGTTTCCGGTTCCGTACGACTTTTCGAGGCCGAGGGCCTCGATGGCCGGTTGTGACGTCATGGACATCCCCCTTGGTGGTGCGGTCGGCGATGGTGCGGGCGGCCCGCCGTGGGTCTCTCGCGCACGGCAGGTCTATTGCATGCCTATTGCGTATGACATACACGTTACTGTGTAAGGGTTACGCATTACTAGGATGGACGTCAAGCGGGGAGTGGGCGGAGAAGGGCGGAGACGATGACGGACCGCGGTGACGGCGCTGGTGACGGCGGTGGTGGTGATGGCGGCGGTGCCGGCGGCACGGGGTTGCCCGCCAGCATCGAGGCCGCCTGGGGACTGCGCGAGCGCCCGTCCAAGGGACCCAAGCCCGGCATCGGCCTGACGCGGATCGTCGACGCGGCGGTCGGTATCGCGCGGACGGAAGGGCTCGGCGCGGTCTCCATGGGGCGGGTCGCCAAGGAACTGGGCGCCTCCACGATGTCGCTGTACCGCTATGTCGCGGCCAAGGACGAGCTGTACGTCCTGATGCAGGAGGCGGCCATCGGTGAGCCCCCGGCCCCGCCGGCCCCCGGCACCGGCTGGCGCGAGGCGTTGTCCCAATGGGCCTGGGCGCAGCGCGAGGCGTATCACCGGAACCTCTGGGCGCTGCGCATCCCGATCTCGGGCCCGCCCGCCACCCCCAACTCGGTGGCGTGGTGGGAGCTGGGCCTCGGCGCCCTGGCCGGCACGGATCTGGACGACGGCACGAAGCTGTCGGTGATCCTGCTGGTCAACGGCTTCGTGCGGAACGAGGCGACGCTGATGTCGGAACTGGACACGGCCATCAAGTCGAGCGGCTTCTCGGCCCGGCAGGTCATGGCCGGCTACGAACGCACCCTCCGCAGACTGGCCGACCCGGCCCGCTATCCGGCGGTCGCCGAACTGCTGGCGTCCGGCGGCCTGGGCGGCGAGGACGACGACCCGGACGCGGACTTCACCTTCGGCCTCGACTGTGTGCTGGACGGGGTCGAGGCGCTGGTGCGGAGGCAGGGGCGGTAGCGAGGGGGACGGAGCGGCGGCGGGAGCACGGCGGGGCGGGGGCGGGGGCCGCCGGTGGCAGCGGCGCGGGGCCGGACCGGGGGCGGCGCGGTCAGCCGGTGGTCGCCCGGCACGCTTCCCGGGGCGAGCGGTGCCGATCCACGATCCCCTGGACGATCCTCATCAGCCGGTCCCCCGTCTGATCGATGCTTCCGTTCTGCGTGCTGACCTGCGCGCCTTCGAGTACGAAGGTGATCTCGGCCGCCGCCTGCTCGGGGTCGGGCAGCCCCGCCCCGGCGCACATGCCGACCAGTCTGCGGGTCTGGAGGGCCTTGTGCTCCTCGATCACCTGCCGTGCGGGATGGGAGCGGTCGGGCAGCTCGGCGAGGGAATTGATGAACGGGCAGCCCCGGTGCGAGATCGCCGGCAGTCCCTCGGCGATGAAGCGGGCCATCCCCAGGATCTGCTCCCCGGGCCGGCCGGGGTATTCGGCCTCGACCCGGTCGAAGACCGCCTGGTAGTCGGCGGCGACGATCCGCAGCCACTCGGCGACCAGCGCGTCCTTGGTTCCGAAGTGCCGGTAGATCGCCATTTTGGTGGTCTCGGCCTTCTCGGCGATCGCCTGGACGCCCACCCTCCGGATCCCCTCGCTCTGGAAAAGCTCTTCCGCCGCGTCGAGGATGCGCTCGCGAGGCGGCAGTTTCGCCACCCTGCTCGGCCTTCCGGCGGTCGATGCCATGACTGCTCCGTGACGTCCGGTCCGATGTGGGCCCTCCGCTCCTGGGCCCTCCACTCCCTGTTACGGTACCAGTCCGTTCCATGAGAGACCGTTGGGTATCATCAGGTACTCAACGGTATCGTTCGTTCCGCTGGGAGTGACAGTGAGAATTGCCGAGTACGTGAGCTTCGACGCGGTCGGGCTCGCGGAGCTGGTGGCCGAAGGCGAGGTGACCCCCGCCGAACTGGAAGCGGCGGCACGCGAGGCCGCGCGGGTGGTCAATCCGCGGATCAACGCGATCGTGGAGACATGGCCGGCCGACGACGAGCCCGTCCCCGGCGGCACACCGCTGGCCGGGGTCCCTTTCCTGATCAAGGACATCGGAGTCGCCATGGCCGGCAGGCGAATGGAGCTGGGCAGCCGTCTCGCGGCGGGCAACGTCGCCGGCGCCGACTCCTCCCTGATGCGGCGCTTCCGTCGCGCCGGTCTCGTGACGTTCGGACGTACCGCGACACCGGAGATGGCCTTCAGCAACACGACGGAACCACTGCTGTACGGCGCGACCCGCAACCCGTGGAACCCGGAGCTGAGCGCGGGCGGATCCAGTGGGGGCGCGGGCGCGGCGGTCGCGGCCGGGGTGGTCCCGATCGCACACGCCACCGACGCCGCCGGCTCGATCCGCGTCCCCGCCGCCTACAACGGCCTCTTCGGGCTGAAGCCGACCCGTGGCCGGGTCTCCATGGGCCCCCACTTCGACGAGGTCTTCAACGGCCTGGCCGTGCACGGCGGTGTCAGCCGCACCGTCCGCGACAGTGCGGCACTGCTCGACCGGATCCGCGGCCCGGAACCGGGGGACCCCTACTTCGCCCAGGAGCCGTCCCGGCCGTACGCGGAGGAGGTCACGCGCCCCCCGGGCTCGCTGCGGATCGGTGTCCTCACCCAGGCATGGGGCGGACGCCGCACCACCGCACCGGTGGCCGACGCGCTCTCCCGCACGGTGCGGCTGCTCGAATCCCTCGGCCATCGGGTGGAGGAGGCCGAGGTCGGCCTCGGGGCCGACTGGGAGGAGTTCGTCCTGGCCAGTGCCCGTCAGTGGACGGCGAATCTCACGGCCTCGGTCGACGCGCTGGCCGCCGCCCTCGGCCGGCCCGTCGACTCCTCGACCCTTGAACCGCCCATCCTCGCCGGCTACCACTACGGACAGCGGGTCAGCGGTGCCCAGTTCGTCACCGCGCTCGAGATCCGGAACCGGGTCGCCCGAAGCCTGGCACGGTACTTCGACGCCTACGACCTGCTGCTCACCCCGACCGTGCCCGAGCTTCCGGTGCCCTTGGGCACCCATGCCGAGGGCGCGGAGGCGCTGGACGGCCTCGGCTGGCTGCGCCGCCTCTTCGACCTCTCGCCGTTCACCGCGCCGTTCAATGTGGCGGGCACGCCCGCCATGTCCGTACCCGTGACGGCCGACGCCGGTACGGGGCTCCCGGTCGGTGTGCAGTTCGCCGCCGGTTACGGGCGCGAAGGGCGTCTCTTCCGTCTCGCCGGACAACTCGAACAGGCGAGCCCGTGGTCGGGCCGAACTCCCCAGGTATGGGCGGGTAACCACACGGGCCACTGAGGAACGCGTGCCGGCCGAGGGTGAGGAGGGCGGTGAGGCGCTGCCGCACGAACGGCGAGAGGCGGGCCAGCAGACCGGGCTCGCGGCCGGTGTGAGGCCGACCGCGCCGAGCGGGTGAAGGCGGAGAACCCGCTGGGCCGGGTCGCGGAGGCCGAGGAAGTGGCGGCCGCGGTGCTCCACCTCGCCTCGCCCGCCGCCGGGGCGGTGGTCGGCACCGACCTGGTCATCGACATTGGGTCATCGGCCTGACGGTCCGGACGCGTGCTCACGGGCGATCGAGGGCGGCGCCCCCTGGTGGGGCGCCGCCCTCCTGTGTCCGACGGGCCGCGGGTCAACCGCAGTTGACCCAGGTGTTGGACTTCATGTAGTGGGACACGGTGTCGGAGGTCCTGTATCCCTTCGAGATGATTCCGCTGGAGCCGTTGTGGTTCGTCGCCGAGAACCACTTGAAGTCACAGGAAGTGCCGCGGTTGTACCACGACTTGAAGGACTGGAAGACCGGGTACTGGGTCAGGTTCGTGTTGGTCCCCGCGACCTGCTGCCGGTGGCCGGTGTAGTTCTGCCCGGACCAGACGCAGAAGTAGCCGGACGGGCAGTCGGCGGCCGCCCGCGGAGTGGCCTGTGCCGCACCGGCGACACCCGCGCTTCCGGTCAGCAGTCCACCGGTCAGCGCGATGCCGCCGGCCACGGCCGCGAACTTCTTGGTCATGCGCATGCTGTTGTCTCCTCTGGGACGTGGGTGGGCCGACCGCACCGGCCGGCTCGCCAATGACACTGCGGGGCGGGGAACGGTGGCCGCCACGGGCGCCGCCGAAATGACGCTTTTACGGGACGTCCCACGCGCTGACCTACGGAGACGCGGTCCCGTGTGACCGGACGGAGGGACGGTGGGAAGCGACGCGACCGGGGCCGCGACCGGGGCCGCGACCGTCGCGCCCTACGCCTGCGCGCCGTTCATGATTCCTTGTGACAAATCGTGACCTTCACGTCCGGCTACCACCCCCTGGGCCGCCCGCTCCTGGCCCGAACTCTCGCCCATCTGGGCAGACCGGACGCCACGGTCACCCCTGACCACCGGCTACCGGGTTTCGGGCGCCGTCGTGAAGCTCGCCAATCGGCTGCTCGCCTCGCTGGATCCGGACGGAGCGTAGACGCTCTTCCTACCGGCCGGGAGGAAGAGCGCCGCGCCGTCGTTCGTCGCCGACGTGGCGGGGCTCGCCCGGCTCGCCCGGCCCGAGCGGCCCAGGTGTCCCCGAGCGGCTCAGTCGGCGAGGATCGTCACATCGAGACCGCCGAGCCACTCCGGGGCCGCGCGCAGGTCGATTCCGGTGATCCTCCCGTCCGTGATCGTGAAGCCGAACACGACGCGCGGCTGTCCGCCCGGCGCCGCTACGGCGCACGCCGTTCCGTTCACGAGCGCCGGCCGCAGGGCCCTGGCGCGTCCCAGGATGGTGCGGGCCACGGCCGCCGCGCCCCGTACCTCGCCCGCCGCGCCCGCCTTCATGGCCGCCCGGTCGGCCCGGACCACGACATCCGGATCGAGCAGCGCGAGAAGCGCGTCGAAGTCGCCGTCGCGCGTGGCGGCGAGGAAGGCGGCGACGATCTCCCGCCGGCGGCCGGGATCGGCGTCGGTGGCGGTGGGCGCGTCCCGTACCCGGCGTCTGGCCCGGCTGGCGAGCTGCCGCGCCGCCGCCGGGGTGCGTTCCAGGACGGGCGCGACCTCGGTGAAGGGCACGGCGAACAGATCGTGCAGTACGAACGCCAGCCGCTCCGCGGGCGTCAGCGTGTCGAGCACCACCAGCAGCGCGCTGCTCACCGCGTCGGCGAGCAGCGCTTCGTGCTCGGGACCGAGCGGGTCCGCGCGGCTGTCGGCAGGCCCCGGTACGTACGTGTCCAGCGGCTCTTCGCGACGCGACGCGCGCGTGCGCAGTATGTCCAGACAGATCCGGCCGATGACCGTCGTCAGCCATCCGCCGAGGTTCTCGACCTCGTCCGCGCCGGAGCGGCTGAGCCGTAGCCAGGTCTCCTGGACGGCGTCGTCCGCCTCGCTCAGCGAGCCGAGGATCCGGAACGCCACCGCTCTGAGGTGGTTCCGGTGCTCCTCGAACCGCGCCGTCAGCAGTTCGTTCTCGTCCTCGTCGTGCATGTCACATTCCTCCGTCGGCCTCCGTCAGCACTGTGACGGACGGGATCCCGTCGGATGTGACATCGCGCGTCGCCCCGCGCGGGCGAGGCTGATGCCCTTGTCGGTGGCCGGGCGGTACGTCCGCCAGTCTGTGAGTCCGTGACCCCGCGAGTCCGTGGGTCAACGAATGTGTGCGAGAAGGGCGGTAGGGGCGGTATGCCTGAGGGCTGGGAGTGGGACGACACGCTGTTCTCGGGATCGGCTCCCTACTACTGGCGCGGGCGGCTCCCGTACGCGCCCGGACTCGTGGAGCTGCTCGCCGAGGTCCTGACGCTCGACGGCCGGGGGCGTCTGCTCGATGTGGGCTGCGGGCCCGGCACCCTCGCGCTGAGATTCGCGCACCTGTTCGCCGAGGTGGTCGGCGTGGACCCGGACGGCGGGATGGTCGCCGAGGCCGGGCGGCGCGCCGACACGGCGGGCGCGGCCCGGAAGGCGAGGTGGGTCCAGGTCCGGGCCGAGGAACTGCCCGCGGGGCTCGGGGCGTTCACCGTCGCGGCCTTCGGTCAGTCCTTCCACTGGATGGACCGTGATCTGGTGGCGGCGACGGTCCGGGACATGCTCCGGCCGGCCGGCGCCCTGCTGCATATCGCGGACCTGAAGACGGAGACGCGAACCGTCGACGGCCTCCCGTATCCCGGCGTGCCCTACGCGGCCATCGACGATCTGGTCAGGCGGTACCTGGGCCCGATCCGGCGCGCCGGACGCGGGGTACTGCGGTACGGGACGCCCGGTGACGAGGCCGACGTGCTCCGCAGGGCGGGCTTCGCGGGACCGGAGCGGTATGTCGTACGCGGAGGGCAGGCGCTGGAGCGCTCCTCCGGTGATGTCGTGGCATGGGCGTTCTCGATGTCCTCGTCCGCGCCGCACCTTTTCGGCACGCGACGCGGCGAGTTCGAGGCGGATCTCGGCCGGCTCCTGCGGGAGACCTCGCCGTCGGGCCGGTTCTCCGAACGTCAGCCGAGTACCGAGGTCTTCGTCTGGCGCGAGCCCTCAGCCCGGTAGCCCCGGCCCGGTAGCCCCGGCCCGGTAGCTCCCAGCTCGTCAGCCCTCCGCCCGGCAGCCCTCCGCTCAGTGCGGCGCCCCGAGCCGAAGCACAGCCGCCGCGCTCACGGCGCGGTGCGTGGAGTGGTCATGGTGCCGTTGATCACCATGCGGAAGGACCAGGCGAGACGTTGCCCGGGGGCGCCGGAGGTCAGGTCGCCGCCGAGCGCGGCGATACGCGGATGCGTGTCGGGGGACGCGTCACGCAACGCGGCGACGAGGGCGTGGTGTTCGGCCTCGGCCCCGGCGGTCCGGTCGCGCGCGGAGTGTTCCGCGGCGTTGGCGGTGGCTACCTGGAGCAGTACGTCGACGCCCCAGGCGGCCTGCGCGTCCGGTACCCCGCCCTCGTGCAGAAGGGAGAGGACGGCCTCGACCAGGGCCAGATAGTTGGGGCCCGAGGGACGGGCGATCAGCGCGGAGTGGGCGAGGCTGGGGTGCGCGAACAGTACGTGCGTGTACGAGCCGAGCAGCCGCGCCAGCCGCTCGCGCCAGTCGCCCGTACCCGTGTCGCCCGTACCCGTGTCGCCCTCGCCCTCGCCGTCGGCCGCCGCCGGGGACAGATCGACGGCGCCGAGCAACTCCTCCAGGATCGCCGCGTGCAGCTCGGCGGTGCTGGCCACGTACACGTACAGCGAGGCCGGGCCGGTGTCGAGTTCCTGGGCGAGCCGCCGCATGGTGACGCGCTGTAGTCCTTCGCTCTCCATCAGGCGGACCGCGGTGGCGACGATGCCCTCATAGGTGAGGGCGGGCTTGGCGGGCCGTTCGCGGCGGCTGCGGGGCGCGGGGGTTCGCGGAGTCACGAACACACCTTAACGAACATGTTCGTACCGGTGGCGCGCTCCGGGTTCGCAGGCGGGCGTGCCGGGCAGGCACGCTCGCCGCGTGAGTGGATCAACGTGCGGACTGGACGGAAGAAGACGCCCGCCGCGTCAGTGTGCGGAGATCTGCTTGAGTGCCGCCCCCTGGTAGCGGGCCCCCGCGTTCCAGAGGATGAAGGACTTCATCTTGTTGGCCTCCGCGGCCTTGATCTGTTCGGCGACCTGGGCCGGCCCGTAGTGGCTGCCCATCGAGAAGTCCTGGAGCCACGGGACGATCTCGGTCTGGGTGCCCTTCGCCAGGCGGGCGAAGTCGGCGAGCGAGCGCTGCACGATCGCGTACGGCGCGGTGTCGGGGTTGGCGACGCCGTACTCCCCGGGCCCCCAGTGGGACGGGTAGACCATCGGCGCGATGTAGTCGCTGACCTTGACCAGGGCGGCGATGTCCTGGGCGATCTCCTTGGGCCGGGTGGCGGCTATGCCGAAGACCGAGACGCCGAGGTACTTGGCGTGCGGGCGCATCGCGATCCGGGTGTCGCCGACGAACGACGTGATGGCCTGCTCCGGCGTGGTGGACCCGATGCCCGGGAAGCGCATCTTCGACAGCGGGCCGTCGGGGCGGCGCACGTAGTCGTAGAGGATGTCGTCGAAGCCGAGCTGAGCCGCTTCGACGGCGAGGTCCTGGTTGTACTTGCGGACCGTGGGATCGGCGAAGTTGGTGAAGGCCAGCTTTCCGTAGTGGCCGCCGCCGGCGTACGCCTCTCCTTCGGGGGTCTGCACGACCTGGTCGCGCTTGCCGCCCTTCCAGGCCGCCGTGGCGAGCAGGGGGTCGCGGAAGGCGACGATGCGGCCGATGACCTGGGCACCGGCGGCGTGGATCTCGGCTATCGCCTTGCGGGCGTCGTAGTAGCCCTTGGCCGAACCGATCTGACGGGCCAGCGGCACCTGGGAGGCGTACCCCACCTCGCCGTCCTCGTCCTTGACGTCCAGCTCGACGGCGTTGAGCTTGCCGCTGCGGATCAGCGCGAGGACGTTGGTGCGCAGGGTCTTGTCGGCCCAGCCGATGGCCGTGATGTGCGCGGCGCGGATCATGGGGCGGCGGCCCCGGGTCGACACTGCCTTGGCGGTGAGGTTTCCCGCGCGGTCCACGGCGGTGATGTTCACGACGGGTGTGCCCTTGGGAACCGTGATCTTGAAGGCCCCCTCCTTGTCGACGGGAACCTCCTTGCCGTCGACGCTGACCTTGGCGTCGGTGGAGGCCTTGCCGGTGACGGTCACGGGGTCGGCGACGTTCTTGATCACGGGGTCGGCCACGTTCAGGTCGGGGGCGTGGGTGTCCACGGTGAAGCCCACGACCTCCCGGTACGAGGCGAAGGGGAGACTGCTGTCGCCCTCCACCACCAGGACGTGCTTTCCCTCGGTCAGGCGCGGGATGGCGAGTTTCAGCCGGGTGCCCTCAGCTTTGACGGGGACCACCGCGCCGTCCAGGGTGGCGCGCACCTTGTCCTTGCCACCGGCCGCTTCGGCATCGATGTAGGCGCTGACCTGTGCGGCCTTGCGCCCGTCGAGGACCGCGCCGTCAGTGAGACCGTGCACACCCGGGCCCGGCGCGAGAAAGGTCCAGGCGCCGACGCCCGCTCCCGTCAGTGCGAGCGCAACGGCTGTCGCAATCAGGGCGCGGCGGCGGCCCGGACGGGGGGGACGGTAGGCGGAGGAGGCGGCATACGATATGCGCTTCGTGGTCATCATGAGTCCTTCGTGCAGTGGGCCGGGGTGGTTCCTCCATTGATTGCCACACCGGCGTGTCGCACCTCCTGTTCTGACCGGATGTCACACGAACGGCCGCTTTCCGCCCCGGCGTGGTGACTGCGCCATCCAGGGGACGATGCGATACAGGGGCTCTCTCAGCCGGTAGGGATGGCGCGACACTTTCGCCTTGGAGGACCCTCATGCGCCACCCTCTCGCCCCTCTCTGCGCCCTGGCGGGCGCCGCCCTGCTCGCCTCGGGCTGTTCCCCAGGGTCGTCACCGGCCGCCGGGGAACAGCAGGGGGCCTCGGCCGCGGCGGCCAGCGCCGTCGCCGCCAAGGCCCCGGCGGAGGTCGGCGCCGATGAACTCGGCCAGGTGCCGGTGCTGATGTACCACCAGCTCACCGCGAAACCGGCCAGCGTCTACGACCGCACCCCGGCCGATTTCCGGGCCGAGCTGGAGCGCCTCGCCCGGGAGAAGTACGTGCCGGTCACCGCCCGGGACTTCCAGACGGGCCATATCGACATCCCGGCCGGAACGCACCCCGTGGTCCTCACGTTCGACGACTCGACCAACAGTCAGGTGAGCCTCGACGCGAGCGGCAACCCGGCGAAGGACTCGGCCATCGCCATCCTCGCGGAGACGGCGAAGAAGCACCCCGGGTTCAAGCCGGTGGCGACCTTCTTCGTCAACGCGGACGCCTTCTCGGCCACCGGTCCCGCCAAGGCGCTGAAATGGCTGAAGGAGCACGGGCACGAGATCGGCAACCACACCGACCGCCACCCGAACCTGGGCTCCCTGGACCCGACGGGCGCCGCGAAAGCCATCGTCGGCGGACAGCAGGCGATCGTGAAGGCCGCGCCCGGGACCAAGGTCACCTCCCTCGCCCTGCCCTTCGGGTCCATGCCCAAGCCGCCCGAGGTCGCCGCGCGGGGAACGGGCTACCGCAACGACGGGGTGTACCTCGTGGGCGCCAACCCCTCGGTCTCGCCGTTCGCCAAGACCTTCGCACCGGGCGCGATCCCGCGGATCCGTTCGGCGGGCCCGAAGGACGCGGACGCCGAGTTCGGTTCGTCGCGGTGGCTGGACAAGCTCGCCGACGGCAAGAACTGGTACGTCTCGGACGGGGACCCGAACACGGTCTCCTTCCCGCGTGCCTCGCAGGACAACGTGGCACCGGCCTTCGCGAAGCGGGCCCGGCCGTACTAGGAGGACCACGAGGCGGTACCCGTACGGGACTTGGGCGGTGCCGGGGGTACCGGACTACCGGTCTTCCGGGACTACCGGTCTTCCGGGACCACCGGGACCACCGGGCCCCGTCCGGGCGTCAGTCCAGGCAGAACTCGTTGCCCTCGGGGTCCGTCAGCACGAGGAAGCCGGCTTCCAGCGGGGGCGCGGGCTCGTGGCGGCGTACCCGCGTCGCTCCCAGCGCCACGAGCCGCTCGCACTCGGCCTCCAGCGCCGCCATCCGCTCCTCTCCCCGCAGTCCGGGAGCCACGCGGACGTCGAGGTGGACGCGGTTCTTGGTGACCTTGTCCTCCGGCACCTGCTGGAAGAAGAGCCGGGGACCGTGCCCGTCCGGGTCCTCGACGGCCGATCGCGCGTTGCGCTCCTCCTCCGGTACGCCGATCCGCTCGAGGAAGTCGTCCCACGCGGCCAGCGGGTCGGCGTCCTCGGGCAGGTCGACTCCGGGCGGGCCGGGGTGGACGTAGCCCAGGGCGTCCCGCCAGAAGGACGACAGCGCGCGCGGGTCGTGGGCGTCGAAGGTGATCTGGACATGACGGCTCATCGGGTCGCTCCGTTCGTGGTGGATGCCGTGTGTGCGTAGAGGTCGCGCAGCAGGCAGACCTCGGACAGGTGGTGGATCAGCTCGCGGTTGATGTGCAGCACCAGATCGGCCATGGGTGCCTCGGGGTAGGGCTCCTTCTCGCCGACCGGGACCCGGAGCCCGGCGTCGCCGAGACCGGCCACCCCGGCCAGCCAGATGTCGAGCTGGGTCCGCAGCTGGTCGAGCGCGGTGGCCGCGTCGCCGGCGTACTCCCAGGTCTCGTACGACACCTCCGGTGCGCCGAAGTGCGCCGCGTTGCGCGTGGCGAGCACGCCGACGATGACGTGAGCGAGCCGCCAGGCGATCGTGGTGAAGGCCGCGGGGACCGGCTCGGGAAACGTGTAGTCCACCGTGAAGTCCCCGGCACCGTGCCGCACGGGCGACGTCGAGCCGTCGCGCGGCCGTACGGTCCAGGCGTCCGGCACCGGCGACCAGAAGTACTCGTCGTCGGTGAGGCTTTCGAGCCGGGCTCGTAGCTGATGGTTCCAGTGGAACTCCCACTGCTCGCGCAGCGTCCGGTTCCAGTCGAGTTCGTCTGCGTCCATGGAGCCACCCTCGCACCGAGAGCGGACAGGATCGGTCCGCTATCTCTGACAGGGTTGGCGCCATGGGCGCGGCGAGCGGGGACGAACGGGGTACGACGGAGCGGGTGCTGACCCTGCTCGGGCTGCTTCAGCAGCGCCGGGTCTGGACCGGCCCCGAGCTGGCCGTCCGGCTCGGGGTCACGCCGCGCACGGTACGGCGTGATGTCGAGCGGCTGCGCACGCTCGGCTATCCGGTGCATGCCGGCCAGGGCGTCGGCGGCGGCTACCAGCTCGGCCCGGGGCAGGACCTGCCGCCGCTGCTCCTCGACGACGAGGAGGCGATCGCCACCGCGGTCTCGCTGCTCGCCGGCGCGGGCGGCGCGGGCGGCGCGGTCGTGGGCGCCGGCGACGCCGCGCTCCGGGCGCTGACCAAGCTCGACCGGGTGCTGCCCATCCGGCTGCGGCACGAGGTGCGCGCGCTCTCCGGCTCGGTGGAGTTCTTCGGCGGAGGCCGCGCGCCGGTCGACCCCGAGGTGCTCATGACACTGGCCAGAGCCTGCCGGGACGAGGTCGAGGCCGGTTTCGGCTACCCGTCCGGGGACGAGATACGACGGCGCCGGGTCGAGCCCCACCGTCTGGTCGCCTCCGACCGGCGCTGGTACCTCCTCGCCTACGACCTCGATCGTGACGACTGGCGCAGCTTCCGCGTCGACCGGATGTCCGGTGTGTCCGCACGGACCTGGCGCTTCCGCCCGCGCGAGGCGCCCGACGCGGCGGCGTACGTACAGGAGGGGGTGGCGAGCCGGGTCTACCCGCACCAGGCGCGCTTCCTCGTGCACGCGCCGGCCGACACGGTGCGCGCGCAGATTCCGGCGTCGGCGGCTGTCGTACGACGGCGGGGGAGTGGGGTCTGCGAGGTGCTCAGCGGCGGCGGGGACCTCGACTTCGTGCTCATGCGTGTGCTCCTGCTGGGGCACGACTTCGAGGTACTCGACCCTCCGGAGCTCGGCGACCGCTGTCGCGCGCTGGCGGAGAGACTGCTGTCCGCCGGTGTGGCGACGTCACCGGTGCCGGACGCGGAGGAGCCATGAGCCGGGACCGTCGGGTCTCACGGGAAGGAGACCGTCCCGCGTGGCACCGTCCCGCGAGGCACCGCCCCGTGCGGTGACGCGGAGCCGTCTCTACAGCCAGTCGTGTTCACGCGCGTAGCGCGCCGCTTCGTGCCGGGTCCGCGTCTGGGTCTTCTGCATGGCGTGCGAGAGGTAGTTGCGTACGGTGCCTTCCGCCAGGTGGAGGCGGGCGGCGATGTCGGCGACGGAGTACCCGTCGCGGGTCACTCGCAGGACGTCGATCTCCCGGTCGGTGAGGGGGCAGTCGTCGACGACGGCGAGCGCGGAGACGTCCGGGTCGATCCAGCGCTTGCCCTCGTGCAGGGTGTTGATGACCGACGTGATGTGCGCGGGCTCCGCCGACTTGCTGACGAAGCCCTGGACTCCGAGTCTCAGCGCCTTGCGGAGCACTCCGGGTCTGGCATGGCGGGTCAGCATGAGGATCACCTGGTCCGGCCGCACCCGGCGGATCTGCGCGACGGCGCCGAGCCCGTCCACACCGGGCATCTCCAGGTCGATGACGAGCACGTCGGGCCGGTGCCGCAGTGTGGCCTGGACGGCCGATTCGCCGTCCTGCGCTTCGGCGAGCACGGTGATCTCGCCTTCGAGGGTCAGCAACGACGCCAGCGCCTTACGGAGAAGAGCCTCGTCGTCGGCGAGTACCACGGTGGTCATCTGTCGTCCTTCCATGCCGCGGAGGGCGGCGTCGCCGTGCGGAGGTCTGCCGTGGCCGTGCGCAGACCTGGCGTGGCCGTGCGGAGATCTGCCGTCGCCGCGCGGAGACCAGCCGTGGCCGGGCGGAGGCCGGGAAACGCCGCGGCCGTGACGAAGCGCCCGTCCTCCTGCTCCACCGTCAGCTCGCCTCCGTCGTCTCCCACGCGTTCCTTGAGGGTGGCCAGCCCGCTCAGCTCCGGAAGGGGGCCCTCCCGCGCGCCGTCGTTGACGATGGTGATGCCCGACTCCGAGAGGGTGATCCGCACCCGCGTGGCCTGCGCGTGGCGCAGGATGTTGGTCGTCGTCTCGCGGAGGACCTGGCCGAGCAGCCCGTTGACTCGCTCATCGACCTCGGCGTCACGGTTGACGCGCACACGGATGCCCGCGGCTTCGAAGAGGTTCTTCGCGTTCTCCAGCTCCACGGACAGGTTGAGCCGCCGCTGTGCGTAGGCCAGCTCCTTGGTCTGGGTGATGGTGTCGCTGACCAGGGCGTGCACCTCCCGCAGCTCCTCCTCCACGCGGTCGAGGTCGCTGCGTACCAGCTTCGAGGCCAGCGTGATCTTCAGCTTCACCACATGCAGGGTGTGGCCCTGGATGTCGTGCAGATCACTGGCGAAACGGATGCGTTCCCGGATGACGGCCAGCTCCGCCTCGCGCTCCCGTGATTGCGCGATGACCTTGTAGAACTGGTGGTTGGCGAAGTGGAGGCCGGTCACCGCCAAGGTGAGGGCCGTGGGGACGAGGACGTACTCGATCAGAACGCCGCGGACATCGCCCGGTGACTGCGTCAGCTTCGTCGCCCCTGCCGCGGCGACGAAGGCGGCGAGCCCCAGGGCCGCCGCGACGCGGTGGCGTGGCAGCCGGGGGACGAGGTAGGGGCCCACGATCGTCAGGCCGTAGAACGCCGTGGTGCTGTCGGCCACCAGCACGCCGAACGGCCACACGGCCGCGGTGACGATCAGGCAGGGGAGCGCGACACGGGAGGTGTCGTCGTCCGCTGTCCACCGCGCCATGACCACCAGGCCCGCTATCACGCCCAGGCTCAGGACGACGGCGTCCCACCAGGTCCGGGCATCGGTCGCCACCAGCACCACCCCTACGGCGGCCAGCGGCGGAACGAACGTGACGCGGTTCCACCGGTGCAGCGGTCCCTGCGGCGTCCCGGCGTACTCGGGCAACGTCCGCACCGCTCGCGGGGCCGGCCTCACCGGTCGTCGCCCGGGTGCGGAGCGGGCAGGCCGATGACGGTCCTGTCGGCCGTCGGCGGAAGGCGCGGGGGCCTGGCGTCCATGTGCGGTTCTCCGGGATCGGACAGCAGAGTCTGCCCCGCAGTATTCTTCCGGCTCCGTGCGTGGCACCAGTGACACCGTGTCATGCGTTCGCCCCCAGGAATGTCACGGCGGAGTGATGACACGACGCCACTGCCGGACGAGCGTGCTGACGGCTGAGATCGGGGCATGACCTCGACACCAGTCATCGACGTTGACCACCTGAACCTCAGCTACGGCGACTTCCACGCCGTGAAAGACCTGTCCTTCCAGGTGAGGAAGGGCGAGCTGTACGCGCTGCTCGGCACGAACGGGGCCGGCAAGACCTCGACCCTGGAGACCATCGAAGGCCACCGTACGGCCACCTCGGGCACCGTGCGGGTCTTCGGGCACAGCCCGCGCGACCGGAGCGCCGTGCGGCCCCGGATGGGGATCATGCTCCAGGAGAGCGGTTTCTCCCCGGATCTGACGGTGAGGGAATCGGTCCGGCTGATCGGAGAACTCTCCCAGCGTGCGGACAGGGTCGAACGCGTGCTCGGCATCGTCGACCTCACGCACAAGGCCGGCACCAAGGTGTCCCAGCTCTCCGGCGGTGAGAAGCGGCGTCTGGACTTCGCCACCGCCGTGTACGGGAACCCCGAGCTGATCTTCCTGGACGAGCCCACCACCGGCTTGGACATCCAGTCCCGGGACGCGCTCTGGGACGCCGTGGACAAGCTGCGCGAAGACGGATCCACGATCGTGCTCACCACGCACTACCTGGAAGAGGCCCAGCAGCGCGCCGATCGCATAGGGCTCATGCACAAGGGCACCTTCCACCAGGAAGGGACCGTCGCCGAGCTGACGCAGACCCTGCCGGCTGCCATCCGCTTCTCCCTTCCGGACCTCCTGCCGGCGCTACCGCTGCGGGCCACGCGCGAGAGCGACGGGAAGTTCCTCATCGAGACCTTCCAGTTGCAGAAGGACCTTCACACCCTGCTCGTCTGGGCGCACGACAACGCGGTGGAGCTGCGGGAACTCCAGTCCGGACCGACGCGGCTCGATGACGTCTTCCGTGCCATCGGCAACGCGTAGACCCAGCCCTGCCGCTTCCCGCCACTCCCGCCACTCCGGGAACTCCCGGAACTCCCGGAACTCCCGGAACTTCCCGAGAAGAGGACTCCCACCATGCTCTCCATCGCTCGCAGCGAGCTGATCCAGATCTTCCGGAACCGGCTGGTTCTGCTCAACAGCTTCCTCATTCCCATCGGGGCCTGCGTGTTCTTCGTCTACCAGCACGAGACCTTCGCGGAGCTGCGCAGCCTCGGATACATCGCGGCGGTGGTGATGTTCACCGTGGCCGCGTTCGGTCTCTACACCACCGCCGTGACCACGCTGGCCTCGCGCCGGCAGACCCTCTTCCTCAAGCGGCTGCGCTCCACCCCGGCGAGTGACGGCAGCATCCTCTCCGGACTGGTGCTCCCGGTCACCGTCCTCGCCCTGATCCAGGTGACCGCGATCCTCGCCGTGCTGGCCGCGGTCGCCGGCGAGCCGGCCAACTGGTTCCTTCTGGCGGCGGCGGTCGTCTCGACAGTGATCATGATGCTCGGACTGGGACTGGCCACGGCGGGACTGACGAACTCCCCCGAGCACGCCCAGGTGACGACACTGCCCATCAGCCTCGGCTCCGTCGCCGTCACCAACTGGGTGGGCATCACCGGCACCGAGGAACTCACCCTGCTCAAGCGGCTGCTCCCCGGCGGCTCGGCCACCGAACTGGCCATCAACGCCTGGAACGGCGGCGTTCCCGTGGCGGAATCCCTGCCGCTGCTGCTGCCCACCCTGGCCTGGGTCGTCGTCGCCGTCGCGCTGGCCTCCCGCCTCTTCCGCTGGGAGCCGCGCCGCTAGGTGTATTGACCCGCAACGTTGTTAACGCGGCTGATGGGCGGGTGTCCGTTGAGTGCGGTGTGGCTGCGGTGGTGGTTGTAGGTGTGGAGGAAGTCTGCCAGGGCCTCGGTCC
>NZ_PHRF01000035.1 GCF_004151105.1 Streptomyces sp. L-9-10
GAGACGCTGGCCGACGGCGACCGCCGCACCGTCCTCTACCCGCGCCACCACGACGAGGTCGGGGCCATCGCACGCTCCCTGGAACTGCTGCGCCAGCAACTCCAGGAGCAGCGCAGGCGCGAAGGCGCGCCGCCCGCCCTCGCCGACAGCACACCAGGACCACCGGCGCTGTCGCACGCACGGTCTGTGCCGTCCTGACCGCGGGCCTCCCGCTCGGCGCCCCCCTCCGCCTGAACCCCCCACACACGGAGCAGAATCCTCATGAGTGCCAAGTCCAAGCGCGGCCGTCCCGTGCTGCACGGCGTGACCGTACTGGCGCTGCTGGCAGGCAGCGCATATCTCACCGTCGAACTCCGCAAGGACGAACAGGCGAAGCTGCCCGCCGTCCAGGCCATCACCGACATCCCCCACCTGAGGTCGGGGTCCGCCAGGACCGCCGGGGAACAGCACTGGGAGCGGCTGAGGAACCCGGACCGCTCGGTGCTGCGGATCGGCATCGGCGGCATACTCGCCACCTTCACCGACGGCGCCCGTACGGCCACGCTCACCGGTCCCAGCCGTACCTTCGACGAGCCGGCCAACACGTCGTCCCGGGTGGTCACCGAGAACTGGGTGCGGCTGATGCCGGAGGCGTGGGCGAAGGGCGCCGAGAAGGAACAGTGGTTCAAGGACTGGTTCAAGGAGTACTACGGCAGCGAGCGGGACGACCTCTTCGCGATCGCGTTCCAGTACGTCGAGGGCGCGCCGGTCAGGAAGGACGACGAGGACGTCCCGTACGCGGGCGACGCCGACTACGGTCCGCTCGCCCCGGACATCGGCCCGGGCGAGGGCCAGCGCCTCGAAGAGTCCGACTTCTACGACTACTTGGGCATCCCGTACACCTTCCGCGACGGCACCACCAAGCAGCCGCAGCCCGCGCGCTACCGCGCGATCGACTGCTCGGGCTTCATCCGGACCGTGTTCGGCTACCGGGGCCGCTATCCGCTGGCGGCGGCCGACGGCACCGGCGACGGACTGCCGCGCACCGCCAACGGCATGGCGCGCTCCGCGGTGGGCGTGGACATCATCAACTTGTCGGGCCCCGCGCCGCGTTACGAGCGCCCGGAGTCCATCAGCGAGCTCCAACCCGGCGACCTGGTCTTCTTCAAGACCGACGCGCGGACGGCATCCCGCCTGGACCACACCGGCATATACCTGGGCCCGGACACCGACGGGAACCAGATGTTCCTGTCGAGCAGGAAGGAGGTGAACGGTCCGACGATGGGCGACGAGGGAGGCACCTCCCGCCTGGACGGGCACGGCTATTACGCGAGCGCGCTCCGCAGCGCGAAACGCCTCTGATCCGGCGGGCGTTCCAGGGCTGGAGTGGTGGACAAACGGTGGCCGGTCACCGGCGAGGCCCGGCCCCCGCACCTTCGCCGAACAGCCGGGCGGAACCTCCCCGCAGTACAGGACACACCCTGTCCGCTACCTCTGCCATGGTGGTATTCGAGCCCTTCGGGAGGCATCGCCCCTGGTCCCCTGGGTCGCGGGCACCGGACACGTACAGAAACGGAAGGAAACGGGTCACCGTGCGCATGCGGAAGCCGGGACGGACCATGACGGTGCTCGACGCGCGTGCCCTCAACCGCGCCACCCTCGCCCGCCAGCACCTGCTCAAGCGCGGCGACACATCCGTGGCGGAGGCGGTGGCCCACCTGTGCGGCCTCCAGGCGCAGGAGCCTCAGGAACCCTTCACCGGGCTGTGGTCCCGTCTGTCCGACTTCAAGCCCGGACAACTGGACGACGCGCTGACCGGCCGCACGGTGGTGCGCACCCACCTGATGCGCCGTACCGTCCACCTCGTCACCGCCGACGACGCGCTCGCCTGGCGAGCCCGCCACGACACCATGCTGCGCGGGCGGGTGCTGGGAACCTACCGGCGCGAACTGGCCGGCATCGACATGGACGAGGTCGCCGCCGCCGGCCGCGCGGTCATGGCCGACCGGCGGCCCCGCACCATGACCGAGCTCGTACAGGCCCTCGAAGACCGCTGGCCCGGCCCACCGCGCCGCGCCCTGGGCGAGCTGCTCATCGCGGCCCTCATCCCCATGGCCCAACTCCCGCCGCGCGGCCTGTGGCACCGGACCGCCGGCGTACGCAACCTGCCGTTGGGCACCTGGCTGGAACGGGACATCGCCCCCCTGCCCGCCGACGACACCGATCCCGTCGGGCAGCAGTTGCTGCGCCGCTATCTCGCCGCCTACGGGCCCGCCGCCACCGCGGACCTCCGTGCCTGGTGCGGCCTCGCCGGCCTTCCCTCCGCCGTCAAAGCCGTCCGGGACGAACTCGTCGTCTTCCGTGACGAACGCGGCCGCGAACTGCTCGACCTGCCGGACGCACCCCGCCCCCACCCGGACACCCCCGCCCCCGTCCGGTTCCTCCCGGCCTTCGACAACGCCATCCTCGGCTACCACGACCGCAGCCGCATCATCGACGCCGCCCACCTCGGTCTCTCCGTCGCGGGCCACCGCACCGTCCTCGTCGACGGACGCGTCACCGCCACCTGGACCACGCGCGACCACCGCCTCCGCATCAGCCCCCTGCGCCCCCTCACGGCCCAGGAACAGGAAGCCGTTCGCGCCGAGGCCCAGGACCTGATCACCTTCCTGGACGAGGACATCGAACACATCCGCCTCGACACCGAGAACTGACGCCCGCCATTCGGCTCGCGCGTGTGGTCTCCGGGTCAGGAAGTCGCCCCGGCCCGGTCGCACCGTTCCGGCGATGCCGCGTCGGGTCTGCGACGTCACCAGGGGGCGGGGCCGCCGGCTTCGAAGAAGCCTCCGGTGGGGCCGTCGGGCCCGATCGTGGCCATACGGATGATGATCTCGGCACCCTCTTCGACGCTCTGGATGCCCAGTTCGCCGAAATCGACGGGGGTGGGCCCGGGGCTGGCGATATCGGAGAAATCGGTTGCGGTGAGCCCGGGGCTGACGGCGTTGATCCGTATGTGGGGGAAGGCGTTGGCGTACTGGACGGTGATCATGTTGACGGCGCTCTTGGAGGAGGCGTAGGTCAGCACGGGCATCTTGTACTCGACACTGGTGGGGTCGGCGTTGCGTGTGAGGGATCCGCCGGTGCTGCTGACGTTGACGATGACGGGGTGGCCGCCGGCCTCCAGGAGAGGCAGGAAGGCGTGGGTGACGCGGACCAGGCCGAACACGTTGGTGGCGTAGACGGTTTCCATGTCGGGGGCGGTGTACTCGCCGGCCAGCTTCCAAGCGCCGGAGATACCCGCGTTGTTGATGAGGACGTCGAGTGTTCCGGCTTCCTCGCGGACCAGTTTCGCGGCGGCCCGCACCGATTCCTCGTCGGTGACGTCGAGTTGTATCGCACGGGCGCCGGTCTGCCGCGCGGCTTCCTGGCCGCGTTCCAGGTCGCGTGCGCCGAGGTAGACGGTGTGCCCGGCCGCGGTCAGCCTGCGGGCGGTCTCCAGGCCGAGCCCGCGGGTGGCTCCGGTGATGAGTGTGGTGGTCATGGCTGGTGGAGGCGCCGGGCCCCGCGCGTTTCGGGGGTCCTCGCGCCTCGGCCTCCTTCCAGAGGTGTGGCGCATGGTCGTGCCATGCCCGTGCTTACGGTGTGCCCAGGGCCCTGAGCCGTTGGCCGCTGTCCTCGTCGGAGGCGGGCATGACCACGAGGAACTGGTCGCGTTCCTGGGCGATGGTGAGGAGTTGTCGAGGAGAGACCTCACCGCGGCGAGCACGCAGCAACGCGGCAAGCTCGCGGCTTTTAGCCCTCTTCGCGCCCTTCATGTCCTCCACGGTGCCAGGTCCACCGCATCGACGGGAGAGTCACGATCTTCCTGGGAAGAAAATGGCCCCCAGGCCGACCCAGGCAGACATACGGGCTTCGTCCTCCGCTATCCGACCTCCGGCGGGGAAGCGGGCATCGACGGCCTGCCCGGTGACGAGGGCGCCTTCCTCGCCTTCCGAACACAAAAGAACTCCCAGCCCGGACGAATCCGTGCTGGGAGTTCTGTGAAGCCGATCACGGCAGTTGTGTGAACTGCCCATGGTGTCCGAGGGGGGACTTGAACTCTCCACTCGGGCACCAGCCCACAACCGATCTGACCTGGGGAAACGCCCGCTGACAGGCTTCATTTCGGCGGGCGCTTCTCCTGTTCTTTCCTGTTCTTTCCTGCTGTTTCAGGCCCTCTCGGGCCCCTGTTGGTCACGCGTTGGTCATGTGACCAACCCTCCTCCGAGGCGTCCGTCCCTGGTCAGGCTTCCCGGACGGCGCCACGGGGCTACGCCCAGTCTGCACGGTCGCGTACGTGACCGCGTACCGGGGTGGGCTGGCGCGGTCGGGGACCTGTTTATGCAAGGACACGCATAGTCGCGTTCACGCATAGACGCGTAGCGCCACCCCCTCTACTGTCGTTGGCCAGGCGCCCAAACGGGGCCAGAGCAAGGGGGTTTGGCATGGCCGAACGTTCGGCACTCACCCGGCTCACGGGCAACGGCAACGGCGAGTGCGGAGAGAAGGACTGTCCGAACGTGTACCGCACGGCTACCGGATCGTTCGTGGTGCAGGGCGACGTGTCCGCTGCCTTCACCCCGCCTGCTGGGGAAGGGCTCGTGGAAATCCCGGAGGCGGTTCTCAGGGAGGCGTTCCGTGCACTTGGATGGTGACGCGTGGAATGACTGCTTCGATTCCATGGAGCGGGAGGCGTGGCGGCTGGAGACGCTGCCCGTCTACACCATGCCCCAGGAAGCGGAGAAGCTGAAGCGCTTTCTCGCCGGGGAGAAGTCGCCGTATGATTACACCTCGGCGTGGATGGACGAGGTCCGGCAATGGGCCTCGGAAGGAAAGAGCGTTGGCCGGGTGCATGTCGTGACGCGCCCGCTTTCGGATTACCTGCGGTTCGAGTTCGAGTATTACTACCGGCATCACGTCAAGGCGGGCGAGGATATCCGTATCCTCGACCTCACCGACCGCGAGAATCCCGGACTGCCGGATCAGGACTTTTGGATGTTCGATGAGTCCAAGGTGGTCCTGATGAATTACCGGGCGGACGGAACACAGATCAATCGGGAACTGCGCGAAGGTGACCCGGAGCCGTACCGACAGTGGAAGCGGATCGCCGTGGCCGAGTCGGTTCCATTCCTGGAGTACGTGATCGGGTGATGTTCGACCCTGAACAGTTGGGGCAGCCAAAACAGGAACTGGCAGCCCTGCTGAAAGAACTGCGCAAGCGAGCCGGCCTCACTGGGGACCGGCTCGCTCGGCGTTGCAACATGTCCCAATCGAAGATCAGCCGGATCGAGAATGGGAAAATCCTGCCGAGCCTGCTCGACCTGGAGAGAATCCTCCGGGCTGTCGTTGCTCCGCCCGAGGTCATCGAAGAGGTGATTGCCCTCGCGAGACTGGCTAACACCGAGTGGCAAGACCTTCGCTCGCTTCGCCGGAGAGGGCTGGAAAAAAAGCAGACCGAGCTTGCCGCGTTGGAATCCTCGTGTACGGAGTTCCGGTTCTTTCTACTGTCCATGATTACTGGCCTGCTGTCCACCCCTGAGTACATCCGGGCCAGCCTCGCCCATTCTCCGGCCGACATCACCAAGACGGTAGCGAGGAAGCTGGAGCGGCAGGAAGTTCTTTACGATACGACGAAGCGGTTCACCTTCATCCTCACCGAGCAGGCCGTCAGGTGGCCACTCCTGCCCCCGGCTGCAATGGCGATGCAGATTGACCGGCTGGCCTCGCTCACTCACTTGTCGAATGTGAGGCTCGGGGTGATCCCGATTGCGGGATATAAGCCTATGGCTCCGATGGATACCTTCACCGTCTATGACAACAGGCTGGCCACCGTGGAGAACACGACCGGTGTCGTGATCCTGAGAGACCCGAGAGACATCGAAATGCATCTGGACTTGTTCTCCACATTGGAGGGCTATGCACTTTTCAATGAGGAAGCAAGGGCTCTTTTGATGTCATGGTCTACTGCCTGCCGTTCATGATCTTTAGTCCATGACGGGAAAGAACTACACAGCTGCCGCTTTCTGGGTCAATGATTTCCTCCATGGCAGCGACCGAGCGAAACGAGAAGCGAGACCGCGACGGCGTGGGCCGGTTGCTCGACTACCGGCAGACGTTCGGCCCTGACGGTGAGGTGCGCTTGTGACCGGGCGTATGACTCTGCGGGTCTCACACGACGGCGGCCGAACGTACGGCCCGGTGCGTGAGGTGCAAGTGGAGCCGCGCAATGCGGTGATCCTCGGTTCGCCGACCAAGTACCCGCCGTGCGGGTGCCCTCGGTGCACGGGCCGCAGCTCGTTGTCCACCAATGCTCTCCGGCCCGTGGCGGTGGAGCCGAAGACGACGTGATGCGCGGCTTGCCGACTGGGCGTTGCGCCACTTCGGCCGGTACGCGGGGCCGCGCTCGCCGCTGTCCCCCTTTGCTTCCTGCCGGATTCCCGGTGGGAGTTCCCCGAGAAGAGAGAGGTAGTCCGATGGTGGAAGAGAACACCGGTTCGGTAGCCCCCGAGGGGGGTGGCCTGCTCGTCGCGAAGCGGAAGATCATGGCCGCGCGCACCCGCGCTGAGCAGGAGTCTGACGTCAGCAGTGGCCGTTCCGACGGCAACGACTGACGGGAGCGCCCACGTTGCTTGATGCAGCCTCGTGGGCGGGGCGTCTGGGCGGGGACACGTTCCTCGCCCAGACGTACCACCGCTCCTACGCGCACTTCCCCGGGGCCGCCGACACGGCGGGCCTGTTCTCCTGGGACGACCTGAACCGGATCATCGCCACGCAACGGCTGGAACCGCCCCGGCTGCGCCTGTCGGTCGACGGCGAGATGGTCCCGCTGCACCGCTATGCGATCCCCACCACGAACCGCCGCGCGGTCACCTGGTCCCGCATCCAGCCGTCCGACTTCCACGCCCAGCTCAGGGACGGGGCGTCGCTGGTCCTCGACGCGGTGGAGAAGAGCCACCCCGCTGTGGGGATGGCTGCGGAGGGGCTTGAGCGCTTCCTCGGGACTTCCGTGCAGGCCAACGTGTACGCCTCGTGGACCGAGCGGGAGGGCTTCGGCCGGCACTGGGATGACCATGATGTCGTCGTGGTCCAGTTGCACGGCTCGAAGCGGTGGCGCCTGTGGGGGACGACCCGTGAGGCGCCCACCTTTCGGGACGTGGAGTCGCCGGAGGAGCCGGAGGGCGACCCGGTGGCTGACCTCGTTCTGTCCCCGGGTGACGTGCTCTACCTGCCGCGCGGTTGGTGGCACGCGGTCACCGCTGACCAGGGGACAGAATCCCTTCACCTCACGTTCGGCATGGTCCCGCACACGGGCGCTGACCTGATGCTCTGGGTCGTGGATCAGCTTCGGGCGTCCCTCGCGCCGCGCAGGGACATTCCACGCTTCGGCTCGTCGGCGGAACAGTCGGACTTCATCGACGCCGTACGCCGTGAGGTGGCCGACATGATGGCGGACCCCCGCCTCGTGGAGCGGTGGGCGGAGTCGATCGACACGACCGACCAGGGCCACGCGATTCCTTCCCTGCCGTACGTGGACGGGCTCCCCGCGCGGAGGGAGATCACCGTCAAGCTCACGACTCCGAGGGGCCGCCTGACGCCGAACCGCGCAGAGGGCACGGTCACCTTCTCGGCGGCCGGTACGGCGTGGGACTTCGCCGAGTCCGCAGCGCCCGCGCTCGGCACGCTGCTCACCAACCAGCCGACCACGCTCGGCGAACTCGCCGACTCCGCCGGACTGGAGGTCAAGGACGTGGCCGAACTGGTCTCCGCCCTCATCGAAGGCCATGCCGTCGCAGTCGTGGGGACCGCGCTGTGACCGCCGCTCTCTCCCTGGGGACATACCGCGTGCGTGCCGTCAGTCAGGCGGCACGCACCGCCCTGGCTGCCGGTAGCCCCTGGGTGGACACGGCACCGAACTACGCCCATGGCCGGGCTCATGAGGAGTTGCGCCCGGTTCTCGGGGAGTACCCGACCGTACGGGTAGCCACGAAGGCGGGGTTCTTCACAGCGGAGCAGGGCCGCACCGCCCTCGCTGAGGGTGTGCTGACCCGGGATGAGACGGCCGGTAGGCACAGCCTTGAACGGGACTTCGTTCGCTGGCAGACGGAGCACTCGTTGGCCGCGCTCGGCCGCGTGGACCTGGTGTTCGTGCATAACCCCGAGCACCACGGGCACGGCCTTGACCGTGCCGCTCTGCACTGGCGTGTGAGGGAAGCCTTCACCGCGCTGGAGGAGTTCGCCCACGCGGGCAGGATCGGCGGGTACGGCGTCGCCACATGGTCGGGCTTGCGCTCCGGAGCGTTCAGTGTTCCCGAGATGCTCGCGCTCGCCCGGCAGGCGGCCGGTTCCGCCGAGCATCACTTCACGGGCTTGCAGATGCCCGTGAGCCTGGTCATGGATGACCCCATCACACAGTCCCTGAACGGCGGTGGGCCGCTCGTGCAGGCGAAGGACGCCGGGCTGATCACGTTCGGCTCCGCTCCCCTGCACGGTGGCGAACTCCTCAATGCCATGACACCCGAACTGGTGAACCTCATCCGCCCCGGCCTGTCGCCCGCAGCCGCTGCCCTGCTGGCTGCTGGCTCGTGCCCTGGCCTAGATGTTGTCCTCACTTCCGCGAGCACCCGCGAACACTGGGACGATGCGGCAAAGGCTCTGGCTGCCCCGCTGACAGCCCAGGAACTGAGGAGGGTGACCGATGAACTCGCCGCTGAATAAGGACGTGCAGACCCTGATGGAGGCCGCCCACGACCGGGCTGCCAAAGCTCTGGGACTGACGTGCTCGGGTCCGCTGGCGTGGGGGTTCCTCGGCGTCACCCTTGGACGGCGGGCGGGTGACCGGTGGCTACGGGTGAGCAGGACGGCGAAGCGCAACGCGGGCAGGAAGCAGGGGGAGGGTGTCCTCGGGGCATCCCTGCTCGTGCCCGACGCTGTCCCGCGCCCGCGCCTGTACGAGGTGCACGACTGGACTGACGGGGAGTGGGCTTTCGAGGCGGAAGTCCTTGACTACGTTACGCAACCCATCGTGTCCCCGGACCGAGCCGACATCGACCACGACCCCGGCTTGCCCGACGAGTGGTGGGCGGACCTTCGCCAAGCCCTTGCCTTGCTCGCTGAAGCGGAGGGGGTGAAGGTCACCGTCCGGGACGGCTGGATCGAACGGGCCTTCCCCCAGTTCCTCGGCGTCCCGGCCCCCGCGAAGGTGGAGCGGGTGACCGGTCACGGTGACCTGCACTGGGGCAACCTCACCGCCGCACCCCTGTGCCTGCTGGACTGGGAGCGATGGGGACGGGTGCCCTTCGGCTACGACGCGGGACTCCTCCACGCCAACAGCCTGCTTGTTCCCGACGTAGCCGCCCGCATCCGCAAGGAGTTCGCGCCGGTCCTCGACACCCCCGCCGGCCGAATCGGGGAACTGGCAGCCCTGGCCGAGATGCTGCAAGCCGTAGCCCGTGGCTGGTACCCCGACCTTGCACCCCACCTCGTGGCCCGTGCAGAGGCGCTCACCGGAGTGCGCCCGCCCGTCCCGGTGCACTCCGAGGTGAGCGCCTGACTGCGCCCCTGTGCGCCTGTCTCAGGCGCTCTCACCGATGTGCCGGTACAAAAGCGCACGGGAGGCAAAGAACCCGCGCTGGATGACCTGTCCGCCACCCTGCGTCAGATGCCACGGGGGCTCTCGGATGAGTACCTGGCGTTCCTCTCCGCCGTTTACGTCCGCGTGGTGGAGGTCGGGCAACGCGCCCCGATCCAGGACCTTGAACAGGTCACGGGAACCAAACAGGCCACCCTCAAAGGGCACCTCCGAGCCGCACGCCAGCGCGGGTTTCTGACCAAGGTCGAGGGCAAGGCCGGGGGCCAGCTCACGGACAAGGCCCACAACATCCTCAAGAGGATTCAACCCGGCGGCACGACCGCCGAGGACGCCCGATAGCAACCGCGAAGGATAAGGGGGAAGTAGCCGGGTGGCCAAACGTGGCAACGGGCTCGGCGGGACTCCAGTGGAGATTCCGCGTACGGGCAGAGCGAACACCTGGGGCGTGCGTACGCCCCTGCACTTCAACAAGGCGACAGGGAAGCGGGAGCGCTACTGGATAGGCAACCGGGCCTGTGACGGGGGGCCTGACCCCCCACTGTCTTCGGGACGCCCCGCTGTGGACCGTGTACGCCGCTACCGGCGTGCGCCGCAGCGAGGCGCTCGGCATGAAGTGGTCCCTCGTGAACTGGGATGCGGGATCCATCGAACTCGGTTGGGTCGTGGTCGAGGAGGGCAACACCTACCGGCTGCGCAAGCTCACCAAGGACGGCGACGACAACGCCGTCATCTACGTGGACCAGTCCGTGATGAACGTCCTGAAGTGGCAGAGGGAACGCCAGAACGCGGAGCGGGAACGGCTCGGCTCCGCGTGGGTGGACAGTGATCTCGTCTTCGCCCGCGACGGCTTCAAGCTGTACCGGAGTGAGGCGGGCGGACCGCAGGACCCCGAGAAGGTTTCGGCACGCTGGCGCACCCTCCGGACGCGCCTGCACCTGCCGGAGGACTTCCGGATTCACGACTGGAGGCACAGCAAGGTCACGAACGACCTGGAGGCCGGGGAGAACCCCGTAGAGGTCTCCGCGAACGTCCGGCACCATTCGCCGGGCTACACCATGGCCCGGTACGGGCACTCACGTAAGGACGGAGCGCGGCGGCTGGCCGCTTCCGGAGCGGGCCGACTCGGCCTGTCATCCCTGGTCTGACCTGGGGATTCGCCCGGCTGTTGGTCACGTGGTTGGTCACGCCACAGCCCGAGAAACAGAAAAACCCCAGATCAACTGGGGTCTCTGCTGGTGTCCGAGGGGGGACTTGAACCCCCACGCCCGATAAAGGGCACTAGCACCTCAAGCTAGCGCGTCTGCCATTCCGCCACCCGGACGAGTGGTCTCACCGCAGTGTGTATCCGCGGCGACAAGGACAACGATACCAGGGGATCGAGGTGGCTCTCACCCGTATATCCGGTGGTCAGGGCTCCGTGGCCGGCCACCCTCCGGAGCCTCGGACCCCCTGCGCGGGGTGCCCCGAGGGGGTCTGTACGGAACGTCGCCAACCCGGCACGGACCGTCGCCACGACGGGGAACCGAGCGAGGAGGGGGTGCCGAGCGCTCCCCGCCGGGGGGACCGGGAGCGCTCGGCACCGTAGGGGTTATGGCATCAGGTGGTAGTCCGGGAAGTTGCCCGGCGGGCGCTCTCCCGAGGGGCCGTCCGTCACCGCTCGTACGAGCAGCTCACCGCCGACGAACGCGCCGCGCCAGGAGTGGCCGAAGCCGCCGAAGAGCTCGTCGCGGTCCCCGCGGGAGCGGGGTTTGCCGTGGCCGGTCTTGAAAGCGCGGATCTGCGGGAAGAGCCGCGCGTAGGTGGCCGGGTCGTCGGTGGAGAGGGTCGCGACGAGGGCGCCGTTCGAGGCGTTCATCGCGGCCAGCAGTTCCGCCTCCGTGTCGACCAGGACGATGGTGTCGACCGGGCCGAAGGGTTCCGCGTGGTGCAGCGGCGAGGACGGGGGCGGGTTGAGCAGTGTGACGGGCGGGAGATAGGCGCTGGTGTCCTGGCCGGGCAGGAACAGTCCTTCTTCCAGTGCTCCCTGGTGCAGCGGGACGGCGCCGCGGCTGATCGCCTCGGACACCTGGTCGTTCAGTTCCTTGGCCTTGGCCGCGTTGATGAGCGGTCCGAAGTCCAGTTCCGGGAGCGGGTCGCCGGGGCGCTCGACCGCAAGAGGGTGACCCAGGCGGATGGAGCGTACGGCGGGAAGATACGCGGCCAGGAAGTCCGCGAAGAGCGAGCGCTGGACCACGAAGCGCGGGTACGCCGTGCAGCGCTGCTTGCCGTAGTCGAAGAGTTTGGGGATGACTCCGGTCAGTGAGGGCCAGTCGCTGAAGTTCCAGATGCCCCAGGTGTTCAGGCCCTCCTGTTCGAGGATATGCCGTTTGCCCAGGTCAGCGACTGCGGTGGCGATCCTGGCGCCGGTGTCGCGGCCTCCGACGAAGGAGACGCAGCCGATCTCGGGCGCGCGCACGAGCGCCTCGGAGAGTTCGCCGCCGCTGCCGCTGACCAGCGTGAGGGGGATGCCCTCGCGGACGGCGAGCGCGCAGGCCAGGGTCAGACAGGCCACTCCCCCGTCGGTCGGCGCCTTGGCGATCACCGCGTTGCCGGCCAGGGCCTGCACCAGCATCGCGTGGATCAGGACGGACATCGGATAGTTCCAGCTGGCGATGTTGGAGACGGGGCCCGCCAGCGGGGTCCTGTCCGCCAGCATCGGTTCGACACCGTCCACGTACCAGCGCACACCGTCGATCGCGCGATCGACGTCGGCCTGGGCGAGCCGCCACGGCTTGCCGATCTCCCAGACGAGGAGGAGGGCGAGCAGTTCACGGTGTTCGGTGAGCGCGTCGAGCGTGGCCGTCACACGGGCCTTGCGCTCGGCCAGCGGGACATCGCGCCAGGCGCGGTGGGCGTCCAGGCAGGCGCGCACCGCCTGCTGGGCGGTTTCGGAGTCGAGTCGGGGCGGGCCCGCGATGGGGCTGCCGTCGACCGGGCTGGTGGCGGGCACCGCACGGCCGTCGGACTGCCAGGCGGCGGCCCAGAGGTTGCGCACACGGTCGTCCTCGAACGCCTCGGGGGCCACCGCGAGGCAGCGCGCCCAGGCGTCCGACCAGGCTGTGCCCGGCTTGAGTATCAGGTGGGGTGTGGTGAGGGTGGGTGCCATTGAGGGTCTCCGCTCTAGAGGGGCGGGAGTTGCATGGCTCGGCTCTCGTCCGAAGTGAATCGTGAACCGGATGGGGGGAGGCACACACTCCCTTCAATTATGAGCGACGTCACGTGACGTCGCGAGGTGGTCGAGCACCAGCCGCGCGGTCTCCGAGGGGGTCGAGCCGACCCGCACGCCGACCGCCTCCAATGCCTTCTTCTTGGCCTCCGCGGTGCCGGAGGAACCGGAGACGATCGCGCCGGCGTGTCCCATCGTCTTGCCTTCCGGCGCGGTGAATCCGGCGATGTAGCCGATGACCGGCTTGGTGACGCGCTCGGCTATGTAGGCCGCCGCGCGTTCCTCCGCGTCGCCGCCGATCTCCCCGATGAGAACGATCAGTTCTGTGTCCGGGTCGTTCTCGAAGGCGGCGAGGCAGTCGATATGGGTGGTGCCCACGACGGGGTCGCCGCCGATGCCGACCGCAGAGGAGAAGCCGGTCTCCCGCAGCTCGTACATGAGCTGGTAGGTCAGGGTGCCGGACTTGGAGACGAGTCCGATCCGGCCGGGCTCGGCGGCGATGTCCGCCGGGATGATGCCGGCGTTGGACTGCCCGGGGCTGATCAGTCCGGGACAGTTGGGGCCGACGATCCTGGTGCCGCGCTCCCTGGCGTACGCCTGGAAGGCGACGGCGTCATGGACGGGGATGCCCTCGGTGATCACGACGGCGAGCCCGATCCCGGCGTCCACGGCCTCGATGACCGCGGCCTTGGCGAACGGCGGCGGTACGAAGACGACGGTGACGTCCGCGCCCGTCGCCGCCATGCCCTCGCCCACCGAGCCGAAGACGGGGACGACCCGGGGTGCGCCTCCCCGGCCCTCGGGACCGTCGGAGACGTCGAACTCGACGGTGCGGCCCGCCTTGCGCGGGTTGACGCCGCCGACGATGTCGGTCCCGGCGGCGAGCATCCGCCGGGTGTGTTTCATGCCCTCGCCGCCGGTCATGCCCTGGACGAGGACCTTGCTCTCCTTGGTCAGGAAGATCGCCATGGTCTGTCGCTCCCTTGTCCGGCGTCTGTCCGACGCCTATCCGACATTCGCCAGTACGGCGGCCTGCCGGGCCGCCCCGTCCATGGTGGTGACCTGTTCCACGAGTGGATGCGCGCGGTCCGCGAGGATCGCGCGGCCACGGGCCGCGTTGTTGCCGTCGAGGCGCACCACGAGCGGCTTGGTCAGCCGCACGGAGTCCAGGGCCTGGACGATGCCCTCGGCGACGGCGTCGCAGGCCGTGATGCCGCCGAAGACGTTCACGAACACGGACGTGACCGCCGGGTCGGAGAGGATGACGGACAGGCCGTCCGCCATCACCTGGGCGGACGCCCCTCCCCCGATGTCGAGGAAGTTGGCGGGGCGCGCGCCGCAGCCGGCGACCACGTCGAGGGTGGACATGACGAGGCCGGCGCCGTTGCCGATGACGCCCACCTCGCCGTCGAGCTTCACGTAGTTGAGCCCCTTGGCCGCCGCGGTGGCTTCCAGCGGGTCGGCGTGTTCGTCGCTCTCACGGTCGCCCCAACGCGATTGGCGGAAGCGAGCGTTGTCGTCAAGTGTGATTTTGCCGTCGAGGGCGAGAATCAGCCCATCTTCGGTACGGACCAATGGGTTGACTTCGACCAGAAGGGCGTCCTCCCGGACCATCACCCGCCACAGAGCCTGGAGTACGGGGACGGTCTCGGGCGGTAGCTGAGCGGCCTTCGCGATCTCCGCCGCCTTTGCTTCCGTGACCCCTTCCGCGGGGTCCACGGGGATCCGCGCAACCGCCTCCGGGCGGCTGTGCGCGATCTCCTCGATCTCCATGCCGCCCTCGGCCGAGGCGATCGCGAGGAAGGTGCCCGCTGCCCGGTCGAGGACGTAGGAGACGTAGAACTCCGATGCGATATGCACTGGTTGAGCGAGCATCACCTTCCTGACGACGTGGCCCTTGATGGTCATGCCAAGGATCTGACGGGCTGTCAATTCGGCTGCCGCCGGGTCGATCGCGAGCTTCACTCCGCCCGCTTTGCCCCGGCCTCCGGTCTTCACCTGGGCCTTGACGACCACCCGGCCACCGAGCCGTTCCGCGGCGAACCGGGCCTCCCTCGCCAGCTCCACCACTTCGGCCTCCGGCACCGCGATGCCATGGTCCGCGAAGAGTTCCCTTGCTTGGTGCTCGTACAGATCCATGCCGGCTCCCTTTTTGACGAAAGTGCCGCACGCCCCCTGGACACCATCCACTGGATGCGGGATAACAAGCTTCATACAGTATTCGTCGACTGTATGCAATGTACCGAGAGGGCGACAGCCCTCCCCTATGCGAAGGGACAGGGGCCTCCTCATGCCGACCGAAGCGCACGCCCCCGTACCCATGGACCAGACCAGGTACAAGAAGAGGAGCCCCTCCATGCCCCAGGCTCTTGAGACCCCTCGGACCACCGCGTCGGCCAAGGCACTGTCCGGCGTACGGGTACTGGACATGACGCATGTTCAGTCCGGCCCCTCCGCCACCCAGTTGCTCGGCTGGCTCGGCGCGGACGTGCTGAAGGTCGAGGCTCCGACCGGCGACATCACCCGTAAGCAGCTGCGCGACATCCCCGATGTCGACTCGCTGTACTTCACGATGCTCAACTGCAACAAGCGGTCCGTCACCCTCAACACCAAGACCGGGCGCGGCAAGGAGATCCTCACCGAGCTGATCCGCCGCTCCGATGTCATGGTGGAGAACTTCGGCCCCGGCGCCGTGGACCGTATGGGGTTCACCTGGGAACGCATCCAGGAGATCAACCCGCGGATCGTCTACGCCTCCATCAAGGGCTTCGGCGAGGGTCCGTACACCAACTTCAAGGCGTACGAGGTCGTCGCGCAGGCCATGGGCGGCTCGATGACCACCACGGGGTTCGAGGACGGGCCCCCGCTCGCCACCGGCGCGCAGATAGGCGACTCGGGCACCGGCATCCACGCCGTCGCCGGCATACTCGCCGCGCTCTTCCAGCGTGAGCACACCGGACGCGGCCAGCGTGTCAATGTCGCGATGCAGCACGCCGTGCTCAACCTCTGCCGCGTCAAGCTCCGCGACCAGCAGCGGCTGGCGCACGGACCGCTCGCGGAGTACCCCAACGAGGACTTCGGCGACGACGTGCCGCGCAGCGGCAACGCGAGCGGCGGCGGACAGCCCGGCTGGGCCGTCAGATGCGCGCCGGGCGGCCCCAACGACTATGTGTATGTGATCGTCCAGCCGGTCGGCTGGCGGCCGGTCACCGAGCTGATGGGCCGGCCCGAGCTGGCGGACGACCCCGAGTGGGCGACCCCGGAGGCCCGGCTGCCCAAGCTCGGCAAGATGTTCCAGCTCATCGAGGAGTGGACGAGCACGATCCCCAAGTGGGAGGTGCTGGAGAAGCTCAACGCCCACAACATCCCGTGCGGACCGATCCTCTCCACCAAGGAGATCATCGAGGACGCCTCCCTGGCGGCCAACGAGATGGTCGTCGAGGTCCCGCACCCCCAGCGCGGCACGTTCACCACGGTCGGCAATCCGCTGAAGCTCTCCGACTCCCCTGTCGACGTGGTCACTTCACCCCTTCTCGGTGAGCACAACGAAGAGGTGTACGTCGGCGAGCTGGGGCTCGACGCCGAGGAACTGCGCCTGCTCAAAACGGACGGAGTCATCTAGCGGTGGACACCACTGAGGAGTGCCAGAAGGCCGTGCGCGCCGTCCTGGACGCCGCGCTGGCCGAGGGACGCACGGCACTGACCGCGCCCGAGGGCAAGACCGTCACCGACGCGTACGCCATCCCCACCCCGGCGGAGGGGCTGGCCGAGTGCGCCGACGAGGCGGTGGCCCTCGCCGACCGGATCGGTTTCCCGGTCGCGCTGAAGATCGTCTCGCCGCAGATCACGCACAAGACGGAGGCGGGCGGCGTACGGACCGGTCTGCGCTCGACGGCGGAGGTACGCGGGGCGTTCACCGGGATCGTCTCCAACGCGCGGGCGTACGACCCGCAGGCGCGGATCCTCGGCGTACAGGTGCAGCAGATGGTTCCGTCCGGCACCGAAGTGCTCGTCGGGACGGTCACCGACCCGACCTTCGGTCCGATCGTGGCGTTCGGTCTCGGCGGCATCCTGGTGGAGGTCCTCAAGGACGTCACGTTCCGGCTCGCGCCGGCGTCCAGGGACGAGGCGCTGTCGATGCTCGACGGGATCCGCGCGGCGGAGATCCTGCGCGGGGTGCGCGGCGGCGCGGCCGTGGACCGGGACGCGCTCGCCGATCTGGTGGTCAGGGTGTCGCGGCTCGCGGCCGACTTCCCGGAGATCGCGGAGGTCGACCTCAACCCGGTGTTCGCCTCGGCGAGCGGGGTGATGGCGGCGGACGTGCGGATCCTGCTCGCGGACGAGGCACCGGTCAGGCGTCGTACGTACACCCGCGAGGAGATCCTCGTCTCGATGCGCCGGCTGATGAAGCCCGCCTCGGTGACGGTGATCGGGGCCTCGGGCGAGCCGGGCAAGATCGGCAACTCGGTCATGCGGAACCTGATCGACGGGGGATTTACGGGAGAGATCCATCCGGTGAACCCCAAGGCCGATGACATACTCGGCCGTAAGGCATACAAGAGCGTGATGGACGTTCCGGGCCAGCCCGATGTGGCGGTCTTCGCGATCCCCGCGGAGTCGGTGCCGGCGGCCCTGGAAGAGGCCGGCCGCCGGGGCATCCCGAACGCCGTCCTGATCCCCTCCGGCTTCGCCGAGACCGGCGAGCACGAACTCCAGGCGCGGATCGTGGCGATCGGCGAGGAGTACGGCGTACGGCTGCTGGGGCCGAACATCTACGGCTACTACTCCACCTGGCACGATCTCTGCGCCACCTTCTGCACCCCGTACGACGTTCGCGGCGGCGTGGCGCTGACCTCACAGTCCGGCGGCATCGGGATGGCCATCCTCGGCTTCGCCAGGAGCACCAGGACGGGTGTCTCGGCGATCGTCGGCCTCGGCAACAAGTCGGACCTCGACGAGGACGATCTGCTGACCTGGTTCGGCGAGGACCCGAACACCGAGTGTGTCGCCATGCACCTGGAGGACCTGAAGGACGGCCGGGCCTTCGTGGCGGCGGCGCGCGCGACCGTGCCGAAGAAGCCGGTCGTGGTCCTCAAGGCCGGGCGTACGGCGGCCGGTGCCAGGGCGGCGGGCTCGCACACCGGCGCGCTCGCCGGTGACGACGCCGTGTACGACGATGTGCTGCGGCAGGCGGGTGTCATCCGGGCGCCGGGCCTGAACGAGATGCTGGAGTACGCGCGGGCGCTGCCCGTGCTCCCCACTCCGCTGGGCGACAACGTCGTCATCATCACCGGCGCGGGCGGCTCGGGCGTACTGCTCTCCGACGCCGTCGTCGACAACGGCATGCGGCTGATGGAGATCCCGCCGGATCTGGACAAGGCGTTCCGCGCGTACATCCCGCCCTTCGGCGCGGCGGGCAACCCGGTGGACATCACCGGGGGCGAGCCGCCGGCCACGTACGAGGCGACGATCAGGCTCGGCCTTCAGGACCCGCGGATCCACGCGCTGGTGCTGGGCTACTGGCACACGATCGTCACCCCGCCGATGGCCTTCGCTGAACTAACGGCCCGGGTGGTCGCGGAGTTCCGGGCGAAGGGCGTCCACAAGCCGGTGGTGGCGTCCCTCGCGGGCGACATCGAGGTCGAGGAAGCGTGTCAGTACCTCTTCGAGCGCGGAGTGGTGGCCTATCCGTACACCACCGAGAAGCCGGTCGCGGCGCTCGGCGCGAAGTACACCTGGGCACGGGCGGCGGGGCTGCTGTGACCCACTCACCAGACTTCCACCGGCGGGTCCGCGGGTCGCACCCCGGACATCACACCGCCGTGTGGACCCGAGCGGCGGGGCAGTTGACCGCAGCTCACCCGAAATTAGTGACGCATCGTCAGAATGATGCGGAGTTAACCCCGTTGGGAGGAAGTCGATGACCTGACCAAGTCGGGTGGCGCGAAAGTTTGGACAGGGGGCGCTGGCCAGTTCTTTCGATGCAAGGGGTGTCTACACCGCATGACAACCACTCAAGTCTCCAGCACTGTCGCCTTCAAGGAGGTGACGGACGGCAACGGCCGTGTGTACCGGATCGGCGAGACCGACCGGAGCATCATGGGCCGTCCGCGATGGACGATGGTCCTCTTCCCGTGGATCGGGATGATGGGCATCAGTTCGTCGGAGTACGCGTTCACCTCGGCGGAGGACACTCTGCACGAGGCCCATCTATGGAGCAGCGGGCACATATTCTGGCTGATGGGCGTCTGGATATTCTTCCAGGCGGCCGTGGCCTTCCCCGCGGGGCAGCTCCGTGAGAGCGGCAAGCTGCCCGCCCGGTACGCCATGATGCTCGGCGCGCTGGGTACTCTCCTCGGCTATATCTCACTGGCCTACGCGCCGCATGTGATCGTGGCGTACATCGGCTTCGGCATGTTCAGCGGCATCGGCGCGGGTCTCGTCTATGCCACCTGTGTGAACATGGTCGGCAAGTGGTATCCGGAGCGCAAGGGAGGCAAGACCGGCCTCGTCAACGGCGGTTTCGCCTACGGCTCGGTGCCCTTCGTCTTCCTCTTCACCTCGTACATGGACCTGAGCAACTACCAGACGGTGCTCGTGGCCGTCGGTGTCGTCTGCTGTGTCGTGGTCGCGGTCGCGGGCTGGTTCTTCAAGGACCCGCCGAAGTACTGGTGGCCCACCGGCGCCGACCCGCTGAAGACGTCCGAGGACCCGAGGATCCGCCGCGCTCTGGAGAAGAACCCGCCTGCGGTGAAGCAGTACACACCGAGGGAAGCGGCACGTACACCCGTGCTGTGGATGATGTGGTTCTGCCTGCTCTGCACGGCCGGCATCAACATCTTCGGAATCGCGTTCCAGGTGCCCTTCGGCAAGGACATGGGGTTCGCGGGCGGGATCGTGGCCACCGCGATGTCGCTGAAGGCGATCGTGAACGGTACGGGACGCGGTGTCATCGGCTGGATCTCCGACCGGTACGGACGCCGTAACACCCTGATCTTCGTCTGCCTGGTCCTGGGCAGCGCGCAGTTCGGAGTGCTCGTCTCCGGCTCCATGGGCAGTATGCCGTTCTTCCTCTTCTGCTCGATGGTCTCCGGCTTCGGCGGCGGCGCGATCTTCCCGCTGTTCGCGGCGATGACGGCGGACTACTTCGGGGAGAACAACAACGCTTCCAACTACGGAATGGTCTACAGCTCCAAGCTCATCTCCGGACTGGTCGGATCCGGCATGGGAGCCGTCGTGGTGGCCGCCTGGGACTACGAGGGCGCGTTCATCATCGCCGGCAGTATCGGACTTCTCTCAGCGATCCTGGCCCTCTTCCTCAAGGCGCCAGGAAGGCCGGACAGCAAGAAAATCGAACCAAACCCGAACCCGATTGGCCGTGAAATCGCTTAATGTCAGCAGAACCTCTTTCCGGTAGGTCCGCGTCGGCTACGGCCGGCGCGGGCTACCGCGAGATCACAGACGAACGTGGCCGTATCTACCGCATCGGCGAGACCGACCGACAGATACTGGGTCACTCCCGAAAGTTCATGGTGTACCTGCCATGGGCGGCCATGATGGCCATCAGCGTCTTCGAGTACGCCTTCGGTTCGGCCGAAAGCGTCCTCTCGGCGGCGCATGGCTGGTCCCAGAGCAACACCTTCTGGATCCTCAGTATCTGGGTGTTCTTCCAGGCGGGTGTCGCTTTCCCGGCAGGCTGGCTGCGGGAGAAGGGGATTCTGACAGCGCGCGCCGCCACGCTGATCGGCGCCGTTCTCTCCTTCGTGGGATTCCTCTCCATCTCACACTTCAACAACGTGTCGGCCGCGGTCCTCGGATTCGGACTGCTCGGCGGTGTCGGTTCCGGTCTCGTCTACGCCACCTGCATCAATATGGTGGGCAAGTGGTTCCCGGAACGTCGTGGTGGAAAGACGGGCTTCGTCAACGGCGGATTCGCCTATGGCGCGGTGCCCTTCATCTTCATCTTCAACTACGCGTTCAACATCGGTAACTACCGGACGGTGCTGGACCTGATCGGGGTCTACGTCCTGGTCATCGTCGCCGTCTGCGCCCTGTTCTTCCGGGATCCCCCCAAGAACTGGTGGCCGGCGGACATCGATCCGCTGAAGATCCCGGCGGGCAGCAAGAACGCGACGACCCTGGCCAAGAACCCTCCGGCGGCCAAGCAGTACCGGCCCATGGAGGCCATCAGGACGGGCATGCTCCCGCTGATCTGGGTGCTGCTGGTGATCACCGCCGGTGTGTCCATCTTCGGTATCTCCTTCCAGGTGCCGTTCGCCAAGGACGTCGGGTTCGGACCGCTCGTCGCCGCCTCCTCGGCCGGTGTGCTGTCGGTCGTCAACGGCGTCGGGCGAGGAGTCGTCGGCTGGCTCTCCGATCTCTGGGGCCGCAAGAACACACTGATCTTCGTGATCACGGTGCTGGGGCTGTCGCAGTTCGGCGTCCTGTGGGCGGGCAGCACGAAGAACGAGATCCTGTTCCTGGTGTTCGCCTTCATCTCCGGCTTCGGCGGCGGAGCGTTCTTCCCGCTGTTCGCGGCGCTCACGCCGGACTACTTCGGGGAGAACTACAACGCCACCAACTACGGTCTCGCCTACAGCGGCAAACTGATCAGCGGGCTGTTCGGCGGCGGGCTCGGGGCGATGGCGGTCAACTCGTGGGGATACAACGGCGCGTACATCCTCGCCGGCGGACTCTCCCTCGTGGCGGCGGCCATGGCCATGCTGTTGCGGAACCCCGGACAACCGCGGGACGGGAGTGTTCCCCCCGTTCCGCAGCCTGCCGGGGGATGACCCAGCACGGACGGGCGGCCCTCCCCACGGCTCATCACGAGCCGTGGGGAGGGCCGCCTCCGTGTGGTCACACCGCCGTGCCGTCACACCGGCGGACGTTCCCTGTGGACTACCGGCGCTCGCGCAGCGAGTGCAGGTGCGCCGCCGACTTCTTGGCGAAGAGGATGGAGTCCACCGGCTGGTCGTGCTCCACCTGCCAGTGGTGGTCACGGCGGCCGCCGCGGGTCTTGTTCACCGCCGATATGAAGCGCGTGTAGTCGATGTCGCCGTCACCGACGTCCACCATCCGGTAGCCGTCGCGGGCGGCGATGTCCTCGATGCCGTCCTTCACATGGAAGAGCGGGTACCGGTGGGGCTGCTTGAGGACGTACCGCAGCGGGTCGAAGGGCGCGGGCTTGCCCTCGGGGGTCTTGCTGAAGCGGAACTGCCCGGCGAACGCCCAGTAGATGTCCATCTCCAGATAGACCAGGCTGGGGTCGGTCTCGGCCAGCAGGACATCGTAGAGCCGGACGTTGGGCTGGTCGGTGGCGAAGGAGAACTCCTCCGCGTGGTTGTGCTGGTAGAACTTCATGCCGCGCCGCTTGGCCGCGGCGCCATAGGCGTTGAAGTCCGCGGCGGCCCGCTTCCAGGCGTCCACGGTCGATCCGTAGCGGAACGGGCCCGAGGCCGTGCCGACGTGGTCAAGGCCCAGTTCCTGGGCGTCGTCCAGGACCTGGGTGAGGTTCTGCGCGAAGCTGTAGGCGTTGGGGTTGTTGTCATCGTAGTAGTTGACATGGCTGCCGATGCCCTTGAGACCGTGGTCCCTGGCCAGCCGCTTGAGCTGGGGCAGGGTGATCGCGCCCGCGGACCCCTGGGTGTATCCGGCGTACTCGATCTCGTCGTAGCCGAAGCGCTCCAGCTCCTCGAAGACCTTGGCGAAGCCGATCGTGGAGACCTTGTCACGCAGTGAGTAGAGCTGGACACCGAGCCGGCCGGCGGGCAGCACGGGCTGGCCGTGTCCATGGCCGTGGCCGTTGCCGTGTCCCTTCCCGTGGGCGGCGGCGGGGGTCGCCGAGGCGCCGAGAACGGCGGCGGCGGTCGCACCCGCGGCGACGCCGAGCATATTGCGTCGGCTCAGCTTCTGGGCGAGCTCTGGGTCGGCTGACTTCTTGCGGCTCATTGCGGAACTCCTTCTGTCAGTGCAGTCCGGCGAGCTGGAGGAGCAGGGATTTGACGTCGGTGGCCGCGACCCGGTCACCGACGGCGCGGGGGGTGGAGCACAGGATGAGCGGACCTTCCTCGTCGCTCCGCGGCAGCCGGCCGTGGCTGCCGCGGATGGGCGAGGCGTCCAGCGGGACGACCGCGAGGCGGTAGCGCATACCGAGCTTCTTGCGGGCGATCGCCTTGGCCGCCTTGAGGCGTACGTACGGGTCGAGGGGGTCCATGAACAACTCGACCGGGTCATAGCCCGGTTTGCGGTGGATCTCGACCAACTGGGCGAAGTCGGGGGCCCGTTCGTCGTCGAGCCAGTAGTAGTACGTGAACCAGGCGTCGGGTTCGGCGATGGCCACCAGCTCACCCGAGCGGGGGTGGTCCAGACCGTGCGCCTTCTTGCCCTCGTCGTCCAGGAGTTCGTCGATTCCGGGGAGATCTTTCAGGGCCTCGCGCGTGGCGTCAAGGTCCTCGGGGCGGCGAACGTAGACATGGGCGAGCTGATGGTCCGAGACGGCGAACGCCCGGGAGGCCATCGGGTCGAGATACTCCATGCCGTCCTGCGTGTGCACCTCCAGCAGCCCGGCACGGCGCAGTGCCCGGTTGATGTCGACGGGCCGCGAGACACGGGTGATGCCGTACTCGGAGAGCGCGACGACCGTACGGCCCTCCGCCCTGGCGTCGTCCAGCAGCGGGGCCATGGCGGCGTCGAGATCCGTGGCGGCCCGGTGCGAGCGCGGGTCGTCGGGGCCGTAGCGCTGGAGGTCGTAGTCGAGATGCGGCAGATAGCAGAGGGCCAGATCGGGCCGCCGGGTGCGGACGATATGGCGGGTGGCGTCCACGATCCACTGCGAGGAGACGAGGTCGGCGCCGGGGCCCCAGAAGTGGAAGAGGGGGAACGTGCCGAGTTTCTCGGTGAGTTCGTCGTGCAGCGCCGGCGGACGGGTGTAGCAGTCGGGTTCCTTGCGGCCGTCCGCGTAGTAGACGGGGCGCGGTGTGACCGTGTAGTCGGTGTCCGCGCCCATCGCGTACCACCAGCAGATGTTGGCCACCGTATAGCCGGGGTGCGCGCGCCGGGCGGCGTCCCACAGCTTGTCGCCGGAGACGAGGCCGTTGTGCTGGCGCCACAGCAGCACATCGCCCAGCTCGCGGAAGTACCAGCCGTTGCCGACGATGCCGTGCTCGGCGGGGAGCGTGCCGGTGAGGAAGGTGGACTGGGCGCTGCAGGTGACGGCGGGCAGCACCGTGGAGAGGGGGGCCTGCGAGCCTGCCGCCGCCAGCTTGCGCAGGTTCGGCATATGGGCGAGCAGCTGGGGCGTGAGCCCGACGACGTCGAGGACGAGCAGCGGGGTCGGGGCCGGGGTCCCGGCCGGGGTCTCGGTCACGGCAGCTCCTTCAGGCCGAGGTCGGTCAGCAGATCCCGGGCCAGGGTGAGTTCGGCGGCGATTCCGTCGGCGAGCTGTCCGCGTGAACGGGGACGCAGCTCCGGCGGGAGCGCCTGCCAGGTGTAGGTCTCGACCTCCAGATGGCGGGTACGCGGCTGCGCGACGCCGACGAGCCGGGCCAGGGTGTCCCGGAGCACCGGGAGCGTGGAGGTGAGCGGCGGGGCGGGTGGCGCGTGCAGGGGGACGTGGAAGTGCGCGCGCCAGGGGGCTCCGTCGGGCAGTACGTCCCCGGCCAGGGCCTCGTCCAGGTCGTCCGTGCCGCGCAGCCCGGCGGCGGTGCGGGTACGGGTCTGGTGCAGGAAGCGGGGCTCGGCGAAGGAGGCGAGCGCGTCCCGTACCTCCGGCAGATGCGGGTGCTCGGCGTGCAGGGCCGCGGAGAGCTGGGCCTTGGGGATGGGGATGTGCGCGGCCTCCAGCGCGCCGAGCGCGGCGCCCGGGTCCTCGAAGGAGGTGGCGAGATGGCAGGTGTCGATACAGATGCCGATCCGGCCGCTGGCGATGTCGGTGAGCGGGCCGATCGCGTCGGCGGTGGTCTCGACGGTGCAGCCGGGCTCCGGTTCCAGCGCGATCCTGATGGACTTGCCGGTCAGCTCCTCCAGCGCGTCCAGCCGTTCGGCGAGCGTGGACAGCGCCTGGTGCGCGGTGCGGGCCGCGGCGGCGTCCCAGGGGGTGCGCCAGCCGAGCGGGAGCGTGGAGACGGAGCCCTCGGTGACATCGTCGGGCAGCAGTGCGGCCAGCAGCCGGGCCAGATCGCTGGTGTGGGCGAGCCGCTCGGGGTCGCGCCAGTCCGGCTTGTACACGCGGTACTTGACCTCTTCGGCGCCGAAGCCCTCGTACGGGAAGCCGTTGAGTGTGATGACCTCGAGACCGCGCCGGTCCAGTTCGGCGCGGAGCCCGCGCAGCACCGCCGGGTCGTTGATCAGGGCCTGGGCGGCGTCCTTGGCGAGCCAGAGGCCGATGCCGAGGCGGTCCCGGCCGAGGCGCTTGCGCACGGGCTCGCAGTGGTCGCGGAGCTGGGCCAGTACGCCGTCGAGGGTCTCGGCGGGGTGGACATTGGTGCAGTACGAGAGGTGGACGGTGGAGCCGTCGGGGTGGCGGAAGCGCATGGGCTCACTCCCCGCCGCGCAGAATGGAGTTGCCCTCGTGCAGGGCCTCCGGCGCGGGTACGTCCAGCTGAAGTCTGCCGCTGAGCCCGTAGAAGGCGACGGGGTTGCGCCACAGGACCTGGTCGACGTCGTCCTCGCCGAACCCGGCGGCGAGCATCGCGTCGCCGACCTTGCGGGTCTTGAGCGGGTCGCTGTTGCCCCAGTCGGCGGCCGAGTTGACGAGCACCCTCTCGGTGCCGTGCTCCTTGAGGACGGCGACCATCCGGTCCTCGTCCATCTTGGTGTCGGGGTAGATCGAGAAGCCGAGCCAACTGCCGCTCTGGGCCGCGTCCTTGACGGTCGTCTCGTTGAGGTGGTCGAGCAGCACCCGGTCCGGGGCGAGCGCGGACTCCCGTACGACGTCGATGGTGCGGCGCAGCCCGGACAGTTTGTCGCGGTGGGGGGTGTGGACGAGCGCGGGCAGCCCGTGGTCGGCGGCGAGCTGGAGCTGCGCGGCCAGGGCGGTGTCCTCGGCCGGGGTCATCGAGTCGTATCCGATCTCGCCGACGGCGACGACACCGTCCTTGACCAGATAGCGCGGCAGTTCGTCCAGGACGGGGGTGCAGCGCGGGTCGTTCGCCTCTTTGGGGTTGAGGGCGAGCGTGCAGTGGTGGGCGATGCCGTACTGGGCGGCGCGGAACGGCTCCCAGCCGAGGAGCGCGTCGAAGTAGTCGAAGAAGCTCTCGGGTGAGGTGCGGGGCTGGCCGAGCCAGAACGACGGCTCGACCAGGGCGCGGACTCCGGAGTCGTACATCGCCCGGTAGTCGTCCGTGGTGCGGGAGGTCATATGGATGTGGGGGTCGAAGATGCGCATCAGGACTCCTCGCCGGTCAGGGTCAACGCACGGTGCAGGTCGGCGGGTACGGGACGGCCGGCGGCGGTGCGCTCTGCCGCGAAGTCGGCGAGCATCCTTGCCAGTTCGGTGTCTCCGTGGGCGCGTGCGGCCAGGCTCTCGACGGCGTCGACCGGCACGCCGGTGAAGAGGCACTTGAGGACGGCGTGCCGCCAGGCGTGGGGGTCGAGATGGGCGGCGGCGTAGGGACCGACGGCGGCGGCGACCAGCCGGGTGTCATTGGTCCGCAGGGCGTCCTCGACCAGGGGCAGCGCGCCGGGTCCGGTGACGCGGTCGGGCAGGGCGAGCAGGACGGCGCGCCGCTCGGCGGCGGTGCCCCGCTGGTAGAGCCGGGTCAGGGTGGTGAGCCCGGCATCGGCTTCCCTGAGCAGGAGGGTGCGTACGGCGTCGGCGTGATCCTGGCCGCAGTGGCGTCCGGCGGCGGCGAAGCGCAGCTCCCAGCCGGCGGCGGCAACGTTGTCGTCGGCGCGGCCGGCGGTGGCCTCGGCCAGGGCCTCGTCGAGCCAGGACGCGGCGGGCGCGTCGAGCCTGAGGAGGAGTTCCTCACGGGTCGGGGACATCAGGACACCCCCTGGGCGCGGAGGAAGTCCAGGGACGTGCGGGCCAGTTCGGGCCCGGCGTGGGAGTGGCGGGGCAGTTCCACGACGGTCAGGCCCTCGTACCCGGTCGCCGCCAGCGCGGCGAGCACGGGCGGGAAGTCGATCTCGCCTTCCCCGAACGGCAGATGCTCATGGACACCGCGCCGCATGTCCTCGATCTGCACATGCCGCAGCCAGGGGGCGGCGTCCCGTACGCAGTCGGCGGGAGACGCGGCCTCCAGGCACTGGCAGTGGCCGATGTCGAGGGTGAGCCCGAGCGCGTCCGGGTCGCCGAGCAGATGTCTGAGCCGGTGGAATCCCGCGATGTCCGAGACGAGATGGCCGGGTTCGGGCTCGACGGCGAGGGGGATGTCGGCGGCCTCCGCCGCGTCGAGGACGGGGCCCATCGCCTCTTCGAGCCGCTTCCAGGCGGTGTCGGTGTCGGTGGGGCCGGGGACGATGCCGCTGAAGCAGTGGACGGCGTGCGCGCCGAGGTCGGCGGCGACCTGAACGGCCTTGACCAGCAGCCGCGTTCGGGCGGCGCGGTCGTCGGGGTCCGGGTCGAGCAGCGTGGGTCCGTGCTTGCGGCGCGGGTCGAGTACGTAACGGGCGCCGGTCTCGACGGTGACCCCGAGGCCCAGCTCGGCCAGCCGGCGGGCGACCCGCTGGGTGCGGGCGGTCAGATCGGGGGCCATGGGGTCGAGATGCATATGGTCGAGGGTCAGCCCGACGCCGTCGTAGCCGAGGTCGGCGAGCAGCCCGAGGGCGTCGTCGAGGCGCAGATCGGTGAGCCCGTTGGTGCCGTATCCGAAACGCAGACTCATGTGGGGCTCACTTTCCGTGCGAACGTGCGGGCCAGCGGTACGAGCCCCATGACGCCGAGCGCGATCCCGGCGGCCCCGCCGCGCGCGGCCAGCGCGGCCTGGAGCGGGATCATCGCCCGGATGCCGCCGCCGACGGCGCGCTGGGTGAGCGGTGGCGACGGATTGAGCGCGGCGTGCAGGAGGGGCTTCCCGGCGGTCCCCGCGTAGACGAGGGCGAGCGCCCCGGCGAGCGCGGGTCCCGCGGCGGCGAGCGCGGGCCCGGCCGACCGGACCGCACCTGTCCCCCGGTGTGGGGCGGCACGGAAACCGCCCCGCGCCACGGCCCCGTCCGCCGGCCGGCCCGCCAGCGTGCCCAGCACGCCGGTGGCCACGAGCGCGGCGAGCGGCGCGGCCGTCGAACCGCCCTGCGCCTCGCGGCGCGAGACGGTGGTGACGGCGACGGTGTGCGCGCCGAGGAGTGTGGCCGAGGGCAGTGCGGTACGGAGACCGTCCCAGGGGTCGGTGCCGCGTACGGCTCCGGCGTACGGCGACGGCGTACGGGGCGAGGTGCGCGCGGCACCGCCGCCGCCTGCGCCTCCGGCCGGCGCGGACGAGGTGTTCCCGGGACCCCGGGTCACCGCTGCCGCGCGGCCGGCCGTGCCGGGCCCGGCCGGCGCCGACGTGGCGCGGTCGCGCACGTTCGCGGTCGCGGTCGCGGTCGCGGTCGCGGTCGCGCCCAGCAGTACGTCCAGTGCCCTGGCCGCGCCCATCGCCGCCGGACCCGCCGCCGTGTGTTTCAGCCGCAGGTCGTACGCCCAGACCGTGGCCGCCAGGGCCGTGCCCACGGCCAGCGACGACCGGCCCGCGCGGGCCGCGAGGGCGAGGCCCGCGGCCGTCAGCACGCCCGCCGCGGCGAGGGCCGCCGGCGGGGAGATCCGGCCCGACGGGATGGGGCGGTGCGGGCGGTCGATCGCGTCCTCCTCGCGGTCCGCCCAGTCGTTGAGCGCCATGCCCGCCTCGTACAGGCAGAGCGAGGCGCCCACGGCGAGCGCGGTGGAGCGGTTGGGGCGTACGCCGAGAGCCGCGGCCCCGGCCAGCGCGTCGCCCGGGACCGTGAACAGGGCCGAGACGCGGAGCAGTTCGGCCCAGGCCCGCATACGTCCGCGCAGGCTCACCTGGTCTCCTTCAGCCGCTCGGCGAAGGCGAGCAGCTCGTCGAACTGTTCGGCGAGCGCGGCGGGGCCGCCGTCCGGATCCTTGAAGTAGAAGCCGAGACCGGGCAGGGGCCCGCTCAGCCCCGCCTCGTGCGCACGGGCCACCAGCCGGGCCAGGTCGAGTACGAGCGGCGCGGCGAGCGCCGAGTCGCACCCCTGCCAGATGGTCTGGAGGATCATCCGCGAGCCGAGGAAGCCGTCGAACGCGATGTGGTCCCAGGCGGTCTTCCAGTCGCCGAGCGCGGGGACGTCGTCGATGTGGACCTCGCCCTCGGGGGCCGTGCCGAGGGTGTCGGCCAGTACGCGTTCCTTGCCCGCGTTCTTGGCCGCCGCGGCGGCCGGGTCGGCCAGCGCCGCTCCGTCCCCGCCGCCCAGCAGGTTCGTGCCCGACCAGGCCCGTACGGTCAGCGCGCGCTGGACGAACATCGGGGCGAGCACGGAACGGAGCAGCGTCTGGCCTGTCTTGCCGTCGCGGCCGGCGTGGGGAAGTCCGCCGGCCTCGGCGGCCGCCGTGAGGGCCTCGGTGCGCAGCCCGGTGGAGGGCGTGAAGTTGACGTACGAGCAGTCGGCCCGGATGGCGGCCGCCGCGTAGAGCGAGCTGGCGGGCAGGCGCGGATCGTCCGGCGCGGGCTGGGGTTCGGTGGAGGAGACGTTGACGACGACGGTGCGGGCGACGCCGGTGCGGCGCGCGAAGTCCCTGAGGTCGTCGGCGAACGAGGCGATGAGCTCCTCGTCGCTCCTGGTGTCGCCCGGCTGGGGGCCGCCGGCCCGTATCTCCTGGTCGGCGGCGGCCAGTTCGGCGTGAATAGCGGCGGGCAGGCCGTGCGGCAGCACGCCCGCCGCGGTCAGCGCCTCCGCGCGTTTGGGCAGCGGACAGCTCACCGTGTCGTGTCCGCCGAAGACGAGCGAGGAGAGTGCGGGGAGGCCCGTGTCCGCGAAGGGCGCGGTCTCGGTGACCATGCCCGTCGCGGGATGGAGCCCGGCGGTGACCGCCGCGCATCCGGCGACGGCCGTCGTGGCGACGGAGCCGCGCGCTCCGACGAACCAGACGCCGGTGCGTGCTGCAGTCGATTCTGTACGGGTCGTCGTCGCGGGACTGGTCGTCGTCACGGGGCTGCCTCCCTGCCGGTGGTGTGGTGGTTGGTGGACGGCGGGCGGGGGGTACGGCGCCTCCCCGCCCGCCGCCGGCTTACGGGCCGCCCCGTCCCGGAGACCTCTGGCTACGAGAGGTCTCTAGGCGGAGGGCAGTTCCTTGAGCTGGACGTCACGGAAGGACACCTGGTCGTCCGCGCCGTGGTTCTGGAGGCCGATGTAGCCGTCCTTCAGACTGCGCTCGGGGTCCTTGTTGGTGAAGTCGTTGATCTTCACGCCGTTGAGGAAGATCTGCAGACGCTCACCCTGGACCTTGATCTCGTAGTTGTTCCACTGGCCCGGGGGCCGCAGAACCTGGTCCCTGGCCTTGATGTTGGCCGACTTGAAGCCGTAGACGGAGCCGGTGGTGCGGTCGGCCGCGTCGGTGGCGTCGATCTGGATCTCATACCCCTTGTCGACCGCGGACCACGGATCGTCGGAGGCCGGGAAGCCCACGAAGACACCGGAGTTGTCGTCCCCGTCCATCTTCCAGTCGAGCTTCAGGGAGTAGGACCCCAGCTGCTTGGCCTGGTACCACAGCAGGCCCATGCCGCCCTCGGAGCGCAGTTCACCGTCCACGACGTTGAACTTGCCCGGTCCGGCCTGCTTCCAGCCCTCCAGCGTCTTGCCGTTGAAGAGGTCCCGGTAGCCGGTCTGCGGCTTGCAGTCCGCCTTCACCTGGCCGGCCGCGTAGCGCAGTCCGCCGAGCAGGTGCTGGCGGAAGGCGTCGTCCGCGTACGACTCCTTGGTGTGGCCGCCGCCGGTGTAGAAGGCACGGCCGCCCTCGTACGTCTGGCACCAGGCGATCGGGTGGTCGCCCTTCATGTTGCCGCCCTGGTAGGTGGTCTCGTCCAGGGTGGCGAGGACGCGGGCCTGATCCCGCGGGTTGGTGCGGTAGTTGTACCACTCGTCGGTGCGCTGCCACTCGTCGCCCAGGTGGGCGGTCGACGGGTGGTCGTGGTCCTCGACGCGTACGGTGGCCGGCTGGATCTGCGGGTGGGAGTCGAAGTAGGCCCCCACCAGGCCGCCGTAGAAGGACCAGTCGTACTCGGTGTCCGCCGCGGCGTGGACGCCCATGTAGCCGCCGCCGGTGGCGACGTAGTTCTCGAACGCCTTCTGCTGGTCGGCGTTGAGGACGTCACCGGTGGTGGAGAGGAAGACCACCGCGTCGTACCTGGCCAGGTTGTTGGTGGTGAACTGGCCGGCCGCCTCGGTGGCGTCGACGGTGATCCCGGTGGTCTTGCCGAGCTCCTTGAGCGCGGCGACGCCCGCGGGGATCGAGTCGTGGCGGAAGCCGCCGGTCTTGGAGAAGACCAGGACCCGCTTCTCGGTCTTGCCGGCCACGGCCGTGGAGAGCTGGAAGTCGTCCAGGTCGTACAGCGCGCCGCCGCCGGCACCGCCCTTGAAGACCAGGAACAGCTCGGTGGTCTGCTTGGGTACGGCACGGAGCGGTACGTCGATGTCCTGGAAGGTCTCCCAGCCGCCGGTGACCGGGATCGGCGCGGAGCCGAGCAGGTTGCCGGTGGCCGAGCCGGTGCGCACCTCCAGGAATCCGCCGGCGCCGCCGGAGGAGATCCGGGCGGTGAGCGTCTTGGACCCGGTCAGGTTGTACGGCGAGAAGGAGATCCAGTCACCGTTGTCGATGTCGCCGACGGTCTTGCCGCCGTTGGCCGGTGCCTTGTCGTAGACCTTGATACCGGAGGAGTTGTTGAAGTGCTCGGCCTGCCGGTGGCGCGGCTGGAGCTGCGACTGGTCGTGCGTGGTGAGCGCCGCCTGGCCGCCGCCTCCGCCGTCGGTGTACTCGGCGTCGATCACACCGAAGATATTGGCGTTGGGATCGTGCTCGGTGTCGGCGGGCGCGGTGATGGTGCCCTCACAGCCGTTGGCCGAGGTGATCGGGTGGCCGTGGCTGTCGTGGCCGAGGATGTAGCGGACGACGATCTTGGAGCAGTCGATCGCCCCGTCCTCCGGGTCGGTGACCTTCACCTTGAAGGGGACGGTGTCCCCGAAGTTGAAGAGGTGCCCGTCGTTGGGGAGTTCGAGTGTCACCTTGGGCGCGGTGTTGCCGACGACGATCCGCACGGACGCGCTCGCGGTGCGCTCGGTCGGGTCGGTGACGGTGAGCCGCGCGGTGTAGGTGCCGTTCTTCTTGTACGTGTACGAGGGGTTGGTCTCGGTCGAGGTGCCGCCGTCGCCGAAGTCCCACGCGTAGGTGAGGGCGTCGCCGTCGGGGTCCTCGGTGCCCGCGGAGGAGAAGGTGACCTTCAGCGGGGACTTGCCGGACGTCTTGGTCGCGGTCGCCTCGGCGATCGGTGACTTGCCGCCCGTGGAGTTCTCGATGCGGTAGAGCGCGGAGTGCTCGTCGCCGCCGAACCAGGACAGGCCGTAGTCGAGGACGTAGAGCGCGCCGTCGGGGCCGAACTCCATGTCCATGGGCTGGGTGCCGGACCACGGGAACGGGTTGATCTTGCTGACGGTGCCGTCCTCGCCCTGCTCGATCCGCTTGATCCACTGGCGGCCGAACTCACCGGCGAAGAAGTCCCCGTCGTACTCCTCGGGGAACTTGACCGGGGAGTCGAGGTCGGCGTCGTACCGGTAGACCGGTCCGCCCATCGGGGACTCGGAGCCGCTGCCGAACTCGGGCAGGCTGCCGCCGTCGTACGGGATCCAGGCCGCCTGGGCCGGCGGGAGGTCCGTCAGACCCGTGTTGTGCGGCGAGGTGTTCTTGGGCGCCGCGCAGTCGAAGGCCGCGCCGGACGCCTTGGTGGCGAAGTCGTAGTCGATGAAGGGGTCGTTGTCCCCCGTGCAGTACGGCCATCCGAAGTTGCCCGCCTGGGTGACCCGGGCGAACTCCACCTGGCCGGCCGGACCCCGGGTCGGGGACGCGGCGCCGGCGTCGGGACCGTAGTCACCGACGTAGACGATGCCCGTCTTCTTGTCGACGGAGATACGGAAGGGGTTGCGGAACCCCATGGCGTAGATCTCGGGCCGGGTCTTCTCGGTGCCCGGGGCGAAGAGGTTGCCCTCGGGGATGGTGTACGAGCCGTCCTCGGCGACCTTGATGCGCAGGACCTTGCCGCGCAGGTCGTTGGTGTTGCCGGAGGAACGCTGGGCGTCGAACGCCGGGTTGCGGTCGGCCCGCTCGTCGATCGGCGTGTAACCGTCGGAGGCGAACGGGTTGGTGTCGTCGCCGGTCGACAGATACAGGTTGCCGTCCGCGTCGAAGGCGATGTCGCCGCCCACGTGGCAGCAGGTGCCGCGCGAGGTGGTGACGTCGAGGACCTTCTTCTCGCTCGCCTTGTCGAGCGTGCCGTCCTCGTTGAGTGTGAAGCGCGAGAGCCGGTTGTATCCGTCGAACGGGGCGAAGTCGGCCGCCGTGCCGTTCTCGGGGGCGTCGCCGGACGGGGTGTCCAGCTTGGGCGCGTAGAAGAGGTAAATGGCCCGGTTCTCGGCGAAGTCGGGGTCGACCCCGACGCCCTGGAGGCCCTCCTCGTCGTGGTTGTAGACATCCAGCGTGCCGGAGACGGTGGTGTCGCCGCCGGCGTCGGTGATGCGCAGTGTGCCGTCACGCGAGGTGTGCAGCACCCGGCGGTCGGGCAGGACGGCGAGCGACATGGGCTCGCCGACCGCGTCGGCGCCCTTCGCGAGGGTCACCTGCTGGAAGCTCTCCTCCGCGGCCGGCTCGTCCGGATGCGCGGCGGCGGGTACGGCGCTGAGGCTCGATCCTGCGAGCAGAGCGCCCGTCAGGAGTGCGAGGAGGGTTCTGGCTCTGGGGCGTTTTCTGTGCACGAAAGTCCTCCACAATGGGCTGTTCGTACGTGCTGGGTTGCCAAGGGAGCGCGGAGGAGCGCTCTCGCCTCCCGGGGACGGTGCTCGTCCTGCACCGGATCCCCGGAGAGAGGTGACTGCGTCGCCGACGTGCGCCGTCACATCGGAGACCACCTGTGTCCTGTACGTATGCCGTGTACCTATGTCCTGTACATCTCAGTGGACGGTAGCTGTGTTCGTCCGTGTCCGAAAGACCTTGCGCAGAGGAGAAGTTGCCTTTTTCCTCCCTCAGGACAAAGCACTTTCCGGGCAGGCCTGACCGCCCGGCGGCGCTTCCGCCGCCGGGCTGCCAGCCTTCTCCCCGGAGCCCGATCCGGGGAGAAGGAGCTACTCGCCGCCGCCGAAGGCCGCGTCGAAGGACGCGGTCGGCGGGTCGAAGTCGAAGCGCTTCAGGTCCGCGAGGGCCTCGGGGGCGCCGGCCAGCCGGTCCATGCCCGCGTCCTCCCACTCCACCGAGATGGGGCCCTCGTACGTGATCGACCGCAGCATCCGGAAGACGTCCTCCCACGGGACGTCGCCGTGGCCCGCCGAGACGAAGTCCCAGCCGCGCCGAGGGTCGCCCCAGGGCAGATGCGAACCGAGCCGCCCGTTGCGGCCGTCGAGGCGCTTCCGGGCCTCCTTGCAGTCGACGTGGTAGATCCGGTCCCGGAAGTCGTAGAGGAAGTTGACCGGGTCCAGGTCCTGCCAGACGAAGTGGCTCGGGTCGAAGTTCAGCCCGAACGCGGGCCGGTGGCCGACCGCCTCCAGGGCCTGGTGCGTGGTCCAGTAGTCGTACGCGATCTCGCCCGGGTGCACCTCGTGGGCGTAGCGCACGCCCTCGGCGTCGAAGACGTCGAGGATCGGGTTCCAGCGCTCCGCGAAGTCCTCGTACCCGCGCTCGATCATGCCGGGCGGCACCGGCGGGAACATCGCCAGCAGGTGCCAGATGGACGAGCCGGTGAAACCGATGACCGTATTGACCCCGAAGGCCGCCGCGGCCCGCGCGGTGTCCTTGATCTCGGCGGCGGCGCGCTGCCTGACACCCTCGGGATCGCCGTCGCCGAAGATCCGGGACGGCAGGATGCCCTGGTGGCGTTCGTCGATGATGCTGTCGCAGACGGCCTGGCTCACCAAGTGGTTGGAGATCGCCCAGCACTTGAGCCCGTACTTGTCGAGCAGCTGGTGGCGGCCGTCCAGATAGCCGGGATCCGCGAGTGCTTTGTCTACTTCGAAGTGATCCCCCCAGCAGGCGAGTTCCAGCCCGTCGTAACCGAAGTCACGGGCGAGCCGGCACACCTCCTCCAGGGGCAGATCGGCCCACTGGCCGGTGAACAGCGTGAACGGACGTGGCATTCGGACCTCCTCCTCGATGTGATGGCTAGGGCTGCGGCACGGGCGTGTACACGGCGTTCTTCGCCGCGCTGTCCTCCACGGCCGCGAGCACCCGCTGCACCTGGAGCCCGTCGGCGAAGGACGGCGCCGGATCGGTCCCGGCGGCGACCGCCTCGACCAGATCGCGGGCCTGGTGCACGAAGGTGTGCTCGTAGCCGAGCGCGTGACCGGGCGGCCACCACGCTTCCAGATAGGGATGCTCCGGCTCCGTGACCAGGATCCGGCGGAAGCCGGAGGAGGGAGCGGGCTCGGTGTGGTCGTGGAACGACAGCTCGTTGAGGCGCTCCAGATCGAAGGCGAGCGAGCCGCGCTCGCCGTTGATCTCCAGATGGAGCGCGTTCTTGCGCCCCGAGGCCATCCGGGTGGCCTCGAAGGAGGCCAGGGCGCCCGAGGCGAGCCGTCCGGTGAACAGCGCCGCGTCGTCCACGGTCACCGGGCCCGTCTCGGTGCCCGCGGTCCCCGAGAGGCCGGCGGTCGCCCCGCTGAGCACGGGCCGTTCCTTGACGAAGGTCTCCGCGAGCGCGGAGACCCCGACCAGCGGCTCCCCCGTCAGGAACTGCGCCAGGTCGACGATGTGCGCTCCGAGGTCGCCGAGCGCCCCCGACCCCGCGCGCTCGCGCTTGAGCCGCCAGGTGAGCGGGGCCGACGGATCGGCCAGCCAGTCCTGGAGATAGGTGACCCGGACATGCCGAAGGGTGCCGAGCCTGCCCTCCGCGATCAGCTTCCTGGCGTACGAGATCGCGGGCACCCGGCGGTAGTTGAAGCCGACCATGGCCAGCTGACCGCGCGACCTGGCGTCGGCCGCGGCCCTGACCATGGCCTCGGCCTCGGCCACCGAGTTGGCGAGGGGCTTCTCGCACAGGACGTGCTTGCCCGCCTCCAGCGCGGCGATGGCGATCTCCGCGTGGCTGTCCCCCGGGGTGCAGATGTCCACGACCTGCACGTCGTCGCGCGCGATGAGCCGCCGCCAGTCGGTCTCGGCCGCGGCCCAGCCGTGCCGGTCCGCCGCGGCGCGGACCGCGTCCGCGTCACGGCCGCAGACAGCGGCGAGCACGGGGCGCATCGGCAGGTCGAAGACGTGTCCCGCCGTGCGCCACCCCTGCGAGTGTGCGGCGCCCATGAACGCGTATCCGACCATGCCGATACCGAGTGTCGGTGGTGCACCGGCTTCTTTCTCCGACGCTTCCCTGAGGGTCATACGGAGTACTCCTCGTCTCTCGCTGGTGGGGGCGGCCTTGACTGGACCGGTCAGCTGAAGCCCTGAGGCAGGTAGTCATCGATGTTCGTCTTGTCGACCACGGCCGAGAAGAGCGTGACCTGGGCCGGGATCTCCAGCCCGGACAGCCCGCTGACGCCCTTGCTCTGTCCGAGGGCGCGGGCCAGGTCGATGGCGGACGCGGCCATGATCGGCGGGTAGAGGACGGTGGCCTTGAGCACACCGTTGTCCGCCTTGATCGCGTCCATCGCGGCCTTGGCGCCGGCCCCGCCGACCATCAGGAAGCCGTCCCGGCCCGCCTGGTCGATGGCTCGCAGGGCGCCGACGCCCTGGTCGTCGTCGTGGTTCCAGAGCGCGTCGAAGCTGGACTGCGCCTGGAGCAGCTGGGCCATCTTGGCCTGGCCGGACTCGACGGTGAAGTCGGCGGCCTGGCGCGCGACCTTCTTGATGTTCGGGTAGTTCTTGAGGGCGTCGTCGAAGCCCTGGGTGCGCTGCTGGGTCAGCTCCAGGCTGTCGGGTCCGGACAGCTCGATGACCTTCGCGTCAGGCTTGTCCTTGAGCTTCTCGCCGATGTAGTTGCCGGCGTTGAGGCCCATGCCGTAGTTGTCGCCGCCGACCCAGCAGCGGTACGCCTGCGGCGAGGCGAAGATCCGGTCCAGGTTGATGACCGGGATGCCGGCCCGCATGGCCTTCAGCCCGACCTGGGTGAGGGCCTTGCCGTCGGCCGGCAGGATCACCAGGACGTCGACCTTCTTGTTGATGAGGGTCTCGACCTGGCCGATCTGGGCGGCGGTGTCGTTGGAGCCCTCGGTGATGTCGAGCGTCACATCGGAGTAGGTCTCCGCCCGCGACTTGGCGTTCTCGTTGATGGCGTTGAGCCAGCCGTGGTCGGCCTGGGGGCCGGCGAAGCCGATGGTGACGGGCTTGCCCGGCTTGTCGTCGGAGGCGGGCTGGTCGTTGGCCGCGGGCTCCTTCTTCGCCGGCTCGTTGCTGGTGCAGGCGGTGAGGAAAGCACCCGCGCCGATGGCGGCGGTGCCGAAGAGCATTCCTCTGCGGCTGGTTTCTGGCATGACGGTTCAACCCTTCAGGTAGGGCGGTACGACAGTAAGCGGGTGCGAGACCGGAACTAGGACTCGCCGTTGCGCACGGTGCGGCGCTGGACCAGTACGGCGGCGACGATGATCGCGCCCTTGGCGATCTGCTGGACGTCGCTCTGCAGGTTGTTGAGGGCGAAGATGTTGGTGATCGTGGTGAAGACCAGAACACCGAGTACGGAGCCGACGATCGTGCCGCGTCCGCCGCTGAGGAGGGTGCCGCCGATGATCGCCGCCGCGATGGCGTCCAGCTCGTACAGGTTCCCGTTGGTGTTCTGTCCCGAGCCGGCCAGGACGACCAGCAGGAACGCCGCGATACCGCAGCAGAGGCCGGAGAGCAGGTACAGGTAGAGCCGCTGCCTGCGTACGTCGATGCCGGCGAGCCGCGCGGCCTCCGCGTTGCCGCCGACGGCGACGGTGCGCCGGCCGAAGGTCGTCCGGTTGAGGATCAGCCAGCCGATGACGGTGACGGCCGCGAAGACCAGCACGAGCGGCGGGATGCCCAGGATGTACGAGTCACGGACCCCGAGGTCGAGGACCGAGTCCACAGTGACGATCTGCGTCTTGCCGTCGGTGATCTGGAGCGCCAGTCCACGGGCGGAGGCGAGCATCGCGAGGGTGGCGATGAACGGCACCATACCGCCGTAGGCGATCAGTACGCCGTTGACCAGTCCGCAGGCCAGACCCACGATCACCGCGGTGAAGAGGATGCCGGCGAACCCGTATTCCTGGGTGGCCAGTGTGGTCGCCCAGACGGACGCCAGTGCCACGATCGCGCCGACCGACAGATCGATCCCGCCGCTGGTGATCACGAACGTCATACCGACGGTGACCACACCGATGACGGACGCCTGGGTGAGCACCAGTTGCAGGTTGTTGGTGTCCAGGAACTGATCGGGCTTGGTGATGCCGCCGACGATGATCAGGGCGGCGAGCACCCCGAGCAGGGAGAGGTTACGGACATCGAGACGCAGCCCGAGGGCGCGCCAACCGCCCTTCTCCTCCGTGGACTTGGCGGACGCGTGGGACATGGCGGGCGGCGTGGGCGGCTCGGGCACGGCCGCCGCGTCGGGCCCGCCCTGCTGCGCCTCGGAGGCAGGCTGTTTCATGACGTCGGGCTCCCTTCCATCACAAGGTCGAGTACACGGTGCTCGTCGAGCTCCTGGGCGGGCGCCCGGTGGACGACCTGGCCCTCGCGGAGCACCAGCACCCGGTCGGCGAGGCCCAGGACTTCGGGGACCTCGCTGGAGACGAGCAGTACGGCGAGGCCCTCGTCGGCCAGCCGGCGGATCACGGCGTACAGCTCGGCGCGGGCGCCGACATCGACTCCGCGCGTCGGCTCGTCGAGCAGCAGTACCCGGCAGCCGCGCAGCAGCCAGCGGGCGAGGACCGCCTTCTGCTGGTTGCCGCCGGAGAGGGTACGGATGCGGGCGTCCGGGTTGTCGGGGCGCAGGGAGAGTTCCCTGGTGGCCTCCCTGGCCGCGGTCCGCTCCGCCGTGTGGTCGAGCCAGCCGGCCCGTGCGAAGCGGGACAGCGATGACACCGACACGTTGCGGGTGACGGATTCGAGCATCAGCAGGCCCTGGGCCTTGCGCTCCTCGGGTGCGAGGCCGAGTCCCGCGCGGACGGCGGCGCGTACGCTGCCGGGCCGCAGCGGGGTGCCGTTGACGAGCACCCGGCCCGCGGTGGCCTTGCGCGCCCCGTAGATGGTCTCCAGGATCTCGGAGCGTCCCGAGCCGACGAGCCCCGCGAGTCCGACGATCTCGCCGGGCCGCAGTTCGAGGTCGACGGGGGCGAACTCCCCGTCCCTGGCCAGTCCTTCGACCTTCAGTACGGGCTCGGCGCGCGCCGCTCCGGCCGTGGCCGGGGGCCGATCGGGGAAGACGTACTCGACGTTCCGGCCGGTCATCAGCGCGACGACCTCGCGGGTCGGGGTCTCCTTCGCGGGCAGGGCGACGGCCACGGTCCGGCCGTCCTTGATGACGGTGACGCGGTCGCCGATGCGCCGGATCTCCTCCAGCCGGTGGGAGATGTAGATGACGGCCACACCGTCGGCGGTGAGGGTGGCGACGATACGGAAGAGGTTGTCGACCTCGTCGGGGTCGAGGGCCGCTGACGGCTCGTCCATCACGATGAGCCGTACGTCGTGCGAGAGGGCGCGGGCCATCGACACGATCTGCTGCTGGGCGGCGGAGAGCGAGCCGACGGGCCGGTGGGCCTGGATCTCGGGGTGGCCGAGCCGCTTGAGCAGCGCGGTCGCCCGTGTCCTGGCCTCCCGGCCCCTGACCACGAAGCCGGCGGTGGTCGGCTCGTGTCCGAGGAAGATGTTCTCGGCGACCGTGAGCCCTTCGACCAGGTCGAGTTCCTGGTAGATGGTCGCGATGCCGAGCCGCATGGCGGCGATGGGTGATTTCAGTGTGACGGCCTCGCCGCGCCAGGTGATCACACCGCCGTCGGGCTGATGGGCCCCGGCGAGCACCTTGATGAGGGTGGATTTGCCGGCGCCGTTCTGGCCGAGCAGGCAGTGGACCTCGCCCGCCTCGACCTCCAGGTCCACACCGTCGAGGGCGCGGACACCGGGGAACAGCTTGGTGATGCCGGACATGGTGAGCAGAAGTTTTTCCGGTGGTGCGGGTGTTGGTGCCATGGCGTATCCCCTCGGCGGATGCGGCCGTAGAGCGGGCAGGGCATGAAGTGGGCAAAAGGAAGAAGGCAGGGCGGAGTTGGGCAGGGCGGAACCAGGTGCGGCGGAGCGGTGTCGGTACGTCGTGCGGATACGGCTCGTGCGGGTGACGCGGCTCGTACGGGTGCTGCGGCTCGCGCCTGCTGCGGTGATGACGGGCGGTGCGGCTCGTGCGTACTGCTGGTGTGACGGGTGGTGCGGCTCGTGCGTGGTGCCGGTGTGACGGGTACTGCGGTTGTCCGTGGTGCTGGTGTTACCGATGGAGCGGTGGTGTTTCGGATGGAGCGGTGGTGTCCGGTGGTGCGCCGCCGGCCCCGGACGGGCGTCAGGCCGGCGAGAACAGGTGGTCGCTGATGAGCCGGGCCGCGCCGGTGACTCCGGCGGTCGGGCCCAACTCCCCCAGGACTATGGGGAGATTGCCGGTGGCCAGCGGCAGGGACTGCCGGTAGACCTGGGTACGTACGCTGGCCAGCAGCGTGTGACCGAGACCGGTCACCCCGCCGCCGATCACCACGAGGCCCGGGTTGAAGAAGCTGACGAGCCCGGCGATGACCTGGCCGACGCGGTTGCCGCCGGTCCGGATGAGATCGAGCGCGGCGGGGTCACCGGCGGCGGCGGCCGCGGCGACATCCACGGCGGAGAGCCGGTCCGTGGCCTCCAGCCGGGCGGCCAGCTCGGGCGAGCTGCCGGAGCGCGCGGCCTCCTCGGCGTCCCGGGCGAGGGCGGCGCCGCTGAAGTAGGCCTCCAGACAGCCCTTGTTGCCACAGGCGCAGGCGCGGCCCTCCGACTCGACCTGGATATGTCCGATGTCGCCGGCGCTGCCGGTCGTACCGCGGTAGACCTCGCCGCCGACGACGATCCCGCAGCCGATACCGGTACCGATCTTGACGCAGAGGAAGTCACCGACCGAGCGTGCGACGCCCGCGTGCTGCTCCCCCATCGCCATCAGGTTCACATCGTTGTCGACCATGACCGGGCAGCCGAGTTCCTGGCTGAGCGCCTCCCGTACGGGGAAGCCGTCCCAGCCCGGCATGATCGGCGGCGCGACCGGGACACCCTCGGGGAAGCGGACGGGTCCCGGCACGCCGATCCCGGCGCCGTCGAACTCGTCGGCGAGTCCGGAGACCTTGAGCTTGGCCGCCATGACGAGCACCTGCTCGAAGACGGCGACGGGGCCCTCACGGACGTCCATGGGGTGGTTGAGATGTCCCAGCACCTCCAGCTCCGCGTTGGTCACGGCGACATCGATGGAGGTGGCTCCGATGTCGACACCGAGGAAGCGCAGAGCGGGTGCCAGCCGGATGTTGTGGGAGCGCCGGCCGCCGCGCGAGGCGGCGAGTCCGTCGGCGACCACCAGGCCGGTCTCCAGCAGCCGGTCCACCTCGACGGCGAGCTTGGAGCGCGAGAGATCGACCTGGTCACCCAGTTGCGCACGGGAGTTGGGGCCACCGTCGCGCAACAGCCTGAGCAGTCGCGCCTGATGCGCGTTCGCGGGTCGTGCGGTCATACGTCTCACGCGCCCCTCCCCGCCTTCTCGGCCTATGCGTCGGGCTTTCGAGGGAACGTAGCAGCGCTTGCCCGCAGGGGGAAGAAGTTGAGCGGGAATCAGTCCCAACTTTCTCCACACCGAGGACAAAGCCGCTTCGGGGCGTCGCTTTTACCGTCCTTCGCACCTACTTTTCGGGTCGGCGAGGAATGAAGGGGCTTGGGACGATCAGGACTCTTGCCTGTGGTGATACGTGTTGCGCGTGTGCTCCGTGTGGGCCTTCATGACTTCCGTCGCGCGCCGCTCGTCGCGCGTAGAAATCGCGGCGATCAGCTCCCGGTGCTCGATCCAGGACTGCTTGCCGCGCTGCCGGGCGACCGGCGTGTAGTACCAGCGCACCCGGCGGTCCACCTGCGCGGCCAGCTCGGCCAGAACGACATTGCCCGCCAGCTCCATGACCTTGGCGTGGAAGGCGGCGTTGGTGGCGACGGCCAGATCCCTGTCGTCATCGGCCACGGACTGCTCACCCTTGGCGCACAGCGCCTCCAGCTCGGCGATCCCCGCAGCGCCGGAGTTGGCCGCGGCCAGCCGGGCGGCCTCCGCCTCCAGGAGCGTACGGACCGACAGCAGCTGGTCCGCCTCGTCCTCGGTCGGCTCATGGACGAAGGCGCCCTGCGCAGGGCGCAGATCGACCCAGCCCTCGGTGTTGAGGCGCTGGAGGGCCTCACGCACCGGCTGCCTGGACACCCCCAGATGACGCGCGAGTTCGCTCTCGACGAGGTGCTGACCGGGCTGGAGCGCCCGGGTCGTGATCAGTTCGAGCAGAGCCTCGTACACACGTTCACGCAGTGGTCCCGGTCGTTCGAGTTTAGGCACGGCACCTTGCGCCAACTTCGCGGACAACATCGCGTCCCCCTCCTGGCCGGCAGTGTCATTGACTGTAGCGATGGACCGATGTCACCAGGGGTGATGAACATCAAGACATTGGCTATCGTCTACAGTCTACCGAGAACACCGGGATTCAGGGGCAGCGGATGACTTGACCCGCGTAGGAGAGGTTTCCCCCGAAACCGAAGAGCAGTGCCGGCGCACCCGACGGAATCTCTCCGCGGTCCACGATTTTGGACAGGGCCATCGGGATCGACGCCGCGGACGTATTACCCGAATCCACCACATCCCGGGCGATGACCGCGTTGACCGCGCCGATCTTCTGGGCCACGGGCTCGATGATCCGCAGATTCGCCTGATGCAGCACGACCGCGGCCAGCTCCTCGGGGGTGACGCCCGCCCGCTCGCAGACCCGGCGGGCGATCGGCGGCAGCTGGGTGGTCGCCCAGCGGTAGACGGACTGGCCCTCCTGGGCGAAGACCGGCGGGCTGCCCTCGATCCGTACCGCGTGGCCCATCTCCGGCACCGAGCCCCAGAGGACCGGGCCGATCCCCGGCTCCTCGTCCTCGCCCGCCGCCACGACGACCGCCGCGCCCGCGCCGTCACCGACCAATACGCAGGTCGAGCGATCGGTCCAGTCGGTGATCGCGGTCATTTTGTCCGCCCCGATCACCAGGACGCGGGAGGCGGAGCCCGCCCGTACGGCGTGGTCGGCGGTGGCCAGCGCGTGGGTGAAGCCCGCGCAGACGACATTGAGGTCCATGACGGCGGGCGAGCCCATGGAGAGCCGGGCGGCGACCCGGGCCGCGGTGTTCGGGGAGCGGTCGACGGCGGTGGAGGTGGCGACCAGCACCAGATCGATGTCCGCCGGGGTGAGCCCGGCCGAGGCGAGGGCCTTGGCGCCCGCGTGCGCGGCCAGCTCGTCCACCGGCTCGTCGGGCCCCGCCATATGGCGGGTTCTGATCCCCACCCGGCTGGTGATCCACGCGTCACTGGTGTCGACCATGCCCGCCAGGTCGTGATTGGTGAGCACCTTGGCGGGCTGATAGTGCCCGAGCGCGGCGATACGAGTGCCGGTCATGCCCGGGACCCCCTCTGGTTCGACGTCAGGAGTGCTCCAGTCTCGTCAGCGACTCACCGGTAGGGGTGCAGGTGAACCAACAGGATTCAGCCGCGCCGCTTGGAGACTCCATATCATCCGGTGAAAAGCTGGGCTGCCTTCAGTACCAGCTCATACACACCGTACGCGAGGGGGATCCCGACCCAAAGCCAGGCGAAGACGATCAGACCGGTACGCGGTTCAGGCCGCACGGTGTTCTTCGCTGGGGACGTGGTCATCTGCGGCCTCCCTGGGGGCGGGGACGTGGTGGCGCGGGTGGACGGGCCTGACCAGTTCATTGGCGACGAAGCCGATGACCAGCAGCCCGATCATGATGGTGAACGAAAGACCGTACAGCCCGGATCCGCTTCTGCCCGCCTCTTCCTGACTGTCCGCCACCCGGTTGACGATCAGCGGGCCGAGCACACCGGCGGTGGACCAGGCGGTGAGCAGCCGGCCGTGGATGGCACCCACCTGATAGGTGCCGAAGAGATCCTTGAGATAGGCGGGGATCGTGGCGAACCCGCCTCCGTAGAAGGACAGGATCACCAGCGCGCAGAGGACGAACAGCGGCTTGGAGGAGTCGCCGAACTGTGAGATCAGCAGATACATCACCGCGCCGACGCCGAGATAGACGCGGTACATGTTCTTCCGGCCGATCAGGTCCGAGGTGGAGGACCAGCCGATCCGGCCCGCCATGTTGGCTGCGGACAGCAGCGCCACGAAACCGGCGGCGGCCGAGACGCTGACGGGCGCGTCGGTCTCCGCGAAGAAGTCGGTGATCATCGGGGCGGCCTTCTCCAGGATCCCGATCCCCGCGGTGACGTTCATGCACAGCACGACCCACAGGCACCAGAACTGCGGGGTGCGCACGGCGGACCTGGCGGACACCTGCGCGGTGGAGATCAGCGCGCCCGCCGCGGGCTTCGCGGCGCCGGGGGCCGGCTTCGCCGCGCCGTCCCCGCCCTGCCGGTAGCCGGGCGGGGGTACGCGGACGAGCAGCACGCCGAGCGCCATGAACACCGCGTACACCAGCCCGTGCACCAGGAAGGCGAGCGCGATCCCCTTGCTCCCCGCGCCGAACGAGTCCAGCATCTGCGCGGACCACGGCGAGGCGATGAGCGCGCCGCCGCCGAAGCCCATGATGGCGATGCCGGTGGCCATGCCGGGCCGGTCGGGGAACCACTTGATCAGGGTGGAGACGGGCGAGATGTAACCGATGCCGAGGCCGATACCGCCGACGAAGCCGTAGCCGAAGACGATCAGCCAGTACTGCTCGGTGACGGCGCCCAGCGCGGCGAGCAGAAAGCCCGACGAGAAACAGCAGAGGGCGACCGTCATCGCCCAGCGCGGCCCTCTGCGTTCGACGAGCGTGCCGCCGAAGGCCGCCGACAGGCCGAGCATGACGATGCCCAGCTGGAACGGGAGGGCGCTGGCGGTGCCGGAGAGGCCGAGCGCCGATTCGAGCGGCGGTTTGAACACGCTCCAGGCGTAGGCCTGGCCGATCGACAGGTGCACCGACAGCGCGGCGGGGGGCACCAGCCAGCGGCTCCAGCCGGCGGGCGCGAGTGGTGGCGTCATGGTCGGGAACTCTAGGAACCGACCGACCGGTAGGGAAGATCTCCGGCCGAGTTTGCCGACTGCATACCTTTCCGGAGCCTTGTCGACCAGAAGTACATACTGTAGACAATATATCGTCAACACGGAGTGTGATCAACAGCACAGAGAACAGACAGCGGAGTGTGACCCTTCCCTCGGTCTCCCTCAAACCGAACGGAGAGCCCCACAGTGAAAGTCGCAGTTGTCGGCGCCGGAGCGATCGGCGCCTATGTCGGAGCCGCTCTCGACCGAGCGGGTGCCGACGTCCATCTCATCGCCCGCGGGCCGCATTTGTCCGCCATGCGGCAGCACGGAGTCAGAGTGCTCAGCCCACGCGGCGATTTCACCGCGCGGGTGCACGCCACCGACCGGCCGGAGGACATCGGTCCGGTCGACTATGTGTTCCTCGGGCTGAAGGCCAACTCCTATGCGGCGTGCGGGCCGCTGGTGACGCCCCTGCTCAAGGACAGTACGGCGGTCATCGCCGCCCAGAACGGCATTCCCTGGTGGTACTTCCACGGCCACGGCGGCCCGCACGACGGCCGGCGGGTCGAGAGTGTCGACCCGGGCGGCTCGGTCAGCGCCGTACTCCCACCCGAACGTGCGATCGGGTGTGTGGTGTACGCGGCGACGGAGCTGGAGGGACCGGGCATCGTCCGGCATCTCGAAGGCACCCGGTTCTCGATCGGCGAACCTGACCGCTCGGTGTCCGCGAGGTGTCTGGAATTCAGCGATGCCATGCGCACCGGAGGTCTCAAATGTCCGGTCGAGGCCGAGTTGCGCGAGGACATCTGGATCAAGCTCCTCGGCAATATCTCGTTCAATCCGATCAGCGCCCTCACCCGCGCCACCATGCGGGAGATGTGTCTGCACCGCTCCACCCGCGAGGTCATCGAGCTGATGATGTCGGAGGCCCTGCGGGTCGCCGAGGCGCTGGGCTGCCGCCCCGACATATCCGTCGAACGGCGGCTGGCCGGGGCGGAACGGGTCGGTGACCACCGGACCTCCACTCTCCAGGACCTGGAGAAGGGCAAGCCCCTGGAGCTGGATGTCCTGCTCGCCGCCGTCGTGGAACTCGCCGCGATCAGTGATGTCCAGGTGCCGACGCTCCGCACGGTGGACGCGATCTCCGATCTGCTGGCTCGCGGTGTGACCGCCGCCGCCTGACGGCCCGTCGGCGATTCCCGGAGAGGCGGGTACGCGTCAAATCCCCGCACTGGGGTTCCCTCGCGTACCCGCCGTCGGGATACTGTATGCAATGGGGCGCGGCCATCACTCCCAAAGGAGAGCGCAGCGTGAAGAAGCGAGATCGCACGCCGAAAACGTATGCCCGCATCACCCACCCCCTGGTGCGGGACGACAAGGGCGGCCCCCTCCGCAGGGCGACCTGGGACGAGGCGCTGGACCGCGCGGCCGAGGGCCTGGGCGCCGCACGCGGCGCGTTCGGGATGTTCTCCTGCGCCCGCGCCACCAACGAAATGAACTATGTGGCCCAGAAGTTCGCCCGTGTGGTGATGGGCACCAACAACGTGGACTCCTGTAACAGGACCTGCCACGCGCCGAGTGTGGCCGGCCTCTCCGCCGTCTTCGGATCCGGCGGCGGCACCTCCTCGTACGGGGAGGTCGACCACACGGATCTGATCGTGATGTGGGGCTCCAACGCCCGCTTCGCCCACCCGATCTTCTTCCAGCATGTACTGCGGGGCATCAGGAACGGCGCGCGGATGTACGCCGTCGACCCCCGCCGTACCTCCACCGCCGAATGGGCCGAGAGCTGGCTGGGACTGAACGTCGGTACGGACATCCCGCTGGCCCACGCGGTCGGCCGCGAGATCATCCACGCGGGGCTGCACAACCGCTCGTTCATCGAGCGCGCCACCACCGGGTTCGAGGAGTACGCCGCCGAGGTCGAGCCGTGGACACTGTCGGTGGCCGAGCAGGTGACCGGCGTACCGGCCGAGGCGATCCGCGAGCTCGCGCACGCCTACGCCCGCGCCGAACGGGCCCAGTTGTGCTGGACGCTGGGCATCACCGAACACCACAACGGCACCGACAACGTACGGGCGCTGATCAATCTCTCCCTCCTCACCGGGCATGTCGGCCGGTACGGCTCGGGTGTGCAGCCGCTGCGCGGCCAGAACAACGTGCAGGGCGGTGGCGACATGGGCGCCATCCCCAACCGGCTGCCCGGCTTCCAGGACATCCTGGAGCCCGGTGTCCGGCGCAAGTTCGAGACCGCGTGGGACACCGTGATCCAGCCGCACTACGGACTGAACCTGACGGACATGTTCGAGGCGATGGAGACCGGCGAGCTGAAGGCCGTCTACTGCATCGGCGAGAACCCCGCCCAGTCCGAGGCCGACAGCGAGCAGGCCGTGGAGCGGATGAAGCGGCTCGACTGCCTCGTGGTGCAGGACATCTTCCTCACCAAGACCGCCGAACTCGCCGATGTGGTGCTGCCCGCCACCGCCGCCTGGGCGGAGACGGACGGCACCACCACCAACAGCGAGCGCCGGGTGCAGCGGGTGCGCAAGGCCGTCGAGCCGCCCGGCGAGGCGCGCGAGGACATCGACATCATCTGCGACCTGGCGGGCCGGCTCGGGCACGCCTGGAAGTACGCGGACGCCGAGTCGGTGTGGAACGAGCTGCGTTCGGTCTCCCCCGACCACTACGGCATGACCTACGAGCGGCTGGCGGAGCATCAGGGCATTCAGTGGCCCTGCCCGGACACGGACAAGCTCGAACCGACCTATCTGCATGGCAGGTTGTGGGAGGCGGACCCGGCCAGGCGCGGCCGGCTCGCGCCCTTCGGCATCGTCAAGCACGACCCCCCGGTCGATCTGACGGACGATCAGTATCCGATCAGGCTCACCACGGGACGCCGGCTCGACTCGTACAACACCGGTGTGCAGAGCGGGAGTTTTGCCTCTCCGCTGCGGCGCGGCGAGTATGTCGAGCTGTGCCCCGAGGACGCCGAGCGGTACGGGGTGACGGTGGGCGAGGAGGTCCGAATCTCGTCGCGGCGCGGCACCGTACAGGCGCCGGTCTGGGTCGACCCCGGGCTCCGTCCCGGTCTGGCCTTCATGACCATGCACTTCCCGGACGAGGTGGACACCAACCAGCTGACCATCGAGGCAAATTGCCCGATCGCGGGCACCGCCGAGTTCAAGGCATCGGCGATCCGGATCGAGAAGCTGCCCGCAGCGGCATCGAGGAGCTGAGACTCAGTGGACCTGCACTTCGGTGACAGCAAACCGACCGACGAGGAGCGGGCGGCGGTCGACGCGCTGCTCGGCCCGCCGGCCTCGGCCTGGGAAGGCGCGGAGGACCGTACGGACACGGATCTGCGCTGGGCACGGGGCGGTCGCGAGGCCCGAGCGCGAAGAGACCTGCTGTTGCCGGGGTTGCACGCGGTCAACGACCGCGTCGGCTGGATCAGCGAGGGCGCGCTGGACTACCTCTGCCGACGGCTCACGGTACCGCCGGCGGAGGCGTACGGCGTCGCCACGTTCTACGCGATGTTCGCGGTCACACCGCGCCCCGCGAAGGTGCTGCACGTCTGCACCGACCTGGCCTGCGCCGCCCATGGCTCCCAGGCGCTCTGCGCGAGCCTGGAAGAGCGGCTGGGAGCCGCGGGCACGCCCACGGGCGGCGCCGTCTGGCAGCCGAGCCCCTGTCTCGGCCTCTGCGAGCGCGCCCCGGCGGCGCTGCTCATCCAGGCGGGGCCGGCGGAGGACGCCGGAGCGACGGAGCCGCCGTCCCGGCCGTACGCCACGGCCGTCGTCGCCCCCGCCACCGCCGAGGCGCTCGTCCTGGCCACGGCCGCGCCCGAGGCCGCGCCCGCGGAACCCGCCGCGGCGATGGCCGTACCGCAGGCCGGGCAGCCGGGGCTGACGCTGCTCGGCCGCGTCGGGGTCGTCGATCCGTACAGCCTCGACGACTACCGGGCGCACGGCGGTTACGCGGCGCTGCGGCGGGCCTTCGGCATCGGGCCCGCCGGTGTCATCAGGGAGGTCACCGACGCCGGTCTGGTCGGCCGCGGCGGCGCGGCCTTCCCCACCGGCCGCAAGTGGCAGGCCACCGCCTCGCAGCCGGCCCACCCGCACTATCTGGTCTGCAACGCCGACGAGTCGGAGCCCGGCACCTTCAAGGACCGGGTGGTCATGGAGGGCGATCCGTACTCCCTGATCGAGTCGATGACCATCGCCGGATACGCGGTCGGCGCGCACCACGGCTATCTCTATCTGCGCGGCGAGTATCCGCGCGCCCTGCGCCTCCTCCAGAACGCGATCGACCAGGCGCGCGCCCGCGGACTGCTCGGGGACGACATCCTCGGCCAGGGATTCGCCTTCGACATCGAGATCCGGCGCGGTGCGGGCGCGTACATCTGCGGCGAGGAGACCGCGCTGTTCAACTCCATCGAGGGCTACCGCGGTGAGCCGCGCTCCAAGCCGCCCTTCCCGGTGGAACAGGGCCTGTTCGGCAAGCCGACCGCCGAGAACAACGTCGAGACACTGATCAACGTGCTGCCGATCCTGACCGGCGGCGCCCAGGCGTACGCGGCGATCGGCACGCCCCAGTCCACCGGGCCCAAGCTGTTCTGTGTCTCCGGCAGTGTGTCGCGTCCCGGAATCTACGAACTGCCCTTCGGTGCCACGCTGGGCGAGCTGCTCGATCTGGCGGGCACACCGGGCGAGGTGCGCGCGATCCTGCTCGGCGGCGCCGCGGGCGGGTTCGTACGCCCCGACGAGCGGGACATCCCGCTCACCTTCGAGGGAACGAGAGCGGCCGGCACCACACTCGGATCCGGTGTGGTGCTGGTGATGGACGACACCGTGCGGCTGCCCCGGATGCTGCTCCGTATCGCCGAGTTCTTCCGCGACGAGTCCTGCGGGCAGTGTGTGCCCTGCCGGGTCGGCACGGTACGGCAGGAGGAAGCCCTGCACCGGATCCTGGACCGCACGGGCGCCGAGGCCGCCGGGGACATCGCGCTGCTGCGCGAGGTCGGCCGGGCCATGAAGGACGCGTCCATCTGCGGTCTCGGACAGACCGCGTGGAACGCCGTCGAGTCCGCCATCGACCGTCTGGACGTCTTCGAGTCAAGGGGTGCCGAGTGACCGCGATACCGCTTCAACCACCGCGCCGGCTCATCGAGTTCACCCTGGACGGCCAGGAGACCCGGGTACCGGAGGGGTCCACACTGCTCGACGCCTGCCGGGCCGCGGGCAAGGACATCCCGACGCTCTGCGAGGGCGACACACTGACCCCCAAGAACGCCTGCCGGGTGTGTGTCGTCGAGGTCGAGGGCGCCCGTACGCTGGCGCCCGCCTGCTCGCGCCGCGCGGAGGCGGGCATGGACGTCCGTACGGACACCGAGCGCGCCCGGCACAGCCGGAAGATCGTCCTCGAACTCCTCGCCTCGTCGACCGATCTCTCGACCACCCCGAGGGCCGCGGAGTGGCTCAAGGAGTACGACGCGAAGCCCGAGCGCTTCGGGCCCGACGCGGCCAGGCTGAACGAGGAACCGAAGATCGACAATGATCTGTACGTCCGCGACTACGACAAGTGCATCCAGTGCTACAAGTGTGTCGACGCATGCGGTGAGCAGTGGCAGAATTCCTTCGCGATCTCCGTTGCGGGCCGCGGCTTCGACGCCCGTATCTCCACCGAGCACGACACACCGCTCACCGATTCGGCCTGTGTCTACTGCGGTAACTGCATCGAGGTCTGCCCGACCGGAGCACTCAGCTTCAAGTCGGAATTCGACATGCGGGAGGCCGGTACCTGGAACGAACCGGCCCAGACGGAGACCACCACGATCTGCGCCTACTGCGGTGTCGGCTGCAATCTGACACTGCACGTGCAGGACAATGAGATCGTGAAGGTCACCTCGCCGCACGACAACCCGGTGACGCACGGAAACCTCTGCATCAAGGGCCGTTTCGGCTACCAGCACGTACAGCAGCACTGACTTCGGCACCGACGAGTAGGACTGGATCACATGGGACGGGTCACCGAGCGCCGCCGCACCATCCGTATCCGGGACGGAGCCGTCTCGACCCGTCCCGACACCCTGGTGGCGGAAGAGCCGCTGGAAATCCGGCTGAACGGCAAACCCCTCGCCATCACCATGCGCACGCCGGGCGACGACTTCGCGCTCGCGGCGGGCTTCCTGGTCAGCGAAGGGGTCCTGGCGGCGGGATCCGACGTCCAGTCCATCGTGTACTGCGCCGGAGCGAAGGACGACGGCTCGAACACGTACAACGTGGTCGACGTACGGCTGGCGCCGGGAGTCCCCGTGCCGGACATCACGCTGGAGCGCAATGTCTACACGACCTCGTCGTGCGGGCTGTGCGGCAAGGCCAGCCTGGACGCCGTACGGACCACCGCCCGGTTCCCGATCAATGACACTCCCCCGGTCCGCGTCGAACCCGCGCTGCTCTCCGGTCTCCCCGACCGGCTGCGAGCGGCACAGCAGGTCTTCGACCGGACGGGGGGCCTCCACGCGGCCGCGCTGTTCTCCGAGGACGGCGAGATGCTCGACATCCGGGAGGACGTCGGCCGCCACAACGCCGTCGACAAGCTCGTCGGCCGGGCACTGCGGCAGGACCTGCTGCCGCTCTCCCGGGCGATCCTGCTCGTCTCCGGCCGCGCTTCTTTCGAACTCGCACAGAAAGCCGTGATGGCGGGCATTCCTGTGCTGGCGGCGGTGTCGGCGCCTTCGTCGCTCGCCGTCGATCTCGCCGCGGAGACCGGGCTCACGCTCGTCGGCTTCCTCCGCGGCACCTCCATGAACGTGTACGCGGGGGACGGGAGGATCGCCCTTCACACCGGGGTCTGACCACCCCCGCTGCACGGAACAGGGCCCGGCCGGCGGGGAGCGCCCCCTGCGTCGGCCGGGTCCTTTCTCATGTCTCTCTTTTTGGGGCTCGGTTCGCCTCCGGGGCGCTTCGCGCCGACGCCGTGAGGCCCACCGTGCTCGATTCGCTCGTTCCTCACGAACCTCCGCGCGCTCGGCCTCACGGCGTCGGCGCGCCCCTTCGGCTCACTCGCCGGCGGACGTGGAGACGGGCGTACGGATCGAGGCGGGCCGCTTCCGGGGTCCTGGGAGACCCGACGGTTCCGACGACCCGGTGTCACGTGCCCGGCGCTTCGCGATCACCGCGCACACCATCAACTGCATCTGGTGGAACAGCATCAGCGGCAGTACGGCCAGGCTCGCCTGCGCGCCGAACAGCACGCTCGCCATGGGCAGCCCCGCCGCCAGGCTCTTCTTCGATCCGGCGAACTGGATCGCGATCCGGTCCGCGCGGCCGAAGCCCAGGCGCTTGCCGCCGTACCAGCTCAGCGAGAGCATCACCGCGAGCAGCACCGCCTCGACGCCCAGCAGCACCGCCAGCCTGGCGGGGGTCACCTGGTGCCAGATGCCCGCGGCCATGCCCTGGCTGAACGCGGTGTAGACGACCAGCAGGACCGAGCCTCGGTCGACCAGGCCGAGCAGAGTGCGGTGGCGGGTGAGGAAGCCGACGATCCAGCGGCGCAGCAACTGGCCCGCGAGGAACGGCAGCAGCAGTTGGGCGACGATCTTGAACAGCGAGTCGGCGGAGAAGCCGGTCGTCCCGCCGCCGATCAGCAGCGCCGCGAGCAGGGGGGTGATCACGATGCCGACGAGGCTGGAGAACGATCCGGCGCAGATCGCGGCGGCCACATTGCCGCGGGCGATGGAGGTGAAGGCGATGGACGACTGGACCGTGGAGGGCACCAGGCAGAGGAAGAGGAGTCCGCTGTAGAGCTCGGGGGTCAGGGCGAACGGTACGAGCCCCCGCGCCGCCAGCCCCAGCAGCGGGAAGAGCAGGAACGTACAGGCGAGGACGGTCAGATGGAGCCGCCAGTGCTTCAGCCCGTCGACCATCTCGCGGGTGGAGAGCCGTGCCCCGTAGAGGAAGAACAGCAGCGCCACCGCGCCCGTCGAGGCCCCGCCCGCGACGTCGGCGACCGTGCCGGAGGCCGGCAGCAGCGCGGCGAGGGCGACGGTTCCGATGAGCGCCAGGATGTAGGGGTCGACAGGCAGCCAGGACGGGATCCGGATGCGCGGGGAAGGACGGCGGTTCATGTGCTCCACTACTGGCTGTCGGTACAGTGCGTGCCTCCCCATGCTCCCCCTGTTCTCCATGATCGGGAATCCCGCATACCGCTCTCACTGTCATCGTGATTTGTGATAACGCTCTAACCTGGCGGTATGTACGACCCACGACAGCTGCGCACCTTCCTTGCCGTGGCCCAGACCCTGAGTTTCACGCAGGCCGCGCACCGGCTCGGGCTGCGCCAGTCCACGGTGAGCCAGCACATCCGCCGTCTTGAGGAGGCGACGGGGCGGCTGCTGTTCACCCGGGACACCCACAGCGTGGAGCTGACCGAGGACGGCGAGGCCATGCTCGGCTTCGCCCGGACGATCCTGGCGGCCCACGACCGGGCGGCTGCCTACTTCACCGGGACCCGGCTGCGCGGCCGGCTCAGGTTCGGCGCCTCGGAGGACTTCGTCCTCACCCGGCTCCCGGAGATCCTGGAGACCTTCCGGCGCGACCATCCCGAGGTCGACCTGGAACTGACCGTGGAGCTCTCCGGCATCCTGCACGAACAGCTGGCGGACGGCCGGCTCGATCTGGTGCTGGCCAAACGCCGTACGGGCGACCGTCACGGTGAGCTGGTCTGGCAGTCCACCCTGGCCTGGATCGGGGCGCCACAGCTGCGTCTGGACCCGGAGCGTCCGGTCCCGCTGATCGCCTTTCCGCCGCCCGCCCTCACCCGCGCCCGCGCGCTGGAGGTGCTGGAGGCGCACGACCGGCGCTGGCGCATCGCGTGTACGAGCGGCAGCCTGAGCGGGCTGATCGCGGCGGCCCGCGCGGGGCTCGGCGTCATGGCGCACACCAGGGGGCTGATACCGCCGGGCCTGGTGCCGGTCCCGGCGAAGGCCGGGCTGCCCGAGCTGGGCGGCGTGGACTTCGTCCTGCTGCACGGCCGGCGGCGCGGCCGCCCGGAGACCCAGGAGGCGGCGGACGCGCTGGCGGCGGCGATCCTGGCGGGCGGCGACCGGCTGCACCGTCCGGCGGCGGACAGCTGACGGTCGCCGGGCCCTCGGCGGGGCGCGCACGGACGACGCCACAGGTACGGACCAAGGCCCCTGCTCGGTAGAGCGCGCGTGACAGCGGCGTACGGATTCGGTGGAGATTCACCCGCCGGCCACTTACTCCACGGTCAGATGTCTGCCACGAGCCTGCGAAAGCGGGCTCGAATCGGGCGCTGACCTGTGGCGATACGGCTTCGCTCCGGTTCGCGGACACTCTCCCCCCGGAACGCCCGTTGGGGTACCGTCACCCGCGCTGTGCGGAGCGCCACAAGGAGCAGGTCATTGCGCGAGTTCACCGTCCCCCCTCTGCCGGCCGCCCCCCACGTCGGTGGGCTCGCGGACGCCGTGTTCGATCATGCCGTCGACGATCCGCGACGGATCGCGCTCGGCCGCAAGGACGAGCGCGGCCAGTGGTGGGACATGACCTCGGCCGCGTTCCGCGACGAGGTGCTGGGGCTGGCCAAGGGGCTGCTGGCGCACGGCGTACGGTTCGGCGACCGGGTCGCGATCATGTCCCGTACCCGCTACGAGTGGACGCTCTTCGACTTCGCGCTCTGGACGGTCGGCGCGCAGTCCGTACCGGTCTATCCGACGTCCTCGGCCGAACAGGTCTACTGGATGCTGTACGACGCCGAGGTCTCGGCCTGCATGGTCGAACACGAGGACCACGCCATGACCATCGGTTCGGTCATCGACCGGCTGCCCAGGCTCAAACGGCTCTGGCAGCTGGACGCCGACGCGGTGGGCGAGCTGTTCGCGGCGGGCGCCGGGATCGACGACGAGGTGGTGCACCGGCACCGCAGGGCGGTGACTCCGGACTCCGTGGCCACGGTCATCTACACCTCGGGCACCACCGGACGCCCCAAAGGATGTGTGATCACCCACGCCTGCTTCATGTTCGAGGCGGACACCGTCCTCACACGCTGGGAGCCCGTCTTCCGCGCGAAGGCCGGTGGCGAGACGTCGACCCTGCTCTTCCTGCCGCTCGCGCATGTCTTCGGGCGGATGATCGAGATCGCGGCGATCCGCGGCCGGGTGAAGCTGGGCCATCAGCCCGTCCTCCAGGCGAGCGCGCTGCTGCCCGATCTGGTGGCGTTCCGGCCGTCGTTCATCCTGGCCGTGCCGTACATCTTCGAGAAGGTCTACCACGCGGCGCGCCGCAAGGCGGAGACGGAGGGCAGGGCCGGGCCCTTCGACAAGGCCGTGGACGTGGCGGTGCGTTACGCGGAAGCGCTGGAGCACCGCGCCTTCGGCCTCGGTCCCGGCCCCTCGGCGACGCTGCGGGTACAGCACCAGTTCTTCGAGAAGGCCGTCTACAGCAAAGTCCGTGACGCGATGGGCGGCCGGGTACGGCACGCCATGTCGGGCGGTTCGGCGATGGACCGGCGGCTCGGGCTGTTCTTCGCGGGCGCGGGCGTCACCGTCTACGAGGGATACGGGCTCACCGAGTCCTGCGCGGCGGCCACCGCCAACCCGCCGGAGCGCACCCGCTACGGCACGGTGGGCCAGCCGATCCCCGGCACCTCGGTGCATATCGCGGCGGACGGCGAGGTGTGGCTGAGCGGCGACCAGATCTTCTCGGGCTATCTCAACGACCCCAAGTCCACCGACGCCGTACTGCACGACGGCTGGCTGGCCACCGGTGATCTCGGGTCGCTCGACGAGGACGGCTATCTGACCATCACCGGCCGGAAGAAGGAGATCCTGGTCACCTCCGGCGGCAAGAGCGTCTCGCCCGGCGCCCTGGAGGACCGGGTACGGGCGCATCCGCTGGTGTCCCAGTGCATCGTGGTCGGCAACGACCGGCCGTACATCGCGGCGCTGGTGACCGTGGACCGGGAGGCCGTCGACCACTGGCTCTCCATCCAGGGCAGGTCACCGCTCAAACCCACCGATCTCGTGCGGGACAAGGACCTGGAGACGGAGATCCGGCGCGCGGTGGTGGCCGCGAACACGGCGGTGTCCCAGGCCGAGTCGATCCGTACGTTCCGGATCCTCGCGCATCCGTTCAGCGAGGAACAGGGGCTGCTGACACCGTCGCTGAAACTCAAGCGCAAAGCGATCGAGGCCGCCTACGCGGTCGAGGTGGACGCGCTCTACCGGTGAGGTGCCCACGGACTCCGCGCGGACGGGAATCCGCCCGCCGCCGTGACCGTTGTCCTCAGAAGAAGCTACCGACGACGTTAGGATCGACCGCTCGTGAGCAAGGTCCCCACCCTCACCCTCAACAACGGCATCGAGATGCCCCAGCTCGGCTTCGGTGTCTGGCAGGTCCCGGACGACGAGGCGACGCGGGCCGTCGGCACCGCGCTGGAGGCCGGCTACCGCAGCATCGACACCGCCGCCATCTACGGCAACGAAGAGGGCACGGGCAAGGCCATCGCGACCTCCGGCATCGCCCGTGAGGACCTCTTCGTCACCACCAAGCTGTGGAACAGCGAGCAGGGGTACGACACGACGCTGCGCGCCTTCGACGTCTCGCTGGAGAAGCTGGGCCTGGAGTACCTCGACCTCTATCTGATCCACTGGCCGAGGCCGGCCGTCGACGCCTACGTCGACACCTACAGGGCGTTCGAGAAGCTCCTGAGCGACGGCCGCGTCAAGGCCATCGGTGTCTCCAACTTCCTTCCGGAGCACCTGGAGCGGCTGCTCGGCGAGACCTCCGTGGTCCCCGCCGTCAACCAGATCGAGCTGCACCCGCAGCTTCAGCAGGGCGCGTCCCGCGCCGTGCACGAGAAGCACTCCATCGTCACCGAGGCGTGGTCGCCGCTCGGCCAGGGCAAGGGGCTGCTCGACGTCCCGACGGTGGTCGCCATCGCGCACAAGCACGACAGGACCCCGGCGCAGGTCGTGCTCCGCTGGCACATCCAGCTGGGGAACGTGGTGATCCCCAAGTCCGTGACGCCGTCCCGGATCCAGGAGAACATCGACGTCTTCGGCTTCGAGCTGGACGCCGACGATCTGGCGGCGTTCGCCGCGCTGGACGAGGGCAGGCGCATCGGTTCCGACCCGGCGGAGGTCAACGACTGACCCCGCCCCCGGACCCCCTGGCGCCGTCGGCCGGTACCGGCCGGCGGCGCCGTGGTCCACGGGCTCCCTCTAGGACCCGACCGGCAGCGCGCCCGACCGGTACTCCTGGGGGCTGACGCCGCGTACCCGTTTGAACGCCGCGCTCAGCGCGAACGAACCGCTGTAGCCGACCTTCCTGGCCACCGACTCGACGGTCGCGTCCGTGCCGCGCAGCAGATCCCCGGCGAGTGCGAGCCGCCAGCCGGTGAGATACGCCATCGGGGGCTCGCCGACCAGATCGGTGAAGCGGCGGGCGAGCCCGGCCCGTGAGACACCGCAGGCGGTGGCGAGCGAGGCGACCGTCCAGGGACGGGCCGGCTCGCTCTGGAGCAGCCGCAGGGCGTTGCCGACCGCCGGATCGGCCATGGCGCGGTACCAGCCGGGTGCCTCCGCGCCGGGCCGCGAGAACCACGCCCTGAGCACGGCGATCAGCATCAGATCGAGCACCCGGTCGAGCACCACGCTCTGGCCCGGCTCGTCCCGGGAGATCTCGTCGTCCAGCACGGGCATCAGCGGGCAGTTCCAGACATCGGCCGGCAGATGGAGCAGCGGCGGCAGCGCGTCCAGCAGCCGTCTGCTGACCTCGCCGTCCATCTGGTACGTACCGATGAGGACGGTCGTCCCGCCGTCGGGGGCGTTGCCCCAGGTCCGTACGCCCAGGTGCATGGACTGCGCGAGCGGCTCGCCCGCCAGGGTGCGGCAGGCGCCGCCGGGGCCGATCAGCGCGCGCGGTGCGGTGCCGGGGCTGTCGGCGGTGATGTACGGCTCGGGGCCGCGGGCGATCGCGACATCCCCGGGGCGCAGCGGCACCGGATCACCGCCCCCGTCGGGGACGATCCAGGCCTCGCCGCGGGTGACACACATCAGACACAACGGGGCCCGGTCCTCGATCCGGACGGACCACGGCGGCTCCATCACCATGCGCAGCAGAAAGGCCCCGCGCGCCCGCGGCCCGTCGAGGAGTCCCGCCAGTACGTCCATGGTCACCAGCGTAAATGGACCGGCCGGAGGGCCGGTCGCGGGACCGGTGGCGTCCGTCAGGAGGCGCCGTGCGCGGGGGCGAACGCCTCGACGCGCCGCGCCAGTTCGAAGTCCCGCCCGGTGAGCGCGCCGCCCGCGTCATGCGTACTCACCGCCAGGGCGACGGTGTTGTAGCGCAGGGTCAGAGCGGAGTGGTGGTTCAACTCCTCCTGGGTCCGCGCGATATGGACGACCATCGCGGTCGCCGCGAAGTGCGTGCCCAGCCGGTAGGTGCGGGTCAGCAGACCGTTCTCCACGGACCAGCCGGGAAGCTCCCGCAGCCGGTCCTCGATCTCGTTCTGCGACAGCGGCTCGGTGGCCATGGCCGGGCTCCTTACGGGAACGGGCAGCGACGCGGCCGACGATACGTCGTCTCCGCGCGCCCCCGGGTCCGCCGTGCCGCGCGCACCCCGTACGCCCCTGCCGGGACCGGTGCATTACGGTCCTCGTATGGCAGCCCACGGTATGACGGCTCAGGTCACGGCACCCGGCGTCGCACCGGCTCGTGCCGCCGAGCCGGGCGTCGGCCCCCTGCTGCGCGACTGGCGCAAACGGCGTCGGGTCAGCCAGCTGGAGCTGTCGATCCGGGCGGATTCGTCCGCCCGGCACATCAGCTTCATCGAGACGGGCCGGGCCCGCCCCAGCGAGGAGATGGTGCTGCGCCTCGCCGACCGGCTCGACGTACCGGTACGGGAACGCAACACGCTGCTGCTGGCGGCGGGTTACGCGCCCCGGTTCACCGAGACGGCGCTGGACGACCCGGCCATGGACGCCGTACGTGAGGGCCTGGACCGGCTGCTCCGGGGGTACGAGCCGTATCCGGCGGTCGTCGTGGACGGGACGTACACCGTGGTGGCCGCCAACCAGGGCGTCGCCATGCTGCTGGAGGGGGTGCCCGAGAAGCTGCTCGCGCCCCCGCTCAACTCGATGCGGCTCACCCTCCATCCGGAGGGTCTCGCTCCGCGCATCCGCAATCTGCGGGAGTGGCGCGGACATCTGCTCGACCAGATGGAGCGCCAGCTCGCGCTGCACCGCTCCCCCGCGCTGCGCGCGGTGTACGACGAGGTCGCCGCGTATCCGCCGCCGGGGTCCGGGGCATGGCAGGACGAGCCGCCGGCCGAGGACGCGAGCGCGCTCCGTTCCGTCGCGGGGCCGAGCTTCGCGCTGCCGATGATCATCGAGCACGACGGGCGGGTGCTCTCCTTCCTGTCGTCCATCTCCACCTTCAACACCCCGATGGACGTGACCGTCGCCGAACTGGCCATCGAGACGTTCGTCCCGGCGGATCCGGCCACGGTCGCCTATCTGACCTCGCGCGCCGCGTAACGCACCGCGATGAGTTCTTGCCGTGTCGGGAGTCCCCCCTCCGACCGCGCACACGGGAAGGTGGACCGATGACCACTCTGCACAACACCCTGGAGAAGCACGTCGCCGACGGCTCGATGCCGGGAGCCGTGGGCCTGGTGGCCCTCGACGACCGGGTCGAGGTGGCGGCCGTCGGCTCCACCGACTTCGGGGGCACGTCCCCGATGGCCAGGGACTCGATCTTCCGGATCGCCTCGATGACCAAGCCCGTCACGGCGGCGGCGGTCATGATGCTCGTCGACGACGGCCTGATCGCGCTGGACGACCCGGTCGCGCCCTGGCTCCCGGAGCTGGCCTCGCCGACCGTCGTCCGTACGCCGGTCGGTCCGGTGGACGACGTGGTCCCGGCCGTCCGGGCGATCACCGTGGCCGATCTGCTCACCTTCCGCGCCGGGTACGGGTTCCCGTCCGACTTCTCGCTGCCCGCGGTCGCGCTGCTGTTCAGCGAGCTGATGCAGGGAGCGCCGCAGCCGCAGCACGTGGCGGCGCCCGACGCGTGGATGGCGACGCTGTCCCGCATCCCCCTGCTGCACCAGCCGGGAGACGTCTGGCTGTACAACACCTGCTCCGACATCCTGGGCGTGCTGATCGCCAGGGTGGCGGGCCGTCCGCTGTCCGAGTTCCTGGCGGAGCGGCTGTTCGAACCGCTCTCCATGACCGACACGGGATTCGAGGTACCGGCGGGCAAGCTCGACCGGTTCACCGGCTACTACGGGGCGGGTCCGACGGACGGCCCCGAGCTGGTCGACGCCCCCGACGGTCAGTGGAGCAGCCCGCCCGCGTTCCCGTCCGGCGCCGGAGGACTGGTCTCGACCGCCGACGACTGGTACGGCTTCGCCCGGATGCTGCTCGCCGAAGGGACGTTCGGCGGCCACCGGCTGCTGTCGCCCGCGTCGGTCCGGCGGATGACCACCGACCATCTCACCCCGGCCCAGCGCGCGGCGAGCACGCTGTTCCTGGAGGGCCAGGGCTGGGGTTTCGGCGGCTCGGTCGATGTCGCGGAGACCGATCCCTGGAATGTGCCGGGACGGTACGGCTGGGTCGGCGGTACGGGCACGGCGGGGCATCTCGTCCCGTCCACCGGGGCGGTCACGATCCTGCTCAGCCAGCGGGCGATGACCGGCCCGACCCCGCCGCCGCTGATGCGGGACTTCTGGCGGTACGCGGCCGGCGTCTGAGACCGCGCCGGAGCGCGAGCCCTGTCGCCGCCCCGCGCGAGCCCCGGCGCGCCGCGGTCACCAGAGCGTCAGCAGCAGATGGTTGACGAGGAGAGCCAGGCCGGCCTGGGCCGCGAGCCAGCCGCGGTGGTCGCGGGCGGGCAGCAGCGCGGCGGCGGCCGGCAGCCAGAGCGTGAACGGCAGCCAGATGCGCTCCGTCTCGGCCTTGCTCATCCCGGAGAGATCCGCGACCAGCAGCGCCAGGAGCACGGCGGCCACCACCAGGGCGACCGTCCGGTCGGCGCTCCGTGGCCCCCGGCCGGTGGTACGTGGCCCTCGCCCGGGGCCCTGGGCGCCGCGGACGGTGGCCGGCAGGCGCCGGATCCCGGCGACGGCGGCGAGTCCCGCCGCGATCACCACACCGGCTCCATTGGCCCAGACCCAGTAGCCGTAGGGGCGGTCCCTGGCCACGCCCTGGTAGTAGCGCTCCACCAGCAGTCCGTACGCCTCCCACCACCGGAACCCGGCCAGCAGGAACGCCACCGCCACCATCGCGAACCCCAGGGCCGCGAAACCCAGCACGGGCAGCGGCCGTGCCCGCCGGGCGAGGACGAGCACCGCCACGGCCGGGAAGACCATCAGCGTCAGCCCGTACGACAGATGGACCGTCACCCCGAACAGCAGGCCGGAGCCGAGCGCGGCGGCCCGGGGCGCGCGGACGGTACGGGTGGCCGCGAGCGCCAGCAGGGCGAGCGCCCAGGCGGCGACGGCCGCGAAGTACCCGTCGGCGGAGGCGCCGACCCATACGGCGCCCGGGGCGAGGACGAGGAAGGGGGCCGCCGCGCGTGCCGCGCGCCCGGCGCCCAGCGCGCGCAGCGTGACAAGGACGGCGACGGCCGTCGAGGCGCCGGTGACCACGCAGAACGCGCCGGCCCACGCACCGCCGCCGAGCCCGATCCGGTCGAGTCCGACGAACGTCAGGACGGCGCCCGGCGGATGGCCCGCGATATGGGTCGGCCAGTTGTCCGGCGGGCCGATCAGGATGTGCCGGGTGAAGTCGCGCAGGGTGGCGGGGATGTCGTCGAACCGGTCGACACCGCTCAGATACTCGTGCCGGGTGGTCAGCCGGCCGGCCACGCCGCGCTGCCAGCCGTCCACCAGCGCCAGTGACCAGGTCCAGGCCAGCGCGGCGGCCCAACTGGCCCAGGTCAGCCGGCGCCAGGACAGCCGGGCGGCGAGGGGCGGACCGTACGCGATCACCGCGACGGCGGTCAGCAGCGCCGGGAGCGTGCCGGGTCCGAGGTGCGGCATCCACTGGGCCAGCAGGGGCGGCCAGCTGACGTGAAGGGTCCCGTCGTAGTGGTCGATCAGGGTGCCGGCCACGGCGGCGACGGCGAAGAGCAGCGCGCCCGCACCGGCCGCCATCAGGTCGGGCCGGCGGCCGGAGCGCTCCCTTGGGGCGGGCGGGGCGCACGCGGCGTCCGCCGCTTCTGGGGCTTCCGGCGTTCCTGGGGCTCCTGGGGCTCCGGAGCCCGCGCCGGGGCGGGGTAGCAGGGTCACGGCGTCACGTTAGGCACGCGGTCCCGCGTCCGGGGGCGACCGACAGGCCACGTCACCGAACCGTCAGATCTCCCGCCGTCCGGTCTCCCGCCGTCCGGGTCGGCGGTGACGGCGTCAGGGTTTCGTCATGCGTCGAAACCGCCTCCGGCGCGTTCCACGCCCTACGGTCGCCGGTATGAAAGTCCCCGCCCGCCTCACCCCGACGTGGCGCAGCCCGTTGCGCGGCCCCTGGCTGACCTCCGTCTTCGCCGTGGTGCTGCTGATCGGTATCCCCATCCTCTTCCTGACGGGGCTGCTGTCCTATCTCGCGTACAACCCCGATCTGTCCCCGGTCAACGACAAGACTCCGGACAAGGGGCTGCTCGGCTTCTATCTCTTCGCCTGGCCGACCGATCCCTACTGGCTCTACCGCGTCACGCAGGGCGTGCATGTGACGCTCGGGATCGTGCTCGTGCCGGTGCTGCTCGCGAAGCTGTGGTCGGTCGTGCCGAAGCTGTTCGTGATGCCGCCGGTGCGCTCGCCCGGCCACGCGCTGGACCGGCTGTCGCTGCTGTTCCTCGTCGGCGGCGGGCTGTTCGAGTTCATCACCGGCGTGCTCAACGTCCAGTTGGAGTACCTCTTCCCGGGGTCGTTCTATCCGCTGCACTTCTACGGGGCGTGGGTGTTCATCGGGGCGTTCATCGCCCATGCCGCCCTGCGGCTGCCGCGTACGGTACGGGCGCTGCGCGGCCGGGATCTCCGGGCCGAGCTGCGGACTCCGGTGGCGCGGACCGTACCCGAGCCGCTGGACGAGACCGGTCTCGTCTCCCGCGATCCGGCGCCGCCCACCCTCTCGCGGCGCGGCGCGCTCGGGATGGTCGGGCTGGGCTCGCTGGCGCTGCTCGCGGTGACGGCCGGTCAGAGCATCGGCGGCTCGCTGCGCGGTACGGCGCTGCTCGCCCCGCACGGCCGGAACCCCGGGCCCGGTCCGAACGGCTTCCAGATCAACAAGACGGCGAGGTCCGTCGGGATCCGGGCGCGGGACATCGGTCCCGACTGGCGGCTGACGGTACGGGGCGGCGGCCGGGAGACCGTACTGACCCGGGCCGAGCTGGAGCGGCTCCCCCGGCACGGGTCCGCGCTGCCGATCGCCTGCGTGGAGGGCTGGTCGACCTCCGACCAGCGGTGGGAGGGGGTCCGGCTGACCGATCTCGCCGCGCTGGTGGGGCTGGGGGACGCGGCGCCCAGCGTGTTCGTGGAGTCGGTGCAGTCGCACGGCTCCTTCCGGGAGGTGGCCCTGCGGGACAACCAGGTACGCGATCCGCGCTCGCTGCTCGCGCTCCGGGTCAACGGCGCGGAGCTGTCGGCGGATCACGGCTATCCGGCGAGGATCATCGTGCCGGGCGCGCCGGGTGTGATGAACACCAAGTGGGTCCGGCGGCTGAGCTTCGGGGAGTCGTCATGGCCCGTATGAGAATGCCGCGGGTGAGCCTGCGGGACCTGCGGGAGCTGCGCCGTCATCTGAACGTGCGCCGGCGCTTCCGTCGGCTGTACGGGGAGTCGCCCGCCCAACTCCTGATTCTGCTGGCCTCGTTCGCGCTCTGCGGATACGCCGGGATCCGGCTGCTCGCGGGCGACTGGCCGCTGATCGTGCTCTGGTTCGTGGGCGCGGCGGTGCTGCACGATCTCGTACTGGTGCCGCTGTACACGCTCGGCGACCGGGCCGTCAGGGCCGCCCTGGCACGGCCTCGGCGGCCGGTGCCGCGCGTCGGCGTCAACCACGTACGGGTTCCGGCCTTTCTCTCGCTGCTGTTGCTGCTGGTGTACTGGCCGCTGGTGCTGCGGACCCCGGAGCCCTACGAGCCGGCCACGCGGCTCGATATCGATGTCTTCCTGGGCCGCTGGCTGCTGATCACCGCCGCGCTGTTCGCGGTGTCCGCGGGCTGGCTGCTGGTCCGGGCCTGGCCGGATCTGTGGTCCCGCCGGCCGAAGGCGCCGTGGCGGCGGCCGCGGCCGGCCCCGTCGCCGGGCCGGTTGTCAGACCCATGACCCAGACTTGAGGGTCCGACAGATCCATCGAGAGGAAGCCGGGATGACCACCACCACGTCCGTCACATCGAGCCCGTCGGATGAGTGCACCGCCGCGCAGGCCTATCTGCGCCTCCTGTCGGCGGTGCGCGCGGTACTGGACGACCCGTCGCGGGCGTCCCTGGCGGCGCCGCTGCTCGCCGCCCCGATCGCCGAGGCGGACGAGGCGCTCACCGCGGCGGGCCTGGCGGGCAACGAACGGGAGTTCCTCCATCTGGTGGCCGCGCAGGCACTGGACCACCGGCCCCACACATGACCGCACGGCGGCGGACGCCCCATGTCTCCCGGGCGCCCGCCGCGTGTGCCGGCCGGGCCGTGCCGGCCAGGCCTGGCCGGTCAGCCGCGCGTCAGCCGCAGCGTGATCAGTTCGAACGGGCGCAGCGCCAGCTGGACCGACCCGTCGACCGCCTCGGGCGGCGCCACGTCCGCCAGCGGGCGCTCCAGCAGATCGGTCACGGCCAGTCCGGTGGTCTCGAAGCCGATGCCGACCCGTGCCTTGGCCCGGCCGCCGGTCGACTCGTAGAGCCGTACGACCAGATCGCCGCTCCCGTCGTCGGCGAGCTTGACGGCGCTGACGACGACGGCGTCGTTGTCGACGCTCACCAGCGGGGCCACCTCCGCGTCGCCCGGAACGCGGCGCTCCGGCAGGTTCACGCGGTAGCCCTCACGGACCGCGTCACCGATCGACGCGCCGGGCGCCAGGGCGTGCCGGAAGCGGTGGACGCCCTGGTCGGTCTCCGGGTCGGGGAAGCGCGGGGCGCGCAGCAGCGAGACCCGGACGGTCGTGGTCGTACCGGCGTCCGAGGGGCGGACGGTACGGGTCACGTCATGTCCGTACGTCGAGTCGTTGACCAGCGCGACGCCCCATCCCGGCTCCTCCAGATGCACGAAGCGGTGGTTGCACGCCTCGAACTTGGCCGCCTCCCAGCTGGTGTTGGTGTGGGTGGCCCGGTACACATGGCCGAACTGCGTCTCCGACGCGTACCGCTCGGCGTGGACATCCAGCGGGAAGGCCGCCTTGAGGAACTTCTCGGTCTCGTGCCAGTCCACCTCGGTGTCGATGTCGAGGCGCTTGACCCCGGGGGTGAGCGTCAGCAGCTGGGTGACCTTCGAGGAGCCGAAGCCGCGCACGACCCGGACACCGACCGCGCCGGCCGGCAGCGCGCCGGCCGAGGGGGCACCCTCCTCGACCGGGGTGAGCGCGTCGAGATCCGTCAGATCGGTGACGGTGTTCCGGTAGAACTCGTCCACGTCCCAGGCGTCCCACTGGTTCGGGAAGTCGGGGTGGATCTGGAGGAGGTTGGCCGCCTCGCCCGGGGCGACGGCCTCGCGCTCCGCGCTCACGTCGTAGACCGACACCACCAGGCCGCGGCCGTCGACCTCCACCTCCAGCAGCCCGTTGCTGAGCACATATCCGCCGCCCTCGCGCGGCGACAGCTGCGCGCTGCCGCTCCCGCCGACCGGTCCCGCCGCACCCGCCGGGACGCCGCCGCGCGCGTGCGGCGCGGAGTTGAAGAGCAGGGTCGTCCCGCCGGACGTGTCCCCGGCGAGGGCGCGCTGTGCCGTGTCCACGATCCCGTTCAGCTCGGCCGCGACGGCCGCGTACGTCTTCTCCGCCTCGCGGTGCACCCAGGCGATGGACGAGCCGGGCAGGATGTCATGGAACTGGTGCAGCAGGACGGTCTTCCAGATCCGGTCCAGCTGCTCGTACGGGTACGACGCGCCGGTGCGTACGGCCGCGGTCGCGGCCCACAGCTCGGCCTCCCGCAGCAGATGCTCGCTGCGCCGGTTGCCCTGTTTGGTCTTCGCCTGGCTGGTGAGGGTGGCGCGGTGCAGCTCCAGATACAGCTCGCCGACCCAGACCGGCGGGTTCGGGTATTCCGCCTCGGCCTTCGCGAAGAACGCGCCGGGCGCCTCCCACTCGACCGTCGCGGAGCCTTCGAGGCTGCGCAGCCGGGCCGCCTTGGCGATCATCTCGCGGGTGGTGCCGCCGCCTCCGTCGCCCCAGCCGGTCGGCGCGAGGGAGTGCCTGGCGACACCCTTCTCCTTGAAGTTCTTCGCCGCGTGCGCGATCTGCTGGCCCGTCATCGAGCAGTTGTAGGTGTCGACGGGCGGGAAGTGGGTGAAGATGCGGGTGCCGTCGATGCCCTCCCAGCGGAAGGTGTGGTGCGGGAACTTGTTGATCGTGGACCAGCTGATCTTCTGGGTCAGCAGCCACTTGGACCCGGCGGCCTTGATGATCTGCGGCAGTCCCGCCGCGAAGCCGAAGGTGTCGGGCAGCCACGCCTCGTCGTTCTCGATGCCGAACTCGTCGAGGAAGAAGCGCTTGCCGTGCACGAACTGCCGGGCCATCGCCTCGGAGCCGGGCATGTTGGTGTCGGACTCCACCCACATGCCGCCGGCCGGTACGAACCTGCCGTCGGCCACGGCTTGCTTGACCTTGGCGTAGACCTCGGGCCGGTGCTCCTTGATCCAGGCGAACTGCTGCGCCTGCGACATCGCGAAGACGAACTCCGGCTCGTCCTCCAGCAGCGCGGTCATATTGGCGGTCGTACGGGCGACCTTGCGTACCGTCTCGCGCAGCGGCCACAGCCAGGCGGAGTCGATATGGGCGTGGCCGACCGCGCTGAGGCGGTGGGCGGTCGCCGGCGCGGGGGTCGCCAGGACCTCGGCGAGCCGTTCCCTGGCGGCGGCCGCGGTGCCGTTCACGTCCTGGAGGTCGACCGCGTCGAGCGCGCGGCTGATCGCCCGCAGGATCTCCCAGCGGCGGGCGCCGTCGACGGGCAGCTCGGCCATCAGCTCCCCCAGCACCTCCAGGTCCTGGATCAGCTGCCAGACGGTCTCGTCGAAGACCGCGAGATCCATCCGGGCCAGGGTGTACTGCGGCTCGCTGCCCGCGGTCTCCTTGTCACCGAGCCGGGTCGGCAGGAAGGGGTGGTAGTCGAGGATCACCGGGTTGGAGGCGGCCTCGACATGGAGGAGCACCTCCTCGCCGCCCGCGACGGGCGCTCCGATCCGTACCCACTGGTTGCGCGGGTTGAGGCCCTTCACCGGGGTGCCGTCGGGCCGGTAGACCAGGCCCTCGCACTGGAAGCCGGGCATGTTCTCGTCGAAGCCGAGGTCGAGGACCGCCTCGACCGTGCGGCCCGCCCACTTCTCGGGGACGGTCCCGGAGACCCGGAACCAGCTGGTGCCCCAGGGGGCGCCCCACCGGTCGCCGGCCCTGACCGGCTCGGCGGGGCCCGCCAGGCCCTCTTCGACGGGTACGGGTTCGCCCGGCGCGTTCCAGACGGCGACGTCCAGCGGTATCGATTCGGGGTATACGGCGGGCCGGATGCGCTCGTCGAGGACGCGCTTGAGGCGGGCCTCCACCAGGCTGCGGTCGTCGTGCATGAGGGGGTGCTCCTGAGGTGCGTGTGGGTGCGGGTTACCGGGAAGGGTCAGGGACTACACGTACACGGATCACGGGATACTGGCCATGGGGAGGGACTACCCGTTTCCCTTGTTCCCCTGGCACGGCACTCACCGTTCCTACCGAACTCACCTGTCTCACGGGACCTGGTCCGGGTGGACGACCTCGGTGATGTGGCGGCTCGCCAGATGCTCCGTGTCCCCGGCGCGGCTCGCGAGGACGGCGGTGGGGCGGACGCCGTCCTCGGTGAGCCGCGCGAAGGCTTCGAAGAACGCCCCGCCGGGACGGCAGGTGCTCCGGGGCGGCGCGTGCCCGCCGTCCCCCGTCGGGTGGTCCGCGGTCTCGTCGTCCCCGATGTCGACCACGAGCGCGGTGGTGCGGGGAGCCGGGCTGTACGTTCTGCCGCGCCACTCCTCGACGATCCGGGCGATGGACTCCCCGGCCGGCTTGACCTTCCGGTCGTTCGTCAGCAGGCCGAGGCTGTATTCCAGTTCGGGGAAGTCGGCGAGCGAGCGCGACACATCGTGCGAACACCACCAGGTGACGCCCCAGACATCGGGGCAGTCCAGCGCGTTGGCGACGGTCGCCTCGGTGAACGCGGCGGCGTGCTCGGCCGGGATCAGCGGCGCCGGGGCGCCGACCTCCTGGAGCCAGACCGGGCGGTGCGGTTCCAGCGCCCACGCCTTGGACAGTTCGATCAGATAGGCGGCGTGGTGCTCGGTGGCGGTGCCTGTCCGGCCGTGCCGCTGCGCGGTGCCGTTGAAGACCCAGGAGTGCACGGCGGTGACGGCGCCGATCCTGGCCGCGTGCGCGGGGGTGAAGGCGTGCTTGTCCTGGTACCAGGCGGCGTCGTACTCCGCGTGCAGATGGAGCTTGCCGGGCGCCCCCTCCTCACAGGCGTCCAGCAGCCGGCGGAGCCAGTCGGCGGCCTGCGCCGGGGTGATGGGGTCGGGATCGGGGTGCGGTGGTCCGGAGAACTGGTTGATCTCGTTGCCGATGGTCATGCCGATGAAGTTCGGCCGGTCGGCGAGGGCGGCGGCGAGCGTACGGAGATACTCCGCCTGGCCGGCGACGACATCGTTGTCAGTGAAGATGTTCCGCCGGTGCCAGGTCTGGGTCCAGGCGGGCAGGAAGTCGAAGCTCGACAAGTGGCCCTGGAGTCCGTCGACATTGACGTCCAGACCGCGTTCGGCGGCGGCGTCGGCGAGCTGGACGAGCTGTTCGACGGCGCGGGGCCTGATCAGCGTGCGGTTGGGCTGGAAGAGCGGCCAGAGCGGGAAGACCCGGATGTGGTCCAGGCCGAGTCCCGCGATCGAGTCCAGGTCGGCGCGTACCTCGTCGAGATCGAAGTCCAGCCAGTGGTGGAACCAGCCCTGGCTGGGCGTGTAGTTGGCGCCGAAGCGCGGCGCGGGAGTACTCATACTGGCAACGTTGTCCTGGTTCTGTGGCGCGTTGGACAGCGGGCGGTGGTACGGGGGAGCGGTGGTGCGGGCGGGCGTTCGGGATGTGCGGCCGGGCCTGGGGTCAGCCCTTCACGGCGCCTTCGCCGACACCCCGGAAGAAGTATCGCTGGAGACAGGCGAAGAGCACGATGAGCGGCACCACGGCGATGACCGTACCCGCCGCGACCAGCCGTGGATCCTGGGCGAAGGTGCCGTGCAGATAGTTCAGTCCGATGGTGAGGGTGAAGTTCTCCGGGTCGCTGAGGACGATCAGCGGCCAGAGGAAGTCGTCCCAGGCGCCCATGAAGGCGAAGATCGCCACCACCGCGAGGGTGCCCTTGACCGACGGCAGCGCGATCCGCAGGAACCGCTGCCAGGTGTTGGCCCCGTCGACGAAGGCCGCCTCCTCCACCTCGTGCGGCAGATTGAGGAAGGCGTTGCGCATCAGCAGGACGTTCATCGCGCCGATGGATCCGGGCAGCAGCACCCCGATCAGGGTGTTGTTGAGACCGAGGTCACGCATGGTGGTGAACTGGGCGATGATGATGCCCTCGACGGGCACGAGCATGGCGAGGATGAACGCGAGGGTCGCCGCGCGGCGGCCCCGGTAGCGCATCCGGGCCAGCGCGTAGCCGGCCAGCGCGGCGCCGACGCAGTTGGTGATCACGTTGGCGGACGCGACCTTGAGGGAGTTGAACGCGTAGTCCCAGACCGGGATGATCTCGGCGACACGGCTGAAGTTGTCCAGCGTCGGCTCGCTCGGGAGGAACGTCGGCGGGGAGCTGTAGATGTCCTCGTGCATGCCCTTGAGCGAGGTGGACAGCTGCCACACGAACGGCCCGATCATCACGGCCAGCATCACGAGCAGCAGGGCGTACCGCAGGGCGAGCTGCCAGGGTGCGAGGCGCCGGCCGTCGGCGTCGATGGTCTTCGGGAAGCTCACGCGTCCTCCTTGCGGTCGGCGCGGAGCACCAGCAGCATCAGGGCGACCGTGACGACGAAGACGACCACGGAGATGGCGGAGGCGTAGCCGACCCGGCCGCTCAGCCCGGTCCCCACGCGCTGGACGAGCATCACCAGCGTGGTGTCCTCGCCCGCCGGGCCGCCGCTGGGCCCGGCCATCAGATAGACCTCGGAGAACACCTTGAAGGCGGCGACCGAGGACAGCGCGCCGACGAGGACCATGGTGGAACGGACCGCCGGTACGGTGACGGTGACGAAGCGCCGGATGGCGCCCGCCCCGTCCACGGCGGCGGCCTCGTGCAGCTCGCGCGGCACGTTGGCCAGCGCGGCCAGGTAAATGATCATGTAGTAGCCGAGGCCCTTCCAGACCGTGACGGCCATCGCGCTGAACAGCAGCAGCCACTGGTCGCTGAGGAAGCCGATCCGGCCGACCCCCACCGCTTCGAGCACCGCGTTGATGAGCCCCCGGTCGTCCAGCATCCACACCCAGATCAGCCCGACCACCACGATCGAGGCGACCACGGGGGTGTAGAAGGCGGAGCGGAAGAAGGTGATGCCGGGGATCTCGCGCTGCACGAGCATGGCGAGCAGCAGCGGCAGGATGATCAGGGCCGGGACGACCCCGACGACATACAGCGCGCTGTTGCGCAGGCCGATCCAGAACATCTCGTCATGGATCAGTTCCCGGAAGTTGGCCAGCCCCACGAACTCACCCGGAACCAGGGTCCGCCGGTCGGTGAAGGAGTTGACCAGTGTGCTGAAGAACGGGTAGAGGCTGAAGGCGCCGACGATCAGCAGTCCCGGCGCGGCGAACAGCCAGGGGCTGGAGGGCAGTTGGCGCCTGATGCCGGTCGCGGGACCGCGGGGCCCACGCCCGGAGCCGGGGCTCCGGAGCGTGGTCCCCGGCGCGGCCGCGTCCGAGGGGAGCGCCCTGGGGGCGGTGGTGCTTTTCATGGTGCGGGGCTCGGCTCTCAGCTCTTCTTGAGCAGGCTGTCGCAGGCCTCGACCGCGCGGTCGAGCGCCTCCTGGGGGCTCTGCTTGCCCTGGAGCGCCTTGGCGACCTGGTTGCGCAGCTCGGTCTTCATCTGCTCGCTGAACAGGACGGGCGTGTAATTGACGGCCGTCTTCAGGGACTTGGCGGCGGCGATGCGTACGCGCGTCTCGTCGGTGCCGTCCTCCTTGGTGAAGTACGGGTCGTCCAGGGAGCCCTTGGTGCTCGGGAAGATGGCGACCTGCTTGGCGAACGACATCTGGCGGGTCGCGTCGGTCACGAAGTGGGCGAAGGCCACGGCGGCGGGCTTCTGCTTGGTCTGCGCGTTCACCATGACGCCCATGACGTACATGTTGACCTTGCCGGTGCTGGTGACCTGGTCGGTGATCCCGATGTTCTTGTAGAGGCTCGGGGCCTCCTTCTTGAACTTCTCCAGGTCCAGCGCGCTGCCCGGGTTCATCGCCACGGCCTCGGTGAGGAACTTGGTCCCCGAGGACTCGGGGGTGGCGGTGAGCGCCTGCGGGTCGAGCGCCTTCTTGTCGAACAACTCCTTGTAGCGGGTGAGCATTTCCACCCCCTTGGCGTCGTTGAACGCGAAGCCGGTGCCCTCCTTGTTCATCAGCTGGACGCCGTAGCGGCCGAAGTCCTCGATGGTGGGCACCTGCGCGAGCGTGGCGATCTCGCCGTCGCTCTGCTCGGCCAGCTTCAGTCCCTGGTCGAAGACCTCGTCGTAGGTCGTCGGCGGCTTCTCGGGGTCGAGTCCGGCGTCCTGGAAGAGCCGCTTGTTGTAGAACATCGGGCCGGTGTTGAGGTACCAGGGGAAGCCGTACGTCCCGTCCGTGCCCGGGATCTGATGGCTCTGCCACGCGCCCGGCAGGTACTCGTCGCGGAACGACGCCGCCGTCTCGTCCTTGTCGAGGTCGAGCGCGAGCCCGGCCTTCGCCAGCGGGGTCACCAGGTCGGGCGAGACATTGACGACGTCCGGCAGCGTGCCGCCGGCGGCGTCCGCGCTCAGCTTGTCGGCGTAGCCCTCGGCCGGCCGGTCGACCCACTTCACCTCGGTGTCGGGATACTTCTTCTCGAAGTCCTTGATGACTCCGTTGAAGTAGTCCTTGAAGTTGGCCTGGAGGTTCCAGGTCTGGAAGGTGATCTTGCCCTTGACCGGGCCCGAGGCGTCGGAGGAGCCGTCGCCGGAACCTCCACTACAGGCGCTGAGCGGCAGAACGGTGGCGAGAACAGCGGCGACAGCGACTGTTCTTCGGGAGATGCGCACGGAGAACGGCTCCTTTGCTCGGACCAGGCGTGCGTACGGCCAGCCGGAGCTGCGGGCCACGGCTGCTTATGTCCAGCAGACCTTGCAATGCGTTCGGGTGAAAGTCAACACATTCGTGCGACAAAAGCCCATCATCCTGGTATCACGGCAGGTCAGAGCCGCCCTTTTGCTTTCCTTGCGGTATGACACTAATGCGCTTTAGGATGCTCGGACTCAAGCGCATTAGTACGGGGTCCACATGGCTCGTCCGGTACGGCCGGAAGGCCCTGCGATGCCCCCGTTGCACACCCGGGTCCCGGAGCGCGGACGTACGCGGGAACGCGGACGCGACGGGGCGTGCCGGGAACGCAGGGACGGCAACGGGGACCGCGAGAAGAGAGGCACACGGGTGGCAGCGAACCCGCCGTCGGACAGGGACACGCCCACGGCCAGACGTACTCCCCCGCGCCGTCCGACCATGAAGGACATCGCGAAGCGCGCCGGGGTCTCGGAGAGCGCGGTCTCCTTCGCGCTCAACGACCGCCCCGGCGTCTCCGCGGTGACCCGCGACCGGGTGCGCCGGGTCGCGGAACAGCTGGGCTGGCGGCCCAGCACCGCCGCCCGCGCGCTGTCGGGCGAGGGCTCGGCGACGGTCGGCCTGGTGCTGGCCCGTCCGGCGGCGACCCTCGGCGTCGACTCGTTCTTCCTCCAGCTGATCTCCGGCATCCAGGAGATCCTGTCAGAACGTCAACTCGGCCTCCTTTTCCAGGTGGTGGAGGATGTGCCCGCCGAGTGCGCGGTCTACCGGCGCTGGTGGGCGGAGCACCGCGTCGACGGCGTGCTGGTCGTGGACCCCAGGACCGACGACCCCCGGCCCGATCTCCTGGCCGAGCTGGGACTCCCCGGCGTCGTCATCGGCGCGCTGCCCGCGGGCGACACGGGCCGCCACCCCGGCCTGTCGCAGGTACGGGCCGACGACGCGGGCGCGATGGCCGCCATCGTGGGCCGGCTGCACGAGTTGGGGCACCGGCGCATCGTGCATATCGCGGGGCTGCCCTCGCTCGCCCACACCGAGCGGCGCATCCGGTCGCTGCGGATCGAGGCCGACCGGCGGGGGCTGCCCGAGGCGCGCTCGCTGACCACGGACTACTCCGACACCCAGGGCGCGGCGGCCACCCGCCGGGTACTGGAGGAGGACCGCCCGCCGACCGCCCTGATCTACGACAACGATGTGATGGCCGCGGCCGGGGCGGCCGTGACGACGGGGCTCGGCCTCTCCGTACCCGGTGATGTCTCGGTCATCTCCTGGGAGGACTCGGCCCTGTGCCGGCTGGTGCGCCCCTGGCTCACCGCCCTCTCCCGCGACTCGGTCGCCTTCGGCCGGATCGCCGCGACCGAGCTGGCCGCGCTGCTCGACGGCGGCGGGGCCCGCACCGTACAGGTGCCGCTCCCCCGGCTGATCGAGCGGGAGAGCCTGGACCGGGCACGGTCGTAACGCGCCGGAAATACATCCGCGCACGACCATTGACACCCCAAGAGATCAAGTGATCTATTCACTTCATGAGTCGCAGTGAACTGTCACTGTCCGAGCATCTGGCGGACAGCATCGTCGAGATCATCCGTACCGAACGGCTGGTCCCCGGGGACGCCCTGGCGTCCTCGCGTGACCTCGCCCGCCGGTTCGACGTCACCACACCCACGGTCCGCGAGGCCCTGCGCAGGCTCGAGGCCACCAACGTGGTGGAGTTCCGGCACGGCTCGGGGACGTATGTGGGACCGGGCAGCGAACGGCGGCTGCTCGCCAATCCGCATCTTCCGCGTGGCAGCAGGGAATCGGTGCTCGAACTCGTCGAGGCGCGGCTGGTCCTGGAACCCGCCGTGGCCGCCGCCGCGGCGCGTGCCCGCGTACCGGAGGCCGTGGAGCAGTTGCGCACCGCGGCGGCCAACGCGCTGCATCCGCCGCGCGAGTCGCTGCTCGCCTCGATGCACTTCCACGTGGTGCTGGCGACCGCGAGCGGCAACGCGCTGCTGCGCGAGGCCGTCGAGGCATTGCTCCAGGTCAGAGCGCGGGAGCAGGTCGAGATCCGGCATCGCTATAACGACCGCGCACGGGACCACGCGGAGCATGTGGAGATCTTCGAGGCGGTACGGGACGGGGACGCGGAAGCGGCCGAGCGGCTGACCCGGGAGCATCTGGGCTGCATCCGCGAGGCGGTCCTCGCCGCCGATTTCCCGGACACCGGGACAGCCGGCACCGGGACGGCCGGCACCGGGACGGCGGACCCCGGCACGACGGCGACCACGCACGGCGCGAACGGCGCGGGAGACAGCGCGAAGGACAGCGCGGAAACAGATCTGGAGGCCCGCCGATGAACGCCGCACAGCCGCTGCGACTCGCCGAGATGACCACCGAAGAGGCGGCCACCGCCGTCACGGCGAGCCCCGTGGTGATCATCCCGGCCGGCGCGTTCGAGCAGCACGGTCCCGCGATGCCCCTGGCCACGGACACGATCCGGGCCGAGGGCGTGGCCGAACGCGTGGCCGCCGCACTGGCCGGCCGCGCGGTGATCGGCCCCCCGCTGCCGGTCGGGGTCTCCCCGCACCATCTCGCCTTCGCCGGTACGGTCACGCTCACCACCACGACCCTGGCCGCGGTGGTCCGTGAGTACGTGGAGAGCCTGTACCGGCACGGCTGGCGGAAGGTGCTCGTCATCACCGGCCACGGCGGCAACAACGCCACGCTGTCCACGGTGGCGCAGGATCTGCTCACCACCCACCCCGATCTCCAGTTCGCCTGGACCCCCGTCACCCCGCTCGCGGCCGATGTCGTGTCCGGGATGGGGGTCAGTGAGGTGCACGGTCACAGCGGCGAGGCCGAGACCGCGCAGATGCTCCATCTCGCGCCCGGACTGGTGCACACCGACCGGCTCACCGCCGGTACGACCTCCACCGCCCAACTCGACCCGCTCTCCCGGCTCTCGCGCCACGGCGCCCACCCCGCGCTCGCCGTGCGCTACGACCGGCTCAGCCCCAATGGCATCCTCGGTGACCCGCGCCGGGCGACCACCGAGGACGGACACGCGGTCGTCGACGCCGTCGTGGTCCGTGTGGTCGCCTTCGTCAAGGAGTGGCTGGACGCCTGAACCGGGCGCCCGCACCCGCCACTTCCCCGCAGACGGCACCGCGCCGCCACGCCGCCGCGACGGCGTGCGTGGTGCCGTAGGCAGCACACGGTACGCATCGCACAGCACGCACAACACAGCACCGCACCGCACCGCACCGCACCGCCCAACGCAGCACCGCACAACACAACACCGCGCGCACCACCACACACGCGCGCGGCACCAGCACAGCACTCGCACCACACATCGCATGTGTCACGCATCGCGCGTCCGAGCCGCGATCCCCGCCCCGAACGACGGGGCACCCCTGCCGAAATCCAGTGAGCCGTCCGCCCCAGGCGTCCGGCAGAAGGAGCTTGCCATGAACTCCCTCCAGCGGATGGCGACAGCCGCCGTGGGCCTCGCCCTGTGTCTCGCCGCGACCGGAGCGACGACCGCGACAGCGACCGCCGCCCCCGCGGCGCGGGGCACCTCGAAGACCGCCTGCCGGCCGCCCGCGCCGCAGCAGCCCGGCACCAGCGCGTCGCACACCATCAGCAGCGGCGGCCGGGAGCGCGCGTACCGGCTCCATCTCCCGGCCGACTACGCGAAGAAGCGTGACTGGCCGGTCGTCCTCGCCTACCACGGCCGGGGCAACACCGGCGCCGGGACGGAGGAGTTCTCCAAGCTCTCCACCCTGCCGGCCGTCGTGGTCTACCCCGAGGGGGTCATCGGCACCGGCGACGGGGACCGCCAGGCGTGGCAGGGCGCTCCGTACGCGGCGGCCGGGGTGGACGACGTCCGGTTCACCGAGGACCTGCTCGACCGGCTGGAGTCCACCCTCTGCGTGGACGAGCGGCGGGTGTACGCCACCGGGAAGTCCAACGGGGCGGGGTTCATATCCACCCTGCTCGCGTGCCGCCTGGCGGACCGGATCGCCGCCATCGCGCCGGTGGCCGCCGCCCTCTATCCCACCGGCGAGCCGTGCGAGCCATCCCGTCCGGTGCCCGTCATCGAGTTCCACGGCACCGGCGACGTCACCATCCCGTACGCCGGGGACGCCGACCGCGGACTCCCCGCCATCCAGGACTGGGTGGCGGAGTGGGCCGCCAGGAACGGCTGCGCCTCGCGCGCCCGTGACCGGGTGACCGAGCCCGACATCACCGTCTCGCACTGGCGCGGCTGCGACCGGGGGGCCGAGGTGCGCCATGTCGCGGTCACCGACGGCGGACACACGTGGCCCGGCGCCGACAGCTACAGCGGCGGCGGCTACACCACGCAGACCATCGAGGCCCACGAGGTCCTGTGGCGGTTCCTGCGTCCGTTCCGTACCCCCGCGTCCTCCCACCACTGAGACCCGCCCCCCGTCCCCGCCGATCACAGGAACCGAGCAAGGAGCCCGCTCCCATGTCCACCCCGCCACCCGCACCACCCGGCAGACCCTCCCCACCGCCCGACGGACCATCCGAGGGAGCCGACGGACCCGGGTCCGCACCTCCCGCCGTGACCGACGACGGGACCCGGCTCCCGCGCATCGTCCGCGCGATGGCCGTCATCGAGCGGGCGGGCAACGCGCTGCCGCACCCGTTCTGGCTGTTCTGGATCCTCTCCGCACTGCTCGCGGTGATCAGCGCGATACTGGCCGCCGCCGACGTCTCCGTCGTCTCCCCGAGCGACCACAAGACCGTCACGGTGCAGAACCTGCTCAGCGGTGACGGGCTGGCCATGGCCGTCTCGACGATGATCGAGAACTTCGCCACCTTCCCGCCGATGGCCACCATCGTGGTGGTGATCATGGGCGTCGCCGTGGCCGAGCGCACCGGCTTCCTCGCGGCGCTGATGCGGGTCGGTGTCTCGCGGGTACCGGCCTCGTGGGTGGTGTTCGCCGTCGCCTTCGCCGGCACCGTCTCCCATGTCGCCTCTGCCGCCGCGTACATCATTCTCGTACCGCTGGGCGGGCTGGCCTTCCGGGCCGTGGGGCGCTCCCCCATCCTCGGCATCGTCGTCGCGTACACCTCCATCGCCTCGGGGTACGACGCGAGCCCGATCCCCACGCCCAACGACGCCATCTTCGCGGGGATCACCACCGCCGCGGCGCGGATCGTGGGCGGCGACGACGCGTATGTGTCGCCGCTGAGCAACTGGTTCTTCAATATCGCCTCGTCGCTGCTGCTGGCTCTCGTCATCACGCTGGTGACGAAGTTCGTCCTGAGCAAGCGGCCCGATCTCGACGCGGACCCGGACGCCGATCTGGAGGACCTCGGCACACTCACCCTCAGCGCCCGGGAACGCTCGGCGCTGCGCGCGGCCGTACTCGCCCTGCTGGCGGCGCTCGTGGTGCTCGTCGTGGTCATGGTGCCCGAGTCGTCACCGCTGCGCGGTGAGGGCGGCAGCATCGTGGAGTCGCCGTTCCTGGACGGCATCGCGGCGGTCGTCGCGCTGGTCTTCGGGCTGGTGGGCATCGTCTACGGGTACCGCTCGGGCTCGGTGACCTCGGCCGGTGACATACCGAAGCTGATGGGCCGCGGCATCATGCAGATGGCGCCGGTGCTGGTGCTGTTCTTCGCGATCGCCCAGTTCCTGGCGTACTTCGACTGGACCCATATCGGTGATGTGCTCGCGGTCAGGGCGGCTGAGGCGCTTGAACAGAGCGGGATGCCGATCGTCCTGGTGTTCCTGCTGATCCTCCTCCTGCTGACGCTGGTCAATGTCATGGTCACCAGCGGTTCGGCGATGTGGGCGATGTGCGCGCCCGTTCTGGTGCCGATGCTGATGCTGGTGAGCGTGCCCGCCGAGACGACCCAGGCGCTTTTCCGCATCGCCGACTCGGGATCGACGGCGATCACGCCGATGAGCCCGTACTTCGTGATGGCGCTGGGCTTCCTCCAGCGCTACCGCAAGAGTGCGGGGATCGGCACGCTGGCCTCGTACACGCTGCCGCTGGCCCTGGCCATGACGGTCGCGTGGACCGCGCTGTTCCTCGTGTGGTGGGCGGTGGGCATTCCGCTCGGCCCGGGGGCTCCGGTGCGCTGAGCCGGCGTGTGACGGGAGGGGAGGGCCCCGGGGCGGCCCTCCCCTCTCGATGTCCCAACGCTCTTGCCGTGGTGCGTGGTTGTGCGGTGGCCGACGGTTGCGCCGGGGTCAGTTCCAGGCGTGGCCGTCACCGAACAGAAGCGTGTGCTCCAGCACATCCTCCATCGGGTCGTCGATCTGGCCGGTGTGGATCAGCGCGAACGTCGACCCGTTGTGGGAGTCGCGGTGCGTCTCGTCCGCGCTCGCCGCGCCGGCCGGCAGCCCCGTCACCGCCGCCGTCGCCGCGATGCCGACCGCCCACCGGGAAATGGTCCTTGTCGTGCCGTTCACCGTTGGCTCCTGACTCTCGTGTCCCTCGGACAGCGGTACTTTCCATCCGGTTCATCTGTTTGACGGACCAAAAGGTCACGCGGATCATCGGAGAATTTCCCGCCCGCTCGCCCAGGACATCGCGGCCGAGGCGGACCCCGGCATCGTGAAGCCGCTGCCGTCCGAGGTGTTCACCCTCCGGGGCGCCAACGCCGAGACCGACTGCGCGGCGGCGCCGTGGACTTCGGCCACTCTGTTCGACGCCGTGGTACGTCACCGGGTGACCGTGGTCCGACCCGGAGCGCCGGACGGCCGGCCGCGCGCACGCGGCCGGCCGTCCTCAACAGCGCCCGCGGGCGCGGGGGATGTTACTTGACGGTACCGCGCTCACCTCGTTCCTGGCCCTTCGCGTGGCGGTCGACGGAGCGTCGGTCCAGGGAACGCCGCTCGGCGAGGCGCCGGTCGGCTGCGGCGATGGGTTCGGAGTCCCACCCGGGGTCGTCCGAGCCACCGCCCGGACTCGGGGCCCGGCGACGGAGGTTCGACGCGTCGGAGCGTGCGGCCTCGGCGCGGATCATGGCGTTGAGCGCGGCGAAGGGGTCAATGGGCATGGCTGTGTCCTCACGGTGAGAAGGTGCTGGAACAAGCGACTGCTGTGGCCCGAAAGGCACTTCAGTGCCGGGCGAGGCACTGAAGGGCGGGGCCTGTCAGCAGCGCAGCACCACACAGCGCGGCGTGACCGGAGCGCGCGGCGGCCAGACCGGAGCGCACCGTCCGGCGTACGGAACCCGAACCCGCTCGCCGGACAGTCCTGTCCGGGTCAGGGGCTGTTGGGGCTCCCTGCCCGTCCGCTCGGTCCTGGCCGGGGCGGACTGCTCGGATTCGGCGGTGTCCTGGTGTCCCTCGCCCGCCGGATCACGGGAACCGGACGCGGGCGGCAGGGACTCGGGGTCCCGCATCGCCGCCGAGGACGGCGCGATCGACATGCCCAGGAAGGCGATCAGCACCAGCAGCGCCACCAGGGCGGCCGGGCGCGCGGCGGCGACGCGGACAGCCGCGGCGCGGGTGGGAACGGACGTGGCACGCTTCATGGGCACGACCTCCTGGACAACGCACCTCTGCCCAGAAACACACCCGCGCCGTCCTGCTACCGGCGGAAACCGCTCACACGGGGTACGCGCCCTACGCCGAGTCCTTCTCCTCCTCGGCGGTTCGTGCTTCGTCGGAGCGTGCATTCGCCACGGGAACGGACACCGTTCCCAGCGGCACCTGCGGTCCGCTGCCCTCCCGCAGCCACCGTCTGAGCACCTGATGCACCCGCTCGGCGCCCACGAGTTCGCCGCTGTCGGGGACCGGTGCGGAGAGCGCCAGCGGTGACAGCAGGAAGGCGCTCGACTGCTCGCCGCCGAGTCCGCCGTGCGAGCCGATCTGTTCCTCGAAGGCGTGCACGCGGCCCGTCGCCGGGTCGTACATCGAGTTGACCATGATGTCCGCGACATGCGGGAAGGAATCCGTGCGCCGTACGGCGTCGGCCGCGCCGGGTCCCATACCGGCGAGCAGTCCGCTGTCGTCGAGCGCGTCGACCGGCACCTCCGCCCCGCCGGGGCCGAGCACCACCGAGCCGTGTTCCTCGCTCCGCACCAGCAGGAAGCCGATCCCCGGATGGCTCGCGAGGGTCCGCAGCAGCGCGGGGTGGCGCCGGTCGATCCGCTCGCGGCTCATCCGCTCCGGCACATCGGGGAAGGAGATCAGGCCGAGATTCCCGGACGCGAGAACGACCGGGTCGGAGCCGTGCGCGGGCTGCTCGCCCGCGCCCTCGGGCTCGGGCCTGTGCAGCGCGCCGAGGACGGCGTGCCGGGCCGCCTCGCGGGCCTCCGCGCCGCTCCTCGTCCGCTCGGCCCTGCGCGACACCGGCAGTCCGCAGCCGGCCCTGACCAGGTCCTTGAGGGTGAGTCCGTACGCGCTCTCGAAGGTCTCGCCGGGGCTCTGGCCGTGGTCGGAGAGCAGCACGATCCGGTAGGTACGGGGTGCGTGCTCGGCGGCCCTGGCGATCAGTCCGACCGAGCGGTCGAGCCGGGCGAGGACCCGCTCGGCGTCCCGGCTGTGCGGTCCCGAGTGGTGGGCCACCTCGTCGTACGCGACGAGATCGGCGTAGACGGCGGTGCGTCCGGCCAGCATGTCGCCGATCACGGCCGCGACCACCACATCGCGCTCGACGACGGTCGCGAAGGCCCGGATGAACGGGTAGAGCCCGCCCCGGCCGACCCGTGGCCGGTCGCCGCGCAGCCGCGCCCGGGTCGATTCGCCGATCTCGCGGCCGACGTCGGCGACGAACGAGACCACCGTACGGACGGCGTTGGCCGGGTCGGAGAAGTAGGCGAAGTAGCCGGCGCGGGAGCGGTTGGCCCTGCCGCGCCGCGCGGCGATCGACAGCACCAGCGCGAGCTGGTCGGCGCCGCCGCTGAAGAGGTTGCCGCGGCTGGCGCCGTCGAGGGTGAGCAGGCCCCCGTCGTTGGTGCGGGCGATGGCGCGGCGCTGGAGTTCGGCGGCGCTGGAAGGCCGGTTGCTGACCATGATCCGGCCGGTGTCCTTCTCGTACCAGCGGAAGGCGGGGACGTCGTGGTTCGAGCCGTGCAGGATGCCGAGCTGGCTCGCGCCCGTCTGGCTGGACCAGTCGGTGCGCCAGGGGGTGAGCCGGTGGGTCGGCCGCGGGTCGCCCGTCAGGCTGTCCGCCGGGCCCCCGCTGTCCGCACGGCCCGCGCCGTCGGCAAGGCCCGCGCCGTCCGCCAGGCCTCCCGGCGAGACGTGCGCGGGGTCGTCGGCCGTACCGTACCCGCCGTCCGGATCCGGTGGGCGCACGCCCAGCCAGCCGGCGACATGCGGCATCACCCCGGCGGTGACCGCGTCGAGCAGCACCTGGTGCCCGACCCCGTCGAGTTGCAGGAACACCGTGCCGGGCGGTCCGCCGTGCCCGCCGTCCTCGCCGCTCCTGCGCCGCCGCCGGTCCGCGAGACGGGAGAGCCGGCGCCGGTACGCGTCGTCGTCACCGACCGCGAGCCCCGTCGAGGTCGCGGAGGCGACGGCGGACATCACGGCCGCGACCACCACGGCGGTCTCCGGATTGGCCGCCCCGCGCCCGTCGGGGATGAGCCAGAGCGCGATCAGCAGCAGCGAGCCGTTCAGGAAGAACACCAGCAGACCGAGGACCAGCGCGGGAACGAGCAGCAGCGCGCGGACGAGCAGGGGCCAGACCAGCGCGCTGAGGATGCCGAACGCGCCCGCGCCCCAGGCCGCGGTGACCGCGGTCCTGGTGATGCTGTCCTGGTTGTCCGACTGAAGCTTGAAGTCCGGCAGGATCCCCGCCAGCGCCAGCATCGTCAGCGTGGAAACCGCCCATACGATGATCACCCGCAGCAGGGCTCCGCCCGTCGTACGCCACCGCCCCTTGAACACGTCGCTCCGTCACCTCACGTCCGGCCCGTACACGGTCACGGGCTCGGCCCAGCCTCGCACAGAGCGCCGCGGTCTCCTCCCGGGCCGCGGGGCCCGCGCGGGTCAGCAGCCGTCGTACCCGGCCGTGGGCATCGAGAGCCTGCGGTGCACGTCGGCCTTCATGGCCGCGTCGTACAGCGGTTCGTCCAGTCCGACGGTCTCCAGCGGTACGCCTCTGCGCGCGCACTCCGCGGAGAAGGCGGACGCCGAACGGAACGCCCGTTCGAGAACGCGCTCGTTCGCCGCGACGAAGAGATCCACCAGCCCCGCCTCGACATCCGCCCAGAGCGCGCAGTGGTCGGGGCGCATCCCGTAGAGCAGCAGCTGCCGGGTGACGAGATACCCCTTGTCCTCGGCCCAGCGCGCGCACATCGTGTGCTGGCCGCGGGTGTCCACGAGGAAGGGATCGCGGTCCAGCTCCTCCAGCGGTGTCAGGCTGGCGATCACGGCCACTCGTACCTCACGCATGCCTGCCCCCCGCTCCCCCGGCACTCGCCTCCGTCCGCAGACCCTACTCGGCGCACGCCTCCGCGAGGCAGGCGCGTGCCCGGCGGTCAACGGCGCGCGACCAGCGCATCCCGCTCCGCCCGCGCGGGTATCCGCCGTACGCTGAGTTCGGAGAGGGTCCCGGGGCGGGAGCGCGGTCCACGGGCGGACGGAGCTGAGGTCGGGTTGGGAACTGTCATCACGTGGTGGGGCCATGCCACCTGCACGGTCGAGGACTCCGGGGTACGCGTGCTGACGGACCCGGTCTTCGTCCGCCGGCTGGCCCATCTGCGCCGCCGGCGCGGTCAGGTACCGCCGCCCCAGGCGTCCGTCGCCGATGCCGTGCTCGTGTCGCATCTGCACTCCGACCACCTCCATCTGCGGTCGCTGACCAGGCTCGCGCCCGGCACCCGGCTGATCGTGCCGCGCGGCGCCGAGCGGTCGGTGCCGGGGCTGCGCAGGCTGGACGCCCGCAGAAACCCCTCGGGCCTGCGGATCACCGAGGTCGGGCCGGGCGACGAGGTGGAGATCGGGGCGCTGCGGGTACGGGCCGTGCCCGCGCGCCACGACGGACGGCGGCTGCCGGTCGGACCGCACCGCTCCCCCGCCCTGGGCTATGTGATCAGCGGCGCGTCACGGACGTACTTCGCCGGGGACACCGGGCTCTTCGACGGGATGGCGGACGCCGTGGGCCCGGTCGATGTGGCGCTGCTGCCGGTGGGCGGCTGGGGACCGCATCTGGGGCCCGAGCATCTGGACGCCGGGCGCGCGGCACAGGCGCTGGCCGAGCTGGCGCCGAGCGCGGCGGTACCGGTGCATTTCGGTACGTACTGGCCGATCGGTCTGGACGGGGTCCGCCCCCACGAGTTCTACGCGCCGGGCGACGAGTTCGTACGGCACGCGGCGCGGCTCGCGCCGAAGGTCAGCGTCCATCTGCTGCGGCACGGCGAGAGTGTGCGGCCGGAGGCGGGCCTGTGATCGACCGGCTCCTGACGCAGCTCTCGGAGCTGCCCCCCGAGTCGACGCAGCAGGCCGTCGGCTATCCGTCCGTCTTCCTGCTGGTGGCACTGGGCGCGCTGGTGCCGGTGGTGCCGACGGGGGCGGTGGTGAGTTCGGCGGCGGTGGTGGCCTTCCACCAGACCGCGCCGCTCTCCATGCTCTATGTCTTCCTGGTGGCGTCGTTCGCGGCCTTCCTCGGTGACATATCCCTCTACTGGCTGGGGCGGCGCGGTGTCGGCTCCAGGAACGGGTCCCGCTGGCTGGCGGCGATACGCAGGCACGCCCCGCCCGACCGGCTCGAACAGGCGCAGACGAAGCTGCGCGAGCACGGGGTGACGGTGCTGGTGCTCTCCCGGCTGGTGCCCGCCGGGCGGATTCCGGTGATGCTGGCCTGCCTGCTGGGGGACTGGCCACTGCGCCGGTTCGCCCGGGGCGATGTGCCCGCCTGTCTGGCCTGGGCGGCGACCTACCAGCTGATCGGGGTGCTCGGCGGCTCGCTCTTCGAGGAGCCCTGGGAGGGGGTGCTCGCCGCGGTGGCGCTGACGCTGGTGCTCAGCGGTGCCCCGGCGCTCTGGCGCAGACTGCGGCGGCCGGGCCGCGAGAGTCCGGGCTCGGAGGGCCGGCCGACCTAGGGCCTCTCGTTTGGATCATGCCGGGCTCGCGTGCCCGCGGTGACATCAGCCGCTGCCGCGGCGGGCCGCGCCTCGCCGCGTTGTCGTCGGTCACCAGGGCTCCGCCATGGCTCCCTCCTCCGCCTCGCGATCCTCCCCCGTAGCCTGAACGGCACGGGAGGGACCCCCTCCACCAGACCCCGCTCCCAGATCCGGCCTGATCCAAACGAAAGACCCTAGCTCACACGCGGGCTCCGGCTCATCGCAGTTCGTCGAAGACCGCTCCGAAATGGCCGAGCGCCCGTGCGACATGCGGCAGTTCCAGCGGCGCCGTCGCGGTGAGGGACTTCAGCCGCTGTTCCGGGGTCGCCCCGAGCAGCGGTCCCGTCGGCAGGCGTACGCGCAGCGCGCCCAGTTCGTCCCCGAACCGGTGGCCGCCCGGCACGGGCACCTCCAGGCGCCGGCTCAGATGGTTCTCCAGCTCCATGGAGTCGGTGACGCCCAGCCGGGCCAGTTGTGCGCGCAGCGGCCCGAGGTCGGCGTAGAGATGGCGGCCTGCCAGCGGTACGACCGCGAGGGCGCCGGAGGCGAGGACCGCATGATGGGCGGCGGCGGCCAGACGCCCGTGCAGCGCGGCGGTGGCCCGCGCCCTGGCCGTGACGGCGTCCGGCTCGTCGAGCGCGTGGGCGGCGGCAGCGGCGACGGGTCCCGCGACCATCGCTCCGAGCGCGGTGAGGATGTCGAGCGTCCTGGCCCGCAGCGCGGTTCCGGCGTCGGTGGCCGGGTAGCGGGCGACGGCCATCGGCCAGGCGGCCGGGAGCAGCGCGCCCGCCAGGTCGGAGAGGACGACGACCTCGTCGGGCCACATCTCGGCCGGGCTGAGCAGCACCGTCTCGTGCGGCCGGTGCAGGGTGTCGCGCCATGTCTCGTCGCTGATGATGTGCAGTCCTTCGGCGACCGCGGCCTCGCAGGCCTCGCGGACCAGTTCCGGCGGGGCGACCGCGGCGGTCGGGTCGTCGGCGACGGAGAGCAGCAGCACCCGCGGCCGGCCGCCCTCGGCCCGGATCCGCCGTACCGTCTCCAGCAGGGCGAACGGATCGGGCACGCCGCCCGCGTCCGCCGGGGCCGGCACCTGGTAGGCGGGCCGGCCGAGCAGCCGGGCCTGCGGGGTCCAGGAGGCGGGGCACGGCCGGGGCATCAGGACGTCCCCGTCGTACGCGGCGAGCAGCGCGAACAGCAGCGGCTGCGCGCCGGGCGCGGCGGCCACGTCGTCGGGACCGGTGCGCAGGCCGCGCCGCGACCAGTAGCCGGCGGCCGCCTCCCGCAGGACCGCGTCCCCGCCGGGCGGCTGCGGTGAGGTGTGTCCGGCCGCCCCCGCGCACTCGCCGACCAGTTCGGGCAGCGCGGGCAGCCCGGCGTCGGGGGCGGCCGGGCCGAACCGTACGGGGCCACGGCCCTCGGGAATCGTCCGGCGCATACCGTCACCTCCCGTGGTCACCGCCCGCCCGGGTATCTCGTCTGGACCCTTTATACGGAGGTTTCGCACACCTCGCCCCCCGGCTTCCCCGCCATGCGCTCCGGGGTCCGTTCACCCGCTCCCCCGGACGGTCTGCTTGGGGTGACCGCTCGCGGGGTACCCGCGTTCCATGCCAGACACCACTGCCACCTCCGCTCCCTACGGTCAGCCGGTCCCGGGCGCCCGCGCCCGGATCACGGCACTGCTCGACAGCTGGGACGAGCGGGCCTTCCGCTCCGTCGCCGACCGGCACTGGCCGGGCGCGGGGCCGGTGCTGCCCCGGCTGAGCCGGTCCGCCAACCACGGACTGCTCTGGTTCGGCGCCGCCGCGGGCATCGCCGTGCTGGGGCGCGGGGCGCGCTCACGCCGGGCCGCCCTGCGGGGCGCGGTGTCGCTGGGGCTCGCCTCGGCCGCCATCAACACCGTGGGCAAGCGGGCGGTACGCCGGCAGCGCCCCCTGCTGGACGCCGTACCGGTGATACGACGGCTGAAGCACCAGCCGTTCACGACGTCCTTCCCGTCCGGGCACGCGGCCTCGGCCGCCGCCTTCGCCACCGGGGTCGCGCTGGAGTCGAAGGGCTGGGGCGCCGTGGTGGCGCCGGTGGCCGCCGCCGTGGCCCTCTCCCGGGTCTATACGGGGGTGCACTATCCGAGCGATGTCCTGGCGGGCGCCGCGCTGGGGGTGGGGGCCGCCTACGCGGTACGCGGGATCGTGCCGACCCGTTCCCAACTGCCGTCACCGGGACGGCCGTACGCCGAGGCCCCCGCGCTGCCCGACGGCCACGGGCTGGTGGTCGTGGTCAACCTGGCCTCCGGTTCTTCGGACACCGCCGCACTGGTACGGGACGCGCTGCCGGCCGCGGAGGTCGTGGATTGCGCGCCGGAGGATGTGGAAGCCGAGCTGGCGAAGGCGGCGGACCGCTGCGTGGCCCTCGGTGTCCTCGGCGGCGACGGTACGGTCAACCGGGCGGCGTCGATCGCCGCGCGGCACGGTCTGCCGCTGGCCGTCTTCCCCGGCGGCACCCTCAACCACTTCGCGTACGACCTGGGCATCGAGAGCGTCCAGGACACCTGCCGGGCGCTGACGGCGGGTGACGCCGTACGGGTCGACCTGGGGCGCTTCACTCCTGGGCCGGACGGGGCGGCGACGGGGTATTTCCTCAACACCTTCAGTCTGGGCGTCTATCCGGAGCTGGTACGGGTGCGTGAGCACTGGGCGCCGCGCATCGGCGGCTGGCCCGCCGGGATCCTGGCCGCGGCGAAGGTGCTGCGCGGCGGACACCAGCTGGAGGCCGAGTTCGAGGGCCGGCACCGGGCGCTGTGGCTGCTGTTCGCGGGGAACGGCATCTACCAGCCGATGGGGCCGACGCCGGGCCACCGGCTCGATCTGGCCGACGGCCTGCTGGACGTACGGATCGTGCACGGCGGCCGGGCCCCGGGGCCGCGGCTGATCGCCGCCGCGCTCGCCGGGCCGCTGAGCCGTTCGCCCGTGCACGCGGCGGAGCGGATGCGACGGGTACGGATCGCCCGGATCGCGCCGGGTACGCCGCTCGCGTTCGACGGTGAAGTGGCCGAGGCTCCGAGGGAGTTGGTACTGGACAAGGCGGAGGAGGCACTGACGGTCTACCGGCCGAAGGCGCTGCTCTGACGGAACCTCCACGCGCTGATCCTGGCGCCGCCGCGGGCCGTGCCCCGGAATCCCGGTGGACGGCCGGGAACCGCACGGCCGAGGATCACGCCATGGACACGCGCTACTTCCTGGAGACCCCGCGGCTGCGGCTGCGTTCCCTCACCGAGGACGACCTCGACCGGGTGGTCGCCCTCGACAACGACCCCGGCGTACGGCGGTTCATCGACGGCGGCCGGCCGGTCTCCCGCGACACCGTACGGACCGGGACGCTGCCGCGACTGCTCGGCCGGGGCTTCTGGGCCGCCGAGGAGAGCGCCACGGGCGCGTGGCTGGGGTGGTTCTGTCTGGCGCCGGGGAGCGAACCGGGGTGGCGGGTCGTCGAGCTGGGGTACCGGCTGCGCCGGGCGGCCTGGGGCCGGGGGTACGCCACCGAGGGGGCCCGCGCCCTGGTGCGCGCGGCGTTCACCGGCCTCGGCACGGAGCGGGTGACCGCGCAGACCATGACGGTCAACACGGGTTCGCGGCGCGTACTGGAGAAGGCGGGGCTGACGTACGTCCGTACCTTCTTCGAGGAGTGGCCCGAGACGATCGAGGGATCGGAACAGGGCGATGTGGCCTATGAGCTCACCCGGGAGCAGTGGAAAGGTTAGGCTCGCCTAACCGACCTGGGAGGCATCTTGCGCGTCCAACCCGCCACGGAATCGCCGGAGTTCGAGCAGTCCGGATCCGAGCTGCCCGGTTTCGGCCGACCGGACGCCGAGCAACCGGAGTTCGACCATCTGGTGCACTGCGTACCGGACGTCGAGTCCGCCGTACGCGGCTACACCGAAGCCGGACTGCCCGCCCACGCCAACCCGGAGTATCTGGGGTACCGCAATGGCGCGTGGCGGCTGGACAGCCGGTATATCGAGCTGTCGAGCATCGTCAACCGCCTGGTCTTCCTCGACTCGCCCTACGGCAGGGCCATGAGGGGCTGGCAGCCGCGGGCCGACGAACTCGTCGCGCGGGGCGGCGGCGCGCTCGTCTTCTGCGTCCATGTCACCGACGCGGGTGCCACGGCGGAGCGGCTGCGCGCACGCGGGCACGGGGTGGAGCTGCTGACCTTCGCCCGCGAGGGCTCCCCCGTCTCGTTCCGCGAGGCGATACTGACGGACGGCCCGCCCTGGGCACCGTTCTTCGTCACCTACGAGCCCGACCGGCAGACGATTCTGGCCAAGTACAGCGCGGGCCGGGTCAACCGGGGCCCGCACGACCTCGCCGGGATCCTCGTCGAGACCCCCGATCCGCGTGCCTCGGCGCGCTGGCTGGGCGAGCTGCTCGGCATCCCGCCCGGGGCGTCGCCCACGGTGGTGCCGCTGCCGTTCGGCCGGGTGCACTTCACCGAGGGGCCCGCCGACGCGATCACCGCCCTGCTGCTCTCCGGGGGCGACCCGCCGACGACGGTGATCGACGGACTCGCGGTGCGGCCGGTGGAATCGGTCACCGGGCCCCCGCGGACCTGATCCGCCCCCCACCGAACGCGTCCACATTACAAGACACAGGTCTCATCATGCGACATGGCGGCGTACCGTGGCCGGACCACGTCACGAGCCGGGCCACGTCGCGAGAGGGAGTCCCGCCATGCCGAAGGAGACCGCGGTCTACACCCACGGGCACCACGAATCGGTGCTGCGTTCGCACCGCTGGCGCACCGCCGCCAACTCCGCCGCGTACCTTCTCCCCGAACTGCGGCCGGGCCAGGACCTGCTGGATGTCGGCTGCGGACCCGGGACCATCACCGCCGACCTGGCCGCGCTCGTCGCCCCGGGCACGGTCACGGCCGTCGACGCCGCCGAGGACGTCCTGGACAAGGCGCGGGCGGCGGCGGCCACCGCCGGTGCGGACAACGTCCGCTTCGCGGTCGCCGATGTCCACGCACTGGACTTCCCCGACGACTCCTTCGACATCGTGCACGCGCATCAGGTCCTCCAGCATGTGGGCGATCCGGTGCGGGCCCTGAGCGAGCTGCGCCGGGTGTGCCGGCCCGGCGGGGTCGTGGCGGCGCGTGACGCGGACTACGGCTCGTTCGCCTGGTTCCCCGGCGTACCGGCACTGGACGGCTGGCAGGAGCTGTACCGCCGGGTGGCGCGCGCCAACGGCGGCGAGCCCGACGCCGGCCGGCGGCTGCTGTCCTGGGCACGGCGCGCCGGCTTCACCGACATCACCTCGACCGCCGGCACCTGGTGCTTCGCCACCCCCGACGAGCGCGCCTGGTGGAGCGGCCTGTGGGCGGACCGTACGACCGCGTCGGGCTATGCGGGTCTGGCGGTCGGCGGCGGGCATACGACACCGGAGCGGCTGGACGAGATCGCCGGGGCGTGGCGGGAGTGGGGCGGCGCCGAGGACGGCTGGTTCATGGTCCCGCACGGGGAGATCCTCTGCCGGGTATGAAGCGGGCTCACTCCCGGTCCCGGCCACCCGAATCGATCACACGTCCCCGCGCGGCCAACTAACCTGGTGCGCATGGAAATCCTGGGAACCACGCTGCGCATCTGCGTCGACGACCTGGAGACCTCGGTGGTGTTCTACGAACGCCTCACCGGAAGCCCCGCGCTCCGCTTCGAGCGCGGTGGGGTCTCCGTCGCCGCCGTCGGCTGCTTCCTCCTCATGAGCGGCCCCGCGTCGGAAATCGATGTCCTGCGCAAGGTCACGGCGACGATCGCCGTCAAGGACGTCGACGAGGCGATCACCGTCCTCACCGGCGTCGGGGCACATATCGTCGCGGGCCCGGTGCCGACGCCGGTGGGGCGCAATGTGATCGCCCTGCACCCCGACGGTTCGGTCTTCGAGTACGTCGACCGCAACGCCGTCCAGTCTCCGGGCTGATCACCGGGCCGGTCGGCCGGCGGCCGGGGGCCCTTCGTCGGTGAAGGCCCCCACCACCAGATCGGCGAGCAGCGCACCGGCCGTCCCGTCCGGGTCGAGGTCCGGGTCGTAGATGGTCACGTTGAGCCCGACGCAGCGCTCGGAGCGCACCAAGGTCCGCAGCAGTACAGCGAGTTCGTCCGGCAGCAGACCGCCCGCGTCCGGGCTGTCGACCGCCGGCATCACCTCCGGATCGAGCACATCCGCGTCCAGATGGACCCAGAACCCGTCGGTGACCGGCGCCTCCAGCGTCTGGAGCACGGCTCCCGCCAGCTCCGCCGCGCCCCATTCGCGCAGCTCGCCGACCGTCACGGTGTGGATCCTCAGCCGGGCGAGCTCCTCGCGGTCCTCGTCGTCGTCGCGGATCCCGAAGAGCCGTACGTCCTCGTCCCGCAGGTACGGGCGCAGTCCCTCCAGGTCGCTCAGATCCCGCTGGCCCCGGCCGGTGCCGATCGCCAGTTCCTCGCCGCCGGCCGCGCCGATGGTGTCGGAGTTGCCCGTGTGCCGGAAGTCGGCCGAGCCGTCGATGGCGGCCAGTCCGTACCGTCCCATGCGGCGCAGCGCGAGCGAGGCGCCGAGCTGGATGGAGCAGTCGCCGCCCAGTACGAGCGGGAAGTCCCCGGCCCTGACGTGGTGTTCGATCCGGTCGGCGAGCCGGGGCGTGTACGCGGCGATCGCCGCCGCGTTGAAGACCCCGTCACCCTCTTTCCAGTCGCCGCGGTCGTAGCGCGGCGGGACGACGACCCCGCCCTCGAACGCGCCGAGCCGCTGGACGATCCGCTGCTCGCGCAGGGCGCCCGCGAGTTTGTAGCACCCCGGCACGACACCGGGGGCCGGAGGCCGGAGGCCCAGGTTGGAGGGCGCGTCGATCACCACGATATTCCGCATGCGAACCATCCTTACCGCCGTAGGGTTGTTCCTCAAATGGATTCAGGACAGTGAGAACGGACAAGGACGGGCGGCGGGATGACCACTCAGCACACCTACCGGGTGATCGTGCGCGGCACATGGGACGGGCTGACGGACGACGACCGCGCCCGGCTGCTCGCGGACGTCGACCAGCACGGTCTGGCACAGATGCGGTTCACCCCGGAAGGCTCGCTCACCTACGACGCGGCGCTGAAGCACTTCAGCTACCGCTTCGTGGTGGTCTCCGACGCGGCGGACGGCGAGGAGATGGCGGGCGCGCTCGCCGAGGACCGTGCGGAGACGGCGCTGGAGGCCCTGGGCTGCGGCCATCGCGAGCTGCGCTCCACGGTGACCGACATGGACACCATGAAGATCAACCGCAAGGGCCGCTGAGCCGGTGCGGCCAGGGGCGGACCGGACCGCAGGCCCGGCCGTCCCGCCTTCGGCGAGCCGTTCGGGAAGGTCGGGCATCGCGCCACCCTACGTGATCTTGAGCCGGGTGGACCAGGGTGGCTCGGAACCGACTCCGTCAAACGTCCCCGGCGCCTCCGGACGGGGTGTTGATCATCACACTGGGACGTGACTGGTCGTTGGGTTAGCGTTCCGCCCTGTGACTATGGTGACTTCCCCTTCCGCTTCCGCGCTTCCCTCTGTCCAGGACTCCCCGGCCGCCGCGGCGCTGACCACGGTCCTCTTCGGCGAACGGTTCGAAGAGGTCCACCAGCCCTGGCGGAAGCTCTTCAGCACCGGGCCGTTCCGCTTTCGCGAGGGGCTGACACCGCAGGAGCGTGCCGCGCTGTCCTACGAGCGGCTGCGGCTGGTCAATGACGTACTCGACAGCCCGGAGGACCTCGTCGCCGACGTGGAACGCCTCAGCGCCCTCCACGAGTGGTCCGGGCCGGTGGACCCGGGATTAACGACAGTCGCGAGCATCCACTACAACCTCTTCCTCGGCAGCCTCCTGGATCACAGAGCGGGCGGGAAACGTGACCTGCGCGCGTTCACCGAACTGCGGCGTACGGGTACGTTCCTGTGCACCGAGGCCGGGCACGGCAACAGCGCCTCCCAGTTGGAGACGACCGCCACGTTCGACCCGGCGACCGGCGGCTTCGTCCTGCACACGCCGTCCCCGTCCGCGGGCAAGTTCATGCCCAACACCAGCTCCACCGGCGGCCCCAAGACCGCTGTCGTGGCGGCCCGGCTGATCACGGACGGCACGGACCGGGGCGTCTTCCTGTTCCTCACCCCGCTCAGCGACGACACGGGAGGCCCGCTGCCGGGGGTGGAGATACGCAGGCTGCCGCAGACGGCCACCAGCCCGGTGGACCACTGCGTCACCTCCTTCGAGAACGTCCGGCTGCCCCATGACGCGCTCCTCCAGTCCGGCCATGGACGGCTCACCCCGGACGGCGTCTTCACCAGCGCGATCGGCAGCCCCCGCAAGCGTTTCCTGCACTCCATAAGCCGGGTCACCGCCGGCAAGCTCTGCATGAGCGCCTACAGCCTCGGGGTCACCCGTCACGCCCTGGCGGTCGCGGTACGCCACGCCCACACCCGGCACACCTCGGGCGTCACCGCCGGGGGGAGCGTGCCGCTGTTCGCCCATCGCAGCCATCACACCCCGCTGATCGACGCCCTCGCCACCACCTACGCCGCGACGCTGCTGCACCGCACCGCCGTGCGGCAGTGGACCGAGGCGACGGAGGCGGAGCGCGAGGACGGCGAACGTCTGGCGGCCGTCGCCAAGGGCTGGATCACCTGGCGGGCCCGCGCCGTGATGACGGAGTGCCGCGAACGGTGCGGCGCCCAGGGGCTGTTCCTCGCCAACGGCATCGCCGCCCAGCTGACGGCCAACGAGGGCACCATCACCGCGGAAGGTGACAACCTTGTCATCTGGGTGAAGGCGGCCGGGGAGATGCTTCTCGGACACTTCACCCCGAAGCGGCCGAGCGCCATCGCGCCCGAGGACCGCGATCTCACCGATCCGGCCTTCCTCCAGGACCTCCTGGCGGACATCGAAAGCGTCTGGCACCAGCGGGCCAGGACCCGGCTGCGCGCGGGCAAGGCCGGCAACCCGCTCAACCGGTGGAACGCGGCGGTCACGCCCGCCCTCGAACTGGTCGACGCCCACGCCCACCGCCGGGCCGCCGAGGCCCTGCTGACCGCCGCCGACGCGACCGCGGAGCCCGGGGCACGGCCTCTCCTGCACACGCTGCACCGGCTCTTCGCACTGCGCCGTATCGCCGCCCACAGCGGAGACCTCCTCGCCGAAGGACGGCTGACCGCCGACCAGGTGAGGCTGCTCCCCGACCTGGCGGAGGACGCCGTCGTCGCGCTGGCCCCCCATGCCCCGGCCCTCACGCGTGGTTTCGCCATCGCCGACGAGATCCTTCTCGACCACCCCATCAGCCATCCGGAGGCCATGGGCCGCGACCCGGAGGGCCGTACGGACTGAGACGAGTACGTCCGAGCGCCGCCACCCTCACTCCGGACCGGCCGGCCCCGCCACCTCAGACGAGGGCGGGGAGGTCCAGGGTGAGGGTGGCGCTCTCCGCGTCCAGAACGGCGGACACGCCCAGCGGCACGGTCAGGTTCGACTCGCCGTGGCCGAAGCCCAGTTCCTCCACGACCGGTACGCCCAGCCCGCCGAGCCGGTCGAGCAGCAGCGCCCTGACATCCTCGGGCGCCCCGCACTCCGCCCAGGAGCCGAGGCCGACCCCCGCGACGCCGTCCAGCCCGCCGGAGCGCAGCAGTTGGGTGAGGATGCGGTCGAGACGGTACGGCTCCTCGCCGACATCCTCGATCAGCAGCAGCCCTCCCGCCGCCGAGGTCCGCGCGTACGGGGTGCCGAGTTCGGCGGCGAGCAGGCTGACGCAGCCGCCGAACGTGACGCCCGCGGCACGCCCCGGCACCAGCCCCCGCGCGGTGTCCTGGCCGAGCACGCGCACCGACTCGGGCTCGAAGAGCGTGGCGCGCAGCGACTCCTGTGTGGCGGCGTCCTTGAGGAAGGTCATCGCGGCGGTCATCGGACCGTGCAGGGTGACCAGTCCGAGGCGCCGGGCGAACGCCTCGTGCAGCGCGGTGATGTCGCTGTAGCCGACGAAGACCTTGGGGCCCGCGGCCCGCATCGCGGTCCAGTCGAGCAGGTCGGCCATGCGCTGCACGCCGTAGCCGCCCCGGGCGCAGAGCACCGCCGAGACGGCCGGGTCGCACCAGGCGTCCTGGAGGTCGCGGGCGCGGTCCTCGTCCGTTCCCGCGAGATAGCCGAGCCGGGGATGGACGTCCAGGACATGCGGCGCGACGACGGGATCGAGGTCCCAGCCGCGCAGGATGTCCAGGCCCGCTTCGAGCCGCTCGGCCGGCACGGGGCCGCTGGGTGCCACGACGGCGACGCGGGCCCCGGGCCGCAGTCGTGCGGGCCGGGTCAGTGGGGTGAGCGTCATCCGCGGAACTCCAGCCGGGGGACGTCGGTACGGTCGATACCGAAGGTCTGCGCGTACAGGGACAGTTCGGCCTCCAGCGCGCGGACCAGCGTGCCGGCCCTGCGGAAGCCGTGGCCCTCGCCCTCGAAGGCGAGGTACGCGTGCGGTACACCGCTTCCGGCCATCCGCTCCAGGAACCGTTCGCACTGCGCGGGCGGGCAGATCACGTCGTCGAGCCCCTGCAACAGCAGGAACGGCGCGCTGACCCGGTCGGCGTGGTTGAGCGGCGAGCGGTCCCGGTAGCGGCCGGGGACCTCGGCGAGCGGGCCGATCAGCGATTCGAGGTACTGGGACTCGAAGTCATGGGTCTCGTCGGTGGCCCAGCCCAGCAGGTCGAGGATCGGATAGCTGATGGTGCCGCAGGCGTAGACATCGGTGGAGGTGAGGGAGGCGGCGGTGGTCCAGCCGCCCGCGCTGCCGCCGCGTACGGCGAGTCTGGCCGGGTCGGCGGTGCCCTCGGCGGCGAGCGCGGAGGCGACGGCCGCGCAGTCCTCCACATCGACCACGCCCCACTGCTCGCGCAGCCGGTCGCGGTAGGCCCGGCCGTAGCCGGTGGAGCCGCCGTAGTTGACCTCGGCGACGCCGATGCCGCGCGAGGTGAAGTAGGCGATCTCCAGGTCGAGTACGAGCGGGGCATGGCTGGTGGGTCCGCCGTGGGCCCACACCACATAGGGCGGTAGTTCGTCGTGGGGCGCGCTGTGATCGGGGCTGTGCGGCGGATAGATATGGGCGTGGATCTCGCGGTGGTCGGGCCCGGTGAAGGTACGGATCCGGGGCTCGGGGTAGTAGGCGGGGTCCACCGGGTCCCGGTGTGCCGCGCCGATCACCCGGGCGTGTCCGGTGCCGGTGTCCAGCTCCACGATCTCGTACGCGCTGCGCGGGCTGGCCGCGACGCCGATCACTCGGTCGCCCTGGACGGCGAGGGTGGCGGCCCATTCGGTCCAGGGCCCGGCGGCGTCCACCACTTCACCCGTCGCCGGGTCGAGTACGCCGAGCGCGGTGGAGCCCTTGCCGTGGATGACGGCGATCAGCCCGTTGTCCATGGGATGGAACCACTGGAGGCCGATCTTCCAGAGCGGTCCGCCGAACTCCTCCCCGCGGCCGGGGCAGAGGCCGGCGCTCCGGATGACGCCGGGGGCCCTGTCCGGGCCTATGGCCTGGTCCAGGGCCTCGGGGCGGATGCGCCGGATCTCCCACCAGCCGTCGCTGTCGGAAACGAAGAGCAGCGAGCCGTCCGGCGCCCAGTCGGCCTGCGGGACCGATTCGCCGGTGCCCCCGACGAGGGCCCTGACGCCGGTGAACGGGCCGCTCTCCGCCACGTCACCGAGCATCACGACCGTGCCGTCCCAGGGCATCCGCGGGTGGTCCCAGGCGATCCAGGCGGCCCGGCGCCCGTCGGGCGAGAGCCGGGGCCCGGTGACGAAGCGGTGCCGGTCGTCGGAGAGTTCGCGCACGGCCGTACGGTTCTCGGCGGCCGAGCCGTCGAGCGGGACCGCCGCGATCACCCGCCGTACGTCGGTGGGCGACTCGCCGGTGAACTCCTCCAGCACGCACCAGACCTCGCCGCGGTCGAGGAGGAGCCGCGGGTCGGCCCAGCGCAGTCCGCCGCCGGTCGCGGACACCGGGGTGAGCGGCCGGGGCGCACCGCCGCCGTCCGGTTCGTACGCGTACAGCCGCTGGTCGGGGAAGTGGACGAAGACGACGAGCGGGCCGCCCTCGGGGCGGGTGGCACCGGCCCAGGGCACCCCGCCGTACTCGATGACCCGGCTGCGGACGTTCCACGGGGCCGGCAGCGGCGACTCCTCGTGGCCGTCGGCCCGGCGCCGTACGAGCGCGCGCCGGCCGGCCTCGGCGGGACGCGGCGCCGTCCACCACACCTCGTCGCCGACCACGCCCACATACTCGGGGCGCCCGTCGTGCGAGGCGGCCAGCGCGGCGTCGATCGGTGACGCCCACGTTCCGTAGGCCCCCATGGACAGCATGAGCCACGCTCCTAAGCGGACTTCAGATAGTGGTCGAGGACACGGACGCCGAAGTGCAGCGCCGAGACGGGCACCCGCTCGTCCACGCCGTGGAAGAGCGCCTGGTAGTCGAAGCCGGGGGGCAGCTTGAGCGGCGAGAAGCCGTAGCCGGTGATGCCGAGCCGGGAGAACTGCTTGGCGTCCGTACCGCCCGACATGCAGTACGGCACGACATGCCCGGCCGGGTCGAAGCGCTCGACGGCGGCGCGCAGCTTGGCGAACGTCGGCGAGTCGACCGGCGACTGGAGGGCCACCTCCCGGTGGTGGAACTCCCACTCCACATCCGGTCCTGTGAGCTGGTCCAGGGTGGTGCGGAACTCCTCCTCGCCGCCGGGCACCATGCGCCCGTCGACATAGGCGGTGGCCTGGCCCGGGATGACATTGACCTTGTAACCGGCCTCCAGGACCGTCGGGTTGGCGCTGTTCCTTATCGTCGGCTCGACCAGCGCGGCGGCCGGGCCGAGCTTGCCGAGCAGCCCTTCCGTGTCGAAGTGCTCGGCGTTGACATCGGTGTCGATGTCGTAGAGCGCGGCGAGTTCGGCGAGGGCGGCCCGCACGGTCGGGGTGAGCCGGACCGGCCAGGGGTGGCTGCCGATCCTGGCGACGGCGGCGGCGAGCCTGCTGACCGCGTTGGCGCGGTTCACCTTGGAGCCGTGCCCCGCCCTGCCGTGGGCGGTGAGCTTCAGCCAGCCGGTGCCGCGCTCCCCGGCGGCGATCGGGTAGAGCGCCATGCCGGGCCCGGCGTGGAAGGTGAAGGCCCCGGATTCGCTGATGCCTTCCGTGCACCCCTCGAACAGCTCAGGGTGCTGGTCGGCGAGGAATCCGGAGCCGTCCTCGGCGCTGGCCTCCTCGTCGGCGGTGTAGGCGAGCACGATGTCCCGGCGTGGCCGGATCCCGTCCCTGGCCCAGGCGCGGACGACCGACAGCACCATCGCGTCCATGTTCTTCATGTCGACCGCGCCGCGGCCCCACACCACTCCGTCGCGGACCTCGCCGGAGAAGGGGTGCAGGCGCCAGTCGGCGGGCTCGGCGGGCACCACGTCCAGATGGCCGTGGACGAGGAGCGCGTCGGCCGAGGGGTCGGTGCCCTCGATCCTGGCCACCACGTTGGTGCGCCCGGGGGTCCGCTCCAGCAGCGTGGGTTCGATCCCCGCGTCCGCGAGCCGCTCCGCGACGTATTCGGCCGCCGGCCGCTCGCGGCAGTCCCCGCTCCCCCGGTTGGTGGTGTCGATACGGATGAGTTCCGAGGTGAACGCGACCACCTCGTCGAGCGCGGCCGCGTCGGGGCCACCACTCGTGTCGCTGGGTGTCATGTCAGCCATACTGCTCCTCCACGGCGGCCGAAACGATCGTCGTGACCGCTTTGAAGGTACGAATGGCCTCATACATCGTCCCGCTGGTGTAGGCGGCCCGGCGCTCCCCGCTGGGGGCCACGCCCGGTACGACCGTGGCCACGTCGGAGAGATGGGCGGCGTCGAACTCCATCTCCACGGTGAACGGGCCGCCCGCGACCGGCTCGTACCGTCCGGCGAGGGCCGTGGCCTCCTTGGCGGCGGCGCGGATGTCGGCGGCGGTACGGGCCGGGGTCCGGCAGACGGCCGCGTACCGCGAGACATGGTCCTTGACGGCGACCTTGCGCGCGTCCGGCGCGTAGCCCTCCGCGTCCACGCAGGTCAGGTCGTCGCCGGTGACCAGGACCACCGGGACGCCGTACTCCGCGACGACGCGCGCGTTCAGCAGCCCCTCGCTGGCCCGGGTGCCGTTCAGCCATACGCCGGTGAGGGAGTTGGCGAGATAGGTGTGCGCGAGCACCCCTTCCGTACCGGCGCCGGTGTGGTAGCCGACGAAGGCGATGCCGTCGACGTCACCGTGCTGGACGCCCTCGACCATGGACAGCGACTTGTGCCGGCCGGTCAGCATCTCGGCGCGCTCGTCGAGCCGTTCCAGCAGCAGATTGCGCATGGTCCAGTGCGCCTCGTTGATCAGCACCTCATCGGCGCCGCCGTCGAGGAAGCCGAGTACGGCGGCGTTGACATCGGAGGTGAACAGGGAGCGGCAGCGTTCCCACTGGGGCGTGCCGGGCAGGACGTCGGCCGGCCAGGTCACCCCCGTGGCACCCTCCATGTCGGCGCTGATGAGGATCTTCACAGGTGCTCCGTTCTCCAGGGGGAGAGACGTTTGACGGCATCGGCACGGGCGTCGGCGGGACGTTACACCCGTCGTACGACATGCAGCAGATACTCCTTGCGGTTGAGCGGATTGTGGTCCGTTCTGGGCCGGGCCGGGATGGTGTCGCGGACCGCTTCATAGTGGTCGAAGGACGCTTCGAGCACACCTTCTCCACTGGTCAGCGTAGGCAGCCGCTGTTCCAGTTCATGGACCCGGGCCGCCGGAATCTCCCCCTCCAGCAGATACGCGTGGCCGTTCGCCGACGAGGTGCGCGGGACGGCGCGCAGGCGCCCCAGGACGGGCAGTACGGCGCCGAGCGCGTCCGCCGGGAGGTCGAGCCGGAAGCGGTGCATCGGCTCGTACACCGTGGTGCCCGCCCTCTCCAGGGCGCTCATCAGCACCAGCGGGGTGAGATGGCGGAAGTCGCTGCCGGTGCTCGACATGCTCTTGTCGAAGACGCCGTGGGAGTGGCTCTGCCGGGGTGCGTAGCCGGAGTGCGTCATGGTGACCACGCAGTCGGTGACCTGCCAGCCGTGGATCCCCTGCCGCAGCGACTCCTTCACGGTGTCCTCCACGGCCTTCATGAACGCGTACGGCATCGACCCCAGCTCGACCTCCAGCCGGAATTCCACGCCCGCGCCGACGGGAGCGGGATCGACGCGCAGCCCGACGGTCGCCAGAAAGGGATTGGGATCCTTTCCCATGATCTCGGCGGCCGCTCCGCTGCCCGCGGGCCGTTCCACACAGATCGTCGTGGTCTCGCGGAAGGTGACGTCGACCCCGAATTCGTCCAGCAGCGTCGCCTGGATGACCTCTTTCTGCACCTCGCCGTAGAGGGAGACGGAGATTTCCCGCCGGATCCGGTCCTGCCGCAGATTGATCAGCGGGTCCTGTTCGGCGAGCTGGGTGAGCGCGGCGTACATCGCGCCCTTGTCGGCGGCTCGGCGGGGAACGACGACTGTTTCGAGCGTCGGCGGGGAGAAGAACCGGCGCTCCGCGGGGACGGCGGGCGGAATTCCGATCTCGTCGCCGATGCGGATGTCGCCGAGGCCCCGGAGCTTTCCGATCCGCCCGGCGGAGACCGACGCGCGCCGGACGGCGGACCCGCGGTCGAACACGCTGATCGCGGTGACCTTGTCCTCCATGTCCCGTACCTCGTTCACCGGATCGCCCCCAGCATGGCCCGCGGTATCGCTCTGCGTGTCGGTCTGCGGATCGCGGTGGTATCGCAGCAGGTCCCGCGTCCTTACCGTGCCCGAGAACATCCGTACGTATGCGATCTTCTCCCCTGCCGGCCCCCGTTCCATCTTGAAGACCGTGCCGGAGACGGGCCCTTCGGGATCGCCTCCCGCCCTGGGCAGCAGTTCCCTGATGCCGGTGATGAGCGCGTCCACACCCGCGCCGGTGATCGCCGAGCCGAAGTAGACCGGGTGCACGAGCGCCCGTCGGGTCTGGCCGGCCAGTTCTTCGCGGAGCCGGTGGTACGGGAGCGCCGCCGGGTCGTCCACGTACGCGGCCAGCAGTGCGTCGTCGTGCTCGGCGAGCAGTTCGGCGAGCCCGGAGGTGAACGCGGCGTCGCCGGCGCCGTACGGCACGGGCAGCGCGGCGCGTGTGCCCAGACCGGTGGCCGCCCCCATCGCGATCACCGACGGGGAGAGCTTCTCGGACATGGCCCGCAGCACCTCTTCGTATCGCGCGCCGGTGCGGTCGATCTTGTTGACGAAGATCAGGGTGGGAATGCGCAGCCGCCGCAGCGTCCGCATGAGCACCCGGGTCTGCGCCTGCACGCCCTCGACCGCGGAAATGACCAGCACGGCGCCGTCGAGCACGCCGAGGACCCGTTCCACTTCGGCGATGAAATCCGGGTGGCCGGGGGTATCGATCAGATTGACCGTGGTGTGGCCGACGACGAACGAGACGACCGCGGATTTGATGGTGATGCCACGCTGTCGTTCCAGCGTCAGGGAATCCGTCTGGGTGCTGCCGTCATCGACACTTCCGATCTCGTCGATGACACCGGCGGTGAAGAGCAGCCGCTCGGTCAGACTTGTCTTACCGGCGTCGACATGCGCCAGAATTCCCAGGTTCAACGTACTCATGGAGCGTCATGTCCTCTAGATAGGCGGTGGTGACCTTCCGGATGGGCATTGACGCTCCACGCATAATCTTCTCCTTGATCAATGGGCTGTCGCGGGGAGTACAGCAGAGGCCGCCGCGGGCGGCAACTCATTTCCGCGGCGGACCGGGGACCCGGGGGCTCGGACGACTCGACCGGACCCCGGGCGGGTGACTCGCCTGGACCGCGGGCTCAGGGGCCGGTGCGGTTCACTCGCGGGCGAGGATGTACCACCTGGCCGGCAGATCGATACGGGTGCCGTCCGGCAGTTGTTCCGTCTGGACCAGCGCGGTGTCCCCGTCCGCCAGGATCCGCAGCCCCGCCGCGCGCAGCAGCTCGGGCACTTCCTCGTCCCCGGCACCGGCCGGCCTGAGCCCGTGGTCGAAGACCCGCCGCAGCTTCGCGGGCGGGCCGCCCGGCCCCGCCGCGGCCTGCTGGAGCACGGCCTTGGAGGCACTGGTCAGCTCGGCGACGAACGCCCGGCCGCGCTCCCCCAGCAGCTCCGCGACCGCGCCCGCCACCGCCGGCCGGTCCTGGGGCTCGCTCTGGTGGATGACCGCGCGCATATAGACATTGGTGTCGCCCGTACGCTCCCGCAGCGCGCGCACCGCGTCGTGGTCGACCAGGTCGAGCTGCTGGAACTCCGCGGACTTCTCGGTGTCGGCACGCAGCGCGTGCGCGATCGCCGCGTGCGACAGGTCCACTCCGATCGCCCGTGCGAAGCGGGTGGCCAGATAGCGGGTCTGGGTGCCGTTGCCACAGCCGAGGTCGGCCACGGGCAGGGTGGTGTCGGCGTACGGCAGCAGCAGAGCGCTGTCCGGTACGGAGGTGAAGGACGGGTCCGAGTCCCAGATCGCCTCGCCGGGCGCGTCGGAGGTCTCCGCCCAGAAACCTTCCCATGCCTCGCGGTAACGCTGCGACACGTCCATATACGGCCTCCCCTGTTCCGGCCCGCCGAAGGCGGGCTGTAGAGGACCGGACTACCGTCCGCGCAGGTCGGGGGGCAAGGGGAAGGATGCCTCTTTCACACTCCGTTGGACCGCGCCCGTCCTTTCGCGCCGGGCGGGGGGCAGCCCTTACGTGCGCACCAGGGCCTGTTCGAACCAGACCGTCTTGCCGCGCGCGGAGCTGCTGGTGCCCCACTCCCTGGCCAGGGTGCTCACCACCCGCAGTCCGCGCCCGAACTCGTCGTCCCGGCCCGCGTCCAGCAGCGCGGCGGGGGCCGGCTCGTCATCGAGGACCTCGCACAGCAGCGCGTCCGTACGGACGAGACGCAGCCCGACCCGCCGGGACCGCGCGTGCTTCACGGCGTTGGTGACCAGTTCGCTGACCATCAGCTGGGCCGTCTCCACCGCGGCCGGCAGCTCCCAGTGGAGCAGCTGTCCGCGCACCAGCCGTCTGGCCCTGGCCACCTCGCGCGGATCCAGGGCGAGGTGGAACTCCGCGACGTCCCTGTCCGGGATGCCGTTCAGCCTGGCCATCAGGAGCGCCACGTCGTCCTTGCGCCCCTCCCGGGTGTTGAACGCGCGGATGATGGTGTCGCAGGCGTCGTCCATCGAGGCGGCGGGGTGCGCGGCGGAGGCGCAGAGCGCGGCCAGACCGTCCCCGACGTCCGCCCTGCGGACCTCGACGAGACCGTCGGTGCAGAGCACCAGCCGGTCGCCGGGCCCCACCTTCACGGTCGCGGTCTCGAAGGCCACTCCGCCCACTCCTATGGGGGCACCGGTCGGCAGATCGAGCACCTCGGCCCCGCCGCTCTCCGCGCGGACGAGCACCGGCGGAATGTGCCCGGCGTTGGCGATCTGGAGCTCGGACCTGATCGGGTCGTACACCGCGTACAGACAGGTCGCCAGATACAGTTCGCCGAGCCGCTGCGCCACGTCGTCGAGATTGCGCAGCAGTTGGGCGGGCGGCAGCTCCATGGTCGCCATGGTCCGCACGGCGGTGCGCAACTGGCCCATCATCGCGGCCGAGTTGAGCCCGTGCCCCATCACATCGCCGACGACCAGCGCGGTGCGCGAGCCGGGCAGCTTGACGGCGTCGAACCAGTCGCCGCCGATCCGGCCGAGCCGGGCGCCCGGCAGATAGCGGGTCGCGATGTCACACCCCGCCATGTGCGGCGGGACCCGCGGCAGCATGCTGTCCTGGAGTGTGTCGGCGACATTCTCCTGGTACGTGTACATCCGGGCGTTGTCGAGTACGAGCCCGGCGCGGGCGGCGAGCTCCGCGCCGGTCGTACGGTCCATGTCGTCGAACGGCTGCCGGTCGGGCCGCCGCATCAGCACCATGAAGCCGAGCACCACGTCACGCGCCTTCAGCGGGACGAGGAGCATCGACCGGTGGTTGATGAGAGGGCGCAGATCACGCTTCTCGAACTCGCCCGAGATCCGGTCGCCCGCCTCCTCGCTGAGGCGCGGGATGAGCACGGGCTCGCCGGTGCTCATGCACTGGAAGAACGGGGTGTGTTCGGGGAAGGCCATGGCCTCGCCGATGGGCACGGTGTCGTCCCAGCGGCCCGGTTCGTCGTTGTGCTCGACCCAGACCCGGTGCCAGACGGTGGTCGCGTCGGGCGGTCCGTCCGGGAAGCCCTCCCCGGCGAGTACGGCGGCACGCAGATGCGTACCCGCGAAGTCGGTGAAGCGGGGCACGGCCGCGCTGGTGACCTCGCGGATGGTGTGGGCCAGATCGAGGGACGAGCCGATCCGGCCGCTGACCTCGTTCAGGAACTCCAGCCGCTCGCGTACCGCCGCGTATTCGAGGTCCAGCTCGGGACGGGGGACCGGCCGCCGCCGGGAATCCCCGTCCCCGCCCCCGTCCAGCGGCTCCGTCACGCCGAAGCGGCCCGCGGGCCGCTTCGGCACACCCCAGTCCGGGGTGACGGGCACCAGGTCGTGGTAGCTGAACTCCAGGACCGGATAACCGAGTTCGAGGACCTGCGCGACGATGCGACCGGATTCGGCGGGACCCATGTTCGGCAGGATGTCCGGCAGCCGCCGGGCCAGCGCCTCGGCGTCGGGGAGCTCGGTGTGCAGGGCGAAGGCCGGAGAGATCCGCCGGTCACCGGCCCGGCCGTCCGCGCCTGCCCGGCTCTCCGTGCCGTCCGGGCCGTTGGCTCCGGCATTCTTGAACTGGGCGGCGTCCGCGGCGAGTACGAGATGGCGCCCGGTTCCCGGGCCGACGAGCGGATACACCCACCACACCACGTCGAGCCGGTCGCGGCCCCGCTCGGAGAGCGTCGCGTACCCCGCGGTCGGGTAGGAGCCGCGGCGGTGCAGCCCCGGGCCGCCCTCGCCACCGGTATCGAGGACGGTGCCGATCTCGATGTCGGTGTCGGTGTCGTACATGCCGTGCGCCACGCCGCGTTCCTCCGCGGCGAGGGCGCCGGCGACCGGCATCAGATCGGTGGCCGGCTGCCCCACCGCCTCGTCCTTCGCATGGCCGAAAAGTCTCCGTGCGCCGGTCGACCAGTGCGAGACCAGGCCGTCCCCGTCCACGACGACCACGGCGAGCGGAATCCGGCCGGCCGCGGCGGGCCGCTGCCGCGACGCTCCCGGCGGAACACCACTGTCCATGGGTGGGAGGCTCCTTCCCTGCCGCCAGGATCCGCGGCTCCGCCCTCCACGGTACGGCCCTGCGCGGGGTTGCGCGGGGCAATGAACTAATCAGTAGTGCGCCCGCGCACAACCCCCTGTTGACTGAAATTCAGTCAGTCTTCGTGGCCGAGTTGGAGATCGCGTTCGGTACGTCCGCCGCCCGCCACCTGGAGCACCGTGGCGACCGGCGGATAGCCCGCGGCGATCACCGTGTACTCACCCGACGAGAGATCCACGAACCGGAACGTGCCGTCGGCGCCGGTGGTGAGGGTGTCCACCACATTGCCCGCCGCGTCGAGCAGGGTGACCCGCGCGTCCTCGACGGGACGGCCGCCCCCGGCGCGTACGGTGCCGCGCAGCACCGCCCCGCCGGCCAGCTCGATGTCCTGCCGGGTCTCCCGGGACGCCTGCACACTGACCGGCAGCGCGGCGGGCCGGAAGGCGGGGGCGCTCGCGGCCAGGGTGTACTCGCCCGCCACCAACTCCGAGATCACATACGCGCCCTCGCGTCCGCTGCGGGTGCTCGCCACCACCTCGCCCCGTACATCCGTGAGGGTCACGGCGGCGTCCCGCACCGGCGTGCCGTCCGCGGTGAGCACGGCCCCGGCGAGCCGTCCGGCGCCACCGAGGACCACGTCCAGTTCGACGGGGCGTTCGCCGACGGTGACCGTGACGGCCTGGGGCTGGTGCCCGCCGGCCGCCGCGATCATCACGTACGAGCCGGAGCCGGGCACGCTCAGCGCGTACCGTCCGTCCTCGCCGCTCGCACCGCGCCCGATCTGCTTGCCGTGGACGTCGATGAGGGTGAGGGCGGCGCGGGGCACGGTGGAGCCGTCGTAGTGCTGCACGGTGCCGCAGACCGCGACACCCGAGATGTACGGGGCCGGTCCCGGTGCGGCGGGGATGCCGGGGTCGGACGCGCTGCGCGCGGCGGGGACGGTGCCGGACTCGGCTGCCGAGACGTTCTGGGACACCAGCGGTTTCTCCTTGAGGAAGAAGGCGATCAACAGGCCGAGGACGAGCACCGGCACGAGATAGAGGAAGACCCGCGGCATCGCGTCCGCGTATGCCTGGACATAGCCCTCGCGCAGTGCGGGCGGCAGCGCGTGGACCGCCTGCGGGGTGATGGACTCGATGTCGGGGAGGCCGGCGTCCGCGGGGACACGGTCGGCGAGGGCGTCGGCGAGCCGGTTGGCGAAGAGCGTGCCGAAGACGGCGGCGCCGACACTGCCGCCGATCTGCCGGAAGTAGTTGTGGGCGCTGGTGGCGGTGCCGAGGTCGGCGGACGGTACGGCGTTCTGCACGGCGACGATCAGTACGGGCATCACCATCCCCGTCCCGAGACCGAGGGCGCCCTGCGCGATACCGCACTCCAGCATGGACGTGTCGGCGTCCAGCCTGGACAGCAGCAGCATCCCGGCCACCGAGAGGGCCCCGCCGAGCACCGGATAGATCTTGTAGCGGCCGGTGCGGCTGATGAGATGGCCGGAGGCGATGGAGGCGATGACGACGCCGCCCATCATGGGCAGCATCAGCAGACCGGACTCGGTGGCGCTGGACCCCTCGACCATCTGGAGATAGGTCGGCAGATAGCTGGCGGCACCGAACAGCGCCACGCCGACCACCGCCCCGACCAGGCTGGTGATGTTGAAGACGGAGTCGCGGAACAGCCGCAGCGGGATGAGGGGTTCGGCTGCGAAGCGCTCAACGACCAGGAAGAGCAGGGCAGTTCCGACGGCTCCCGCGGTCAGCCCGAGGATGACGCGTGAGCCCCAGGCGTACTCCGTACCGCCCCAACTGGTCAGCAGCATCAGGCAGATGGACGAGGCGGTGAGCAGCAGCGCGCCCAGGACGTCGAGCCGGGCGCGGGCGGTCGGTTTGGGGAGCTTGAGCACGACGGCGACGACGGCGAGCGTGACCAGGCCGAAGGGCACATTGATGTAGAAGCACCAGCGCCAGGAGACATGGTCGGTGAAGAATCCGCCGAGCAGCGGGCCGGCCACGGACGCGAGACCGAAGGCCGCGCCGATCAGCCCCATGAAGCGCCCGCGCTCCCGGGGCGGCACGATGTCCGCGATGATCGCCTGGACGCCGATCATGAGCCCGCCCGCGCCGATGCCCTGGATGGCGCGGAAGGCGATGAGTTCGTTCATGGTGCGCGACCAGCCGGCCAGCGCGGAGCCGATGACGAAGACGACGATGGCGAACTGGAAGACGCCCTTGCGGCCGAAGAGGTCGCCGAGCTTGCCGTAGATCGGCAGTCCGACCGTGGCGGTGAGCAGATACGCGGTGATCGCCCACGACATCCGGTCCAGGCCCTGGAGTTCACCGACGATCTTCGGCAGCGCGGTGGCCACGATCATCTGTTCCAGCGCGGCCAGCAGCAGGGCGAGCATCAGCCCGACGAAGACCAGCCGTACCCGGCGGGGGCTGAGGGCTTCCGCGGCGGCGGCGTCGGCGGGCGGGGGCGGCGGACGGTCGGCCGCGGCGGGGACGGGCGGTGGCGCGGCCCGTGCGGCCTCGTCGGCGCCGTTCCCGGCGCCGTCGGCACTGTTCCCGGCGCCGTCGGCACCTTTCCCGGGGCCGTTCCCGACGTCCTTCACCAGAGTGGTCCCGCCCACGTACTGCTCCCCTCGTCACACCTGCGCGGCGTCATTGTTCGCATTGCGCGCCAAGCAGGAGCAAGCGGGTTGCCCTCCCCTGAACGGGGTTGTGACGGGGGCGGGTTGACCGGTTGAGCTGACGCCGAGGCGCTCATCAGGAGCTTTCCCGCGACGCGTCGTGCGGGGGCACGCTACGGCGCCGCGGGGAAAACCACTCGAAACGGTGACCCCGGCAACTATCCGCCGGGAGGCACCCTCAAACCGCCCGAAGGCGGCCCGGGGGCAGGGGCACTCGGCCGGTCCCTGTCCTAAGGACAGGTATCAGTCCGTGCTGCCCTTCTCGGTCTCCTTGGCGAGCCGCGCGAGCACCTCGTCGTAGATGCGGCTCAGGCCCTTGGGGGCGAAGGTCCGCTCGAAGAAGCCGCCGATGCCGCCCGCGCCGTCCCAGACGGTGGTGACGACGGCCTTCGAGCTGCCCTCACCGGCGGGGGTGACGGTCCAGGTGGTGACCATGGAGGAGTTGCGGTCCTTCTCCACGAGCCGGCCGTCGCTGGGCTCGGTCACCTCCAGCAGACAGTCGCGGACGCGCTTGCTGGTGGCCTGGAGCCTCCAGTGGACGAGGGTGCCCTCGCCGTCGCCGCCCTCCCGGACCTCGTACTCGCTGAAGTGTCCGGGCAGAAGCTTCGCGCGGGTGTTCTCATAGTCGGCCAGAGTGTCGAACACCGTCTCCGGGTCCGCCGCGATGATTCGCTCCGTCGTGGCCTCGACCTGCGCCATGGCTTTCCTCCAGCACTCGTTTTCCGGTGGGGTGCGGCCAGCCAACCACCCTCCGGTACGCCCGCCCAAATCGCGGTTGCGGCGATCAAGGGAACGTGTGTTCTATTCTGTCGTCAGTGCTACCGAGGAGGCACCCATGCGCTGGGACAATCTGGTCGAGAACGCCTCGACGACCGGGCCGACCGGGCCTACCGGGGACATCGCGCTCTTCGGCACGGACGCCGTGACCACCCGAACCTTCGACACACCCGAGTTCCGCGGCATCACCTTCCACGAGATCCGCGCCCGTTCGATCGTGAACCGGGTGCCGGGCGCGTCCCGTATGCCGTTCGAATGGACGGTGAACCCGTACCGCGGCTGCACCCACGCCTGCGTGTACTGCTTCGCCCGCAAGACCCACAGCTATCTGGACCTCGACACGGGGCTCGGCTTCGACTCCCAGATCGTGGTCAAGATCAACGCGCCGGAGCTGGTACGCCGCCAGCTGGCCTCCCGCCAGTGGCAGGGGGCCCATATCGCGATGGGGACGAATGTCGACTGCTACCAGCGCGCGGAGGGCCGCTACCGGCTGATGCCGGGCATCATCACGGCCCTGCGCGACCGCGCGAACCCGTTCTCCATCCTCACCAAGGGAACCCTGATCCTGCGCGATCTCGAACTGCTCCGGGAGGCGGCGGCCGTCACGGACGTGGGCATATCCGTCTCCGTCGGCTTCGTCGACCAGGAGCTGTGGCGCACGGTCGAACCGGGCACACCCTCGCCCGAACGCCGCCTCGACGTCGTACGGGCGATGAGCGACAACGGCATCGGCTGCGGGGTGCTGATGGCGCCCGTGATCCCCTTCCTGGGCGACGGGCCCGACCAGCTGCGGGCGACGGTACGCGCGATCGCCGCGGCCGGCGCGACCTCCGTGACCCCGCTCGTCCTGCATCTGCGGCCCGGCGCGCGCGAGTGGTTCATGGCCTGGCTGACACGGCACCATCCCCATCTGGTGGCGCGGTACGAGCGGCTGTACGCGGAGGGCGCGTACGCCCCCAAGTGGTACCAGCGCCGGATCACCCGGCAGGTGCATGAGCTGGCCGACGAGTTCGGCATCGGTCCGGCGAGCCGTGGCGAGGCCCGGCGGATCACCGTGCCACGGGATCCGGACCTTCCGGGCCTGCCGGTCAGGCCGGTGGCGGCGGACCCGGGGCCGGCGGCCACGCAGCTCACGCTGCTGTAGAGCCGCCGGTCAGGGCACCCTCGTGGGTCCGTTGTCAGTGGCGTCGGCGAGGATGGGGCCATGACGGAACTCACGCATCTGCACTCCCCCGCCGGTGTCGCACCGGGCAACGGCTACAGCCATGTCGTCTGGGGCACCGGCCGGTTCGTCGCGGTCTCCGGCCAGTGCGCGTTCGACGAGGAGGGCGCGCTCGTGGGCGAGGGCGATCCGGCCGCCCAGGCGCGCCAGGTGTTCGAGAATCTGCGCCGCTGTCTCGCCGCGGCCGGCGCCTCGTTCGACGATGTGGTCAAGCTGACGTATTTCGTCACCGATGTCGCCCATCTGCCGGCGATACGGGAGGCACGGGACGCGGTGATCGACACGGCGCGTCCCCCGGCCAGCTCGGCGGTCCAGGTGTCCGCGCTGTTCCGACCCGAACTGCTCCTGGAGATAGAGGCGTTCGCGATCGTCCCGGATTCCGGCCCGCTTTCTTGAGGGCTCGGTTCGCCTCCGGGGCGCCTTTAGCCAACGTCGACGGTCGACCGTGCTCGATTCGCTCGTACCTCACGAACCTCCGCCCGCGCGGCGGAGCCGCATATCGGGCACAGCCTCCCTTTCGACGTCGGCGCGCCCCTTCGGCTCACTCGCCACCGGGAAGACCGCACCCGGAACCCAGCCCGCGGGTCGGGCCGGTGGTGCGTTACGCGAGGCGGCCGAGCGCGTCGGCCGCGGCGGCGGTCAGCCTCGGGTGACGCCCGGCGGCTTCCAGGGCGGGGCGCGCCCGGCCGTCGCCGAGCCGCCCCAGCCCCTCCACGCAGGCGAGCGCCACCCGCCAGTGCGGTTCGCCGGGCTCCAGCAGCCGTTCCAGCGTGCTGATCAGCGCCGGCACGGACTCGGGCGCGCGCAGTTCGGTGAGCAGCCGTACGGGGTGGAGCGCGTAGGCCGTGCGCAGCCCGTTGGTGGCGAGCGCGGCGGCGGCTCTGGGGGTGCGCGGGTCGCCGAGCCGTGCCAGGGCGTACGAGGCGGAGACGCAGCGCTCCGGATCCCGGTGGTTGAGGAGCAGCACCAGCGTCTCGAAGGCCCGCCGGTCCCCCGCGCAGCCGAGCCGGAATGCCGCGATCTCCCGTGCCCACAGGGGCTGTTCCGGCGCGACGAGGACGCCGGCCAGGGCCTCGGGGTCCTCGGTGGCGATCAGCCGCTCGCAGGCGGCGGAGCCCCGGGACTCGTCCCGCACCCGGTCCGCGAGCGAGCGGAAGTCCTCGTCCATCGGTCCAGCGTATCGATCCGGTGGATCGCTGTGGCTCCAAATAGCGTGCTCCACCGGCCACTTCGCGCCCGGACGAACGATTCCGGCCGTCCGTGACACGGCGCACAGCGTCCCCGCTATGGCGCGCTCGTTACTCGTCGGTTAGCCTCAGATGAGCGGATACCCTCCGCGGCTTTCGACGGCCTGGTGACGCAGCCGTCGTGAGTGCTGTCGGTTCAGCACGGCCGTGTGCGGCCATGTACGGCCACGCACGGCCACGCACGGCCACGCACGGCCACGCACGGCCTTCAAACGGCGGTGTACGGCGTGACTCCGGAACAGAGTCCGCCCGCCACACCGCCGCCACATCTCCGCGACCCGCACGCGCTCGCGCGTCCGGCGCCCGGCGCTCGCCGCGCGCGCCCTCAGCCGTCACTCTCATCCCCTGGAGTCCCGTGATGGACATCCCTCTCTCCACCATCGCCGTCGTCGGCCTCGGCACGATGGGCACCGGTATCGCCGAGATCCTCACCCGGGCCGGGCACGAGGTCATCGGTATCGACATCAGCGACGCCGCCGCCCTCCGGGCCGTCGCGGCACTCGACGCCTCCACCGCGCGGGCCGTGGAACGGGGGCGGCTCGGCGAGGAGGAGCGGCGGACCGTGCTCGCCCGGTTCCGTACCTTCTCCGATCTCCGGGCCGCCGCCGACGCCGAGCTGGTGATCGAGGTCGTGCCGGAGTCGTACGAGACGAAGCAGCGGGTCTTCCGCGAGCTGGACACGATCGTCAGCCCCACCGCGATCCTGGCGACCGGCACCAACGCGCTGTCGGTGACCCGGCTGGCCGCCGACTCCGCGCACCCCGAGCGCGTGCTCGGCCTGCACTTCTTCAACCCCGCGCCGGCGATGAAGCTCGTCGAGGTGGTCTCGTCGGTCCTCACCTCGCCGCAGGCGGTCGCGGCCGTCACGGCGCTCGCCCGGGAGCTGGGCAAGGAGCCGGTCGCGGTGGGCGACCGGCCCGGTTTCGTGGCGGACGGGCTGCTCTTCGGCTACCTCAACCAGGCGGCGGCGATGTTCGAGGCGAAGTACGCCTCCCGCGAGGACATCGACGCCGCGATGCGGCTGGGCTGCGGGCTGCCGATGGGGCCGCTCGCTCTGATCGATCTGATCGGGGTCGACACCGCCCGTACCGTGCTGGAGGCGATGTACGCGGCGTCGCACGACCGGCTGCACGCCCCCGCGCCGATCCTCGGCCAGCTCAGCGATGCCGGGCTGACCGGCCGCAAGTCGGGGCGCGGTTTCTATACGTACGAGGCGCCGGGCAGCGGCACGGCCGTGCCGGACGCGCTCACCCCGCGGTCCGGCCGGGAGGGCGGCGCGGGGCGGCCCGTCCGCTCGGTGGGCGTGGCGGGCTCCGGCACGATGGCGAGCGGTATCGCGGAGGTCTTCGCCAAGGCGGGATACGACGTCGTGCTCGCCGCCCGCACCCCGGAGAAGGCCGGGGGCGCCGTGTCCCGTATCGCGAAGTCCCTGGACCGCTCGGTCGGCAAGGGGCGGATGACGGCCGAGGAGCGCGCCGGCACGCTGGCGCGGATCACCCCGGCCGGTTCACTCGACGCGCTGTCCGAGGTGGACCTCGCCATCGAGGCGGTGGCCGAGGATCTGGAGGTCAAGCAGCGGCTGTTCGCCACGCTCGACAAGGTCTGCCGGCCTGGCGCGGTGCTGGCGACCACCACCTCGTCCCTCCCGGTGATCGCCTGTGCCCGCGCGACCTCGCGCCCGGGGGACGTCGTCGGGATGCACTTCTTCAATCCGGCCCCGGCGATGAAGCTCGTCGAGGTGGTCCGTACGGTCCTCACCTCCGACGAGGCGGTGGCCACCGTCCACGCCGTGTCCACGGCCGTCCGCAAGCACCCGGTGGACTGCGGCGACCGCGCCGGTTTCATCGTCAACGCGCTGCTCTTCCCGTACCTGAACAACGCGATCAAGATGGTCGAGGAGCACTACGCGACGCTGGACGACATCGACGCCGCGATGCGGCTGGGCGGCGGCTATCCGATGGGGCCCTTCGAGCTCCTCGACGTGGTCGGCCTGGATGTCTCGCTGGCCATCGAACGGGTCCTGCACCGCGCGTTCAGGGACCCGGGGCTGGCTCCGGCGCCACTCCTCGAACACCTGGTGGCCGCGGGCTGCCTCGGCCGCAAGACGGGCCGCGGCTTCCGCGAGTATGCCCGGCGCTGACCCGGGCGCGGGCTGGGGCGGGCTGCTCGATCCGGCGGACCGGGCACCGGACGGCAGGGCGCCGGGGACGGCGTCCGGCACGACCGGCGGTACACCGGGCGGTCCGCCCCCGCAGGCGCGCTCTCCTGCACCGATGCAGTACGTTCACCTCATGTCCCAGCCCGCCAAGTCCTCCCGTACGAACCCCAGGACCGACGTTCCCGAGAGTGCCGCCGGTACCCGCGCCGCCGCCCAACGGCTCAAGATGCGCCGTGAACTGGCGGCCGCGGCCATGGAACTGTTCGCGACCAAGGGGTACGAGGCGACGACCGTCGACGAGATCGCCGCGGCGGCGGGGGTGGCCCGCCGTACCTTCTTCCGGCACTTCCGCTCCAAGGAAGAGGCGATCTTCCCCGACCACGACGACACGCTCGTACGGGCGGAGGCGGTCCTCAACGCCGCCCCCGCCCATGAGCATCCGCTCGACACGGTCTGCCGGGGCATCAAGGAGGTCATGCGGATGTACGCGGCCTCCCCCGCGGTCTCCGTGGAGCGCTACCGGCTGACCCGCGAGGTCCCCACGCTCCGGGAGCGCGAGATCGCCTCGGTGGCCCGCTACGAGCGGCTGTTCACCCGCTATCTGCTGGGCCACTTCGACGAGCGCGACCACACCGACGGCAATGACGACCCGCTGCTGGCCGAGGTGGCCGCGTCCGCCGTCGTCACCGCGCACAACCATGTGCTGCGCCGCTGGCTGCGGGCCGGCGGCCAGGGCGACGTGGAGGCGCAGCTCGACCACGCCTTCGCGATCGTGCGCGACACGTTCGGTACGGGCATCGGCGCGGGCCGGACCATCGGCGGCAAGCCGGAGCATCTGGCGGCCTCGGCACGCACCACCGGGGACGTCCTGGTGGCGGTGGCGCACACCGACGCCCCGCTGGACGAGGTCATGCGCACCATCAGGCAGGCGCTCAGAAACGCCTGAGCGCCCCCGTTCATCACCCCGGCGCACCTCACCCGGCGCACCGGACCCACGAGGTCCGGTGCGCTTTCGTCTGCCGGCCCTCGCCTACGCCATGCGCTCGCTTGGCCGCGCCCGGTGATATTTGTCGCGGAATGAGCGGTAGACATTGCTCATGCGTGCCCTACGGGTGACAAACGAGAGAAATTGTTGGCACCCAGTGCCTTGTCAGCTGTCACAGGGTGCCATACCGTGAAGTTGTCCGGCTGTTCCCGCAAGCCATCTCGCTTGTGCGCCAGGACGCCTGCGTCACAGGCACCTCCGCGCCCACCCGGCGCCGCCGATCAGCACGAGCGGCTCGATCAGCACGCGCACCCGCCGAACCGACGGCACACCTCCACCGCACCAGCAAGCAGCCCCCCGCATCTCGCACCCTCAGCTTCGCCGGAGGCAACACCGTGAAGGAAATCCTGGACGCGATCCTCTCGCCGGACAGTACGTCCGCCGACTTCGCCGCACTGCCGCTGCCCGGTTCGTACCGGGCGGTGACCGTGCACAAGGACGAGACGGAGATGTTCGCCGACCTCCCCACCCGGGACAAGGACCCCCGCAAGTCACTCCATCTCGACGAGGTGCCGGTGCCCGAACTCGGCCCCGGCGAGGCCCTGGTGGCCGTCATGGCCAGCTCGGTGAACTACAACTCCGTCTGGACCTCGATCTTCGAGCCGCTGCCGACCTTCGGCTTCCTGGAGCGGTACGGCAAGCTCAGCGAGCTCGCCAGGCGGCACGATCTGCCGTACCACGTCATCGGTTCGGACCTGTCCGGCGTGGTGCTGCGCACCGGGCCCGGCGTCAACGCCTGGCACCCGGGCGACGAGGTCGTCGCGCACTGTCTCTCCGTCGAACTGGAGTCGTCCGACGGCCACAACGACACGATGCTCGACCCCGAGCAGCGGATCTGGGGCTTCGAGACCAACTTCGGCGGTCTGGCGGAGCTGGCACTGGTGAAGTCCAATCAGCTGATGCCCAAGGCCCGGCACCTCAGCTGGGAGGAGGCCGCGGCCCCCGGTCTTGTCAACTCCACCGCGTACCGCCAGCTGGTGTCCCGCAACGGCGCCGGGATGAAGCAGGGCGACAACGTGCTGATCTGGGGCGCGAGCGGCGGACTCGGCTCGTACGCCACGCAGTTCGCGCTGGCGGGCGGCGCGAACCCGGTCTGTGTGGTCTCCAGCGACCGGAAGGCGGAGCTGTGCCGGGGGATGGGCGCCGAGGCGATCATCGACCGCAGCGCCGAGGAGTACCGGTTCTGGAAGGACGAGCACCACCAGGATCCGCGCGAGTGGAAACGGTTCGGCAAGCACATCCGCGAGCTGACCGGCGGCGAGGACGTCGACATCGTCTTCGAGCACCCGGGGCGCGAGACCTTCGGCGCGAGCGTGTATGTGACCCGCAAGGGCGGCACGGTCGTGACCTGCGCCTCCACCTCCGGCTACACCCATGAGTACGACAACCGCTATCTGTGGATGTCGCTGAAGCGGATCGTCGGCTCGCACTTCGCCAACTACCGCGAGGCGTGGGAGGCCAACCGGCTGGTCGCCAAGGGGAAGATCCATCCCACCCTGTCGAAGGTGTACGCGCTGGAGGACACCGGCCAGGCCGCGCACGACGTGCACAGCAACCGCCATCAGGGCAAGGTCGGCGTGCTGGCGCTGGCACCGCGCGAGGGCCTCGGTGTGCGCGACCAGGAGCTGCGCGCACGCCATCTCGACGCCATCAACCTGTTCCGCGACGCCCCGGCGGAGCGGACCGCCCCCCACACACGTGACAGCTGAGGGTTCCTCATATGCCTGACCGCCAGAAGGACCGGCCCTGGCTCATGCGGACGTACGCCGGTCACTCGACCGCCGAGGCGTCCAACGAGCTGTACCGGCGCAATCTCGCCAAGGGGCAGACGGGCCTGTCCGTCGCGTTCGACCTCCCGACGCAGACCGGCTACGACCCCGACCACGTCCTCGCCCGCGGCGAGGTCGGCCGGGTCGGGGTGCCGGTCTCGCACCTCGGCGACATGCGCCGGCTGTTCCAGGACATCCCGCTGGAGCGTACGAACACCTCGATGACCATCAACGCCACCGCCATGTGGCTGCTGGCGCTCTACCAGGTGGTCGCGGAGGAGCAGGGCGCGGACATCGGCCGGCTCCAGGGGACGACACAGAACGACATCGTCAAGGAGTACCTCTCACGCGGGACGCATGTCTTCCCGCCGGCCCCGAGCCTGCGGCTGACCACGGACATGATCACGTACACGGTGAACCACATCCCCAAGTGGAATCCGATCAACATCTGCAGCTACCACCTCCAGGAGGCGGGGGCCACCCCGGTCCAGGAGATCGCGTACGCGATGTCCACCGCGATCGCCGTACTGGACGCGGTGTTCGCGTCCGGCCAGATCCCCGAGGAGCGCAAGGGGGACGTGGTCGGCCGGATCTCGTTCTTCGTCAACGCGGGGGTCCGGTTCATCGAGGAGATGTGCAAGATGCGGGCCTTCTCCCGTATCTGGGACCGGATCACCCGGGAGCGGTACGGCATCGAGGACGCCAGGCAGCGCCGCTTCCGCTATGGCGTCCAGGTCAACTCCCTGGGGCTGACCGAGGCGCAGCCGGAGAACAACGTCCAGCGGATCGTCCTCGAAATGCTCGCCGTGACGCTCTCCAAGGACGCCCGCGCCCGTGCCGTACAGCTGCCCGCCTGGAACGAGGCGCTGGGGCTGCCCCGCCCCTGGGACCAGCAGTGGTCGCTCCGTATCCAGCAGGTGCTGGCGCACGAGAGCGATCTGCTGGAGTACGCGGACATCTTCGACGGCTCGCGGGTCATCGAGGCCAAGGTGGCGGACCTGGTCACCGAGTCCTTCGCCGAGATCGACCGGATCGAGGCGATGGGCGGGGTGATGACCGCCGTCGAGTCCGGCTATCTCAAGTCGCGGCTCGTCGCCTCGCACGCCGAGCGGCGGGCGCGGATCGAGTCGGGCGAGGAGAAGATCGTCGGCGTCAACTGCTACGAGTCCACCGAGCCCAGCCCGCTCACCGCCGATCTCGACACCGCCATCATGACGGTCGATCCGGCGAACGAGGCCGGGGTGGTGGCCGCTCTCCAGAGCTGGCGGGTCAACCGCGAGGAGGCGCGGGCCACCGACGCGCTGACCGCTCTGAAGAAGGCCGCCGCGGGCACCGACAATCTGATGGCCGCCACGCTGGAGTGCGCGCGGGCCGGGGTGACGACCGGTGAGTGGTCCTGGGCGCTGCGCGATGTCTTCGGCGAGTTCCGCGCGCCCACGGGCGTCAGCGGCGCCCCGATCGCGGTCTCCGCGGAGACCGGCACCGCGCTCGCGGCCGTACGGGAGAAGGTGGCCCGTACCGCCGAGGAGCTGACCTCGGCGGGAGGCGCCCCGGGCGGCGGGAGGCGGCTGCGGCTGCTGGTCGGCAAGCCGGGTCTGGACGGCCACTCCAACGGGGCCGAACAGATCGCGGTCCGCGCCCGCGACGCCGGCTTCGAGGTGGTCTACCAGGGCATCAGGCTGACGCCCGAACAGATCGTCAGTGCCGCGCTCGCCGAGGACGTGCACTGCGTGGGCCTGTCGATCCTGTCGGGCTCGCACGCGGCGCTGGTGCCCGAGGTCCTCGGGCGGCTGCGCGAGGCGGGCGCGGGCGACATCCCGGTGATCGTCGGCGGGATCATCCCGAACGCCGACGCCGAGGAGCTGCGGGCGGCCGGAGTGGCCGCCGTCTTCACCCCGAAGGACTTCGGGATCACGGAGATCATCGGCCGTATCGTCGACGAGATCCGTACAGCGAACAAGCTCGACCCATGGGAGGTCCCCGCATGACCGCGCCTGTTACCACCGAGACGGCCGGAACCGCCGCGAGCCGGCTGCGTCCGCGCCGCTCGTGTCTCGCCGTACCGGGGTCGAACCCGCGCTTCCTGGAGAAGGCCCAGGGGCTGCCGGCCGACCAGGTCTTCCTGGATCTGGAGGACGCCTGCGCGCCGCTCGCCAAGGAGGGCGCCCGGCACACCATCGTCGACGCGCTCAACAAGGGCGACTGGACGGGCAAGATCCGGGTCGTACGGGTCAATGACTGGACGACGCACTGGACCTACCGCGATGTGATCACGGTGGTGGAGGGCGCGGGACACAATCTCGACTGCGTCATGCTGCCGAAGGTCCAGGACGCCCAGCAGATCATCGCCCTCGATCTGCTGCTCACCCAGATCGAGAAGACGATGGGCTTCGAGGTCGGCAGGATCGGGATCGAGGCGCAGATCGAGAACGCGAAGGGCCTGGTGAACGTCGACGAGATCGCCGCCGCCTCGCCGCGTCTGGAGACGATCGTCTTCGGTCCCGCCGACTTCATGGCGTCCATCAACATGAAGTCCCTCGTCGTCGGGCAGCAGCCGCCCGGCTATGGCGCGGACGCGTACCACTACATCCTGATGCGCATTCTGATGGCGGCCCGTACCCACGATCTCCAGGCGATCGACGGCCCCTACCTCCAGATCCGCGATGTGGACGGCTATCGCGAGGTGGCGCGCCGGGCGGCGGCGCTGGGCTACGACGGCAAGTGGGTGCTGCACCCGGGCCAGATCGAGGCGTCGAACGAGATCTTCTCGCCCTCCCAGGAGGACTACGACCACGCCGAGCTGATTCTCGACGCGTACGACTACTGCACATCGGAGGCGGGCGGCAAGAAGGGCTCCGCGATGCTCGGCGACGAGATGATCGACGAGGCGAGCCGCAAGATGGCGCTGGTCATCTCGAGCAAGGGCCGGGCCGCGGGGATGCGGCGTACCACCTCGTTCGAAGCCCCGGAGGCGTGACGATGCGGTTCGGACGCACCTTCGAGGAGTTCGAGGTCGGCGCGGTCTACAAGCACTGGCCGGGCAAGACGGTCACGGAGTACGACGACCATCTGTTCTGTCTGCTCACGATGAACCACCACCCGCTGCACCTGGACAGCAACTACGCGGAGAAGACGACCGACTTCGGGAAGAACGTCGTCGTGGGCAACTACGTCTACTCACTGCTGCTGGGCATGTCGGTGCCGGACGTCTCCGGGAAGGCCATCGCCAATCTGGAGGTGGAGTCGCTCAAGCACGTCGCGCCGACCTTCCACGGGGACACGCTCTACGGCGAGACGGCCGTGCTGGAGAAGACGCCGTCGCGTTCGAAGAGCGACCGCGGAATCGTGTACGTGGAGACCCGGGGCTACACGCAGGACGGGACGCTGGTCTGCGTGTTCAGACGCAAGGTGATGGTCCCCACCGAGGCGTACATCAAGGAACGCGGCGGCGACCAGCCCGGCCGCCCCGAGCTGCGGGAGAAGTGACAGAGACATGAGCCGACTCGCCCAGACCGCCGGACTGACCGACATTCAGCGGGAGATCCTGGCGACCGTGAGGGACTTTGTCGACAAGGAGATCCTCCCGGTCGCCACCGAACTGGAGCACCGCGACGAGTACCCGGACCAGATCGTCGAGGGGCTCAAGGAACTCGGCCTGTTCGGGCTGATGATCCCCGAGGAGTACGGCGGCCTGGGCGAGTCCCTGCTCACCTACGCGCTCTGCGTGGAGGAGATCGCCCGGGGCTGGATGTCCGTCTCCGGCATCATCAACACCCACTTCATCGTGGCGTACATGCTCAAGCAGCACGGCACCGAGGAGCAGCGGGCCGCCTTCCTGCCACGGATGGCGGCCGGTGAGGTGCGCGGCGCGTTCTCGATGTCGGAGCCCGGTCTCGGTTCCGATGTCGCGGCCATCACGTCCAAGGGGATCAGGGACGGCGACTCGTATGTACTGAACGGCCAGAAGATGTGGCTGACCAACGGCGGCACCTCCCATCTCGTCGCCGTGCTGTGCCGCAGCGAGGAGGGGCACCCGGAGGGCACGGCTCCGCACAAGTCGATGACCACGTTCCTGGTCGAGAAGGAGCCCGGCTTCGGCGAGGTGCGGCCCGGTCTGACCATCCCGGGGAAGATCGACAAGATGGGCTACAAGGGGGTCGACACCACCGAGCTGATCATGGACGGACTGCGCATTCCGGCCAATCGGGTACTCGGCGGCACCACCGGCCGAGGGTTTTACCAAATGATGGACGGCGTCGAGGTCGGCCGGGTGAATGTCGCGGCGCGTGGCTGCGGGGTCGCACAGCGCGCCTTCGAGCTGGGTGTCTCGTATGCCCAGCAGCGTCATACTTTCGGCAAACCCATCGCCCAGCACCAGGCGATCCAGTTCAAGCTGGCGGAGATGGCCACCAAGGTCGAGGCCGCCCATGCCATGATGGTCAACGCGGCACGCAAAAAGGACTCCGGTGAACGAAACGACCTGGAGGCAGGGATGGCGAAGTACCTCGCCTCCGAGTACTGCAAGGAAGTCGTCGAGGACGCCTTCCGCATCCACGGCGGCTACGGTTTCTCCAAGGAGTACGAGATCGAGCGCCTCTACCGCGAGGCGCCGATGCTGCTGATCGGCGAGGGTACCGCCGAGATCCAGAAAATGATCATCGGCCGCCGACTGCTGGAGGAGTACCGATTCCAGGGATAATTGTCGCTTCTGTCCGGGTTTAATGGCGAAGAAGATCACACCCTGTCGCCCTCTGGCGCTGGCTTCAAGCCGCTCGACTCGGGCCCTGGCTTGCTCAGTTGCGTGCCGAAACCAGTACCATCGCTGGAAAGCCGCCGCCGTCCCCCCGTTGCCAGCGCGGCATCATCCGCTACGAAGGTCATCCATGCCCCACAGCCAAACCTCTGCACCACGCGTTAGCTTCCTTGGTGGACGCCTCGCCCGCGGAGCATCGCCGTGGCTCCTGCCGACCGTCGCCACCGCGGCGATCGGTCTTGTCCGCGCACGTCACTCGAAGCGCGCAGCGGTCCTCGCTGTGCCCGCCACCGCGCTCGCGGCGGGCATGCTGTGGTTCTTCCGCGACCCCGAGCGCGAGATCACGCAGGGCCGGGTCATCTCCCCGGCCGACGGTGTGGTGCAGAGCATCATGCCGTGGAAGGACGGGCGCACCCGGGTCGCCATCTTCATGAGCCCGCTGAACGTCCACGTCAACCGCGCGCCCCTCGCGGGAACCGTGACATCCGTGGAGCACATCCCCGGCGGATTCGTTCCGGCGTTCAACAAGGAGAGCGAGAACAACGAGCGCGTTGTCTGGCACTTCGACACCGAACTGGGCGACATCGAGATGGTGCAGATCGCCGGCGCGGTTGCCCGGCGCATCGTGCCGTATCTGCCTCAGGGGACCAAGGTGGAACAGGGTGAGCGCATCGGCCTGATCCGTTTCGGCTCGCGTGTCGACATCTACCTTCCGGAAGGTGTCGATGTCGCCGTCGAGGTCGGTCAGACCACGACCGCAGGGGTGACTCGAATTGACCGTGATTGATCCTGATACGCAAGCAGGCTGGGCGGCGGAGGCCGAGGCCGAGGAGGAGGACGACGCGGAAGACATGCCGCTCTCTCTGCGGCTGTCGATAGCGGACACCCTCACGCTCGGTAACGCCACCTGCGGCTTCATGGCCGTCTACTTCACCACCACCGGCATCCTCATCCCGCATCTCACGGGCAGCGACGAGAGCGGCATGGCGCGGCACTCCGCCGCGACGGCCGTGATCCTGATGCTGGCGGCGGCGATCTTCGATCTCTTCGACGGGCTCGTGGCGCGCAAGCTGCGCAGCTCGCCGATGGGCGCGGAGCTGGACAACCTCTCCGATCTGATCAGCTTCGGCCTCGCCCCGGCATATTTCGTACTGGTGTACGGGATGGTCGCGGACGACGCGCATCAACGGGTCTCCGCGCTGGCGGCGATCGTCGTCCTGCTGGCCGTCGTGCTACGGCTGGCGCGATTCTCCTGCGTGACCATTAAGAACGGCATGTTCCAAGGGATGCCGAGCCCCTTCGGCGCCCTGACCGTCATCTCGATCGTCCTGCTGGAACTGCGCTTCGTACCGACGCTGCTCGCGATCATCGGGGTGGCCTGGCTGATGGTGAGCCGGGTCGAGTACCCGAAGCCGCGGGGCGTGCTCGCGGTGGCGATGCTCGGCTGGATCGTGGCCGCGATGGGGCTGCTGGCGGCCTGGGCGTTCGAGGCGCCGGGGGGTCAGCTGCTGCTCCAGACCGGCTGTGCGCTCCAGGTGGTCGCGGGAGCCGTGATCCCGCTCTTCGCCACGGCCCGGCGCGTGAACACGTTCCGTGGCAACCGTCGCGAGGCGCGGGCGGCGCACCGCGAGGCACGGGCGGCGCAGCTGCCGTAGGCGGAGCTGTCGCCGTACGGCGAATGATCGTGAAGGGCCCGGACGCGTGCGCGCGTCCGGGCCCTTTCCGGTGTGCTCCCTCTTCCGCGGGCCCTGCCCCTCTGGAATGATCGACCGCCATGACCGGGGGATCGATACATCAGCTTTTCGAAGAACGGGCACGGCGGACGCCCGACCATATCGCCGTCATCACCGACAGTGACCGGATCGCATACGAGCGACTGGACACCGAGGCCGGGCGACTGGCCGCGTATCTCGCCACGAACGGTGGACTGCCGCATTCCGGATCCACCGTCGCCATCTGTGCGCAGCGCCCGGCCGAGGTGCTGGTGGCGATCCTCGCCGTACTGAAGGCGGGCCACGCGTACGCGGTCGTGGACCCGGGAACACCGGCCCAGGAGCTGCACCGGTTACTCGCTCTCGCCCACGCCGACGCCGTCATCACGAACGGATCGCTGCTCCCGCGGGTCGACGACGGCCGCGGCCGGACGGCCATCTGCCCGGACACCGCCGCGGCGGACATCGCCCACACGGAAGCCGCCCCGCACGACGCGGCGGGCCGTGCGTCCGGCGGACCGGCCGCCGTGCTGTTCACGGCGGGGACGACGGGCAGCCGCACGGCCGTCGCCACCGGGCACGACCGGCTGCTCGCCGCATACGCCGCCTGGTCCCAGGTCTACGGGCTGTCGCCGGAGGACCGGCTGCTGGTGACCGCGCCGCCCGCGGCCGTCGAGTTCACCGGCGGCTGGATACGCGCCCTGTGCTCGGGTGCGACGCTGGTGCTCACCGAAAGGCCGGTCACGGCCGGCCGGATCACCGCGGAGCAGGTCACGGTCGCCGACATGAGACCCGCGACCGCGGCCGGGCTGCTGGACGAGGAGCTGCCGTCGCTGCGTCTGCTCGCGGTGGGCGGCGCACCGCTGCGCCTTGATGAGCAGCTGCGGCTCCAGGGGCTGCTGCCGGCCGTCGGGGCGCGTGTGCTGAGTGTGTACGGGACGGCGGAGGTCGCCGGCTGCGGTACCTGGTTCGAGCCCGAGCAGCTGCCCGGTCCCGTGGCGCATCCGGAGCGTGCCGCGTATCTGGGGCTGCCGTTCCCGGGGGTCGCGGCCGACCTGCGGAAGGGGCGGATATGGCTCACCCCTCCGGAGGGCGGCGACGCGGTCCCCACCGGTGACATCGGCCGGCGGCAGGGCGAAGGACCTCTGGAGTTCCGTGGCAGGACGGCCGACCGGGTCACGATCGACGGCAGGACGGTCGACACCTACCGGGTGGAGACGGCGCTGGCCGACCATCCCCACATCCAGGACGTGGTCATCACCGGGGACCGGGGCCGCACCGGAAGCCGTCTGATCGCGTTCGTGGTACCGAGCGCCAGAGCTCCGTTCGGCGCCGCACCGGAGGCCGCCTCCCTGCGGGCCGGGCTCACCGGCCTGGTCCCTACGGGGGACGTCCCCGCGGCGGTGGTGCGCCTCGAGAAGCTGCCGCTGAACGCGGCCGGGAAGGTGGACCGGGCGGAGCTGCCGCTGCCACCGATCCCGGGAGCGGTGCGGGCGAGCGGCAAGAGCGGAGGGAGCGACGACGCGACCGAGGGCGCGATCGCCGCCGCGGTCGGGGTCAGCTCCGGCTTCCTCGCCGCCGCGCTCACCGGCGTGATCTTCCCCGGCGCCACGGATCTGACCGGGGTGCCGGGGCCGTGGAACGCGCTGTTCGTCCTGCTCTATCTGGCCGAGTGGCTCGCCTTCGCCGTCGGGATGGGGTTCCTGGCGGTGGGCCGGGGGGTGATGCTGCGGCGGAGCGAGTCCCGGGGGCTGACGACCGCGGCCCATCTGGCGATCGTCTACCTGCTGGTGGCCTGGTGGCCGCAGGACAACCTCTACCGGCTGACCGCCAAGACCGACTGGCCGCAGCAGGCGGCTCTCGTCTACGCCTTCAATGTGCCCTTGATGATCGCGGCGCTGATCGTGCTGATCTGGGTGGTGGCGTCGCTGCCCGCCGTCAGACAGCGGGACCGGTAGGAGCGGCGGGGCCGGAAGGGCCGCCGGGGCCGCTGGTCCGGGCGGCGTTGGCGAAGATCCGGCCGAGGTCCTGAGCCGCGCCGCGGACCAGCGCCTCGGCCGCCTCGAGGCAGTCCGCCGTCCGGGCGGCCAGCACGACACCCAGAAACGGGGCGGGGTCGAAGGCGGCCGTGGGGATCGAGGGCAGGAACACCGCCCCGCTTCCGGCGCAACGCTCCGTCAGTTCCCGCAGCCACGGCAGGAGTTCGGCGTCCGGGAGCCGCGCGCCGAGCGGGATGTGATCCAGGGAGCGTACGAGATGATCGCCGCCCCTGGTCTCATCGAGGCGGGCCTTCACCATGAAGGCGACGGACGGTCCCGTCAGCCGCAGATTGATCTCCGTCGGTGCGAGCCGGCCGGCCGTGGCGGTCACGAAATCGACGTCGTACCAGCCGCGGTAGCCGCTCGCGGCGAGTTCGAGGCCGACGGCGTGCCCGAACCGCAGGGCGACCGAGGCGGCCCGGTCCGGGACGGCCCCGGGGCCGACCGTCGCTCCCCGGTACGCCGTGCCCGCCACGTCCATGCGCGCGGCGCCGACGTCGTGCACCGCGCCGGCCGAGTCCACGAGGCCGTCGTACGTGAGGTCGCGCGGGCTGTCGCCCCGGCCCGGCACGGAGCCGTCCGTCGCGTCCGCCAGATAGTCCTCCACGAGGAGCGGGCCCCGGGGCAGCGCGCGCAGCACCGGCAGCAGAGCCCGTACGGATCCGACCACACGGGTACCCGACCCCCCCACGCCATGCTCGGTCTTGACGACTCCGCCCGCCCCGGAGCGGACCAGCGCGAGAAGCAGCCGGGCCGCCTCGCGGCGATTGGCCGCCGTCCGCTGAACGGCCACGGTGATGGCGGAATGCGCGGGGGCCAGCCGCTGGAAGAGGCTGTTGGCCGCACTCTTGGACTCGTAGCGCAGTGCCCCGGGCGGGAGGGGCTCCCCGGACAGCTCACCGGACGTCCAGGTGTGACCCCACGGTACGAAGGGCAGCTTGAGCCCGCGCAGCCGGCGGGTGAGGGCGGGGCGGGCGAGGATCGCGGCGGCGAGCACGGGGCGGGGGGCCTCGTCGGCCTGGAGGACCCCGCTGAAGTGATGGGAGGGGACGGCGGCGAGGCCGTCGTACACCTCCAGCGAATCCCAGGCCAGTTGGCGGCACAGCAGCTCGGCCCAGCCCGGCGGCACCGTCACGGGCAGCACGACCGCGGCCGGGTGCGGACTGCCCAGCGCGGCCAGGCAGGAGTAGTGTCCGCTCGCCCGGAGCGCGAGCGGGCTCAGCGCACCGAACTGCGCCTGGAACTCCGCGCCGTTGCCGAGTTGTACGGTGCGCTGTCCGCGTGTCCAGGCCTGTACCCAGGCCCCGCGCGGAGGCGGTTCCACCAGGAGCCGGGGCAGCGTGCCCCCGCCGGGGACGGGCCGCGCGCCCAGTGCCCGGTAGAAGTCCACCGCGTGCGGGTCGGAGTCGATGGTCAGCCGCTCGAACCCCAACTCGCGAGCCCTGTCCAGGACATGGGCGTACAGAGCACGGCCGATGCCCCGGCCGATCGCACGGGGTTCGACGAAGAGCAGGCCGAGCGTGCCGTCCGGGGCCCGGCCCTCCAGCGAGGCGACGCCCAGGGCCTCCCCCGATGCCTCGTCCTCGGCGACCGCCAGCCGACGGGCCGTCACCTCGCCGCCGGAGATGGTCAGTTCGTCACGGCAGGCGGCCAGGAACGCTTCGTCGTAACCCCAGTGGGCCTTGGAGCGCAGCATCAGCGCGCTCAGCGCCGGTGCCTCGTCGGGGCGCGCTTCCCGTATTCGCACACCCCGACCTTAGGCCCTGGCCCAGGGCCTGTCCTCGCAGTTCCGTTGCCGAAGTCCCGTTGACCGGCCGGGCTCAGAGCAGGAAGTCCCGCGCGATCTCCGCCGCGAGGCGTTCCAGCAGCGGGCCCGCCTGCGCCATGGAGACGGCAGGGTCCGGTTCCAGCCCGCTGAGGGCGTAGGCGCGGCGGATACCCGCCCTGCCCAGCGCCTCCGGAGGGAGCGTCAGCCGGCCGCAGACCGCGATGACCTCGATGTGCCGCGCGCGGGCCGCCGCCGCGACGCCCGCGGGGGCCTTGCCGTGCAGGGTCTGCTCGTCCAGGGAGCCTTCGCCCGTGATGACGAGGGTGGCCCGGGACAGTGCGTCGGCGAAGCCCAGTACGTCGAGCATGACCTCGATCCCGGGACGGAAGCCCGCGCCGAGGCCGACCAGCGCGCCGTAGCCGATACCGCCGGCCGCTCCCGCGCCCGGCGAGAGCGCGAGATCGGCGGCACGGGAGCCGATGGCCGCCTCCAGGACCGTGGCGTAGTGGGCGAGGGCCGCGTCGAGGGTGGCGACATCCTCGGGGCTCGCGCCCTTCTGCGGCCCGTAGACCGCGGGGGCGCCCTTGGGACCGGTCAGCGGATTGTCGACATCGCTGGCGAGAACGATCTCCGTCCGGGCGAGACGTCCGTCCAGGCCGGAGAGGTCGGCGGTGGCCAGGTCGCGCAGCCCGCCGCCGCCCGGTCCGACCGGCTGCCCGGCCGCGTCCAGGAAGCGGGCGCCGAGCGCCGCGAGCATCCCCGCGCCGCCGTCCGTCGTGGCGCTGCCGCCGACGCCGAAGACGATGACGCGCGCGCCCGCGTCCAGCGCGGCGCGCAGCAGCTCGCCGGAGCCGTAGGTGGTCGCCGTCAGCGGCGCGAACACGCCGTCGGGCAGGCACTGGAGGCCCGAGGCCTCCGCCATCTCGATGACGGCCGTCCCGTCGCGCAGCGCGAAGGCCGCGGTCAGCTCGTCGCCGAGCGGGCCGGTGACCCGTACCTCGCGTCGTTGGAATCCGGCGGCCACGGCCGCCGCGACCGTACCGTCGCCACCGTCCGCGACGGGCAGGGTCTCCACCGCCACCCCGGGGACGATCCGACGCAGCCCCGCCGTCACCCGCTCCGCGACCTGTACGGCCGTGAGTGAACCCTTGAACTTGTCCGCCGCGATAAGCACGCGTGCGGCCTCCGTTGCTGCTCCGTCCGTCACCATGTATCCCTTTGCTCTTCGAACAGGCAGTCGCGCCGTCCCCGACCCTATCCGGACGGCGGCTCCGTGCCCATAGGCCACCCTTGTGCGCCTATGGGCACCCACGTGCGATGACGCTCCTCGTGCGGAGGATTTGTGCGGAGGACTTGCGCGGAGGACACGCCCTAGGCTTTCCCGTGTGACACACACCGATACGGATACCGGGACCGATACCGACTACGCCGCGTACATCGCGGGCCTCCCCCGCGTCCTCGCCGGCGCGGCCGTGCTGTTCAGGGACGGCGCGGGGCGCGTGCTGATCGTCGAGCCCAACTACCGGGACGGCTGGGCGCTGCCCGGCGGAACCATCGAGTCCGACGACGGCGAGACCCCTCGTCAGGGCGCCCGGCGGGAGACCCTGGAGGAGATCGGCCTCGACATCGAGCCGGGGCGGCTGCTGGCGATCGACTGGGTACAGGGGCGGGCCCGGCCGCCGATCGCCGCGTATCTGTACGACGGTGGGGTGCTGGACGAGGAGCGGCTGTCGGCGATCCGGCTCCAGGAGGAGGAGCTGCTGTCGTGGCGGCTGCTCGACCGCGCCGAGATCCCGGCGTTTCTGCCGGGCTCGCTCGGACTGCGGGTACTGGCCGCGCTCGATGTGCTGGATTCCGGCGCGGGCGCGGTGGAGCTGGAGAACGGGCACCGGTCCGGGCCCGGCTCGTCGTAACCGGCGTGAAGGCGGCCCGGGAGCCGGAAGAGGGCGGTCCGGAAAGGGTCCCGGAGGAGTCCGGGAGAGGCCCCGGGAGAGGGTCCGGGAGGGGCCCGGGAAAGGGTTCCGGGCCGTGGTTCCGGGGCGGGGTTCCGGCGGCGAGTTGACCTTCAGGTTGCCTGAACGTCGACAATCGCCGGCATGGACCTCGACACCAACGGCACCGCTCACCTCCTGGGCATCAGCGCCTTCGCCCGGCGCGTCGGCCTCGCGCCGAGCGCACTGCGTTTCTACGACGACTGCGGTGTGCTGCGGCCCGCGCACGTCGATACGACGACGGGCTACCGTTTCTACCGCCCCGACCAGGACATCCGGGCCCGGCTGCTGCGGAGCCTGCGGGCGGCGGGGCTGCCGCTGGCCGAGGTCACCGTCGTGCTCGACGGCGACGAGGACGAGGCCCGCGCCGTGCTGGAGCGGCACCGGAACACCGTTCGGGACCGGACACGGACGGCCGACGCCACGATCGAGGCGGTGCTGCGGTCCCTGTCCGGCGACGGAACGCGCACGGAACCGGGGGCCGGGGCGGGGGACGGTACCGCGAGCGGGGCCGTCACGCTCGTACGCCTCGGGGGCGTGGAGCTGGCGAGCGCGTTCCGCCAGGTCGTGCCGGCCGCCGGGCATGACCCGGAGCACCCGGAACTCGGCTGCGTCCTCGTCGAGATCGAGGACGGCGAGGTCCGGCTGGTGGCCACCGACCGCTACCGGCTGTCGACGCGGGTCCTGAGGCCGGTGGGGGCGGTGGAGGGGCCCGCTCGCCGGCTGCTGCTGGCGGCCGGTTCCCTGCCCGGGACCGGAGCCTGGGCGGCGCGGTGCGCCGCCGTGACGATCGAGGCGGGCCAGGACGGGGCCACGCTCCACGAGACGGCGGGCACGGCGTCCCGCGAACTCCCTGTCTCGGCCGCCCTGTTCCCCGCGTACCGGGAGATGCTGTCCGCGCTGACACCGGCCCGGCACCGGCTGATCGTGGACCGCACCGCCCTGCTCGACGCCGTCAACGACTGCGGCGAGGCACCGGCGATCGTGCTGCGGCTGGGCGAGGACGAGGTGACCGTCTGCCTGCCCGATGACTCCCGGGCCACGGCTCTGCCCGCTGTCTGCCCCGGCGAGCAGCCCCCGCCCATCGGCTTCGACCCCGCCGTACTGGCCCCGGCCCTGGAGGCGAGCGTCGGACCCGATGTCCTGCTGGAGATCGCCTCCGCCACCGAGCCCGTGGTGGTGCGCTCCGCCGACCAGGGCAGCTTCACCACCCTGGTGATGCCCGTCAGCCTCGTCGGCCCCGGCGCCCCTGCCTTCTGACCCGCCGTCCGACCGCGCCATCCGACCGCGCCGACCGCCCCCGTCGGCGCGACGCATCGCACCACCGAGGAAATGAGGAGGGGACATGGACCCCGAGAACCCCGTCATACGGCTCTGCGCACAGGGCATGACGGCAGCGGCCGAGGGCCGGGAGGCCGACGCGCGCGAGCTGTTCCTCCGGGCCTGGGAAGCGGCCGCGGACGACTACGAGGCGTGCGTCGCCGCGCACTATCTCGCCCGCCACCAGCCGACCCCGGAGGAGACGCTGCGCTGGAACCAGGAGTGTCTGACCCGCGCCGACCGGGTCGGCGACGACCGCGTCCGCGGCTTCTACGCCTCCCTGCACGGCAACATGGGCCGGGCCCAGCTCGCGCTCGGCCGGCCAGGACCGGCCCGTACGCACTTCCGGTCGGCGGCCGGGCATCTCGACGACGTACCGCCCGGCCCGTACCGAGAATGGGTCCGGCTCCGCGTCGCGAGAGGGCTGCGGGCCACCGGCGACGCGCCGACGGCTGACGATCCCGTCCACGCCCTGCTGACGCGGCTGTGCGCACGCGCCGATCTCGAAGCACTGAGCCTGCTCCTCCCCGCCTATATGGGCAGCCTCGGCGCACCCGAGGACGAGGAGCGCCTCACCACCGCCCTGCGCATGCTCCACTCCGAAAAGCGGCTGCCCGCCCCGGAGCAGTCCGCACTGAGCGAGGCCATCGCGCTGCGCTCCGCCTGACTCGGGCGCGGCGTCCGCAGGGTGGGTGAGAGGCCGTCAGATGTGAGGGACCGTCAGGGGCGGTTCCCTCACGTTCATTCCGTGTTGGCCCTCCGTGCACGGCCGCGCGGCATCATCCTGGAATCCCAGGACTCGGAGGCATCATGCGAAGGCACCCGCGCGGCCGGTTCGCGGCCCTGTTCATGTCCGTGGTCGTCGTATCGGCCGTCGTCGCCGGTGTCGATGCCGGCACGGCGCGGGCCCTGTCCCCCTCCGAGGCCGCGCCTCCCGCCCGGCCCGCTTCCCTGCCCGCCTCCCTGCCCGGCCATCCCGCCGCACTGCCCGCCCGTGTCGACGGCGGTACGTGGCAGTCCGGCCATCTCCAGGGCATGGCCATCGACCGGCGCAAGGGCCGTATGTACTTCTCCTTCACCAACCTGCTGGTGAAGACGGATCTGGCCGGCAAGCCCCTCGGTTCCGTCACCGGCTTCACCGGACACCTCGGTGACCTGGACTTCAACGAGGAGGACGGACGGGTCTACGGCTCGCTGGAGTACAAGTCCGCGAAGGCGTTCTACATCGCGGTCTTCGACGGCGACCGCATCACCCGGATGAACATGGACGCCGCGTCCACCGACGTGGTCTCCACCGTCCATCTCCAGGAGGTCGTGAAGGACTACACGGCCGACATGAACGGCGACGGCGTCTTCGACGGCGACACCGCCAACACCCCCGACCACCGGTACGGGTGCAGTGGCATCGACGGCGTCGCGTTCGGGCCCTCCTTCGACCGCGAGGGCGGTACGAAACTGACCGTCGCGTACGGGGTCTACGGCCACACCGGCCGCCAGGACAACGACAATCAGGTCCTGCTCCAGTACGACGTCCGGCGGTGGAAGCAGTACGAGCGCCCGCTGACGGAGGACGCCCCGCACACGAGCGGCCCGTCCTCCCCCGACGGCAAGTACTTCGCGTACACCGGGAACACCACATACGGCGTGCAGAACCTGGAGTACGACACGGACAGCGGCAACTGGCTGATGGCCGTGTACAAGGGCACCAAGCCGGGCCTCCCGAACTACTCGCTCTTCGTCCTCGACGGCTCGAAGCGGCCCGTACCCGGCACCGTCCCGGGCCAGCGGCCCTCCGAGCGCGGCCAGTTGCTGACGCTCCTGCCGCGCGGGCTGCATGACACCGCGTCGGGGGTGTACGGCTGGGAGTCGGCCGGACAGTACGGGCTGATCTCGCTGGGCGGCGGCCGGCACTACGTCGCCGAGGCCGGTACGGTCCAGGTCGACGGCGTCACCCAGCAGACCGGCCGCGCGGTCCTGCACCGCTGGACGGGGCTGACCCCGAACCCCTTCGCGCCCGTGACACCGCCGCCGGTGCGGCCCGTACCGCGCCGGTGACGCCGGAAAGCCGGTGCCGAACGCGAGGCCGGTGACGACCGAGGGGCCGGTAAAGCTCCCCTGACCGGCGGGTAATCCGTTCGCCGCCCCCGGCGTCGCTGCGTACCCTCGCGGCATGACTCTCGTCGCGATCCTCAGCGGCGCCGGGATCTCCACGGACTCCGGCATCCCCGACTACCGCGGGCCCAACGGCCTGTGGCGGCGCGATCCAGACGCCGAGAAGCTCGTCACGTACGACTCGTACATGACGGACCCGGAGATCCGCCGCCGCTCCTGGCGGATGCGGAGCGAGAGCGCCACGCTGCGCGCCGAGCCCAATGCCGCGCACCGGGCGGTGGCCGAGCTGGCGCGGGCGGGGACGGCGGTCCGGGTGATCACGCAGAATGTGGACGGGCTCCATCAGCTGGCCGGTCTTCCCGCCCGCAAGGTCCTCGAACTCCACGGCACGGCACGCTCGGTGAGCTGCACGGGGTGCCATGCGCGCTCCTCGATGGAGGAGGCGCTCGCGCGGGTGGCGGCGGGTGAGCCGGACCCGCGCTGTCCGGAGTGCGGCGGGATCCTCAAGTCGGCGACCGTCATGTTCGGCGAGCGGCTGGACCCCGAGGTGCTGGCCCAGTCGATGGCGATCGCCAAGGCGTGCGAGGTGTTTCTCGCGGTCGGTACGACCCTTCAGGTGCAGCCCGCCGCCTCACTCGCGGGGATCGCCGCCGACCATGGAGCCCGGCTGATCGTCGTCAACGCGGAGCCGACGCCGTACGACGACCGGGCCGACGAGATCGTCCGCGAGCCGATCGGTACGGCATTGCCCGCGCTGCTGAAGAGGTTCCATCCCGGCTGACCGGCAGGGGCGACCGGGGTCGCGGCGTCAGAAGAGCGTGGCGGTGGCCGGGGGCTCGGCCGCCGCTCCTTCGAAGACCAGCAGCCGCTGCTTGCGGTCCAGACCGCCGCCGTAGCCGGTGAGCCCGCCGGTCGAGCCGATCACCCGGTGGCACGGCACGATGATGCCGACCGGGTTCTTGCCGTTGGCCAGTCCCACGGCCCGCGAGGCGCCCGGTTTGCCGAGGAGCTCGGCCAGTTCGCCGTACGAACGCGTCTCGCCGTACGGGATCCGCTGGAGCTGGCCCCAGACCTCGCGCTGGAACGGTGTGCCGTTCATCCGCAGGGGCAGATCGAACTCGGTCAGCTCGCCGTCGAAGTACGCGCCGAGCTGGCGCACCACCTCGGGGAAGGGCCTCGGGTCCGGTTCCCCGAAGCTCTCCTCGGGCGGGCGATGCCGCTGGCCGACCATATAGAGGCCGCTCAGCGCGCCGTCGGTGGCGACCAGGGTCAGTGGTCCGTAGGGGCTGTCGATCACGGTGTGGACGACGCGCCGTCCACGTTCCGCTGTCGTGTCTGTCGTGTCTGTCATGGCGAACTTCCTTACGCGGGCAGGTGGTTGATGGCGTGGTCCTCGGTGGCCCACAGATACTGCACGGCATACGCCCGCCAGGGCCGCCACGCGGCGGCGCGCGCGGTGAGCGCGGCGGGTGTCGACGGCAGACCGAGGCCCGCCGCGGCCCGGCGCATGCCGAGGTCCGTGGGCAGGAACGCGTCGGGGTCGCCGAGCGCGCGCATGGCGATCACCTCGACCGTCCACGGTCCGAATCCGGGCAGGGCGATGAGCTGTTCCCGCGCCCGGTCCCAGTCGCTGTCCGGGCCGAGCCGGAGCGAGCCGTCGGCGAGGGCCGCGACCAGCGTGGTGAGGGTGGTGCGTCTGGTGCGCGGCAGGGCCAGCGCCTCGGGGTCGAGCGCGGCCAGCGCCTCCGGGGACGGGAAGAGATGGGTGAGTCCGCCCTCGGGGTCGTCGACCGGCACGCCGTGCGCCGTGACCAGCCGGGCCGCGTGGGTGCGGGCCGCGGCGGTGGAGACCTGCTGGCCGAGCACGGCGCGCACGGCGAACTCGGCGGCGTCGACGGTACGGGGCACGCGCCGCCCCGGCGCCTTGTCGACCAAGGGGGTCAGCAGCGGGTCGGCGCGCAGTTGCTCGTCGACGGCCACCGGGTCGGCGTCCAGGTCGAGCATCCGGCGGCAGCTGCTGATGGCGAGCGTGAGATCGCGCGGATCGGTGAGCGAGAGCCGGCACGCGATGTGGTCGGGGCGCGGGCTGAGGGCGACGATGCCGTGTCCGTACGGCAGGGAGAGCGTGCGGCGGTACGCGCCGTCCCGCCACTCCTCGACGCCCGGTACCGCGGTCGCGGCGAGATGTCCGAAGAGGTTGTCCGGGGTGAGGGGCGCCCGGAACGGCAGCCGCAGCGAGATCACCCCGGGGGTGGTCGTCGGCTCCGTACCGTTCGTACCGCGTGAGCCGCTCGTACCGGCCGGGTCCGTACCGCGTGTACCGCGTGCGCCACGTGCGCCACGCGCGCGCAGTTCGCTCGGCGACAGTGCGAACACCTCGCGGACGGTGTCGTTGAAGGCCCGGATCGAGGAGAAGCCGGCCGCGAAGGCGATGTCCGCCATGGGGAGGCCGGTCGTCTCGATCAGCAGCCGGGCGGTCTGCGCGCGCTGGGCGCGGGCCAGGGCGAGCGGTCCCGCGCCCAGTTCGGCGAGGAGCTGCCGTTCGATCTGGCGCGCGGAGTAGCCGAGCCGCCCGGCCAGTCCGGGGACACCCTCGCGGTCGACGACACCGTCCTGGATGAGCCGCACGGCGCGGGCGACGGCGTCGGCACGGGCGTTCCACTCCGGCGAACCGGGGCTGGTGTCGGGCCGGCACCGTTTGCAGGCGCGGAACCCGGCCTGCTGGCAGGCGGCGGCGCTGGGGTAGAAGGTCATGTTCTCGGCCTTGGGCGGTACGACGGGACAGCTGGGCCGGCAGTAGATCCCGGTGGTCAGGACCGCGGTGAAGAACCACCCGTCGAACCGCGCGTCCTTGGACCGCACGGCCCGCACACAGCGCTCGGTATCGGTGTACATGTCTCCAGCATCCGTGACGCGGAGGCTCCCGGCTGGCAGGAATCCGACATCAGCCTTCGGGAGGACTCACCCCTCCAGGGCCACCATCGCCGTCTCGAACGCCGTGTATGCCCGCTGGTTGAAGACCACGAACCGTACTTCCTCCATGCTCCGCGCTCCGGCCGTCCTCGCCCTCCTCCTCAGATCCTCCGCCTTCCCCGGACCCTGCGCCTTCTCCATGGTCTCCCATGCCGCGAGGGTCTCCCTGACCGTGCGCACGGCGATCCGGGCGGCGTCGTCCAGCGGCCACCGGTGGTTGCCGGTGGAGATGGCGGGCACCGCGACCGTGCGCGCCCCCAGCTCGGCCGCGACCTCCAGTGAGGTGCGGTAGCAGGAGGCGAGCAGGCTCGACCGGTCGTCGTATCTGTCCCAGCGCGGTCCTACGGTGTGGATCACCCAGAGGGCCTGGAGGCGGCCGGCGGTGGTGGCGGCGGACTGCCCGGTGGCCAGCCCGCGGCCGTAGCGGGTCTCGCGCAGCTCATGGCACGCCTTCGTGAGGGCCCGCCCGGCGCGGGCGTGGATCAGGCCGTCGACGCTGTCACGGCTGCCGGCCACCAGCAGGGAGTTCGCGGCGTTGACGAGCGCCTCGGCGCGCTGCTCGACGAGGTCCCCGAGTACGAGAGTCACGTTCGTCATGCGCATGGCCTCCTCGGACCCGGCACGGGCCCTGCTCAGCGGCGGCTCGGTGGCGGCTCGACGGCCGCCGGGTCAGGGGGGCGGCTCGACGGGCCGCGGGTCGGCGGGGCAGCCGGCTCAGACGGCGCGCAGCTTTCGCCACACCGCCTTCGCCGCGTTGTGCCCGGACATCCCGTGCACCCCCGGCCCCGGCGGGGTCGCGGACGAGCAGAGGAAGACCGCGGGGTGCGGGGTGGCGTACGGGAAGAGGGAGATCTTCGGGCGCAGCAGCAGTTGGAGCCCCGAGGCGGCACCGCACGCGATGTCCCCGCCCACGTAGTTGACGTTACGGGCGGCCAGCTCGGGCGGGCCCGCGGTGGCGCGGGCCAGGACGCGGTCGCGGAAGCCGGGCGCGAAGCGTTCTATCTGCCGCTCGACCGCTTCCGTGAGGTCGCCCCGCCAGCCGTTCGGGACATGGCCGTACGCCCAGAAGACATGCTTGCCCTCGGGCGCGCGGGACGGGTCGACGAGGCTGGGCTGCGCGGTGATCAGGAAGGGCGTCGGCGGCGCCTGTCCGCCCGCGGCCTGGCGCAGCGCGGTGCCGATCTCCCCGCTGGTGGGGCCGATCTGGACCGTACCGGCCCGTCGGGGCTCCTCGGCAGTCCAGGGCACGGGCCCGTCCAGCGCGTAGTCGATCTTGAAGGCGCTCGCGCCGTACCGGTAGCCGTCGTACGCCCTGCCGAGTCCGGCGATCCTGGCCAGGGCGGTCGGTGAGGTGTCGAAGACATACGCGCGGGCCGGCGGCAGATCGTCCAGCCGCTTGACCTCGTATCCCGTGTGGACCGCGCCCCCCAGGTCGCGGAGGTACGCGGTGAGGGCGTCCGAGATCGACTGGGAACCACCGCGGGGCATCGGCCAGCCGCCCGCGTGGGCGGCGAGCGCGAAGACCAGACCGACGGCGCCGGTCGCGAACCCGTTCAGCGGGGCGATGACATGCGCGACGAGCCCGGCGAACAGGCCCTTCGCCTTCTCGTCGCGGAACCGGCGGGCCAGCCAGGTGGACGGCGGCAGTCCGGTGAGGCCGAACCGCGCCAGGGTGACGGGGTCGCGCGGCAGCGCGGTCGACGGCAGGGACATGAAGTCCCGTGCGAGACTGTCCCATTTGCCGAGGAACGGCGCGACGAGCCGGCGGTACGTACCCGCGTCACGCGGTCCGAACGACGCGGCCGTCTCGGCGACGGAGTGCGACAGCACGGCCGCCGTCCCGTCGTCGAAGGGATGCGCCATCGGCAGCTCGGGATGGAGCCAGTCCAGCCCGTACCGGGCGAGCGGCATCGTCTTGAAGACGGGCGATCCCGCGCCCAGCGGATGAACGGCGGAACAGGGGTCGTGGCGGAATCCGGGGAGCGTCAGCTCTTCCGTCCTGGCGCCGCCCCCCACGGTGTCCTTGGCCTCGAACACGGCCACGGAGAATCCACGCCTGGCCAGCTCGACCGCGGCGGTCAGCCCATTGGGGCCCGCCCCCACGACGACGGCATCGAGCATCGAGGTCACCTTCGGACTCCTTTGTCAGCCGATGGCAAGGAGCCCCAGGATATTCCCGGGCACTGACAGCCCGAACCCGGGTACTGTCCGCGACGATGAACACGACGATCGAAGCGATGGCGACACGCCTGATGTCCGTACGCGGCGTACGCGCCGTGGCCCTCGGCGGCAGCCGGGCCCGGGGCACGCACCGCCCGGACTCCGACTGGGACCTGGGCGTCTACTACCGCGGCGAGCCGGACGTCGCCGCGCTCGCGGCGCTGGCCGCCGAGGTGACCGGCTCCCCGGTGGAGGTCGCGGGCCCCGGCGGCTGGGGTCCGTGGGTGAACGGTGGTGCCTGGCTCTCCGTCGACGGGGTCGCGGTGGACTGGATCCTGCGGGATCTGGACCGGGTGGAACGCATCTGGGCGGAGTGCCGGGAAGGCCGGTTCGAGATCGGCACGCAGCCGGGCCATCCGCTCGGTTTCTGGTCGCCCGCGTACGCCGGGGAGGTCGCGCTCTGCCGCGTACTGGCGGACGCGGAGGGCGAGTTGACGGCGCTGCGGGCGGCGGCGCGACGCTATCCGGAGCCGCTGCGGACCGCGCTCACCGGGGCGGTCTGGGAGGCGGACTTCTCGGTGGCGGCGGCGCGCAAGGCGGCGGGCTCCGGCGGGACGGGGGCGGGGGCGGGGGCGCGGGCCGGGGACGGGGACGGGGACGGGGACGGGGACGCGCACGGAACCGGAACCGGGGGCGCGGGCGACGCGCTGTACGTGTCGCTGTGCCTGTCCCGGGCCTTCGGGATCCTCGTCCAAGCCCTCCTCGCCCACCACCGGGTCTGGTGCCTCAACGAGAAGGGCGCGCTCGCGACAGCCGCCGCGCTGCCGCACACGCCGCCGGACTTCGCACACCGGGTCGCGGCGGTGCTCCGGGCGCTGGACGCGCCGGCGGTGGAGGCGGCGGGCACGCTGGTACGGGACGTACGCGCGGTGCTGGACGGCGACGCCTGAGGGCATACGGGCCCGTCCGCCACATACGGGCGGTGACCACGTACGGGCATGGCCGCGTACAGACGGTGACGACGTCAGCCTCCGGCGAGCAGCCGTTCCCGTACCCGCTCCGCCGTTTCCGTGTCCCTGGCCGCCGTGAAGGGCAGCGCGTTGTCGCCGGCGATACGGAACCGCTCGCCCGTGAGTGTCAGCTGGGCGCCGCCCGCCTCCTCGACCAGCAGGAGGCCCGCCGCGTGGTCCCAGGCCAGCTCCCAGTTGAACGCCACCGCGTCGAGCGCGCCCCGCGCCACACCCAGGTATTCGAGCCCCGCGGAGCCGCACGGGCGGGCTTCGATGCCCTCGGTGCGCAGCCCCAGGAGTGCGTGCTTCTGTTCGTCCGTGGTGTAGTCGGGGTGGGACATCGCGACATGGAGCACCGCGCCGGGCGCGGGCGCTCCGGAGTGCAGGGGGACGCCGTCGAGGGTGGCGCCCCGGCCGCGTACCGCGATCGCCATCTCGTCCAGCGCCGCCGCGTACGTCCAGGACGCCAGCACCTCGCCGCCCTGCGCGAGGGCGACGAGCGTGCAGAAGCCCCGCTCGCCGCGGACGAACGGGCGGGTGCCGTCGACCGGGTCGACGATCCATACGGGCGCGTCGCCGCGCAGCGCCTCGTACAGCGTCGGGTCCGCGTGCACCGCCTCCTCACCGACCACGACGGAGCCCGGGAGCAGCGCGGTGAGGGCGGCGGTGAGATGTTCCTCCGCGCCCCGGTCCGCGACCGTCACCAGATCGTGCGGGCCGTGCTTCTCGACGATCTCGTGCGCGGCGAGCTGGCGGAAGCGCGGCATGATCTCCGCGGCGGCGGCTGCCCGCAGTGCCTCCTCGACGGCGGACACGCGCGGGCCGCGGGCCGCCCCCGGGAGGGGAACCGTTCCGTACACAGAGTCATCGATCATGTCCCCAGCCAACCACGCCCGGCAGGCCGGGCGCGTGCCGGGCCGTATGGCGGGACGGTGGACGGATGTATGACCGGGGCTGTCGACGGCCGGGGACCGGAGACGGTCCCGGGGGCGACGGCCGGTCGCGGCCGTCGCCCCCGGCGACGCTCAGCGGCCCACGGCGTACCCCTGCATGCCACGGGGGTTGGCCGCGGCCGAGAGGATGCCGGTCTCCGGGTCCCGGGCGACCGCGCAGAGCCGCCCCTCCGACCAGGGGTCGCCGACGGTGACCTCGTGGCCCCGTCGGCGCAGTTCCTCGATGACCTCCGGGTCCATCCGGGACTCCACGGTCACGCTGCCGGGGCGCATACCGCGCGGGAAGAAGGAGCCGGGGAAGCTGTCGTTGTGCCAGTTGGGCGCGTCTATGGCGCCCTGGAGATCAAGTCCGCCCCGTACGGACGGCCGCAGGGCGAGTGCCAGGAAGAAGTGGAGCTGCCACTGGTCCTGCTGGTCGCCGCCCGGCGTGCCGAAGGCCAGTACCGGTACGCCGTCGCGCAGCGCGAGGGACGGGGTGAGGGTGGTACGGGGCCTGCGGCCCGGGGTCAGTGAGTTCGGCAGACCGGGGTCGAGCCAGGCCATCTGGAGCCGCGTACCGAGCGGGAAGCCCAGCTCGGGCACGACCGGGTTGGACTGGAGCCAGCCGCCGCTGGGGGTGGCGGCGATCATGTTGCCCCAGCGGTCGACGATGTCGAGGTGGCAGGTGTCGCCCCGGGTGGCGCCGTCCTTGGCCACGGTCGGCTCCCCCGCGCCGGGGATCCCGAGCGGGTCGAAGCCGGGCCGGCCCGCGGCGACCGCGGTCGCGTGGCCGCTGAGCACGGGTGCGCGTCCCCCGGGGCTGCCGGGGCGCAGCTCGCACGAGGCGCGCTCGCCGATGAGAGCGCGGCGCGCGGTGTTGTACGGCTCCGACAGCAGCGCGGCGAGCGGGGTGCCCTCGGCGGCGGCGTCGCCGTACCATGCCTCCCGGTCCGCCATGGCGAGCTTGCAGCCCTCGATCAGGAGATGGACGTACTCCGCCGAGCCGTAACGGGGCAGTTCGGCCGCGCGGGAGGGCAGCAGGGCGAGCTGCTGGAGGAAGGCGGGGCCCTGGCTCCAGCCGCCCGCCTTGCACAGGGTCCAGCCGTTCCAGTCGTAGGTGGCGGGCGCCTCGTACGTCGCGGACCAGTCCGCCAGGTCGGCGGCGGTGAGGGTGCCGGTGTGGCGGGCGCCGCTGGTGTCCATGGTGGGGCGGGCGGAGTGCGCGACCAGGGCCTCGGCGATGAAGCCCGTACGCCAGACCGCTCTGGCGGCCTCGATCTGTGCCACCCGGTCCGCGCCGCCGGCCTCCTCGGCCTCCGCTGTCAGCCGGCGCCAGGTCGCGGCGAGCGCGGGATTGCGGAACAGCTCGCCGGGCGCGGGTGCCTTGCCGCCGGGGAGGTAGACGTCCGCGGAAGAGGTCCACTCCGTCTCGAAGAGTTCACGGACGCTCTCGACGGTCTCGCCGACCCGTTCGACGGGGGCGTGGCCGTCCTCCGCGTAGCCGATGGCGTAACGCAGCACCTGCGCCAGGGACTTGGTGCCGTGGTCGCGCAGCAGGAGCATCCAGGCGTCGAAGGCGCCCGGTACGGCGGCGGCCAGTGGGCCGGTGCCGGGGACGAGTTCGAGTCCGAGCGAGCGGTAGTGGCCGATGGTCGCGCCCGCGGGAGCCGGGCCCTGGCCGCAGAGGACCCGTACCTCGCCGCCGGCGGGCGCGAGGATGATCGGCACCTCACCACCGGGTCCGTTGAGATGGGGTTCGACGACATGCAGGACGAATCCGGCGGCGACGGCGGCGTCGTAGGCGTTGCCGCCGTCCTCCAGGACAGCCATCGCGGACTGCGAGGCGAGCCAGTGGGTGGAGGAGACCATGCCGAAGGTGCCCTGGAGGGTGGGACGGGTAGTGAACATATGACCTCTCGCCTAGCGGCTTCCGCCCATCGGCCCGCGCCGGTCGGTGCTCAGGACCGGTGCCGGGGAGAATCCGGGGAGTTTAGACCAGTTCCCTCCCCCGCCCACACCCCCAGGCCCTGTCCGAGAAGGGCTACAGGTCTCGCCACCACGGCTGGGCACACCTGCTTCATCACTCTTGCGCGCTCCGCGATCCGGCCGACGGTGAGGGGTCGCGGCTGGGTGCCGGCGTGGACAGATCTGCCTCTGGGCGACGAACGCCGGTCAAGTCCGCGCCATCCAAGTGCGCGGCGTCCAGGCTTGCTTCGGTCAGATCCGCCCCGGCGAGATTCGCCCCCGTCAGGTTGGCACCAGTCAAATCCGCTCTCTTCAGAACCGCCTTGCCCAGATTCGCGCCGGACAGATTCGCCCCGTTCAGGTTGCAGTCGGGCAGAACAGCTCCGCTGAGGTTTGCCTCGCTCAGGTCGACTCCTCGGAGATCGGCGTCGCTGAGCCGCATACCTTTGAGGTTGATGGTGCCTTTGCCGTCGCGGGAAGGGTTGCGATGACCGAGCGCGGAGATTGCCGCCTGAATGTCGGGGGCCTGCTCGGCCGACAGGTTCTTGGTGGCGCGGGCCCGGATGTACCCGGATAACGCGTCGATGACGGCCGGCTGCTCACGTGGAGAGTCTTCCATGATGCCTTGCATGGAGAAGATGGCTCCCCTGCGTATGTTCGCGGAACTGTCGCTGAGCTTTTCCAGTGCCTTGTCGTACCGGTCGGCGATCTGCCCCTGCTTCGAAATCGCCAGTTCCTCGGACACTTGGGTCATTGATATCCAGGTGAAGATCAATGCGGCGACTGCCGCCAGACCCGGGAGCATCATCGCGATGAGTGCCGCTTGGTGGCGCCAACCTCCTGGCTCCACAGGCTGAGTGACCGTTTCCGCGCCGAAGCCGAAGCCGACGGCGCCGGCACCGGCACCGGCACCGGCACTGGCACCGGCGCCGGCGCCGGTGCCAGTGCTGGTCCGCTCCGGTGCTCTACCGCGATGTCCCGGGCGACGTGCCCCCAGCGGAGCTCGGGCGTGTTGCGCTGGTCGTTGTCCCGCACGTGCTCTGCGGTCCGCGATCCGCCGCAGCTCTCGACTTCGTGCGCCCGCACGTGGAATGCCTCCGGTCATAGGTGCTATTTGAACCCACTGAGACCGGTGGCCGTAAGACGCGGACGGTCTTCCCCGGGATACTGGCCCCGGGCGCGGCGAGCCTGGCGGCGGCGACCGTCGGTGGTGCGCGTCCGCAGTTGGCCTCAGTCCGATCCACCGCCGTGCCGTTCGAGTACCGGGGCCGGGGTCCGGCGCTCGTGTGTCAGCCTTCGGCCTCCGACGATCCACAGGCAGACGGCGGCCATGGGGACGAGGGACAGCAGCATGGGGGTGACCGCGCCCAGGCCTTCCGTCTCGTCCATCATTTCACCGAGGATCGGCGTTTCACCGAGGATCAGGAAGAGGACCATAATTCGACGTAACCGATGAAGGCCAGTGGAAAGTGCCACGCTGCCCAGATGAGGCCCGTGGCGATGACGGACGGCACCGTGCGGCCGCCGAGAATGCGTGGCCTGAGATAGCGGTCCAGCCGAATTCCTCGCCCGCGTAGAGGGGGGGTGAGGATCAGGGTCACGACCATGAGTCCGAGAACGGGCACCAGCTCTTTCGGGAGCGGCTACGCGCTGCCGGTGCCATCGGCCTCGCCGGCAGCGGTCCACCAGGTGATCACTCGGGAGGCCATCGCTCCGGGGCGCAGGCCGAGAGGATCGAGTCCGAAGTGATCCTCCAGCTCGTGTCGCGGGAACTCACCGATCTCCGTCCGGTTGGCACCGCTGCGGAGTCGCTGAAGCAAGGGGGCGAGCATGCAGTCGTACTCGTCCTGCACGTCGTCGGCGACGCCGATCGGATCCCACTCATTGAGCAGATGCCGCAGGTCGTTCTCGATGGACGGGGACCATGACCGCATCGCCCCAGAGTGCCACCCGAAAGCGCCTGCCGGTCACTCGCCCCCATCCTGGTCCAAACGAAACTGCCTAGGCGGCGGTGATGTCCGGGGTCGCCCCCGGGTGGAGGGAGTCGGTGTCCTTCAGGAAGCTCAGCATCCGGGCGTTGACGAGGTCGGGGTGGTCGATCTGCGGTCCGTGTCCGGTCGCGGCGACAATCTCGGCGCGGGCGCCGGGAATCACCCGAGGAACGCGTTCCAGCTGACGCTCGGGGTGCACCAGCAGGCTGCGCTTGCCCATGATCAGGTAGAACGGCGTCCGGATGGAGCCCAGCTCGGCGTCGGACAGCGGCAGCGGCGAGGGCCGGCGGATCCGGAACGCCTTCACGCCGGCATGGATCCAGGCACGCAGGTCCCGGTCGGAGACGACTGGTTGCTCCAGCCACTTCGCCAGGGCCGGGCGCAGCGCCTTGGGGGCGAACGTCGCGAGGAGGCTGGCGAAGATCCAGACGAAGAAGCGCAGCCCCACCTTCTCCAGCCCGCCCGGGTCGAGGGCGGTGACAGATGCGAGCCGTTCGGGCCGGCGGTGGACTGGTTGATGACGAGCCAGCCGCCGTAGGAGGAGCCGACGAGGTGGACCTTGTCGAGGCCGAGGGCGCCGAGGGCCTCGTCCATCCACTGGGCGGCCCGCTCGGGCTGCCACATCGGCTCGCGCTGGATGCTGCGGCCGGGATCACCGGGGGTGTCGAGGGCATAGACGGGGCGGTCAGCGCTGAGCGCGACCGTGTTGGGATACCACTGTGCGGAGCAGCCGCCTGACCCGTGTATCAGGACGACCGGCGTGCGTGACCCGGCTGCCGGGTCCGAGGGGCCGTACCGGTACACGTGGGTGGTCCCGAAGCTCGTCTCCACGTCGGTCTCGGAGCGGATCGGTGCGCCCTTCGCGTAGAGCACGTCGCAGGCGGCGAAGTAGCGGTCGCGCAGCTCGTCGTTGACGTAGTGGCCTATGTCGCGGCGCGCTCGGGTCGTGCTCTCGGGCATGGGCACCTCCGTGAGATCCATTGTTCGTAATACGACCGTACCATATTGATGATACGGCGGTACCATGAAAAAGGTGCCGTCGAGCCGAACCGGACGGCCAACACTCGACGGCCGGTACTACGACAAGGTCCGCGGCGGTTGTCTCCCCGGCCCGATCTGGCGGATCGCCATGACCGGCGCGCTGGACACCTCCGATGCCCCCGCCTTCAACCCCGTTTCCGTTCCCCGGGGCAAGAAGGAGAAGACGGACAAGAACCCCCGGCAGGGGTGATCGCGGGCCGGGGGTCACCCGGGGGTCACCCCTGCCGGGGGCACCCGGCGCGGTCAGTGGGCGCGCAGCGCCTGGAGCCGGGTGTCCGCGCTGGCGAGCAGCATGTCCAGGGCGGCCGGGTACGCGCTGTGGTTCATCCGGGCGGCGAGCAGCTGGGCGGTCGCGGCGATGTGCGGGTACTTCTCGGCCGGCAGCCGGGCGTAGGTGGACTCCCATTGCCGTTCGTCGGAGGTGCGGGAGGTGTCGGTCAGGGCCAGGGCGGCGGCGTCGAGGGCCGCGAAGGCCAGGCTCTGGTCGATGAAGGCGTGGAAGATCAGGACCGCGTCGGGATCGGGGAAGCCGGCGGTGCGCAGGATGCCGAGGACGGCCTCGTCGGCGGCGATCTCGCGCGGCCGGCCGGTGACGCGGCTGGCGGTGAGCACGGCGGCCTGCGGGTGGGCGAGGTAGGCGCCGTGGATGCGCCGGCCGAGTTCGCGCAGGTCGTTGCGCCAGTCCCCGGTGGCGGTCCAGCCGTCGAGGGCTCGGCCGATCAGTTCCTCGCCGATGGCGAGGGTGAGGCCGTCCATGCCGTCGAAGTACCGGTAGAGGGTGCTGGGATCGGCGCAGAGGGCGATGCCCAGGCGGCGGACGGAGAGCCCGGCGCTGCCGTGTTCGCGCAGCATCCGCAGGGCGGTCTCGACGATCAGCCGTTCGGACAGGACGGTTCCCTGCCGGGTGGGGCGCCGCCTCCTGCGCGCCTCTTCCGGTACCACCTGTTTGGGCATGGTGTGTGCCTCCCCTGCCGGGATGGACGGCCCTGGCCCCGCCTGGCGGTCGCCCGCGGCCGCCCGTGGCTCTTATGCCAACACCATTGACCTTAACTCGTACGCCCGGCTTTCATCCCCTCCCATGGGGCGCGGACCCACGCGTACCCCACCGAGAACAGAGAGGGGTTCGTCATGCGTGTTCTGCTTGTCGGCGCCGGTGGCGTCGGTACCGCGATCACCCGGATCGCGGCCCGCCGGGACTTCTTCGGCCACTTCGTGGTCGCCGACTACGACCTCGCGCGCGCCGAGGCGGCCGTGGCCGCGCTGGACGACGACGGGGGCCGGTTCACCGCGCGCCGGATCGACGCCTCCGACCAGGCCGCGGTCACCGCCCTCCTCGCCGAGGAGCGGTGCGACGTGCTGCTGAACGCCACCGATCCGCGGTTCGTGATGCCGCTGTTCGAGGCCGCTCTCGCGGCGGGCAGTCACTACATGGACATGGCGATGTCGCTGTCCCGGCCGGATGCCGCGCAGCCGTACGCGCGGTGCGGCGTCAAGCTGGGCGAGGAGCAGTTCGCGCGGGCCGACGCGTGGGAGAGGTCGGGCCGGCTGGCGCTGGTCGGCATGGGGGTGGAACCGGGGCTGTCCGACGTCTTCGCCCGGTTCGCGGCCGACGAACTGTTCGACGAGATCGAGGAGATCGGCATCCGCGACGGGGCGGATCTGACCGTCGAGGGATACGACTTCGCCCCGTCGTTCAGCATCTGGACGACCATCGAGGAATGTCTGAACCCGCCGGTGGTGTACGAGCGCGAGCGGGGCTGGTTCACCACCGAGCCGTTCAGCGAGCCGGAGGTCTTCGACTTCCCCGAGGGCATCGGCCCGGTCGAGTGCGTCAACGTCGAACATGAGGAGGTGCTGCTGGTGCCGCGCTGGGTGGACGCCGGGCGGGTCACCTTCAAGTACGGGCTGGGTGACGACTTCATCGACAAGCTGAAGACCCTGCACGCGCTGGGACTGGACGCGACCGAGCCGGTCACGGTGCGCGGCGCGGACGGCGCCACGGTGCGGGTCTCCCCGCGTGACGTGGTCGCCGCCTGTCTGCCGGACCCGGCCACGCTCGGCGAGCGGATGACGGGGAAGACCTGCGCGGGCACCTGGGTGAAGGGTGTCAAGGGCGGCCGGCCGCGCGAGGTGTACCTGTACCACGTGGTCGACAACCAGTGGTCGATGCGGACGTACGGTTCCCAGGCCGTGGTGTGGCAGACCGCGGTCAATCCGGTCGTCGCGCTCGAACTCATGGCGGGCGGGGTCTGGGCCGGGACCGGCGTCCTCGGCCCCGAGGCGCTCCCGCCGCGCCCGTTCCTGGACCTGCTGACCGCGTACGGCTCCCCGTGGGGGACGCGCGAGTACGGGTCCGAGCAGGGCTGACCGGACACCCCGGGCGGAGGGACGCGGCGAGGCACGGTGAGCTTCCGTCCATGGTGTGCGGAGCGCTCAGCGCCCCGTCCAGGGGATGACATTCGATGTGACACCCAGCGCGACCACCCAGTAGTCGCCGGAAGCCTCCATCGGGAAGGCGCCGAACTCACGGGTGCCGTCGGCGTCGATGGTGTGGGTTCTCTGGTCGTACGGACCGTCGGTGGCGTCCGTGTCGGTGTACGCGTAGATCGTGACGTCCTCGTCCGGCGCGAAACCGGTCAGGTTGACGTTCATCTCGTTGCCGTGTCCCCGGACGATGAAGATCTTGCCCGGTACGTGGTCGGGCGTCGTGGGCTTGGAGGCGGTTTCCCCCGGCGGCCGCTGTGGCCGGGGAGGGGGCGGCGGCGGCCCGGGTGCGGGGTTCCCCGACGACGCCGTCGGTGACGGAGATGGCCTCGGCGCGGGAGTGGCGGTCGTCCCGCCCGGGTCGTCCGGAGCACGGGGCGGCGTCCGCGAAGGCGTTTGCGTGGGGGCCGCGGAGGCGGAGTGGGACTGCGACGCGCTCGGCCCGCCGGCGTGCTCGGTCGGCTGCGCGGCGGCCCCCCGATCGTCCGACCCGGAAGAGAAGCGTGTCCCGACGACGAAGGCGATCGCCACCACGATCGCCACGGCGAGCAGGACCGCGAGCAGGATCGCGGCCGGGCGTGTGACCCGGCTTGCGCTCAGGAGTCCCCGCAGGCGGCGCCGCTCCCGTGCGTTGCCGTCGGGTGCCACGGGGTGGGGCGGCGGCGCCTCGTCGTGCTCGCCCATGGGAACACCGGTGGGCGGTGACGGAACGGTCTTCCGTAACTGGTCGGCCGGCTTCGACGGTGCGTCAGCCGGGCTCTCCCGCTCCGGGCGCCGGGCCGGCTCGGCCTGGACGTCCGGCTCGGCCTGGACGTCCGGCTCGGCCTGGACGTCCGACACATCCGACACGTCCCGTTCGCCCGGTCCCCGCCGGTCATCGAGCCGCTGCCCCTCGGGTTTCAACGAGTCGAGGGCATGCAGCAGCGTCAGTATCAGCTCCTCGCTGGGGCCCTCGGTGTAGTGCACGTTGCCGGAGATGGCGATGGCGTGCGGTCCCGCGTGCGCGTCACCCGTGATCCTGGCCTGCTGGCTCGATGCTCCGTTCGGCGGTCGAGTGCCCTCCGGTTCCGGGTCCGTGTCGCCGGGCTGGTTCTTCCGCACCGCCATCCAAGCTTCCTTGCGGGCCCCTCGTCAGTCGTCGGCCGGTCAGCGGCAGTAGACACCCGAGCACGCGAGGCCGGGGCCTTCCGCGATCGCGTCCCCGGACCGCTCGACCCTGGCCGACCTGCCGTCGGCACGGCTCTCGCGCAGCACGCCGCTGATCGCCTTGCCCCCGGCACGTGCCCTCGACTGTCCGGTATCGGTCGCGACATCAGCGACCGCAACGGCATCGGCATCGGCATCGGCGGCATCCGTCGCACGAAGCTCGGGAGCGGGAGCGGGAGCGGGCTCGGCAGGGGACGCAGGCTCAGGAGCGGGCCCGGGAACGGCAGGCGGGGCGAGCAGACTCCATGCCAGAGCGACGACGCCCGTGGCGCCCTGAACGGAAGCGGCTGCCAACTGGCCGCTGTCCGGGCCGCCGAGCAGCCAGTACAGAGGCGTGGAGACGATCGCCGCGCCGGCGCTCGCCATGATCACGGCCTTGACGCCCTTCGGTACGAGCATGTGTTACTCCCCCAGCGGTTCAACGATTCGTCGCACCCGTCGACTCCCACGGACGGTGATCCGGCACCTGGAACAGATGCCCCGACCGCGGACAAAGACGGAGGCAATACGTCCAACGACGCTCGGCCGAAGAGGTGACGATCGTCGTCCGCTTCGGCTTCCGGGCGAACCGGCCGTGTGCGCCGCCGAGTCTGAGAGCCTTGGGTATCCGGCGACTGACGAGGGGCAGACTGTTTTGGCTGTTGACATACCGGCGGACGTACAGGAGCGCTGCAAAGGTCTGGGGCACGGCGTGGGATACGCCCTGAAGGTGCTGTGCATTCAGCTTGAGGAGAACCCGCTGCTGGGCACTCCCCTGGAGGGCCCGTCCCTCTACACCGCTCAGATCGACGGCGAAACCTTCGAGGACTGCCCGGAACTGAACGTGCGCTACGCCTACGGCCCTCCCCTGCTGGCGGCGGGACAGGTGCAGATCAGGAGCGTCGAGGGGACGCGATCGCTCGTCGGCGAGTCCGACGAGGACGGCGAGGATGGCGAGGATGGCCACGAACATGCGCCCGACCCCCGCCTGGAAGAGCTGGGGGCACGCCAAGTGGCCCGTGCGTGGCAGGGGATCGAGTCATGGCTGCGGGAACATGCCCCCGCTTCGTACGCGTCGCTCAGGGCCGGCGCGTCCGAGGACGAGATCGCCGCAGCGGAGGCGGCGCTCGGCGTCCAGGTCCCGGCGGGGCTGAAAGCGCTGTGGCGGCTGCGCGCGGGCGTCCACCGTGTCGTCGGGGCGGGGTTCCTGCTGGAGAACCAGGCCCTCATGACCCCCGACTCGGTGATCGCCTTCCATCAGCAGCAGATGTTCTCCCAACAGCAGGGCGGCAACGACGAGTTCACGATATGGAAGCCTTCCTGGATTCCGGTCTGCTCGTTCGGTGTCGGCGACCACACCTATGGCCTCTATCTGGACACGGAGACCGGACAGCTCTGCCACTGGAGCAGATACGCGGAGCGCTGGCCCGAGTTCGAGTCGCTGACCACCTACCTGGAGGAGATGGAGGACGCGCTCGCGGCACCTTCCCTCGTCACAGGCGCCAAGCCCGGACTGGTGAACGGCGCTCTGATGTGGGGTCCGCCGAACTGGCCCGATCCAGAGGCTCCTTGGGTGCCGTTCACCGGGTGAAACCGGGTAAAACCGGGTGAACGCGGATGAGCGCGGGTGAACGCGGGTGAAACCCGTGTGGGGACCGGTCGGCCTGGACCGGTCCCCACCGCGCTCAGGAAGCTTCCCTCAGGAAGCTCCCTGACCTCCGCCGACGTAGGCGCCGACGGAGGCGCCGACGGAGGCGCCGGTGTCGGTGTCGGCGTCCGCGGCGGCCCGGCGGCGCGGTCCGAGGGCGTCCCTGCCCGCGTACCGGGCCTGGGTGCCCAGTTCCTCCTCGATGCGGATGAGCTGGTTGTACTTGGCGGTCCGGTCGGAGCGGGACATCGACCCGGTCTTGATCTGCCCGCAGCCGGTGGCCACGGCGAGGTCGGCGATCGTGGTGTCCTCGGTCTCCCCCGAGCGGTGCGACATCACCACCGTGTAGCCCGCCCGGTGGGCGGTGCCGACGGTGGCCAGGGTCTCGGTGAGGGTACCGATCTGGTTGACCTTCACCAGGACCGAGTTGGCCACGCCGTTGCGGATGCCCTCGCGCAACAGCGTCTCGTTCGTGCAGAACACGTCGTCGCCGGTGAGCTGGCACCGGTCCCCGAGCCGGGCCATGAGCAGCCGCCAGCCGTCGAGATCGTCCTCGGCCATCGGGTCCTCGATCGAGGCCACCGGGTAACGGGCGACGAGTCCGGCGAGGTGGTCGACGTGCTCCTCGGGCGTACGGCGACGGCCCTCGCCCGCGTAGTCGTAGACCCCGTCCCGGAAGAACTCCGACGTGGCGGGGTCCATGACGATGGTGATGTCCTCGCCGGGCTTGTAGCCGGTGCGCTCGACGGCCCGTACGGTGAAGTCCAGTGCCTCGTCGGCCGTGCGCAGGGCGGGCGCGAAGCCCCCCTCGTCGCCGACGCCGGTGCTGTGACCGGCGGCGATGAGGTCCCGGCGCAGGGTGTGGAAGACCTCTGAGCCCATGCGTACGGCCTCGGCGAAGGTCGCCGCGCCGATCGGGGCGATCATGAACTCCTGGAAGTCCAGCGGGTTGTCGGCGTGCGCGCCGCCGTTGATGATGTTCATCATCGGTACGGGCAGCAGCCGCGCGTCGACCCCGCCGACGTACCGGTACAGCGGCAGCCGGTGAGAGGCCGCGGCGGCCTTGGCCACGGCGAGCGAGACGCCCAGGGCGGCGTTCGCACCGAGCCGCGCCTTGTTGGGAGTGCCGTCCAGCTCGATCAGCGCCGCGTCGACCGCGGCCTGGTTCTCGGCGTCGAGACCCGTCACGGCGTCCGCGATGGTCTCGTTGACGGCGTCGACGGCACGGCGGACGCCCTTGCCGTGGAACCGGCCCGGGTCCTCGTCGCGCAGCTCCACCGCCTCGCGCGCGCCGGTCGACGCCCCGGACGGTACGGCGGCGCGGCCGGTCGAGCCGTCGGACAGTTCGACGTCCACCTCGACGGTGGGGTTGCCCCGGCTGTCGATGATCTCGCGGCCGAGGACGCGGGTGATGGCGGTCATGGTGCGGCTCCTCAGATCCTCGGATGTGATCCCGTGGAAAGCTCTCTGCTCCCCTAGAAAGTTCCCGGGTGAAACAAAGTGAGTTCCGAAAGGGAACTTACTATGGAGGCATGAGAACGCACAACGCCGACGCGGCCTGCGGTATCGCCCAGGCCGCCACGATCGTGGGTGACCGGTGGAACGTCCTGATCCTGCGCGAGATCGCCCGGGGCCATGTCCGCTTCGACGCCCTCGCCGCCGAACTGGGCCTGTCCCGCAAGGTCCTCACCGAGCGGCTGGGACGACTCGTCGCCGCCGGCGTGCTGCACCGCAGCCTCTACCAGCGCCGACCGGTGCGTTACGAGTACCTGCTCACGGAGGCGGGCGCCGGCCTGCTGCCGCTGCTGGTGGCCATGCAGGACTGGGGCGACCGCTGGGTGCTGGGCGACGGGAGCGTGACCGCCACCGCGGCGGAGGACGGCGCGGAACACGCCCGCATGCACGCGCTGACCGGCAGCACGCTGCCCATGGATCTCGAACTGCCCGGCAGCGACGGGGTCCTGCGCGACGCCGTCGCCCCTGATGCCGCCGCCACCGTCCTGTTCACCTATCCCGCCACCGGAGTCCAGTGGGAGGAGCCGCTTCCCGGCGCGGCCGGCTGCACCCTGGAGAACCGGCTGTTCCGCGACTCCTGGCCCGCCTTCCGCGACGCGGGCGCCGCCGTCCATGGCGTCAGCACCCAACTGCCCCACGAACAGGCGGCGTTCGCCCGCGCCGAGTCGGTGCCGTACCCCCTGCTGTCGGACACCCACCTGCGCCTGGCCGCCGCTCTGCGCCTGCCCACCTTCCGCGGCGCAGGACAGGTACGGCTCAAACGCAGCGTCCTCGTCCTCGATCCGCGGCGGACCGTGCGGCACGTGCTCTTCCCCGTCGGGGACATCCCTCACGCGGTGGAGGAGGCCCGGCGGCTCGCGACGGCGCTCGCCACCGGTCACGGCTGAGCGCCGCGCGCCTCCGCGCCCCGGCTCCCGGCGGGCGGCGCCGGCCCCGGCGCCAGCCCCTGCGCGTGCCTGCCCGTCGTGCTGTACTGGCCAGATGAAGCGCAAGCACACGCGGGCGTTCGCGCCCCGCGCCGAGCAGCCCGGCGAGGCGGCTTCCGATACCGCCGGCGCCGAGCGGGCCGACGAGGTGCGCGCCAGGGTGCGGCTCATGATAGAGATCACCGCGCGGGCCGGGTCGTACCGGAAAGGCCTGGTCAAGGCCGCCGGACGGCTCAGCCCGGAGGAAGCGGTGATCCTCGACGATCTGGAACGGCACGGGCTACAGGTACCGCAGTTGCGGGACGTGCTGCGCGGCGGCCATGTGCTGGTGGACGATCCGCGGCTGTACGAGCGCTGGCGGTTCGCCAAGGGCAGTCATCCGCGGCTGTCCAGCCACCACCGCGACATCGACAAGACGCTCTACCCCGACATCGGGATGCGCGGACAGGTCGTACGGGAGAAACTGCACGGCCGCACGGCACAGGGCACCTGGGTGCAACTGGAGAAGACCCCGGCCGCGTTCGGCGGGTCCAAGCTGCCTCGCCCGAGCGACGTGCGGCATCTGATGGACTACGTGGTGTACAGGTTCACCAACAGCAACGTCGGGCCCTGGGGTCTGTCGCGGATGACCGAGCGGCGCCCGCTGTACCTCGCGCCGGTTCTGGCGATGCCCACGTCCCTGACACCGCCGATCGCGCGGTCTCTGACCCAGGCGCTGCGCCGGATCGAGGCGAACGACGACGTCACGGCCGTGTCCCAGGAACTCGCGGCCCGTTTCCCGCCACCGGACCGGCCGGATCTGGCCGGCGAGCTGGGCCAGGCGCTGTCCGGCAGGGCCGGCCGGGGCCTGTTCGGCAACTCCGACGTATGGGTGACGCAGACCCCGTCCCGTACCGCCGCCGCGGTTCTCCGTGAGAGTCACGAGGCGCCACCCGCGGGCGGCCGGCAGGCAGGAGGTTTGTCATGAGCGACGATCAACGCGGCACTTCTCCGGCGTCATCGCCGGAGCCGGGCGAGGCGTCCGTTCCCCAGGGGCTGGTCTCGGCCGTGGTGAATCTGGTGAACACCGGGCCGGTGCTGCTCGGTGCGTACACCATCGCCGAACTCACCGCCGTGGACGCGATCGTGGACTTCCTGGAGGCCCGGCCGTCGGACGAGGAACTCGCCGAGGCCGTCCGCTCGCTGGCCGCACGCCAACTGCTCCTGGCGGGCTCCTCGTCCGAGGAGGTCCAGGTACGGGGAGACCTCGGTATCGCCGTGGCGTTCCAGCAACGGGCCAGGAAGGTGCTCGACGCCCGTACGACCGGAACGAGTCCGGGCGAGCCGTGGCGGATCCTGCTGCTCCCCCAGCCCGAGCGGATCTGTCTGATGGTCCGCATCGACGCGCTCGGCGTCCACCAGATCGGCCTGTACAAGCTCGACGAGGCGCTCCGTACGCTCACCGACTGGCTGCCCCGGGGCCCGTCGGCGGATGCCGATCCGTCGATGGACGCCGATGCCGTGCTCAGCGGGTCGGAGCGTTCCGCGCTGGTCACCGTCACCCAGTACAGCGTGCGGGGATCGGCCGAGACGGCGGGCACCAGCACCGACCTGATCCTGGCCCGTAACGAGGGGCGGCTGCACGTCCTTTCCCGGGACCCGCGGCACCGGGAGGAGCTGGTGCCGGCCCCGGCGGGTGGCAGGGAGGGTGTCCGCGACAGGCTGGTGGACCTCCTGGCCGCGTGAGAGCTGCCGGCGCACGGCCACCGGTCCGGGGCACGGCCACGGTGGGGCGTCGGCGGCCCGCACGCGGCCGTACGTGGTCAGACGGGCTTGATCCGGGCCCGCAGGAGGCAGAATTCGTTGCCTTCCGGGTCGGCCAGGACGTGCCAGCTCTCGGTGCCGGTCTGACCGACGTCGACGGGCCTGGCGCCGAGAGCGAGCAGCCGCTCCAACTCGGCGTCCTGGTCGCGGTCGGTGGCGCTGACGTCGATGTGCAGGGGGAGCTTCCCGGTCCGCGGCGCGCTGCTGGGGCTGAGGACGAGGGTGGGCAGCGGACCGCCGAAGCCGGCGCCGGGCGGCCCGATCTCGATGCTTCCGTCGTCCTCCCGGCCGAGTTCGACGTAGCCGAGGACCTCGCTCCAGAACGCGGCGAGCCGGTCGGGGTCGGCGACGTCGATGACCAGCTCACTGATACGGCATGCCATGCCCGCCAGTGTACGGAGGCGAGTTGAGGGGTCGATGTACGGAGGCGAGTTGAGGGGTCGATCGCCGACCGCGCGCCGGAGTCGCCCGGCCGCTCGGTCAGCTGCGGTCCGTGGGCACGGGCCACTCGTCCGCGAGGATCGACCAGACCTCGTTGTCGTGGCGGACACCGCGGTACGGATAGCTCTGCCGCAGCACTCCGTCACGGGTCATCCCGAGCCGGCGCGCGGTCTGGATGCTGCGGGTGTTGCCCGCCGCGGCCCACCATTCGACCCGGCTCATCCCGCGCTCCCGGAACGCCCAGTCGATACACACGCGGGACGCCCTGGTGACCAGGCCGCGCCCCTCGGCGGCGGCCTCCAGCCAGCAGCCGAGCTCGCACACTCCGGAGGCGGCGTCGAACGTGCGGAACATGACGCCGCCGACCAGGGTGCCGTCCAGCCAGATGCCGAAGATCCGTGCCGTGTCCTTGGCCTGGTTGTCGGCGTAGCGCTGGAGGACGGCCGTGGCCGAGGGCAGGTCGGTGCTGAGTGTCGCCCAGGGGATCCAGGGGTCCACGGTGGGTCTGGCACGGTCGATATGGGCCAGGAACTCCGGCGCCTGCCAGGGTTCGAGGGGGCGGAGCCGGGCGTCGTCACCCAGGGCGAGCGCGAACACGGGGATCTCTTTCCTGTGAGATACGTGGACCTGTGAGATACATGGAGACGTACGTAACGAGCGTTCGGTATGTAAGGTAGCAGCATGCCGCCAGCACGAGGAGACCGTGACGCCCGCCGCGAGGACGTATCGGAGGCGGTGTGGCGGACACTCGCCGACAAGGGGTTCGGCGGACTGACCCTGCGCGCCGTCGCCGCCACGATGGGCGTCTCGACCGGGATGCTCATGCACTACTTCCCGACCAAGCGCGCGCTGGTCGTCCACGCCCTGGACGTCCTGGAGCGGCGGACCGCGGACCGCCCCCGGCGCGACCGCCCCGCCGAGGGACTGGCGGCCCTGCGCGCGACGCTGCTGGACATCCTTCCGCTGACCCCCGACGACACCGCCCGCAACCGCGTCTGGGTCAGCTCCTGGGACCTCGCGCTCGCCGACGGGGAACTGGGCGCGGACCAGGCCGGCCGCTACGCACGTACGCGTTCCGCGATCCGCCCGCACCTGGCGGCCGCCCGGCGCCTGGGCGAACTGCCCGGGAGCGCGGATACGGACCAACTCGCGGCCACCGCCGTCGCGTTCGCGCACGGTCTCGTCGTCCAGGCCCTCTTCGACCCCGAACGGTTCTCCGTGACCGTACAGACGTCGATGGTCGACGGTTTCCTCCGGTCCCTCGCGGCCGACGGCTCTCCCGCCGAGGACGGCGCGCGTACGCCGGACCCCGCGGCGCGTACGCCGGGCGCGGCGGAATGAACCGCCCCGGCACGAGCGTTGCGCTGAGCGGTAACAGCCCCGGTCCATGGACGGGCCGGCGGCCGGATCGGGAGGCATGACCGTGCACGGTGAGTACAAGGTCCCCGGCGGCAAGCTCGTCGTGGTCGATCTCGACACGGAGGACGGACTGCTGCGCCATGTCCGGGTCGCCGGGGACTTCTTCCTGGAGCCCGACGACGCGATCGAGTCGATCGACCGGGCACTGGCGGGCGCACCGGCCGACACCGACGCCGCCGGGCTCGCCGCCCGTATCGAGGCGGCGCTGCCGCCCGGCACCGTGATGTACGGGCTCAGCGCCGAGGGCGTCGCCATCGCCGTACGCCGCGCGCTGGCGCGTGCCACCGACTGGACGGACTACGACTGGCAGCTGATCCACTCGGCCCCGGAGTCCCCCGCCCTCCATATGGCACTCGACGAGGTCATCACCACCGAGGTCGCCGCCGGACTGCGCCCGCCCACCCTGCGGGTCTGGGAGTGGGCGGCGCCCGCCGTGGTGATCGGCAGCTTCCAGTCACTGCGCAACGAGGTCGACCCCGAGGGCGCGGAACGTCACGGCATCACCGTGGTCCGCCGCATCTCCGGCGGCGGCGCGATGTTCATCGAACCGGGCAACACCATCACGTACTCGCTGTCCGTCCCCGACTCCCTCGTCAAGGGCCTTAACTTCGCGGACAGTTACGCGTATCTGGACGACTGGGTGCTCGGCGCGCTCGGCGACATGGGCATCACCGCCTGGTACCAGCCCCTCAACGACATCGCCACCGACGCCGGCAAGATCGCGGGCGCCGCGCAGAAGCGGATCGTGAGCGGTACGGGGGCGGTGCTGCACCACGTGACCATGGCGTACGACATCGACGCCGACAAGATGCTCGATGTGCTCCGCATCGGCCGCGAGAAGCTCTCCGACAAGGGCACCCGAAGCGCGAAGAAGCGCGTCGATCCGCTGCGCCGGCAGACCGGACTGCCGCGCGAGACCGTCATCGAGCGGATGATCGACTCCTTCCGCGGCCGGTACGGACTGACCACGGGCAAGGTCACCGATGAGGAGATGGCGCGCGCCCGGGAGCTGGCCGCGACGAAGTTCTCCACCCCGGAATGGACGGCCCGCGTGCCGTAGAGGGCACCGCTTCTCCTCGTACAGCTCTCCGGTGCCGAGCCCGGCCGGGAAGCGTGGCGATGTCACGGGCTCGGCACATCGACCACGACAGGAGCACTCATGCCCACCAGGACACTGCGGATTCCCACCGCGGACGGCCAGGCCGACGCTTTCGCCGCCTTCCCCGGCGGTGGCGGGCGGTACCCCGGGGTGCTGCTGTACACGGACGCCTTCGGCGTGCGGCCCGAGCTGGAGGAGCGAGCCCGCGAACTGGCCGGACACGGCTACTACGTGCTCGTCCCCAACCTCTACTACCGGCACGGCCCGGCACCGGTGATCGAACTCCCCGGGCACATCGGGGAAGAGATCCGGCCCGCGCTCATCGCCCGGCTGATGCCCTTGATCGAGGCGCACACCAGCGAACGGGTCCTGCGCGACGCCGACGCCTACCTACGGTTCCTCGCCGCCCAGCCCGAGGCCGGCGCCGGACCGGCCGCCGTGATCGGCTACTGCGTAGGCGCCGCCTTGGCGATGCGCACCGCGGCGGCCCACCCGGACCAGGTGGCCGCCGTCGCCGGATTCCACCCCGGCTTCCTGGTCACCGACGCGCCCGACAGCCCGCACCGCCTCGTCTCCGAGCTCACCGCCCAGGTCCACCTCGGCCTCGCCGAGAACGACATGTCGCCCGAGACGATCAGCGAGCTCAACCAGGCCCTGGACGCCGCGGGAGTCAGCTACACCACCGAGATCTACCCCGGCACCGTCCACGGCTACACCATGTCCGACACCGACGCCTTCAACGCCGCCGCGCTGCGGCGCCATTGGGACCGTCTGCTCCCCCTCCTCGACCGCACCCTGACCACGGCCTAGACGGGGTCTTCAGACCCCCGCCCGCGCCGCCGAGCGCGGCAGCGTCAGCGCCACGTACAACGCCAGCGACACCACCAGACCCACCGCCCACCCGTAGTCCGCGAGCGGCTTGAGGAAGGGGATCAGTCCGTCCTCGGGGAACGGGCCCTTCCCCGGGGCCGAGTGGGAGCCGCCCACGGCCAGTACGCCGCCGGCGGCGAACGCGAGGACCGCCCGTGGGTTCCAGCCGTTGCGGTACCAGTAGCGGCCTCCCGGGCGGTACAGGTCGGCCAGGTCGAGGACGGTGCGGCGGATGATCCAGTAGTCCGCGATCAGGATGCCCGCGACCGTACCGAGCAGACCGCCCACCAGACCGAGCCAGGTGAAGATGTACAGCTCGGGGGTGGCGGTGAGCTTCCACGGCATGATGACGACCCCGACCACACCCGTGATCAGCGCGCCCGTACGGAAGTTGATGAGCTTCGGCGCGAGATTGGCGAGATCGTAGGCGGGCGAGACGACGTTGGCGGCGATGTTCACGGAGATCGTCGCGATCAGCACGGTCACCAGCGCGAAGAGCAGGCCGAAGACGTTGTCGGTCTTCGCGGCCAGTTCGACCGGGTCCCAGACGGCCGCCCCGTACACCGCCTGTGAGCCGGAGGTGACGAAGACCGAGAGCAGCGCGAAGAGGGTCATGGTCGTGGGCAGGCCGAGCGACTGGCCCCAGATCTGGGCGCGCTGGCCCGCGCCGAAGCGGGTGAAGTCGGGGATGTTCAGGGACAGCGTGGCCCAGAAGGCGATCATCCCCATCAGGGACGGGAAGAAGACCGGCCAGAAGTCGGCGCCCCAGCCCAGCTCGGACGGCTGGTCGAGCAGCGGTCCGAGGCCGCCCGCCTTGACGGTGATCCAGACCAGCAGCACCAGCGCGCCGACGATCACGAAGGGCGCCGCCCAGTTCTCGAAGCGCCGCAGGGTGTCCATCCCCCGGTAGATGATGGCGAGTTCGAGCGCCCAGAAGAGGACGAAGCAGAGCCACAGGGTCCATGGCTGGCCGCCGACCTCCGACGCCTCCGCCCAGCCGCCGAAGATCTTGCCGAGCAGGACGAAGATGCCCTGGCCACCGATCCAGGTCTGGATCCCGAACCACGCGCAGGCGACACCCGCCCTGATCAGCGCGGGCAGATTCGCGCCGCGCAGCCCGAACGAGGCGCGCGCGAGGACCGGGAAGGGGATGCCGTACTTCGGCCCCGCGTGCCCGGTCAGCAGCATCGGGAACAACACGATCACATTGGCCAGCGCGATCGTGAGGACCGCCTGTTTCCAGTCCATGCCGAGCGTGACCAGCCCGGAGGCGAGCAGCCAGGACGGGATGTTGTGCGCCATCCCGACCCAGAGGGCGGCGAAGTTGTACGTCGTCCAGCGGCGGCGGGCCACCGGTACGGGCAGCAGGTCCGCGTTGGCGAAGCGGCTGTCGTCGGGGACCACTCCGGGCGGGAGTTCGACGCGGCCCTGGGGATCGGTCCGCGCGGTGGCTATCGGTTCTCCGGAGCCGGATCCGGAGTCGGCGGGGCCGGAGCCGGGGTCCGGTCCTGCGGGCTGTGCGGTCGCGGTCATGGCGGTGGGACCCTTCGTTCGAGAGTGGGTGTCGGGGACGTCGAACGAGGCCGTGCGGGCGGTGGTGGACCGGAAGAGCGCGGTCGCGCGGGTCAGTCCCGGAGCGCGGGGATGATCTCGGCGCCGTACGCGTCGATCGTCGCTTCCTTCGCGTCATGCATGTCGTAGACGGCGAACTGGTCGACGCCCAGGTCGCGCAGCGCCCTCAGCTTCTCGATATGCGCCTCGGCCGGTCCCAGCAGACAGAACCGGTCCACGATCTCGTCCGGCACGAAGTCCGTGGACGGGTTCCCGGCCCGGCCGTGGTGGCTGTAGTCGTACCCTTCGCGCCGCTTGATGTAGTCGGTCAGCGCGTCGGGCACCAGCCCGGAGTGCTCTCCGTACCGGCTCACCAGATCGGCCACGTGGTTGCCGACCATTCCGCCGAACCACCGGCACTGCTCGCGCGCGTGCGCGATGTCGTCGCTCACATACGCGGGCGCGGCGACACAGATCGTGACGGAGTCCGGATCGCGTCCGGCGTCGGACGCCGCCGTACGGACCGCCTTGACCATCCACTCGGTGAGGAACGGGTCGGCGAGCTGGAGGATGAAGCCGTCCGCCTTCTCCCCGGCCATGGCCAGCGCCTTGGGCCCGTACGCCGCCATCCACACCGGCAGCTTCCCGTCGCGCACCCAGGGCAGCCGCAGCGGGCGGCCGTCGACCACGGCCTCGCGCCCCTCCCCCAGATCGCGGATGACGTCGATGGCCTCGCCGAGCCGGGCCAGTGTGTTGGGTTGACGGCCCACGACCCGCATCGCGGAGTCGCCGCGCCCGATACCGCACACGGTGCGGTTGCCGTACATCTCGTTGAGCGTGGCGAACGTGGAGGCGGTCACCTCCCAGGTCCTGGTGCCCGGGTTGGTCACCATCGGGCCGACGGTCAGTGTGGTGGTGTGCTCCAGGATGCGGCTGTAGATGACGAACGGCTCCTGCCAGAGCACGGCCGAGTCGAAGGTCCAGCCGTACGTGAAGCCGTTGCGTTCCGCGCGCCGCATGAGGCCGACGACCGCCGACGCGGGCGGGTCGGTCTGGAGGACGAGTCCGAAGTCCATGGCCTGGTCACTCCTAGGTCTCAGGTGAGGTACTGGCAGAGGGAGCGGGGGGTGTACTGCCCGTGTCCCGCACGGCCGGTGAACTGCCGCTTGTCGATGACGAGTTCACCGCGCGAGAGGACCGTCTCGACCTGTCCGGTGATCCGCTTGCCCTCGTACGCGGAGTAGTCCACGGCCATGTGATGGGTCTCGGCGGAGACGGTCTGCTCGGTGTGCGGGTCGTAGATGACGACATCGGCGTCGGCGCCCGGCGCGATGGTGCCCTTGCGCGGATAGAGGCCGAACATCCTGGCCGGGGAGGCGCAGGCGATCTCGATCCAGCGGCGGCGGGTCAGCTTCCCCTCGACGACGGCCTGATGGAGCAGATCCATCCGGTTCTCCACCCCGGGCAGCCCGTTGGGGATCTTCGAGAAGTCGCCGCGGCCCATCTCCTTCTGGCCCGCGAAACAGAACGGGCAGTGGTCGGTGGAGACCACCTGGAGATCGTTGGTACGCAGTCCGCGCCAGAGCGCGGCCTGGTGCTCCTTGGGCCGGAGCGGCGTGGAACAGACGTACTTGGAGCCCTCGAAGTCCGGCTCCGCGAGGTTGTCGGTGGAGAGGAAGAGGTACTGCGGACAGGTCTCGCCGAAGACGGGCAGCCCCTTGTCGCGGGCGGCGGCGAGTTCGGCGACGGCCTCCTCCGCCGAGACGTGCACGACGTACAACGGCGCCTCGGCGACCCGCGCGAGCTGGATCGCCCGGTGGGTGGCCTCGGCCTCCAGCAGGACCTTCCGTACCTCGCCGTGGTAGCGCGGGTCGGTGTGTCCCGCGGCCAGGGCCTGTTCGACGAGGACGTCGATCGCGATGCCGTTCTCGGCGTGCATCATGATCAGCCCGCCGTTGTGCGCGGCGCGCTGCATGGCCCGCAGGATCTGGCCGTCGTCGCTGTAGAAGACGCCGGGATAGGCCATGAAGAGCTTGAAGGAGGTGACGCCCTCCTGGACCAGGAGGTCCATCTCCTTCAGGGAGCTCTCGTTGACATCGGCCATGATCATGTGGAACGCGTAGTCGATGGCGCAGTTGCCGTCGGCCTTGGCGTACCAGGCGTCGAGTCCGGCGCGCAGCGCCTGTCCTGGCGACTGGATGGCGAAGTCCACGATGGTGGTCGTGCCGCCCCAGGCCGCCGCTCGGGTACCGGTCTCGAAGGTGTCGGCGGCGAAGGTGCCGCCGAACGGCATCTCCATGTGCGTATGGGCGTCGACCCCGCCCGGGATGACGTACTTGCCGGTGGCGTCGATCGTCCGGCCGGCGGTCCAGCCCTCGGCCGCGTCGGACCCGTGCGCGGCGAGGGCGACGATCCGGCCTTCCTCTATCAGGACATCGGCGTGGATCTCGTCGGCGGCGGTGATGACGAGTCCGCCGCGGATCAGGGTGCGGGTACTGCTGCTCATGCTGGTGGCGCTCCCTTTCGTACGGTCGGCTTGGTGCGGTCGGGTCCGCGAGGGCCCGACGGCCGGTCCGGCCCGGTCCGCGGGGGCGGGCGGCCACGGACCCGGGTCCGGGCCCGGGTCCGTCGGAGGCTGCGGCTGCGCGTCCCCGAGGGGCCCGACTACGCCCCGCGCAGGGCCTGTTCGAGAATCGCGGCGCCCTCTTCCGCCTCGGCGACGGTCAGCGAGAGCGGTGGGGCGATCCGCAGCACGCTGGTGTTGTGGCCACCGCCCTTGCCGATCAGCAGACCGCCCTCGCGGGCCGCTTCGAGCACGGCCGACGCCGTCTCGGGGGCCGCCTGGCCGGTGCTGGGCTTGATCAGCTCGATGCCGATCATCAGCCCCCGCCCGCGTACCTCGCGTACGGAGTCGATCCCGGCCCCGATGGCCCGCAGCCGCTCGATGAGCAGTCCGCCGACACGGCGGGCGTTGCCCTGGAGGTCGTGCTCCAGCAGATACGAGAGGTTGGCGAGACCGGCCGCCATGGTGACGGGGCTGCCGCCGAAGGTCGAGATCGAGTTGGCGTCAAGGCAGTTCATGATGTCGGCGCGGGCGACGACACCGCCGATGGACATGCCGTTGCCGATGCCCTTGGCGAAGGTGAGGATGTCCGGCGGGCCGTTCTCGCCGTGCGCCTGCCAGCCCCAGAAGTGCTCGCCGGTACGGCCCCAGCCGGTCTGCACCTCGTCGCTGATCCACAGAATGCCGTGCCGGCCGAGGACTTCGCGGAACGCGGCGTACAGCCCGTCCGGCGGGGCGGTGAACCCGCCGACGCCCTGCACCGGTTCGGCGATCAGAGCGGCGGGCGTGCGGGTGTGGCCGAGCAGATCCTCCAGATCGGCGACGCACGCCTCGATGAACCGCTCGTCGGTGAGCCCGGCGTACGGCCCGCGGTTGCGGACGCCGCCGTGCACGTACAGCGTCTGGAGCGGCGAGAGGCCGGTCGGCGACCAGCCGCGGTTGCCGGTGATGGAGACGGTGGAGAAGGACCGGCCGTGGTAGCTGTTGCGCATCGCCAGGATCTGGTGGGAGCCGCGGTAGGCGGTCGCCAGCATCAGCGCCGTGTCATTGGCCTCGGTGCCCGAGGTGGTGAAGAAGACCCGGGCGTCCGGGATCCCGGACAGGGCGGCGATCCGTTCGGCGAGTTCGACCATCGGACGGTTGAGATAGAGCGTGGAGGAGTGGATGATCCGCCCCGCCTGCTCGCTCACCGCCTTGGTGACCTCGGGGAGCGCGTGGGCGGTCATGGTGGTGAGGATGCCGCCGAAGAAGTCGAGATAGCGGTTGCCCGCCGCGTCCCAGACATGGCGGCCCTCGCCATGGGTGATCTCGATGGGCTCGTCGTAGTAGAGCGCGAGCCAGTCGGGGAGTACGGCGCGGTGGCGGCCGTACAGATCGTTCGCGAGTGGACGTGTCACGGCCGCACCAGCCCCTCGTACGCGTCGGGGCGGCGGTCCCGGTAGAACGCCCACTGCTGCCGCACCTCGTCGATCAGGCCGAAGTCCAGGTCCCGTACGACCAGTTCCTCCGCCTTGTCGCTCGCGGGCTCACCGACGAACTGGCCGCGCGGGTCGACGAAGTAGCTCGTCCCGTAGAAGTCGTTGTCGCCGTACTCCTCCTGGCCGACGCGGTTGATCGCGGCGACGAAGTACTCGTTGGCGACGGCGGCGGCCGGCTGCTCCAGCTGCCAGAGGTAGCTGGAGAGACCGCGGGAGGTGGCGGAGGGGTTGTAGACCAGCTGCGCGCCGTTCAGCCCCAGCTGGCGCCAGCCCTCGGGGAAGTGACGGTCGTAGCAGATATAGACACCGACCTTGCCGACCGCCGTGTCGAAGACGGGCCAGCCGGCGTTTCCCGGCTTGAAGTAGTACTTCTCCCAGAACCCCTTGACCTGCGGGATGTGGTGCTTGCGGTACTTGCCGAGGTACGAGCCGTCGGCGTCGATGACCGCCGCGGTGTTGTAGTAGAACCCGGACTGCTCGACTTCGAAGACCGGGACGACGATCACCATGCCGGTCTCGCGGGCGAGCTCCCGCATCCTGGTGACGGTCGGGCCGTCGGGGACGGGTTCGGCCCACCGGTAGTGCTCAGGCTCCTGCACCTGGCAGAAATAGGGCGCGTTGAAGACTTCCTGGAACCCGATGACCTTCGCGCCTTGCAGGGCAGCCTCGCGGGCGTGCTCCTCATGCTTGGCGATCATGGATTCGGTATCGCCCGTCCAGGTCGCCTGGACGAGTGCGGCGCGTACGACTCTGGCCACGAGCTGCTCCTTCGGCGGGTGCGTCGATGAGCTCTACGCACGTAGATTCGATGCGTAGGAGGAGAACGTAAGCCCCGTCTCACACTGGGGCAAGACCATCGCCGTTAACCCGCAGAGTCGATCAAGTTTCACACCCGAGCGGTCGACATTGGGCAAGATGCATCAAAGCCATCGCCTCCGGGCGCGGTTCCGATCGCGCCCGGGGATGGTCCCGATCGCCTCCGGGACCAGCCGCCGATCACCTCCGGAGGCGGTCAGGTGCTGACGATCCCGGCCACCCGCAAAGCGTGTACGAGATCGCGCTCACGGGCCACCGAGACCGCGCGGGCGGCGTCGATCAGCTGGGGAACCAGCCGGCGCGGATCGGGCGCGGCGATGAGCACCGCGTCCTCGGGCGTACGGGCCTGGACGAAGGCGCTGAGCAGCGCGCGCGCCTCGTGCGCGCGGCCCGCTTCGCCGAGCGCGAGTACGGCGTCGCTGATCTCCTCGGCGGGACGGGAGACGCCCTGGCGCAGCAGCTGTCCGCAGTCGCCGTCCCTGCCCGCCGCGGCGAGCGCCCCGGCCGCCGCTGCGAGCCGCGCGGGCGGCAGGAAGGCCGCTTCCCACAGCAGCTCGGCCCAGTCGGCGCCGAGCCCGGCGCGGTGCAGTTCCGCGGCGAGCAGCGGGAACTGCTCGGGGGGCCTTCCGGCGGCTTCGCAGAGGACGACATGGGCCTCGCCGGTCCGGCCGTCGGCGCGCAGCCGGACGAGCGTGGCGACCGTCTCGGCGGCGGCCCGCAGATCCTCGGCGGAGTGCCGGGGCGCGGCCGGGGCGACGGGCGCGGCGGGCACGCCGCCGAAGCGGGCGCCGCGCGGGGAGGCGGGGGCGGACGGCGGTGGTGCGGGCAGCGCGGGCGCGGCCACCGGCTCGTCGAGGTCGTCGACTTCGAGCCCGGCGAAACGGGCGCCACGGGGCTTGCGCCGGGGCGCGGGCGCGCGTTTCTTCTTCCCTTCGGGCTTCCCTTCAGGCTCCGGCGCCTCCTGGGGAGCGGTGGACGCGGGTTGAGCGGCGGAGGCGGGAGCCTCGGGCGCCGGTTCCGAGCCGGGCCGGCCCCGGTCGGCCCAGTGCCGAAACTCCCTCTCCCCGGTGTCATCTGACGCGGCGTCAGTTGTTTTCACGTCTGTTCGCTCGTCCGGCATCCCGCCGGACGGCTCGGTGCCCGGCCGGTCGAAGACCGAGGGCTCCTCCGCGCGGAACCAGCCTTCCGGGGCCGGCGGTCGCGCGGGCCTGGCGGCGCGGGCCGGGGGCTCCAACGACGCCAGCCGGGACCGGAGTTCGACGCAGCGAGCGGAGGCGCGGGCATGGTCGTCGCGGATCCAGGCGAGGTCGTGGGAGAGCTGTTCGGCCCGGGGCGAACGCTCCGGGGTGGTACCGAGCAGCCGGACCAGCTCCTCGGCCCGGCCCGCCGCGTGCGCCTGCTCGCGCACCATCAGCCGCAGCCGGTCGGACAACGCCTCGGAACCACCGGGGCGCCGGTCGTGCGCGGCGGCGGACGCGGCGTGGAGCCGGCCGGCCCGCTCGGTCTCGGCCGCCACCACCCGGTCGTCACGTCCGGCGGCGAAGTCCTGGAGCAGCGATTCCACCACGTCCCAGGGCGGCACCTCGGTGCCGTCGAAGCAGGCGCGCAGACCTTCGGGGTCACGGTGGCGGAAGACTCCGTACCAGCCGCCTTCCGGGTCGAGGAGGGACGTCAGATCCCTTAAATACCGCGCGAACGCCCCGATTTCCGCTGGAAGTTGATGCACCGCCATCGCCGGCCCCGTCCCTGCCCCGCCGTGCTCCGCCGAAGGGAGCCCTCCGGTCCGCTGGCATTCGACCTCAGCCGTGTTACAGGGCGGCTACGGACTGTTTTCCGGGACGGTTCGGTGACCTCACCGCGGCGCGGAGCCGGCCGGGGTCAGAAGGTGACGACGATCCCGGTGTGCGGTTGCTTGCCGCGCCGTACGACCCTGGCCGGCCAGGAGACCAGCCAGAACTGCCAGGTGTACTTGCGGGAGAGCAGCTTGCGGATCCGGTCCAGCGCCGTCGCCTCCTCGACCAGCCGCGCCGTGCCCTCGGCGCTCGGCGCGCCCTGGGCGATCCGCCCGCGCACATCACACGCCGTCACCACGACCTTGCCGTTGTTGCGGATCCGCTTCACTTTCCAGGCGTCGGACCTGGTCCAGACGACCAGTTCGCCGTCCGCCACCGCGTGCCAGACGGGGGTGGCGACCGCCGTACCGTCCTTGCGGTAGGTGGTGAGGCTGACATAGCGGCTGCGGCCGAGCGCGTCGAGGGTGGTCACGGGCGGGAGACTACGCGGTCCCCGCCGTCCTCGACAGCCCCGACCACCCGCGATCGCGGAAGAGACCGGACCGGGACCGTACCGGAATCAGACCGGCACCAGCACGCAGCTCGCGGCGATCTCGTCCATCGACAGCCCCAGCGCCCCGGCCAGCGCCGCCACGGTGAAGAAGGCGGGCGTCGGCGCCCGGCCGGTCTCGATCTTGCGCAGGGTCTCGGCGGAGAGCCCGGCGACGGCGGCGATCTCCACCATGCTGCGCGCGCCGCGCGCCTCACGCAGCAGCCGGCCGAGCCGCTCGCCGCGTTCGCGCTCTTGAGGGGTGAGAGGACTACGTACCATCTCGTCATTCTAATACCGCCGCACAAGGGTGCCCCGAACCCTTCACGACCGGTATAGTTATTGGAATGGTGGAGATCAAGACCGATGCGTCCCTGGACGCCATGCGCGCCGCGGGCCGGGTTGTCGCGCAGGCACTGACAGCGGTACGGGACGCGGCGGCCGTGGGCAGCACTCTGCGCGCCCTCGACGAGACCGCCCGCGCCGTCCTGCGTGAGGCGGGGGCCGGTTCGCCCTTCCTCGACTATCACCCCGACTGGGCGCCCACCCCCTTCCCCGCCGTCATCTGTGCGTCCGTCAACGACGCGATCGTGCACGGCATCCCCGACGGCTACCGGCTGCACGACGGCGATCTCGTCAGCATCGACTGCGGCGCGGTGCTCGACGGCTGGGTCGGCGACGCGGCGATCAGTTTCACGGTCGGCCGCGCGCGCCCGGACGACGTACGGCTCATGGAAACGGCCGACAGGGCACTGGAGGCCGGTATCGCGGCGGCCGTCGTCGGCAATCGCATCGGTGACATCGCCCATGCGATCGGCCGTGTCTGCCGCGGCGCGGGCTACGGCATCCCCGACGGCTTCGGCGGCCACGGGGTGGGCCGGACGATGCACGAGGACCCGGGTGTGCCCAACGAGGGGCGCCCGGGGCGCGGCATGCCGCTGCGGCACGGCATGGTGCTGGCGATAGAGCCGATGCTGATAGGCAGCGGCACCGACCGGCACTTCACGGACCACGACGGCTGGACGATCCGCACCCTGGACTCCAGCCGCGCGTCCCACGCGGAACACACCGTCGCGATCACCGACGACGGGCCGCGGATCCTGACGGCACTCTGAGCACACGGGTGTGAGGCACCCGAGCACGCGGGGCAGGCCGGGCCGGTCGGACCGGGGCCGGGCCGGGCCGGGCCGGTCACCCCCGGCCCCGCCCGGCCCCGCCCGTCTCCGCTCGGAAGGCGTTCCGCGCGCGCCCTCGGCCGTCCTTACCTGCCGTCCGGGCGCACCACCATCGCCGAGCCGCCGCCCCTGCGGACCTTCTCCGCCGCGGCCAGCCAGCGGCCGTCCGGCAGGCGCTGCACACCGGTCGCCGCGCCGATCTCCGGGTTCTGGCTGAACACATGCCCCAGCGCCTCCAGTTGCTGACGCACGGGGCTGTTCCAGAGGCCCGGCTCCAGTTCCGTGGCCGCCGCGTTGCGCTGGCTCGCCCGGGGCGCCGCGATCGCGTCGACCAGCGGCAGACCGCGGTCCAGCCGGCCGGTCAGCGTCTGGAGCACGGTGGTGATGATGGTCGCGCCGCCCGGCGAGCCGACCGCCAGCACCGGCCGGTCATGGGAGTCCAGCACGATCGTCGGGGAGATGGACGAGCGCGGGCGCTTGCCCGGTCCCGGCAGGTTCGGGTCGTGGACGGCCGGGTTCGCCGGGGCGAAGGAGAAGTCCGTCAACTCGTTGTTGAGCAGGAAGCCCCGTCCGGGCACGGTGATCGCGCTGCCGCCCGTCGACTCGATGGTCAGCGTGTAGGCGACGACGTTGCCCCACTTGTCGGCCGCCGTCAGATGCGTGGTGTTCTCGCCCTCGAAGGTGGTCGGCGCCGCCTTCCCGACGGGCGCGCACGGCATGGGGTTGTTCGGATCACCGGGCGCCAGCGGGCTCTTGAGTACCGTGTCGTCCTTGATGAGGCAGCCGCGCGCGTCCGCGAAGCGCTGGGACAGCAGCCCCTGGGTCGGTACCTTCTCGAAGGCCGGGTCACCGACCCAGCGGCCCCGGTCCGCGAAGGCGATCCGGCTCGCCTCGATGAACCGGTGCAGATACTGCGCCTGGCTCGCCTTCGAAAGGTCCGTTCGCTCAAGGATGTTGAGCGCTTCGCCGACGCTCGTACCGCCCGAGGACGACGGCGCCATGCCGTACACGTCGAGTCCGCGGTACGAGACCTTGGTCGGCGCCTGGCGCTTCGTGCGGTAGGCGGAGAGATCGCGCGCCGTCAGATCACCGGCGCGCGCGTTGCGGCCGGAGTCCGGGGCCACGGGAGGCTTGCGTACGGTACGGACGATGTCGCGGGCCAGCTCGCCCTCGTAGAGCGAGCGGGTGCCGGTGCGCCCCAACTCCTCGTACGTACGGGCCAGATCGGGGTTCTTGAAGGTGGAGCCGACGACCGGGAGCTGTCCGCCGGGCAGGAACAGTTCGGCGGTGGCGGGGAAGTCCGCGAACCGCTCCTGGTTCGACTGGGTCTGCGCGCGGAAGGTGCCGTCGACGACGAAGCCGTCCTTCGCCAGCCGTTCGGCGGGCTTGAGCAGGCGGGAGAGCGAGCGGCTCCCCCAGGCGTCGAGCGCGGTGTTCCAGGTGGCCGGGGTCCCGGGCGTACCGACGCCCAGCCCGCTGGTCACGGCGTCCGCGAACGGGAGCGGCTTGCCGTTCTCCAGGAAGAGCGAGGTGTCGGCCGACTTCGGGGCGGTCTCGCGGCCGTCGATGGTGTGCACCGTACGGGACTTGGCGTCGTAGTAGACGAAGTAGCCACCGCCGCCGATACCGGCGGAATACGGCTCGGTGACACCGAGCGCGGCGGCCGTGGCCACGGCCGCGTCGACCGCGTTGCCGCCGTTCCTGAGCACCTCGATACCGGCGGCCGAGGCATCGGCGTCGACGCTCGCGACCGCTCCCCCGTACCCCGTCGCCACCGGCGTCTTGGCCGGCGGACGTGTCTGTGCGCTCGCGCCCGTCGCGCCCGTCGCACCCTTCGTGCCCGTCCCGGCGACCGACGGCGGCGCGCAGGCGCCCACCGAGAGCAGGGTCGCGGCAACGGCCGCCAACGACACATTCCGCACAGCGGAGCGACGCATCCGTACCTCCAGTCGAGAATCGTCCGCGCAGCGTAGCGCCGACGCCCCCGCCCCGTCAGGACCGTCTCGAACTGTGTTCGCCTCGTCCCGCTACGATGCGCGCCCATGACTGACGACATACGCACCATCGTGCTCGGCGTAGTCGCCGCCGGTATCTGCGCTTCCCTGGGCTGGCTCGCCCGTACCCATCTCTGGCGCCGCAGGCTCCGTCGCAAGCAGGCGTTCTTCGGCCTGCCGGGAAACTCCGAATGTCTGCTGGTCGTCAGCCGTGAGGCGGGAGGCGACGGCGCGGTCCACCGCTACGACGTCTCCGCGCTGCTGGAGCTGGCCGCGCTGATCAAGGACTGCGGCGCGCACGCCGAGATAGTCCAGCACGACACCGCGCGCCAGGGCTTCGGGGAGCGTACGGAATTCTGCCTGGGTGGTCCGTACGCGAATCGTCGGATGGCAGCCCATCTCGGTTCGCTGCTGCCCGGTGTGAAAGTCGACACCAGCACGGAACCCGGGCCGGACCGGGGCTCGTTCCGGATCGGCTCCGAGCGCTACCGCGCGGAGGGGGCGTCACCGAGTACGTCCTGCTGGCGCGGCTCACCGTCGGGGAGGGGTCGCGGCCCGTCTTCCTCTTCTGCGGCCAGCGGGCCATCACCAACCAGGCGGCCACCCGCTATCTGTTCCGTCACCACGAGAGGCTGGCGCGCAAGCACGGCCGCGACTCGTTCTGTCTGCTGCTGAAGGTGGTCAACTCGGCGGCATACGGCCCCGATGTGGTGGAGCTGGTCGCGGATGTGACCCGGGCGGCCCACGAGCCGGTCCCCGCCGCCGCGTGACGAAGCGCGCGGAGGCGACGGCGCGCCCCAAGTGGCCCGCCCGCCGGGCGCGCTCCCCGTGGAGCACAACCCGACCGGCGCACAGCTGACCTTCTTCCCGTCCGTACGAGATCCGCACGAGAAGTGATCTCCGGCTGCCGCCGGACGGGCCACTGCCCCTGAGCTACTGCCCGCCCGGCAGCAGCGTCCCTGGGGAGGCCGGGTCGATGCCCACAGCCTCTGTTCTCGGGTTGCGCCGCTGCCGCCCGGCCAGCCAGTGGGCGAACCAGGAGAGCAGCATGCACATCCCGATGTAGATCGGTGAAATCACCATCACCACAGGGATGAACGGCAAATCGTAGTCGAGATTCGAGGCGATGAGCTTTCCGGCATGGAGGAACTCCTCATAGGTGATCAGATAGCCGAGTGATGTGTCCTTGAGAGCGACCACCAGTTGGCTGATGATCGTGGGCAGCATGGCGCGGACCGCCTGCGGCACCAGCACGTACGTCATGACCTGCGTTTTGCGCATGCCGAGGGCGTACGCCGCCTCCCGCTGACCGCGCTCCACCGAGTTGACTCCGGTACGGAACACCTCGGCGAGCACGGAGCCGTTGTAGAGCGTCAGTCCCGCCACCAGCGCGGGCAGTGCCTGCACCTTCAGCGCCACGAAGATGAAGAAGATCATCACCAGTACGGGCATGGCGCGGAAGAACTCGACCAGCGAGGTGGCCAGCCAGCGCACCGGCCGGTGCTCGGAGAGCCGGCCGCAGGCGAGGACCGCGCCGAGTACGAGCGAGAACACCGCGGCGAACGCGAAGGCCTTGAGGGTGTTGCCGAGGCCGCGCAGCAGCAGGTCCTGGATGCCCTGGTACTCGAAGGGTGTCCACTTGGTGGCGGTGAACTGGTCGGTGGCGAAGAGGAGATAGAGCAGCCAGCCGACGAGCGCGGCGACCGCGGCCGTCGCCAGCACGCCGTACCAGCGGTGCCGCCGCTCCGTCCGGGGCCCGGGAAAGTCGTACAGCGCGGTCGAGTCGCTCCGGGACGTCCTGGTGGTCCGCGGAGGCCCGGGTGTCTTCGGGGCCGTCGAGGTCATCGGGCGACTCCCCAGTGCTTCTCCATGAAGTGGAACAGCGCGCTGATGGACAGGGTGATGATCAGATAGCCGACGGCGATCCAGACGAAGGTCCAGATGATGCTGTAGCCCATCTCGCTGAGGCTCTTGTACGTGCCGAGCAGTTCGGTGACGCTGAACGCCCCCGCGATCGCGGAGTTCTTGGCGAGGGCGATCAGCGTGGATCCGATGGGCGGGATGACCGCGCGGAACGCCTGCGGCAGCACGACACCGCCCAGGGTCTGTCCGAAGGTCATCCCGAGGCTGCGGGCCGCCTCGCCCTGCCCCTTGGGCACGGTGTTGATGCCGGAGCGCAGCACTTCGCAGATGAACGCGGACGTGTAGCAGCCGAGCGCCAGGACCGCGAAGAGCTGGAAGGGGAGGACGAGACCGAAGCGCGGCAGCCCGAGGACGACCGCGAAGAAGAGCAGCGTCAGCGGGGTGTTGCGCAGGACGGTGACCCATACGGTGCCGAGCGCCCGCAGGGCACGGACCGGCGCGACCCGGAACGAGGCCATCACGAACCCGAGGGCCAGCGCGAGCAGTGCGGCGTAGACCGTCAGCTCGACCGTACCGAGGAAGCCCCTGCCGTAGAGGGAGAGGTTGTCGGTGAGTACGTCCATGGCTCCTGCCTCAGCTCGCCGGGTAGCGGTCGATCGGCGGGGGCGGGGTGGCCCGGCGCCCGGAGAGGCCGAGGGTCGCGTCGTACGCCTTCTGCCAGTTGCCGTTCCTCTCGTTGACCGCGAGGGCGTCGTCGAGCGCGAGACGCAGCGCGTTGTCGGCGCGCGGTACGCCGATGCCGTAGGGCTCCTTCGAGAAGGGCTTGCCGACCACTTTGAGTTCGTCGGGCACCTTGGCCGCGTAGCCCTGGAGGATGGTGTCGTCGGTGGTGACGGCGGCGACCTGGTACGTCAGCAGATTGTCCACACAGACGGAGTACGTGTCGTAGCCGACGAGTTGGATGCGCGGGTAGTCCTGCTGGATCCGCTGGTACGGGGTCGATCCCGAGGCCGAGCAGACGCGCTCGCCGTCGAGGTCCCGCGGCCCGTGGATGCCGTTCTCGTCGGTCCTCACCAGCAGGGACTGGCCGGCCATGTAGTACGGGCCGGCGAATCCGACGAGCTTCTTGCGGTTCTCGTTGATGGTGTACGTGCCGACGTAGTAGTCGATCTGCCCGTTCTGGAGGGCGGTTTCCCGGTTCGCGGAGGCGATCGTACGGAAGCGGATGGTCTTCGGATCGAAACCGAGGGACGCCGACATCATCTTGGCGATCTCGATGTCGAAGCCCGAGTAGACGCCGGTGGCCGGGTCCCTCTCCCCCATGTAGGGCTGGTCCTCCTTGGCGCCGACGATCAGATGGCCGCGCCGCTTCGCCTTGGTCCAGGTCGGTGAGCCGGGCAGCCGGAAGGCGGTGTCCACCCGGTAGTGGGGCAGCGCGTCGGCCCGCGGGCCCTTCACGGGCGGGCTGCCCGGCTTTCCGCAGCCGGCGGCGAGCGCCGCCAGCAGGGCGAGCAGGAGCGGCAGGAGCGGTGCCGTGAGCGTTCTCCCGCGCGGTGCCCGACCGGAGATCATGGACCGCACCCCCTCAGTGCTTGAGGATCTTGGAGAGGAAATCCTTCGCCCGGTCGCTCCTCGGAGCGGTGAAGAAGTCCTCCGGGGTGCGGTCCTCGACGATGCGGCCGTCGGACATGAAGACCACGCGGTTGGCGGCGGAGCGCGCGAAGCCCATCTCATGGGTGACGACGACCATCGTCATGCCCTCACGGGCGAGCTGCCGCATGACTTCGAGTACCTCGTTGATCATCTCCGGGTCGAGCGCCGAGGTGGGTTCGTCGAAGAGCAGGACCTTGGGGTCCATGGCGAGCGCGCGGGCGATGGCGACGCGCTGCTGCTGGCCGCCGGAGAGCTGCGCGGGCAGCTTGTCGGCCTGCGAGAGAAGTCCCACGCGGTCGAGCAGTTCCCGGGAACGCCGGTCGGCGTCCTCCTTCTTGCGCTTGCGGACCTTGATCTGCGCGAGCGAGACATTGTCCAGCACGGTCCGGTGCGCGAAGAGGTTGAACGACTGGAAGACCATGCCCACTTCCGCGCGGAGCCGCGCGAGCCCGCGGCCCTCGGCCGGCAGGGGCGTTCCCTCGATGGTGATCAGGCCCGACTCGATCGTCTCCAGCCGGTTCATCGTCCGGCAGAGCGTGGACTTCCCGGAGCCGGAGGGGCCGATGACCACGACCACTTCCCCGCGGGCGACCGTCAGATCGATGTCCTGGAGGACATGCAACGGCCCGTAGTACTTGTTGACGCCCCGCAGTTCGATCAATGAATCGACGGCCATGCGCTGCCCCACCCACTCCCGGCTGTGTCGAAGTCAGCGCAAACTATCCAGCCGGACAAGGGACTTCGCGCTCGACACGCACACATGGGACATAAGCCGTATTTACTGCAAAAGAGGCCGGACTCAGGCCTCGGCGGCCTCCGCGTAGACCTGGGACAGCTCGGGCGCCCCGGTCGCCGCCCAGTCGAGACCGGACTCGACGACCTGGATCTCACGCCCGGAGACGAGGCGCACCACGGGGTGCCCGCCGGGCCAGATGTGCCAGACGGCGCCGGGCACCGTACGGACGATCACCGTGCCGAGATACAGCCCCGCGTCGTTGCCCAGCCAGGGCAGCTCCTCGGGGTCGTCGCGCCAGCGCGGCGGCAGCTGGTCGAGAGCCTCCAACGAGGCCGGGGAGTCGTCCAGTTCAAGGCCGTTCTGCCCGGCGCGGGCGCGCAGCAGCTCGCACTCGGAGAGCAACTCGGCCACGCCCTCCGGGTCACCGTCGACGACGGAGGCGAGCGAGGCCCCGTCCTCGCCGCCGTGCCGCTTGCGCCAGTTGTCCAAGAAAGGGATGTTCATACCACTCAGCCTGCCATTCGCCCCGCCGGGGCACCATAGGGCGCGCGCAACGGCCGGTGGGCCGCGGGCGAGTGAACCGGGCCTCTACAGAGGGACCTCGATATCGACGACCACCGGGGCGTGGTCGGACGCGCCCTTGCCCTTGCGCTCCTCGCGGTCGACATAGCTGTCCTTGACCGCGCCCTCGAACGGCCCGTTGCCGTAGACCAGGTCGATACGCATGCCCTTGTTCTTCGGGAAGCCCAGCTCGCGGTAGTCCCAGTAGGTGTACGGACGGTCGTACTTGAGCGGGCGGGGCACCACGTCGGAGAGCCCCTCGCCGCGCAGCGCGGCGAGCGCCGCGCGCTCGGCGGGGGTGACATGCGTGGCCCCCTCGAAGCGGGACAGGTCCCACACGTCCTCGTCGGCCGGGGCCACGTTGTAGTCGCCGAGGACCGCGAACGGCCGCGCGCCCGCCGCGTCGTCGGCCACCGCCTCGCGCAGCGCCTCCAGCCAGCGCAGCTTGTACGCGTAGTGGTCATGGCCGACCTCGCGGCCATTGGGCACATAGACGGACCAGAGCCGGACCGGGCCGCAGGTCGCGGCGATCGCGCGCGGCTCCGTCACGCCTTCGTACTCCGGTCCGCCGGGAAGCCCCTTGACGATGTCCGTCAGGCCGATCCGGGAGATCAGCGCCACTCCGTTCCACCTGCCGGTGGCGTTGACCGCCGACTCGTAGCCCAGCTCACGGAGCTGTTCCGCGGGGAACTGCTCTTCCGTGCACTTGGTCTCCTGGACGCACAGCACGTCCGTACCGGTGCTCTCCAGCCAGGCCAGCAGCCGGGGCAGCCGGGCGGTGATCGAATTGACGTTCCAGGTGGCGATGCGCATGCGGGACAGCCTATCGGCGGGGTCCGACAGTCACAGCTCGGCCGAGCGGCCCGGGGCGAGCCGGCCGTGCTCCGCCCCGCCCAGGTTGCCGATCTGGGTGTCGTAGATGGGCCGGGCCAGCTCGGTGAGCAGTGCGTCGTGGACGTCGAAGGAGCGCCGCGGTCTGACCTCGCGTACGTACTCGATCACCTCGGAGATCTTGTTCCAGGGCGCCTGTACGGGCAGCAGGAGCGTGTCGACCCGGTGGTCGGGAACGGTCAGCGCGTCGCCGGGGTGGAAGACCGAGCCGTCCACGAGATAGCCGACATTGGTGATCCGCGGGATGTCCGGGTGTATCACCGCGTGCAGCTCGCCGTAGACCCGGACGTCGAAACCGGCCGCGGAGAACGTGTCGCCGTTGCCGACCGTGTGGACACGGCCGGGGAAGGCGGCGGAGATCTGGTCGGCGACGCTGCGCAGCGTCCACAGCTCCGCCGCCGGGTTGGCCTCGAGGCCCGCCCGCAGATGCCCCTCGTGGAAGTGATCGGCGTGCTCGTGGGTGACGAGGATGACGTCCGCGCCGTCCGTGGCGTCGTCCTCGGTGAATCCGCCGGGATCGATGACGAGCGTACGGCCGTCCTTCTCCAGCCGGACGCAGGCATGTGCCTTCTTGGTGAGCTTCACCGCTGACCGCCTCCCTCACTGTCGGTGCCGCGTGCCCTCCGTGCCGCGTACTGTCCCGCGTACGGATGCGCGCGTACTGCCATCCTGCTACGCATCGGGCGTGGTCTCCTCCTGGATCACGGTCCGCGCCACCCGGAACGCCGTGTTCGCCGCCGGGACGCCGCAGTACACGGCCGTCTGGATCAGCACTTCCTTGATCTCGGCGGGCGTGAGGCCGTTGCGCAGCGCGGCCCTCGTGTGGAAGGCCAGCTCCTCCAGATGGCCGCCCGCGACCAGGGCCGTCAGGGTCACGGCGCTACGGGTGCGGCGGTCCAGGCCTTCCCTGGTCCAGACCTCTCCCCAGGCATAGCGCGTGATCAGCTCCTGGAAGTCTCCGCTGAAGTCGTCGGCGGTGGCCATGGCGCGGTCCACATGGGCGTCGCCCAGGACCTGTCTGCGCACCCGCATCCCCGCCTCGTACGGGTCGGGCCGCCCGGCGGTGACGGCCTCGGGCTGCTCGGCGGGCGCGATCTCGGCGACCGGGCCGATCGTCGCCGAGAGCGTGGGCGCGGGACCGCGGTCGGGCAGCACGGTGAGGCCGGTGGAGGTGTCGGACGGGTTGTACCAGGCGGTGGAGAAGTGGTGGACGAGCAGATCCGTGACGGCGACGGGCTGCTCGACGGGCGCCAGATGGGAGGCTCCGGGCACCAGCGCGAGCCGGGCGTCCCGTATCCCCGCGACCAGCGTGCGCGCCTCGGCGGGCCCGGTGACATGGTCCTCGGCCCCGACCAGGACCAGGGTCGGTACGGCGATACGGCCCAGCTCCGCCCGGATGTCGAAGGCGGCCAGCGCCTCGCAGGAGGCGATGTAGCAGCCGGGGTCGGTCGTACGGACCATCTGGACGGCCCATTCGACGATGGCCGGCTGGGCGGCGGCGAAGCCGGGGGTGAACCAGCGCTCGGGCGCGCTGCGGGCCATCGGGTCCAGCCCGTTGGCGCGGACGATCACCCCGCGCTGCCGGAACTCGTCGGCCGTGCCGAACCGGGGCGAGGCGGCCACCAGCGCGAGCGAGGCGATCCGGTCGGGACGGCGCAGAGCCAGCTCGGCGCCGATGGCACCGGCGATGGAGCAGCCCACGTAGCCGAACCGCTGCACCCCGATCTCGTCGAGCGTGGCCAGCAGCCGTTCCGCCAGCTCGGGAACGCTGGTCGCGGCGTGCGCGGGGGCGCCGCCGTGGCCGGGCAGGTCGAAGCGGAGAACCCGCCATTGACGGGCCAGCTCGGGCACCTGACGATCCCACATATGCCAGGTCGTCCCGAGAGAGGGGCCCAGGATCAGGATGGGTGCGTCTTCCGGCCCGTCCATGCGGTATTGCAGGGTCTTAGTCATCGTCTCACTCACCCGCCCACGCTCCCATATCCCGCGATTCCCCATGGGAGAGGGTCGGGGTCCCCACGGGAGAGGGTCAGGATCCTCACGGGAGAGGGCCGGGGTCCTCACGGGAGAAGGCCGGGGCAGTGGCCGGACCTCCCCCACGGATCCGCCGACGGATGAAGATCCTCCGCAGCCGGCCTCACCTGTCGGCGCCTCGGAAGTGTCCCGTCCGGGATCGGTCGGAGCGTTCTTCCCCGGCCTCGTCGCTCGTGCGTGGTGGCGTCGTCCCGGCCCGGCGTGCCGGGTCGGCCTCGCTCACCGGAGGGTGTCGAGCAGCCGGTTCGCGGCCACCGTCGCTCCGTCGGTGCGGATCCTGGTGCCCAGAGCCTTGGCCCGTGCCCGGGTCTCGGGCGCCAGGGCCGTCTTGAACGCGACACCGAGGGACTCGACGGTCGGAGCCGGACCATCGGGTGCCGCGCCGATATCCAGGTCCGCCACCCGGCCGGCCCAGTACGGGTTGTCCGCCAGCTGGAGGGCTACCACCACTTGCGGCACGCCCGCCCGGGCGGCCGTCAGCGTCGTACCCGCGCCGCCGTGGTGTACCACGGCGGCCACCCTGCCGAACAGACACTGTTGGTTGATCTCGCCGATGGCGAAGCAGTCGTCCCGGTCGTCGACCAGGTCCAGGTCCGCCCAGCCGCGGGAGACGAGTACGCGGTGGCCTTGTGCGCGGATCGCCTCGATGGCCCTGCGGACGATGTCCGGCGACGGGCGCATGCTGCCGAAGCCCACATAGACCGGCGGCGCGCCCGCGTCCAGGAACGTCACCAGTTCGGCCGGGAGCGGGCGTTCGTCCGCCAGGGTCCACGCACCGGTCTGGATCACGTCGAGGCCGGGGGTCGCCCGCCACGGTCCGAGGACCGGGTCCGCCGCCAGCCACGGCCGGCCGGTGAAGACGTGGTCGCGGACGTTGTCGACCGGTGGCAGACCGATCGACGCGCGGTGGCCGTTGAGCGTCTCGGCGAATTGCGCGTTCACGTGGTGGGCGTCCAGCTCCCACAGCGTCCGGTTGTCGCTCGCCTCCGGCTCGGGCCAGCCCGCCCGCGGGGGCGGCGCGTGGTGCGGCGACGGCAGGTTGACCGCCGAATAGCTCGTGTACACGTAGCGGATGCCCGCTGCCTCGGCCACGGACCGCGCGGCGATCTGCGCCAGGCCGGCCACCACCAGCGCGTCACATCCGTCGGCCGCCGTGGGGAGGATGTCGAATTGCGCGTCGACCAACTCGGTCCGGTACCGGGACAGTTCGGCCGCCGACGGCAGACCCGTCCCGCGCATCAACTCCCGTACCGGCGGCCCGACCGGCACCAGTTGTACTCCGATGCCCGCCAGCCGCTCCGCGAACTCCTCGTCGGGCGGGGCGCACATCCGCACCTCCACGCCGAGCGCCCGTAGCCGCACCGCGAGTGCCACCAGCGGTTCGACATCACCACGCGTCCCGTACGTGGACAACAGCACCCGCATTCAGCGCCCTCTTTCGCTCTGTCTTCCCCTACCGTCCCGGCCCGTGCCCGCCCGGACTTCGAGCGGCCCTCGTTGACGGCGACGCGTCGGCCGTAGCGGATGCGCGGCAGCAGTGTACGTCGCGTGGTCGTGCACGCGGCGGCCGACGAGGGGCCCAACTCGGGCGCCCCGATGCAGACTTCCGGCTCCGTGGGCGGCGGAGAGCTTCCGCCGGGCCCCCCTCGCCGACAATCTTGTCGATCATCAGCGCTCCCTCTCGCGTGGGACCGTCCTCGATGACTACGGTGAGCGCCGGCGTGCCTTTCGGGCCGACGGCGGCGTCGGCCCCGGGCCGCCCGTATCCACCGAGGCGCGCAAGGTTCCCGATCGTCAACACAACCTGAGAGCCACTCCATGCATAGTTCGTCCGTGCCCAGCCCTGATGTTTCGGTCATCTTGCCCTGCGCCGGATTCGGAACGCGCTTCGGAGCGCCCTACTCGAAGGAACTGCACTGTCTGGCTCCTGGGGTCACCGTGCTGGACCGCAGCCTGGAGGCCGTTGTCGAACTGGCCAAGAGCGGACTCAACGTGCGCCTGGTCGTCGTGTTCGGGACGCACAAGCTGGACACGGTGCGTTATCTCGCGCGTTACGCCGAGACCGTTCACATGGTCTTCGTCTACCAGGACGAGTCGTTCGGACCGGGGCTCGACGGGGCGATCCGGTCCGCCCTGCCGATGACGCACGGGCCAGTGGCCCTTGTCCTGCCTGACATCGTTATCACCGGCGCGGGCAGTACCGGCAGTCTTCTCGCCGCACTGCGGCACATAGAGGTGGCGGGTTGGAGCGTCATAGCCGCCGAAGAGCGGGATCCCGACACCCTGCGACAGATGGGAGCGCTGGCCGTGGTCGAAGGGGGCGGCGTCATGACAGTCGAGGCGGCCACCGACAAACCGGCGGATCCTTCGGGCTTCAACGCGTTCTGGGGCATGGTGGCAGTCACCGCGGAGGAGGCACACCGGTTGCCCGACGTGGTGAGCAAAGGGGCGGACAGCCCGCTGGCCGGTGCGGTCGCTCTCATGGTGGAGCGCATCGTCAACTACAACACCGCCGCGGGCTGACGCCGCAGGCACAGGCGCCGGCGAGAGCGCCGCCGCGGTGCCCCTACTGTGGAGTGGTGATGACTGCGGTGATCGTTCTCAACGGCGGTTCCAGCTCGGGGAAGTCCGGGATCGCCCGGTGCCTGCAGGCGGTTCTGCCGGATACGTGGCTGGCTGTCGGGACCGACACGCTGGTTGACGCGCTGCCCGCGCACATGCGGGCGTCGGATGCGGGGATCGAGTTCGCTCCGGACGGTGGGGTGGCCGTCGGGCCGGAGTTCCGGACGCTGGAAGCGGCATGGATCGAGGGGGTCGCCGCGATGGCCCGTGCGGGCGCCCGCGTCATCGTGGACGAGGTCTTCCTCGGCGGGGCGGAGTCGCAGCAGCGATGGCGGAAGGCTCTGCGCGACCTCGGGGTGCTGTGGGTCGGCGTCCGGTGCGACAGTGCGGTTGCCGCAGGCCGTGAGGTCGCACGAGGCGATCGGGTCGTCGGGATGGCCGCGTCCCAGGCAGCTGTGGTCCACCGGGGCGTGGTCTATGACCTGGAAGTGGACACCACGCATACCGAGTCGGTGGAGTGCGCACGGACCATCGCCGCACGTGTCATGTGACCGAGCGCCCGGCTGTCCGCCACTGTGACGGCGGCACCATGACGACGGCAGGGGCGGCCCGGTTGTCGTATCGGTCGGCGTCGTATCGGACGGCATCGTTCGGACGGTCTCGTATCGGACGCGTTGGCCGACGCCCGCACCCGGAGCGCCGGGAGCGGGACTCCGCCGCCGGACCGGATGGATCTCCGTGGCCGGAACCGTCGGCGGAGTTCGCCTCGGGGGCGTCCGCCTATGGGCCCGTGCGGGTGCTCGTCATTCCCGCCGCCATCACCGCGCTGCCGCCGAGGGCGGTCAGTGTCGCCTGGTAGGCGGCCTTCTTGTTGCCGTTGCGATCGAACAACAGCGGGTTCTCCCCGCTGCGCCAGGAGTCGCTGTCGCGAATGCCCCATACGGTGATCCCGGTGCACCGTGCGACGTTCATACACGCCCGGACGGTGTTCGCGTACGCGGTCGTCGGCGCCTGGGCGATGTCGAGTTCGGTGATCTGTACGTCCACACCGAGGGCGGCGAAGTTCGACAGCGTCGTCTGGAAGGCGGCCGGCGGGCCGCCGGTGCCGAAGTGCGCCTGGAAACCGACGCAGTCGATGGGCACGCCGCGTGCCTTGAAGTCCCGCACCATGCGGTACACGCCCTGTGTCTTGGCGTCGCTCCAGTTCTCGATGTTGTAGTCGTTGTAGCAGAGCTTGGAGGCCGGATCGGCCGTCCGGGCGGCGCGGAAGGCTTCCTCGATGAAGCCGTCACCGAGCAGGTTCTGGAACACCGAGGAGCGGTGCTGGCCGCTGCTCCCGTCGGCGAACGCCTCGTTGACCACGTCCCAGGCCTGGACCTTGCCCCTGTAGTGGTTCATCACCGTGCTGATGTGGTTGTTCATCACGCCGCGCAGTGTGTTCGCGTCCGTGAGGGAGCTGACCCAGGCGGGCAGCTGGGAGTGCCAGACCAGTGTGTGACCGCGCACGCGCTGGCCGCGCGCCGAGGCGCGGTCGACGATCTGGTCGGCGGGAACGAAGTTGAACGAACCGCGGGACCGCTCGATGGTGTCCCACTTCATCTCGTTCTCGGGCGTGACCGAGTTGAACTCACGGTCCAGGATCGTCACGTACGTCCCGTCGCCCAGTTTGCCGGCCGCCACGGCGGTCCCGAAGTACCGTCCGGACTGGGCCGCCTGGGCGCCCAGGGTGCTCGCCTGGATCATTTCGGCCTCCGCGGCGGGCGCGGGTGCGGCGGCGACCCCGGTCGCCAGCAGCGCGGAGGCGGTCAGCAGGCCTAACGCCGAGGCGCGGGACCGGCGGCGTCGCATGGGGGGATTCATGGTTCTCCTCGTACGGTCGGAGGCTGATACGGGAGCGCAAGCGGATGCGGATGCGGATGCGGCTGGGGGTACGGCTGGGGCTGGAGCTGCGTTGTGCGTTGCGAAGTGGGGCGGCACGAGCCATGGCATGTCGGCCGTTCCTCCTCGCGTGCGGATTCGAATCGTTTCGACAACGTGGCGCGAACTGCCGGCGGCTCTGGAGAGCGACATACGGGATTGCCCGTCCCACGCGCTGCCGTGATGTGCGCGGACCGCGTCGGGTCGGTCATGGTGCGAGAAGTACGCGTTCGAAGTTTCGGACGTGTGCCGAGGCTTCGGGCAATCTGGATGATAGAAGTCCCAGCGAAGGCGTCAATACCCCTCGCGGCATGAGGAATTGGACCCTTCCGGCGGCCCCGGCCTGTTCCCGACGGCCGGGACCGCCGACAGCTGCTCAGAAGGCGATGCGGACCTTGAGGGCCGAGCGGTCGTCCATCGCGCGATAGCCGTCCGGGACGCCGTCCAGGTCCACGGTGCGATCGAAGACCAGCCCCGGGTCGATCGCGCCGGACAGCACATCCGGCAGCAGCTCGGGGATGTAGGCGCGGGCGGGGGCGACGCCACCGGCCAGCGCCACATTGCGGTCGAACATCTGGGTGATGGACACACCGGCGGAGCCGCCGTGCGGCACACCCACGTAGCCGACCGCACCGCCGTCACGGGCGAGTGAGATCGCGGTGCGCATCGACTCCTCGGTGCCGACGGCCTCCAGGACGGCGTGCGCGCCCCGGCCGCCGGTCAGCTCGTCGACGGCCTCGATCGCCGCGTCACCGCGCTCGGCGACCACGTCCGTGGCACCGAAGGCGCGAGCGATGTCGGTACGGTCCCGGTGGCGGCCGAGCGCGATGATCCGGTCGGCACCGAGCCGGTGAGCGGCGAGCACACCGCACAGGCCGACCGCGCCGTCGCCGACCACGGCGACCGTGCTTCCCGGCCGGACCCTGGCGGCGACCGCGGCGTGGTGGCCGGTGCTCATCACGTCGGACAGCGCGAGCAGGCCGGGCAGCAGCTTCTTCTCGCCGGCCGCTTCCTTGGGCAGCTTGACCAGGGTGCCGTCGGCGAACGGCACCCGGACGGCCTCGCCCTGGCCGCCGTCCGAGCCGACCTCGCCCCAGATTCCGCCCTGGGGGCAGGAGGTGTGCAGGCCCTCCCGGCAGAAGTCGCAGCTGCCGTCCGACCAGACGAACGGCGCGATCACGAAATCACCAGGGGTGAACCCGATCACCTCGGAACCGGTCTCCTCGACGATGCCGAGGAACTCGTGACCGATCCGCTGTCCGGCGACCCGGGACGCCACGCCCCGGTACGCCCACAGGTCACTGCCACAGATACACGCGTTGACCACCCGCACCACGGCGTCGGTCGGCTGCCGGACCACGGGGTCGGGCACCTCCTCGATCCGGATGTCGTTGAGGCCATGGATCACGGTGGCACGCACGAAAACTCCTGGGCACTGCTCGGCACGGGTTGACGGAGACCAGAGTCGCCGCACAAGCGTTCCCATGTCCAGCTACATCTTCTACAGAACCTCTTTAAGATGAACTAATGCTCGATGTTCGACGACTGGTTCTCCTGCGCGACCTGGACGTACACGGCACCGTGACCGCCGTGGCCGAACTTCACGGCGTCACCCCTTCCGCCGTCTCACAGCAGCTACGACTCCTGGAGGAGGAGACGCGCACCCGGCTCCTGGAACGCACGGGACGCTCCATCCGCCTCACAGCGGCCGGACGCCGGCTGGCCGAGGACACCGAGAACGTGCTCACGGCTCTCGAACAAGCCCAGAACCGGCTGCACACCGGAACCGGCAGACCGGTCGGCCCCCTCCATTTCGCCTGCTTCCCCAGCGCCCTCACGCCACTGGCCGCCCCACTCTGCGATGCCCTGGAGAACGTCCACCGGGATCTGAGCCTGCACATCACCGAGGCCGAACCCGAGACCGCGGTCCGGCTCCTCCTCCAGCGTCACATCGACATCGCGCTGGTCTACCGCTACACCAACCTCGCCACACCCCCGCACCCCGGCGTCGAAACCCACACGCTGCGAACCGATCCGCTGGTCGCGGTCCTGCGCGGCGATCACCCGGCGGTTCACCCCGAGGGATCCCCGGTCGAGCTGCGAGAACTCGCGAACACCCCGTGGATCACCGCCCCGCCGCAAACGGCGTGCGGGGACGCCGTCCTCCAGGCCTGCCGGTCAGCCGGTTTCACCCCGCAGGTACGACACACGTGCACCGACTTCTCCGCCATGATCGCCCTCGCCGCGAGCGGCGGCCATACGGTCCTCGTCCCCCGCATGGCCACGGCCCACCTCCCGCCGGCACTGAGCGTACGACCGGTGACCGACCGCACACTCGCCCGCACGATCGAGACCGCGGTCCGCCACGGCACGGCCAACGAACCCGCGATCGCCGCGTGCCTCACCGCACTTCACGCCCTCAACCCCGACAGCCCAGCGGACACAACAAACACACCACGTGGCTCTGCCGGGAATCAGGACTGACAAGCCCTCGTGTTGGGCAACCGCGCGACCAGAAGCGGTCCTACGTCACGCCGCGGCCGCTGGTGCCGTGGTCGCAGACGGACCGGACACGAGCGGTACGGGACCAACCACACGTGCTGGCGCCGCCCTGCCGGCTCCCCGACACCACGGCTGCTTCGCGGGCCGTATCACTGGCGCCCGTAGAGCCTTGCTGTCACCCTCTTCTCGTGGATGCTGGGACTGCGGCGGTTCTGGGCGCCGGGGTGGGCGTAGTGGGAACAACCCTTGCGGCGATCGTTGCCGGAGTAGCGGGACAACGGCAGGTTCGGGCTGAGCATCGCCACTGGCGACGCCAGCTGCGCCGTGATGCCTATGCCGCCTTCACGGTCAAGGCTGATGAGGTTCATGGGGCGCTGCGGGGTATCGAGGCCGAGTTGGCCAGGCCAGGCCATGATCTTGACGGGCTGCGCGGCACGCTTGACGAGACCCGCGGGCTGGTACGAGGAGATCTGGCCGATGCCCAGACTGCCGTCGAGCTGGAAGGGCCGAGGGAACTGGCCCTCATGGCCGGCGAGTTGGCCAAGTCGCTGTCGGCCTGCGTGGCGGCGATTCAGGCGAGAACCATCGGGCGAGAGGGCAGCGACGCGCTGGCGGCGAACGAGTCGCATCGCATCCGGCGTTTCCTCAACCACGCGTCGAACAAGCGAGAGCAGTTTGTGAGTCACGCGCGCAAAGCCATCGATGTATGAGCGTGCAATACCTGCGGGCGAACACCGGCCCCCCGTGTCAGCGGTGGGCGGACGTAGTAGCCCGGTTACGGCGGCCGGCCGTTTCAGTGGCCGAAGTCGGGGCCGTCGCCCGGCGTCGGCTCCAGTCCCAGATCCGTGGGCCTGATGAGCGTCGGCCTGGAAGTGCTGATGCCGGACGGGCCGCCGCGCAGGACCCGTACCGTGTCGTCGGCCCCGCTCTCGTTCCAGGTGCCGCCCGCCAGTTCGGCCGCGCCGTCGCCGTTCAGGTCCTGGATCGCCAGAGGGCCCATCGGGAGGCCCGTGCTCTTCGCGTTCTTGCCGGTCAGGCCCTCCGGTCCGCCGCGCAGCACCAGGGTCACCGACTCATTGCCCTGGCCGGCCTTGACCGGAGCGTTGAACGCGACGTCGGCGTAACCGTCTCCGTTCACATCACCTGTCGCCGGCGTGTACCCGAAGCCGCAGTGGGAGGAGACCGGCCTGCCGGGCAGCCCCGCTGTCTTCTCGTTGATCGTCGTGGGTTTCAGGCTGGTGCTCTGCCCGCTCTTTCCGCCGTAGGCGACCATCAGCCGGCTGCCGCCCTCGGGCACGGCTATGTCGCCGATGCTCTCGCAGGTGAGGCTGACGATCACATCGGCGAAGCCGTCCTTGTTCACGTCGGACGTGAGGGTGACCGAGCCGTACATGTCCTTGCCGCGCGCGTCCTTGAGGCGCGGGCCCTTCTTCAGTACCCCGTCGGCCGCGCCGCGGTACACGACGGTGGCGCGGGGTATCGGCATCTCGTCCGCGAACACGTGCGACCAGGTGACCACCAGATCGTCCCTGCCGTCGCCGTTCACGTCGCCGACGCCGGTGGGCCGGGGCGTGTAGTACGACGACGTGTCGGGCGTGAGGTCGAGCGTCCTCGTACGAGCGGGCCTGCCCGCCCGGGTGAACGGGCCGAACCGTACCGTCGCCTTGGAGCCCGTGCTTCCGCTCGTGACGAGGTCGGCGCGGCCGTCGCCGTCGAAGTCGCCGGCGACCGGCGTGGCGCCGGTCAGCCCGACCGCTCCGGAGAGCTTCTTCTTTCCGCCCCAGACCACGAAGACCGTATTGTTGCCGGCCTGCGTGATGAGGTCGCTGCGGCCGTCGCCGTCGAGGTCGGCCGAGATGGCGTGGCTGCCGAAGCGGCCGCCGGTGCCCGCCTTGCCGAGGCCGAGGCTGTCCTGGGTGATCACCTGGTGGCGCCGGATGTCGGGGCCGGCCGTCGAGCCGGGCACCACGGCCACGTAACCGGCGGCGTACTTTCCGTCGACCGTGGCCGAGGTGTCGGTGATGACGAGATCCTCGTTCCCGTCGCCGTCGAAGTCGGCGTGGGCCCCGTCGGTGTCGGGGTCGGCCGCGGGCCGCTTCGTGGCGGTGGCCGAGGCCGTGGCGGTAGCGGTGGCCGTGGCGGTCTGCGTGACGCCCGGTGAGACGGTGGAGTCGGGTACGACGTCGGGGGCCCCGCAGGCGGCTACCGCGACCAGGGCCAGGAGGGTGACACGTCGTTTCCTCATGCCGAGTTGGACCGGGGCCGCCCCCGAATGGTTGTGTCGGCCGCCGGACGGACCGTACGGCGGTGCCCACGACGATCACGGTCGTCCGAAATCGGCCTGTTCTCCCGCACGGGCGCCTCACCGCCCCCTGTTCGCCGTCGTGTGCGCCTGGTTGGCTGAGCCGGCCGGGCGGTGCCCATCACGCTCGGGCCACCGGCATCCATGAATCACCTTGTGCCCGACCACGGGATTCCATCGACTGGAGGAAGAGGTCCTTCATGCACGTGACACGCCGTCTCACCGCACTGGCCGCGACCGTCGCCGCGCTCACCCTGGCTCTCGTATCGCCGGCCGCGGCCTCCTCACCGGCCACCGCCCCGGCCCCTGCTGCTTCCGCCCCGGCCACGGCCGCGGTGGGGCCGGTGCAGCTCTACATCGGTGGTCTGGGGAGCGGCCCGTACAACGTCGCCGTGCAGTCGGCCGTCGCCACCGCCGCGGACAGCGCCGTGGCCAGGGGCTTCGACCCCGCCCGGTGCAACCTGGTCAAGGGCCCGACGATCGTCAACCAACTCCCCAACGGATACGTGCAGGTCGCCGTCGAATACCTCTGCGCGGGAGAACCGTACGCCCCGGGTCCGACGTTCATGCTGAACCGCTATCACAAGAGCTCCGACACACAGAGCAACAGCTGGTACCACCCCGCCGGATACCAGTTGCAGGGGCCGCTGGGCTCGCTCTACGCGTACGCGGCTCCCGACACCACTCCGCTGTACCTCTGCCAGGTCAGGGGTGACCACTTCACCAGCACGGACGTCAACTGCGAGGGCCAGCAGTACGTGACCCGCCTCGGCTGGCTCCACACCAGTCCGCCGGCGGGCGTGGCCACCGTTCAGTTGCTCCGCTGCCTGCGGAACGAGAACCGGCAGATCTTCGACTCCATCCAGCCCAACTGCGAAGGGCAGATCCACGGAGGCGTGCTCGGCTACACCCTCGCCTGACACCCTGGTCGGGCGAGGGCCGGGGGACCGCTCCGCGCAGTGTCGTTTCGGCGATGAAATCGCTGGACCATACGGGTGAGTTGGCGGCCGAGGGGCTGTTGCGCGCTTACGCGGACTGCCTAAATCCGGGGGTGTGATCAAGAAACTCGTGCGGCGCGGCCTTCCCGCGCTGGCCCTCGCGGCCCTGCCCATTCTGGCCGCCGTTCCCGCCGCCGACGCCGCGGGCAGTGACCGTACCGTCCGGAACACGCAGCCCCGAGAGGCGCAGCGGGTCGATTCCCGTTTCTACCCGCCCGCCACCCTCGGCAAGAACCAGGCATGGACCTCCGGCAACGGTCGCGCCATCCTGCGCGTCCAGAGCGACGGCAACGTCGTCCTCTACAAGGACAACCGGGCCGCCTGGCAGGCCCCGAACGTCTACCCCAACGCCGACCGCCTCGTCATGCAGGAAGACGGCAACCTCGTCGTCTACAACCGGGCCGGCCGGGCCCTCTGGGCCGCCGGAACCTGGCAGAAGGGGCGCTACCTCGCCGTCCAGGACGACGGCAACGTCGTCGTCTACAACAACGCCAACCGGCCCGTCTGGGCGACCAACACCGGCGACTGACCGGCATTCCCTGTCCGGACGGCCGCCGCGCGCGTGACATCGCCGAACGTGCGCGTCGGCCGCTCGGAACGGGCGGCCCGCCCGGCGCCGTGCGGCAGGGCAGGGCGCGCCCAGAGGTCGAGTCGGTCGGCTACGGACGGCTCGCACGCGGCGACGAGGCGCGCCAGGCCTCACCTCACCGAGGGGGACGGTGCCGGGAAAGCCGGGGACGCGGATACGCCTGCGTTTCCGTGTGGTGAATCAGTCGTCCCGGACCCGTTCCCGTTGCTTCACTGGCCGGCATGGACCTGAACACGGTGGTGGAGATACGGGACGCCCGGCATCCCGCGCCCTGGCGGCCCGGCGACGCCTGGCTCGGCGGCGGCACGTACCTGTTCTCCGAGCCTCAGCCACACCTGCGCCGACTGGTGGATCTGAGCCGGACCGGCTGGACCCCCGCGCGGCTCCTCGACGACGGCTCGGTGGAGCTCGCCGCCATCTGCACCATCGCCCAGCTCTCCCGCTTCGCGAAAGGTCTCGCGGCCGGGGCGGCGCCCCTGTTCGAGCAGTGCTGCCGGGCGTTCCTCGCCTCGTTCAAGATCTGGAACATGGCCACGGTCGGCGGGAACCTGTGCAACGCCCTCCCGGCGGGCCCGATGATCTCGCTCACGGCCGCACTGGACGGGGAGTGCCTGCTGCTGGCCCAGGACGGCGTACGACGCCGGGTGCGCGTCGCGGACTTCGTGACCGGCGCGGGCCGCACGGTCCTGGACGAGGGCGAGTTGCTGCGGTCCATCACCGTGCCCGCCCGCGCGCTCGCCTGCCGTACGGCGTTCCGGCAGGCGTCCCTGTACGGGCTGGGCCGCTCGGGGGTGCTGGTGATCGGCGCGCTGGATCCGGTCGACCACTCCCTCGCCGTGACGGTCACCGCCTCGACGGTCCGGCCGGTGCGGCTGTGGTTCCCGCTGCCGCCGGGCGCCGGCGGATTGCGGTCGGCGATCGAGGCGGCCGTCGCCGACGACGAGTGGTTCGACGACATCCACGGACTGCCCGAGTGGCGGCGGCACATGACGTTCCGGTACGCGGAGCAGATACGGCAGGAGCTGGGAGGGACGGCGCGATGAGGGTCGACGTCAATGGCAGGTCCTTCGAGGAGGAGCCCCGCCCGGGTCAGTGTCTGCGCACCTATCTGCGCGAGCGCGGCTGTTTCGGTGTGAAGAAGGGGTGCGACGCCGGGGACTGCGGCGCCTGTACCGTCCACGTGGACGGCGAACCCGTGCACAGCTGCCTCTACCCGGCCTTCCGCGCCGACGGCCGAGCCGTCACCACGGTCGAGGGCCTCGCCTCGCCGGACGGCGAACTCCACCCCGTACAACAGAGGTTCCTGGACGCGCAGGGCTTTCAGTGCGGGTTCTGCACGGCCGGGTTCCTGATGACGACCGCGGCGCTCGACGCGGACCAACTCGCCGATCTGCCCAGGGCGTTCAAGGGCAATCTGTGCCGCTGTACCGGCTACCGGGCCATCGAGGACGCGATACGCGGGGTCCGCCATGTCGAGACGCCCGGCGCCGGTGAGTCCGTCGGCCGCAACCTCCCCGCCCCGGCCGGGCCGCAGGTCGTCACCGGCACCGCCCGCTACACCGTGGACATCGACGTCCCGGGCCTGCTGCACATGAAGCTGCTGCGCTCCCCGCACGCGCACGCCCGCATCACCGCCGTCGACACCTCCGCCGCCCTGCGCGTCCCCGGCGTCCACGCCGTACTCACCCACCACGACGCGCCCCGGCGGCACTTCTCGACCGCCCGTCACGAACACCCCACGGAGGACCCGGACGACACCCGCGTCCTCGACGACACCGTCCGCCATATCGGCCAGCGCGTCGCGGCCGTCGTCGCGGACAGCGAGGCCGCCGCCGAGGAGGGCTGCCGGCGGATCGAGGTGTCGTACGACGTCCTGCCGGCCGTTCTCGATCCGGAGGAGGCGATGCGGCCGGGCGCGCCGGTCGTGCACGACAAGGACGCGGCGACGGCCCGGATCTCGCGCCCGCGCGACAACGTCGTCGGGGAGACGCACGGCGAGACCGGCGACGTCGAAGCGGGGTTCGCCGAGGCCGACGAGGTGTACGAGGGCACCTACCGCACCCAGCGCGTCCAGCACGCCAGCCTGGAGACGCACGGCGCGGTGGCCTGGCTCGACGAGAACGGCCGGCTCACCGTCCGCTCCACCACCCAGTCCCCCTTCCTGACCCGCCGCGCGCTCTGCGCCCTCTACGACCTCCCGCGGGACAAGGTCCGTGTGGTGGCCGGGCGGATCGGCGGCGGCTTCGGCGGCAAGCAGGAGATGCTCGTCGAGGACATCGTCGCCCTCGCGGTGCTGCGTCTGCGCCGCCCCGTCAAGCTGGAGTACACGCGCGCCGAGCAGTTCTACGGGGCGACCACACGGCACCCGTTCACCATCCGGGTCAAGGCCGGCGCCCGCCACGACGGCACCCTCACCGCCCTGCGACTGCGCGTGGTCTCCGACACGGGCGCGTACGGCAACCACGGGCCCGCGGTCCTGTTCCACAGCGTCGGCGAGTCGATGGCGGTCTACCGCGCCCCGCACAAGAAGGTCGACGCCTTCTCCGTCTACACGCACACCGTCCCGGCCGGCGCCTTCCGCGGCTACGGACTCGGCCAGGTCATGTTCGCCGTCGAGTCGGCACTCGACGAACTCGCCCGCCGGCTCGGCCTGGACCCGCTGGAGTTCAAGGCGAAGAACATCATCGGGCCCGGGGAGCCGATGATCACTCCCGGTGGCGAGGAAGAAGACCTCCACATCGCCAGCTACGGCCTCGACCAGTGCCTGGGCGTCGTCCGCCGCGCTCGGGCGGAACAGGCGGAACAGAGGGAACACGAGGAACACGGGGAACAGACGGCCCCGGGGTGCGCACCCGTCCCGGACGGCTGGCTGGTGGGCGAGGGAACCGCTCTCGGAATGATCGCCACCGGTCCGCCGGGCGGCCATATCGCCGACGCGAAGGCCGCCCTCCTGCCCGACGGCAGCTTCGGCCTGGCCGTCGGCACCGCGGAGTTCGGCAACGGCACGACGACCGTGCACCGCCAGATAGCGGCCGGTGAACTCGCCACCACCGTCGACCGGATCACCGTCCGCCAGTCCGACACCGACGTCGTCACACACGACACCGGTGCCTTCGCCTCCACCGGCGTCATGGTCGCGGGCAAGGCCACACTGCGCGCCTCCCGCGCCCTCGCCGACCTGCTCCTCGACTTCGCCGCCGCCCACCTGCGCGTGGCGCGCGCCGACTGCCGCCTTGTGGAGGAAGCGGTGCTGCACCCCGGTGGCCGGCTCCCTCTCAAGGAGCTGTACGAGGCGGCCCGGACGGTCGGGGTCTCGTTCAGCGCCGACGGGCACTTCGACGGCACGCCCCGCTCGGTCGCCTTCAACGCCCACTGGTTCCGGCTCGCCGTCGACCCCGGCACCGGCGAGATCCGCGTCCTGCGCAGCGTCCACGCGGCCGACGCGGGCAAGGTCATGAACCCCATGCAGTGCCGCGGCCAGGTCGAGGGCGGCGTCGCCCAGGCACTCGGCGCGACCCTCTTCGAGGACGTACGCGTCGACGCGCGCGGCGAGGTGGAGACAGCGGCGTTCCGCCGCTACCGGCTCCCCCAGTACGCCGACATCCCGCGCACCGAAGTCCACTTCATGGAGACGGCGGACGCGATCGGCCCGCTGGGCGCCAAGTCGATGAGCGAGAGCCCCTTCAACCCGGTCGCCCCCGCCTTCGCGAACGCCCTGCGCGACGCGACGGGCGTGCGCTTCACCCGACTCCCCCTCACCCGCGACCGGGTGTGGCTCGCCCTTCGCGAAGCGGGCGTGCCGGATCAGCCGAGGTCGAGCAGTTCCTCGTAGAAGCCGCCGAATCCGTTTCCCCGGTCGACGAGATGGATCTCCAGGATCCAGTGGCAGCGGCGCCCGGCCTTGTCGGTGCGCCGCAGCGGGGTGTCGTTGCCGGGCGCGATGTACGACTCGACGTCCGCGCCGTCGATCGTCTCGTGCGGGAACTCGCCGACCAGATGCCCGGCGTGCCAGCCGCCCAGTTCCCATCCGGCGTCGGTGGCGAGCCGCTCGACCTCGGCGTACAGCGCCTTGCCGGTGATCTCGGGCTCGCTCTCGAAGAACCGCCGGCCGGCCGCGAAGACCCTCGGGAGATCGTCCCGCAGCCGGAGCCTGACCGGGTCGTCGCCGAGGACGAACGTCCGCCCGAAGTCGGCCTCGTACTCCTCGAAGATCGGCCCGAAGTCGGCGAACACGATGTCGTCCGCGCCGATCAGCCGGTCCGGCGGATTCTCCCGGTACGGCATGAGCGTGTTCGGCCCGGAGCGCACGATCCGCTTGTGCCAGTGCCGGGTCGTGCCGAACATCTCGTTCGCCAGGTCCCGGATCCGGTCGCTGAGCGCGCGTTCGCCCTCCCCCGGTGCGACAAGCCCGCGCTCCTCGATCTCCGCGAAGAGCCGGACGGCCTTCGCCTGGGCATCCAGCAGACGCGCGGCGCGCGTCGGTTCGTCATCCGCCATGTGGGCGACCGTAGGCACGTGAATCATCGTCCCGCAACCGAATTCGCCGAGGCGGGGAAACCGTCGTCGGCGTACGCGTCGATCGCGTTCGTCACCGGCGTCACGGGCGTCACGGGGTCGTGGTGGAGACGACGTACACCCGGGGGAAGCCGGGTTCCGTCAGGTCCACCACCACGTCCTGGCTGGGGCGCGGGCCCTTCTGCTGGTGGCTGGTGCCCGCCCAGTCGTGGCCGGGGATGTCGAAGTTCCAGCCGACGGTCTGGCGGTCGCGCGGCGTGATCGTGATCGCGTCGTCCTGGAGCGCGGAGCGGCTGGTGCCCATCTCGGTCAGGAACGTGTCGAGCCGTCCCGAGGTGACGTCGAACTGGACGTACAGCCGGCTGGTCTTCCAGTTGCTCGTCTCGAAGTAGCGCACCCGGGTGGCGCCCAGCGGTATCGGCACCTCGAAGATGCGCCGCTTCATCTTGGAGGGGCGCGTCGGCTGGAGACCGGTGGCCGAGGACTCGGCCTCCTTGTTCCGGCCGCTCTCGCGGCTCTGCCCGGCCGAGATGACCAGGTAGCCGGCCGGGATGCCGATGAGCAGCACGATGACGATGGCCGTCAGCCAGCGGCGGCGATTGCGGTGCCCGCGGTCCTCGGGCGGCTTGCTGCCGCCCTCGTCGCGCACGGGCACGGGGAGCTCCACGGTCATGAGGGCGGCTCCTGGGGCGTACGGGGTTCCTGCGTCGGGCGGGCGGTGCGGATGGCCTGGGCGTATCTCTCGTACCGCTCATGGCGCTCCACCCGGCGGCGGTTGGCGCGGCGGAAGCGCCGGGCCACCAGCCGGGCGAGGTCGGCGGCGCCGACCATGCCCGCCTCGGGGCCGAGCTGCGCCTTGGCGATCCGTGCCTCGGGGCGGTAGCCGCGGCCGGTGAGATGGCGGCGGAAGGCGTCGCGGGCGGGGCCGATCAGCAGATCGTCGGCGGCGCTGACCCCGCCGCCGATCACGAAGCAGGACGGGTCGAGCGCGGCGGCCAGATTGGCGATGCCGACGCCGAGCCACTGGCCGATGTCCTGGAACAGCTCGACGCACATGGCGTCGCCCTCGCGGGCGAGTTCGGTGATCAGCGGTCCCGTGATGTCCTGGACGTTGCCCTTGACGCGGTCGATGATGTTGTACGCGACCGGGGAGTCGGCGGCGGCCAGCTCCCTGGCCTCGCGTACGAGGGCGTTGCCGGAGCTGTACTGCTCCCAGCAGCCCCGGTTGCCGCACGGGCAGCGGTGGCCGCCGGGCACGACCTGCATATGGCCGAATTCGCCGGCGACGCCGAACTTGCCGCGCTTGACCCGGCCGTCCTCCAGGATGGCTCCGCCGATACCGGTACCGAGCGTGATCATGACGAGATGGTCCTCGCCGCGTCCGGCGCCGAAGCGCCACTCCGCCCAGGCCGCGGTGTTGGCGTCGTTGTCGACCATCACCGGCACGGCGAGCCGTGAGGAGATCGCGTCCCTGAGGGGTTCGTCGCGCCAGGCGAGATGCGGCGCGAAGAGCACCTTGGAGCGGTCGGCGTCGACCCAGCCGGCCGCGCCGATGCCCACGGCGTGCACATCGTGGCGGTCGGAGAGGTCGAGGACCAGCTCGACGATGGTGTCCTCGACGACCCGGGGGCTCTTGGACTTGTCCGGCGTCTCGGTCCTGAGCTTCTCCAGGATGTTGCCGTCGGGATCGACGACGCCGGCCATCACCTTCGTACCGCCGATGTCGATTCCGACGGTCGGGACGCGGGGCGCGGTGAGGAGGGAGCGGCGCTCACGGGTGCCGACGGTCCTCAGGACGGTGGCGCGGGCGGTGCCGCGGTGTGCGAAGTCGCGGTAGGTGCTCATCGGCCCGGCCTGGTCTCGTCCGTCGGCGCGAGCGGCTCCGGCTCGCCGTGCCGGGTGAGTGGGCGGCTGCGTACGCGCACGAGTCGTGTCGTCCCTGCGGGGTCGGGGGCCGCCTGGCCCGGACGGGCGGCGGCGGCGGACGGTGTCCGCCGTGCCAGATTCTGCCATCCGGGGCGGGTGTGGTCGCTGTGCGGCCCGGCGGGGGCCGTACGGTGACCGCCGCGTCCCAGGTCAGTCCCTGTCGCCCGGACCGTCACCGGTGCGTCCCCCGGAGTGCCCGCCGAGATGGGCGGGCGCCGGGGCGCGCTCCAGTTCGTGGCTCAGCTCCTCCAGCTCGGAACCGCCCGCCATCTGCCGCGTCAGCTCATCCAGGGTGATGGAGTCCTTGGTATGGCTGCCCGACATGACGCCCCGCTTGAGCAGGACGAAACGGTCACCGACCAGATACGCGTGGTGCGGGTTGTGGGTGATGAGTACCACTCCGAGTCCCGCGTCACGTGCCGCGGCCACGTACTTGAGCACCACCCCGGACTGCTTCACCCCGAGCGCCGCGGTCGGCTCGTCCAGGACGAGGACCTTCGCGCCGAAATAGACGGCACGGGCGATGGCCACACACTGGCGCTCACCGCCGGACAGCGTGCCGATCGGCTGGTCGACATCGCGCAGGTCGATGCCCATCCGCAGCAGTTCGGCCCGGGTGGTCTCGCGCATGCGGGCGACATCGAGCCGTTTGAAGGGGCCGCTGCCCCTGGTCGGCTCGGAGCCGAGGAAGAAGTTCCGCCAGACCGGCATCAGCGGTACGACGGCGAGGTCCTGGTAGACCGTGGCGATCCCGCGGTCCAGGGCCTCGCGCGGGGAGGCGAGGGTGGTCTTCTCGCCCTCGATCAGGAAGTCGCCCGCGTCATGCCGGTGCAGCCCGGCGATGATCTTGATCAGCGTGGACTTGCCCGCGCCGTTGTCGCCCAGCACACAGCTGATCTCCCCCGCGTGGACCTCCAGCGAGACGCCTTCGAGGGCGCGGATATTGCCGTAGTACTTGCTGACGTCGTCGAGTTCGACCAGCGCGCCGCTCGTACTGCCCGCTGAAGCACCGCCCGCCGTTGCACTGCCCGCCGCAGCACTGCCCGCCGTCGTGTCGCCCGTCATCGTGTCGCCTCCGCACGCTTGCGCACCCACGCGTTCAGCAGGGTGGCCAGAAGGAGCATCGCTCCGAGGAAGAACTTGAACCAGTCCGGGTTCCACTCCGCGTAGACGATGCCCTTGCTGGTCATGCCGAAGATGAACGCGCCGACCGCCGAGCCGATCGCGGAGCCGTAGCCGCCGGTGATCAGACAGCCGCCGATGACGGCCGCGATGATGTAGATCAGCTCGTTGCCGACACCCTCGCCGGACTGGACGACGTCGAACGAGAACAGCAGATGCTGGCCCGAGATCCAGGCGCAGAAGGCCACGCCCATGTACAGCCCGATCTTCGTCCGCAGAACCGGGACACCGACCGCGCGGGCGGCGTCGGCGTTGCCGCCCACCGCGAAGATCCAGTTGCCGAAGCGGGTACGCAGCAGGATCCAGGTGGCGAGCGCGACCAGCCCGGCCCACCACAGGATGGTGACCTTCAGCTCGACGCCGCCGAGGGTGAGCTGGGAGGCGAAGAGCTTCCTGGCGGAGGGGAAGCCCTCCATGTCGCCGATGCTCTTGGTCGAGACCGTGTCGCTGATCAGCTTCGTCAGCCCGAGATTGAGCCCGGTGAGCATCAGGAACGTGCCCAGCGTGATGATGAAGCTCGGCAGTTTCGTACGCGTCAGCATGACCCCGTTGAAGACCCCGAAGGCCAGCGTGACCAGCAGCGACACCAGGACACCCACCCAGACGTTCGCGGTCATCTGGAAGCTGAACATCGAGGAGACCAGCGCGGAGCTGGTCACCATCACCCCGGCGGAGAGGTCGAACTCGCCGCCGATCATCAGCAGCGCCACCGGAACGGCCATGATCCCGAGCGTGGAGGCCGCGTAGAGGACGGTGCCGAAGCTGGACAGCTGGAGGAACGAGTCCGCCACGAACGAGAAGAAGAGGAAGACGGCGAGCGCGCCGACGACCGAGCCCAGCTCGGGCCGGCCGAGCAGCTTGCGCAGCGGGGAGGCGTGCAGCAGCCGCTCGTCGTCGCCCGCGGGCCGGCCGGGGCGGTCCTCGACCGGCGGGGCGGTCGCGGTCATCGGGTGCCCCGCTTCGTGTACGCGGCGAGCGCGCCGGCGTCCTTCCGCGTGATGATCTGCGGCCCGGTCAGCACGGGACGTCCGCCGCCGAGGACATCGGCGTTGTACCGGTAGAGCCAGAGCAGGTCCACGGCCTCGTACCCCTGGAGGTAGGGCTGCTGGTCGACGGCGAAGCCGAGCGCGCCGGAGGTGAGCGAGGAGGCGACCTTGGCGTTGAGGTCGAAGGTGTCGATCTCGGCCTTGCTGCCCGCGGACTCCTTGGCCTTGACGGCGGTGTCCGCGAAGGGGGCGCCGAGGGTGACGACGGCGTCGATGCTCCGGTCGGTCTGGAGCTTGGCCTCGATGGACGCCTCGACGTCCGGCATGTTCGTGCCGTCGACATAGAGGTTCTGGAGCTGCCCGTCGAAGGTCTTCTTCGCTCCCGCGCAGCGCTGCTCGTGGCCGACGTTGCCCTGCTCGTGGATGACGCAGAGGGCCTTCTTCCTCCCGCGTTTGTCCAGTTCGTCGCCGACGGCCTCGCCCGCGATGGTCTCGTCCTGGCCGATGTGGCTGAGCGCGCCGAAGGACGCGGATTCCGCCGCTCCGGAGTTGACGGTGATCACCGGGATACCGGCCTTGACCGCCTTCTCCACGACGGCCTTCATGGCGTCGGGCTTGGCGAGCGTGACGATCAGTCCGTCGACCTTCTTGTCGATGTAGGACTGCACGAGCTGGGCCTGCTGCTGGCCCTCGTCGCTGTTGGCGTAGAGGAACTTGATGTTGTCCTTGACGGCCGCCTGCTTGGCGCCGCTCTGGACGATGTCCCAGAAGGTGTCGCCGCTGCCCGAGTGGGTGACCATCGCCACGGTCCACTCGGGGGTGTCCACCGCGGCCCGCCCCTGGGCCGCCGCCTGCTGGGCCCGCTCCTCCGCGCGCTTGCCGCCGGTGCTGCTGCACCCCGCGAGAACCGAGGCCGCGAGTACCGCCGCCAGCACGGCGCTCGTCGCGCGTACCCCTGTCCGAACCCTTGCCACGACGCCGCGCCCTTCTTGCCGTACTCCGCTGTGCGGCCGGGACCCGTTCGCTCCCGGCGCCGCCCAAGTATCGGTCATGCCTGTTCGGTGGCCGGCCGGCGGGTACCGGGACGGGTGGACTCCTGGGCGGGCCGGGCCCGCTTCCCGCCCTCCGTCTCCGGTGGTTCGCGTGCTGCGAGGGGTTCGCGCCATGGATCCGCCTTCTCTCCCGGCCGCCCCGTTGCGGCTGGAGGGAGTTCTAGCCGGGCCCGTACGGACGCGTCAATACTTTGTCCGTACATGCTGACGAAGAGACGGCGGCGCCGTGGCCGCTACGGACGCACCAGCAGCTGGAACTCGAAGGAGTAGCGCGAGGCACGGTAGATGTGCGAGCCGAACTCCACGGCCCGTCCGGTGTCGTCGAACGTGGTCCGCTCCATCGTGAGCAGCGGGGCCCCGGTGGGTTCGGTGAGCCGTTCGGCCTCCTGGGCGGTGGCGGCCCGCGCGCCGACCGTCTGCCGGGCGCTGTGCAGGGTGATCCCGGCGGAGCGCATCATCCGGTAGAGACCGGTCGTCTCCAGACGCGGGGTGTCGCAGTCGAACAGCCCGATCGGCAGATGGTTGCGCAGATACGCCATCGGCTCGTCGTGCGCGTACCGCAGCCGTTCGACGAGCCGCACCTCCGCGCCCTCCGCCACCCCGAGCGCGGCGGCGACCTCGGCCGTGGCCGGTTCGACGGTGTTGCGCAGTACGCGGGTGGCCGGGCGCTGGCCGGCCGCCTCCAGATCGTCGTAGAGGCTGCTCAGCTCCAGCGGGCGCTTGACCTGGCTGTGCACGACCTGCGTGCCGACGCCCCGGCGGCGCACCAGCAGCCCCTTGTCGACCAGGGACTGGATGGCCTGCCGGACGGTGGGACGGGACAGCCCGAGCCTGCCCGCCAGCTCGATCTCGTTGCCGAGCAGGCTGCCCGGCGCCAGTCCGCCCCGCTCGATGGCCGCCTCCAGTTGCTGTGCGAGCTGGAAGTAGAGCGGGACCGGGCTGGTGCGGTCGACGCTGAGCTGGAGCGGCATGGCGTGATCCGTCTCCGGTCCGGGCGTCTCCGGTCCGGGGTGGGCTGATCTCGGCTGCTGGGGCACGGGGCGAGCGTAACCGCACGGCATGTTGACGGGAAGTCGGTACGTTCGATTGTCAGGACAAACTCTTGACATGACGAGTGCCCTGTGGCCACCTTGGGGCCATGCGCATCGGACTTATCGGCACCGGCCGTATCGGCACCTTTCACGCGGACGTGCTCAGCCGCCACCCCGACGTCGGCTCACTGGTGGTCGCGGACACCGACTCGGACCGCGCGGCGAAGATCGCCGACCGTACGGGATCGACCGCCGCCGCCTCCGTCGACGAGATCTTCTCCCAGGGCCTGGACGCCGTGGTGATCGCCTCGGCCACCGCGTCCCACGCCGATCTGATCAGCCGTGCCGCACGGGCCGGGCTCCCCGCCTTCTGCGAGAAGCCGATCGCCCTGGACCTGCCGGGGACGCTGGGCGCGCTGGGCGAGGTGGAGTCGGCGGGCACGGTGCTCCAACTGGGCTTCATGCGCCGCTTCGACGCGGGGTACGGCGCGGCGCGCGAGCTCGTACGGTCGGGCCGGCTCGGCCGGCTGCACACCGTACGGGCGATCACCTCGGACCCGGCGCCGCCGCCCGCCGCGTATCTGCCGCTCTCCGGCGGCCTGTACCGCGACTGTCTGGTGCATGACTTCGACATCATGCGGTGGGTGACCGGACGCGAGGTCGTCGAGGTGTACGCGACGGGTTCGGACGCGGGGCCCGCGATGTTCCGCGAGGCCGGCGACGTGGACACCGCCGCCGCGGTCCTCACCCTGGACGACGGGACGCTCGCCACGGCCACGGCCACCCGCTGCAACGGAGCGGGCTACGACGTACGGATGGAACTGGCGGGCGAGCTGGACCAGGTGGCGGTCGGTCTCGACGACCGTACGCCGATCACCTCGACGGAGCCGAAGGGCCCGCCGGCCCCAGGCAGCCCGTGGCCGGGCTTCCTGGAGCGGTTCGCCCCGGCGTACGAGGCCGAGCTGGACGCCTTCCTGAAGGTCGTCTCCGGCGAGCTGGAGAACCCGTGCGACGGCCGGGAGGCGCTGCACGCGCTGCGGATCGCTGAGGCGTGCGAGCGCTCCCGGCGCGAGCGACGCCCGGTGCGGCTGTCGGAGATCCCCGCCCAGGACGGCTGAGCGGGGCCGGTTTCCCTTCTGCCTCTACCAGCGCACCGGCAGCCCGCGTACCCCGCGGATCAGCAGTCCGGGCAGCCACTCGTAGGGGCCCGCCGCCGGGTCGAGCGCCAGGTCCGGGCAGCGCTCCAGCAGCGTACGGATGGCGATCCTGCCCTCCAGCCGGGCCAGCGGCGCGCCCAGGCAGAAGTGGATGCCATGGCCGAAGGCGAGATGGCCGGGGCCGCGGCCCGGGGTGGCGGAGCGGTGGATGTCGAAGCTGTCCGGATCCGGGAAACGGGCCCGGTCGCGGTCGGCGGAGGCCAGGGAGATCAGGACCATCTCGCGGGCCGGTATCACCGTGTCGCCATAGGTGACCGGCTCGCTGGTGAACCGTGCGGTACTGGTCTCCACCGGCCCCTCGAACCGCAGTGTCTCCTCGATCGCGCCGTCGAGCAGACCGAAGTCGGCCCGCAGAGCGGCCAGTTGACCGGGGTTGCCGAGCAGCGTCCGGACCGCGTTCGCGATCAGGTTGACGGTCGTCTCATGACCGGCGATCAGCAGGACATAGGCCCAGGCGCGCAGCTCGGCCGCGGAGAGCCGGTCACCGTCCTCCGCGCGGGTGCGCAGCAGGGTGGAGAGCAGATCGTCGCCGGGCGCCGAGACACGCTTGTCCTCGATGAGCGCGTCGAGATACGCGCAGAGCTCGACGGTGTTGTCGCGCGCGCCGGTGGCCGTGGTCGGCGCGACGATCTCGTTCGTCCAGGCCCGGAAGGTGTCACGGTCCGCGTGCGGCACACCGAGCAGTTCGCAGATGACGGTGATGGGCAGCGGGAAGGCCAGCGCGTCGACCAGATCGCCCTGTCCGGCCGGGACCATGGCGTCCAGCAGGTCATCGGTGATCTGCTGGACGCGCGGGCGCAGCTTCTCCACTCTGCGCGGGGTGAACTCGGGGGCGACCAGCTTGCGCAGCCGCGTGTGGTCCGGCGGGTCGAGGGTCAGCACGTGCGGGCCCATGATCGCCTCGTCGGTCGACTCGTACCCCATGACGGAGAGCGACTTCGACAGCCGCGCGTCGGCGAGGGCGAGACGCCCCTCCTCGTATCCGACGACCAGCCAGAAGCGATTGCCGTCCGGGGTCCGGATCTCGTGGACGGGGCCCGTTTCGCGCATCTTCTCGTAGTACGGATAAGGATTTACGTTGAAGTCCGGTCCGTAATCTGCCAGTTCGATAGCCGCCATCGGATCAGCGTACGTCGCCGCCGCGGCCACCGTCCTCCCCCATGGCCGGATCGGCATCATGCACCAACAGGGCGATCTGGACACGGTTGTTGAGCCCGAGTTTGGCCAGGATGCGGGAGACATGGGCCTTGACGGTGGGGACGCTCATATAGAGCCCGGCGGCGATCTCGGCGTTCGACTGGCCGCGGCCCACGGCGAGCGCGACCTCCCGCTCGCGCTCGGCGAGGGAGTCGAGCCGGTCCGCCGCCGCGGCGTCCCTCCGGGCGCCGGCGGGCGCCCCCGCCACATGGGTCATGAGCTGGCGGGTGACCGCCGGCGACAGCACCGGATCCCCGGCAGCCACCCGCCGTACCGCGGTGACGATCTCGGCGGGCGGGGTGTCCTTGAGAACGAATCCGGCCGCCCCGGCGCGCAGCGCCCGCAGCACCTGTTCGTCCGCGTGGAAGGTGGTCAGCACGAGCACCTCCGGGGCGTCCTGGCGGCGGCGCAGCGTCTCCGTGGCCGTCAGACCGTCCACTTTGGGCATCCGGATGTCCATCAGCACCACATCGGGCGCGGTCCGCTCGATCAGCGCCGGGACCTCGGCGCCGTCGGCGGCCTCCCCGACGATCTCGATGTCGTCGGCGCCGCCGAGCATGAACGTCAGTCCCGCGCGGACAAGGGGGTCGTCGTCGACGATGATCAGCCGGATACTCATGAGGCCCACGGTAGCCAAGCGCGAACGGCGAACCCGCCGTCGCCGGTGGCCCCGTGCTCGAACCGGCCGCCGGCCAGCAGCGCGCGCTCGGTCAGCCCGATCAGCCCCTGGCCGGAACCCGGCACCCTCGGGACCTCGCCCCGCGGCGCGGCGTTGCGCACTTCCACGGTGAGACCGTCCCCCGGCCCGCCGCTCACCTCGACGGTGGCCTCGGTGCCCGGCGCGTGCTTGCGGGCGTTGGTCAGACCCTCCTGGGCGATGCGGTAGGCGGTACGGCCCGTGGCGGCGGGCACCTCGGCCGGATCGTCGACCCGGCTGTCCAGTGTCACGTTCATCCCGGCCTCCCGCGACTCGGCGACCAGCGCGTCCAGGGTGGCCAGCGTGGGCTGCGGCCGGTGGCCCTCGTCGCCGGGTTCCCGCAGCACCCCGATGATCATGCGCAGGTCCTGGAGCGCCTCGTGCGCGCTGTCCCGGATCACCCCGGCCGCCCTGGCGACCTCGGGCGCCGGCGCGTCGGGCCGGAACTCCAGCGCGCCCGCGTGGACGCTGAGCAGCGTCAGCCGGTGCGCGAGCACGTCGTGCATCTCCCGCGCGATGGCCTCACGCGCGAGCCGCTGCGCCTGCTCGGCCCGCAGCTCGGCCTCGGCCTCCGCCCGCGTCGCCCGCTCGCGCAGCGCGACGACCAGCTGACGCCTGGCCCGCACGAGCATGCCCCAGCCGGTGACCATCAGGATCAGTACGACGGTCGCGATGAGCGCGGTCACCAGCGACGTCCCCGGATCGGGCCGGATCCACGCCTGCAAGCACCCGGCCACCAGGGACAGCCCGCCGACGGCCGCGACGGTCCGGAACGGCCGGTGCACGGCCACACAGAAGAGCGCCACGAGCGCGGCCCCGCCGGTGACCGGCGCCACCACGTTGACCACGGCGAGCACGACCGCGAGCACCACGGGCCAGCGCCGCCGCGTCCACAGCGCGCAGCAGGCCAGCACGCCCGCGATCATGTCGACGAAGACGATGTTCTCGGAATTGCCGGCCTTCTCGCTGGCCTCCAGGGCGAGCAGTCCGATGGTGGCGGCGAGGAGGAACATCAGGGTGTCGATGATCCAGTCCCGCACGGTCCGCCGCGGCCGGGCACGGCCACGGTCGCCGGGCAGCTCGGGGCCTCGTGGGTCGATCATCTCCGAGGGGAGCAGCCAGGGGTAGTCCGTGCGTGTCATATTGACAATTTACGCAGGTGGGGCGGGGCGGACCGGGTCGGCGAGGTCGGAAGCTACCAAAGTCGGCCGAGAGCCGACGATGGTTTCCGCGGGTGCGTCTTCTGGCGGGTGCGTCTTCTGGCGGGGGCGCCTTCTGGCGGGGGCGTGGTCCCGGGGTGCGTTTCGGCTCGGGCCGGTGATTGTGTGCGGGTTGTCGCCGGGTGGCGCTCCGGGTCTCGCGTCCGGGACGGCATGATTTACGGCGCGACTCCGGCCAGTCGATGGTTCGGGCGTCCGCGCGCCACACATCACGCTCCACGTCCCGGACACGCCCCCCCTTCACCGCCCTTCACCGCCCGTCACCGACAGGCCCGGCCGTGCGCCGGGGCGGGTGGGGCGCGGCGGCCCCGTCCGGAAAACACCGCACCCCCCAGCTACCCCCCGCCCAGCTCCCCGTGCCGCGCCGCCAGTCCCGCCGCGCCCCCCTCCGTCAACCCCCCGAACACCCGCAGTCGCGACACCCCTCCGTCCGGGAAGATGTCCAGCCTGACCTCCGTCGCCACCACCCCCGCCCCCAGCGCGAACCGGTGGTTCGTGTCCGGCTGCAGCCTCGTCCGGGGCAGCGTCTCCGTCCACTCCGCCGTCTCCCCGTCCCGTACCGACAGCGTCGCCCACCCCGCCGCGTTGCCCTTCAGGTACGCCGTGTCGATCTCGACCGCGCGGATCTCGGCCTGTGCCACCAGCCGGTAGTGGATCCAGTCGTTCCCCTTGTCCCGGCGGCGCCGGGTCTCCCAGCCGTCGTCCATCTTGTGGGAGCGGCCCGGCTGGATGGTGTTCGTGGCGGGCGAGTAGAAGCGGTCGGAGGCGTCCTCCACCCCGCCGCCGTTCTCCAGCGCGACGAGGTCGAACGTACCGAGGGCGGCGAGCCACGCGGGGTCGGGCGCGACCTCGCCGTAGACGCGGAGCCGGGCGATGCCGCCGTCGGGATGCTGGTTCAGCCGCAGATGCGTGAAGCGCTGTTCCACGTCGACCGCGAAGCCGTTCGCGGCATGGCCGCCGATGGCCGTGCGGGGCACCAGTTCCGTCCACTTCACGCCGTCGCCGCACAGGTCCTCGGGCGACGGGGAGCCGGGCAGCGAGGTGGCCTCCACCGAGACCGCCTGTGGGTAGTTGCCGCGGAAGTGGGCGGTGTCGACGACGATTCCCCGGATCACCCCCGGCGCGCCGAGCCTGACCAGGGCCCAGTCGTGGTCCGCGTCGGTCGGGTGCGGCGACCCGGCGCCGGAGCCGCGGCGGCGGCGGGTCTCCCAGCCGTCCATGATCTTGCCCTTGTGGCCGAAGCGCTCCGGGTCGAACTCCGCCGCTCCGGGCTTCAGCAGGTTCTCGCGTTCGGCGAAGAACTCGTCGTTGGCGGCGATGACACCGGCCCCCAGCCGGCGGTCGGCGAGATCGGCGAGGTGGGCGAGGTGGGCGAAGGGAAAGTCGGTGGTGCGGTAGTCGGCGTACGGGTCGCCGCCGCCGTACGGGCGGGCGTCACCGGTGAACAGGGCTTCGGGCACGGTCAGTTGTTCCTTTCGAGCAGATGGCCGGTGGGCTCCGTGAGCACGCCGTCATGGACGATCCGGGTGCCGCGCAGCCAGGTGGATCCGATGACGCCGTACAGCGTCCTGCCCGCGTACGCCGTCACCTGATTGCGGTGGTGGAGGCGGGCCGGGTCGACGGTGAAGGTCTCGTCCGGCGCGAGGACCGCGAAGTCGGCGTCGCGGCCCGTCTCGATGGCGCCCTTGCGGGTCAGTCCGGCGAGCGCGGCGGGGGCCGTCGACATCCAGCGGACGACGTCCTCCAGCGGCCGGCCGCGGCGGCGGGCCTCGGTCCATATCGCCGGCAGGCCCAGCTGGAGGGAGGAGATACCGCCCCAGGCGGTCCCGAAGTCGGGGGTCTTGAGCTCGGTGGTGCAGGGCGAGTGGTCGGAGACGACGCAGTCGATGGTGCCGTCGGCGAGGCCCTGCCAGAGCGCGTCCTGGTTCGCGGCCTCGCGGATCGGCGGGCAGCACTTGAACTCCGTTGCCCCGTCCGGGACTTCCTCGGCGGTGAGGGTCAGGAAGTGCGGGCAGGACTCGACGGTGATCCGCACGCCGTCCCGCTTGGCCTCGGCGATCAGCGGCAGCGCGTCGGACGACGACAGATGCAGTACGTGGACCCTGGCGTCGAGCCGCCGGGCCTGCGCGATCAGGCTCGTGATCGCGGTGTTCTCGGCGTCGCGCGGCCGGGACGCCAGGAAATCGGCGTAGGCGGGGCCGCTCGGCCGGGGCGCGGCCGCCAGTTCGCGCGGGTCCTCGGCGTGCACGATCAGCAGTCCGCCGAAGCCGGTGATCTCGGCGAGCGAGCGGCCGAGCTGTTCCTGGTCCAGCGCGGGGAATTCGTCGACTCCGGACGGCGACAGGAAGCTCTTGAAGCCGAAGACCCCGGCGTCGTGGAGCGGGCGCAGGTCCTTGACGTTGTCCGGGACGGCGCCGCCCCAGAAGCCGACGTCGATATGGGCCTTCGTACGGGCCACCTCGCGTTTGGTGCGCAGATGGGCGGCCGTGGTGGTGGGCGGCAGGGAGTTCAGCGGCATGTCGAGGAGCGTGGTGATCCCGCCGGCCGCCGCCGCACGGGTGGCGGTCCAGAAGCCTTCCCACGCGGTGCGTCCGGGGTCGTTCACATGGACGTGTGTGTCGACGAGGCCGGGGAGCACGACATCGCCGCCGACGTCCTCCAGCCGGGCGCCGGGCGGCACCTCCGCGTCGTACGGCAGTACGCCCGCGATCCTGCCGTCGGCGACGGCGATCGAGGCCGCCCGCGTCCCTTCCGGCGTGATGACGCGCGTCGAGCGCAGTACCAGGCTCACATCGGACACCGGTGCCCCTCACTGAGCGAGATTTCAACAACCTGTTGAAGGAGTCTTCACTCCCGATCCTGACCAGTCAAGACCGGACCGGGCCTGAATGTTTCCGTGAAGTGAAAACTTGATTTCGCAATATAGAATGGACGAATCGCACACAATTGACCGCGGACGCCGGACAGAAACGTCCTGACCGGCGGAGACGCTCCACCATCGATCAAGTACCCGGCCGCACGGCCCGGTAGGCTGCTTGCCTGCACCGCTCGCCCTGAAAGGACCGTTGTCGTGCCGTCGTCCAGTGCCAGCACCACCGACGCCACCAAATCCGCCTCCGCCGGCGGCGTCCAGTCCCTTGAGCGCGCCTTCGACCTGCTCGAACGAATGGCGGACGCGGGCGGCGAGGTCGGGCTCAGCGAACTCTCGGCGAGCAGCGGGCTGCCCCTGCCGACCATCCACCGGCTGATGCGCACGCTGGTGGCCTGCGGCTATGTGCGCCAGCAGACCAACCGCCGGTACGCGCTCGGCCCCCGGCTGATCCGGCTCGGCGAGTCCGCGTCGCGCCTGCTCGGTACATGGGCGAGGCCCTATCTGGCCCGGCTGGTCGAGGAGACCGGCGAGACGGCGAACATGGCGCTGCTCGACGGCGACGAGATCGTGTATGTCGCGCAGGTCCCCTCGAAGCACTCGATGCGGATGTTCACCGAGGTCGGCCGGCGGGTACTGCCGCACTCCACGGGCGTGGGCAAGGCGCTGCTCGCGCACATCTCACCGGAGGAGGTCCGCGCCCTGCTGTCCCGTACGGGGATGCCGGCCGCCACCGAGAAGACGATCACGACACCCGACGGCTTCCTGGACGCCCTGGAGCTGGTGCGCCGGGCGGGGTACGCGGTCGACGACAACGAGCAGGAGATCGGCGTCCGCTGCCTGGCTGTTCCGGTGCCCAACTCCCCCACGGCCGCGGCCATCTCCATCTCGGGTCCGGCGGGCCGGGTGACGGAGGAGGCTACGGAACGGATCGTTCCGGTGCTCCAGGAGGTCGCGCGGGATCTCTCCGAGGCCCTGGCGAACACAGCGCAGGCGCAGGCGCAGTCACACGTCTAGGGCGTGTTGCGAAAGTAGTGCCGTCCGCCGGGAGGCCGGGGCCTGCGAACGTCCGGTACGCAGCGGATCCTCCGCCGCGGAGCGTGGTCACTCCACGGGTTTGAGTTCCTGTTCGGCCCAGACGATCTTGCCCTCAGCGGTGTAGCGGGTGCCGTGTCTCCGGGAAAGCTGCGAGACGATGAAGAGGCCTCGGCCGCTCTCGTCGGTCGCACGGGCATGGCGCATGCGCGGGGCGGTGTCGCTGGCGTCGGAGACCTCGCAGACAAGCACGCGGTGCCGGATCAGACGGAGGGTGACCGGCGCGGCACCATGGCGAAGGGCGTTGGTGACCAGTTCGCTGACGATGAGTTCGGTGGTGGCCGCGAGATTCTCCAGTCCCCACTCGGTCAGCTGAGCGGTGACCAGCGCGCGGGCCCGACCGACGACGACCGGCTCGCCCGCCAGCTCCCAGGAAGCGACCTGCGTCGGCCTGAGAGAACGGGTCCGGGCGAGGAGCAGCGTGGCGTCGTCGAACGGTGCCTGGGTCGGCAAGGTGTCGATCACGTCCGAGCAGAGCTCTTCCAGGGGGCGGTCCGGCCGCGCCGCCAGGGCAGTGCCCAGTCGGAGCAGCCCCGCGTCGATGTCCTGGTCGCGGGTCTCGACCAGTCCGTCGGTATAGAAGGCGAGTACGGAGCCCTCGGGAAGTTCCAGCTCCGCGGCTTCGAAGGAGCCCAGTCCGACGCCGAGCGGCAGGCCGGACGGCAGGTCGGGGAAGGTGACCTGGCCCTGTGGCCCGATGATCGCGGGCGGCGGGTGCCCCGCTCGTGCCATCGTGCAGTGCCGCGTCACCGGGTCGTAGACGGCGTAGAGGCAGGTGGCCCCCACCGCCACGGTTGTGTGGTCCTCGGAGTCGGCGCCCTCCTCGGCGAGGCGGTCGATCGTGTCGTCGAGGTGGGCCAACAGCTCGTCGGGAGGCAGGTCCAGGTTCGCGAGCGTATGCACGGCCGTACGGAGCCTGCCCATGGTCGCCGCGGCGTTGATGCCGTGCCCGACGACGTCACCCACGACCAGCGCGACCCGGGCGCCGGACAGGGGGATCACATCGAACCAGTCACCTCCCACCCCGTCCTCCGTGTCCGCGGGAAGGTAGCGGGAAGCCACCTCGACGGCGTCCCCGCCGGTGATGCGGCGCGGGAGCAGGTTGCGCTGGAGCGCGAACGCCGCGGCACGCTCGCGGACGTACCGGCGGGCGTTGTCCAGTGACAGCGCGGCGCGGGAGACGAGTTCCTCGGCGAAGAGCAGATCATCCGCCTCGAAGGGCGCCGGGTCCTCCATGCGGACGAAGACCGCCACCCCCAGCACCGCCCCGCGCGCGTGGATCGGCACGACCATCAGGGAGTGCATCCCGTGGTCGCGGATCTTCTCCGACCGCCCCGGATCCTGGCCGAGCCACGTGCTGCCGACGTCCAGCACCGGTTCCAGGTGGGATCTGCCCGAGGTCAGGACCTCGGTGAAGGGCGAGTACGCGGGGACGAAGACCTGCTCCCCCCGTGGCCAGAGGGACTCCGGGGCCCCCTCGTGGATCGATGCGACGCCGGCTCGGCGGAAGGCCGGTATACGTCCGTTCGTCGCGCCGAGCCGGGCCAGGGAGTCCTCGCCCAGCGGTACCGACTCCGCCAGGTCGACGGTGACGTACTCCGCGATGCGCGGCACGGCGAAGTCGGCGAGTTCCTGCCCGGTCCGCATCACGTCCAACGTGCTGCCGATCCGCGTGCCGGCCTCGCTGAGGACAGCCAGGCGCTCCCGTGCTCGCTGTCTGTCCGTCACATCCACGCTCATGACGCACACACCCAGGACGTGGCCCTGGGCGTCATCGAGGCGGAAGAAGGAGGTCGAGAACGAGTTCTCCCGGCGTGGCACCGCCCTGTCCGGCGCACCTGGCAGACACACCCGGTATTCGAGGTCGACTGTCGGGATGCCGCTCTCCAGGACCTGCCGCATCACCGCCTCGACCTTCCGGGCCTCGCTCCCCGGCAGTACCTCCGTCAGCCGCCGCCCGAGCCGTACGTCACGGGGGAGGCCGTCCTGAAGTGCCAGGGCGTCGTTCACCCAGGTACAGCGCAGTTCCGGATCGCGGACGGCGATGCCGATCGGCGCACTCGACAGAAGCGACTCGACCCCCGTCCCGTCCACCGGCCACGAGGAGATCCCGGTCATGTCGGCCACGGAGACGAGCCAGTGGGTCCCCGCGCCCTGCCCCGACAGCGGGCAGGCCCTGAGGGTCACGTCCAGAGGGCTGCCGTCGCGGTGGCGGAGCCCGACGCCTCCGGGCCGGCCGCACTCGGCGCCGTCCCGCTCCGCGCTTGCCGATGCCTTCGAGACGGCCTCAAGGGTCGGCAGCACCTCCGCGGCGGCGCGGCCGACCGCGTCCGCGGCCGGGAAACCGACGAGTCGCTCAGCGGCCTGAGTCCACCCGATCACGGTCCCTTCCGCATCGATGACCGCTATGGCCGCGCCGATCGTCCGCTCTGTCTCGTTTCCGGCGTTCGGCGGCAGGTCCCTACATGTGACCATCGCGGCCATCCCTCCTGTCGGGTGCGCACCGGACCGCAGGAGGACCCGTGTCGGCGATGCGATCGAGCCACTCCGACAGCAGCGCGCGCTCGGAACGCGTCAGCACGGTGGTGCCGCGGTCGCGCAACGCCTCGCGCAGGGCCACGGCTCGCCCGGCGACGCCCGGCGCCGCCTCCTGCTCGCACTCACCCGCGGTCGTGATCGTTCGCAGCACGTGTTCGCGGGCGACCGCCGGAAGTCCGAGGTCCCGCTCGGAGGGCGGGGTCGCGATCAGTGACAGCACGACACCGAGACCACTGGCATGCATGAGCCGGGTCGCGCGCTCCACGCTCATGCGGAGCCGGCCGCCGACCGCCACCCGGGTCAGGTTCCGGCGCAGGATCGCGCTGGTCTCCAACCCGGCGGGGATGTCCCCTCGGTAACGCCCTTCGCCGTACATCAGTACGTAGAAGCCCGGCCGCGAAAGACCGAAATCCACATGGAGATCCCACGAGCGGCGCAGGTCGGCGATGGGGTCGTCGGTCTCCTCCAGGGCCCGCTTCTCGATGAGGTACTGCCGGAACCCGTAGGCGGCGAGCGCGTCGAGCAAACCTTCCTTGTCACCGAACAGCCGGTACAGCGTCGGTGGCTGAATCCCGGCCGCGGCGCTCACCGCCCGGGTGGAGACAGCCGTGCGGCCCTCGCTCGTCAAGAGATCCGCCGCGGCGCCCAGCACTCGTTCCCGAGTACGCGCGGTTCGCTTCTGCATACACCTAATTTACAGGCGATATCATCATTTCGAGCTCATTGATATGATTTTTGCGAGGGTCCGACATCTTCGCGCCGGCGAGAAGCATGGGTTCCGTCAGTGCCCGCGGGGCGCGTCCCCGAAGAGATCGACCGCGGCCCGCACGCCCATCAGCGCCTGTCCCAGCGCGCTGACCGAACCGATCGAGCCCACGATCAGCAGCAGCGAACGGCGCATACGGGATGCCTCGGGGGCGCCGCTCGCCACCATCGCGGCAAGGGCCGCCAGCTCGTCCTCCGCGATGGCGCGGTCCCTGAACTCGGCCTGATATCCGGCCAGTTCACGCCTGAGCCGGGACACCGCGGCCCGCAGCTCCATGACCCTCGGGTCCTCGTCCTTCTCTGCCACCGGCGTCTGCCCCACGCTCCGCAACAAAGCTCTCCCCCTTGCGCCTCGCCCGCGCACGCCGCTGTGCCGGGCCCGTTCCTGTACCGCCGCACACCAAAAGGCCGACTCCTCGGACGGTGGTCAAGCGCCAAGGTTCGCGGGCAAGTTAACGCCATTACGCGCGGTACGCGCCACTCCACGGAGCGAAGTACGACGGATTGAGGTACGCAGTACTCATGCCAGGCACAGCGAAGGACACGAGCCCGCCTCCTCCCCCGGTCGCCGGGCTGCTGCTCGCCGCCGGCGGCGGGCGCAGGCTGGGGGGACGGCCCAAGGCGTTGCTGACGCATCGGGGGCGGCCGCTGGTCGAGCACGGCGCGCGCGCCCTGCGCGAGGGGGGATGCGGGCCGGTGCATGTGGTGCTGGGGGCGGCGGCGCGCGAGGTACGGAGCCGGGCCGATCTGCCGGGATACGTACTGGTCGACAATCCGCGGTGGGCCGAGGGCATGGGGTCCTCGCTGCGCGCGGGGCTCGCCTCGCTGGCGGGCACGGACGCGCAGGCGGTGGTGGTGCTGCTGGTGGACCAGCCGGGGATCGGCGCGGCGGCGGTGGCCCGGGTGGTGGGCGCGTACCGCACCCCGGATTCGCTCGCGGCGGCCTCGTACGACGGCGAGCGCGGCCATCCCGTGCTGTTCGGCGCCCGCCGGTGGGCGGAGATCGCGGCGGACGCGGAGGGTGATCGCGGTGCCCGCGCGTATCTGCGGGCACACGAGAACGAGATCGCGCGTGTGGAGTGCGGGGATGTCGCGCGGGCGTACGACATCGATACGGAGGAGGATCTGTCGCACCTGGAGTGAGGGCCATGGCACGCGGAGCCACGGTCTGTCGACCCGGAGAATCTCGACATCAACAAACCATTGAACTTCCACCATAAGGAAACTATTATCCACAGGCCAGAAGCGCCTTACCCGTCGAACGGCGCCCGCGACCGTCCCCCCACGCCTCGGCACTCCGTGCCGTCCTGGGCCGAACGGCGGTCCCAGGCACCGCCCGTGAAGGAGTGACAGCTCATGTCCGCACCAGCGCCCTCCCCGCTGGCCGTCGTCGATGCCGAACCGCTGCCCCGGCAGGACGAGGTACTCACCGAAGCGGCCCTCACCTTCGTGGCGGAGCTGCACCGGCGCTTCACCCCGCGCCGTGACGAGCTGCTGGCCCGCCGCGCCGAGCGCAGGGCCGAGATCGCCCGTACCTCCAGCCTGGACTTCCTGCCGGAGACGGCGGCGATCCGCGAGGACGACAGCTGGCGGGTCGCGCCGTCGCCGGCCGCGCTGGACGACCGCCGGGTGGAGATCACGGGTCCGACCGACCGGAAGATGACCATCAACGCGCTCAACTCCGGTGCGCGCGTCTGGCTCGCCGACTTCGAGGACGCCTCCGCCCCCACCTGGGAGAACGTGATCCTCGGCCAGCTCAATCTGAGCGACGCGTACCAGCGCCGTATCGACTTCACCGACCCGCGCTCCGGCAAGTCGTACGCCCTCAAGGACGCCGATCAGCTCGCGACCGTCGTGATGCGCCCGCGCGGCTGGCATCTGGCGGAGCGTCATCTCCAGCTTAACGGCGAGCAGGTGCCGGGCGCGCTGGTCGACTTCGGTCTGTACTTCTTCCACAACGCCAAGCGCCTGATCGAGCTGGGCAAGGGCCCGTACTTCTACCTGCCGAAGACGGAATCGTATCTGGAGGCCCGCCTCTGGAACGATGTCTTCGTCTTCGCCCAGGACTACGTGGGCATTCCGCGGGGGACCGTCCGCGCGACCGTGCTGATCGAGACGATCACCGCCGCGTACGAGATGGAGGAGATCCTCTACGAGCTGCGCGACCACGCCTCCGGGCTGAACGCGGGCCGCTGGGACTATCTCTTCTCGATCGTCAAGAACTTCCGGGACGGCGGCGCCAAGTTCGTGCTGCCGGACCGCAACGCGGTGACGATGACGGCCCCGTTCATGCGCGCGTACACCGAACTGCTCGTCCGCACCTGCCACAAGCGCGGCGCCCACGCGATCGGCGGCATGGCGGCCTTCATCCCGTCCCGGCACGACGCCGAGGTCAACAAGGTCGCCTTCGAGAAGGTCAAGGCCGACAAGGACCGCGAGGCGCACGACGGCTTCGACGGCTCCTGGGTCGCCCACCCCGATCTGGTCCCGATCGCCCTGGCCTCCTTCGACGCGGTCCTCGGCGACCGCCCGAACCAGAAGGACCGGCTGCGCGAGGACGTCTCCGTCGCCGCGGGCGATCTGATCGCCGTCGACTCGCTCGACGCGCGGCCCACGTACGAGGGCCTGCGCAACGCCGTCCAGGTCGGCATCCGCTATATCGAGGCGTGGCTGCGGGGCATGGGCGCCGTCGCGATCTTCAACCTGATGGAGGACGCGGCGACCGCCGAGATCTCCCGTTCGCAGATCTGGCAGTGGATCAACGCGGGCGTCGAGTTCGACCACGACGGCCGTACCGTACGCGCCACCCCGGAACTGGCCCGCACCCTCGCCGCCGACGAACTCGCCGCGATCCGCGCCGAGATCGGCGAGGAGGCCTTCACCGCCGGCCGCTGGCAGCAGGCCCACGATCTGCTGCTCACGGTCGCGCTCGACGACGACTACGCGGACTTCCTCACGCTCCCGGCGTACGAGCAACTGCGCGGCTGACGCCTCCCGGTGTACGGACCGCCCCCGGTGTCCCGCACGGCGCCGGGGGTGTGCGCGTGCCGGATCTCAGAGGGCCTCGGGGGACGGAAGCCTCGGTACGCTCGCGATCAGCCGCCGCGAGTACGGATGCGAGGGCGAGCCGAGGACCGACGTGGTGTCGCCCTGCTCCACGACCCGCCCGTTCTCCAGCACCGCCGTCCGCTCGCACAGCGCCGCCACCACCGACAGGTCGTGCGAGACCATCGCGATGGTCAGCCCCCGTGTCTCCTTCAGCTCGACGAGCAGGTCGACGATCCTGACGCGGGTGGTGACATCGAGCGCGCTGACCGGTTCGTCGGCGAGCAGCACGCGGGGCTCGCACACCGTGGCTCTGGCGATGGCGATGCGCTGGCGCTGGCCGCCGGAGAACTCGTGCGGATAGCGGCGGGCGGCGTCGGCGGGCAGGCCGACCGCCTCCAGCGCGGCGGCGACGCGCGGATCCTCCTCCCCGCGCGCCACCGGCCGGCTCAGACCGAGTGAGCGCAGCGGCTCCGCGACGATGCCGCTGACCCGCTGCCGGGGGTCGAGCGAGGAGTACGGGTCCTGGAACACGCTCTGTACGCCGCGCCGGAAGCGGCGCATCTGGTCGCGGTCGCGGAGCCTCAGCTCGTCCCCGTCGAACAGGATCCGCCCGCTCGTGGGGCGGGTGAGGCCGAGCAGCAGCCGCAGCAGCGTGGTCTTGCCCGCCCCGGACTCGCCGACCAGCCCGAGGCTGCGGCCCGCGGTGATGTCGAGGGAGACGTCGTGCAGGACGGGGGGCGCGCCCCGGTAGGCGAACCCCGCGTCCCGCGCGGCCAGGATCGCGGGGGCGGCGGCGGGGGCGGCGGTCCGGGGGCCCGGCGGCGGGGTGGCCGGCCCCGGGGTGCCCGGGATCGGAGTGGTCATCGGACGATCCGTTCCAGTGCGCTTTCGAGGTGCCGGGCGCTGTCCACCAGATCCCGGGTGTACGGGTGCCGGGGGCGCCGCACGATGTCGTCCACGCTGCCGGACTCGACGGCCGACCCGTCCTTGAGCACCAGGACGTGATCGGTGACGGACGAGACCACGGCCAGGTCGTGGCTGACGAACAGCAGCGCCATGTCCCGCTCGGCGACGAGCCCGTCCAGCAGCGCGAGCACCTCCGACTGGACGGTGACATCGAGGGCGGTGGTGGGCTCGTCCGCGATCAGCAGGGCCGGTTCGCAGGCCAGTGCCATGGCGAGCGCGACCCGCTGCCGCTGGCCGCCGGAGATCTCGTGCGGATAGGCGCGCGTGATCCGCTCGGGGTCGGGGAGCCGTACCTGATCGAGGGCGTCGGCCACGGCGCGGCGCAGCGCCGCTCCGCGCAGCCCGCGCCACCGGCGCAGCGGTTCGGCGAGCTGGCCGCCGATCCGCATCAGCGGGTCGAGCGCGGTGAGGGGCTCCTGGAAGACGGCGGTGGCGGCCCGGCCGCGCAGAGCCGTCAGCCGCTGCTCGGTCGCGCCGATGACTTCCGTACCCGGTGCGTCCGGGGCCGCCCTCAGGACGATGCTGCCCGAGGCGTTCATTCCGGAGGGCAGCAGGCCCAGCACGGCGAGCGCGGTGAGGGACTTGCCGGAGCCGGACTCGCCGACCAGCCCGAGCCGGGAGCCCGCGCCGACCGAGAACGTCAGGCCGGAGACCAGGGTCCGGCCCTGGCCGGTGCGGATCGTCAGTCCGTCGACGTCGAGCACCCGCGTATCGCGCGCGTTCATCGGCTCCTCCGCCGGGTGGGGTCGAGGGTGTCGCGCAGTCCGTCGGCGATCAGATTGACGCCCACGACCAACATGACCAGCAGTACTCCGGGGGCGATGACCCCGGTGGGTGCGGTGAACACGGTCGCCTGTGCTTCCTGGAGCATGCGCCCCCAGGACGCGTTCGGCGGCGGGGCGCCGAGCCCGAGGAACGACAGGCTCGCCTCGGCCATGACGGCGAGGCCGAACTGCTGGGCGAGGTTCACCACCAGGGTGGGCCAGATATTGGGCAGCACATGGCCGGTGATGACGCGGGGCCAGGAGGTGCCCGAGGTGCGTGCCGCCGTGATGTAGTCCCGCGCCAGGACCCGTTTGACCAGGATCCGGGTCAGCCGGGCCACCACGGCCGTCATCGCGAGCCCGATGGCGAGAATCGCGGAGCTGAGCGAGGCGGAGCGGGCCGCCACCATCAGCATCGCCAGCAGCAGGGTGGGGAAGGCGATCAGGACGTCCAGCAGGGTGGACAGCGTGTCGTCGAGCCATCGGGTGGCGAAGCCCGCGGCGAGACCGAAGCAGACACCGAGCACCGTTCCGATCGCGAGGGCGCCGAGTCCGGCCTCCAGCGCGATGCGCGCGCCGGTCATCAGCTGGGTCAGCAGATCGCGGCCGAGCTTGTCGGTGCCGAGCAGATGCGGCAGTCCGGGCGCCGCGAGCCGGCCGCCCGTCGTGTCGTCGGGGGCGTACGGGACCCAGAACAGCGAGACCAGCGCGGTGACGACGATCAGTCCGAGCAGGACGCAGCCGGCCACCAGGGCCGGGGAGCGCCGGGTACGGGTGGCCGGCTTCGCGCTCTGCGCGGCGGGCACGGCCGCCGGGGTGAGGTCCGTGGCCTCGCCGGGGCCGGGGGTCGGACCGGTCCGCTCGCTCATCGTGTGCCTCCCGACAGTCGGCCGCGCAGCCGGGGATCGATCAGCCGCTGCGCGAGATCGCTGAGGAACCCGATGACCAGGACCGCGAAGGTGCTCACGAAGAGGACCCCCTGGACCGTGGGGTAGTCGTGCTGGGCGACGGCCTGCGCGAGCAGGCTGCCCAGGCCCGGCAGCGCGAACACCGTCTCGACGACCACCGCCCCGAGCAGGGTGGTGGCGAGTTCGATCCCGAGGACGGAGACGACCGGCACCGCGCCGTTGCGCATGCCGTGCCGCCACATCGCCCGGTTGAAGGACGAGCCCAGGGCCCTGGCCGTACGCAGATAGTCGCTGTCGAGGACATCCAGCGCGGCGGACCGTACGTACCGGATGAGGGAGGCCGACATCACCAGCGCGACGGTGATCACCGGCAGGGCCAGCGAGGTGAGCGCCTCCCCCGGGCGCGCCCAGCCGTCCTGCGGAAAGCCTCCGGCGGGCAGCACCCCGAGGCGCAGTGCGAAGACGGTGATGAGGATCATCCCGATCCAGAAGACCGGTACGGCGATGCCCAGTTGGGAGATCCCGCTGATCAGCGTCCCGTACCAGGTGGCCGACCGGTGGGCCGCGATGAAGCCGACGGGGACGGCGATCACCACGGCCAGCAGGAAGGAGAGCAGCGTCAGCGGGACGGTGACATCGAGCCGGGAGGTGATCTCCGGGCCCACCGGGAGCGTGCTGACGAACGAGTTCCCCAGGTCGAAGGTGGCGAGCTGGTGGAGCCAGGTGACGAACTGTTCCGGTACGGGGCGGTCCGAGCCGATCTCGTGGCGGGCGGCGGCGATCTGCTCCGGGGTGGCGCCGACCGAGAGCAGGGAGTTCGCCGGGTCGCCGGGGAGCAGCCGCAGCAGCAGGAAGAGCACCACGCTGGCCAGGAACAGCGAGCCGGCCAGGAAGGCCAGCCGTCGCAGCAGGTAGGAGATCATCAGGCAGGGGGACCGATCGACGGAAGTGGGGATTCCGCGATGCGGGCCCGGAGTGAGGCGGCCGGGCCCGCACGGCGGGGGCGGAGCGTCAGCTCACGTGGAGTGTCGGCTCCGGTGACCTTCGGCTCGGGCGGGAGCGTCAGCTCTTCTTGATGCCGTAGGCGTGGAACTGCGAGTTGAGACCGTTGAGCGGGTAGCCCGACAGCGTGGTGTTGGCCACCACGATCTGCGGATAGAGGTAGAGCCAGTCGCTCGCCGCGTCCTCGGCGATCTGCCGGTTGGCCTTCTTCAGCAGGGCCGTCTGCGCGTCGGTGGTGTCCGACTGCTCGGCCTGCTCCACCCACTCGGTGACCTGCTTGTTGTCGTAGCCCCAGTAGAAGTCCGGGTTGCCGTACCAGACGACGTCCCGGTCGTTGACATGCTCCTGGAGCGTGGCGCTGAAGTCGCGGTTCTTGTAGACCTTGGTGTACCACTCGTCCGGCGTGATGATGTTGATGTCGACCTTGATACCGACCTTGGCCAGTTCCGACTTGATGAAGGTGGCGGCCGTCGGGTGCGGGTCGTAGTTGGGGGTGTCGAGCGTGAAGCGGAAGCCCTTGGGATAGCCGGCCTCGGCGAGCTGCTTCCTGGCGAGCGTCACGTCGTACGGGTTGACCTTGGTGAGGTCCTCGTACCAGGGGTCGGTGGGCGGGACCATCGAGCCGATCAGTGTGCCGTGGTCGCCCCAGACCGACTGGAGCAGCTTCTTGTTGTCGATCGCGGAGCTGACGGCCTTGCGCACCTTGACGTTGTCGAACGGCTTGACCCGGTCGTTGAAGGCCAGCAGCAGCTTGGTGGTCGAGTTGCCGTCGTTGACCTTGTAGTTCGGGTTGTTCTTGAACTGGTCGAGGGCGTCCGGGCTCTGCTCGCTGGTCACCACGTCCACGGCGTTGGTGAGCAGCGCGTTGTTGAGGGCGGTCGCGTCCTTGTAGTAGTGGAAGACAACCTTCGCGTTGGTCGCCGGCGTACCCCAGTACCCCGGGAAGCGCGCCAGGCTCAGCGCGGAGCCCCGGGTCCACTTGTCCAGTGTGTAGGGGCCGGTGCCGTCCTCCGAGGTCTTGAGGTCCTTGGCCGCGGAGTTGACCACCCACACATAGCTGAGGTTGTAGACGAAGGAGATCGACTTGGACGAGAGGGTCACCTTGACGGTGGACGGGTCCGGGGTCGTGATCGACTTGACCATGTCGAAGCTGCTCTTGCGCGCCGACTGCGAGTTCTCTGCGCGGACCTTCTCGATGCTGTACTTCACATCGGCGGAGGTGAGCGCCTTGCCCGAGTGGAACGTCACGCCGTCGCGCAGGGTGAAGGTGTACGTGAGGCCGTCCGGGCTGACGGTGTAGTCCTCGGCGAGCCGCTTCTCGGTCCTGCCGCTGTCGGTGAGGGTGAACAGCCCCTCGTAGACATTGCCGTTGAGCGCCTCGGTCACGCCCTGGCCGCCGCCTCCGGTGTTGTCCAGATTCTGCGGTTCGTAGAGCGAGCCGATACCGACGGTCGCGTTCTTGTCGTACGGGCCGGAGGGTGAATCGCTCGTCTTGTTGTCGGTCCCGGAGCCGCAGGCGGTGAGGGCGAGGGACAGGGTGACCACCAGGGTGCCGCCGAGCAGCGGTACGGACTTTCTCATGACTTCTTCTCCTGATCGACTGCCGGACGGGGTCCCCGGGGAGGGGTGGTGGGGTCCGGCCGTGGTGCCTCGGGTGTGCTCAGTTGACCGTGTAGCCGTCGCGGAAGACCGGAAGCTTCTCGCCCGCCTCGACGGGCAGGTGCAGCCGGTTCTGCCGCGGCGGCAGTGGACAGTTGTACTGAGCGGAGAATCCGCACGGCGGCACGAAGGCGTGGTTGAAGTCCAGTACGACCGTTTCGCCGCCCGGCTCGCGCGGGACGAACAGGAAGCGGCCGGCGCCGTAGGTGTCGCCGCCGTTCGTCGGGTCACCGAAGACCAGGAGGAGCGTCCCGTCGTCGTCGAAGGCCGACAGCGTGTAGTCCACACCGTCCAGTGTGACGTGGATATCGCCGGGGACAACCAGTTCGCGACTGCCTCCGCTGTCGCGCATGTGCTCGAACGGCACCCGGCGGTCGGTGGATACCGGGGTGAAGGTGGCCTCGATCACCCAGTCCGGATGGAAGGGATATGAGGCGATATGCGAGAAATGCCGGACGGCCGGAGCGTCCGCGTCCCAGAAGCGCAGCGCCTCTTCCGGTTCCCCGGTATGGAGGTTGGTCCGCCGGACGGTGGTGACGGTCACACCGTCCGGGACCACGGTCCTGGCGCGTTCCTCGGCGGCGTCCACTCCGGGATCCAGCCACCGGGTCTCCACCAGCGCCAAGTTGCCGACGGGGCCGGTCACGGCGGTCCGCCGCGCGGCGCGCCAGGCCTCCAGCGCCGCCTCGGCCTCCTGGGCCTCCTGAGAACGCGTATGCAGGGACATGCGGGACTCGCTCCGGTCTGACGGAAGGGTTCGATCCCGCGCGGCATCGCTGTGGGGTCTGGAACGACTGGATCGTACATACATAGGGTTATTTCCAGCCATGATTGACCATCCTTCGAGACAGGACGTCTCGAAGTGCTCCGCGGCGATGAGTTTCGGCGGCCGGGCCGGTCTCCCTCATATGGACACTCAGACAGAGATGGAGCCGTTCGACCTGGGGCCCGCGTGCCGCGAGGTCGCGCGGTTGCTGGGCGGTATCAAGGATGATCAGCTCTCCGGCCCGACACCCTGCCCCGACTACGCGGTACGCGAGGTGCTGGCGCATCTCGTCGGGCTGACGGTGGCGTTCCGCGACGCCGCGGCGAAGACGTCGGGGCCGACGACCGACACACCGCCGGACGCGGCCCTGCCCGTACTGCCGGACGACTGGCGCGAGGTGCTGCCCCGGCAGCTGGACGAGCTGGCCGAGTCCTGGCGTTCGCCCGCCGCATGGGAGGGCGCGACCCGGATCGGCGGGGTCGATCTTCCGGGTGCCGTGGCCGGGCTGGTGGCACTCAACGAAGTACAGATCCACGGCTGGGACCTGGCGCGGAGCACGGGGCAGCCGTACGCCCCCGCCGAGGCGTCGCTCCGGGCGTCGTTCGCGATGCTGACCCCGCCCGCGGTGGCCGGATCCGGCGGGCCCGGCGGAACCGACGCGGGCGACGCGGGCGACGACTCGGGCCAGGCTCCGGACGGGGTGTTCGGGCCGCCGGTCGACGTTCCCGAGGACGCCCCGCTGCTGGACCGGGTGGTCGGCCTGACCGGTCGCCGCCCCGACTGGCGGCCCGGGGAGTGAGCCGGGGCCGGCCGCCCGAGGGTCCGGGGGGGCTCTGCGGTCGGCCGGCCCGGAAGCGACGCCCTGGTCATCGGCGGGCCTCCGAGTGCGGTCAGTCGGTGGCCGGGGCGTCGGTGCGCCGGGAGGCGGTCGCGGTGCGCAGCAGTGCGCGGGCCTTCTCCTGGAAGCGCGCGTCCGAGGAGACCACGTCCGGTTCCGAGCCCGTGCACCACACCCGGTGGTCCCGTTCCGCCAGGCGCGCCAGCCGGTGGAGTTCGGGCTCCGTCAGGGATTCGGGGCCGAGGGCCGCGAGCGCTTCCAGGGCGCCCATCGGGTCCGCGTCGCGCTCGGCGCAGCGCAGCAGCGTGTCCGCGAGACGCACGCGGTGGGCGTGGTCCGCGTGGTGGGCACAGTCCGCCCGGTGGTGCGTGACGGCTCCGGTGGCGAGCAGGGCCCGAGCCATCGCCGGGGCCCGTTCGGGATCGGCCAGGCCCCGTTCCAGTGCGGGACGGAGCGCCGCCGCGGCCGGGCCGAGGCGGGCGGCGGCGCGGGCGGCGTTCACGGCTGTCCAGCGCATCCACTCGGTGTCCGTCGCCTCCAGGACGGCCGCGATCACCGGCAGCGCTTCCCCGGGATCACCGGTCACCCTCCACAGGGCCAGGGCGATGTCCAGGTCGGTGTCCAGGCGCGGCGCCGTCAGGCGATCGCCGTCCGTGCTGAGCGCCGCCCGCAGCCGCGGGACCAGTACGGCGGCGTCCTCGCCGAGATCGGCCGTGGCACGGGCGGCCTGCCGTACGCGATGGGTGTCGTCCGCGGCGAGTTCCGCGGCGAGGACGGTCAGCAGCGGTTCCGTGCCGCCGGTGACGGAGTCGCCGGCGAGGGAATGGAGCGCACGCGCGGCGGCGAACCGGCCCTGCTCGGGCCCCGATACGGCGGCCTCCGCCAGCGGTACGACGGCCCGCCCGGGGTCGACGGCCGCCAGCGCGGCGGGCACGAACACGGGGAACCTGCCCAGCGACGCGGCCAGTTCGGGGAAGGCGGGCGCGGCCCGCGCGCCCCAGGAGGCGAGCAGCCGGACGAGATGGATCGGCTCGTTCCCGTCGAGCTCCGGCGCGGTCAGCCTGGCCCTGGCGGCGGCCAGCAACTCCGGGTGGTACGGGAACGGCCCGTCGAGCCGGTCGTAGGGAAAGCCGCAGGCGGCCCCGAGGGCCGCGGGGCGCTCGGGCAGATCACGCGCGAGCAGCGGGGCGGCCAGCTCCGGGGCCACGCCGACCAGGGCCTTGAGCGCGCGGTCCGCCAGGCCCCGGGCAGGGCCCGCGTCGCCGCCGCCGGACGCGAGCGCCGCCAGCGCGGGCGCCGCGGCGGCGGCGTGCGGTCCGAGCTTGTCCAGGGCGCTGAGGGCGGGCCGCGCGGAGACCGGGTCGTCCAGCAGCGCGATCAGCGGGCTCGCGAGCCGGGCCGGGGCGCTCCGTGAGGCCAGGCACGCCTGTTCCGTCGCCCACAGGGCCTCCGCGCGGATGTCGTCGTCGGGGACGCGCAGCGCGAAGTCGAGCAGCGCGAACGCGGACTCGCGGTCCTCGGCGGTGTCGCGCTCCAGCAGTGCCTCGATGATGCGGTGGAGCGGTTCCGTCGTCTCCAGATCGAGGCGGCCGGCGACCAGTGGGTCGGCCGGCAGCAGGGACAGCACCGCCCGGTGGTGCGTCCCGGTCCAGGGCAGTCCCAGGTCCAGGGAGCCCAGGACCGCGGCGATCCGCAGCTCCGCCGGCTCCCCCGCCTCCAGCCCGGCGGTGACCATGGCCGCCGCCGGACCCGTGGGGTCGAGCAGCACCGCCCCGGCGAGCAACTCGGCCCGTACGAGGGGTTCTTCCTCCCGCTCCCAGCACCGCAGCAGCACCGGGAGAACCGGTGCCGTGGCACCTGTGCGCGACGCCGCCCAGACCGCCGCCTGCCGCACCGCCGGGTCCTCCGCGTCGACCAGCGGCAGGATCAGGGGCAGTTGGCCGGTGACGGCGGCCTGGCACTCGCCGGGCGGCGTGCCGTCGTAGACGCCCTCGCTCTCGGCTATCCCTCCGAGCAGGACCAGCAGGTCCCCGGCCCGTACCCCTGCGGCGGCCAGCCCGGCGAGATACGGCACGGCCCGCGCGGACGCCTCGTACACCGATCCCTGGTGGAGGATGCTGCTGTACAGCTCGCCCAGGGCCTCCGCCGCCTCTTCCTCGTCCGCGCCCGCCAGCGCCCGCAGCTGTTCGGGCAGGTCTTCGGCGCTGCCGTACGCGTGCTCCAGTTCCGCCCACGGCTGGGCGTCGAGATCGGCTAATACCTGTACGAGATCCATGGCCGGAATGCTGCCACGGGGGTCTGACAACGGCCTCCGGCCGGTGCTGCCCCGCAGTGCGCCACCGGGGACGGTATCGCCCCAAGTGACCGGCCCACACTCCTTCTTCACAGGCGGACGGGTATACGGCACCCCCTGGCTTTGGTAGGAAAGCTTCCTAACAGATACGCCCGCAGGAACTCTCCCCACTTCCCACCCTGGAGGTCAGGTGCCCACCCCCCGCATTCGCACCGTTCTGCTCGCGCTGACGCTGGTCGCGGTCCCCACCGCGTCCGTGGCCCACGCGGCAGCGGAGCCCCCCGCCGCCTCACCCGCAGCCGCCCCTGCCACCTCACCTGTCTTCGGCAGCGCCGTGGCGGCGGCCACCGGACTCGACGACCCGGCGAAGAAGGACATCGCCATGCGGATCGTCTCCAGCGCGGAGAACTCCTCGCTGGACTGGAAGGCGCAGTACGGCTACATCGAGGACATTGGCGACGGCCGCGGCTACACCGCGGGCATCATCGGATTCTGTTCCGGCACCGGCGACATGCTGGATCTCGTCGAGCTGTACACCCAGCGCAAGCCCGGCAACCCGCTCGCCGCCTACCTGCCCGCCCTGCGGGAGGTCGACGGCACCGACTCGCACGACGGTCTCGACCCGGGGTTCACCGCCGCCTGGAAGCAGGCGGCCAAGGACTCCGCGTTCAAGACCGCGCAGAACGACGAACGCGACCGGGTCTACTTCAACCCGGCCGTGAACCGGGGCAAGCAGGACGGCCTGGGCACGCTCGGGCAGTTCGCGTACTACGACGCCATCGTGATGCACGGCGACGGCGGCGACAGCACCAGCTTCGGCAACATCCGCAAGCGCGCGCTGGCCAAGGCGAAGACCCCGGCCCAGGGCGGTAACCAGACGACGTATCTGCACGCCTTCCTCGACGCCCGCGTCTGGGCGATGAAGCAGGAGGAGGCCCACGAGGACACCAGCCGGGTGGACACCGCGCAGCGCGTGTTCCTCGACAAGGGCAATCTGAACCTGGACCCGCCGCTCGACTGGAAGGTGTACGGCGACAGCTTCCACATCGGCTGACGAATCGTCAGGTCAGATTCTGTCTCTTGTCGGGCCGGCGCGGCGGGTACGGAACCGGGTCCACCGGCTCCGTACCCGCCGCCCGCGTTCATGTCAGCGTCTGAGCCACCGGCGCGGAATCCGGTGCGGGTTCCGGTGCCGCTTCCACTCGCTCGCCGTCCGGACTCCTCCTCGCTCCCAGGTGGTTGAAGGCCAGGTTCAGGACGATCGCCACCACGCATCCCGTGCTGATGCCCGAATCCAGCACCACCAGCAGGTCCTCGGGGAAGGCGTGGTAGAAGTCCGGCGCGGCGATCGGTATCAGCCCTATGCCCACGGCCGCCGCGACGATCAGCGCGTTCTCGCCCTTCTCCAGCGCGGCCGTGGCCAGGGTCTGGATGCCGCTCGCGGCGACGGAGCCGAACAGGACGATCCCCGCGCCGCCGAGCACGGGCAGCGGTACGAGCGCGATCACGGACGCCAGCACGGGACAGAGCCCGAGCAGCACCAGGATCCCGCCGCCCGCCGCGACCACGAAGCGGCTGCGGACCTTGGTCATCGCGACGAGACCGATGTTCTGCGCGAAGGCGCTGCACATGAAACCGTTGAACAGCGGGCTGATGGCGCTGCCGAGAGTGTCGGCGCGCAGGCCGCCCTCGATGGTCCGCTCGTCCGCGGGGCGTCCCACTATCCTGCCCAGCGCGAGCATGTCGGCGGTGGACTCCGTCATGCAGACGAGCATCACGACGCACATGGAGATGATGGCCGCGATCTCGAACTGCGGGGCGCCGAAGTGGAACGGCGCCGGGAAGCCGACGAGACCGGCGTCCTTGATCGCGTCGAGGCTGGTCATCCCCATCGGGATGGCGATGACCGTACCGATGACGAGACCGATGAGGATCGCGATCTGCTGGAGGAAGCCGCGCAGCAGCTTCCGCAGCACCAGCACGACGACCAGGGTGAGGGCGGCCATCCCTATGTTCCGCGTCGAACCGTAGTCGCCGGCTCCGGCGTCGCCGCCCTGGGACCAGTTGAAGGCGACCGGCAGCAGCGAGACACCTATCAGGGTGATGACGGTGCCGGTGACGACGGGCGGGAAGAAGCGGACGAGCTTCGAGAAGTACGGGGTGAGCAGAAAACCCAGCACACTGGCGACGATGATCGCGCCGAAGATCACGGCGAGTCCGTCGGCGCCCCGGTCCTTGCCGATGGCGATCATCGGGGTCACACCGGCGAAGGAGACGCCGTTGACGAAGGGGAGCCGGGCACCGATCTTCCAGAAGCCAAGCGTCTGGAGCAGGGTGGCTATTCCGGCGGTGAAGAGGCTCGCGCCCATCAGGAACGCGGTCTCTTTGGTGTCGAGGCCCACCGCGGGCCCCACGATCATGGGCGGGGCCACCACACCCGCGTACATCGCGGCCACATGCTGGAGGCCGCTGGTGAACATCCTGGCGGGCGGCAGCCTTTCGTCGACCGGATGCTTCCGGTGGGGATCGACGTCGGCTGCCCCGGCGGGCGGGGACTTCGGCGGGGACAGTGGCTCTGTTCGGGGTTCGGTCGGCACGGCGGTTCCTCCGGTCGGTGACGCGCCGGCGGTGGCGCGGGTATCAGGGAGGTGTTACGAGGTGGGTACACCTGTCTGCGCGTGCGGGCACAGGACACATGTCACCGTCCCGGGAGGTGAGGTACCGGCAGCTGCGGTACGACACCTCCCGGTCACGGCTGCCACGGACCCCGCTCGGGTCCATGGCCTCCGGTCGCGGGCCGTCCCCCACGACCGGACACTCCGGCGGGATCAGCCCTGTGCGGTGATCCGCGCGAGACGCCGGGCCTCGCTCCGTGTGTCACGGGCGATGGCGTCCTCGTCCACCGTGGTCAGATGGCTGTCCTCCACCACGGTCCTGCCGTTGACGAGAGAGAGTGTGACGGGGGCGGCGGCGCCGAAGATCAGCGCGGTCACCGGGTCCGCGATGGAGGCGTGGGCGAGGGTGTCCAGCTTCCACAGGACGAGGTCGGCCAGCTTCCCGGGCTCGATCGAGCCGATCTGGTCGGCGCGGCCGAGGACTTGAGCGCCACCGTACGTACCGAGGCGCAGCGCCTGGCGGGCGTTGAGCGCCGATTCGCCATGGGCGCTGAGGCGGTTGATGAGCAGCGCGTTGCGCAGTTCGGTGTGGAGTTCGCCCGACTCGTTGGAGGCGGTGCCGTCCACACCGAGGCCGACCGGGACGCCGGCCCTCAGCATGTCGGGGACCCGCGCGATCCCGGCGGCGAGCCGGGCGTTGGACGAGGGGCAGTGGGCGACGCCCGTGCCCGTACGGCCGAAGGCGGCGATGTCGGCGTCGTTCATATGGACGCAGTGGGCCATCCACACGTCGGAGCCGAGCCAGCCGGTCGACTCGAAGTAGTCGGTGGGCCCCATCCCGAACAGTTCCTTGCAGAACTGCTCCTCCTCCACCGTCTCGCTGCCGTGGGTGTGCAGTCTGACGCCTCTGCGGCGCGCCAGCTCCGCTCCCTGCTTGAGCAGTTCGGTGGTGACGGAGAACGGCGAGCACGGGGCCACCGCGATCTGGGTCATCGCGTCGAAGGAGGCGTCGTGGTGGGTGTCCACGGTCGCCTCGGTGGCGGCGAGCGCGCCGTCGAGGGACTCGACGGCGAAGTCCGGGGGCAGTCCGCCGTCCGAGACACCGCGGTCCATGGAGCCACGGGCGAGGGTGAACCGTACGCCCATCTCCGCGGCGGCCCCGATGATCGCGCCCGACAGATCGCCCGTACCGCGCGGATAGACGTAGTGGTGGTCCATCGCGGTGGTGACACCGCCGCGGACCATCATCGCCAGGGAGCCCTGCGCGGCGGTGCGCACCATCTGCTCGTCGAGCCGCGCCCACGTCGGGTAGAGCGCGACCAGCCAGTCGAACAGGTTGTGGTCGGTGGCGAGTCCGCGGGTGAGCCACTGGTAGAAGTGGTGGTGTGTGTTGACCAGGCCGGGGGTGACCAGATGGCCGGTGCCGTCGACACGGCGGGCCACGTTCTCCAGACGGGCCGGGGCCGGGCCCGCGCCGACCGACTCGATCCGGTGGTCCGCGACGACGACATGTCCCGAGGCGTACTCGGTGTCGTGCGCGTCCACCGTCGCGATGGCGCAGTTCTCGATGACGATGCGCGAAGCCGCCATGGCGGTTCCTCTTCCTGGGTTCGGGCCGGCAACGGGGTCAGAGGTTGGTCAGATCGACCGGGATCTGCGGCTCGGTTCCGTCCCGCAGGACAGTCGCCTCGATCAGTCCGTAGGGGCGGTCCGCCGCGAAGTAGACCTCGTTGTCGTTCTTCAGTCCGAACGGCGCCAGATCCACCAGGAAATGGTGCTTGTTCGGCAGCGAGAACCGGATCTCGTCGATCTCGCCGCGGTTGTCGATGATCCTCGAACCCATCTGGTACAGGGTCTGCTGGAGGGAGAGCGAGTAGGTCTCGGCGAAGGCCCGGAGCATGTGCTTCCTGGCCTGCTCGTAGGACTTCTCCCAGTCCGGCGTGCGCGCGTCGTCGCTCGACCAGTTGTAACGCCACCTGGCGGACACCTCGGTCGCGAGAATACGGTCGTGCGCCTCTTTGAGCGTTGTGTACTTGTCCTTGACGTAGCCCCGGAATTCGGAGTGGGTCGAGTTCATCACGGTCAGATCCTTCAGACCCGAGATGACCTGCCAGCGCTCGCCGTCGAAGGTGATCTGGGCGAGCCGGGTCTCCTGGCCCTTGCGGACGAAGGAGTGCTTGGCCTCGTCGGCGCCGGTGAACCCGGAGTTGGCGTCCGGCGTGTCCGACGTCCCGATGCGCTCCCAGGAGTACTCCTCGATCCGGATACGTGCCCGCTTGATCGGTTCCTGGCTGGTGACGAAGTGCCGGGCGAGATGGATTCCGAACTGCTCGGCCGATTCGACGCCGTGTTCCTTGGCGAACGCGTAGACCGTGTTCTTGGTGGTGTCCGTCGGCAGCACATGCGCGTTGGAACCGGAGTGGTGGACGTCCTCCATCTCGCCGGAGAGCGCGACGGAGACGTTGAGGTCCTTGATGTGGTGGGTGTCGCCGTCCCGCGTGATCTTGACGACGCGGTTCTCCGCCTTGCCGTACTGGTTCTGTCCGAGCATCACAGGGCGGCTCGGGCGGGACTGATCGGTCATGTCTGCTAGCTCCCTCGGTATACGGAGTAGCCGAACGGGTTGAGCAGCAGCGGTACGTGATAGTGCTCGCCGGGAACGACGGCGAAGGCGATCGCCACTTCCGGGAAGAACACACCGCTGTCCCTTGCGCGGGGGGCGTCCTGCTGCGCCTCGGCTTCTTGCTTGCTGATGAAGTACGCCTCGGTCTCGAAGTCGAGACGTACCTGTGTGGTGCCTTCCGGCAGGGCCGGCAGGTCCTTGCAGCGCCCGTCGCCGTCGGTACGCGAACCACCGAGCGTCTCCCAGCGCGCGCCGGGGCCGCCGCGGGCCGCGAGCGAGATGGTGACGCCCTTCGCGGGGCGTCCGATGCTGGTGTCCAGGATGTGCGTGGACACCGAGGCGGTGGTGGCGGTGCTCATGAGTCGTCGTCCTCCGCTACGAGACGGGTCAGCCGGATCCGGTTGATCTTGCCGAGTTCGGTGCGCACGATCGCACGCTCCCGTTCCGGTGTGTGGCCCATCCGGGTCTTCAGCGCGTCGCGCAGCTGCTCACCGGTGGCGCCGGTGGCGCAGATCAGGAAGACATGTCCGAACCGCTCCTGGTAGGCCAGGTTGAGTGCGAGCATCTCGGCCTTCAGCGCTTCCGGGGCACCGGCCATCCCCCGTTGTTCACGGGCGGAGGCCGGGTCTCCCGGCTTCGGCCGGCCGATCGGCGGGTGTCCCGCCATCGCCTCGGCCAGATCCGCGCCGTCCAGCGCCACCGTCGCGGTGTCGCTGGCGGCGAGGAGAGCGTTCAGGCCGGTGTACGGGCGGCGGGCGAGGAGTTGGGTCCCCCACACCCGGCTGGCGCACACCTCGTGCAGTGCGGCCAGAGCCACGCTGTCGGGCGAGGTGTTGAACCGGGTGAGGCCCGGTTGCGGTGTCGACGTCACGGGAGCCTCCGTGGCTGTGCTGGGCGGGCTTCGCATAGCTAACGCCCTCGGCAACACCGCGTCAACACTTTGTTGAAATCTCGTATACGAAAACCCGGCGCCGGGTCCTACTCGCCCCCGGCCGTGCTTTCCCGCGCACTTTCGCGCGCGTTTTCCCTGTTCAGGTAGTTGTAGACGGTGAAGCGGCTGACCCCGAGGGCGCTCGCCACCGTCTCGACGCCGTGCCGTACGGAGAAGGCACCGCGCGCCTCCAGTATCCGGACGACCGACTGCTTGGACTTGCGGTCCAGCTCGGCGAGCGGCATGCCGTGCCGGCGTTCCAGCGCGGCCAGGATGTGGTCCAGGGAGTCGGACAGCTGGGGCAGCCGCACGGCGAGCAGTTCCTCACCCTCCCAGGCGAGTACGACATCGTCGGGCTGGGCCTCGCCGGGCGCCATCAGCTCGCCGCCCATGGCGTCGACCAGCGGCTTGACCGCCGCGACGAAGGGGTGGTCCAGCGGCTCGGCCATCAGCCGTTCTCCCCGTGCCCGGCCGCGGGGCCGTGCCCGGCCACAGGGTCATCCCCGGCCACACGACCACTCCCGGCCACACCACCGCTCCCGATCACATGACCGCTCTCGATCACATTGACCTGGAGGGAGACCCGGGTCGCCCCGGCGGCCAGCGAACGGCGCAGCAGCGCGTCCACCGCGCCCAGCACCGCGTCCGCGCCGCCTTCCGCCGTATTGCCGAACGGGCCGACGTCCACGGCGTCCAGCTCGGCACCCTGGACGACCTCCCGGGCCACCAGCGCGTGGGCGGGCGCCTCGTCCAGGTCGAAGGGCTCGGTCGTGAACTCCACTCTCAATCGCACGCGCTCAACCTACTGCGCGGGCGGCGAATTCCGGGAGCCCTCTTGACAGCCCCCGAGCCACCCGGGCAGTCTTCCATCAAGCAGAAGATAACTTCCGCAATACGGAAGGAGCGCCTGACTCCTCATGGCCCCTCTCCTCACGAACGGGCGCGGCACCGAGCAGCGCTTCGATGTGAACCTGTCCATCCTCTTCACCGAACTCCCGCTGCTGGAGCGCCCCGCCGCCGCGGCGGCGGCCGGCTTCGACGCGGTGGAGCTGTGGTGGCCCTGGACCGACACCCCCACCCCGCCACAGGCCGAGCTCGACGCCCTGGAGAAGGCGCTCGACGACGCGGGCACGCGGCTGGTGGGGCTGAACTTCTACGCCGGACAGCTGCCCGGCCCGGACCGCGGGGCGCTCTCGGTGCCCGGCGAGGAGTCCGACCGGTTCGTCGCCAATATCGAGGTCGCGGCCGACTTCGCGGCCGCCACCGGCTGCAAGGCCCTCAACGCGCTGTACGGCAACCGTGTCGAGGGCGTCGATCCGCGGGCGCAGGACGAGCTGGCCCTGGAGAACCTCGTACGGGCGGCCCACGCGGCCGACCGGGTCGGGGCGATCCTGCTGATCGAGGCGCTCAACAAGCCGGAGTCCCCTCTCTACCCCCTGGTGAGCGCTCCCTCCGCGGTCGAGGTCGTGGACCGGGTCAACGCGGCCACCGGTCTCGGCAACGCCGCGTTCCTGCTCGATCTCTACCACCTGTCGATGAACGGCGAGGACCTGAACGAGGTCATCGACCGTTATGCCGAGAGGACCGGCCACGTACAGATCGCGGACAACCCGGGCCGTGGTGCGCCGGGTACCGGATCGCTGCCGCTCGGAGATCTCCTCGGCCGGCTGCGCAAGGCCGGGTACACCGGCTGGGTCGGCCTGGAGTACAAGCCGGGCGACCGGCCGAGCGCCGAGTCCTTCGACTGGCTCGCCGCGGGGGCCTGACCGGCCCGACAGGGCCCGGGTTCCCGACCGCCGGCCCGCCAACCGACCGTATTCACGCGCGTGTTGCGATGTGCGCGGGTATCGAAAGAGGCACCCTGATGAGTAATCTCCCCACGATCGCGTGGATCGGTCTCGGCATCATGGGCTCCCCCATGTCCGAGAACCTGATCAAGGCCGGCTACTCCGTGACCGGCTTCACGCTGGAGCGGGACAAGCTGGACCGGCTGGCCGCGGCCGGTGGTACGGCCGCGGGCTCGATCGCCGAGGCCGTACGGGACGCCGATGTGATCGTCACGATGGTGCCCGCCTCCCCGCAGGTCGAGGCCATCGCGTACGGAGAGAACGGCATCCTCGCGAACGCCCGGTCCGGCGCGCTGCTGATCGACATGTCGTCCATCACCCCGCGGACATCGGTGGACCTGGCGAAGAACGCGGCCGAGAAGGGCATCCGTGTGCTGGACGCCCCGGTCTCCGGCGGCGAGGCGGGCGCCGTCGAGGCGGTCCTCTCCATCATGGTCGGCGGTGAACGGGCCGACTTCGACGAGGCCGAGCCGCTGCTGGAGGCGCTCGGCAAGACCATCGTGCTGTGCGGGCCGCACGGCTCGGGCCAGACGGTGAAGGCCGCCAACCAGCTGATCGTGGCCGTGAACATCCAGGCGTGCGCCGAGGCCGTGGTCTTCCTGGAGAAGTCCGGCGTGGACCTCGCCGCCGCGCTGGACGTCCTCAACGGCGGGCTGGCCGGTTCGACCGTGCTGACCCGCAAGAAGGACAACTTCCTCAACCGCGACTTCAAGCCCGGATTCCGGATCGATCTGCACCACAAGGACATGGGCATCGTCACCGACGCCGCCCGCAATGTGGGCGCCGCGCTCCCCGTGGGCGCCATGGTGGCCCAACTCGTCGCCTCCCTGCGCGCGCAGGGCGACGGCGGGCTCGACCACTCCGCGCTGCTGCGCTCGGTCGAGCGCCTCTCCGGCGCCGACGTCTGAGCCCGGCCGGTCCGGCCGCCGGGGCTCCACGGCTTTCCGGCTCCCCTTGATCTCCGGGCAGCGGTGGCGCTGACACCTGTCCTGTCGCGCCCAAGCGTCGCCGCCGCCCGGAACCCATCCCCCGGCGCCCGCGAGACGGACCGGGGGTACGGCCGGCGCGCCGAGGACGCGGTCCGCACAGCGCGCGAGGACCGACAAGCCACGCACGGGAGATGACGGGAGGTCAGCTCCCGTGCGTCGTCCCGTACCACCGGCCCCGTATGAGGGGTGGCCGGCGGTACGGGCAGCGAAAGGACCGCGGCGGCGCGCGAGCCAGTGCGGTGGTGAAGGGAACGGCGGTTCTTCCCGGCCTGAGGGAAGGGCCGCGCGTCTCCCGTCGCCGCCGCCGCGGTCCTGACCTCCCTGCCCCTCAACACCCCGCGCGCAGCGTGGAGTACGGACGATTCCCGTGCTCCACGCTCTTTCGCGTGCCCGGTGCCGGGCGGACACTGGGGCTGTGAAGACACTGTGGCGGAGGGCCGCTCCCGTGCTCGCCGTGTCGGGGATCGGGGCGTTCGTCATCGGGGTCGGCTCCGCCGTTTCCGGCGCGGGGCCTTCCGGACTGGTCTGGCTCGGCGTCCTCGGGGGCGTGCTGTTGATGGTGATGAGCGGAGTCACCACGGACGCGGAACCGACGGGACCGGACGCCGGTGCCGGAGCCGGGGAGAGCGGCCACAGCTGGTGGGCCGACGGCTCCGCGAGCGCGCACTCCTCGGGCGCGAAGGAACCGGAGCCGAAGGGGAAGTCCGGGCCGGACTCCGGCGGCTGCGGGGGCTGCGGCGGATGCGGGGGCTGTGGCGGGTGACCGGCCGCCCGAACCGGCCCGTACGGGGCGGTCACCACGGGGCGGCTGACGCGGCAGAGGGCCTCGGCACCGGATCGCTCCGGTGCCGAGGCCCTCGCTGCCGCCGGGTCAGGGTCAGGTCAGCGGCAGGATCTCCGTGGGCGCGTGCCACGGCTCGGTGGCGAGGCCCTCGAACTCGTTCACGCTCGCGATGTCGCTGCCGCTCATCGCGATATTCGTGACGCGTTCGAGGATCGCCTCGACGATCACGGGCACACGGAACTCGGCGGCCAGCTTCTTGGCCTGTTCGAAGGCCGGCAGCAGCTGGTCGGGCTCGGTGACCCGGATCGCCTTGCAGCCCAGGCCCTCGGCGACCTTCACATGGTCGACGCCGTAGACGCCCAGCTCAGGTGAGTTGAGGTTCTCGAACTCCAGGTTGACCTGGAAGTCGATGTCGAAGTTGCGCTGCGCCTGGCGGATCAGGCCCAGATACGAGTTGTTCACCAGCACGTGCACATACGGGATGCGGTGCTGCGCGCCGACCGCCAGCTCTTCGAGCATGAACTGGAAGTCGTAGTCGCCGGAGAGCGCGACGACCGTGGCCTCGGGGTCGGCGGTGGCCACCCCCAGCGCGGCGGGGATGGTCCAGCCGAGCGGGCCGGCCTGGCCGCAGTTGATCCAGTGGCGCGGCTTGTAGACGTGCAGCATCTGCGCGCCGGCGATCTGGGAGAGGCCGATGGTGGTGACGTACCGGGTCTCGGGACCGAACGCGCGGTTCATCTCCTCGTACACGCGCTGCGGCTTGAGCGGCACGTTGTCGAAGTGGGTACGCCGGTGCAACGTGGCCTTGCGTTCCCGCGCGGAGGCGGCCCACGCGGTGCGGTCGGGCAGTTCGCCCGCGGCCTTCAGTTCCTTCGCCACCTCGACGAAGAGCGTGAGCGCGGCCCCGGCGTCCGAGGCGATGCCGTAGTCAGGGGCGAAGATCTTGCCGATCTGGGTGGGCTCGATGTCGACATGGACGAAGGTGCGTCCGCGCGTATAGACGTCGAGCTTGCCCGTGTGGCGGTTGGCCCAGCGGTTGCCGATGCCGAGGACGAAGTCGGACTCCAGGAACGTGGCGTTGCCGTAGCGGTGCGAGGTCTGGAGCCCCACCATGCCGGCGTTCAGCTCGTGGTCGTCGGCGATGGCGCCCCAGCCCATCAGGGTCGGCACGACCGGCGTGCCGGTGAGTTCGGCGAACTCGACCAGCAGGCCGGAGGCGTCGGCGTTGATGACACCGCCCCCGGCGACGATCAGCGGGCGCTCGGACGCGTTCAGCATCCTGACGGCCTTCTCGACCTGCGCGCGCGTGGCGGCCGGCCGGAAGACCGGCAGCGGCTCGTAGGTCTCGGGGTCGAACTCGATCTCGGTGAGCTGGACATCGATCGGCAGGTCGATGAGGACCGGCCCGGGGCGTCCGGAGCGCATGAGGTGGAAGGCCTGCTGGAAGACGCCGGGGACCTGCGCGGCCTCCAGGACGGTCGTCGCGGCCTTGGTGACCGGCCGCGCGATCGAGGCGATGTCGACGGCCTGGAAGTCCTCCTTGTGGATCACCGCGGTCGGCGCCTGGCCGGTGATGCAGAGGATCGGGATGGAGTCGCCGATCGCGGAGTACAGGCCGGTGATCATGTCGGTGCCCGCGGGCCCGGACGTACCGACGCAGACGCCGATGTTGCCCGGGTGCGTACGGGTGTAGCCCTCGGCCATGTGCGAGGCGCCCTCGACGTGGCGGGCGAGCGTGTGATGCACCCCGCCCGCGGCCTTGAGGGCGGCGTAGAAGGGGTTGATCGCGGCGCCCGGCACACCGAACGCGTTGCTGACGCCTTCGCGCTTGAGGATCTCAACTGCCGCTCGGGCAGCGGTCATTCGAGGCATGAAGTGCTCCTGCTTCGGCCGGCGGATCAGGGCTCTGTCGCGCCACCTGAGAGCACTAATTCCGTGATGCGGAAGTTTTATTCTACTATCCGGAATCAATCTAAGGTCCTCGCGGTACGACGTCAAGGGATCGGCGAAGACCCTCCCCCACGGGCCGCCCTTGGTGGACGATGAACGGGGAGGTCGGGATGGGAGAGGGCGTTTCGGTGTGCTGTCCGTCGTGCGGCAGCCGCCATACGTTGACGGCGTCGGTCTATCCGTGCGCGTGCGGCGCTCCGGTGGCACCGGCGCTGCCCGGAAGCGCCCCGGTGGAGACGGTCACCCGGCGCGCCTGGGCGGACGAGTGGGTGACGGTCCGCTGTACGGCCTGCGCGCGTGAGGGCCAGTGGCCACGGCCGGAGCTGGGCTGTCCGTGCGGAGCGATGCTGCGGATCGCGGTGGAGCAGGCGACACCCGGGCCGGCCACACACGAGCCCGCGGCACACGAGCCCGTGCCGGCCGGGCCCGCGACACCCGGGCCGGTGACAGCCCGGCCGACGACGGCCGGGGAGCCTGCTCCCGAGCCCCAGGCCCCCGAGCGGCCCCCGGCGGAACGGCCCGTCCAGGAACCGTCCGCGTCGGAACGGCCCGTCCACGAGCACCCCGCGCATATCCCGCTGCCCCGCACCGCCGCCGCGCCGCGCCCCGCGTTCCGCCCCGTGCCGGTCCGTACGGCCCGTGACGCGGTGACCACGGCCGCGCTCTATCTGCGCTGGCTCGGTTTCAAGAGCGTCGTCGAGTCCGGAGAGCCGCCCGCGTCCGGCATCAGCGCGCCGCCCGGCACCGGTCTGCGCGGACCCGATGTGGTCGCCCAGGTCGACCCGACCACCGGCCCGGCGTCCCTGCGCTCCGTCGAATGCCTCTGGCTCGACGGCATGAACGCGTCGGCGACGAGCGTCTACTTCTCCCTCGCGGGGTACGCGGCCGACGCCCGCGCCCGTGCGGACGCTCTCGGCCTCCCGCTCTTCGTCCTCGACCTCACCGGCACGCCGCAGCCCGTCAACGGCCCGGCGGACGAGCTGGTCTCGGCCGGGGCGCACTACCCGTAGACCGGGGCGCACTACCCGTAGAAGCGACGGTCACGGCCCGCGCCATAATCACGTCATGCGCATTCGTCCCGCCGACCCCGCCGACCTCCCGCTTCTCCAGGACATCGAACGAGCGGCGGGCGAACCGTTCCGCGCGCTGGGGATGGCCGCGATCGCCGATGACGCGCCGCCCGCGCTCGATCTGCTGGAGCGCTACCGGCGGGCGGGCCGCGCCTGGGTGACGGATGACGGGACCGGCCGGCCCGTCGCGTATCTGATCCACGACACCGTCGACCGGGCGGCCCATGTCGAACAGGTCTCGGTCCACCCGGACGCCGCCCGCCGGGGCGTCGGCCGCGCGCTCCTCGGGCATCTCGCCGAACGGGCCGTCCACGCGGGACTGCCCGCCCTCACCCTGACGACGTTCGCCGAGGTCCCCTGGAACGCCCCGTACTACGCGCGGCTCGGCTTCCGTACCCTCGCGGAGGACGAACTCACCGACGGGCTGCGGGAGATCCGCCGTGCGGAAGCCGAACACGGCCTGGACCGCTGGCCGCGCGTCTGCATGCGACGCGCTCTCCGACATAGGCGAGAGAACGCGGACACGTGAGCAGCCGGGCACGCGGGCACCCGGGCACGGGAGCACACCCGCACACCCGCACACCCGCACACCGAGACCGGTCAGGCTCCCGAAGGCCCCGAGAACCGCTCGCGCAGCTCGATCTTCCGCACCTTCCCGCTCACCGTCATCGGGAACTCGGCCAGGATCTCCATCCGGCGCGGGATCTTGTAGTGCGCGAGCCGTTCCCGGCAGTACGACACGATGTCCGCCAGGGCCGGCGGATCGGCCGGGTCGCGCGGGATCACACAGGCCAGGATCTCCTCCCCGTACTTCTCGTCGGGGACACCGACCACCTGTACGTCCGCGACCTTCGGGTGGCCGTACAGGAACTCCTCGATCTCCCGGGGAGAGACGTTCTCGCCGCCTCTGATGATCATGTCCTTGATCCGGCCGACGATCTGGGCGTAGCCGTCCTCGCGTATCACCGCCAGATCGCCGGTGTGCATCCAGCGGCCCGCGTCGATGACCTCGGCCGTACGCCCGGGCTCGTTCCAGTAGCCGAGCATCACGCTGTAGCCCCTGGTGCAGAGCTCGCCCGCCGTGCCGCGCGGCAGTGTCACCCCGCTGACCGGATCGATCACCTTGACCTCGATATGCGGCAGGGCCCGGCCGACCGTGCCCGTGCGGCGTTCCAGATCGTCGTCGCGCCGGGTCTGGGTGGAGACCGGTGAGGTCTCGGTCATGCCGTAGCAGATGGAGACCTCGGCCATGTTCATCTCGCTGACGACGCGCTTCATCACCTCCACCGGGCAGGGCGAGCCCGCCATGATGCCGGTGCGCAGCGAGGAGAGATCGTACGAGGCGAAGTCGGGGAGGTTCAGCTCCGCGATGAACATCGTCGGGACGCCGTACAGCGAGGTGCAGCGCTCCCGTTCGACCGCGCGCAGTGTGGCCCCGGCCTCGAACGACGGCGCCGGGATGACCACGCACGCGCCGTGGGAGGTGACGCCGAGGTTGCCCATGACCATGCCGAAGCAGTGGTAGAAGGGCACCGGCAGACAGACGCGGTCCTGTTCCGTGTAGCCGACCGTCTCGCCCACGAAATAGCCGTTGTTGAGGATGTTGTGGTGGGAGAGGGTGGCGCCCTTGGGGAAGCCGGTGGTGCCGGAGGTGTACTGGATGTTGATCGGGTCGTCGCAGGACAGCGTGGCCTCGCGCGCGACGAGCTGATCCTCCGTCACCTCACCTGCGGTCGCGAGCAGTTCGTGCCAGCTCGGGTCACCGATGTAGTGCACGGAGCGCAGTTCGGGGCAGCGCGCCCGGACCTCCTCGACGAGGGCGCGGTAGTCGCTGGTCCGGTGGGCGAGGGAGGCGACGAGCACGGAGATCCCGGACTGGCGGAGCACGAATTCCACCTCGTGCGCGCGATAGGCCGGGTTGATGTTCACCATGATCGCGCCGACCCGGGCGGTCGCGTACTGCACGAGCAGCCACTCGGGGCAGTTGACCGCCCAGATCCCGACCCGGTCGCCCTTCGCCACGCCGCGTCCGAGCAGCGCCCGCGCCAGTTCGCCGACCGCGGCGCCGAACTCCGCGTACGTCCAGCGCCGTTGGGAAGGGACGTCGACCAGCGCCTCCCGGTCGGGGAAGGCGGCGATCGCCCGGTCGAGGTTGGCGCCGATCGTGTCGCCGAGCAGCGGGGTCGTACCGGTGCCGTGCGTGTACGAGTTCACCGTCGCGGCGCCCGCCGTCGTCATCGCAGGTCCCCCTCGTCGTACTCGGCGCCGGATCCCTGGGCCGTACGCTCCCGCAGTTCGATCCGGCGGATCTTCCCGGACACGGTCTTGGGCAGTTCGGCGAACTCCAGCCGGCGCACGCGCTTGTACGGCGCGAGGACCGCCCGCGAGTGGGCGAAGATGACCTTCGCCGTGTCGGGGCCCGGCTCCCAGCCCTCGGCGAGGACGACATACGCCTTCGGCACGGCGAGCCGCACCGGATCGGGCGCCGGGACGACCGCGGCCTCGGCGACCGCTTCGTGCTCCAGCAGCGCGCTCTCCAGCTCGAACGGCGAGATCTTGTAGTCGCTCGCCTTGAAGACGTCGTCGCTGCGGCCGATGTAGGTGATGTAGCCGTCCGCGTCGCGCGCGCCGATGTCACCGGTCCGGTAGTAGCCGCCGGCCATCGCCTCGGCCGTACGGTCGGGGTCACCGTGGTAGCCCGTCATCAGGCCGACCGGACGGGCCGAGAGATCGAGCGCGATCTCGCCCTCCCGTGCGCCGGGCGCGCCGGTGACCGGGTCGAGCAGTTCGACCTTGAAGCCGGGCGTCGGCCGCCCCATGGACCCGGATGTGACCGGCTGGCCAGGGGAGTTGGCGACCTGCACGGCCGTCTCGGTCTGGCCGAAGCCGTCCCTGATCGTCACGCCCCACGCGCGCCGGACCGTCTCGATGACCTCCGGGTTGAGCGGCTCGCCCGCCGCGACGGCCTCGCGCGGCGGTGTGCGCAGCTGGGTCAGATCGGCCTGGATCAGCATCCGCCAGACCGTGGGCGGGGCGCAGAAGCTGGTGACGCCCGCGCCGTCCATCTCCGCCATCAGCCTCGCCGCGTCGAAGCGTGTGTAGTTGTGGACGAAGACGGTCGCCTCGGCGTTCCAGGGGGCGAAGAGGTTCGACCAGGCGTGCTTGGCCCAGCCCGGCGAGGCGATGTTCAGATGGACGTCGCCCGGCTTGAGCCCGATCCAGTACATCGTCGCGAGATGGCCGATCGGATACGAGACATGCGTGTGCTCGACCAGTTTGGGGCGGGCGGTCGTGCCGGAGGTGAAGTACAGCATCAGCGGATCGTCCGCGTGGGTGACGCCGTCCGGCTCGAAGACGGCGGACCGGTCGTACGCCTCCTCGTACGAGGACCAGCCCTCGGGGGCGCCCGCGGAGCCGCTTTCCGGGCCCGCGCCGACCACGATCCTGGTGAAACCGCCCGGTACCGCGTCGAATTTCCCGGTGTCCTCGGCGCGGACGATCACATGGGCGGCCCGGCCGCGTTCGATACGGTCGCGCAGATCGGCGGTGCCCAGGAGCGGGGTGGCGGGGATGACGACGGCCCGCAGCTTCATCGCCGCGAGCGCGGTCTCCCACAGCTCGACCTGGTTGCCGAGCATGACGACGACACGGTCCTCGGCCCGTACGCCCTGCTCACGCAGCCAGTTGGCGGCACGGTTGGAGCGGGCGGACAGCTCGGCGAAGGTCACGCGGACACGGCGGCCGTCCTCCTCGACGATATGCAGGGCGACACGGTCGTTCCCCCGCCCGTCCGTGCCTTCGGCGATCCGGTCGAACCAGTCCAGCGCCCAGTTGAAACGCTCGGGGCGCGGCCAGTCGAAGCCCGCGTACGCCGTCGCGTAGTCCTCCCGGTGCGCCAGGAGGAAGTCCCTGGCCGCCCGGAACCGCTCGGTCGGATCGGCCGGAATGTCGGCCGTCCTCGGCTTCCTCGCCGTCATGTGTCCTCCTCATTGCCGGACGCTCTCTGACATCGTGTAATCAGTGACGCGGGTCTCACCACCCCCGGATGGGGGTGAGGGACGGTGGCGACGGGAGGAAGAGGCGTGGCCGAGCCGGTCGAGGCGGCGGAGATGCGGGCCGCGCTGCTGCGGCTGCGCAGGACGACCGGGCTGCCGGTGGCGTTCGGCGGGCTGCTGCACGAGGCGGGACGGATGGACATCGCCGAGCTGAACGGCGCGTCGACGGGCGCGCTGCGCGGCCTGGGGATCTCCGCCGGCAACGGCCTGGGCGGCAAGTCCATCGCGCTGTCCCGGCCGTGCGCGGTGACCGACTACCGCGAGGCGCGGCACATCAGCCACGAGTACGACGCGGCGGTGGCGGCGGAGGGCCTGCGCTCGGTGCTCGCGGTGCCGGTGGTCGTACGGCGCGAGGTGCGCGGGGTGCTGTACGGAGCCCTGCGCAGCGCCCTGCCGATCGGCGAGCGCACCTTCGACGCGGCGGTCGCCGCCGCGCGGGACGTGGAACAGGCGCTGGTCGTACGGGACGAGGTGCGGCGGCTGCTCGACGTCAGCCGCGAGCCCACGCCCGGACCCGCGGCCTGGGAGGAGGTCCGCGCGGCCCACAGCGATCTGCGGGCGCTGGCGCCGCGCGTCGTCGACGCGGAGCTGCGCGCGGAACTGCTCGGCGTCTGCGGGCGTCTGGCGGGCGCGTCGGACCCGGGAGGCGCGTCCGACCCGGCGGGCAGCGCGCCGCGCCGTACGCCGGTCGCGCTGGCGCCGCGCGAGGTGGACGTCCTGACCTGCGTGGCGTCCGGGTCGACCAACGCGGCGGCGGCCGAACTGCTCGGGCTGCGGCCGGAGACGGTGAAGGGGTATCTGCGCGCGGCGATGCGCAAGCTGGGGGCACACACCCGGCTGGAGGCGGTGGTGGCGGCGCGCCGGGCGGGCCTGCTGCCCTGACCTCGGCCGCGCCGGGCGGGCCTGCCGCCCCGGCCACCGGCCTCCACCGCGGCGGGCGGGCCTGACCGCACGGCCACCGGCCTCCACCGCGCCGCTCCGGGCTCCGCTTCGCGGACGCTCGCCGCACGGGCCTGGCACCGTCCCCGGCCTTCGCGTCAGACTGTGCCCGCATATGCGACTGGAGGTGCTGACATGGTGTCCACGGACCGTTTCCTGGCATTCGCCGCGATGTCCCTGCTGGTGATCGTGATCCCGGGGCCGAGTGTGCTGTTCGTGATCGGCCGCGCGCTGGCGCACGGCCGGCGCACGGCGATGGCGACGGTGCTGGGCAATGTGATCGGTTCGTACGCCCTGGTGGTGGCGGTCGCGCTGGGGATCGGCGCGCTCGTCGAACGGTCGGTGACCGTCTTCCTCGCGGTGAAGCTGGCGGGCGCGGCCTATCTGGTGTTCCTGGGCGTGCAGGCGTTCCGGCACCGCGAGGACATGCGCGCCTCGGCCATGGCGGCGCCCGCGGGCCCGGCGCGCGGTGATCTCCGTACCGTCGGGGACGGCTTCGTCGTGGGGATCACCAATCCGAAGGGTGTGGTGTTCTTCGCGGCCGTGCTGCCGCAGTTCGTGGACCACTCCGCGGGTCACCTTCCCGTACAGATGCTGCTGCTCGGGCTGGTACCGATCGCCATCGGTCTGGTCACGGACACGCTGTGGGGGCTGGGCGCGGCGGCGGCGCGCACCTGGTTCGCCCGCTCGGAGCGCCGGCTGTCGGCGGTGGGCGGCGCGGGCGGCTGCGCGATGATCGGGCTCGGTGTGACGGTCGCGGTGACGGGCCGCGCGGACTGAGGGCCCGGACGGGCCCGAGCGGGCCTGGCGGGTCCGGGGGCCGGTCACCGAGACCGTCACGCGCCGGTGCGGCGTGGCGTGGCGTGGCGCCAGGATCGCGTCAAGATGAGGTCTCCCCAGGTCAACGCCGCGTTATGGGTCGGCCTTTTCGCCTCGTCCGGGGCATAGCTTCCAGGTGTCGGAGCGCACGCGGTGCCCCGACGGGTCAGACAGCGATCGACTCCCCTGGGAGGAAACCATGGAGCGCCTCATTTCCGAGGACGCGGACGGCGGCTCGGACCCCGCCCCGGCCGCGGACCCCGACGCCGACCCCGACGAACCCCGGACGGCCCGGCCGCTGTACGTACCCGTACGGCTCGGCTCGGCCGGCGGCCACCAGCTGCGGTTCGCGCGCACGCCGCTCGGCGCGCGGACCGCGATCGGTTTCACCAGCAGCCTGCGGCTGACGGCCGTCCTCGGTGAGGGGCAGGCGTGGATCAGGCTCGCGGAGCCCGCTCTGCGCGCGCTCGCGGAACCGCTCGGCGCGGCCCTCGTCACCGTGGACCCGCAGCTGACCGCTCCCGCCATCGGCGGCCGTCCCGCGCCGGCCGGGCCCTGTGCCAGGCGCGCCCTGGAGCTGCCGGAGGCGATGGCCGCATGACCGCCCAACCTCTGCTGCTGGTCAGCGAGTTGAACACGCCGACGGTCTGGCCCGCGTCCGCGGCCCTGGCCCCCGGCGGTGATATCGCGGTGGCCGGAGTCTCCCTCGCGGAACTGGCCGAGCGCTACGGAACCCCCACCTATGTCCTGGACGAGGAGGAGGTACGGGCCCGTGCGCGGGCCTGGCGGCAGGCGCTGCCCGACGCCGATGTCGTCTACGCCGCCAAGGCGTTCCTGTGCCGCGCCGTCGTCGGCTGGATGGAGCAGGAGGGCCTCGGCCTCGATGTCTGTTCGGCGGGCGAACTGGAGCTGGCGGCCACGCGCGGCTTCCCGCCCGAGCGGATCGTGCTGCACGGCAACGCCAAATCCCCGCAGGACCTGAGGACCGCGCTGCGCCTCGGTGTCGGCCGCGTCGTCATCGACTCGGCCTGCGAGACGGCCAGGCTGGCGGCACAGGTGCAGGGGCCGGACGCCCAGCAGGTGATGGTCCGCGTACTGCCCGGGATCGAGGCGGGCGCGCACCCCAAGATCCGTACGGGAGCGGACGGCCAGAAGTTCGGGCTGTCCCTCGCGGACGGGAGCGCGGAGGACACGATCGCCCGCGTCCTGGGTCAGCCCCGGCTCGAACTCGTGGGCCTGCACTGCCATCTGGGCTCGCAGATCACCGAGCCCGGCCCGTACGCCGAGGCGGTGCGGCGGCTGGTGGCGTTCATGTCCGCCCTCCGCGACCGGCACGGGGTGACCCTGCCCGAACTGGACCTGGGCGGCGGTTTCGCGGTCGCGTATCTGCCGGGCGATCCGGCGCCGACGCCCGCGGAGTACGCCGGGCTGATCACCGGCACACTGGCGAGCGCCTGCGCCGAGCACGGCCTGCCCGTCCCGCGGCTGACCGTGGAACCGGGCCGCTCGGTCATCGCCCCGGCCGGGATCGCCCTCTACCGGGTGCTGTCGGTGAAGCGCACCGCCGGGCGGGTCTTCGTCGCCGTCGACGGCGGGATGAGCGACAACCCGCGGCCCGCGCTGTACGGGGCGCGCTACACGGTCCGCCGGGTGGGCCGCGCGTCCGACGCCCCGATGCGCACGGCGACGGTCGTCGGCCGGCACTGCGAGGCGGGCGATGTGCTCGCGGAGTCGGTGGAGCTGCCGGAGGACATCAGACCGGGGGACGTACTGGCGGTACCCGCCGCCGGGGCCTACCAGGTGTCGATGGCGTCGGGCTACAACATGACGGGCCGCCCGCCGGTGGTGGCGGTCTCCGGGGGAAGATCGCGGCTGCTGGTGCGCCGGGAGAGCTTCGAGGACCTGCGCGCCCGGGATGTGGGCCTCTGAGGTTCCCCGGGGGATCCGTGTGGCGCCAAAGCACGGACCCGGAGGTCGTACGAGGTGGCCGAGGCCAGGGTTGTGAGCAGCCGCTTCCCCTCCTCGGCCGCCTCCGCCCGGTATACGCGGGGCAGTGGATCGAAGGCTGGGTGGCCGGCGCGGCACCGCCTTCCCGGCTCTCCCCCAACTGCCGGAACCGGTGAGCAAGCCGCCCACTCGCAGGGCCCCACAGCGCACGCGAGTCGCCCCGCGCACTGGCAGTTGGGCAGTGGCCCGCGAGAGCTTGGAGCTCTCGCGGGCGTACGTGTGCCGTGTGGGGTTAGCTGGTGCTGCCGGTGATGGCAGCCATGATGGGTGTTCCGGGGTAGCCGGTGGGTTCGTCTGCGGCGTCCCATGTGCCGTCGGTGTGGCGCAGGGCGTGTCTGATCTTTCCGTCGGTGGTGACGATGACAGTTTGGAACTCGCCGTTCACCGCGGCTGCGTCGATGCTGATCGACGGCTGGTGAGGGCCGAGTTTTGTGCTGAGGTTGCCGAAGGTGCTCCAGCTGCCGGTGCCGGCCCGGATGGCGTGTTTGATGTCGCCGGTGGGACTGGAGAGGCCGATCTGCAGGTCGCTTCCGGTGCCGGCGAAGGCCATTCCGTTGATGGAGTCGAGCCCGGTGGGCAGGTTGCTGACGCGGCCCCAGGACTCGCTCCAGGTGCCGTCGGCCTGCCGGATGGCGTGGTACGCCTTCTTGTCGGCGACAACGCCGACGTGGGTCTCGCCGCCTGATGTCTGTGCGGTGGTGACTTGGGTGGCGTTGCCGAGCGTGCCGAGTTTGGCGGTGACGTCGCCCCACTTGGACCACTTCTCGCTGGAGTCCTGGACGGTGTGGTAGATCCGGCCGTCGGCCAGGCCGATCAGTGCCAGGCCCTTGCCGGTGGAGGTGACGGCGACCCGGGTCAGTCCGGGTTTGGCGCCGATTTCGTCGGTGAGGTCGCGGAATGCCTCCCAGCCGCCCGTGGCGCGGCGGTTGGCCTGGTAGAGGTGTCCGTTGCCGCCGAGGGCGAAGACATAGTTCTTGCCGGAGATGGCGGCGTCGGCGGCGAACTTCACGTCTTCGATGGTGCCGGCGACTTTCTGGACGTCGCCGAAGCCGGTCCAGTCGCCGTTGCTGTCCCGCATCGCGTGGTAGAGACCACTGCTGGTCTTGGTCACCATCTGGAGTTTCCAGACGTTGAGCGTGGAAGCTGTGGACTCTCTGATCCAGGTGCGGATGTCATCGACGCGGCTGGCGACCGCTCCGGTACGTGTCTCCTCAGAGCCGACACAACCGCCCTGCCATGAGGTGCTGGCGACGGCGACGAGTTCGAGCCGTCCGTCCTTTTCCCTGAAGACGGGTGCGCCGGTGTCGCCCTTGCAGACGGGTGTGCCGTCGATGCTCACGGCGGTGTCCTGGATCTGTCCGGTGACGAAGGCCGCGGTGTGGAGACTGTCAGGGATCCAGGTGTCCTTGGTTCGACCGTAACCGGCGCCCTTGAGTGCCTCGCCTTCGGTGGAAGCGGTGGCTGTGGGGCGCAGGGGCGCGATGCCGTACACCGGGGTGGCGAGCTTGGCCAGTACCAGGTCTCGATCCTGACGGGTTATCAGCTCCACGATGTCCCGCACCTCTCCGGTCGTGCCGGTGAGGTCGGTGCGTCCGATGGTCGCGGTGGACTTGCGGGCGGGGGGCCCTGTGGGAAGGGCTGCCGCCTGGGCGGGATCGTCGGTGAAGCAACTCGCCGCGGTGATCAGCCACTGGTTGTTGATGAGCGTGCCCGAGCAGGCGCGTACGCCACCGATATCGATCTTGGCCGTGAAGGCGTAAGCCCCTCCCGTGGCTGCGTCACCTGCGAGAGCCTGCGCAGGAGGGCCGGTGAGCGCTCCGGCCGTGACAACTGCCGTGAGGAGCGCGGCGGCCCACGCAGCGCGCGGGTGTCGTCGTGTCATGGTGCGTTTCCTTCATGCGATAGAGGGGGACCCGTCTGTGTCGAGTCCTGCGACAAGCGACCTGCCTGTGTCCGCCCCGGTGCCGGCCAAGGCCGTGCGTGGGGCACCGAGGCCTGTCGGCTATCCGGTGACGCGGAGTTCCACGAGGACGGACTGGGCGCCGCCGACGGTGCCTTCGCCGACACTCTGGAAGTCGTCCTTGCCGACGTTGACGGTCTGAGTCTTGCCGTCCGCGGTGAGTTTGGCGCTGATGGGGTGGTCCGCCGTCTCCAGGTAGAAGACCCGGGGCAGTTCGAGCGTGAGGTAGCCGGACTTGGCGGTGGCCCGGAAGCAGTAGGTCTCGTCCCTGCCCACATTTTCGTCCTTGACGGTCAGGACCCTGATCTGACGCGCAGCCAGGTCGCAGTCGGCGAGCAGAATGCGGCCGTCACCCTTCTTCAGTCGGATGCCCCTGGTGGCCTCGATCGTCGCCGCGCCGGGGTAGGAGTAGTCCTCGATCGCAAAGGGGGGCTCCCCCGCGTCGGCGCGCTGCGCGGATGAACCCGAGGCAGAAGCAAGCGGTATGCCGATGACCGCTATTAGGGCACTCACTCCGAGAACAATAAAATTACGGGTCCGAGAAGCCATTGAATAGTCCTTTCAGGCATGGCGCCTGCGCATCCAAAGGCCCCCACCCAAATGTAATTAAAACGTAAAGATGCTGAAGGAACATAACCCGCCACTGACGGGCCGTCAACATGACCAATACCACAATGCATCGAGGGTGCATCCGACATATCACAGTTACCCGCACTCCTCGCAGGCGCCGCCCATCTAGCCATAAAGTGGCATTCATGGAAATTTAGATAGCCGGACCCATTGGTACGAGCAGGGTAAATCACATCTATGGGACAGAGGCCGCCAACATGCACCCTCCGGCACCTATCTCGAATTAGAAAATGTATGGTTCCCGTGAAGACATCGACTTATAATCACGCCACCAAGCTTTAAGGTCTGGCAACAAATTCGTTTGCCGATAGGCGAGATGAGTGAGCGTGAAACGAAGAATCAACGGGCCCGCTATCAGAGATAAGGCCTTGCGAGCGGCGCGCGCGCTGAGCCTGGTCCTGCTGCCTCTGGCCCTCGTGGTCGGTCTGCTGGGGTCCGCACCCGCCATGGCCGCAGACCCCCCGGTGGATAACAGTCAGTCCGACCTGGCAGGAGTGCCCACCGACCGGGGCATGGTCGTCGAGCTGTGGAAGACGGGCGGACCGGAGGTCAAAGCAGCCGCCGAAGCCGCCTTGACAGGCAGCGATGACGATGTGCAGCGCTTCCTCGATGTTGCCGGCGACAAAGCCGTCCAGGACAACCGTGTGGCTACCGCCCAGCTCGCTGGTATAGGAGGCCAGGAGCTGATGGCGGCTGCCCGTAGCGCTCTCGCCGGAACCCCGGACGACCTGGATGCGTTTCTGGCGACTGGTTGGCAGGATCCGTTGGAGCAGGACCAACGGGTTTTGGTGGCGCAGGTCATCGACGGGGGCGGGCCTATAGTCCAGGAAGCTGGTCGTGCTGCGCTCAGGGGCACAGCGGAGGACGTGAGCACGTTCCTCAACTCGGGCCGTTACGACCAGCGTGAGCAGGATGACAGGGTTCAGCTCGCCCAGATCCTGAGTATCGGCGGGCCCGCCGTCCGGGCGGCCGGGCGGATCGCGATCAATGGCACGGCAGACGACATCCGGGAGTTCCTTGAGGTCGGACAGTACGTGGCACGTGCCCGCGACCAGGAGCACGCCACCGTCGCCCAACTCGCCGAGCAGGCCCGCGAGGCGGGTCGCCAGGCCTCCGCCGAGACCAAAGCCGCCAAGGAAACGTCGGAGCGTGCCATCGCGGCATCGAAGCTGGCGAGGGAAGCGGCCAAGAAGGCCGCCGACGAGGCCGCGGCTGCCAAGAAGGACTCCGCCGAGGCCGCGAGCGCGGCCGGGCGTGCGGCGAAAGCCGCCTCCCAGGCCGCGGCTGCGGCTCAGCAGGCGATCGATGCCTCGCGCGCGGCCAACAACTCCGCCCGTATCGCGGCCAACGCCGCCTCCCAAGCCGCAGCGGCAGCGGCCGGAGCTGCCCAGGCCGCTTCCCGCGCACGCAGTGCCGCGGCTGCCGCGGCCACCGACGCCTCCAATGCCTCTGCCGCACGCAAGGCCGCCGAGAATGCCCGCAATGCCGCCAAGGGCGCGGGCGTAGCGGCGGATGCCGCCGACCAGGCATCGATTGCCGCGACCGAGGCCGGCAACGCGGCCAAGGCAGCGGCCGGCGCGGGCGGCAACGCCATCGCCGCCGCCGACGCCGCGGTCGAAGCCAGCAGCCACGCAGACCAGAGCGATGCGAGGGCTGCCGAGGCTCGCGCCGCGGCAGCGGCCACTCGCCGCCACGCCGCCGAGGCAAACCGCGCAGCCACCGCCGCTGAAGCCCTCGCCCGTAAGGCCGCCGCCGCAGCAGCCCAGGCACGCGACTCCGCGAGATCAGCCGCGACTCACGCGAATGCCTCTGCCACGGCTGCCGACGAGGCCGCCGATCACGCAGGCGATGCCGCTACCGCCGCGAACAAGTCGGCCGCCCACGCCACCGCTGCACAGAACGCCGCCAACGTCGCGAGCACAGCGGTCGCCAAGGCGCAGTCCGTCTATACCCTCGCGCGCGAGGTCGAGACCGAGGAACTTCTCGGCCGGACCAATGCTGGCATCGAGCGGGCCAAGGACCTTAAGACGGAGGACGACGAACGGCAAGCGGCCGAAGCCCGAGCGGTTCAGCAAGCCAGGGACCGCGACGCCGAGGCCCAGCACCTGGCCGCCGAAGCGGCCGAACCCGGAGCGGACACCACAACCATCGCCGGCAAGGGCCGCAAACTGGCTATGCTGGCGATGCAGAGTGGCAACCCCTGGGCCCGTGCGGCCGCCGAATCGGCACTCGCCGAATCGGACAGTGTCGTCATCGAATACCTCCGCACCGGCTGGAGAACAGCCGCCGAACAGGACGACCGGCAGCGCGTCGAGCGCCTGGCCGAGGAAAGCGCCGTCAAAGCAGTCCGTACCGCAGCGGAAGAAGCCCTCAAGGGCAACGCCACCGCCATCACCGCCTTCCTGACAAAAGGCCAGTACGAAGCCGGCGCCCAGGACTTCCGCGTCGCCATCGCGCAGGCTGTCTCCACCGGCGGGCCTGAAGTGCGGAACGCAGGCCAGTCCGCTCTGGCCACTGGAACCACCGACGCCTACCGGCAGTTCCTCACCACCACCCAGTACACCGCCCGAGGCCAGGACGAGCGGGTCCGCGCCGCTCAGTTGATCGACAGCGGCGGACCGGAAACCAAAGCCGCAGCACGCATCGCTCTCGAAGGCCCCCCGCAACTGCTGCACACCTTCATCGAGTCCGGGCAGTACAAGGCTCAGCGCAAGGACCTTCTCGCGGCCACTCATCTCGTGCAGGTCCAGCAGCTGATCGCCGAGGCGGCCGGTGTCGCGGCCACCGCGCAGAAAGACGCCGCGCTCGCGGGCAAGGTCGCGGCCACCGCCGCTGAGGAAGCGGCGAAAGCCGAGGAGTACGCCAGGCAGGCCGACGCGTCGGCCGACGAGGCACAGGGACACGCCGAACGGGCCGACAGATACGCCAAGGACGCGGAAGCCTCCGCCGCCCGCGCCGCCGAGTCAGCGAAAACCGCTCGCACAGCTGCGACCAGCGCAAACCAGGCCGCCCACAACGCGGCCACGTCAGCAGCCGACGCCACGGTCTCCTCAGAGCTGGCTCAGGCATCCGCATCCAGCGCCTGGTTCGCCGCCGACCACGCTCGCGCCTCGGCGATCGCAGCAGGAAAAGACGCCGAAGCCGCCTTCACCGCAGCCGTGGACGCCTTCACCATCGCCGTCAAGAAGGTTGCGGCCGAAGAGGAGGCCCGGCGGAAGGCCGCGGTCGCAGCCAAGGAAGCCGCGGAAAACGACCCCGGCAATAAAGCACGCGACCTGTACAAGTGCGGAATGCTCGGCTGTGACGCGGTAAACAACCCCGTCCGCTGGTGCCTGCACAACGAGATCGCCTGCGACATCCTCTCCATGGGACCCGCGTTCAACGACGCGATGAACCAGCTGTGGGGAACGATGAAGGATGTATCGGGGTTCGGCCAGCTCGAAAACTGCGTGGAAATGCGGGACTTCTGGTCGTGCCCCGAGCTGGCCAAGGAAGCCACCATCAGCTCGAAACTCAAGCTCTTGGGAGCCACGTACAAGGCACTGCGCGATCTGCAGCGAGGGTGCCAGTCCGTCTCACGCTTGAGATCCGGTCCGGGGTGCGGTTCACATTGGATATCCGTGGATAAACTCCCGCACCACTACATGTCGCCAAACAATCAAGGGATCAGGCACGCTGAAGATTTCGGCATCACGGGCACCTACAACAAGGATACCGGCAAGGCGTTCCTTCGCGCTGTTGATCAGCTCGTGAAAAACCCGGGGACACGGAGGATTGAAGGCACATATAGGAAGCAGCCCGCCACACACTATGTGGATAGTACGGGACTTCACGCCTCCTTCGCCTCGGACGGACCGAGGGTTGGGGAGTATCTCGGCGGCTGGCGGTCCGAAGGAGATCAACTCCTCTACCTTCTGCGGGATGGCGTGCTGTAGTGTTTGAACATGCTTCAGAGAAATCTGAAACACCGAGAGGAAACCTATGAGAATCGAATTGACGGAGGAGCAAGCTCTCGTCCTGTCCGACTGGTTGAGCAGGGTAATGCATCGAGAGGACTTCTCGATGCTCGTTGACGATCGAGCGGTCTGGTCTCCTCTACTCACCATCAACGGCACACTCGAAACGCAATTGTCATCGATCTTCTCCCCTTCCTACTCCGAACAGTTGGACGCAGCGCGCCAACATCTGATCGGTGAACTTGGGGAATTCGGAAAACGGTGAAGCCCGCTCGGCTCCCTCTGCCCTCGGCGCTCCCTCGATCACCGCCACGGCGGCATCATCAATTTCTGATTCCGAGGATGTCTGTGAGTGACAAAGAGTTCATCGAGCGGGTCCGTGCCCGGCCGGGTATGTACGGCCTGAACGGTTCCTACTACCCGACCATCACGTTCCTCGACGGCTACGACCTGGGCCGCTCAGGCGCCCTGCTGCGGGGGTTCACGGAGTGGCTGGTCGCGCGCAAGGGCGAGGAGACCAGCCTCGGCTGGCGGGCGCTCGCCATTGAGGAGGCGTTCCCTGGTGCCGAGATCACGCACTGGTCCCAGCTGGAACCGGAGCAAGAACATCGGGCGGTAGACGTTTTGTTCTGTCTGCTGCTTGACTTCCTCCACGAACGGGATGGTTCACAGCAGAGGTAAGAAAGACGACAGCGACATATGAGGGCGCCGCCGGACTCACCGGCGGCGCCCTTGCGCAGGGCAAACGTTGTCTCTCGCGGGACCGTCGGGCGTTGCGGACAGAACTTGTCCGCAATCCGCCGCGTCCACACCCGTACGGGTGAAAAATCCGGCGACACGCGGGTGCCCGGTTTGTTAGCTTCCGGACCATGAAGCCGCTCACCGAGGACGAGATCCGCGGATCGTTCGTCAACTGTTCCAAGGGCGAGGCCCGCAGAATGAACCTCCCCCGGGAGCTGTCCGATCTGCCCTGGGCCGATCTCGACTTCCTGGGCTGGCGCGATCCCGGGGCTCCGGACCGCGGCTATCTGGTGACGGAGCGCGCGGGCGCGTGGGTGGGCATTACCCTGCGTGGCGCGTCGTCCGGACAGAAGAACTTCCTCAAGTCGAGCATCTGCTCGATCTGTGTCACCCCGCACGCCGCCTCCGGGACGGACCTGATGACCGCGCCCAAGGCCGGCGCCGCGGGCCGGCAGGGCGATTCCGTCGGTATGTACATGTGCGCGGACCTGGCGTGCCCTCTGTACGTCCGGGGCAGGAAGAAGTCCCTCGGCCGGCGGCTGGAGGAATCCCTCACGGTGGAGGAGCGGCTGGCCAGGGCCCGGACGAATCTGGACCGCTTCCTGGACAAGCTGTACGAGGGCGCGACGACGACAGCGGCCTGACGGCGCGGCCCGTGGTGCCGCCGGTACGTGCCCGGCGGGGCGCCCCGGGTCTCCCCGGACCGCCCCGCCGGGCCCGCTCACCGCCGGGCCCGCTCACCGCCGGGCCCGCTCACCGCCGGGCCCGCTCACCGCCGGGCCCGCTCACCGCCGGGCCCGCTCATCACCGCACGCGCTCACCGCCGCACGGCGCGCCGCCTCCCAAGGCGCCGTACGGGACGAGCGCGGCGCCTGCGGCCCGGGTCTCAGGCGCCGCCCGGCCCCACCGGGCGGCGGGACGGGCGCGCGAGGGTGTAGCCGCCGATGCCCGCGAGCGCGCCGAGCACACCACCGGCCACGGTCCAGATCCAGCGGTCCGTCCACCAGCCGGAGGACCAGCCGTCCTCGGGCTCGACGCCGGAGGCGGCGAGCCGCGCGCCGTCGCCCAGCCCGCTGTCGGCTCCGGTCCCGGTCCCGTCGCCGTCGTCGGCCGCCGAGACGGTGGTACGGCCCGGGGTCAGCGGGACGGCCAGCCGGCCGCCGACCGCCGAGGCCCCGCCCTTGCCGGGCGTGGCGGCCTCGATCTCCGCCCGTACCGGCAGCCCGAGGTCCACCTCCTGCGCGTTCAGGACGGTCAGCCGTACGTAGTAGCTGCCCGGCAGCGGATCGTTGGACCACGGCTCCGCCCAGGCCCGTACGGTACGCAGCGTGCAGCGCAGCTCGACCGTGCGCGCGTCGGCCGCGAGCGCCTTGGTCCGGGCGCCGTACACGCACGGCTGGTGGCGGCGCAGTCCGTCGTAGACGTCCACCTGCCAGGTGGTCGCGCCCTTCCTGGCCGCGGCCGACTCGGGGAGCGTGACCTTCGCCGTGACGGTCGGGCGCTGCCCGGCGTCCGCGGGGAACACCCAGTACAGGTAGTCGCCCGAGGAACCGTCGGCCGTGGCCCGCTGGCCCGGCCGGAACGCGGTGGCCGTACGGAACGAGGTCCCGGCCTCCGTCGGGGCCTCGGCGGTGCCGGAGCCGTCCGAGCCGCCGGAGCCTTCGGAACCGTCGGACGAGCTGCCGGCGGGCGTCGGCGTCCCGTCGGCGACGGCGCCGCCCGCCGTGCCGAGAAGCAGCACACCGGCCAGCAGGGAACCCGTGAACATACCGGTGATACGCATCAGTTGCTCCTCCATACGAGCCGCAGGCGCGAGAGCCAGCCCCAGAGCAGTCCTGCGACCAGTCCGGTGAGGGCCAGGGTGCCGAGCAGCCACCAGCCGCGGCCGAGACCGAACGCGGCGAGGTCGGACGGCTCGTCGGGCGAGTCGACGAGGTCGACGGTCAGCTCGACGGGCAGGCCGGGGGTGGTCTTGACGGAGGCGGGCGCGGAGAAGGCGTTGCTGACCTGGAGACAGACCGTCTCGGCGGCCGGCTTCACCTCGTCCTCGTCCTCGACCGGTGGCTTCGGGTAGCGCAGCCCCGACGAGATCACGTCGGTGCGTCCGTCGCCCGCTTCCGAGCCGCGGACGATCTCCCTGCCGTGTACGGTCACGGCGCGCAGCAGCACGCCGTAGTCCCGGTTGACGGCGCGGTCGGCGCCGACGCTGACGGAGGCGCGCAGCTCCTGGCCGGGCAGCACGTCCACGCGGTACCAGCGGTGCTCGGAGAACTTCTCGCGGTCGCTGTAGAGACCGGGCTTGATCCGCGGGGCGTCGGCGCAGCGCGCGGCGCCCTCGGTGGCCACCGGAGTGACGACCGGGTCGGCGGCGCGGTCCACCAACTGCGTGACACGGCGGGAGAGTTCATCGGTGTGCTGGACGGAGGTGAAGGTGCCGCCGGTGGCCTCGGCGATACAGGTCAGCTGCCGCCGGGTCTTGTCGTCGGGGACGAGGCCCAGGGTGTCGATGGTGAGATGGATGCCCTTGGCCGCGATCTCGCGCGCGACCTCGCACGGGTCGAGCGGGGCACAGGTGTCCTCGCCGTCGGTGATGAGGACGATGCGCCGGGTGGCGTCGTCGTCGCCCTCCAGGTCGTCGGCCGCGCCGAGGAGTGCGGGGCCGATGGGCGTCCAGCCGGTGGGGGCGAGTGTGGCGACCGCGGTCTTCGCCTCGGTACGGTCCAGCGGCCCCACCGGGTAGAGCTGCTTGGTGTCCTTGCAGCCGACCTTGGTGTCCTTGCCGGGGTAGTCGGCGCCGAGGGTGCGGATGCCCAGTTCCACTTCCCGCGGAACCGCGTCGAGCACCTCGTTGAACGCCTGTTTCGCCGCCGTCATCCGGGACTGGCCGTCGATGTCGCGGGTCCGCATCGAGCCGCTGACATCGAGGACGAGATCGACCTTCGGGGCCGGTTTCCCGGTAGGTTCGTCGGCGGCGGCAGCGGCGGGAGGGAAGAGCCCTACGGCCAGGGTGGCCACCAGACCGCACACGGCGGCTGCCGGCCATTTACTTATGATCATCGCCGGATGATAGTGAGACTTCCCCCACCGGACCAAAAAGGAACTGATGGGTCGTCAGTTTCCTTTCCGACCCCCCGAGGTGACGTCATGCACGGGAACACCGAACCGTCCGAACGATCCACCGGGTCCACAGGCGGACCGGACAGGACCGGCCTGAACCGCCGCCGCTTCCTGGGCGCGGGAGCGCTCGCCGCCGCCTCGGTCGTCGCGGCGGCGTCCGCTTCTTCCGCCGCCCAGGCCCAGGCCCCCTCCTCAGCCCCCGCGTCCACCCGCCCGCGCGCCGCCTCCCGGCCGCTGTTCCTCGGGACGTACACCTCCGCCGGCGGCGGTACCGGTGTCGGCCTGGCGACGTACGACACGGTGACGGGCGCGATCTCGGGCGCCGGTACGGTCACCGGCGTCGGCAACCCCTCGTATCTCGCCGTCCACCCGGACGGCACCACGCTCTACACCGTCAATGAGCAGCAGGACGGCGGCGTCACGGCGATCGCCCTGCCCGGGGCCGGAGGCGGGAGCCCGACCGTGCTGGGCACGCGCGCCACGGGCGGCGCCGGACCCACCCATCTGTCGGTGCACCCCGGCGGGGGCTGGCTGCTGAGTGCCAACTACACCTCCGGCAGCGTCGCCGTACACCCCATCGGGGCCTCGGGCGCGCTGGGCGAGCGTACGGACCTGGTCACGCACTCCGCGCCGCCGCCGGGCCCCGGGCAGCGGGGCCCGCACGCCCACCAGATCCTCACCACGCCGGACGGCGGCCATGTGGTCGCCGTCGACCTGGGCAACGACACCGTCTATACGTACCGCCTCGACACCTCGGCCGGGACGCTGGCCCAGGTCTCGTACGCGCGGCTGCGGCCCGGCGCGGGCCCTCGCCATCTCACCTTCCACCCGTCGGGCGTGTTCGCCTATCTGGCCAACGAGCTGGACAACACCGTCGTCGTCTGCGCGTACGACCCCGCGACCGGTGAACTCACCCCCGGGGAGCCGCAGTCCACCGGTGCGGGGCAGGCGGGCGGCAACTTCCCGGCCCAGCTGGTGGTCACCGGCGACGGGGCCTTCGCGTATCTCGCCAACCGCGGTCACAACAGTCTGACGCGGTACGCCGTCGAGGAGTCCGGCGCGAGGCTGCGGCTGCTCGACACCGTGCCGGTCGGCGGTGACTTCCCCCGGCAGCTGGCCCTCTCCCCCGCCGGGAACCTGCTGTTCGCCGCGAACCAGCGCTCGAACTCGGTGACCGTCTTCCATGTCGACCCGGAAAGCGGCGAACTGCGGTCGGCGGGCGCGCCGTTCGGGTCGCCGGTGGCCGTCTGCGCCCTGCCGCTCTGAGAACTCCTCACGAAATGATCTTCGAGTGGTCGGGATCCCTCCGGGAGCGGTGATCCGGACGCGCGGGCTTCCCGTGGCCGAGCCACGGGAAGCCCCGAACGGTGGGACACGCTCACATGCGGACCACGATCTTTCCCCGCGTGTGTCCGCGCTCGGCGTACGCGTGCGCTTCCGCGATCTGTTCGAGCGGGTAGGTCCGCTCGACGCGCGGTGTGTAGCGGCCCTGCCGGCCGAGTTCGCCCGCTTCGGCGAGGAGCGTGGAGTCGTTCTCCGCGTTGGCCAGATGCACGCCCAGGCGATGCGCGTTGGCGTGGTCGGCGACCGTCGACACGCGAGCGGGGTCGCCCACGATCGCGACGAGGTCGGCCAGGGACCCGGAGGCGGCGGTGTCGAGCGCGATGTCGACACCGTCAGGAGCCAGGGCGGCGAGGCGCTCCGCGAGGCCGGTGCCGTAGGTGGTGGGAACGGCTCCGAGCGAGGTGAGGAACTCGTGGTTGCGCTCGCCGGCCGTCCCGATCACGGTCGCACCCTGAGCCACCGCGATCTCGACCGCGGCACTGCCCACGCCTCCCGCGGCGCCCTCGATGAGAAGGGTGCGCCCCCGCAGGGGACCGAGCGCCTTCAGCCCGCCCATCGCGGTCACCGATGCCAGACCGGCGCCGGCGGCCTCCTCGTCGGTCCACGTGGCGGGGGCGTGGGCCCAGGCCGAGAGCACGGCCAGCTCCGCCGTCGCGCCGGTGACGCCGCCCAGCCCGAAGACACGGTCGCCGATCCTCACCCCCTGCACCCCCTCACCGGTCTCGTCGACCACGCCCACGGCATCACGCCCAGGAATCGCGGGCAGATCCACGGGAAGCACCGCCTGCACCGCACCGGAACGCACCTTCCAGTCGACGGGGTTGACACCGGCCGCCGCGACGCGGACACGGATCTCGCCGGGCCCGGGATGCGGGTCCGGCACCTCCTCGACCACCAGGGTCTCCACACCGCCGTACTCGTGATAGCGGACTGCGCGCATGACGTTCTGCCTTTCCACGCGGCCTGAACCGGCCGTTCGTGAGATCAGTGGGGTGACTGCTCGGCGGGCCGCCGACACCTACTACGCTAAAACCTCACATCGGCGTCAGGTGCAAGTCGGGCCGACCGCCCGAACAGAGGAGGACCGGTGCGCATCGGTGAGGTCGCCGACAAGGCGGGAGTGAGCGTCCGCGCGCTGCGCTACTACGAGGAACAGGATCTGCTCCAGGCGTGGCGCAGCCCCGGCGGCCAGCGGCATTACCCCGACACGGCCGTCGGCCGGGTCCGGCTGATCCAACAGCTGTATGCAGCGGGCCTCCCCAGCAGAGTGGTCCGCCAGGTGCTGCCGTGCGTGGACACGGGTGAAGCACCCCCGGCACTCCTGGGCCAGCTGACGGCCGAGCGTGTCCGCATCGAGCAGCGGATCACCGACCTGCTCGCTGTGCGCGACCGGCTCGACGACGTGATCGCCATCACGCGCGACCCTGATTCCGACTGCTCTCACATGCGGTGAAGACTTCTGCCGCGACGACCTCGGACGCCGCCGGATGAGTGCGCATCCGATGCCCTCTGCACCGCGCTCGACATGCCGTTCGCCGTTCTGGTCGGCCAGATCTCCGCGGCCTGTCAGGCATGACGCCCGCCGACCGCCGGGCCGGGCGGCGTCCAACAGGCACAGCCCCGCGGGCCCTTTCCGTCGGCTCCCCTGAGTGGGGACGTGGTTCCCGCGCCTGGCCGGGGCCCTTCACCGCTGGATGTGCGGCCAGATCCTGTCCAGTCGGCCTTGGCGGGCCGGACAGGACCTGGCTGAAGGGCCCCGGCATGCGACGCGTTCTGATCAGCGCGTGGTCAGGATGACCTGGCTGGAGCCGTCGGGCATTCCCGCGATGCCCACCTGATCTCCCGCGAGTACTCCGGCGCCCTTGATGCCGCCCATGGGCCGGAACGGTGTCCAGTCGCCGTTACGGTCGCGGACGGTGTGGTACACGTTTCCGTCGAGTCCGACGGCGAGCATCTGACTGTCGCCGTCGGGCGTGCTCGTGAGGGAGATCTCCGAGGCTCCCATCATGGGGGTGGAGACGCCCGCCGGGCCGTTCCAGCCACTCCAGCCGCCCTTGGCGTACCGGATGGTGTGCCAGATGTTGCCGTCATTGCCGATCGCCGCGATCTGGGTGTCGCCGTTGGGCAGGGCCGCGATCGTCAGGGCTCGCCCGACGAACTCCGACGCGTTGACGCCCGGTACCGATGTCCACGAACCCCAGGAGCCGTTGGCCGCGCGGAGGACCCTGCGCATGGTGCCGTCGGCTCCGTACGTCACCACGTGGGCGGAGCCGTCGGGCATGCCGGTCACGGCGACCTTGGACGCCTTGACATAACCGTCGTCGGTGCCCGTCACGTGCTTCCATCCCTGCCAACCCCCGTCATTCCGACGGACGTTGTGGTAGGTGAGCCCATCCTTGCCAACGGCCACGATCTGGGCATCGCCGTTGGGGAGACCGGCGATGGCGATGTCGTTGGCGGCGAAGCCGGTCTTCGTGCCGTCGGCAGCCGGAAGGGCGTTCCAGCCCTGCCAGGTGCCTTCTTTGGTGCGCAGGTTGTGCCAGATGTTGCCGTCGAGTCCGATGCCGAGCACCTGAACTCCGCCGTTCGGCATCCCGCTCACGGCCTGCCGGGAACCGACGAACCGGAACGAGTTGCCGGCGCCACTCAACGGGCTCGGGGCGCTCCACGTACCGTCCGCCTTGCGAGTGGCGTTGTAAAACGTGTGCGGAGTCACCTTCTGGCCGAGATTCTTGGAGATGATTTCCCGCTGGAGCTCGCCACTTCGCACGGCGGGCTCATCCATATTGACGTCATCGGTCATGATGATGTTCATGTTGTCGGTGACGTTGGTGTGGTTCCAGTCTTTCCGGAACTTGTCCAGCATCTGCCGGTTCAGCTCGTGCCCGATCTTCAACAGAAAATTCCGGTCCGTCTGACCGAGGTTCTTGATCGTGGACCAGACCTCATCCCACGCGGCGTCCGGGATATTGGCGGTGGGATTGAGGATTCCTTCGTATACGAAGAACTTGCCGGAATTTCCTCCCGGCGCTTGCTCGAAAACCTTGTCGCCGCGGGCGAGAACGGCCTCGATGTTCTTCTGCGTGACGGTACTTCCGGAGACCGGACCGCCGTTCCTCCACAAACGCTCCGGCGCGATGTCGCCGAGGCCGACATCGACGTAGCTGCCACGGAAGGACTGGGCGGACGGCCCCCATGCCCATGCGTAGTTGGTGCTGTCCGTGTCATCGATGAAGACCACGCTCTTGCCCGCGGCCATGAACTGGTTGTACGTGGAGGTCGGGCTCAGCGTTCCGTCCGCGATCGCCGGGTTGTCGAGGGGGCCACCACCGATGGCACCGCCCAGGGCCGCTATCGCCGCGCGATTGTCCTCCTTCGCGGTCTCCGGCGGCACCGCTGTCTGCAGCCTGACAATGACGATTTCCTTCGGGTGCCGCTTGATCCAGTCGGCGAGTTCATTGACCTCGCCCTTGATGATGCCGCCCTGAGCCCCGGCGAAGGAGTCGAAGAACTGGCGTCCCATCGGGCCGCCGTGGAAGGTGAACCACTTGTCGCCCTGCTTGCACAGCCGCAGGTCAAGGTAGCGGGACCCGCCTTCCAGCTGCTCCGCGAGAGAGCCGGTCTGCGAGCGTGCCATGCTCGCCGCCAGAGCGGGATACAGCCTGGCCGTCTTGGCCTGGTCGCCATAACTGCAGATACCGCTGTCCTTGGTGATACCGGCCGTTCCGGCGTCATGGCTGCCCGGCATCACGATCTGGTTCAACGGACGGTCGCCGATGGTGCCTTTCAGCTGCTCCATCCATGAACCCAGACCGACGTCCTGAGTGGCCGGTGCGGACCGGGGTGCCGGCACCAGGGGCTTCTGGTCGGCCTTGGCGGTCCCCGCGACCGCGGAAGGGACCGCTAAAGCCCCGAGGGCGATCGATAGCGCGGCGACGGTCGAACGCCGCAGCGTGGCTCTGCTGTTTCTGCTCACGGGCAATTCCTTTTCTCGTGTGACGCGGGTCCGCTCCGGACCGGGGGACTTCCGCGCGAGCCCATGGGAGCGCTCCCATGGGGCTCGGTGATTATGGGAACGTTCTCAGGCGACAGTCAAGAAGAGCGCCTCGCGCAGACGCATTCCGGCGGTCTCGTGAAGGTCCGCCGACGCCCGGGAAAGGACGGCAACAATGTCAACTTGGCAGGTCACGAGCCCTGCTTCCGCGAATGGCACGGCGGGCCGAACGGCGTCGAACGCTCAGCTTCGCCGCGCGTTCCCGGCGGGCGGCCATACACGCCGGAGAGTATGGGCCACCCTCTCCGGACATCGGAGATCCCATGGGCTACGCGAAAGGGGAAACGGCTACCGCTGTGGTGAACGAGCCGTGAGGGGGCGGCGCGTGGGCCGGGCCGCGAGGGGGCCGGGAGCGAGCCGCGGGTGGGCCTTGGGAGGGGCGTGAGAAGGGTCAGCCGCCGGCGGACGCGCGCCGCGCCACCGCGGCCAGATGCTCGCGCAGGGCGACGGCCGGACGCTCGGAGTCGCCGGACTCGAACGCCGCCAGGATCGCCGCGTGTTCGTCCACGGCCGACTCGATGTCCGTCGTGCCGGGGTCGGCCGTCTGGCGCAGCCGCAGCACCTGGGCGCTCAGGGACTCGGCGGTCTTGAGGAGGAAGCGGTTGCCGGAGGCCCGGATGATCGTGAGGTGGAACTCCCAGTCCGCCGCGAAGCACTCGCGCAGATCGGAGAAGCCGGCCGCCCGCCCCCGGGCGCCTCGCGACGTCCGTACGCGCTGGGCGTGGAGCACGTGCCGGGCGTGCGCGGCACGCAGTTCGGGCAGCAGGTCACCGGTCCTGGGGACCGCGCGCTCCACGGCCGCGGTCTCCAGGATCGTGCGCAGGTCGAACAGCTCCGCGAGCTGCTCCGGTGACAGCGGCGGGGCGACGCGGTAGCCCTTGAGCGCCACCCGCGAGATCAGACCGGTGTGTTCGAGCTGGACGAGCGCCTCGCGCACCGGGGTCGGCGACACCTCCAGCTCCCGGGCGAGGGAGTCGATACCGAGCGAACTCCCTTGCGGGGTCGAGCCGTCGAGCAGCCTCTCCAGGATCGCGTCGTACACACCGTCACGGAGGGCCCGGCGAGGCACTGCCGGCTTTCGGCCGGCGGCCGGGGCGGCCAGGGCACTGCTCTCGTTCCCGTTCATCTCGCCCGCCATCCTAAGTGCCCCTCCCGGCGATGTCCGCCCCGTCGCGACGCCCGGCACACGCGCTGGCCGTCCTGGCGGCACCGGGCCGGCCGGGTGAGGTCGGAGCGCCTCCAATTGAATAGATCCTATAGGGTCTATGATCCACATCCCCGGTCCCGGCCACCTCTGACAGACCCGGAGACGACGATGTCCCACTCCCACACCGCACAGGACTGGCCCATCGGAGCCGCCGTCCGCCAGTTCCCGAACATCGAGGGCGGGACCGCCGGCCACGAGCCCGAGGGGATCCGGCCGTGACCGTGCTGACGAACGACCCGCGCGCCTTCGCCGACGAGGCCCTCGCCGGGTTCGCCGCCGCCCACGCGGATGAGATCCGTACGGTGCACGGCGGCGTCGTCCGCGCCTCGGCCACCCCGCCGGGCGAGGTCGCCGTCGTCATCGGCGGCGGCACCGGCCACTACCCCGCGTTCGCCGGCTGGGTCGGGCCCGGCTTCGCACACGGCGCGGCCTGCGGCCAGGTCTTCGCCTCCCCCTCCGCCTCGCAGATCTGCTCGGTGGCACGGGCCGCGGACAACGGGGGCGGTGTGATCCTCGGTTTCGGCAACTACGCGGGGGACACCCTGCACTTCGGGCGCGCGGCCGAACAGCTCCGCGCGGAAGGAATGGATGTCAGGACCCTCGCGGTGACCGACGACATCGCGTCGGGACCGGCCGAGAACACCGCGCCGCGCCGGGGCATCGCGGGCGACTTCCCCGTACTGAAGATCCTCGGTGCCGCGGCCGAGGCCGGACTCGGCATCGACGCGGCCGTACGGGCGGGCCGCAGGGCCAACGCGGCCACCCGCTCGCTCGGCCTCGCCTCCGGCGGCTGCACCCTGCCGGGCGCGGACCGCCCCCTGTTCACCATCCCCGCCGGGCGGATGAGCGTCGGCCTCGGCATCCACGGCGAACCCGGGATCGCGGAACTCCCCCTGCCCACCGCCGACCGGGCCGCCGATCTCCTGGTGGACAGGATCCTGGCGGAGCGGGCGGCGGCGTCCGGCGGCGTGGGCGGATCCGACCGGGTGGCGCTGCTCCTCAACGGTCTGGGGGAGGCCACGTACGAGGAGCTGTACGTCGTCCACCGCCGGGTGGCCGAGCGGCTGGCCGCCGAGGGCCTGACCGTCGTCGCGCCGGTGGTCGGCGAGCAGATCACCAGCCTCGGGATGGCCGGGCTCTCCCTCACCCTGACCTTCCTGGACGCCGAACTGGAAGCGCTGTGGACGGCGCCGGCCGCCGCCCCCGCCTTCCGCCGGGGCGCCCTCGCACCCCGGGCGGCGCGTACCGACGATCTGACCACCACCCACCGGGTGCCGCCGGTCGTACCGGGCGGCCCCGGCTCCCGGGCCCTGGGGGCGCGGCTGGCCGAGGCCCTGCTGACGGTGCGCGACACCGTGGCGGCCCATGAGGCGCGGCTCGGGGACCTCGACGCCGTGGCGGGCGACGGCGACCACGGCATCGGGATGCGGCGCGGCGCCGAGGCCGCGGCGGCTGCCGCACGGGAGGCGGTCGCCCTCGGCGCGGGCGCCGGTACGGTGCTGGCGCACGCCGGCGCGGCCTGGTCGGAGCGCGCCGGCGGCACCTCCGGCGCGCTGTGGGGCGCGGCACTGACGGCCTTCGGCGCGGTGCTCGGCGACCACGACGGCGTGACGGCCGGATCCGGCGCCACGGGAGCCGGCGGCGGTACGGCAGGACGCGACGCCGACGACGGTGCCCGGCTGACCCGTGCCGTACGGGCCGCGGTGGACGTGGTGCTGCGGATCGGCGGAGCGAGACCCGGCGACAAGACGCTGGTGGACGCCGCCGTGCCGTTCGCCGACCGGCTGGAGGCGGCCCTGCCGACGGCCGGGTTCGCCGCCGCGTGGGCACAGGCCGCGCGGGCCGCGGGCGAGGCCGCCGAGGCGACCGCCGCCATCGCCGCACGCCTGGGCCGGGCCCGTACCCATGGGGTCCGGGGCCTCGGCTCGCCCGACCCGGGGGCCGTCTCGTTCGCCCTGATCGTCGCCGCCCTCACACCCGGGTCCTCCGACGCTCCCAGGTCCCCCGGCTTCCCCGGCTTCCCCGGCTCCTCCGGCTCCCCCGGGGCGAAACGCTGATGCCGCGCGGCACCGCGACCGGGGCTCGATACGCCCGGCCGCGGCGGCCCCCGCGGTGACTTCTCGGCACAGCGGCCGGTGGCGGCGTACCGTCACCGCGGCACCACCGCCCCGTCCCCGGTGGTTGGATGGGAGCAGGCCCGTTCCCCGCCCGCACCGCGTGCCCCACCCACGGCGCTTCCCCGGTCCCGCCGGCAGCCCCCGGGCCCAGACTGGAGGTCGCTCGATGGTGACGAAGGGCCGTACGGGCCAGCCCACCCTGGAGGAGGTCGCCGCGCTCGCGGGCGTCGGCCGGGGCACGGTGTCCCGTGTCATCAACAACTCGCCCCGGGTGAAGGACACCACGCGCCATCTGGTCGAGCAGGCCATCGCCCAGCTCGGCTACATACCCAACCGGGCCGCCCGCGCCCTGGCGGGCAGCCGTACCGACGCCGTGGCGCTGGTGATACCCGAGACCGAGAAACGCTTCTTCGCCGAGCCGTACTTCTCCGAGATCGTCCACGGCGTCGGCGACGGTCTCGCCGACACGGATCTGCAACTCCTGCTCACCCTCGTCCGCACGGAGAAGGAGCGCGACCGCTTCCTCCAGTACGCGCGCGCCCGCCGGATCGACGGTGTCCTCCTCGTCTCCGTGCACGGCAGCGACCCGTTGCCCGATCTGCTGGCCGGGATGGAGATGCCGACGGTCCTCAGCGGTCGCAGGTCCGGGGACGAGTCGGTGTCGTACGTCGACTCCGACAACGTGGGCGGCGCCCGCGCCGCCGTACGCCATCTGTCCTCGTCGGGCCGCCGGGCGATCGCCACCATCACCGGCCCGCTGGACATGTACGTGGCGCGGTGCCGTCTGCGCGGCTACGAGGAGGCGGTACGCGGACACGCCACCGGCCCCGCCCCCTCCTGGATCGCGCACGGCGACTTCACCGAGGAGAGCGGACGCCGCGCGATGGCGGAGCTGCTGCGCCTCCACCCGGATCTCGACGCGGTGTTCGCCGCCTCGGACCTGATGGCGGTGGGCGCCCTGCACGCCCTGCGGGCCGCGGGCCGCAGGGTCCCCGAGGACGTGGCGGTGGTGGGTTTCGACGACTCCCCCCTCGCCCGCCACACGGACCCCCAACTGACCTCGGTGCGCCAGCCGGTGGAGGAGATGGGGCGCACGATGGCCCGGGTGCTGCTGGAGACGATCAACGACTCCTCGGCGGCCTGGCAGCACGTGGTCCTGCGCACGGAACTGGTGCGACGGGCCTCGGGCTGAACGGTCCCGTCGCGGCGGCGCCGTTCCGTGCCGTATCCCGTGAGGGACACGGCACGGAACGGCGCCCGTTCGCGCTCAGAGCGAGCCGAGCCGCTCCAGGGGGAACGGCGGCTGGGCCAACGGCCGTACGGCGAGCCGGGTGAGCGGCAGTACGTTGTCGTCGCCCGCCGTGCGGTTGGCGTGCAGTACGTCGCAGTGGACGCAGCGGTGGACGAGTACCCATTCGCCGTCCCCGCGTACGGAGATGGCGAGCGGCTCCATCCGGGCACCGCAGTCGGCGGCCCGGTCGCCCGGGGTGTCGTCGACATGACGGCTCCACAGGCAGTTCGGGCAGTGGTTGCGGTGGCTGGTGCCGGCCGCGGCCATCGGTACGTCGAGACCGCAGTGGAGACAGCGGAAGGACTCGGCGCGCGCTTCGAAGCGCGCGCGTCCGGAAGCACGTCCGGACGTGTGTTTGGCGGTGTGTTTGGAGGTGTGTTCGGGGGTGTGTTCGGGGGTGTGTTCGGGGGTGCGTCCTGAAGTGTGTCTGGAAGTGTCGCGGGACATCGTGAGAACGACTCCTGGTGTGATGCGCGGACGGTCGGGGATGAACGCCGTCTCGTACCAGGGAAGTTCGCTCCGGTCGGCGATGCCTGTCGGCCGTGCGTGTCAGCAGCGGTGCCGGGAGGACATCACGGAGAGAGAACTGCCTCGGTCAAGAGAACGGTTCCGACCGGCCACAGGCATACAACACCACCCTTTGAACCATCGCCAGGAGCTCCCGGTGAGCGCCGCCTCGATGAAACAGGCGGCCGGGCCCGCGCGGCAACCGAATATCCGGAGGCCGGGACATCCGGAGGGCCGGGACATCCGGAGGGCCGGGACATCCGGAGGGCCGGGACATCCGGAGGGCCGGATATCCGGAGGTCCGGACATCCGCTGACGAGGAGGTCCGGACATCCCCGTACGCCGACGGGACCCTCAGGCGACCGACCCGATCGCCCGCGTCCTCGGCCCGTCGTGGTGGATCGGGGTGTGCGCGCCCGTGAGCGGGACTCCGCTGCCGCCCCGCCGGACCGCGACGATCTCCGCCGCGATCGACAGCGCGGTCTCCTCGGGCGTACGGGCCCCGAGGTCGAGCCCTATCGGCGAGTGCAGCCGGGCGAGTTCGCGCTCGGTGACACCGATCTCGCGCAGCCGCCGGTCGCGGTCCTCGTGGGTACGGCGTGAGCCCATCGCGCCGACGAAGGCGACGGGAAGCCTGAGGGCCAGCTCCAGCAGGGGCACATCGAACTTGGCGTCGTGGGTGAGTACGCAGAGCACCGTACGGCCGTCGACCGGCGTCGACGCCAGATAGCGGTGCGGCCAGTCGACCACGATCTCGTCGGCGTCGGGGAAGCGGTCCCGGGTGGCGAAGACGGGGCGCGCGTCGCAGACCGTCACGTGGTAGCCGAGGAACGCGCCGGTACGCACCAGCGCGGCGGCGAAGTCGATGGCACCGAAGACGATCATGCGCGGCGGCGGGACGCTCGACTCGACCAGGAGGGTCAGCGGCTGTCCGCACCGCGATCCACGCTCCCCGAGCACGACCGTGCCCGTACGGCCCGCGTCCAGCAGGGCGCGGGCCTCGGCCGCCACCGTACGGTCCAGCTGCGGGTGGCCGCCGAAGCCGCCCTCGTACGACCCGTCGGGGCGCACGAGCAGGGCGCGGCCCCGGAGCGCGTCCGGTCCTTCGGTGATCCGCGCGAGCGCCGCCGCGTCCCCGCGGGCGGCGATGGACAGCGCCGCCGCGAACACCGCCCGCGGGGCGCGTCCCGCGGCGTCGGACCGTACCGGCGTCACCAGGATGTCGATGACCCCGCCGCAGGTCAGCCCCACGGCGAAGGCGTCCTCGTCGCTGTAGCCGAACCGCTCCAGGACGGTGGTGCCGTCCCGGAGGGCCTGTTGGCACAGCTCGTACACGGCCCCCTCCACGCAGCCGCCGGAGACCGAGCCGATGGCCGTGCCCGCGCTGTCGACGGCAAGCGCGGCTCCCGGCAGGCGGGGTGCGCTGCCGGTGACCGCCACGACGGTGGCGACGGCGAAGTCACGTCCCTGCCCGACCCACCGGCTCAGCTCTTCGGCGATGTCCAGCATGTCGGTCTCCTCGGGTCTGATGGCCGCGGTCGGGGGGTGGGGTCGGGTGCGATCCGGGGGGGTGCGGGTCGGGGGGTGCGGGTCGGG
>NZ_PHRF01000036.1 GCF_004151105.1 Streptomyces sp. L-9-10
CTCGGTACTCGACGGTGAGGCCGAACAGGTCGCTGTCGATGCCGTCTTCGGGGAGGCAGTTGATCCGGTACTGGGTGGTCTGGGTGGTGGGCTCGGGCGTGGCCACGGGGTGCTGCTCCGGGGTTGGGTCGGGGGATTGTTGGGTGGTCACTGCTGCTGCGCCCCGTCCTCGGCCTGCACGCCGGGCCGGGCGGCGGCCAGGTCGCGCAGCAGTGCGCCGACGCCCCAGGCGGCTTCGGCGGCCTTCAGCCCAGCGTCGTCGTGCAGGCGGTCGCCCTCGGCCTTCGCTACGTCGGCGGCCTCGGTGAGCGTGGTGGTGCGGGCCTGCTCCAACTCGGCACGCAGGCGGTCCCGCTCTTCGATCAGGTCGTGCACCCTGCGCTCGGAAACGTCGTACATGGTGCGCAGGTTGTCGTTCTGCCTGCGGATGGCGGCCGTGAAGGCGACCGTCGCGTTGGCCATCTCCTGCTGCTCCTCGTCCGCCACGACCATCACGGCGTCGGTGATGCCGAGCCCAGCAAGGTTGCGGTCAATCGGGTTCCAGCCCTTGAGCTTCGGCAGGCGGGCGTCTACCGCCTTGTCGTACTTCCGCTGGCGCTCGCGCCGGGTGTCGGGCTGCTCCCCGGCGGTGGGCTGCTGCGCCTCGTCGGCCATGTCGAGCAGCCCGGCAGCCAGCGCGCGGGGGATACAGGTGTCGCAGCCTCCGCAGCCGCAGTCGTCGTCGTTGCCGACGAACGCGGCGGCTTCCCGGAGCACGGCGGCCCGGTCGTCGGGCTCGGGCAGCACAGCCAGCACCGCATCGGCGAACTGCTCCGGCGCGCCTTCTACCGCCGCCAACCTGCCGTGGTGCCAAACGCAGGGCTGGATGCGCTCCTTGGTGCACTCTGCCTCGGTCTTGTCGCAGTCGCCGGGGCAGGCGGCGTCACGGATGGCGTCGGCGATGCGGTCACGGAGGGCGGCCCGGTCGTGCGGCTGTCCGGCGGCGGTACGGATCGCGGCCACCACCTCCTCCACCTTGGCGGCCGGAACGTGAGCCGACTGCGGTTCGCCGTCGCCTTCGACTGAGATGGACAGCACGTCCGTGAGGCCGCCCGTGTTCAGGTTGGGCAGGAGACGAGCTGACAGGCAGAACCCGTCCTCGTCGACGTATCGGTACGGCTCGGGCTGGTCGGTCATGGGTTCTCCTGGGGTGTGTGGAAGGCTGTCGGGGCGCCCGCCCCTGATAGCGACAGGGGCGGGCGTACTGCGTGTCACGGGGTGGGGTTGGCCAGGGCGAGCAGGACGGCGGCGTGGCAGTGGTCCGGGGCGCCGGGCTCAGGCAGCGGGCAGTAGCAGGCGAGGTCCTTGCCGCGCAGTTCCGGAAGGGCTTCGACGAGACGCTTCCGGGTGGCAGCCGCCTCAGCGCCCATCCACCAGTCGTCGCTGCCGCTCACCCAGGACTTGAACGCCAGCGCGCATGTCTCGCGGGCCTGCTCCGGGGTTTCGGCTCCGAGCCACTCCATGGCCCCGGCGAGGGTGAACGGGTTTCCGAAGCGGCTGGGGCGGGTGACGATCACGCAGTTGTCGGGCTTGCGCCATCCCTTGGTTCGGCGGCGCTGAATGCGGGTGGGCTGGTTGATCATGGCGAGGTCCTTAGGTTGGCTAACGTTCTGCGTAGGTGGGGCGTAGCGGTCAGGCGGCTGCGGGTTCGTCGGTGATGTGCAGTTCCCACCCGCTGGCGAGGAGGCGTCCAGCGACGTAGTGGGCGGCTTCGTCGGGGTTCTGCTGTTCGGCTGGGGTGGTGCGGCGGTAGTCGTCGAGCGCGGCGGCGATGGTGGTGACGGCGGCCTGCGGCATGTGGGTCATCGGCTGGCCTGGGAGCGGGCGCGTTCGTACCTCTCGAAAGCGGCGGTGAACGCGTCGTCGGTGCCGCCTCGGTCGGGGTGCGCGGCGGTCATGGCCGCCTTCAGCTCGCTGAGGCTCGGCGCCTGCGGCCGGTGGATGACGGGCTCGGACAGGTAGACGGTCAGGTCCGGCTCCCACCATCCGCCCGATAGCCGCAGGACTTTGCCGTCCGCTTCGAGGCGCTGCCGGTCAACGAACCGGGTCCAGCCGTTGATCTCGTAGTAGACGCGCTTCGGGGTCTTCTTGATGATGCGGAACTTCACAACGCGGGGCGGTTGGTAGTGGGTGGAGTCGTCGTCGACGGTGCTGTCGATGCCGTACAGGTACTCGACGGGGGCGGGTTGGGTGCTCATGCGGCGTCTCCGTTCGTCGTCGGCCAGGCGCCGGCCGGTGCCGGTGTGGCGGGGGCGAGTGCGTCGATGCGGGCCTGGTGTGGCGCGGGCAGTGGTCGGCGGTTGGAGGGCACAGTGCAGGGCTGGCCCACCGAGGCGTTGCAGTGCGGGCACGCGATCGCGCGGGCGGGATGCTGCGGGCGGCGGCTGCTCGGGGCGGCGGTCATGAGCGGGCCCGCTCGTTGGCGGCCATCTGTTCGAGGCGGGCGAGGGAGGCGGCGCGGCGGCGCTCGATCTCCGCCGGGGACTCCAGCGAGGCGTGCTCACCGCGGGCGACGCGGCCACGGGCCGTGTGCGGGTTCCGCAGTTCGCGGGGTCCGCGGTTGTCGCTGGTGGCTTCAACCCGGCAGGGACGGCCGATCGCAGCGCGGCATGTCGGGCACTGGACACCCAGTGGGCCGGGTCGGCGAACCCTGGCGACTTTCGCCGGCGTATCGCTGTTCGGGATCTTGCCGAAGCTGTCGACGACTCCTGAGATCAGTTCGGCGACCGGCCTGCGCTTCAGCTCGATGCCGTCTGCGGCGCTGGTGCGCTGTTCGCGGAGTGCGGCGAGGTAGGCGGGTACGTCGTCGGGGTCGGCGTCGGGTACGGCGGCGGGGAGGCCGGGGCCTTGGAAGTCGGAGGCGTTGTTGCCGCGGCGTCGTCGTATCTCGGTGATGATCTCGGAGGGGGACACGAAGGGCTGTTGGCGGGCGACGGTGGCGGCGGCGGTGCGTGCTTCGGTGAGGGGGTAGTTGCCGAGGACGTCGTGCCAGGCGTCGGGGGTGTATTCGTCGAACTTCTGCTGGGGGCACAGGGCCCGTACGTAGCGGGCGAGCACCACGGTTTCGTCGGGGGTCATGAGGACTCCTGCTGCATGCGGGTGCGGGCGCGGGTCATGGCGCGGTCGAACATGTCGTCGGTGGCTTGTTGCTGGCGGTCGCGGAAGGAGACGACGCTGCCGCTGGTGGGGCGTTGGGCTCGTTCGGAGGCCCATTTGGCGGATCGGCGGATCCACTTCTGCCATTCGGTGGGCCAGTTGCTGCGGTGGCGGCCTTCGGCGCGGTGGTGGTCGACGAACTGCGCGGTCTCGTAGTCGACGTCGAGGGTGGGGCCGAAGGTGTCGAGGGCCCAGCGGCGCATCGGGTCGGTGAGGGTGAATCCGGCGTCGTCGATGGGGGTGTTGAAACCGGTGTGGCTGGGGGGCCTGCTGTAGGAACCGACCTCCCCCCCAGAGGTTCCTGGTGGTTGTACTGATGGTTCCTTGATGGTTAGGGCGGCGTTCCGTGCGTGACGTCCGGACGCAGAGTGCGTGACGTCACGCTGTTCAAGTGCGTGACGTCCGGACGGAGAATGCGTGACATCCCCGTCGGTCACGTCGTTTGAGTGCGTGACCGTCACGCTGTCTGCGTGCGTGACAGCCTTCGAACGGGACCGGCGCTTCCGCTCCGCCGCAGCGCTTCGAAAGCTCTCCTCCTCCGCCTCCAAATCAGCCCAGTCCGAGGCCGGCCGGACGACCTTGAGGTTCAGCTTCCAGCGGGTGCAGCCGTTGACCATGCCGTCGGCCTCGATCAGGTTGCCGTCCTCCAGGCGCCGGAGCGCGCGCTGGACGGTGCGCCGGTCGTAGCCGGTGCGGTACTGGAGGCGGAGCACCGAGGGGTAAGCGCCCGTGCCGTTCTTGTGGGCGTGCTCGGCGAGGGCCTGGAGGACACCGCGGGCTGTGGTGTCGGGCTTGCCCTTGTCGGTGAGCAGCATGGGGGCGTCGTCCATGGCCCACTTCACTGCCTCGATGCTCACGTGGTCTCTTCTCTCGGTAGGGCTGTCGCTGCTGGCTGCGGCTTGTGGGGGACAGCCCTCATGGCGGCTTCGCTCGGCCTGTTTTGGGGCCTGCGGCCTGCCTCAATAGTACCTTGGGGTGTGTAGTCACCAGCAATACGTAAGCAGTACGGTTCGGTAGCTTGGGGTGTGCTGTCACTGCACAGTCAGCTACGCTGTCGGCATGACGACGAAGGGCACCCCCGGCCGCATGGTCCGCATTGAGGAAGAGATGTGGACTGCGTACGGCGAGCTGTGCCAGGAGGAAGGAACGTCGCGAGCCGACGACATCCGCCGCCACGTCCACGCCCGCGTCAAGGCGTGGCGAGCCGGCAAGCGCAAGGCCAGCACCACTTCCTGACACGTCCGTCCTCCTCCGTTCTGGCCCCGCTGCGGCGGGGCTTTGTGCTGTGGTCTCGTCCGGGGCGGGGCTCGGGGCCGGCCGCCCCGGACGGTGGAGCGGGGTGGGTCAGAGGTGGTCGGCGATGGCCTCACCGATGCCCTCGACGAGCGCGATACGCATCTCGTCGGGCATGCCGGGCTCGAACGCGAAGTGGACGCGGGCGATGGGCTTTTCGTCTGCTCCGATGGTGATCGCCTGGTCCTCGGGCTCCAGCCCGTCCGCGCCGAGGTTCACGGCCCACTCGGACACGTTGGCGGCGCCGCTGATGAGGTCGTGGATCTTCCGCTGGGCGGCGTTGTATCCGTCCTCGTCCAGCAGGGTTTCCCACGTCTCGCCGGTGGCAGAGGATGGCACCTTGGCGTCGCACATGGCTTCGCCGACGGTGAAGTACTCGGGGTCGTCGGTGAGTTCGCGGTGCTGGGCGATGGCTTCGGCGCGGAGGTCGGCGTCGGTGTACGGGAGGTCGGTCACGGGGTGTGCCTTTCTGTGGTGTTCTGGTGGGGTGGCCGGGCCCGATACCCGCGGGCCCGGCCGTACGTACGGGACAGGTCAGGCGGTCTGGCGTGGCTCGTCGCCGAGCACGAACCGGGCGAGCTGGGCATCCGTGCCGTACTTCATGGCGTCGCCCACCTCGGCGAAGCCGGTCTTCTCCTCGATGGCCTGGGCGTCGCCCCAGCAGGGGATGCACAGCCAGCGCACGGGCGGCTCGGCCTCGTCCCAGGGCTGGGGCCCGCGCTGGTAGCTGAAGAGCATCCGGGGCCGGCCGCAGTAGTGGCACTTGCCTTCATGGGCGGTGCGGACGCGAATGATGTCGGCCTGCCTCTGAAGTTCGTCCTGGACGGCGTCCCAGGTGACGCCGCATCCGGTGCAGTCGCCGGGGCGGAAGAGGGAGCCGCCCGGGGCCTGGACGGGGAAGGAGTGCTTGCAGAGGGAGCTGGTCACGCGAGGTGTCCGTTCTGTTCGTATGCGTCGGCCGCGTCGGCGGCCTGCTGCTGGAGGGCGGCCTCCGCGCACGTCTTGTGCGCCGGGGACCGCTTGCTGTCGCGGAGGTGGGTCGGCCGGTCGCAGTACCGGCAGGGCTTCTCGGTCCAGGACCAGTGGGATTGGTCCCGCCAGTCGAGGAGCCCGCCAGGCGGCGGCTGCGGGCGCGGGCGGCGGGCGCTCATGCGGCGGCCCGTGCTTTGCGGCGGCGGGTGCGGGCGAGGTTGGCGCGCTGCTTGGGGGTTTTGCCGCCGCGGATGCCGGCCCGGCTTTCTTCGGCGCCGACTTCGGTGGCGAGTGCGTCGTCGAGGCAGGCGGTTTTGACGGGGCAGATGCCGCAGATCTTCTTGGCGGTGGCGGTGTCGGCGGGGTTGTCCGTGCGGGGGAAGAACACGCGGGTGTGGTTGAGGCAGGCGGCGTCGTCCCGCCAGTTGCTCGTGTTCGTCACGTGTCCGTCCTCGGATGGGGCGACGGCATGAGGCCCAGCATCTGGAGTACGGTCCGTGCCTCCGTGCTGCTGGCCTGGTCGACGACAAGTCGCGCGGCTTTCCGCTCGGTGTCGGTGAGTTCAGCGGGTGCCTCTGCCACTCGTGCAGGACCGGTGCGAAGTGCGCGGTCGTGTGCGGCGTTGGCGGCCCGGCATGCTTCGTCGGTCGGCTCGCCGCGGCGGAGGTGGCGCTGGTAGGCGGACCGGGTGCCGCAGAGCGGCGTTTTTCTTGTCATCGGGCCACCGCCGGTGTCTGCTCGGGCCACGCCACGCCCTCCAGCGCCCGCGTGTGCGTGGGCGGCAGACTCGCCGTGGGGTAGCCGAGCCAGTGCAGGCCGAGGTGCGCCATCGAGGCGGCGTCGGACATGTCGTACCGGCCGGGCCCGTCGCACTCGATCCCGAAGTGCTGGCGTACGCCGTCCCGCACGGCGCCCTTCGAGGCGTTGCCCTTGCCGGTGGCGTACATGGCGCGCTGCGAGGGCGGGCACACCGCGTACGGAATCTCGCGGCGCCACAGGTCGTGGGTGATGAGCCACCACAGGCCGGCCATTTCGTGGTGTCCGGCCATCGCGCCGTGCCCGTACGAGGGGCCCTCGATGACGACGAGGTCAGCGAGGCGCGTGCGGTCGGCGATCTCGGTACGGAGCCAGGACAGGCGGAGGTGGCCGCGGGCGTGGGTTTTGCGGGGGCGGAGGGCGTCGGCCCAGTCGGCTCCGGCGATGCCGCAGGAGGTGAGGGACGGGTCGAGGCCGATGACGAGGGGCCGGGGGGCCTCCCCCGCCGCCGGCGCGGGGGCCGGGGCGGGGGTCACGTCGAACAGGGTGGTCACAGCATGCTGCCCTTCGGTCCGGGCTCGGGCTTGTCGGTGCGGTGCTGCTGCCACAGGGCGCCGTCCGCGATGGCGGGGCTGTCGAGCCCGAGCGCGGCGTCGAGGCGCTGCTGGAGCCGGTCCGCGCGGCGGGTCTGCGTGGTGAGCGCGGCGGACAGTCGCGCGGCGGCGCGAGTCATGCGGACGATGCGCCGCTCGTAGCCCATCGCGTCCTGGAGCTGCTCGCTGAGGTGCGTGTTGCGGGCGGCGGTGCGCCGGGCGGCGCTGAGGTGCGCGGCGGCGTCGCGGCGGGCGTCGTCGCGCTGGTCGACGAGCCGCTCGATCTGCGCGCGCATGTCGGTGTACCGGGTGCGGGAGATCCACATCAGGCGTCACCGCCCCGCTGGCGAGGGATGAGCGGCCAAGCGCCCTCGACTACCGCCGTCGGGTCTTTCCGCCGGAAGTACTCCTGAAGGGACGCGGCCTGCTCGGCGGCCCATCCGACCTGCGCGTGGTGCAGGTCGGCCAGCGTCATCCGGGCCACCTGCTCGTACAGGGTGGCCTGTCGCCAGGCGACGCGGCACGCGGCGATCGCGTCGGCGTCGGCCTGGTGGGCGTCGCCGATCGGTACGGCGTAGTGCTCGCACAGGGCGGTGAGCTTCCGGCTTCCGCGCCGGTACTTGTCGACGGCCTTGTCGATGACGAACGGGTCGATCACGGGCCCGTCCGGCAGCGGGTCGAGGCCGTATCGTTCGGCTTCGCGGTCCAGCAGCGTGATGTCGTAGCGGGCGTTCATCGCGACGATCGGCAGGCCCGCAGTGATCGCCTGCCCGAGCCCGGCAAGGAGTTCAGCGACGACCTGCGCGAGCGGCGCGCCCTCAGCGCGGGCTCGGTCGGTGGTGACGCCGTGGATGGCGGCGGCCTCGTCGGGGATCTCCTCGCCGTCCACGTCGGACAGCCACGTCGCAGAGTCGACGGGCTGTCCGCCGCCGCACTGGACGATGCACGCGGTGACGATGCGGGCGGTGAGGGGGTCGGGGCCGGTGGTCTCCAGGTCGAAGCCGGCCATGCGGCCGAGGTGCCAGCTCACGCGGCACCCCCAGCAGCGCGCTCCTTGCCGATACGGACGACCATGTCGCCCGCCCGCTCCTCGTCGCCGACCTCGTTCGTCAGCAGCGCGCCCAACTGGCCGGTCTGCTTCAGCTCGTAGTGGATCTGTCGGAGGCGTCCGGCGCTGGTCTGCGGGTGGGTGATCTCGTCGAGGTACTGGACGGCGGGCCGAATGGGCGCCTCGCCGCGCTCGACGTGGGAGGAGTCCGGGTCCTTGTCGTGGGTCGGCGTGAGACCACCGGTCAGGAGCAGCACCCGCAGCGCCACGGACTGGGCCTTGGCCGTGCCCTTGTCCGCGGAGTCGAGCGCCTCGCCCCGCGTCTTCAGCAGCGCGGGCAGGGTGTCGCCCTTGGGGCCCATGACCATCCACGAGACGGTCACGGTGCACTCGCGCATCTTGTTGCCCTTGGACGTGGTGGTGTCCCGGTGCTCCGCGTCGATGCCGACGGGGAAGATGTTGATGCCGTGCCGGAGGGTGACCGGGCCGAAGGTGTTGACGACGGTGTCGACGCCACGGAAGTTGAAGCGGGTGCCGCCGCCGTTGTACTGCTCGTTCTTGGAGATGGCGCGCACGTCCTTACGGACGCGAAGCCACGCGATGTGGACCGGCACCATCTCCGGGTCCTCGTCGCCCGGCTCGTAGTTGGCCATCGGGTCCGGCGCCGGAGCCGGGCCGGGGATTGAGTCGAGGACGGCGGGGAGTTCGGCGTCATCGGCCGGGGCATTGGTGCGGCCGGCCGCAGCCGCCGCGCGCTCGGTCAGCGTGCTCACAGGGTGTGCTCCTCACGGATGGCGCGGGGGATGTTCAGACGGCGCGAGACGCGGTCTTCGACGCAGTCGGCGTAGGCGTCCGGCCAGCGCTCAGCAAGCCGCTCGGTGTCGACGTACTCGCGGGACTGCTCGTCGAGGCTGTAGAAAGTGCGGTCCAGGACCATGGCCTGATCCGCGCCGCCGAGGGCGGAGATCATCACGGCCTTCGCCGTCTTCTTGCGTCGTCCGGCTTCGGTCTCGGCGGTGTGCGCTTCGAGGTACTCGGAGAGGGCGTCCTGCGCGTCGCCGTCACGGGTCAGATCGACCGCACCGTTGCGGGCGGGGTGCAGCTGCTCGTAGAGATCGAGCAGGACATCCGGGTCCGCGTCGTGCGGCAGGACAGGCGGGCGGCGGGTGACGATCTGCTGCCATGCCCGCTCACCGGCTGCGCGGAGGTCCTCGATGAGCTGCTGATGGTCGGCGACCCGTACGACGAACTGCCGGTAGTCGTTGCCGCCGATCAGCACGCCGACGTGGACGTGGTCGTAGCCGCAGACGTCGGCCTGCCACAGGGTCTGGGCGAGGACATCGTCCGGGCAGCCCTTTCGCCACATCGGGGCTTTCATCTTGTCGCGGCATTTGATCTCCACCGCGCATCGCTCGCGTTCGGTGGCGAGCGGGCATTCGAGGACTCGGCGGTCCAGGGTGCACATCTGCCATGGCCGGTCGACGTTTGCGACGAGGCCGACGCGGCGGACGACGGAGCGGTTGCGGCGGGCCCACTCGCGGGCCACGGTGTCCTCGATCGCTCGTCCCCACAGGGCGGGTTCGCTGTCGTCGTTCTCCAGCGGGAGTCCGCCGGTCTTGTCGTGGTAGACGGAGAGGGCGTTGCCGTAGCGGCTGATGCCGAGGATCGCGGCGAGGTCGGAGGAGCCGAGGCCGTTTCGGCGGGCGGTGAGCCAGTCGGCGCGGTCGGCGTCGGCGGGGAGGATGAGTCGGCCGGTGGGTGTGACCCTGCGGCCGGCGGCCGGGGCCGAAGCCCCGGCCTGCGCGACGGTCGTCACAGGGCATCGCCGCCCTGCGGCCGGTGGGTGACCCTGTGCCAGGAGTCCAGATCCTCGCTGTTGATGTCGGCAGCGAGGGCCGCGTTGGACGCCTGCTCGACGGTGGCGGCGGCGAGGGCGAGCGTCGCGTGGACCTGTGCCAGACCGGTGAGTGTGAGCGCGTCACTCGAATCCGGGTGGCGGGCGGCGATCTTGGCGAGTTCCTCGGCTTTGCGGTAGTGCTCGGGTCCGGTCATCGCTGGCCGTCCTTCCGGGTGGTGAGGCGGTAGAAGCGGCGCCCCTTCTCGTCGTGCTCGACGAGCCACCCCATGGCGCGCAGAGACTGGAGATCGCGGCGGCAGGTGGCGCGCTTGGGAGCCTGGGAGAGGTAGAAGCGCCGCACGTTTTCGGTGGTCCAGGTGCGGCCGGGGTGCTTGCGGATGTGAGCGAGGAGGTCGGCGAGCCGGTCGCGGAGGACAGCGGCTGCGGCCCACTCGCCGGACTGCTCGGGCTGGGGAGTGACCGCAGCCCCGGCAGGGGTGGTCTTCTCCTCCGGCCCAGCGGCCTCGTCGGCGTAGCGGAGGACCAGCGCGGCGGCGGGGTGCCCGACTCGGTCGAGCATCTCGGCGACCTCGGCCAGCGTCTCGGTACGGACCTCGTCCCGGTACCGCTTGATCCGGGTGCTGGCCCATCCCTCAGGCTGCGGGAGTTTCTGGGCTGCGGGCGTGGTGAGGAGGTCGGAGTGCAGCGTCTCGCGGGCGTTCATGCCGTCCTCCGTTCGGGCAGCGACGGCACCGCCGTGATCCGCTGCGGGTTGAACCGCGACAGCCGCCCGATCACCGCGTCCAGCTCATTCCGCAGCCGCAGCGCGTCCGACAGGCTGATGTCGATCTCGGCCGTGTCGAGCGCCGCCGCGTCCTCCACCGCTTCGGTCAGCGCGTCCAACTCGCCTTCGCGCGGGGACTGGACGGCCTCGGCGAGTGCGTCGAGCTGGGTGATGACGTCCTCGCGGGCGTCGTTGTCACCCCAGTGCTGGACGAGGCCGATCAGGGTGTGGTGGCGGATGAGGTCGACGCGGAGGATGCCGCGCAGCCAGTCAGATCGGAGCCGTACGGACAGCGGCGGTTTCGTGCTGGGGTTCAGGTCAGCGGGCATTGCGGCCTCCGATGCGGTCCAGCAGGGCGAGGAGACGGTCAAGGGGGTGGCGGCCGTCGAGCACGGCGACGAGGACGCAGCCGCTGAGGCCCCAGGTGACGGAGGCGGCGGCGATGATGCGGAGAACGGTGTCCATCACTCGCCACCACCCGAGGCGGCCGAGCCGGGCGCGGTGTTGTGCGCGTGCTGCGCCTCAGCGATCAGACGCCACGTCATACACGCTTTCTCAATCTCCGCGAGCGTGGCTTCGTCCCCGGCCTCGGGCCGGTAGTAGTTGATGGCCGCAGCCGCCAACTCCCCCAGAAACTCCGAGCGGTCGTCGTCGTCCATCAGCGCGACCCACGGGAACGCGGGGCCGTACTCCTTGGCCGGGGCCTGCGCGGCCTTCAGCACGGCGACCCGGTCGCGGGCGCGTCCCCAGCCCTTCACGGCCGCCTCTGTGTCCTGCGCCTTGGCCGCGAGGTCCGCCTCCAGCTCGGCGACCCGCGCCCGCAGCTTGTCGACCTCGGCAACCGGGGTCAGCAAGTTGAGCGCGTTGGCCCACGGGTTGTTTCCAGACGAGTGCTCTCCGATGACTTCCTCGGGAGCGACAGCCTGAGCGAACTCGTCGAGCGCGTCGTGCATGCCGTCGCGCTCGGCCAGCGCTTCGTCAGAGATCTTGTCCAACTCGGCGACCTTGGACCGCAGCCGCTCGTTCTCCTCCAACAGCTTCCGCGCCACCGGGTCCCGACGGGCGTGGTCCTCCTCGAACGCGGCCTGCATCTCGTCGTGGTTCGCGTCGTCCCGCAGCCACGCCCGGACGGCAGCGCGAGCCGCCACCGTCGCCGGATCTTCTACGGCCCACCCGCGCTCGTAGTGCTCGTGGGCCACGTCCAGCACCTCGGGCCAAGCACGGTCCTTCAGCCCCTGGAACCGCTCGGCGGGCAGCATGTACGAGACGCGCGCCACCTCGGGGATCTGCACGTATACCTGCGTCTGCTTCTCACGCGGGCGCAGCAGGTCGTACGAGTCCAGGGTGATCCGGACGCTGATCGAGTCGCTCATGCCGACACCTCCGCAGCGTCCCCAGCCGCATACAGCACCGCGACAACCGACTCCACCGTCCGGCCCGGCACGTCACCCCACGCGGCAATGTGCTCCTCCAGCGAGAAAATGTCCCCCCAGTACGGGCCCATCTCGCCGCCGACCTCCAGCCGCAGCGCCAGCACAGCGATCGACTCGTCCGCCAGCAACGACGTAGCGTGCGGGTCTCCGGTGGTCGCGCACTTCAGAGCCGCGACGATCGACATCGGACGCAGGAAGTGCGGGACGCACATCTCCCGGTCGAACACGTCCGGCACGAAGTCGCCCTGCCAGTGACCGTTCGCCGCGATCACACGGGCCGCAGCCCGGAACACGGCCGACACGTTCGCCGGGCGGGGAACGTCAACGTCCACGCGGACCGTCCGCCGGTGACCGGCGGGCAAATCCGTAGGACGGATAGTCTGTGTACTCAAGGTGATCCACTTCCTTCTTCTTGTGGGTGAGGTGGATTGCCGAGGGGTCGCAACGGACCGGCCAGGGTCCGGGCGGCCCCGCTTCATCAGGTGAGTCAGGCGCCGCGACGAGACGGCAGCGGCTTCAGATGCACCAGCGGATGCGAGCCACCCGCCGGTGCCGAAGCCAGCGCGAGCGGCCCCGTAGACGGCTCGTAGTGATGGATCTGGTCGATGCGCTCAAGATCCGCGTCGGAGAACGTCACGACTCGGCCCTTCTTCGAGTGCGGCAGACGCCTGATGTGGCGCCGCAGCCACGACTCCTCGACGCGCAACTCGGCGGCGGCTTCGGCGTACGTGTAGCGCTTCATACCGCCACCGCCGCAGGCGGTTGACTGCTGCGCACCGCCCTGCCGACCGGGATCCAGAGGACCAGCAGGTCGACACCGATCCGGGATGCGATCGCCTCGGCTATCTCGAAAGGGACGGCTTCCTGCTCGCCGGTGAGGAGGTGCCCGATGGTGCTGTGGTGCTGGATGCCGGCGGCGTCTGCCAGCCCGCGGATGGTGATGGGCTGACCGTCGCCTGTGCGCTTCATGAGAGTCCGCAGGACAGTGCGATCGGCCAGCTTGTACATGGGTGTGCTCACGTCCACCTCGTCAGACGAGTTGTTCTTTTCGTTGGACGAGATGAGCATCGCACGAGACCGACGAGTTGTCTATCTCGTTGGATAAGTGGGGGTATTCAGCCGTGGCGAGTGAAGTCCGGCCAGAAGTGGGGGGTCGCCTGGCGGTGGCGTTCAGCGGCATGGACAATCTGTCGATGGCAACGGACAGGCGATAGCCGGTGAACTGGGGGTACTCGACATGCGTACCACTGGCCACATAGACATCTGGACTCTGGCTACAACACTTCGGAGTGGCAGGATGACCGTTATGGTCGAGCCCCAAAACAGGACAGACTTGTCTGATCTACTGCGCACCAGGCGGGCTGAGCTCGGGCTGAGTCTCCGCAAGCTGGCGGAGAGGTGTGTCGACCCTGAAGACCCGGAAGCCGGCCAGAAGTGGAAGTTCGGGGTCATTGACCGCCTGGAGAAGAATCTTCCGATCATCCCGCCGGAGCTCGGGGAGCTGCGCGCGCTGGCGGCTGGCCTCCAGGTGCATCTCAGTCGAGTGCAAGAGGCGGCCGGTAGGCAGTTCTTCGGAATCCAGAGTCTCTGGTTCGACGACCTGGAGATGATGACGCTCGTCCACGACTATCAGGCGATGAGTCCTGCGGACCGCGAGCGGCTTCGGGAGATTGCCCAGGCGTGGAGCACTCGGCGCAGTGGAGAGCCTGGCGAGGAACCTGACGCTGAGTGATGTTTTTGTAACCTCTTGTGAAGTCGATCTGGGGCGTGCACGATGGATGCCCTGCCTGGGGGGCGGAATGATCGGCTCCAGCAATCCATATCGAACTGATGTGCGTATTGCTGGTTAAGGGGATGGGCACAAAGATGATCTACGAAGTAACCCGGGTGCAGTTCGAACTCGTGTCACGGAGGAAGTTCCCAAGAGGTCGCGCCTGCCTCCTCCGAGAGGAAGCAGGCGCCATCACCGTCAGCATCCGGAGGGGGCAAGCGCGGAAGCGACTGTGCAGCACGCTAAACGGCCTGCACGGCGAGATTCTGGGCCGCCGGGGGAGATGGGCCCAGGACTGGGACGAGGCCGACGGACCCGGCAGAGTCGATCAAGCACCGAAGGGCCTGCACCTCGCACACGTTGAATGGAGAATCGTTCCCGCGGCCTACCTGCCGCCCGGCGTCCCGTGCCTGCCGCTTGAGGAGAAAGGCCGCTTCGTCTGGCTGATCTGCGAGGGCTACGCCTCCCCGCAGGTCTGTGAGGAGATGAACGCCTACCTCGCCCGCATCACAGGAGACGGGCTCTGGCGGCAACAGTGGGGCTGCCCCGGCGAGGAGCCGCCCCAGCCGCCCGCAGAGCCCTAGACGATCGCCACGGCGCGCAGGCCCTCAGTGCGGGGGATCTGCGTGCCGAGGGCGGCCTCCACCGCCGCCGTGATCTCGTCATCCAGCGCACGGACCAGGTGCCCGTAGCGGTCCACCGTCGTTGAGATCGATTCGTGTCCCAGGCGAAGCTGAATCGCGGGCAGCGGCACGTTCGCCCCGATCAGCCACGCCACGTGCGTGTGCCGCAGATCGTGGATGCGCGGCTCCTTCGGCAGACCCTTCGCGACTGCGGCCTTCACCGCCGGCCGCCACTTCCTGTTATAGAAGTTGGCGTGCCGCCACGGGCCGCCCATCGCCGCACGGAAGACGTAGTCGCCAGGCTTGCGTCCTGTCTTCAGGCGCCGGGCCATGTCGACTTGGACGGGGGACAGGGCCATCAGCCGCCGGGCCTTCTTGGTCTTCGGCGGCCCTAGGTAGAAGGCGCCGCCCGGCTCGCCCTTCTTGGCCTTCTTCCAGGCGCGCTGGACGTTGACGGTGGGCCTCTCGGCGGTGAGGTTCAGGTCGCTGATCTTGAGAGCAGTGGCCTCGCCCCAGCGCATGCCCGTGCCCACGAGCCAGTCGGCGAGGTTCCGGGCGTCCGGATCGGTGATCTCGGCGGCGATCCGCTGGTACTCGTCGCGCTCCAGAAACGTCATCTCCTCATCGACGTGGTTGTCGGTGCGGGGGAGGTCGGTCTTCTTGCAGCAGTTCGTCGTCCGCAGCTGAGGAGTGGCGTCCACGGCCGACTGAATGATGCAGAAGAGGAGCCCATGCCGGTTGGCAATGGATTTGGGGTCTGCGGGCCTTCTGAGCCACTTCTCGGGGTCGTCAGGGTGCCGTTCGCCCTTCTTCTCCGCGCGGACCCAGTCGCTGATGTCGTCGTCCACCAGATTGCCGATGGTTGCGGGGTGCTCCCTGCCTGCCGCGTCGGTGTGCCGGAGCAGAGAGAAGTGGATCCGGACCTCACGGAGGTAGTCCTCTTCGGTGCGTTCGTCGATGCCATTGAGGCGGGTGACGTACCGCTCGGCGTACGGCCCAAAGGGGACGTCGCCGGGGATCTCGGGTTCTGTGATGAATCCCTTGCCGCGTACCCAGCCGTGCGGCCACTTGTTGCCGTGCGCCTCGACCAGCTTCTTGAAGGTCTCGGCGCCCTCGGGGTCGCCGAACTTCTCGGATTCCTGCTTGCCGCCCTGGCGCCACTTCACCTGGTAGGTGGCGGTGCCGTCCTTCTTGGGTCGTTCCACGATGCTCGCCATGTGGGGACAATACGACCGTAGATGAGGGCCCGTGTTCCCGTCGTGTTCCCAAAGTTCTGGGAACGACGAAGGCCCGACCTGTTTCCACAGGTCGGGCCTTGATCAATCAGGGTGAGTAACGGGACTTGAACC
>NZ_PHRF01000037.1 GCF_004151105.1 Streptomyces sp. L-9-10
CCGACGGCGGATCAGACCGGCCCGGTCGCCGCGCTGCAGTCACTCATGGTCTCGGTACAGGCCGTCGCCAGCCCGACCCAGCTGTACCGGTTCGTCGAGGCGCACCGCAAATGGTTCCACTCCATCCTGTGGGGAATGGCCAACCCCGCCCCCGCCGGCCTGGACGAGTTCCTGCACCTGCGGATGCTGAACGCCGGCGGCGCCGCCAGCCTGTCCTGGTCGGAGATCACCACCGGCGAGGAG
>NZ_PHRF01000038.1 GCF_004151105.1 Streptomyces sp. L-9-10
TCGGTTTGGCCGCCGGTGGGTGCTGAGCCGGTGGATCTGGACGGTTTCTACGAGGCACGGGCCGTCGAGGGCTTCGCGTACGGCCCGGTGTTCCAGGGGCTTCGGGCGGCCTGGCGGCGTGACGGTGAGGTCTTCGCCGAGGTGAGTTTGCCTGACGGCATCGAGGGTGATGCGGGGGCGTTCGGTCTTCATCCCGCGTTGCTGGATGCGGGGCTGCATGCGGCGTGGTTCGTGGGCTCGCCGGGTGAGGCTGCTGATGGCGCTGGTGGTGCTGGTCGGCAGTCCGGTGGTGTCCCGTTCGCGTGGGGTGGGGTGTCGTTGCGGGCGTCGGGGGCTTCTTCGGTGCGGGTGCGGCTGGTGCGTGGGGTGGATGGCGTCGTGTCGATCGCGGTGGCTGATGTGATGGGTGCGCCGGTCGCGTCGGTGGAGTCGTTGGCGATGCGGGCGTTGTCGGCGGAGGCTCTGGATGAGGCGGGTGCGCTGACGAGGGACGCGCTGTTCCGGCTGGACTGGACACCGGTGTCCACTCCGTCTGCCGGCACCTCTCAGACGATCGCTGTGGTCGGCCAGGACAGCCTGGGACTGGTGGAGGCCCTGCGTATGGCGGGTGCCGACGCCGAACTGAGCCTGGATACCGCTGCGTTGGCCGCTGATGGGTCGGCGGTGCCGGATGTGGTGTTGATTCCGGTGGTCGGGGACTCCGGTGCCGATATGGCTGGTTCGGTGCGGGCGTTGACGCATCGGGTGCTTGGGTTGCTTCAGGAGCGTTTGGTGGAGGAGCGGTTCGCGGGGTCGCGGTTTGTGTTTGTGACGCGGGGTGCGGTTGGGGGCCGTGATGTGGCGGCGGCTGCGGTGCGGGGTCTTGTTCGGTCGGCGCAGTCGGAGAATCCGGGCTGTTTCGGTCTGGTCGATCTTGATCTTGAGTCGGTCGGGTCGGGTGAGTCGGTCGGGTCGGGTGAGTCGGTTGTGTTGCCGTTGTCGGCGTTGGGTGTGGATGAGCCGCAGGTGGTTGTGCGGGGTGGTGAGGTGCTGGCGGGTCGTCTGGTGCGTGCGGTGGTGGGGGATCGTGCGGCGGCGGGTCCGGTCTGGGATGGTGCGGGGAGTGTGCTGATCACAGGTGGTACGGGGGGTCTGGGTGCGGTCGTGGCGCGGCATCTGGTGGCGGAGCACGGGGTGCGCCGGCTGCTGCTGGTCAGCCGCCGCGGCCTGGGCGCCGACGGAGCCGAGGAACTGGTCGCCCAGCTGGAGCTGCAAGGGACCGAAGTCCGGGTCGAGGCCTGCGATGTCGCGGACCGTGATGCCCTTGCCGAGCTGCTGACGCGTCACACGGTGTCCGCTGTGGTGCATGCGGCGGGTGTGCTCGATGACGGTGTGGTCGGCTCGCTGACGCCGGAGCGGCTGGACAAGGTGCTGCGGCCGAAGGCCGACGCCGCCTGGCATCTCCATGAGCTGACCCGTGAACAACCGCTTTCGGCGTTCGTGGTCTTCTCCTCGGCTGCCGCCTTGTTCGGGAGTGCGGGGCAGGGTAATTACGCGGCGGGTAACGCGTTTTTGGATGCGTTGGTGGAGCGTCGGCGGGCTGAGGGTCTGCCGGGTGTGTCGTTGGCGTGGGGTCCGTGGGATCAGTCGGGTGGGATGACGGGGACGTTGTCGGCGGCGGACGCGGAGCGGATGGCTCGTGCGGGTGTGCCGGCGTTGTCGGTGGAGTTGGGTCTGGCGTTGTTCGACGCGGCTTTGTCTGCGGGGGATGCGGTGGTGGCTCCGGTGCGGCTGGATCTGCCGGTGTTGCGTGGGCGGGGTGAGGTTGCGCCG
>NZ_PHRF01000039.1 GCF_004151105.1 Streptomyces sp. L-9-10
GAGAGGACGGAGCGGTCACCGGAGAGATGACCGTGGTCTGGACCCTTCGCCCGAATTCCTGACCTCCGCCGGATTCCTCACCTCACCCGCCCACCGGGTAGGCTGCCCGGCGTGCGCCTGGCCAGGCGCACGCCGGGCAGCGGAAACAACGAGAGGAACCGGCGGTGCACGTCCAGGAGTGGCTGGAGACCGTTCCCGCGGTCAGTGTCTATCTCCTGGTGGGGGTGGTC
>NZ_PHRF01000040.1 GCF_004151105.1 Streptomyces sp. L-9-10
GGGTGGGGAGTTGGCGGGGTTGTCGTCGGTTCTTCCTGAGGTGTCGGTGGATGTGCGGCAGCCGGCGTATGTGATTTATACGTCGGGTTCGACGGGTGTGCCGAAGGGTGTGGAGGTTCCGAGTGGTGGGTTGAGTGCGTTTGTGGCGGGGTTGGCCGAGGGCTTTGGGGTGCGGCCGGGTGATCGTCTGTTGCAGACGGCGTCGCCGAGTTTCGACGCGTCGATTCTTGAGGTGCTGGCGGGGTTGGGTCTGGGCGGTGCGTTGGTGGTTGCTCCGGCCGGTGTGGTGTCGGCGGAGGACTTGGTGGGGTTGCTGGAGCGCCATCGTGTGAATCACGCGTTTCTGGTGCCGGCTCTGTTGGCGGCGCTTCCTGCGGTGGAGTTGCCGGATCTGCGGTCGTTGATGGTGGGTGCGGAGGCGGTGAGTGCTGATCTGGTGGCGCGTTGGGCGCCGGGTCGGCGGATGGTCAACGCGTATGGTCCGACGGAGGCCAGTGTCGCGGTGACGTTCAGTGGTGGCTTGTCGGCGGAGGCGGTGGGGGTTCCGCCGATCGGGCGGCCGGTGGCGAATGCCCGGGTGTATGTGCTGGATGGGTGGTTGCGTCCGGTTGCGGTGGGTGTGGCGGGGGAGTTGTTTATCGGTGGTGGTGGTGTGGCGCAGGGGTATGTGGGTTTGCGGGGTTTGACGGCGGAGCGGTTTGTGGCGGATCCGTTTGGTGGTTCGGGTGCGCGGATGTATCGGACCGGGGATGTGGTGCGGTGGTCGGTGGAGGGTGTGCTGGAGTTTGTGGGCCGGTCGGATGACCAGGTGAAGGTGCGGGGTTTCCGTATCGAGCTGGGTGAGGTGGAGTCCGCGCTCGCCGGCCATCCGGACATCGCACAGGC